>CAYQWA010000012.1:0-133784 GCA_964421215.1 uncultured Bacteroidales bacterium | reverse complement strand
AAACAGGTCAAATCAAAGATTTGCCCGCTTATTTCATTCAATCCCTGAGCTCAAACTTCGTTTGGCTCAATGCTTAAATGAAATAAGCCTGGCTTACTTCGTAAACCAGGCTTTGCTTTCTTAGTGATCGCGGCAGGATTCGAACCTGCGACCCGCAGCTTAGAAGGCTGCTGCTCTATCCAACTGAGCTACGCGACCAAGAATAATATTCTATTTATGCTTAATGCGGCTGCAAAATTACTAATTATTTACAGAAACAAAAACAAGGCATTATTTTTTAGGATTAAAAAAACACCTCTAAAGCCAACCCTATTGTTATTTTACCGTACAAAAACTAAGTTTTAAATTAGATTTGGCTTTACCCTTAATTTGAAAATTTGCTCTGCTTGAATATTAGAACTACAATCGTATATGCAGTTATAAGCCTATTGCTTGGTTTCGTAAGCATTGGTTATGGCCAGACAGATGATGAATTCATCCAGAAGCTTGAAAGTGCTAATGGTGTCGAAAAGGTTGACCTATACAACAAACTGGCCAGGGAAATCCTCAATAGCGATCCAAACAACTCCATCGAATACTCAAATAAAGCTTTAGAACTCGCTGTAGAACTTGGTAACATCGAATGCCAGGCTGATTCATATTACAACATTGCCGACGGTTACAAACTTAAAGGAGAAAACCTGAGGGCGCTTGATTATTACTTAAAAGCCCAAAAGGCATATTCTGATGTTGAGGATAAACAAGGAATTTCTAAAAGTTCGAACCAAAGTGGTAGAATATACAGGTATATTGGTGATTATTCCACTGCACTTGAATACCACCTTAGGGCATTGCGGATTTATAGGGAAATGGATGCAAAAGATGGGATTGCTGAGTCAATGGTCAATGCAGGGATCGCCTATCGAAACCTTGGAAAACCTGATCTTGCCCTGGATTATTACAACAAAGCACTTGAAGAAAGCAGTTCAATTGATAACATAAACATCACAGTTGAAGCCAACATTGCAATAGGAAATATTTTCTGGTATAAAGGTCAGAATGATAGGGCACTGGGCCATTACGAGAATGCCCTTGAGTTAACTGGTCATGATGATTATACGGGAGAAAATCCTGCGCGTGTTTATAACAACATTGGAAATGTATTCCGCCAGAAAAGTGAATATACAACTGCCCTTGATTATTATGATAAATCATTAAATCTTAGTGAGCAGGTAGGGGATAAGAACCTGATTGCTGTTACACTAAAGAACATCGGAATTACTCATAAAAATTCCGGGGAATACATAAAAGCACTCGAATACTTCAATGAAAGTAAAGGGCTTGCTGAAGATATCAGGCTTCTAGCAGTTCATAAGGAAACACTGAAGCAATTGTCAGAAACCTTTGCCATGCTGGATGATTATAAGAGTTCCCTCAACTATTTCAAAGAGTATACAGAACTGAAAGAATCTCTTGCAACAAAGGAAACAAAAGATAAACTCTCATTACTGCAACTGGGGCAACATTTAAAAGATGAAGCTCAAAGGCAAACCATTCATGAAGTGGATCTGAACATGAAGGTCTTAAAAGAAAAGAACATCAGGAACATCATCATATTTATCACCCTGCTTGCGATTTCATTGATCTTTATATTATGGACGAGGTACAAGATCAAAACCAAAACCAACATGGAGCTTAAAACCCTGAACAATGAACTGGAAAAGCGTGTTGAAGAGAGAACCAAAAGGCTGCGTGAAGAAAATGACAGGCGGAAAGTTGCGCAGGAACATGCCGAGATGGCCAATGAAACCAAAAATAAATTTTTGGCAAATATTAGTCATGAAGTCAGGACTCCTATAAATGCAATTATCGGTTTTTGCGATTTAACAGAAAAAACCGGGATTTCAGAAGAGCAGGGTCTGAACCTCAAAAGGATCAAAGATTCTTCCCAACATTTACTTGCCCTTATAAAAGATGTGATTGATTATTCTCAAATAGAATCCGGGAAAACAGAACTGAAAAAATTTCCTCTTCCACTAAGAGAAACTTTAAACTCTGTGTCGAATGCATTTTACCTGGATGCCAAGAGTAAAAAGATCAAAATACGTGTAAATGTGGATGATGATGTGCCGGATTACGTAAAAGGAGATAAAGATGCAATTCGACAGATCTTATTTAACCTGGTGGGTAATGCCATCAAGTTTACAGAGAGTGGGGAAGTTAAAATTGCTGTGAATGTTGAAGAACCAGCAGATAATGAGGACCGCATTAAATTGAAGTTTTCCGTGAAGGATACTGGAATTGGTATTTCAAAGCTTAAGCAAAAACTCATCTTTATGGACTTCACCCAGGAATACGATTCTTCAACAAGAAAATATGGCGGAGCAGGCCTTGGATTGACTATAAGTAAACATTTTGTTGAGTTAATGGACGGAAGGATTTGGGTTGAAAGTGAAAAAGGCAAGGGTAGTGAGTTTATTTTTTCCATATATTTGCTAATGGATAAAACAAAATCCAAGGACCAACCAAAAAAAGAACTTGTGGAAGACAAAAAGCTTCATGTACTAATTGCAGAAGACAATCTGTTGAATGCTCAGGTTATTGTTGCATTTCTGAACCGATTGGGTCACTCTTCCAAAGTAGCTGGTAACGGGCTTGAAGCTATAAAAGTCCTGTCAGATGAAGATTTTGATGCAGTTCTTATGGATATAGAAATGCCTGAAATGGATGGTCTTGATGCTACAAAAGCAATCAGAAAAGGAGAGGGTGATGTTAAGAATCCCAATATCCCTATAGTTGCACTTACTGCTCATGCATTGCGAGATTATGAAGAAAAAAGCTACAAAGTTGGGATGAACAACTACCTTACCAAGCCGGTCGATATCAACCAGTTGTCAGAAGTGCTGCAATTGGTTACTACTCAATGTTAAGCCATTCCTTTAATGTGTCGATTACCAGATCTTTTTGTTCCTGCGGCAAATTCCTGATCCTTGTAATATGGCTGCCTCCGGGTTTTACAACCTTCAGCAAATTACTGTTATAACTTAAATCTACCGCTGTTGACGACCATGGATCAGTTTCTCCATAAATGAATATCATATTTCTCGCTTTATGCCTGATAAAATGATCAACTTGTTGCATAGGTTCAGGATTATATATTATTTCAGCAGATGCAGGGGCTGTGAAGTCAAATATTGGATTCTGGTTAAAACTAACTAAATCCCTGAATGGCTCAATGTTGTATCCGTAAAAACCAATTTCTGTTAGTGCCTGGTAAAAGAAGGGCTGAAACCCATTAATCCCATCATTTGAAATCCAGTTGATTCCGGCCACCCGGTCGAGATGGTTTACCATTTCTTCCTCATCGGCTGGTGGGGTTGGAATTTCTTCAACCGGAACAACACCCCACTGCCAGTAAGCAAATGAATACTCTAAAACGGTTAGCTCGTAAGCTTCTAGCAAATCCATCGGATAGGTCAGTTCTTTCTTTTCTGCCAGTTTTTCAAAAGCTTGCAAATATTTGGATTTGTTTTGCAACATTTCAAATTGAAAATCAATTACCTTATTTCTCGCTATCGAATCACCAACCTGTTCAAGGAAACGGTAAACACGTTTATCTTCAATGGAGAAATTCAAGGGGCAAACATAACCTACACTTGCATCCACATCTTCCGGATAAAAATAGCGGTGGTACATTGTGGTTTGGCCTCCTTTGCTAATGCCTGTATTTACCCATTTACCATTATAAATGTCATTAAGTGCTTCAACCACATTGTGGTGGTCGGAAGCTGAATTAAATATAGTGAGGTGTTTCCAGTCAACTTCCGAAGGAGTAGATTCTCCGAAATATCTGTGTTCAACACAAATCTGGTTGGCATTTAGTATGGACGACAGCTCGTTGATGTACCTGGGGTGATTGGCATATCCGGCACCATATCCTTCGGTGATGAAAACTACAGGATTTTCAAAGTTGAGATGTGAAAGAAAAACCCTTTGATGAAATTTTATACTTTCAGGATTATTGTGATCAAGCGGTTGCTCAAATTTCAATACATATTTTTCGGTGAAAAAAGTATCTGTTTTGATTTCTTCGTAGGTAAAGTTATGAATGGTGGACAACTGATCCAATTTCTCCTGTAAGGATTGTGAAAAACTCCAAGAAATGGTCAACAGGAATGTTGCAAACAAAAGTGAAAACTGTTTTCTATTCATATTGGTTTCTTTTAACGATGTGAAATGTTATTGATATTGTACTTTTTATAAGGCGGCATTTTATCTATCTCATTCAATGTAAGACAATTAATACTACTAACGGAAAATAAATCCTTTTTGTAAAGGATCCTGTGGATCGAAGTAAAACTCATTTACTCCTGTAAAGAAGGCCGTTCCGCTAACTTCAGGAATAACTGCATCATGGTTGCCGTATTTTGTTGATTTTACAATTCTTACACCCATGGTTGTATCCAGGATACTTTCAATGATGTACAGTTTTCCACTGTCCATTTCCCCCTTGGCATAGTGGAGACCCGCCCTTGCACTTACTCCGCTGCCTGTTGGAGACCTGTCGACTTCACCTTCTGCAAAAATGCATACATTCCGGCTATGGTGTTCCGGGTTTTTTGGGCTTCCTGTAAAAATGGTGCCATATAAAAAGCTCAGGTCTTCCTCGTAGGGATGTTGAATTTCGAAATTTTGTCTGACAGCATTCTTTATTTTTTTTCCATAGTCTATCAGTCGTGTATAATCGGTTGCGTCCAGGTTTAGGTTAAGATCATCAGCTTTGCAAATAGCATAAAATGCACCGCCATAGGCGACGTCAATTTTTACATGGCCCAATCTTTCAACCTCAACAACTTGATCAGAATGCAACAAAAATGAAGGAACATTTAAAAAAGAGACCGACACAACTTTATCCTTTTCTCGTCTGGCAGAAGCTACAATCCTTCCTGGGGGAGCATCGATTTGCAAAGTGGGATTATTGCCTTCTTTTATTATCATTCCTGTTTCCAGTACCAGTTTTGTTAGTGCAATAATGGCATGGCCACACATGGTGCTGTATCCTTCATTGTGCATAAAAAACACACCGAAGTCAGCATCATCAGTAACGGGTTCTGTTAAAATTGCGCCATACATATCGGCATGTCCTCTGGGCTCGAACATTGTACCCGTCCGGATGTAATCATAGTTATCCCAGAAGTAACTTCTCTTTTCCAGTATGCTTGAACCCTTAATTTCAGGTAAACCTTCTACAAAAATCCTCAGCGGTTCTCCACCGGTGTGCATTTCTATGGTTTTTAAACGCATCCATGAATCGGGAGGGTTAAAATTCCAATTATCCAAAAACTCGGGTTTCATAATATCAGTTGAGTTAGAAATTTACTTTTTGTCCTATTCCCCTGTCCACTGCATTTTGATAGATCTTTTCAGCGGTTAATAAATCAAACAGGGCCATTCCAACAGATTTAAAAAAAGTTGTACTACATGAGGATAAACCTATCTCGTTATTGATAAGCTTACCCAGGGTGAAAACCTGATCTTCATTAAAAAGACCCTTTGATAAAGGGCTTGTAATATCTCCGGATTCATTTTTTGCATGTGGTGTATCAATAAATACCTGATCCACAAAACTGAAGAAACTATCGGGATATTCCTGCATTTCAGGCTTGTAGGAGCCGATTCCTATAAAATGCTTCTTATTAAACAAATCAGGTATATCTGGAACAACAGGTTTTATAGAGGTGGTAGCAGTTATTATGGCCTCCGATTCCCGGATCAGTTTTTCAGCTGATGAAACCATCTTAATCATTAGGTCAGGAAAGTAATCTTGCAGCTCTTTGATAAATTTATCCGGATTTTTGCAATAGGGATCAAGAATTCTGACTTCACTGATATTCCTGACGGCACAGGCAAACATCACCTGGTGAAATCCCTGAACGCCGGCACCAAACAATCCAAGCTTTTTAATTTCTTTTGGAGTGGTATAGGCAATTCCAAGTGCACCGACCGCACCTGTTCTCAAAGCAGTTATCTTAGCTCCGTTCATAAAGGCAAGCGGTTCTCCTGTATGCCCGTCGTTCAGCACTACCGATCCGTAAACCGATGGTAAATTCCTTTTGAAATTTTCAGGGAAAACAGAAACCAACTTTGTTCCAAAATAATCACCTGCAAACGCTGGCATCATCAGCAATACATTGCCTTTGTATTCTGTATGTGTCCTATCCGGCATCAGGAAATCACCGGATTCCTGCAATAGAAATGCATCTTCCACAGCCGTAAGTAGTTCCGAGCTGTTAATGGAGTTAATTATATCACTATCATTCAGTACAAGCATCGTATTTTAGGTTTAGTAATTACTTGCCTTTATTTTCCGAATATTTTTTTGGGATCAAGAAAATAGGACAAACTTATTTCTATGTTTTGATTTTTTGATGATGAGAACCTGATGATGTCGTTTTGTTCAAACACATCTCCAAAACCAAGATAAAACCTTCCTTCGAGCTGAAAATTTCCTATTCCGGTGTGTTGAATAAATCCCAGTCCGGCACATAATCCAAAGTCAATTTTATTTTCTGCATTGTATGCATAATAGGTTGAGTCGATCATTTGCTCTTCCAGATTGGTTGTGCTTTTTTCAGAAGCTAAATAGGCGATGTTTGGCCCAAGGTTAATATTGAATTTAAAGTTACCCCTTCCCAGGGTAACATGGGTCATAAACGGAATATGAATATAATTCAACTGTCTTGAATAATTAAATATGGAGTCAGTTTTTTCGTCCCAACCCACCTGGGTGTAATTTATTTCAGCAAGGACCCCCAGCCCCTTTTGTGAGATATGTTTAAAAGCAAGTCCACCAACATAGCCACTTTTAAGGTTTTGCTCAACTGTAGGTTCAAACAGCAGAGAAGATAAATTGCTACCCCATTTAACTCCCACCGTTGTTTCCGGAACAAATTCAGTCTGGGCCTGAATTTGTTGTGATGCAAAAATTATAATGACTAATAGCCCGTATTTATTCATATTTTCAATTTGATGCTTTACAAAATCAATGTTTGTCAGATTTGAATATTCCTTTCAGCTTCAACATCTTCGATTGTTTTCGGAAGTGGCTTTCCAAGCAATCTGGCACCGGTTTCTGTAATTACAAAATCTTCTTCGTTTCTGCAGCCACCAAAGTTTCTGTATTTTTCAACTTTGTCCCAGTTTATGAAATCATTGAATTTATTCTGAGCTTTCCACATATCGATAAGGTCAGGAATGAAATAGATACCCGGTTCAATGGTGAGTACAAATCCAGGTTCCAGTTTTCTCCCCAGTCGTAGTGATTTAAGGCCAAATTGAGTGCTTTTAGGTTCACCATCGTATCCAACCCATTGTTCACCCAGGTCTTCCATGTCGTGAACATCAAGGCCCATCATATGACCTGTACCACAAGGGAAAAATAGGGCATGTGCTCCAGCCTCCACAGCATCACTCATATTGCCTTTCATAAATCCAAGGTCCTTCATTCCTTCTGCGATTGTTAAGCAAGCCTTGAGGTGAACTTCTTTATTGGTGGTTCCGGGATTTAGCATTGATATAGCCGCCTCATGAGCATTTAAGGCTACATTGTATATATCTTTCTGGACAGAAGTAAATTTTTTATCTACTGGGAATGTACTTGACATATCACCGGCATAATGCATGCTTGTTTCTGCTCCGGCATCAAGTAAAAAGAGATCTCCGCTTTGAAGAGTATTCCCATGATAGTGGTTATGAAGGGTTTCACCATGAATAGTGGCAATGATGGGGAAGGAGATGTCGCCTCCTGCTGCTTGTGCTACCTCATGGACAGCTGCAGCGATCTCAGATTCTTTCATTCCAGGCTGTGCCATCATCATGGCTGTAAGGTGCATGTCAACCGTTACATTTACCGCCTTTTCAATCTCCGCAATTTCTTCTTCAGATTTGTAATTTCGCTGGTTTACAACTGCTTTTACCAGATCAAGGGAATATTTATCTTTTATTTCCTGAACCGGTAATCCAAGTAGATTATGCAGTTTGATACTATTTGCATGTCTGTATGGAGGTAAGTAGTGTATTTTTCGATCGTTCGTGTTTTTCTCAAGAAATGGTTTTAATTCCTGAAGCGATGCTGTATTTATGATCCCGGTTTGAATAGCCCGTTCTGCAATAGTGGGTTGAACTCCCATCCAAACAATGTCATCAATGGTATAATCATCACCAAAGATCATTTCAGTATCATTGTCAATATCAATCAATCCATAGAGGTCTGGATGATCAAGTCCGAAGAAATAAAGAAATGAACTGTCCTGACGGAACCGATAGGTGTTGTCGGTGTAATTCATCGGGCTTTCACTATTTCCCAGGAACAATATGATCCCGGAACCCAAATCTCTTTTTAATTTTTGTCGTCTGCTTTTATAGGTGGAAGAATTAAACATGTTTTTTAAGATTATTTGAATATGAGTTTTTTAATTTTCTTCTGTTGCTTTTTTGGTTTGAATAAGATCTTTTAGCTCCTTCTTTTTCTTAGGATTGGCAAATAGAACGGCCAGGATAGCCCCTCCAACCACAAGCAATGCTGCAATTATCCCTTTGGTTGTTAAGAGCTCTGGTTCTATCCATGAAACTTCCATGTAAGTTAACAAGCCCATGGCAATAAATGTAATGATAGGATTCATGGTAATGATCACACTTACTTTATTGGCTTCAAGATATTTAAAGGCCATGGCCAGGCTCCCATAGGCAATTAAGGTATTCAACCCCAGGTAGATCATCAGCATCCAGTTGCCAAAATCCAGATCAAGAAATCCTGCGGGTTTTATAAAAGGTAAAAACAGCATAACAGGTAAACCAAACAGGAATAGGTTCAATTGTTGTCCCGGGTATGATTTAACCAGTATTTTTTGCAATGTTGCATACACAACCCAGGCCATTGCAGCAACAACAATCCAGAGTACGCCCATATTGAACAGGTCCTCATTTTCCACTATTTGAGAAATACTTTCCCGGTAAAAGATATACAGACCGATACCGGCAATAAAAAACCCGATGGCCTGACGCCTGCTTATTTTTTCTTTGAAAAGGATCAATCCGACTACCCCAAGTAAAATCGGACCAAACTGCATGATTACCTGGGATGTACTGGGTGTTGTTAGTTTTAACCCATACAAATAGGCGAGGTAATTTATGCCCAACCCAAGTGAAGCTATTATTAAATATAGTGGAGGATTATAGAGAATCTTCAGGTAACCTGGTTTTCTGATAAGGAAGTAAACCGCAAGGATCATAAAGGCAACCACAAATCTGAACCATACGATGGTTAAAGGATCCATTATCCCTGTTGCCACTTTTAAAGCAATTACTAAAAATCCCCAGAACAATGCTGTTATGGAAGCATACATTATTCCGATATGACGTTTATCCTTACTCATATTGACCATCTATTTTTTTAACAATCGTTAATCATTTTTTAATTTGCTGAAGTCCAGCATATCCTGTTCACTTATGTCGAACGGAACAAGCGTAAAATTAAATGAATATTTATTTGGTGGCAAGGTATATTTTTTATGGGTTCTGGCTCCCCAGCTGTTATCACCACCAACCCCCATCTGTTTATAATCGATGTTCCAGGTGATTACATTTTTTGGGAGAACATCATTTATATGTTTTTGAGGTTCATCAATGCCCGGTGGTTCCAGGTCTTCCTGATGGAATTGCTGAACACTTGTACTTATAATAGGATTGCCTACCGCAATAAGCCCAATTCCTGTTTTATCGTATAACGCCATCCACCTTACATCCGATTTGTTACCATTCTCCTGTGGCCTGACGTAGGGTGTGTATTGTTCCCAAACAGTACCGGAATAGAGGTCAATCGGTGCTCCGGTTTTTCTGTCCCAATAACTTTCATGTGGACCACGTCCAAACCAGGTTATACTGTCATAATCAGAAGGTAATATCAATTGAATTCCAAATCTGGGCAGCTCAGGAAGATCACCTGGTCCCGGATCAATGGCAAGGTCAATATTTATCCGGCCATCACCAAATACTTTATATTTAATAACATACTTAGTTTCTGTTGTATCATGAAAATAAGAATACTCCAATTGCACAACATGATTCTTAATTTTCTCTATTTCAATCTTTTCCAGTATTGATTGTTTTGAAATTCCTTTCCAGATCTTGCATCTGCCTGGCATACCATTCCCAAGGTCATTATCAACTGGAGGTCTCCAGAGGTTTAGCTCAGGCCAACGCTGAAAGATCTTTTGACCTTTAAAGTTATAAGATTGGATCGCCCCGGATTGTTTATTAAGAGACAAGTGAAACCTATCTCCTTTAATCACCCAATTGTCATTCTCCTCAAGTAATTGTACTTCATGGATTTCATTACCTGATGAATCAGAGCTATCTCTATAAATTGGTAATTGAAACTGTTCCCAGGCCACGATGTGATCTTTAGGAATTAAACCCTTTTTGTGCCTTGTTTTGGCAATTATTTTTATAAAATACTCAGTGAGGGGTTGAGGGTTAATTGGAGGAAGGTCTAGAATTACTATTCTTGACTTATGGGGCTCAAGTTCGATGGTTGGAAATTCGTTTTGGTAAATGATTTTTCCATCAGACATAAGTTCGTAGCTAAATATAAAATTTCTCAGGTTAGTGAAATCGTAATCATTCCTGATGTTGATAACTCCGTCCTTAACATCCACTGCACTGAACCTAATGGGTTGATATACCTTTTTTACCTCCCAGATATGTGGATTTAATGACCTGTCGGCCCTAACCAGCCCGTTAGCGCAAAAATTCGAATCGTTGGGAACGCCTGATTCTCCCAAATCACCACCATATGCCCAGTAAGGATTTCCACTTTCATCGTATTTCAGAAAAGTCTGGTCTACCCAGTCCCAGATAAATCCGCCCTGTAAATTCGGATGTTTATCGAAAGTATCCCAGTAATCGATCAGGTTTCCAACACTATTGCCCATGGCATGGGCATATTCACAGAGGATCAATGGCCTTGAATCACCGGTTGTGGCAAATTCTTCAATGAATTCTATCTTTTTGTACATAGGGCAGTAAATGTCTGTCAGCCCTGATTTCCCGGCATCTTCACACTGAACCGGGCGGGAAGAATCCCGTTTTTTTATCCAGTTATAGGTGTCGACGAAATTCTGACCATACCCCGTTTCATTCCCCAACGACCAGCCTATGATACTGGGATGGTTTTTATCTCTTTCTACCATGTCAATGGTTCGCTGCATAAATGCATGATTCCACTCAGGTTTATCAGCAAGAGTTTTATCCGGATTATAGGGATCACTTCCATGGGCTTCGATATTGGCCTCATCAATAACGTATAATCCGTATCTGTTGCATAGAGAATACCATTCAGGTCGGTTAGGGTAATGACTGCATCTCACTGCATTGATATTAAACTGTTTCATGAGCTTAATATCTTCAATCATAGATTCAGTTGTAATTACCCTGCCGTTTATTTTGTCGTGTTCATGGCGGTTTACACCACGAATGGTAACTGCTTGCCCGTTTATATGCAGCTGTTTGTCATGGATTTCAATTTTCCGGAATCCGGTATTAAAGTTGATCTTATCAAGAAGTTTTCCTTTGTTATCCGTCAGGTAAATCAGCACATTGTATAGGTTTGGAGTTTCTGCGCTCCATTTTTTTACCATTTGCACCTCTACATCCTCTATGTCGATTTGAATGTAACCATCATTGAATTCCTCTTTATTTTCAGAAGTGTAGTTAAATACCGGCCTGCCGTTGTAAGAATCCTTGACTTCGACATGCGTTGTGAAATCTTTATTGATTCCTGCAATGCTTATATCCAGTTCAAATATTCCGTTTTTATACTCAGTATCCAGGTCAGACCTGGCAAATACATCATAAATGTAGGTTTCGTTGGTGGTGTAAAGAAATACATCCCTTTCTATTCCGCTAATTTTCCAATAATCCTGTCCCTCTAGGTAACTTCCATCACTCCATCGGTAAACTTCCAATGCTAAGATGTTTGTAGTATCTTTCCTTACAAAGGATGAAATATTAAATTCAGCAGGAGTTTTACTATCCTGAACATATCCCAAAAGCTCACCATTTAGCCAGATAAAATAGGCTGATCGCACACCTCCCAAATGAATGAAAATGTTATTGTTGTCCCAGTTCGAAGGTATATCAAATGCTTTTCTGTAGGATCCGACCGGGTTATAATCCATAGGGATGTAAGGTGGATCCGAGGGGAAAGGGTATTCTACATCGGTATATATTGGAACACCAAAACCTTTTAGCTCCCAGTTTGAAGGTACATCTATTTGTTTCCAGGAGGAATCATTATATGTTGTAGTGAAAAAATCAACCGGTCTCTCAGCAGGTTTTCTTACCCAATTAAATTTCCATGATCCATTTAAGATTAATCTGTTAGAAGATTTATTCTCCGGACCTGCTACATTATTTATCATCCTGTAAAAAGATGAATGTGGTTTCATAACATTTAGCCTGTGAATTTCAGGATTTTGTAAGTAATGCTGGTAGGATTCTGAATTTTGTGCAACCGACAGGGAAAAGAAAAAAGCCGAAATCAGCAATAGAAAAATGTACTTAAATCTCATCATAATTATTATTGATCAAAGATAAATGAAATTTCAGGGGATCGAGCTTTTTTGAAAGTTTAGAACTTCTATAAAAAAGGACAGGCAAGAGCGATTCTCTTGCCTGCTATAAAGTAAGGTGATGAAAAGAAGAAAAGAATAAACCTAATTATTAACCAAAACCAATTTTTGAAGGATGTTCACCTTACTTCGTCTTAAATATCTTTTAAATTGCTAAAAAATCAATTTTGAAAAACAAAGATAACAATATATCTTCAATAGTCAAATATTATTTATGATTATTTTAACAATTTTTAAAGAATCAAAAAAAAAACCGGTAGCAGTTTTTACTGATACCGGTTTAAAAGTAAGGCTATGTAAGAAAGGAAAAGAATAAACCTAATTATTAACCAAAACCAATTAAGGAAAGACACCTTACTTTTATTTTTTAAGAACGTATTGTCTTAAATGACTTTAACTTTAATTCAGATATATAACGTATAGAGATAACTAAATATTGGATATCTTATTGTTAATATTCTGTTATCAAATTAAAGCGCACTCAAAAAAACAAAGAACGTTGTATTATACTGCTTTGAGGTACATTAACTGAGTTTCTTCCTCTTTGTATTCACCTCTTAATGCTTTCATTCCTTCAAAAGGTACCCTGATCTTCTCTCGGGTTAAAAGTTGTATCCTTTTTTGCAGAATGCTGCGAGCCCTTGTTAATTGTGATTTGGATGTATTATCCGAAATATTTAACATCTGGCCAATTTCTTTGTGTGTATATCCTTCAATTACATTTAAATTGAAGACTGTTCTGTAACCATTAGGAAGTTCCTGAAGCAGATTTAGTAATTCTTCCCGTGATATTGAGTCATAAACACTCTCGTTACGCTGATCACTAATTTCCACATTATCAATATCCTCATTCTTGGCATTCCTCGAATTTCTACGGTAGAAATTAATGGCTGTATTAATGAATGTCCTTCTAATCCAACCTTCAAGGGAACCTTCATTACGAAAATCCTTGATCTTTGTAAATATCTTAATAAACCCTTCCTGCAGAATGTCATCTGCATCCATAGGGTTACCAGCAAATCGCAGACAAATTCCATACATTTTAGGAGCGAAATGCTTGTAAAGTAACTCCTGAGATTTTTGATCTCCGCTCAGGTACTTGATATCGTTGGCTTTTCCCGTTTGCATAGTAAATCAAAGAACTTAGTTACTTTTAGGTTTACCAGAAGCGCTTTTCTTCGCGTTTTCCAGCGCATGAAGTAATTTCTTCAAGGCCGAATTTTCATCTTTTTTCTTCTGTATATAACTCTTAATCTCCTCGTCCAAACTCCCTGATACAGAAACAGATTTCTGATATCCCATAGTAGTTGTTTTGTTTCTGCTGCAAAAATTGTCATTCATTTTTTAATATGCAACTATTTATATGTTACAAAATCACTACATCCTATTCAAGCAACCCTGTTAATTTCAATACAAAAGCTGAAAAACACCCCTACAACACCAATACATAAAAATATAAGAGGTGGTAAATAAGATAGTTAGGAGGATTAAATTTTATTTAAAAAATCATTGAGAGAAAGTTCAGGATCTTGAAGGTTGAGTTTTTTCCTTAATCTCGACCGAGCAGTTTCGATGCTCTTTATGCTCTGGTGAGTAATGGTGGAGATCTCTTTGGTGGTCATCTTTAATCTCAAAAAGGCACATAGTCTTTTATCATTGGCAGATAAATTAGGAAACTGTTTGTTTAATTCACTATAGAATTCGCTATGAATTTCTTTAAAACGCAATTCAAATTCTTCCCAAAATTCATTGCCAATACCAGATTGAAGCTCAAATATTACCTCATTTACAATTTTCTGGGTTTCCGGCTTACAACTTGACTTTATCTCATTCAATCTTTCGAATACATGGGTCAATAATTCATTTTTATGAACCAGATATTGAACATTGTCTTGTAAGAGCTTGTCTTTAAACGAGAGTTCTTCAATAAGTAATTTATTTCCAAGTGAAAGATTCTTTTGCTCAAGCCTGTTTTTCTTAGCTATGGATCGCTGCCTGTTATAAATCAGAACAATGAAACTAAACAGAAAGAACAAACCAAGCGCAATGAGGATTAGAAACAAACTATTTCTATCCTGCCTTAGTTCCTGTAGATGCAGTTCATTCATGTATTGGTTTTGCATCTGGAGTCTTACAATTTTTTCAGTGTTTGCAGCGAGGTTAAGGCTGTCGTTGTAGTATTTGAATATTTTTTCATAATGAAATGCATTTTCAAAATCCTCAACACCTGCATATACCTCACTTAGTTTTTCAGTGGACCTTTTTAGTGTCGAGAGGGAATTAACCGTCAGGGCAAGATCATAGGATTTTTGTAAATAGGGAATAGCATTCTGAAGCTCATCCTGACTTACGTAATAATGACCAACATGAAAATTCGACACAGCAATTCCGTCAGTATCGTTTTGCTGTTCATTGATTTTTAACCGTTGTCTGAAATAGTGAAGGCTGAGCGGATTATTCAAAACCATATACAAACTTCCAATGTTTCCGTAATTATTGGCAATCCAGTTTTGATAACCGAGTTCAATATTCATTTCAAGGGATTTCAGGTAATAATCCAGGGCTTTATCATACTGGCCTTTCCGCTCATAGATCATCCCTACATTATTGCTGTTTCCGGCGATCCATTTTTTGTCATTCTGCTGGTAATTGATTTCCAGGGCTTTTGAATAATATTCCAGGCTTAAATCGAAGTTGCTCAGGTAGAAATACAAAATTCCGATGAGGTTGTAGCATCTTGCGATCCCGTTAATATCATCAATATCTTCCATGATAGACAAGGCATCAAAATAATAGTCGATGGACTTCCCATAAATACCTTTGACCCTGTAAAATGTCCCAAGATTATTGTATGCCTCGGCAATTCCTTTTTCGTAATTTATTTCATCACTTAGATCAAGAGCTTGCTGTGCATATTCGATAATTTCATCGTGACTTATATAAAGATGATCTTCTGCCAGCCTGTTCAAAAGGTTGATCCTGGTGGTGTCGGGCAAGTGGTAATTCAACATATTTGTCAGGCTGTCAATGCTATAGGTCTCCTGTGCATTAAGAGAGATGCTTAAAAACAAGAATATAATATATGCCGTTAACGACCTGTTCATTTTATATTTTCGCTAGAAAACTGTTTAAGCTAATGTCTGTATTTGAGATGTTTAATTTTTTTCTGAGTCTTGTTCTGGCAACCTCTATACTTGAAGGATTCTGGTGAGTAATGGCTGCGATCTCTTTTGTATTCATATCCAGCTTGATGAATGCGCAAAGTTTTTTATCGTTCTCTGACAGGTTTGGAAACTGTTCATTCAGGTTTTTATAAAAATCCTTATGTACTTCCTTAAACCTTTCTTCAAATGTGAGCCAGACATTTTCGTCAACATTGGACTGGAGATTGAGTATTACTTCCTGGATACTCTTTTTGTTGGCAACCGTAAAATTTGGCTTTGCCTTTAGAAGTTTCTCACTGATGTAATTGATCAATTCATTTTTTTTAACAAGGTACATTACATTCGTGGTTAACTCACGATTTTTATAATCCAGTTCATCCTGCAACTGGCTCCTCTCCAGCTGAAGATTTTCAGCCTGTATTCTGTTCTGCAGATTCTTCAAACGTAGTCTTCCATAGAGGAGTACCAGGATCACAGAAAGGCTTATTAGTCCGGCGGCAATGGAAAAATACTTTAAGTTAACCCGCTGATTCTGGATTTTATTGATTTCAGATTCCTGGTCGTACAGATATTTCATCTCCATCCTGGTGATTTTTTCCAGGTTTTCGATGTTGTGGATGGAGTCATTGGTAGTCCTGTATTGCCTGAAGAACTGGTATGCTTTTTTATGATCCTGTAGTTCTTTGTGAACCTGACTCAATCTGAGAGATGCATCCCTAATTGTAAGCAAATAAGAATTCTGAACAGCAATATCATAACCTTGCTGTAAATTTTTTAGTGCATTTTCATGGTCACCTTTAATAAGGTGGAGGCTTCCTAAACTTACCCTAATTGATGAAATGATCTTAGGATCTTCACTTAACAATCCTAGTTCTAATGCACGTGACAGGTAATATGATGCTGAATCCAGGTTGTTCTTGTCAATATAAATGCTACCGATGTTATCGTAATTAATTGCCAGGTAATCTGAATGATTTAGTTTTAGGTTTATTTCAATTGCTTTATGGTAGTAATCTAAAGCCAAAGCATAATTTTTATTGATCCTGTATATTTCTCCAATGTTGTTATAAAGTACCGACAATCCTCTCTGGCTGCCTGTTTTACTGTAGAGGTTAAGGCCATTTTGAAAAAACTCATACGCCTTTTCGAAATTCCCCTGGTCATAATAGCAGCCCCCGATCCTGTTGTAGGTTTCTGCTAACTTTTTTTCCTTATTCAGTTTTGTGAAAATGTCTCGGGCCTGAAAAAGGAGTTGAAGTGCCTGTTCATATTCCAGGTTTTGTTTCAGTTCATCAGATTTTATCAGGTATGATTTTGCCAGCCATTTTTCATCTTCAAGAGCTGTAAACCCGGTTATAGCGATAGATAAATTTGCGAAAGATTTGTTGTAATCTCTATCGTTCATCGCTAGCAGGGCAAGATGATAATGTGCTTCTGATTTTCCCTGCAAATCCTCAATCGATTCAGAAATAAACAGGGCCTGAGAAGCATAACTTTCCGACCTCATTGGATCTTCTTCAAGGTAGGCTTTGGCCAGGAGATTCAAAACCACCACTTTTTCTGAAGGTCGGTCGAGCGTATGTACAATATGCAAAAGACTATCCCTGTTTATGTTGGACCCGGTTACAAGAGTAGCCAGAAAAACAGTTAAGCAGACAAATATTACTGTCCTAGTTTGCATTTGGTTCAATTTGAAAATAATTATCCTTGTTAAAGACGACTAAATATCTCTTTTTTTAAGCAACAAGTAAGATAAAAATACAAAAAGCAAAGCATATCCCAGACAAATTCCTACATCTAAAAGTGATACAGCCTCCTGAAAATCAAAATTAAATTCATCCGTTTTTACCTTTATTAAGGAGGTGTTAGGTGTTTGTATGATATTATTTATAGCATTTATCGGAAGGAATGGTCCGAATGCATCGTTAAGTCTGTAATCCAGAATGGGTTCAATAATGAGGTAAACAAAATGAGCAATGAATGCTATCCCGGTTTTTTTAAACAAAAATCCGAGAAACATGCAAAAGAGCAGGTATGAGATCAATTCAATAAAATAAGCCAGGAGGAAAATCATCTTGCCGAAAACACTACTGAACGAAACTGTTGCTGAATGCACTGACCCAAGGTATAATCCTGAGAGAAATATCACAACAGTCGAAAACAGGCTCAGTAAAACGATCATTTCAATCTTGCCCAATAGATAGTCAGCCCTGCTGTATCCGCTTATCACATTGGCCCGCACTGTAAGAAAATGAAACTCAGTGGTTACAAGGATGATAACTACAATTCCAAGTATTATTTTTATAAAGAACCTCAAGCTGGCAACATAGGTGATGTTTTGCCAGATGTCGGGAAAATTGAAAGCCACCGCTTTAAAGATCCGCAGGTATTTCGCCTCCCCGGTTTTTTCTGCTATATAATCAAGTAGGCCGGGAATCCCGAAGATCATAAAAGCCAGTATCAGGGCATAAAAGATGATCATTATCCAAAACGCTCTGTAGCTTACTACCTTAAGAAGCTCTATTTTTATAAGTCTGATCATTCGTTGTTTGATAGCAATTCGAGAAATTGTTGTTCAAGGCTCCTTTTTCTAAGAGTCAGGTGTGAAACAACAATGCCTTTTTCAATTAAGAGTGTATTCAATTGTGTAATTGTGAATCCATCACTAAGTTTTATAACCAGCAGGTCATTTTCCTGATTTACTTCCGATACTTCATCAATCTGACCCAGCGTGAGATTTAGCTTTTGATTATCTTCAGCAGCAATCTCAACTAAATCTGAAGTGTTTAACACATCTCTGACTTTCCCTGCAAACAGTTGCCGGCCTTTTTTCAGAACCACAACATGTGAACATGTTTTCTGGACTTCATCCAGCAAGTGACTGGCCAGAATAATGGTAATACCTTCTTTCGCAATTTTGATGATCAACTCCCGGATTTCAGCAATTCCCTGAGGATCCAGCCCGTTGGTTGGTTCGTCGAAAATAAGTACATCTGGTTTACCAAGCAAAGCAGAAGCAATGGCAAGGCGTTGTTTCATTCCATAAGAGAATGTCTTGAACTTAGAATCTTTCCTTTCATACAATTCAACAATCTTAAGCACCCTGTCGATGTCTGAAAAATCTTGCCCTTTTATTTTTGAAAATACCCTGAGGTTTTTTTCAGCAGTAAGGTAAGGGTAAAAAATAGGTTGCTCGAGGATGGCACCGATCCTTTTTCTGTCCTCTTTAGAGTTCTGGTTCCCAAACCAGCTGAAATTACCACTGTTGGCTGTAATTACTCCAAGTATTATTCCCAGTGTTGTGGTTTTTCCACTGCCATTGGGGCCAAGTATACCAAAAACACTGCCTTTCTCAACATCAAGGGAAAGGTCATTCACAGCATGAATTTTACCGTATTTTTTGTGAAGATTTGATATGGTAAGTACATTATCCAATTTGATACAGTGTATGGTTTAAATTTTTGGCAAATAAAAGGAATAAATCAATAGCAATAATATTATTCCGGTCTACTACAACAAATTTTATCTGTTGCGAAAGAAGGGGTCATAAACTCTACCCGCTCCAGGATTAAAAAATGGATCATGACCGTATATCCCATTTCCATTCGACACTTCAACCTGTCCTCTTATAAATACATTTTCACCGATTTTATAATCAATCCCCATGATCAGTCCTTTTGTATTAAAATCCTTTCCCTGGTTCTGTAACTGTTTTCCTCTGAATCCATTAACCTCATGATAGGCTGTTCCTGTGATCATTAGCTTTTCGTTTAGCCGGTAGGCGCCTTCTGCATAGACAAACGATTTTGTTCGCCAGCCATTTTCATATAAGCTATATCCGTAATACCTGGCATCCGGATGGAGTATTGTTGAAAATCCGGTAAGAAGTACACCTCCACTGAGCTGTAACCTCTCGTTTAACGGATAGCTGAGGTGAGGAGCTATATAAGTGCCGGCATAATTTCCATGTCCTCCGATTCCAAAGACAGTTCCCGCCTCAAGGTTCAGTGTAAGTTTCTTAGTTAAATAGGGCTCAATTTCTTCGGCATTAATATTATTTTTTACCATGCTCACTGAACCTGGTTCAGATTGCCCGGTAACAAGCAAGGAACTTAAAAACAGTAATATGATCAATACATTCTTCATAAGTCTTCAAAGATACAAATCAGTTATTGATTTAACCTCTGGTATAGTATAAAGTTCAAAATTGATGATTTATTGTGAAGCAAGCCCATCAAGGTCCATATCTTTTGCAACATTCTTCACAAATTCCATTGACGATTGATTATTGGCCTCAATGGAAAGAAAGAACCGATCCCCGATACCAAGTGCTAGATTAGCTTCTTTGTCAATTTTCCTGTATTCCTCCCAGCCCACAATATTATCACTCCATTGTACAGATTGTACCATTGATTCATCGTCTTCAAAACTCATTCCTGTAGTCCAGAGAGCAGTTGCTGCCTGGTACATACCAAAGGCTGCC
The DNA here is from genome assembly GCA_964421215.1 of uncultured Bacteroidales bacterium. GTDB lineage: Bacteria > Bacteroidota > Bacteroidia > Bacteroidales > JAADJA01 > JAADJA01. Next base: position 113,469 of record CAYQWA010000012.1, on the reverse strand, counting down.
GAATAATCAATTAAAGTAATCCTTACAAACCCATCATCTGAATTTGTAAATTCGATATCAGCGCTGGAAAACGACATACCCTGCATATTCATACTTGCTCCTCCTGGTTCCCCTGCGACATAACCTGAAATGCTGGAGGGCAAATAGTTCTGTAAGTCGGCATAATTCATGGCTTCCTGTGCAAAAATTGAATTCCCCGAAATCAGAAATAGTGCTGTAACAATAAATAGCTTAATAGTCTTCATGTGAAAATGTCTTTAAAATTAAATGAATTGCTGGTTACGTTTAATTGTTGGGTAAAGGTAGTATATCATGAAATAATATGGGTAAAAATTCTGTTAAAAATTAAACCTTTCATCAATTGCGATATCTTACCTTTTAAAATATATATTTTTATACTTTAAATATTCAGGCTATTGACCGGACAAACAGACAGCGCTATTCTTGAAATGTGCCGTAATAAAGATTCAATGAATTATGGCTTTCATCTGTTGGTAAACAAATACCAGCAGAAAGTTTACTGGCATGTTCGCAGGATGGTATTTAACCATGAAGATGCCAATGACATTGTGCAGGACATCTTTGTTAAAATCTGGAAAAACCTGGACTCATTTCGTAAAGAATCTCAATTATATACCTGGATCTACAGGATTGCAACCAATGAAACCCTCTCTTTTATCAAAAAAAAGAAAAGAAAACACTTGCTTTCACTCACTGGTTATGAGAATTATATTGCAGATAAGTTAATGGATGATAATTTTTTTACAGGGGATGAAATTCACTTACGATTGCAAATGGCTTTACTAAAATTGCCGGAAAAACAGCGACTTGTATTTAATATGAAGTATTATGATGAGATGAAATATAATGAAATTTCTGAGGTTTTGGGGACTTCGGTAGGAGCACTAAAAGCTTCTTATCATATAGCTGTAAAAAAAATTGAAAATTCAGTAAAAGGTGATTAAACCATTTGATGAATTGAAAATCAAAGGATCAATGAAAAATAACAACAATACGTACGAGGATAAAGAAAATGGATTGGACAAGCTTGCTCCTAACCTTGACAAGCTAAAAAAAGGAAATCCGTTCACTGTACCTGAAAACTACTTTAACCAACTTTCCAGGGATATTAAGGATAAAATTGCTCATGAGGATGAACTATCTCTAAGTGACAGAATAAGAGTATGGGTGATGCAACCCAAATATTCTGTTTCCCTTGCAGCAGTTGTGGTATTGCTTGTTATGGTATTTTCAGGAGTTTTTAAACAGCAGGACGATTCTTTTGAAGATTTTAGTGGTATTACACTTGAACAATTGTTTGAGGAAAATCCTGAGATCATTGAATACATGGATGAAGCGCTTCTTATTGAAGTTCTTTATGCAACTTCTGAGGAGACTGAATCATTGGAAACAACGGATGGATTAAGTCTGGATACCAACATTACTGACGATGCAGTAATAGACTTTCTGATTGATGAAGACATATCTACGGAATCATTATATAACCTTTAAAATTTAAATCATGAAAACAACTCAAATAATTATCATCCTGATATTAGCCCTTCTTTTTTGTCTGTCGGATACGGCAGATGCACAAAACGGCAGAAGAAAGGCCTTTAAAGAACACAGACAAAAAATTGAGGCACACAAGGTAGCTTTTCTAACTGACAAACTTGATCTGTCCCCGGAGGAGGCTGAGAAATTCTGGCCTGTTTACAACCAGCACAATGATCTAATCGCTGCCGAGCAGAAAGCGTTCAGGGAGAAGTTTGATATTTCATCAGAAAATATCAGTGATCTTGGTGATGCAGAAGCCCTGAGCTATATAGATGCTCAACTTGATCACCATCAAAAGATCCTGAATTACAGGAAAGAATTCAATGAGGAGCTTAAAAAAGTACTAAGCCCGCAAAAGATACTGATCTTGATTGAGTCGGAAAAACAATTCCGTGAAAAACTCATCAGGGAAGTTGCAGGCAGGCGAGGGCCTCAGGGACCTGGACGAAGATAATTAACAAATTTAGCGGGTGAATGATCATCCGCTTTTTTTTATTCCCAACTCTGATAATTTGAAAGTAAACTTATAGTAGTCTCGTCCGGATCGGTAATGTAGGTTGTAAGTGTTAAAGTTTTAAGGGATTTTGGCCAGAATACAACAGGCATTACTTCACCACCGTATTCCCCGTTACTTTTAAGGTAGCTTTCACTATCAAGGAAAGATGACAAATTGAACATCAACGGGCTTTTACTGTCATACTGGTACAAACCAACGCTTTTTAAACTTTCAAAATCAACGATAACCTCACCGCAAAGTTTACCGTCCTCTTCAAATAACCTTTTGCTTCTGATGATCGCCTCCTCATAATCCATTTCAATTTCATTGCCTTCGATGTAATTGGTAACCAACTCCTCAAAATCACTTTCTGAAACATCCAGTTCATCGTCTTTCATCGACATAATGTTGATAAACTTTATGGTTAGTGTACCAGAATTGTTGTCCTTCAGTTCAAATGTGTATTCTTTCTTTTCAACTGTCAGGCAACTGCTTACGAAAATAAGGAGCAGAACTAATAATATTGAATTTTTTGTTTTTCGGATCATGGTGGTTGAATTTGATATCAAAAGTACAAAAATCCGAAAATCATTTAGTAATAAGATTATGTATTTTTACGGGCTCTATAATATTTATTATGAAAACATCAGTTGAATTAAGTTATTATCCTTTACGTCCGGAGTTTGTCACCCCGATCCTCGATTTTATTAACCGTCTGAAGAAATACGAAAATATAAATGCGGAAACAAACGGAATGAGCACCCAGGTATTTGGTGAATATTTTGAAGTGATGGAGATCTTAACCAAAGAGATCCATAAATCTTTTGAATTGCCTCATTCGGTTTTTATAATGAAGATAGTGAATGCAGACCTTAGGGATTAGACAAGTTGGTTTAATGGTCGTAAGTTAAGGGTATATAATTGTAAATAGATAAATAGGATAAAGTGAATACGATAAATGGAAGAGATTATTAAAAGCCATAGTTCTGGTATTATAAAAAGGTTGTCAACCAGACAGTTGTACATTTATTCCAATCCAGCAGTATTCCATTATTCCATTCCATCCATGCCAATGAACCATGATCTGGAATTCGAAAATAATGAGTGATTATTAGTAAAGATACACTTGCCAATGTTAGCTACAATATTCGATACGTTCTGGGAAAATACAATGGACACCTCCTGGCTGGAGTTTATAGCTGTGATATTTGGATTGCTGAGTGTCTGGTTTGCCAAAATGGAAAAAATTCTTGTCTATCCAACAGGCATCGTCAGCGTATTGATTTATGTATACATCTGTTTTGGTATAAAACTGTATGCTGATGCAGGGATTAACCTGTTTTATTTTATCATGAGTGTTTATGGCTGGTATAAATGGACAAGAAAATCGGACAAACCGGCTTTAAAAATTTCAGCCTGTGGAACCCGCGACTGGATCTTGTCCCTGGGATTATTTTTGTTGTCAATGGTGGTTATTGTAATCTTGCTTAAAACCTTTAAGTCGGATGATGTTGAATACTGGTCAACCAATGTACCTTATATCGATACCTTTACAACAGCAATTTTTATCGTAGGTATGCTGTTAATGGCGTTCAAAAAACTAGAGAACTGGATCTTCTGGATCATCGGTGATGTGATCTCAGTTCCCTTGTACGCATATAAAGGATTGGTTTTTACAAGCTTCCAGTTTTTGGTGTTTTTGGTATTAGCTGTTTGGGGCTACTATTCCTGGCGAAAAAAACTAATACAAAACAGACAATAATACATTCCCGATGATAAACTCAGAACTAAGAACCCTGAACACAGAACTAACTTAAATTGAACCTAAAACTAAAACATATCGCCATTACAGGCCCTGAAAGCACAGGTAAATCATCTATCGCAAGGAATCTGGCGCATTATTATAATGCCCGTTGGGTACCGGAGTATGCACGAGAATACATTGATACCTTATCACGACCTTATGTATTTGAGGATATTTTAAATATTGCGAAAGGACAGCAGGAGAGGGAGAGACTAATACAATCAGAAACAACAGGTTTAATCTTTTATGATACGGAATTAACAGTGACCATGATCTGGAGTGATTACAAATTCAGAAAGTGTGATCCCTGGATAGTTGAGCAATATGAAAAACAGGATTTTGATCTTTATCTTTTGATGGATATTGACCTGCCCTGGCAACCTGATCCACAAAGAGAGCATCCTGATAAGAGAAAAGAACTGTTTGAATTGTACCGGAATGAGCTGGAGAGGTTGAATAGACGGTTTACAATCGTTTCTGGTGAAGGGGAGGAGCGAATACAAAACGCTATTCGGGCTATTGAGAACAGGAATATTTCATTAAAATAATTTTCAGACATTTGTACTATAAATCTTTGGTTGTATGAGGGAATCCCCTCCCAAAATATGTTTACTGGCCGATAGCCATGAATTGTATGATGACAGGATCTACTGGAAACAAGCTTTGTCGCTAAAGAAGTTCGGCTATGAAGTGTATTACATTCTTGCCGGTGATAGCAACAATCAGGGTAAAACAGCTGAAGGGATCAACTATTTCAGGATCAATCGTGACAACTTCCCCTCTAACCGGATTCTGAATTACATCTCCAAAAGAATACCGGGAGGTTTGTATTCAAAAATGCTTAAGGTAGCGGGTGATATTGATGCCGATGTTTACCATATTCATGATCTAAAAGTAAACAGGATTGGAGAGAAACTTAATAGTCTTCCTCAAAAGCCTAAAGTAATATACGATGTGCACGAACCTTACCCGGAGAATATCCTTGATTATGGCCAGATGCCCAAATTACTGAGGGTATTCAGGAAACAGTGGTCAGATTATATCAGGAAGTGGGAGAGGAATAAAGTTGCAAACTATGATATGATCATCACTACAGAAGAAAATCTGCAACAGCGATTTCAAACCTATTTCCCTGATAAAAAGATTGAAATTATTTACAACTATACAAACCTGGATCGAGATGAGGAGTACTCTGACACTGAAAAAGAGTATGATGCAATTTATACAGGTGGAATTACAAAAGTGAGGGGGGCGTTGAAAATCCTTGAAGCAGTCAGGATCTCAAAAGAACATTATCCTAAAATAAAGATTGTTTTTTTAGGTTCATGGTTCCCAAAAAAATTAAAATCGGAGATGTTGAATTTTATCCGGTTAAACCGATTGACAGGAAATGTTGAGTTAAAAGAGGCTGTCCCCTATAATCAGGTTGCTGAGCTGTACAGGAAAAGCAGGATTGGACTTGGGATCTTTCTTCCTATTCAGACTCACAAAATAATTTTACAAATCAAGATTTTTGAATACATGTATTTTGGATTGCCCATTGTGGGTAGTAATTTTGGCCATATCAGCAATCTGATAAAAAAGCACCAATGTGGAATTTCTGTTGATCCCGAAGACCCTAAGGAAATTGCTAATGCCCTTATTACATTGAAAAAGGATAGTTCCATTTACTCTACAATGAGTGACAATGGAAAAAATGCCGCTGAGAAATTTTACCAATGGGATATAATGGAGAAGAAGCTTCTGGAGTTATATAAAAGTTTATTGAATCAATAAGAATGGCCGATTCACCAGGAAACAACCGGAAATTTATTGTTGACATGGGATGGTACCTTGTCGGTACTTTAATTCCTATGGGTGTAGGATTTATTAAAACTCCCATTTTCACCCGCTACTTTACACCTGAAGAGTACGGTTACCTCGGAATAATTACAATTACCTTTTCTTACATTTCTATTTTTCTTTATTCCTGGTTGTCAGGCTGTTTATGGAGGTTTTACAATGCTTACAAGAACAAGAACGGTTTAAAGAGCCTCTATTCAAACCTGTTCCTGATATACATGGGATCCACTGTATTAATGTTGATTGTAACTGGGATATGGTATTTACTTGCTGATAAAGTTATAGTAAAGCATTTGATTATTTTATCCTTCATCCAATTCTTCATAAAAGAGTTTTTTGGCTTGTTCCTGATCATTGTGCGACTTGAAGGTAAGGCATTAAAATACAACATTATACACAGCCTGCGTGCAGTCCTCAGTTTTGTTCTGCTATATGTAATGACCTTCGTTCTTGAATACAGAATTACTTCGGTTCTGATAAGCACAATTATAGTCGATATGGCAGTTCTGGCTGTTATTCTTGCGCTTAGTCGTGAAGGAGTAACTTTTTCAATTAATCTGATCTCAAAAAAAATTCTAAGGGTATTGTTTAAATTTGGCAGTGCAGGACTTGTTTCAAATTTTTTCTTTTTACTCATCACTTCCAGCGACAGGTACATTATTGCTTTGTTTACGGATATGTCGACGGTTGGTATTTATAACCAGGTGTATAACATAAGCCAGTTAAGTATTGTGGCTCTGGTCACTGTTTACTTCAATACAATAAATCCCAAACTGAACAAGGAGCTTGAGATCAATCTTAATCACTCCAATAAATTGATCAGCAATTATTTGTTTGCTTTTTTATTGTTTGGATTGCCTGTGATCACATACCTGAGCATGTTCCCCAGGCAAATTGCTCATGTACTTTTAGGCCCTGAATTCAGGAGTGGCTACACCATTATGCCCTTTATTTTCGTCAGCGCCTATTTGTACGGTCTTTTCCTTTTTATCGAGATAAAGTTCAAATTCGCCAATAAGCTTGGAAATCTGGTAATTGGTGTTGTTCTTGCAAGCCTTATCAACATTGCAATCAACTTTGTAATGATCCCTGATTTCGGGTATCAATGGGCAGCTATATCTACCTTAATTGCATATGCAATTATCGTCTTGTATTTTTATATACAGGATGCAGTGAATTTCTTCAATAACAGACGATATATATCCAGTGTGTTGCTGCTTTTATTGATATTAGTGATACAGGTATATGCTGATTACCTTATCAGGTCATTCTATTATCTAAACATATGGCAAACCATAGCAGAAGGAATTATTTTCCTGCTGATTTACCTGGCACTGAATTATAGGAAGATTAGAAAAGTGAGTTTGCCCGTATAGACGGGTCATTGTCAGAATCCGTATTCATCGTAAAACTTCCGGACCTGTGTGGCAAGGTCTTCAAAAGCTACAAAGTGGTTATCACAACCTTTTCGTGAACAGATAAACACTTTACCTCCCAGCTGAAGTGTAAGCGGGATCATGGGTGCATTACAATTTGCTGAATCGCATTCATCATTACTGGTTAACTCTTTGTTGCAATGTGGGCAGAAAAAGCGTGCGATTTCTCCTTCTTCAAGTGGGGTATCGCAGAGATGGTCATAGCATCCATACAAGGAACAAAGTCTTATTGTCCCACGCTCCTTCGTGGTTTCTATGTTTAGTTTAATACTTGGTTTGTCTTTTAGTTGTGTTTCATGATCCATAAAGGATTTACCGCAATGAGGGCATTTCGCATTTAATGAAACAACTTTTGTCATATGAACCTCCTTTTTTATTAATGAAATTCAGTTATTTGAAATATTCATTGAATTTCGATGGAAATATAATTAGCACTAAAATACGAAAAATTTTGTAACAATCATCAGCTAATGAATATTTTTTCCACTTATTCCTGGCTTATGAAATAGGACAATTCATCCATGGTGGTACGGATATCATAATCCCGAAGGTAGATATCTTCCGGTACCCGGAATGGTCCGGCGGAATAGTTGACAAAACTTTCTATTCCGGATACAATAAGGCTGTCGATGATGTTTTGAATATCAGGTGAAACAGTTGCAATTATAGCGATCTTGATGTTGTATTTTTGAATGTATTCTGCACATTTTGTAAAATCAACGCATGGGATCAAATGGTAGGATTGATTAGTCCTTGCAGGATTTGTGTCAAAAGTGACAGGGATCAATACCGGACAGGCAGGATTTGAACTGATGTGTTTTAACAGTGCCTTTCCCAGGTCTCCCATCCCAATTATGGTTGCTTTCTGAGCTTTGGGAATGGTCAGCGTATCATTTATTGCAACAAGAATTTCTTTTACATTGTAACCGTTACGGTAATTTCCGGACATGCCTAGCAGCATCATATCACGCCTGACTTTTACGGCAGTTAGTTGCATCAGCCTTGCAAGGTCGTGTGAAAAAATATAGGGTTCTTCCATTTCATTGTATTTCTGGAGAACCCTCCGGTACTGACTTAACCTCTCGACAGTTTTTACAGGTAATTTTGCCATTGCTAGATACAAAGCTACAAAATCAAAAATAAAGTTGTGAATTGATTAACTAAATATATTTTTGCAACATATTTCGGTAATCAAGTGCCGATAATAAAATACAATATTGAATAGTCAGGATAAACATAGTGCTGCAATAGTTAAGGTCAAGGGCCTGGTCCAGGGAGTTGGATTCAGACCCTTTATCTACAGGATTGCTCATCGATATAGCATAAAAGGCTGGGTTGAAAACAGAAACGATGGCGTGATAATTAAAGCACAAGCTCCTGAATCCATAATTCAAACCTTTGTAAATGTTATCCGTGAGGAAGCACCTGCTGCCTCCAATATTCTTACGGTAGATATTGAGCCATCTGTAATTGAAGACTTTAGTGACTTTAAAATTGTTAAAAGTGAAAACGCGTCTGATAAAATAACGGATGTAAGCCCGGATATTGCTGTTTGTGCAGAATGCATCGCAGATATGGATAAACAGGAGCACCGGATTGATTATCCTTTCATTAATTGTACCAATTGCGGTCCGCGTTTTAGCATTATAAAGGATTTACCCTACGACCGGGACAAAACCACAATGGATCCATTTATTATGTGTGACACCTGCAGGGAAGAGTACGAAAATGTGCTGGACAGGAGGTTTCATGCACAACCGGTTGCGTGTAATGTGTGTGGGCCTCTGTACGAACTTATTATTGGGGAAGAGCATATTCAGAATCTTAAAGATATTATAGAACATTGCGTTGAACTTTTACGTGATGGCAAGATTGTAGCAATTAAGGGAATTGGTGGTTTTCAGCTGGCCTGTGATGCCACAAATGAAGCAGCAGTTTATGAATTGCGCAAACGCAAAATCCGTGAAGGAAAGCCTTTTGCTGTCATGTTCAAAGATGCAGAAGTTTTGCAGGAATACACCACATTGTTTCCCCAGGAGAAAAAATCGCTGTTATCCTGGCGAAAACCTATAGTCATTGTTCAGGATAAACAAAAAATGGCACCTTCAGTTTCTGTTGGTTTTAAAACTGTTGGTGCAATGCTCCCCTATATGCCTTTTCATTACCTGTTGTTTGAAAAGTTGAATATGCCGGCCATTGTTTTAACCAGTGGAAATTTATCGGATGAACCTATTGTGATCGATAATACCCTGGCCATAGAATCACTGACCAGAATTGCGGATGCTGTACTAATTTACAACAGGGAAATTTACAACCGGACAGATGATTCGGTGGCATTAGTAGTGAATGAAAAAGAAAGGCTGATCAGAAGATCGAGAGGGTATTCACCTGAACCGGTTAACCTTAATTTAATTGTAGATGGAATAGTGGCAACTGGAGCAGAACTTGTCAACTGTTTTTGTATCGGGAAAGGAAACCAGGCCATTTTAAGCCAGCACATAGGTGATTTAAAAAACCTTGAGACCCTTGAATTTTATGAGGAGTCTTATAGCCGGTTCCTGAATTTGTTCAGGGTAAAACCTGAGATTATGGTTCATGACCTTCACCCTGATTACCTTTCAACAAAATTTGCAAAAGATTTAAAGCATAAAACCATCGCCGTTCAGCATCATCATGCACATATTGCAAGCTGCATGGCTGAACACAACCTGGATGAAAAAGTAATCGGTATCAGCCTTGATGGCACCGGTCTTGGAACAGATGGTAAAATCTGGGGTGGGGAGTTCCTTGTGGCTGACCTGTCGGAATTCCAACGACTAACTCATTTTGATTATTTACCGCTCCCGGGTGGTGACAGGGTTACCAAAGAACCCTGGAGGTCAGGAATATCATTGCTTTATAAAACCTTTGGAGAAGAGATCCATAAGCTTGAAATTCCGTTTATTCAAATGATGGATAAAGATACTCTGCACCTTATCATCCAGTCAATTAATAAAAACATCAATTGCCCTCTAAGTTCAGGTGCAGGCCGTTATTTTGATGCAATTGCAGCCATAACAGATGTATGTGGTAAATCAAAATTTCATGCAGAAGCACCCATGCGACTTGAATCAATCGCCCATAGTGCTTGTGATCTTTTTTATCCGTTCGACATGGGAAATGAAATTTCATTTAAGTCCACAGTAGAGGAAATTGTGTATGATTTACAAAACAACATTGAGGTAAGTATAATCTCTGCCAAATTCCATAACACCCTGATAAATGTTATTTTTGCAGTGGCAAATCAGATAAGAAGATCTCAAGGCATTAACAAAGTTGTATTGTCAGGTGGAACATTTCAAAATAAATACCTCTCATCACGTGTAGAACAGAAATTGGAGAAAGATGGATTTGAAGTATTTGTACAACAAAAAATTCCGGCAAATGACGGAGGTATAGCATTGGGGCAGCTTGCTGTTGCAGCCAAAAGGAGGGAGTTGGGACTAATTGGATGATCTTGATGATACCGGGATCGTAAATCAAAAATCGTAATTCGTAATTCGTAAATCAACAAAATATGTGTTTAAGTATTCCAGCAAAAGTAGAAACCATTGAAGGAGAGATGGCTGTTGTTTCAGTAGGAGGAACAAAATACAATGCCAGCCTTCAAATGCTAGACGACGTAAATGTCGGAGACTATATATTACTACATACAGGCTTTGCAATCCAGAAACTGAGTGAGGAAGACGCAAAAGAATCGCTTAAGGTATTTGAGGAATTTAATGAGTTGAATAAGCGGTTGGATGAGGAGGAAGGTATAACGGGGGAGAGAATTGTTTAAAAAGAAGTTCATAAAGTGACTAAAATGCCTAGAGTATTTAAAGTTGCTTGAACCGAGAAGTTTATTTGCTATGGAGAATAAAGAGTTCGCAAAACAGCTTGAAGAAAGAACCTTACTCTTTGGAGTTCGAATAGTCCAATTATCAGCAAAACTGCCAAACACTAATGAAGCCAAAGTTATCAGGACACAAATTACAAAAGCCGGAACAAGTATTGGGGCTAATTATCATGAAGCTAACAGGGCTAGAAGTAAAGCAGATTTTAAAAATAAAATGAAAATATGTGAAAGTGAGTCAAGTGAAACAGTGTATTGGTTAAAAATTATCAGATTTTTGAAGTGGATTGATAATAATAAAACTGATTTGCTATTCAAGGAAGCAGAGGAATTACTTGCAATTTTTACATCAATAAGCAATAAACTAAATTAAGGAATTAATAATTCAAAGACACTACAATACTTTAGGCACTTGTAAATACTTTAGGCACTTGTAAATACTTTAGGCACTTGTAAATACTTTAGGCACTTTAAGTACTAATCATGAAATACATAGACGAGTATAGAAACAAAGAACTGGTTAACAAACTAATCGGTGAAATAAATAGGATATCTACAAAACAGGTCTCCTTAATGGAAGTTTGTGGGGGGCACACGATGTCCATCCAGAAGTTCGGGATCCCATCCTTATTGCCGGAGACAATCAAACTAATCTCTGGACCGGGTTGTCCCGTTTGTGTTTCCGACAGAAAATACATTGATCAGGCCATCGCTTTTTGCCGGCTGGAGGATGTAATCATTACCACGTACGGTGATCTTATCCGTGTTCCAGGTTCAAGTTCTTCTCTCGACAAGGAAAAAGCAAAAGGAGCCGATGTCAGGATTGTATATTCTGTTTTGGATGCCTTGCAAATTGCAAAAGACAATCCAACTAAAAAAGTAGTTTTCTTAGGGATTGGATTTGAAACGACTGCACCAAGTTCAGCAGCAGGGGTGATAAAAGCACAAATGGCCGGAATTCGGAATTTTTACCTCTACAGTTCACACAAAGTCATGCCCCCGGCAATGGAAGCTTTGATTGATGATGAGGTAAAACTCGACGGTTATATCGCACCCGGACATGTAAGTACCATTACAGGCACAGGCATTTATAAAAGTATTCCTGAGAAATTCGGATTGGGCGTTGTGGTATCAGGATTTGAGCCTGTGGATTTGCTAAAGGCTATTTACATGCTTGTAAAACAAATTGAAAACAACGAACAGAAAGTTGAAATTGCCTACAAGCGGGTAGTTAAACCAGAAGGAAATGTGAAAGCCCAGCAAATGCTCGAAGAGGTATTTGAAATGAGGGATGACTGGTGGCGTGGATTTGGTGTTCTGCCAAAAAGCGGTATGGCTGTTCGTGAAAAATATGCCAGTTTTGATGCTGAAAAGCAAATACCGGTAGAAGTGGAACCTACCCGCGAGGACAAAGGCTGTATTTGTGGTGAGATTTTGAAAGGCATAAAAAATCCAAAAGACTGCAAATTATTTGCTAAGGCCTGTACTCCAAGCAATCCGGTAGGAGCATGTATGGTATCCCACGAAGGATCCTGCCATGCGTATTATAAATACAATCGTGAATAGAAAGATCAATATCAATGGAAGAAAATATATTACTTGGACATGGTAGCGGTGGTGAATTATCACATGAACTGATCAGCAAATTGTTTGTTAGACATTTTTCAAATTCAATTCTGGACGAGCAAACTGATGCTGCTGTCTTAAAGATCAATTCACAGCACCTTTCTTTTACTACTGATTCATTTGTTGTTGACCCCATTTTTTTCCCGGGAGGAGACATAGGTAAACTGGCCGTTGCAGGAACTGTGAATGATGTGGCAGTGTCGGGAGCAATGCCACTCTATTTAAGTACATCCTTTATTATTGAAGAAGGATTGCCTTTCAAAGACCTGGAGCTGATTGTTAAATCCGTGGCCGACGAGGCCAGAAAAGCAGGTGTTTCTATCGTAACCGGAGATACCAAAGTTGTGAACAGGGGTAAATGTGATAAGGTTTTTATAAACACAACCGGTGTTGGTGAAATACAGGATAAATATATCGGAATTGGAACCGGAAAAAGTATAAAACCTGGTGATAAGATCATTGTCAACGGGACTGTTGCTGACCATGGCATGTGTATCATGGCTGCCAGGGAAGAGATCAGCTTTAAAACTGATATTCAGTCTGATTGTGCCTGCCTCAACCATTTAATCGCAGATGCACTTAAAGTATCAGATAAAATAAATTTTATGCGCGATGCAACAAGGGGAGGTCTGGCAACGGTATTGTGCGAACTGGCAGTGAGCAAAAACTATGGAATTGAGATTGAGGAGGATGCATTACCAGTAAATGAAAATGTGAGGGGAATGTGTGAATTACTTGGTTTCGATCCTTTGTATGTAGCCAATGAAGGGAAAGTAGTTATGGTTGTCGATGCAGATGATGCCGAGAAAGTGGTGTCTGTTCTGAGAAAAAATGAACTGGGTAAGGAAGCGGCCATTATTGGGGAAGTAGTCGACGATCACCAGGGAAAAGCATGGTTAACCACAGGCATTGGAGGAAGAAGAATTATTGATATGTTGGCGGGGGAGCAGTTGCCGAGGATTTGCTGACAAAAGTGATTTCGTAGCGTCATGCCCGAGCAATCGGGCATCTGATAAAGTTAGAGGCTATGTGGAATAAGAACTATTATGTTTACATCCTAGCTAGTAAAACAAATAGTGTTTTGTATATTGGTGTTACAAATGATCTGAAGAGAAGGATTTATGAACATAAGTCAAAACTCAATAAAGGATTTACTTTTAAATACAATGTTGACCGGCTTGTTTATTATGAACACTTTGTTAGCATTAATGATGCGATAAAGAGGGAAAAAAGAATGAAGAAGTGGAACAGGAAGTGGAAAAATGACCTTATTACTGAGTTTAATCCTGAATGGAAGGATTTATATGATACACTTAACTAAAGCGATTCCCGCTGATGCGGGAATGACTTTCTAAAGAACCGGTATAATGCATGAGCTATCAATAGCAATGAACATCATAGAGATCGCAGAAGAAAATGCGAAAGCCAACAATGCTTCAATAATTAACGAGATTGAACTGGATATAGGTTCGCAATCAGGAGTTGTTATTGAGGCATTAGAATTTGCAATGCAATCTGCTGTTCAGGGTAGCATGTTAAAGGATGCAAAAGTGAAAATTAATTCGATTTCTGCTAAAGCTGCCTGTTCTGCCTGCCAGCATGAATTTTATGTGGATGATTTGTTCGCTCCCTGCCCCGAATGTGGAAACCCTTTTTGTGATATTATCCAGGGAAGAGAGTTAAAAGTAAAGTCACTAAAAGCAGAATAATAAATACCTTTGCAGAGAAATTCAAAAATCGAAAATCTTTATTCGAAAATCTATTTTGTAACTCGTAAATCAAAAAATAATGTGTGATAACTGCGGATGCGGCCATGGGGATGGCGTAACAATCAGAAGACCCGGACAGGAACAAACGGGAGAACACAATCACGAACATACTCACTCTCATGAACATGATCATGATCATGATGGTCAATCTCATATTCATGCTCACGACCACGCTCACAATCACGGCCATGATCATGACCATGATCACGATCATGAACACGGGGACCACACCCATACACATGATCATGATCACCATCACCACCATGGCGACCACGCTCATCATCATCACCACGTGGATCATGACCATTCGCACGAAAAAGAGATTGAAGTTGAACAGGATATTCTTGGAAAAAATAACCTGTTGGCAGAAAGGAACCGGGGTTATTTTGAAGCCAAAAATATTCTCGCCCTCAACCTTGTTAGTTCACCGGGTTCTGGTAAAACAAGTCTGTTGGAAAAAACCATCAAAGACCTGGGAAAGGAGATCAAATTTTATGTGATCGAAGGTGATCAACAAACCATGAACGACGCAAACCGAATAGACGAAGCAGGTGCTCCTGTCGTTCAGGTAAATACCGGAAACGGTTGTCACCTTGATTCTGATATGATCAATAAAGCAGTAAAGCAGCTTGAAGTTGAAAATGATTCTGTCCTGGTAATTGAGAATGTCGGAAATTTGGTTTGCCCTTCATTATTTGATCTTGGTGAGGCAGCTCGTGTTGTAATCATTAGTACCACAGAA
Organism: uncultured Bacteroidales bacterium; assembly: GCA_964421215.1. GTDB lineage: Bacteria > Bacteroidota > Bacteroidia > Bacteroidales > JAADJA01 > JAADJA01. The sequence continues at coordinate 98,323 of CAYQWA010000012.1, read as the reverse complement.
GGCGAGGATAAACCCATTAAATACCCGACCATGTTCCAGTCTTCAGATATTTGTATCATTAACAAAACGGATCTGCTGCCATACCTTGATTTCGACATGGAAAAAGCAAAAGAATATGCATTACAGGTTAACCACCACTTGAAGTTTTTCGAACTGTCAGTAAAGTCTGGTGAAGGTATGGAAGATTGGTACAAATGGTTAAAAGAACAAAGCAAGAAATAATGATGAAACAAAAAAAGATCGCTCCTTCACTACTTTCAGCAGATTTTGCCAATCTTGAACGGGATGTTCTTATGGTTGAAAAAGGTGGAGCTGATTTGCTGCACATCGATGTAATGGATGGCCACTTTGTTCCCAACATTACCATAGGTCCATTGGTTGTGGATGCCATTAATAAAGTTACTGACCTCCCCTTGGATGTCCATCTGATGATTGAAAATCCAGGGGATTATGTTGATGCTTTTATCAAAGCCGGTGCAGATTACCTGACTGTACATGCTGAAGCTTGTCCTCATTTGCACAGGGTGCTTCAGAAAATCAAATCACACGGTATAAAAGCAGGCGTCTCCTTAAATCCTCATACGCCCTTATCAGCCATTGAGGAAGTGTTGGATAACCTTGATCTGATCCTGATTATGTCAGTGAATCCGGGTTTTGGTGGCCAGAGTTTTATTCCGGGCAGTATTGGTAAATTAAGGAGGTTAAACCAGTTGTTAAACGATAGAAATGCTAACCACATTGAAGTAGAAGTAGATGGCGGAATAAAGCTGGAGAACATTAAAGAAGTATCTGATGCAGGTACTGACATATTTGTTTCCGGTTCAGGGATATTTGGAACTCATGATGCAGGGCAAACCATGAAAGAAATGAAAGTGAAGCTGGGAACTTAGTAAAACTTTGCTTTTACTTCTTCAGGTAAATTGCGAATAACCTGATTAATGTTTTCATGATTTCCTTTTCCGATAAAAATAATCAATGATCCAGGTTTTTATCCAATGGAATTACAATTACAGCAAATTGGAACGATACACACCCCTTATAAAGACGATGCACCTTACACAAATTATGAGGAGGCCGAAGGGGAGTTTTACATTGAGCTCCAGGAACAATTTACCGATGGACTGTATTTGCTGGATAAATTAAATTATTGTTACATCATATTCCACATCCATAAACAGAAAAAACCTCCGCGAATGTTTATTATTCCACCACGTGGAAAAGGAAAGGAAGTAGGGATGTTTGCTACCCGAACTCCAAACCGGGTAAATCCGATAGGATTAACAGTTACAAGGATCAAGAAAATAGAAGGGAATAGAATATATACACACGGCCTGGATATTCTCAATGGTACACCTTTATTGGACATTAAACCTTACATTCGTGATTTTGATATGAAGGAAGATTCAAACCTTGGCTGGATAGAAGAATAACCGGTCTTATCCTGACATATATCAATAGCAACTTCCAGTACGAAGTAAATAAAATAATAATAACATTTCTGTATATTTGACAAAATTTTCGAATAGGGTTTAAAGGCAACTATTTGCATAATTTCGTTGTCTTGAAAACATTAGTAAAAAAATGTCAAAGAAAATCTAGTATTCAGGTTGAACCACGCTGCTAAGATTTTACATATAAAAGTAAACATCATGATTAAAAATTTATTCTTATTCGTTTTTGTATTAGCATTAATTCCAGGCCAGCTTTTGGCTGATTGGGTACCGGTTGACAATAATAAATCTGAAGCCGAACCACCCCAGGTTACATTACTTAGTGACGATGATAACAGTACCATTATAAAATTCGATATTTCAGGATTTGAGTTGACTGAATTCTTAACGGAAGGGAAAACCTATCAAACAGTTGACCTTTTAAATGATATTTTTACAGTTGACCCGGGTTCTCCAGAAGTACCCTACATGGCAAATGTTCTGGCTGTGCCTGATCAGGCTGCTTTAACAGTTGAGGTGATCGAAGAGGGAGAAATTCAAACCTTTGAAAACATCTCTTTGCCACCTGCCCGTGAAAGCTGGATCGAAGGTAAACCCGCATCTCCTTATATTGAAAACAAAGCCGCCTATCAATCGGATGCAATGTATCCGCAAATGAGGGCAAATGTTGAACCTCCATCAATATTCCGTGATTTTCGTATTGCACGTGTTGCTGTATATCCTGTAAGGTATAATCCGGTTAGTAAAGAGCTGCAGGTGGTATCATCCATCACAGTAAAAGTTAATTATGGAAAAGGTGAGGTAGTAAATCCTAAACTGGCACCAAAAAAGAAAATCGCCCCTTCATTCGGAAAAATATACAGGAGTTTTATTTTTAATTACCAGTCTGTTTTAGATAATCTATATGGTGGTAAGGAAGAAGGAAAAGAAGTAATGCTTTGCATTATGGATGATTTGTATCTTGATGCCTTCGAGACCTATGCCGAGTGGAAGCGTCAAAGCGGTACGGATATAGTTATTACTCCATTCAGCGATATCAACGCCAATGCAAACAATCCTGATATTATAAAAGATCATATTACAGATGCTTATTTTAACTGGGAGGACCCACCTACTTATGTGTTGGGTGTTGGAGATGAAGGCTACTTTCCTAAAAAGATTATTACTTACGATTATTCTTTTGCTCATGAAGATTATTTTGTTGAAGTTGAAGGGAACGATTTTTTCCCTGATATGATGTTTGGTCGATTTACCAATCAGGGTGTTTATAGAATGGAAGTGATGATCAACAAATTTATGTTGTATGAAAAAACTCCATATGTGGATGAAACGAATTGGTTCAAATCAGGCCTTTGCGCTTCAAACAATGCATATCCATCACAGGTTACAACCAAACGATATGCAGCAACATTAATGCTGGATGACGGAGATTTTATAAAGGTTGATACCATGATGAGTGATGGTAACAGCTGGGGCGCAGGTTGTACATACGATGTGCAGGATATTGTAGGAGCTATAAATAATGGCCGAAGTTATTTGAATTACCGCGGAGAAGGTTGGAGTGATGGCTGGAATGCTAGTTGTTACAACTTTACTACATCTCATGTAAGTAGTCTGAATAATGGACAGAAATTCACTTTTGTGACAAGCATCGGTTGTGGAGTGGCCATGTTTGATACCTGGGGAGGAAATTGCTTTGGAGAAGAATGGGTACAGATGGGTTCGCTCTCTGAACCAAGAGGAGGTGTTGCCTTTTTAGGACCAACATCTAATACACATACCACTTATAACAATAGAATAGATAAAGGAATCTATACCGGTATGTTCTGGGAAGGTATGGATACACCAGGCCAGGCATTGATGCGAGGCAAAATATACATGTATAATGTATTTGGCGGAATTTACCAGGTTGAATACCATTCCAGGGTATTTTGTACACTGGGTGATCCAAGTATACACATCTGGAAAGATATACCCTTGGATGTTGACGTTGATCATGAAACAAACATAACGGTAGGAAGCAATCACCTTGAACTTTCTGTCGATTTTGTTTCATCCGGATCGCCTGCAATAGGTGCAGAAGTTTGTTTGACCGGTGAAGAATTATTCGTTACAGGTGTTGTTGATTCATCAGGTGTTGCTGTTCTTGATTTTGAAACGGCAATTCCAGAAACCCTTGTCCTAACTGTACGTGGAGGAAATGTTTATCCTTACCAGGAAACCATTGAAGTTCAACAACCTCAGGTATATGTACAACCTTTTGGAGAACCTGTTATTGATGATTTAGATGGAAATACAGATGGCCTGGTTAATCCAAATGAGAATTGCAACATTACCTTTACACTTAAAAACTGGGGTACAACTTCAGCAAACAATGTTGAGGCAACCTTGTCAACTGCTGATCCTGATAATGTGGAGATAATTACCACATCAGCCATTAGTTTTGGTAATCTTGGTGCAGGAAATTCTAACGCAGGTAATCCGTTTCAGTTTTATATTAAACCTGAATGTCCTGTAGGGGAAACAGTAATTCTTGAACTTGACATTACCAGCGGATCCAATTCATGGAGTTATGAAATTCCTGTTGAAGTTGTGGGATGTATACTTGATTGGACCTATGTTGTTCCTATCGATTATAATACCGGTAATGAAGATTACAGGATGGATCCAGGTGAAACTGTTTACCTTGCCTTTTGCATAAAGAACAATGGTATGGACGAAGCTCCGGATGTGGTTGGAGAATTAACATCCTCAGACCCATACATCACAATAAATGATGCCAATGGCTCTTTTGGTACAATTGATACAGCTGATGTAGCTGTAAACTGGGACGATCTCTTTAGTGTTACCCTGGATGAATCCTGCCCGACAGGATACCTTGTTGAATTTAACCTGGAACTATCAACAGAAAATGGAAATTATCCATATGAAACCTCTGATGTTGTTGAGGTTCCGGTAGCTACTCAAATTCCAACCGACTATACCGGTCCTGACAATTACGGATATTATGCTTATTCAAGTGATGACGCATTCTATGATCAAACTCCTGAATACAACTGGGTTGAGCTTACAGGAATCGGGACTGAAATCACTGTTCCTATGGGAATCAGTGATTATACAGTTGCGAAAACTATACCTTTCACCTTTAAATATTACGGGATTGATTATACAGAATTAAGGATCAGTACCGATGGCTGGATCGCATTCGGACCTGGAACTCAAACTGCATCTGCCAATACAGGACTGCCAAATAACGATGATGTAAATAGTATGGCCGCACCTTTCTGGGATGACCTTTATGATCTGGGAATAGTACACGGCCAGGTTTATTATTACAACGATGCAGCGAACCATCGCTATATCATTCAATGGGATAGTGTCGGCCATAACGATACTTTGCTTGAACCTCACAAAGAAGTGTTTCAGGCAATACTTCTTGACCCGGATCACTACACCACAGAAACCGGTGATGGAGAGATCATTTTCCAGTATAGAAGAGTCGATAATCCGGAAGATATGACAATAGGTATCGAAAATCATAGTCAAAATGATGGACTTCAATATTGCTTTGATTTGGAATATCATCCTACTGCAACTCATGTTAAAGAAAATTTTGCTGTAAAATTTACTACTCAACCACCATTTGAAAACCTCCAGGTTGGTGTTGAAGAAAATGACTTAGTAAGTTCGAAAAGTTATCTGTTGGAACAAAATAATCCAAATCCATTTAGTACGAGTACAATCATCAAATATAGTATCCCGGGCACGTCTCATGTTTCACTTAATGTTTATAACATTAATGGACAACTTGTTCGAACACTAGAGACTGGCATGAAAAAGAAGGGAAGCTATACGGTTGTATGGGATGGATTGAATAACGATGGAAAACGGGTAGATTCAGGTGTGTACTTTTATCGTTTAAACGCCGATGATTACACAACCGCAAGGAAGATGTTCTTAATGAGGTAACTGTAATAGTTTTTTTTGCAAGATGAAAATCATGCTTTTTTGATTAAGTCAGGCCTTGATATCCAGATGAGGAATTACTAATTCTGTATTCAGGATTGGCTAGTCAAAACTGACTAAAGGCAAAAATTCTTAAGAAGAGGAAAGTCTTATGAATCAGTATTATTGAGGTCTTGCATCTCTTAAGCTTGCAATCATGAATATTATAGTAGGCAATTAAAATGATCAGATAAAGTAAAATGGAGGAAACCAATAAATAACGATGTACAGTTTTTATATTTTACTTGTCATTATTATTGTTGCTGCTATTGTGGGTTTAATCGAATACTATTTACATCAGCAGAGGATCTCCTCCATACCCATAAGGATTCATATCAACGGAACCCGGGGTAAATCCAGTGTTACCAGGTTAATAGGTGCAGGTTTAAGAGCAGGAGGTGTTTCCACAATTGTAAAGGTTACCGGTACTTTTCCCAGGCTTATCATTGAAGACGGAACGGAAACCTACATCCACCGTAAATCAGACGCCAACATCATTGAACAACTATCAATAGTTAAGTATGCAGCTTCACGTAAAGTGAATGCTCTTGTAATGGAATGCATGGCTTTACAGCCCCAGTATCAAACCATTACTGAAAAGCATATGATACATTCGAATATTAGTGTAATGACGAATATTCGTCTTGATCATGTGGATGTAATGGGGCATACTTTACCGGAAATTGCTGAAACGCTTGGACGTACAATTCCAAAGAACAAACTCTTGTTCTCAGCCGAGAATATCATTCCGGATACATTAAAAAATATGGCTGATAAAAAAAATACCCAATCTCATTTCACAAACCACAATAAAGTTAGCCGAGAAGAGATGAAGGGTTTCAGTTATATTGAACACAGAGAGAATGTTGCTTTAGCCCTTGCTGTGTGTGAGCATCTTGAAGTTGATCGTGAAACAGCTTTAAAAGGAATGTACACAGCTGTTCCTGATGCAGGAGCATTAAGGGGCTATAAAGTAGAAGCATTTAAAAAAGAATTGGTGTTTTACAATGCATTTGCTGCCAATGATCCTGATTCCACCCTAATGGTATGGCAAAAAATTCGTGATGAAATTGGATTTGATGGCGTAAGGATCGTTTTGCTTAATACCAGACAGGACAGGCTTGACAGGGCCAAACAACTGGCAGAGATGGTAGGAAAGAAACTGGCAGATGAAGCGGACCGTGTAATCCTCATTGGCCAGTCAACTGATGTAGTTGAAGCCATGACCGTAAATTTCGGAATGCCCAGGAAAAAGATCATAAACCTTGGATGGACAACACCAGCTAAAGTTTTTGAAGAGGTGTTATCCGTTACGGATCATAAATCAACCATAGTTGCCATTGGAAATATGGGTGGCATGGGTGCCGAAACTGCTGAATTTTTTGAAAACAGAAGCACAACATAGATAATGATTGAATTAGCAATTACATTAGGTTTGATTTTAAGCCTGCTCTCCTACGAGGTTTTCGGGCTTGCTGCCGGGGGAATAGTTGTCCCCGGGTACATCGCCCTTCAACTGGCACACCCGGACAGACTGGCTGGAATACTGGTGGTGAGTTTAGTGACTTACTTAATTATTAAAGTCCTGGGAAATTATACGTTCCTCTATGGACGTCGTCAGATGGTACTCGCATTGTTGATTGGCTGTTTACTCGCCAATTTTTCCAGGTACTTTTTAAAGGTTGATTTGGGAACGACTACCCTTGAATTGCAAGCTGTTGGTTGGGTAATTCCAGGATTGATCGCCCACTGGTTTGCAAAACAAGGTATATTCAGAACCATTAGTGTATTGTTTGTTTCTTCTGTTCTGGTTAGGTTGATATTAATATTATTCTTTGCAGGAGCATTACTCCCGCAATAGAATCAATTTGAAATTTTGAATTTGTATTGAAATAAAATATTGTAAATAGAAATTAGGCAATTTTTAGTCATTGATTGTCATTAATTGTGAAAAGAATAAACCAAAGTAGTATAGTTTAAAATTAACCATTAAAAAATTTTGGAGGATGGGTAATGAAATTAGAAGAATTTAAAGTTTATCAGTTATCAATGGAAATTGGTGAAGACATCTGGAAAATAGTGAATGAATGGAATATTTTTGCAATGGATACAATTGGAAAACAATTTGTTAGAGCTATTGATTCAGTTGCAGCAAATTTAAGTGAGGGTTTGGGAAGGTACCATTATAAGGAAGCTAAAAATTTCAGCTATTATTCAAGAGGTTCACTGTTTGAAACTAAAACCTGGCTTACAAAGGCAAACAATAGAGGCTTATTAGATGATCAGAACTATAAAGAAATGATGGACAAGTTGGATACGATCGGTATTAAGTTGAACAATTATATAAATTCTATAGGTAAAAAAGCTTCATATAGCACATAATGTGTCAACATATTTATATATATAACACAGCAATTAGCTATCAATAACGCGCAGCAAATGACAACAATAACGCGCAGCAAATGACAACAATAACGCGCAGCAAATGACAACAAATAACGCGCAGCAAATGACAACAAATACCGCGCAACAAATGACAACAAATAACGCGCAGCAAATGACGCATAGCAAATGACCATATAAAGATGTATAAGTTTCGAGCAAAATCAAATATCGTACTCACAGTATTATCTCTCTTGTCCCTAATGGCATTTATTGCTGTTGAGAACAGTAAACTGGATGTTAAACAGGAGTGGTATGAAGAGAAACTTGAAGCTGCACAATTGTCGCAACGTGCTGCACAACAATTGAAAGAATACCGCCTGGAAAAAGGTGTTTTTGTTGATGTGGTCAACGATCCCAATCAAACGGCATTAATCGGGCAGGAATATACACTGGTTACTACGGACCGGGGATACATTGAATCCAAACTTACAGCTACTAATCCGAATTTTGCGGCAGTAATTGTGCAGTATCTTAAAGACGCAGAGTTAGAACAGGGTGATAATGTGGCAGTTGCCTTTACCGGATCTTTTCCGGGAATGAACCTATCTGTAATGGCAGCCCTTGAAACATTAGAATTAAATCCAATAGTAATTACTTCGGTAGGTGCTTCCAATTACGGGGCCAATGATCCTTATTTTACATGGCTGGATATGGAAGAAGTATTGTACTCATCCAAGGTGTTCAGGACCAAATCTGTTGCAGCATCTATTGGTGGAGGATTTGATGTTGGAAGAGGCCTTAGCCCGCAAGGTAGAGAGTACATAAGGGAAGCCATTAAAAGAAATGGCATTGAGTTTATTGATGAAAAACACCTTGAAAAGAGCATTGCCAGAAGGCTTGAAATTTACGAGGATAATAGTGGAAACAAACCCATCAAAGGATTTATCAATGTTGGGGGTGGAATTGCCAGCCTGGGAAATACTATAAATGGAAAACTAATTCCTCCTGGATTAACTGAATTTTTGCCTATGCAGAATTTTCCTGTAAAAGGAGTGATCATTCAAATGGGACAGATGGAGATACCCATAATTCATCTTTTAAACATTACTCAACTTGCTGAAGAATTTGGATTGCCTGAAAGCCCTGTTCCATTACCAGAGCCAGGTGAAGGAGGAATTTTTATTCAAAAAAAATACAACGTAACCATTACTGCTATTGCTACCTTGTTTTTAGTAGTTATCGTAGTTTTAGTTTACTTTGCAGAAAAGAAGAATCATCAACTGGGAACAGATGTTGTCCCGGCCACAGGAAATCAGGGAAAGTCAAAAAATGATACCGATGATATTCCGGTGATATGATAATAACAAAATGATCAATCAAATATAAATAAGGGGAAATGAAAAAAATACAATTAATCCTGCTGATGTTCATCCTCTTTAGTTCAGGAATATTGGCTCAGACTGCCAGTAAGGTAAAATACTTGAAGCCAGTTAATTTCCAGAAAAAAGTGACGCATGTTATCTCAGGAAAATCACGTTCCTATTATTCTCTTGATAGCGAAGAAGCCTCAGTTATTAATGTGAGGGGACCTGGTATATTAAGGGTAATGACCAGGGGAAGGTTTGTCCCTGGCGAAGATGAAAAAATCAATTACCAAATTAAGTACACAGTTAACGGTGCTGAAGAGATTAGTAAAAGTTATAAATCTGTCAGGCGCTCATCAAAATCTACCTACTTTAAAGGTACACTTGGCGTCCCCGGGCAGCTAAGAGATTTTGAAATAGAGCTCGGAAGGGGGAACCATACCATTGAACTAAAAGCAGCAGCTGGGCAAATGCCGGTTGCATCCAGGTACCGGTTCACACCAACAAAAGCTAAAAAGATGGATTGGATCGCTTTCTCCCCAATGGTTCCTTCTGAACCTGTGGACCTGATCACAAGGGAAAGCACCTCTACCTATTACAGGTTCTCCATTAACAAACCCTTAAAAATAAAAATTATCGGACCTACTCAATTAAGGGTGCTTACCCGTATTGAGAACCATTACCACATGAAAGGGAGAATTCACTATCGTGTACAGGTGAAGGAGGACAGCAGGATAGTCAATACTTACCAGTTAAGTAGCAGGCGTTCTGAAATAACAATGTACAGAGAAAATACTGAATTAATTCCTGGTAAAGCATGTGAATTCGTGATCAATGTTCCAAAAGGAAAACATATTTATGAAGTCACTCCGCTCGACAAGGACAAGAGCACTGTATTGGGCAGGATATTGTTTCCGGAGAAAGATGTTTCCAATGAAGAATAACTTTTATGCTCATAATTGGCTGATTAAATGAATTTGAATAAATAAGTAATAAATGAAAATAACAGTAAAAACCTTGCTTTCCATCCTGAAAACCGGATTATTCATTTTGATGGCATTCGTGTTGGTAATGAATGGAGAAGCATTGGCTCAGGAAAAGAAGAAATCCAAAAAGAAAAAGAAGAAACCTGAAATAGCGATGTCTTTCCGGCTTGGTGCTTCTTATGATGATAATATCTTGAAATACTCGGAAAAGTACCTGGACAGGTTCATGAACCGGGAAGATGAAGGCAGGTTTAAAATCGAAACTTATGATGATCTCATCATATTGACAGCTTTTAACGGCACATTAACTCACAAGTTTTTTAAGAAAAGGAAAACGGTTTTTAATATCGATGCTGCACGGAGAACCTATGCTGTAAATGATATTAAAACCTGGGAAAGTTATGGCATTGGTGTTAGGCAATACCTGCCAAAAAGAATAAGTTTCAAATTCTTGTACAGTTATATCCCTGAGTTTTATGTACGCGATTTTAGGGATAAATACTATGCAGATATATATGGTTATAGTGATCCCAGAGCATATACCAGTTATATTTTCTCAAAAGATAATTATGGCTTTTATATCCAGAAGTATTTTTTCAAGAAAACTCGGCTTAAGTTTTCTGTCTATTATTCACCTTATTACCATAATGCGGAATATAACGTATATGACAGTGATAACTGGATGTATGGGATGGATTTTTATCAGCCCTTATTTAAAAAGCTAAGATTGGAACTTGGATACGATTGGGTAACCTCAGATGCAAAAGGATACGATGAAAGAATTGTAGGTGAAACCGCTGAAAGTAACCACGGGCCCGATGCAAGTTACGTTGAAGACAGGTTTGTGGTTGGCCTGTTGTGGACCCTCCCGAAAGTGATGAAAAAGAGTCATAGTTTTAGTGCTAAGCTTAGCATCATGGACAGGTTTTATGTGAAAAATCATCCTGTAGAGGTAGACTTGCTGCATGCAGGTAGGGTAGATAATAACAGAAGGTTATATTTTACTTACAGCCTCAGGCTTAATAAATCTATGTCAGTGAAAGCATTTTACAATTGGCTGTACAGGGATACTCGGACAACTTCACCCATAAACTCTGAATATGTGTCAGATGAGAAGGACTATATTCAGAATGTGTTCGGAGTTGAATTCAGCTATAAACTAAAGCTGTAAATCCCGAAATTATAAATGAAATAAAAAAAATAATAAAAGATAAAAATTACTAAAATGAAAATGAGAAGCTTATTTGTTGTAACAATTGCAAGCCTTTTTTTATTGATAGGTTGTGGTAAACCCAGTGACCCTGATTCCTTAACACCTGATGATGGTGGCTATAAAATAATTAAGAAGTTTGTAACCTCTGGCTATGCACAGGATGTGATAATAAAGGACAATTTATTATACATTGCACAAGGTGAAGGCGGATTAATGATCGTTGATGTTACTGACCCTGTAAATCCCGAAGAAGTTTCAACACTTACTAAAGGTGTTCGTGGATATTCAACAAAAATTTCAATGAAAGATAGCATCGTTTATTTGGCAGCAGGTTCTTTTGGGATAAGCGTTGTGGATGTTAAAGATCCAGCGGAACCATATACCACTGTATCAAACCTGAACATGAAACCAGCGAAAAACTTACACATTATGGGCGACTGGATCTTTACTGCGGTAAGCGAGCAAGGAGTTAATATTGCCGATGTAAGCGTTCCTGGTTGGCCGGATATCAGAGGAGGGCTTTATACTTCAGGTTATGCAATGGATATGGTAACTACATCCGACAGTGCTTATTTACTGGTAGCTTCCGGTGAAATGGGTTTATCCATGTATGATATTTCCAATTTTGAGCAAGGCTATGGAGTTTACCGGAAAGTTGGTTGGGGAGATACACCTGGCTATGCCGAATCATTAGCACTTCTGGAGGAAGAATCCATAGCATTTATGGCATGCGGTACTTCAGGATTGCAAGTGGTAAATTATGCCGATACAAACAATATCCGCGTAATCGGGAGCTATGATGGCGGAGGTTATGCCAAGGAAATTTTGTATGATAACAATAAAGTATTCTTGACAGTTGAGATGGGAGGATTGCAAATCATTGACGTTTCCAATCCCTCAAGTCCTTCAATTATAGGTCAGGTTGATTCGGAGTTCTCATTAGGGTTGACAATGGATGAAGATTATGTGTATATGGCTGATGAAGACGAAGGTTTGATAGTAATCAGAAAACCGTAAAGATAAATCAGCAGTCACATTCACTTTATTTCAAGGACTTCGTGAGCGAACAAAAAGAAAAAACAAAAAGAGGCATCAACAATAAGCGTGTTCGATTTGATTATATTGATCAGTTTCGTGGTTTTGTTGGTGTTCTGATGCTTTTAGGGCATAGTTCTTATTACCTCAATTCCGTCTGGAAACACCTTGATCCACTTGATCCTTTATTCCCTACCTGGGGGCAGTTTGTTTTAAGATATGCCGGATACCTGTGTGCACCCGGCTTCCTTATGATGGCAGGAGCAATGGTTTGGTGGGCATATAACCGCCGTGTCGACAAAGGTGTTGCCGACTGGACTGCACGCTGGCATCTGATCCAGAGAGGAATATTTCTCATTATTGTACAAATGACCTGGGTCAACTCCTCATGGGGAGGGTTCAGTGAATTTAAACCCTGGCACCTGGGAATTATTGCCACCATTGGGATCTCAATGATTTTCCTGACCTTTATCATTCGTTGGAAATGGTATTTCAGATTAGGCATTGCCATTATCCTTTTATTGGTTCACCCGTTTTTATTAGATATTCAATACGATACTGAAAACGGCTGGCACCTCTTCCTGATGCAAACATTCATCGACTCGGGTAAATTTAACAAATACCCGGTCATCCCTTGGTTTGCACTGGCTATACTGGGATCTGTTATGGCCAACGGCTGGTTAAGGATCTGGAAGACGGACAGACAAAGAATATTAATGGGATTAGGAATAGCAGCAACAGCTTTCATTCTTGCGATAGTCATCCGATTGGATAGGGGATATGGAAACATTTGGAATTTCTCCGATTTTGGTTCATACTCCTTTTTGGTGGATCAAAAATACCCGCCCAGCTTATTTATGAACCTTTGGTTTTTTGCATCGGTGGTCACGATGGTAAGCCTTTTTATTGCCATTGGAAGGGTGGCTCCCTGGTTGTTAAGAATATTCACCATACCAGGCAAGGTGCCATTGTTCTTTTATGCCGTGCATCTTGGATTTATGGGTGTATTCATAAAACGTATCGGGATCTATTACCGTGAAGGAGAGGTTATGGCCTCCCTGGTAGGTGTTCTTGTCATGCTATTGGTTATGTTACCACTTTGCATATGGTTTTACGGAGTAAAACGACGAAGTAAAAATTATATCATCCGAATGATTTAAGCTATTGTGAAACACATTGAGAAAAATATTCTGTTACTTTTTGCAGCATTACTTCTGTTGATGTTGGGTTGTACCAGCCGTGTTGAAGAACCGGTAATTGAAAATGAATTCCTGAAAGTTTATTCCGCGAAAGATACCGCTGATATTTCCATCGATCTTACAACTTGCCGAAGAGTTGATAAAAAATCCGGGGACCTGACAGGGGAAGGTGATCAGTTTGTTGCTACAGACCAGGAATGGATAAGGGCAGTAGCCTCAATTGGAAACAGAAACCTGTCAAATTCAAACGAACTTATGTTCCACTTCGACTGGACCGGTCCCAGTGGCTATACTTTTTATACAAAACAAATTGACCTTTTGCTTGAAGATTCATCCTCTGTGTTGGTTAGTTCCATATCCCTTGCTCCTGATACAAGACAAGCAGGAATTTATACAATCAGACTGTATTATTTCAGGGAATTATTAGCTGAAAAAAAATTCGAAGTTCTGCCAGAATTTGATGTTTCCGGGTACGACTTACAGGCTTTTACAGAAAATCTTAAACTATCACGTAAAGGTAAAAAGGCATCTGCCGACAACGCTGTTTTCAGGCAACAGAAGAAAGGGAGTGTTAAAGCAGAATTTGTTCTTGACAATACCTTTGATTTTAAAATGAACGAGGTTTTGTACCGTTTCGATTGGTATATTAAAGGGGACACGATCCCGTTTTACAGGAAACGGATAGATGTGGATATAACTGATAGTCCTGAAACCATATCAAGTACACTTTCCATTGATCCTGAGAAAAGGAAAGTAGGAGATTATTTCGTGGTAGTTAACATATATGGTAAATCCATTAGTGAAAAAGCGTTCTCACTCTTGCCTCCTCTTGACTATTCAAATGTGAATACCAATGTGGTGTTGTATAAAAAGAAAAGTAAGAAAAGTGGCAAGTTATTAGGGCAGGGAACAACCTTTAAATTGGGCAAAAAGAATAAAGTTCGGGCTCAAATTAAAGTTTCCAACCTTGAAGAATTTAAAGGAGAAGAGCTTGATGTTAAACTTCGTTGGGTCGGCCCTGATGGCAAAGGCTTTTATTCCAAATCTTATAGTATAACACCTGAAAAATCAACTGCTTTGATCAATGCTTCCATATCAATTAAAAAAGGGAAAAGGGAGCCAGGTAAATATTCTTTGAAAGTTTATTTATTCAATGAACTTGTTAGTGAGCAGTCATTTAACGTGACTTCAGATTAATACCGAAGTTCAGGAATGTTGCCTGTTCAATGGCAACTGCGGAGCTTGTTTTTGTAAATTTGGGTACATGACAAAATATTTATTTTCCGGAATTCTGTTTCTCTATTCTTTCGTTTTATTTGGCCAGGAGGATAAAGAAATTGTTGGTTATTATCCTAACTGGCAGTGGTACGACAGAGCAAACCTGGTTAATCCTGAAACCATTCTTTTTGAAAAGTATACCGTTATCAATTATGCGTTTTTCAATCCTCTGGCAGATGGAAGTATAGTTTCAACGGATGCCTGGGCTGATGAAAACCTTTTATTGGGACCAATGATCTGGTGGCCGGATCCTCATCACGACAGTACCAAAAGTTTACCCTACCTGGCTCATCAGGCAGGTGTTAAGCTACTGCCCTCTATTGGGGGTTGGACACTTTCAAACACTTTTCCTGCCATTGCAGCTGATCCGGTTAAAAGGCAAACATTTGCCAGCAGCTGTGTGGATCTTATCAACCAGTACCATTTCGATGGCATTGATTTGGATTGGGAATATCCGGGTTACGAACCCCATGGGGGATCTCCCGCTGACAAACAAAATTTTACATTATTGTTACAGGATGTAAGAGCGGCACTCGATGAGCTGGAAATGATAAACGGACAGGAATACCTGCTGACCTCCTGTTTTGGTGCTTCTCAGGAGCGAATGGAATATGTTGAATGGGCTGATGTTTTACCCTTTGTTGATATGGTCAATTTAATGACCTATGATTTTCATGGTTCATGGGATCCCGAAAGCAATCATCATACACCTTTGTATTCTCCTGCAGTTGGAGATCCTGAATGGTGTTTTGATGGAGCCTTTACTAAACTTACCCAGGAATTTGATGTGCCTGCTGAAAAGGTTAACATCGGAATTGCTTTTTATGGAAAAGCCCTCGCCAATTGCACCCAGCTTTATGGCTCACATACTGGATATGATGGAGCTACATTCTGGGAAGATGAAGGACAACCTTTGTACTATAACATCATGAAAAAGATGGACATGTTTACTTATCACTGGGATGATCAGGTAAAATGCCCTTACTTACTCGGAAATACCATCAATACCTTTGTAACCTTCGATGACACAGAATCTGTTGCTTATAAAGCACATTATGTAAAAGATAACAATGCAAAAGGGATAATCATCTGGGAGATTACGGGCGATTATATGGAAACCTCTCCTGGATCCGGGTTGATTTCAGGGACTCCTTTATTGGATACCATTCATGCTGTTTTTGATGAAGTTACAACTTATACTGCTGAACATCACAAATCTTTCGAGTTGAATATTTTTCCAAATCCCACCAGTAGCGAAATATTTATACACGCAGAAAGTACGATAAATAAGGTTACTATTTATAACGAAAACGGGAAATTGATTCAAAGGTATTTAAACCCTGGTAGTAACCTAAATTTGCCAGTGAATGAATTAGAATCTGGATTATACTTAATTCAAGTTGAAATTGGCAATAGCAAACACACAGAGAAAATTTTGATAAAATAGATTTGTATTTTGCAACCAATGTGTCTGTTTAGCTTCATTGCATTTTAACCATCTTATACCCTCATTAGCGAGGGATAACCTTAGTCATTCTTAAAGTCGATTTAATCAATTGAATCTATTCCAACAATTCATATTACTCTGTGGTATAGAGAGAGGTTTCTCCTCTTTCAGGGGGACCGAAGGAGAAAATGCAGCCGTTATCCACTCAAACCTATTTTACTGTTTCTCCCACAATCAAGCACAACCGAAATAGGCATTTGATTTTTTGTATCAATCTATAAAGGCATCCGAATAAATGTATTATATTAGTGGCAAATACAAAGGAAAGAATCATTCATCCTACTTTAATTATCATGATGGTATATTATTTACATCGTTTCTTCAAAATCAAATCTTATTATCTAAATCCTGGTATTCTCCTGTTATTGATAGTTAGCATCTCTTGCGTGAAGGAAAAAAACCAACCTGATGATCCACCTGATGATAAAACAACACTAGAAGTTATTGTTGAAAATTATGGAAGTCCTACTCCATGGGAAGTATATGTGGTTACGCACCCATTTATTGAGATTCTTGAAGTTAGTGCATTCGGAAAGGTTCAATTTGACTCCATAAACGAAGGAATTTATGAAGTATATGCCTATAAGAAGAATTATGGATGTAATGTGATGGAACTGGATGTAAAGCAAGGAAAAAACTCATTAAATATAAGCCTGATTGAGGGTATTAGTATTTTCCCGTCTGCTCATATAGTTAGCCCTGAATGGGGAGATGGATATGCAATTGGAGAAAACATTGATTTTTATGCGGTTATCGATGACCCTTATACACCGCTGGAACAATTAACGGTAAATTGGTATAGTAACAGAGACGGATTCTTAGGTACTTCTCTGCCTGATCCTAACGGTGATGTAGTATTTAGTACCCATGATCTTACGGAATCTAAACATTCCATCCGAGTAGAGGTAATAAATAAGGTTAATATTTCCGCAGGTGATACGGTTTTAATAAATACCAAATCACCACGGGAAATAACCCTTAGTTATGAGCAAGATGCTGATTTTAACGTCACTCTTAATTGGGATGATAAAAAAGCGGATGTGCATTTCTATGAGGTATATCGATGGCCTGCCGGTAATAATTCTTATAAAGATGAGGTATTACTGGCTACTCTGGATAATCAAACCAAAACCTATACCGATAGTTTAATCCCTTATTGCGATTCAGCTAGATATTATGTAATGGCCTACACAATAGATAATTATTCCAGGAAAAGCAATACAGTAAACGCTCCAGGATTACCTTATTTTTTAGGAGGAATTGATCAGGCTTTGTTTTATAATGAAACAGGTATGTTTTATTGGTTGAATGATAATAAAGTGTCTGTAATTGATTATGAAACCAATACTGTTGTCCAGGAGCATTTTGTAGCCGATGATCTCGGTGATATTCATATTGAAGACAATGGCTTTGGCCCGGAGTTTTATGCACCTTCTGAGGATGGCAACTTATATATTTATGATTTGAGTAATTTCGAGCTACAAGAGACCTTACAGATTGGATATCCAGTTCGAAGTATAAGCAGTAATGGGGATGGCTTATTATTCATCTCTATATTTCCTCTTTCAACGGGAACAAAACCATTTCGCGTGTATTCAAGGGATGAGCTTGATTTAAAGGATACAGGAGGTGATTTTAATGATGGAAGATTAAGGGTTTTACCTGGTGGGAACGAAATTATTGAAATAATCGGTTGGATAATACCGAAAGATATGAATTATTATAAAGTGGATGAAAATGGTATTATCATTCAGGAAGAAGATGACCCATACCATGGAACATACCCATTAAGTCCTAGCATATTTAAGATTTCTCCTGCACAGGAATATTTAATTACCCACTGGGATGGTGTATTATATAATGCAAATCACACAATGGTTTATATTGGTCAAATTTCGAATGTGAATACCTTATCCTTTACCGATTTTGAATTTAATCAATCCGGTACAAAAATTTTCGCAAGTGTTACCCAGGAGAAACAAATAAATGTTTACGATTACCCGACTTTAAATCAAATCGGGCAATTGTCAACCCAGGGATATCCACGGTACCTGTTCAGATCTGGTTCTGATATTCTGGCTATTTGTCGTATATCAGAATATGCAAATGCTTTTGGTTTAGAAGTATTTGAATTTTAGCAGCAGCAACTTTTCTCATTTTATCCTCAATTATTGCTATAACAATAATTTATTTCCGTTCAGTGTACAAGGAAGTTTTTGTTGAATATCTTTGTATCTCTATACCTTTTATCAATCTATTCTAAATTAGTATGCATACAAAATTTTGTCTGATAATAATAGTCCTGCTTGGGTCCTTAAGTGTACAAAGCCAGGATGATCTTACCCGATATGTCAATCCTTTCATCGGTACAAAAAAAATGGGACACACTTTCCCGGGTGCTTGTGTTCCATTTGGTATGGTTCAATTAAGCCCGGATACGGATACCATTGGTTACTGGGATGAAGAAAACGACAGGTATAACAA
Organism: uncultured Bacteroidales bacterium; assembly: GCA_964421215.1. Taxonomy (GTDB): domain Bacteria; phylum Bacteroidota; class Bacteroidia; order Bacteroidales; family JAADJA01; genus JAADJA01. The sequence continues at coordinate 79,416 of CAYQWA010000012.1, read as the reverse complement.
AAAGGTTTACGAATACTGTGCGGGTTACCAGTATGATGATCCTACTATCGTTGGGTTCAGTCATACCCATTTCAGCGGTACTGGCCATTCTGACCTGGGTGATTTTTTGATCATGCCAACTATTGGAGAATTGCAACTCAATCCGGGGACTGCTGATCATCCGGAAAAGGGATTCCGGTCATCCTATCAAAAGAAAACTGAAAAAGCTGAACCGGGCTATTACCGCGTAAACCTTGATGAAGACAACATAACAGCAGAGCTGACAGCCACAGAAAGGGTGGGCTTTCATAATTACTCTTTTCCGGAAACTGATGAAGCACACATTATCCTTGATCTGATGCATGGCATCTATAATCATGATGATAAAAATGTATGGACGTTTGTCAGGGTGGAGAACGATACATTGGTTACAGGGTATAGACAAACAACGGGTTGGGCCCGGACAAAAGTCCTCTATTTTGCCATGACCTTTAGCAAGCCCTTGAAAAGTTACGGTCATAAAAAATATGATCAATCTGTCTACCGGGGATTTTATCGAAAGTTCAATGAAAAGAATAATTTCCCGGAAATGGCCGGAGAAAAGATCAGAGCTCATTTTGATTTTAAGATAGAAGAACATGAGAAGCTGAAAGTTAAATTTGCATTATCTGCAGTGAGTACTGAAGGTGCATTAAAAAATCTTAAGGCCGAGATACCTCACTGGAGTTTTGGGAAAACCCGGAAAGAAGCAAGAGATAAATGGAACAAGGAGCTATCCAAAATAAAGGTGGAAACATTAACACCGGATGACAAAGTGGTTTTCTATACTGCTTTATACCATACATTTATTAGTCCGGTAATTTATGAGGACGTAGACGGAAAGTACCGGGGCCTCGATCAGAATATCCATCGATCCGAGGGTTTTACCAATTACACCATCTTTTCATTATGGGATACTTACCGCGCGCTTCATCCTTTGTTTAACCTGATTCAACCTGAACGGAATAACGATATGGTTCATTCCATGCTGGCTCATTTCGACCAAAGTGTACATCCCATGTTGCCTGTGTGGTCGCACTATTCCAATGAAAACTGGTGCATGATTGGTTACCATAGTGTATCAGTTATTTCTGATGCAATAGTGAAAGGTGTTTATAAGGGAGAAATTAATCGGGCCCTGGATGCTTGTGTTCAAACAGCAAATTACAATCTTTTTGATGGCCTGGGATATTATAAGGAACTTGGGTATGTGCCGGCGGATAAAAGCAGCAGTTCAGTAAGCAAAACCCTTGAATATGCCTATGATGACTGGGCCATTGCACAGATTGCTGGTTTCACTGGTCATGATGAGATCAGGAAAGAATTTGAAATACGGTCTGGAAATTACTTGAACGTATTTGACAAGGAAAGTGGCTTTATGCGTCCCAAATTATCAGATGGTACTTTTCGAAAGAAATTTGATCCGCTGGATACCCACGGACAGGGATTTATCGAGGGGAATGCCTGGAATTACGGATTGTATGTCCCACATAATCCGTATACCCTGATTGAGCTTATGGGAGGGAGGAAAAAATTCTCAAAAATGTTGGATCAATTGTTTACCCTGGAACTTGATGACAAACACATTGAAGCTAATGAGGACATAACACGTGATGGTATAATCGGATTGTATGTTCATGGCAATGAACCCGGGCACCATATTCCCTATCTGTACAATTGGACAGACCATCCGGAGAAAACCCAGGAAAGGGTTCGTATGATCTGCAATACAATGTATGCAAATGCTCCGGACGGATTGTGCGGCAACGACGATTGTGGCCAGATGAGTGCCTGGTATATATTCAGTGCCCTGGGTTTTTATCCGGTTTGTCCCGGCTCAGATGAATATGAACTGGGAAGCCCTTTGGTGAATTATGCTGAGATTGATCTTGGAAACAATAAGACCTTAAAAATTAGTGTTGAAAATCAGTCTTCTGAAAACGTAATTGTGAAAGAAGTTCTTTTCAACGGACATAAGTTAAAAACCTCTCATATAAAGCATTCTGATCTTATAGAAGGTGGAGAAATGATAATTAAAATGAAATAATGAAGCAATTGCTGAATTGTAAAAGCACATTTAATTGCGTATCTTTATTTCACAAACATTAGTTTTGGGCTGTATGACAGATCCAGAATCACTAGCTAAAAAACCATGAAAAAACTACTTATACTTTTAACTCTCGTTTTTGTAATATCATTTTCTTCTTTCAGTCAATACGGTTATACCATCGATTTTTTTGGTGAGATGAATTACAGGGAACTTATAAATCCATCAAATTCAACTCTTATAGGCACATCCTTAACACAGGTGGGAGCTTCTGATTTTTCCAATGATGGGGATTTGTATGCAATCAGCGGTATTGATAACGGTCTTTACCTGATTGATACTTCCACGGGATCAGCCGTTTTATTGGGTATTGTTACTCCTCCCGGTAGTGAATTCTGGACAGGTATGGCATTCGATCCTACTGACGGTACAATGTACATTTGCAGTACAGATGGGAACAGTAGTTCCTATTATGCTCTTGATCCAGGTAATACAACATTAACCCTGATCGGAACCCATACCATAGAGGATGGTGTTGTTGGAATCGCTTTTGATGACTCCGGACAGATGTACGCCATTTACCTGGTAAGAAAATTTTATATGGTCGATAAAACCGATGCAACCGCAACCTATGTTGGTGATCTTTTTGAAGCTGTGACCGGATTTCCTCATCACGGACTGGACTTTGATCCCATAACTCAAACCATGTTTATGGTTTCCTATAATGCATTTTCATTTGATAATCAACTCTGGACCATTGATTTATCAACCGGCTCAAATACGCTTTTGGGCTCTGTTGGTCTGTGGACAGGTTCTGTAACTGTTGAGCCTTCAGAAACATTAACTGCAGGTTTTTCAGCAGATACTACTGAAATATGCCAGGGAGATACAATCAGTTTTACAGATGAATCCACAGGAGATCCTATTAGCTGGCTATGGACCTTCGAAGGTGGAACGCCATCAACGACATCCCAACAAAACCCGGAAATTATTTATGAAACAACCGGTGAATTTGATGTTACTCTGGAAGTTTCAGATGGAACAAATTCCAACAGTTTACTTGTTGAGAATTTCATAATGGTCAATGAAACTCCTACACCTCAAGTCTCTGGCATGGTCGAACCCTGCCAGGGTGATTTTGAAATGTATTCTACTCCCAACATTCCAGGAAATACTTATAATTGGATTGTAGATGGTGGAATATTGATCAACGGTAATGGAACTAATGAGATCACCGTTGAGTGGGATGAGGTAACTGTTGCCCACATTACCCTGACTGAAAGTAATAATAACTGTTCAACTACAACAGAGCCTTTAGAAGTAAATGTTGTTCTTTGTTTTGATGTCGATGAACATAAGGATCAGCCTGTACATATTTATCCAAATCCAGTTAAGGATTTCCTAAGGATTGAGATGGACCATCCTGATGAAATTTCTGTTGAGGTGATCAATCATATTGGTAAATATGTTTTGGATAAAAAGTTTACCCATCCTATTAATCGGAAAGTAGAGATTTATGCAGGTAATTTACAGAACGGTGTTTATATTGTTATTGTAAAAGACAGAAAGGGTAGTGCCTATTTTTGTAAATTTGTAAAATCAGATTAATACGATAAATGGGACTGTTGATTTTTTATTTGTTGCTTGCCATTGGGATTTCCTTTCTATGTTCTGTACTGGAGGCTGTAATACTGTCTGTGTCACCTTCTTTTGTGAGAATTGCTGCTGAAGAGGGCAGAAGATCGTCAAAACTTTTAAAGTCGCAGAAAGAGAACATCGATCGGCCTTTATCGGCAATTCTCACCCTGAATACCATTGCACATACCGTAGGTGCTGCAGGTGTCGGAGCACAGGCTGTTGCTGTTTTTGGTGAAATGTATTTCGGGGTTATTTCTGCCATCCTTACTATTCTTATCCTGGTTTTTTCGGAAGTGATCCCTAAAACACTTGGTGCCCGTTTCTGGAGATCTTTAGCCCTGCCGTCAGCCTCAGTAATAAGGATCCTTATCTATTTATTGTATCCGTTGGTCATAGTGTCGGAATTGTTTACCCGGATGATTATTCGTGAAAAAAAATCAGAATCAGTAACACGAGAGGAAATTGCAATTCTTACAAGGCTTGGAACACAGGAAGGGGTTGTGAAGGAAGATGAAGGGAAATTAATAAATAACATTTTAAAACTAAAATCCTTTAAGGTTCGTGATGCAATGACTCCACGAACTGTTGTAAAAGTGGCACAAAGAGAAATGAGCCTGGAGGCCTTTGTAAATGAAAGCGACTTTCTCCAATTTTCCCGGGTCCCGTTATATACCGATAGCATTGAAGATTGCAAGGATTATGTTCTGAAAAATGATGTGCTAAAACAATTGGTTAAAAAGGAATCCTCCCACCGGTTAAATGAAATAAAACGACCTGCACTTATCGTTCCAGAGAGCTTAATGATCTCCAAACTGTTTGAAGAATTTTTGGAAAAAAAGGAACACATCGCTATTGTTGTGGACGAGTACGGAGGATTTGAAGGTATAATAACCATGGAGGATATTATTGAAACCATCCTGGGCCTTGAGATCCAGGATGAAACCGACAGGCATCAGAACATGCAGCAACTGGCTAAAGAAAAATGGCGGATCCGTACGAAAAAGATGAACCTGGATTTATCAGAGGAGGAATAATAAATCAGTGAAATGCTGGAATTTGCTGCATAGAATCTGGATTTCGATTTCAACTTTATAACCTTTTACTTATTTCGTCCCACCGAAAACTGAATAACCCTTACCTTATCCTGATTTCACCTTGATTTCTTTTTTTTACAGGAGTAACTTTATGGAAAATGATCGGAATATTCATCCTAAAACTAAAGTTATGAAAACAATCAACCTTACTCATTCCAGACAAACCTTACCAATTTTTTCATTAAAAAATGTCAAATACATTTTATTCTATTCATTTTTGTTACTGCTGCTTTCAAACTCCTTTAGCCAGGTAGGAACGCTCAGAGGGAAGGTCATTGACATGAATACCGGCAAGGGTTTGCCGATAGTTAATATTCAGCTGTTGCATGATTCTCTGGTGATTGGTGGTGCTGTTACTGATTTTGATGGCAATTATGTTTTTGTTTCAATAAGACCGGGGAAGTACACCTTAAAAGCAAATTTTGTTGGTTATGAAAAATTTGAAAAGAGGGGTATAAAGGTGCTTTCGGATACTATAATATTTTATGATGTCAAAATGAAAGCCTCCGTGCAAATGCTGGAAGAAGTAGTTATATCATCTTACTCCATTCCCCTTATTGATAAGGACCAAACAGTTTCCGGATCCTGGGTAAGCAGTCAGAATATTAAGAAAAATCCTAACCGGAATGCCAATTCAATAGCGAGTTCTGTTGGAGGCCTTTTTTCGAAAGGAAGGTCAAAAGGAAATACAAGAGGCTCCAGAAGCAATCAGAATGTTGTATATATTGATGGAGTAAGGGTGGAAAACGGAAGCAATCTTCCACAATCCGCAATTCAACAAACCCCTTTAAATATTTCTCAGAACTCATCTGAAACAAAATCGGGTCCAACCTATAATAACACTATTCAACCTGGTTTATTGACTGCCGGAGAGATCAATGATTTTAGTAAATGGGAGTTGTGGAAAGACATTTCCGGGGATGAACTTGAAAAGTACAAAGAATTGTGGGGAATAAAGCCTGAAAACAGATTTTGTGTTCAGGTCATGAATGAGGAATCGTTTCCTGTTGTGGGAGCAACTGTAACTTTATTGAATGAACACGACAACTTATTCTGGACGTCTCAAACAGACAATACTGGGAAGGCTGAAGTGTGGGCCTACTTATTTGATTCCACAAATCTGGAAAAAAAGAAATTTAAAATCTCAGTTGAACATAATCACCAAATTCAGATCGTTAATAAACCAAAATCCTTTCAAAAGGGCCTGAATACTGTGGTCTTAGAAGGAGAATGTAGCAGACCAACAAAAGTAGATATTCTATTTACCGTTGATGCCACAGGATCAATGGGTGATGAAATAGAATACCTAAAGGCAGAAATTAGTGATATTATTCAAAAATACATATCTTCAAATCCTCAAATGGATATTAGGCTGGGAAGTGTATTTTACAGGTGTTTCAGGAATTCTTATGTTACCAAAAAATACAACTTTTCCGATAATTTGAGCCAATTTGTTAATTTCATCAATGAACAATCCGGAGATGAAGGTGGTATGGAGGCAGTTGAAGAAGCCTTGCGTGTTTCGGTTGATGAAATGGAATGGAATGAACATTCATTAAAAGTGATGTTCCTTGTTTTGGATGAGTCTCCCGGCAACCTGCCTTCTATTAAACAGAAAATGCAGCAAGCAATAACAAATGCCAGTGCAAAAGGCATAAGAATAATTCCGGTAGTTGCCAGTGGCACAAACTATAAAGCCGATAAAAGTCTCGAGTATTTAATGCGTTCAATAGCATTGGCTAGCAACGGAACCTATGTTTTTTTAACTGATGACAGCGGGATTGGCAATAAACATACAAAACCTAGCATTGATGATTACCAAATGGAATCATTAAACGATCTGATTGCAAGACTACTAAACCAGTATACCCATTTGGAAAATTGTGAAATGGAAACAGAAAACAAAGATCCTCACTATGTGGATTCAAACCCGAAGCCCAGCGATACTGTAGATATCATTGAAAATTTAAACAAAAACGGCGAAGAGGAATTAATACAAAACCAGAATAACAAAGGAAAAATATGGGTAAAAGCATATCCCAATCCAACAAGCGGATGGATAACGCTTGAATATGGAAAAAAAGTTGAAGAGGTATACATTGTTGATATTACTGGTAAAATTGTTAAACGTGTCGGTGATCTTTCACATGAAAAAACGAAGATTAGTTTATCCGGCCTTCCCAATGGCATGTATTTTTTAAAGTATGCTAATGTTGATCATTGGGAGTACTTTAAGGTAATATTAAGTCATTAACCTACAGGAAAAAATATCATTTGTTTTTTGTATTATTGTTGCAGGTTGAACGGTTTTTTATTACTTTTATGAGTATTAACAAACCGTCCTATGCTTCCACAAAGAAACCTTAAAATCCTTCTCTGGCTTATTGCCATTCATTCCTTTGTAACCGGAGTATTACTCATTGAAAGTACCCCTGAAATGTTAAGCTATTTCGGTTACACAGAAGGTCCAGGCTTTTTCTCTACCCAGGGAGGTGTTTTTCACATGGTGATGGTTATTGCCTATTTAATGACAGCCTACAATCTGGGCAAAGAGAGTATGCTCATTTGGTTTTGCATTACTGCAAAAATGATGGCCACTGCATTCCTGGTTTTGTACTTTTTCCTGTTTGAACAGATCTGGGTTGTTCTCGCCTCAGGATTTGGTGATTTTGTTATGGGAGTCCTCTTGTGGATCGCTTTTCTTAAGTATAAACATTATAACAATGCTTAGGAAGAAAAGAAAGACAACCATACTGATCACCGGTGCATCAGGATTTATTGGCAAATACCTGATCGATGCCTTAAAGGATAAATACGATATCATCGCCCTGGCACGAAGGTCAAGCACAGAAGCAGGAGTTCCTTTCCACCCGAATATTCGCTGGATCCAATGGAACATTGCCAATAAAATTTCCTTTAACGAAGTTATGGGTTATCTTATTGGCAGGGGAGGAGCGGATGTTGTGGTTCATTTAGCCGGTTACTACGATTATGAATACGATGATAATCCGGAATACGAAAGGACTAACGTCAGGGGAACAAAGAATGTACTTGAACTTGCCAGGCAACTGGATGTTAAACATTTTATATTTGCCAGTTCACTTGCCGCCTGTAATTTCCCACCCAGAGGGAAAGAAGTTGATGAAGCATCTCCTACAGATGCGAAATTCACTTATGCCGTTAGTAAAAATGCAGGAGAAGACCTTTGCAATCAATATTCAAAACATTTTAAATGTTCGGTGGTTCGTTTTGCTGCAATTTTTAGTGATTGGTGTGAATACGGACCGCTTTATCAATTTATTCAAACCTGGGTTTCTGGAAAATGGGATTCGAAGATCCTCGGCGGAAAAGGGGAATCTGCCATCACCTACCTTCACATCCTGGACCTGGTTAAACTTTTTAACGTGCTGATTGAAAAAACGAATAAGGTCGAACCTTACACTACATACATCGCCAGCCCCAGTGGGTTTACAACTCATAATGAATTGTTTGAGACCGTGACCCGTGATTTTTACGGACAATCCGTAAACCCGATGTTCATTCCTACATTGCTGGCTTACCCCGGACTTGTTGTAAAAAAGATACTTGGAAGACTTCACCTTGTTTCAACACCTTTCGAAAAATTCTGGATGTTGAAATATGTTGACATGCAGCTTAGTGTTAATGCTGACCAAACCATGAAAACATTGAAGTGGAAGCCAACCCCACGTTATCATATTCTCAGGAGGATGATTTACCTGCTTGTTAAAATGAAAAGCCATCCCAATGAGTGGTTATTAAAAAATGAGGCTGCCACCAAACGTAAAACATTCAGGCCCAACCTTGTGATCTATGAATTTTTGATCGAACATGAAACTGAACTGACCAATCAAATCATTGACACTTTTAATCAGGAAGAAAATGTCGTTCTATTTCCATCATACCGGAGCATGGATATCAAAGAATTCAAAATTGCCATTAGTACGCTGTATAATTTATTGCTGGGTTCGGTGAGAAGTGCCGACAGGATCTTGATGCAAAACTACATTGATGAAATTGCTGTGAAACGGTTCCAGCAGGGATTTAGTGTTCAGGAAGTAAGTATGGCACTTGAGCAATTCCGCGATATCATCATGAACCACCTGAACAAAAGCAAGGAACTGAAAAACTTCAAGCAGGAAGTGTATGATTTTGTTGGCCTCACCATGCAACTGGCCATCGATGAGGTGGAAGATGTTTACCACAATCTCGGTTTAAAAGAAACTGCTGAAAAAGTGAAACCATTAAGCGATAAACAAGAAAAGAAGAGGGCCGAAGAAATAAAGCAACTAAGTGAGATCTACCAGGAATACAAGGGAGATTAATTTTTTTTTTAATCAAATAAGCATATCCACTCCCGAATAATGAACATGTTCATTGTTGTATTTAATCTCTGCATTGAAACAATCAATACGGTTACAAATTAAAATAGAATTTGAAAAGTCCGCATGTTGGTCAAGGAAAAGGGCAAACAGGCTTCCATGACAGGAACAATCGGCAAAGTATGGAAGTTTTTCATGGCATTCAGGACAATAGGCCTCCCATATTTCATTGCTCTTTATTGGCAGATCCATTGATACCCTGCTTTTGTAACCGTATACCGGACTTAAAGCAACCATTCCTTCATGTTCATCTTTTTTAATTTTTAGCAAGATGCCTTTGAAACCGTTAAAGATGGCATTGTCACTGATCAGGTTATGGCCATTCTGGCAATAACAATCCTTGATTACCAACAGGTTTTTGTTTTTGCAGATCTGGCTTTTCTTCATTGGGTTTGGGAAGAGCATCATCCCTTTTGAATTGAATAACTTCATGGTAATCTATATTAATATTTTATCAGTAAATTTTTCCGTGAACTTTATTACTTCTTTAATAATATCATCCCATCTGTCTTGTAAAAGAGCCGACAATTCCTGGCTAAACGTTTTATCCTCTGCGATCTCAATAGCAATAATTTTTATATTCTCCGGAGTTTTGATTCCAATTTTCTGACCCAATTGGATCAGGTTACGAAACGAAACATCATGGTAATTGTCAAGGTGGGTCGCCCCGGTATAATTATCAATATCAAAGTAACATATTTCACCAGGATCTGAACCTGAACTTATTTTCCCATCAATCAATACTAGATTGTCATAACCATTGATCAGGTTTATAACATCCATGTTGCAGGTATACTCCCACTCAAAATCGAAGTTGTTTTCCGCCAGAACATCTTTTAAATGCAGGACAACCTTTGTCCCGATACCATCATCCGAAAGCAGTGGATTTCCAAATCCCAGAAAAAGTGTTTTTGTCATTTAATCCCTTTTTACTTTCTGTATTGTTTTTCCTTCGGGATCCTTAATACTAACAACCAACGGCATCTCTCCCGGCAAGTGATGAGTCGCACAGGAGAAACAAGGATCATATGCCCGAAATGCCATTTCAATCATATTGAGGATCCCATCATCAACCTTTACATCTTTTTTGATAAGGCCCTGGGCCGCTTTTTTAAGGGACATACATATTGCAGCATTGTTGTTGGTTGTACCTACCACTATATTTGCCTTTGTAACTATTCCTTTATCATCTGTCCAGTAATGGTGGGTTAGTGTTCCGCGTTGTGCTTCAACAATACCTACTCCTTCGCCTACCGGTTTACCCAGTGGAGTTCGCAGCTCATCACCTGTAATGTCGGGATCCTGTGCAAGTTCGAAACATCTTTCTGCTGAATAAAGTAACTCTACCAGGCGGGCCCAATGCATTGCGAGTGTTGCATGTACAGGTTTACCACCCAGGGTTTCGTACATTCTTTTATAATGTTTATCGGCAAGAGGAGTTGCCATCCCGACAGCAGCATTTAAGCGTGAAAGTGGTGTAGCATGATATACTCCCGAATCATTGCCTTCATTAAATCCGTTCCAGCCTTTCTTTTTGAGGTAAGGGAATTTAAGATAACTCCAGGGTTCCACCCTTTCTTCAATATAATCGAGGTAGTCTTCAGGAGCATATTTACAGTGCTCAATTCCATCTGTATCCACTACCCTGACTTTACCATCGTAGAAATTTACATGGTTGTTGTCATCAACAAGTCCCATTGAATGAAGGTTCAAAGCATATGGCCCATTGAGTATGATGTCAACATAGTCTTTATTTCCAAGAACAAAATCATCAAATATTTTCAGGGAGAATCTGGCAAATTCAATAAATCCTTTTGATTTGGCAAGGATATCATCCCTTTCATCCTCTGACAAACCTCTTCGAACACCACCAGGAATATTCATAACCACATGGGTTTGGTGTCCACCAAGCAGAGCCTGGATCTCCTGAGCCCTTCTCCTTTGTTTAATTACTTCTGTGCCAATTTCTTTGCCAACTTTTCCGATGACTCCAAGTATATTCCGCTCTTCTGGTTTAGCAGTTGGTCCTACAACAAAGTCCGGGGCTGCAAGTGCATAAAAATGAGCGATATGGCTATGAACAAAATGTGCCATATAAAACAGCTCCCTTAGTTTTTTGGCGGTTGGAGGAGGTTCTACCCCGTAAACAGCATCCGCGGCTTTGCCGGAGGACATATGATGACAACCAGGACAAACACCACATATTTTTGTTACGATCTGTGATAATTCTTCGACGGGTCTTCCTTCACAAAATTTTTCAAATCCTCTGAGCTCCGGAACCTGGAAATACACATTACTGACTTCACCATCTCCATTGGTGAAAATTTCTATTTTGCCGTGGCCTTCCAGCCGTGTAATGGGATCTATCGTTATTTGTTTCATCTTATTGTTGATTATCTGATTTAAATTTCTTCTGTCACTGTTGTGATAGTATCTGTTGTTCCTTGATGTTAGAATAATAGAATACTGGAATATTGATGTCCAACTTTTTCATATTCTTCTGTTCATCCAATTTCCCATCATTCCAATCTTCCATATGTATATAAACTGTTTTTTCACTTACTTACAACTTTTTCAAACGGTCTCCCCAATCACTTTCCTCCTGATAATTGAAGCGGGTAAACTATACCTGTAAAATGTTCCTGCCGGATCAGCAATTTGGTCTACTATTTCAGCTATTTCTTCTGAATCGTTAGCATCGATCATTGTACCTATTGCCGACATCATTTTAGCACCCGGATCTGCTACATCAGCCGGAGGGCCATAACAACCACGGCAGGGAGCATGACCTTTAATGCAGCGGTAACCACATCCTCCTCTTGTAGCCGGTCCCATGCAGATCACTCCCTGTTCGAGAAAACAGGTTTCATGATCATCTTCAATCTCAAACGGACGTTTAAACTCCTTTATCAGTTTGTTATCTGTTTTTACCCTTTCACACTCATCACATTGTGATTTATCATAAGCACCAACGACTGACTTTTTAGAAGGTAGTTCTGACCCTGTTGCCACAGCCATAAATACTTCAACAAGTCTTTCGGTTTGTGGAGGACAACCGGGCAGGTAATAATCAACACAAACCACCTGGTCGAGTGATTTTACCGTATCGTAAAATTTAGGGATATGTAATTTACCTTCAGGAACTTTTAGACTGGTTTCAGGCCTGGTCTTATCAGGATTAGTTGTGGATTCTGTAGTATCGTAGACCCTTTCGAATATTTCTTCTCTGTTGTGGAAGTTGCCAAGACCGGGAATCCCACCAAGATGTGCACAGGACCCATAAGCGATAAGAAGTTTCGATTTTTCCCTCAGCAACATAGCCATGTACTCGTTTTCACTGTTTCGAATGGCTCCGTTAAACAGGGTAATATCGATGAATCCGTTTGACATGGCTTCAACATCCTTGTATTTAGTGTCCAGAGCAATCGGCCAGAAAACCAGGTCCGCTTTTTCAGTTACTGCAAACAGGGATTCGTGTACATCAAGAACAGAAACACAACATCCACCACAGGCTGATCCCCAGTACACTGCCATTTTTAGTTTCGGTTTGTTTTTTTCAGAACTTTCCATATGATTGAATTATTTCAGATCTACAAATATGTTTTATTAAATGGGTAAATAAGTATATGGGGAAATAGGTAAATAGGGGTATAGAGGTATAAGGGGGATAGAGAAATTCCATATGCTATTATTACCGCTATACTTTTATATCCCTTATTTCTGCTGTTCTCCATATTTTCTGTATTACCAATATCCTTTATTGTTTACATAATATTGAGTGTAGCAATCCCACTTCCATCAGGCAGGTTGCATAATTTCTTTAATTTTAGCCGGCCCGAGTTTCATAATGGTTTCGGTCATTTCATCTGCTAGTTCGGCAAACTGTTTCCCTTCACTGGCACTTACCCATTCCAGCCTTAACCGGTCAGGGTGAATACCCATTTGGTCAATGTACTTCTGAAGCAGTTGAAACCTTCTCAGGCATTTGTAATTGCCTTCATGGTAATGGCAATCACCCGGATGACAACCACAGATCAATACACCGTCGGCTCCTTCCCTGAATGCTTTTAATACGAAAGTGGGATCTACTCGTCCTGAGCACATAATTCGTATGATCCGGATGTTTGGTGCATATTTCATCCGTGATGTACCTGCAAGGTCAGCACCGGTATACGAGCACCAGTTGCATAAAAACGAAACTATAGTTGGTTGAAATTCCATATTATACCTCCTCCATTTCTAGTTTTTCTTTGTTTGATTTTGTTGTTGTCATCAGCCCTTCAATCTGAGAAAGGATTTGCTGATCAGTAAAATGTCGTGCCCTTATAGCGCCTGTTGGGCATGCAGAGCCACAGGTTCCACAACCTTTACAGAGTATTTCATTAACAACCGACACTTTTTTCTCCTCGTCAAAGCCTATTGCTGTGTATGGGCAAACACCGATGCAAGTCATACAACCACAGCAGACGTCTTCGTTCACCACAGCGGTTGTCAGCTCAATTTCAACTTTACCAACTGAAATGGTTGCGAGAATCCGGGCTGCAGCAGCTCTTGCCTGTGATACAGAATCAGGAATATCTTTTGGTGCCTGGCAACTGCCTACAATATATACCCCGTCTGTTGTTGTTCCTATAGGATCAAGCTTTGGATGTTTCTCAATGAAGAAACTACTTCCACACATACTAACACCTACAGCGTGTGCAACATCCTTTGCATTGTCGTGAGCTTCCATGGAGGCCATCAGGATGACCATATCAGCGGGTATTTCGACATCTTCACCCGATAGTTTTTCATACATATGGGCTATGATGTTGCATTGATCATTTCTTCCGGCTTTTCGTAAAGTGGGAAGGTCGGTCTTTTGATCATACATAAGGAACATCACATCCCTGCTTCCCGTCTTTGCGTAAAACTCCTCACACCCCTTACCAAATGCCCTCATGTCGGAATAAGCATGAAAGATATTAGCCTCCGGTAAGGCAGAACGGATCTGGTTGGAAAACTTTAATGCAGTCATACAACATGTACGACTGCAATAAGAATTGTATTTTTCATTTCGGCTACCTACACAATGGCAAATAAGCACATTTTTAGGATCTATTCCATCTTTGGTTTTGATGTTTCCTTCGATGAGCATTTGTTCGAATTCCAGAGCCGTGACCACATCTTGAAGACGACCATATCCGAATTCATGAATGTGTTGAGGATTAAATGGCTTTAAACCGGTAGCCACGATGATGTTGCCAAATTTCAGTTCATGTTCAGGCTGTTGGGAATTGATGGTAGTTTCAAAATTCCCAATGTATCCTCTTACATCTTCAATCTGTGTATTTAGAAATACTTCGATGTTTTTATTGTTTGAAATCCTCGACCTTAAGGATTTGATGAATTGCTGAGCACTTGCCATATGAGGGAAAGTGAGGTCGATTTTGGAGACAATACCGCCTAACTCTTGTTCTTTTTCTATCAAATAAACCTTGAACCCTGTCTCTGCAATGTCAAGAGCTGCAGTCATCCCTGATATTCCGCCGCCGATGATAAGCGTGGCAGGATTTACATCTACCGATCTTTTATCAAGCGCTTCATGATGGGTGACTTTACTAATCGCAGCCAATACCAGTGATTTAGCTTTGGCAGTGGCTATTTTGCGGTCGGTATGAACCCATGAAACATGTTCCCGGATGTTGGCCATCTCAAACATATATGGATTAAGGCCTGCATTTTCGATGGCTTTCCTGAAGGTGAGCTCATGGATCCTTGGGGAACAGGCAGACACAACAACCCGGTTGAGGTTGTTTTCCTTAATATCATTAATGATGATTTCCTGTCCGGGATCCGAACACATGTATTTATAATTTTTGGAAACAATAACATTAGGTATCTGGCCTATTTCTTCAGCAACAGCTTCCACATCGACCATTTTCGCGATGTTGGTACCACACCAACAAACGTATACTCCTATTCTTGGTTCTTCCATAATTAAATATTTTGTATTGCGGGAGTAAATTCCCTTTGATAAACTTCCTTTTTAACAGCAGCTTTTTTCAGCTTCGAAAAGTATATGGCAAAAGGCCTGTAGGCCAGGTGTGACCATTTTGAGAAAGGTACTTCAACGAGTATCATAGGTACCAGAACAGCAAGGTGCAATACATACATATAATAAGTGGCTGCCACCAATCCGTTCAAGCGGAAAATATGAACAAGTATTCCGGTTATTGTTGTTAATCCGAGCATAATGATAAAAAGCCAGTCACTTGGATGGGAATACTTTAGTTTAATGTCTGTTTTCTTTATTCTTCCAATTGTAACGATCACCAGAAAAAACAATATCCCAATGGTGGCATAGTAGCCAAGTAGTCTCTGCCAGTTGTACCAGGGTACAATTTCCTCTGTCTGAAACAAGGGAAGGAGAACAACAATTACAGCGAACATAATAGAGTAACCAGTCATAAGCAACAGGTGCCCCACCCAGTATTTTTTATCATCACATTTTGAAAACTTTGCTTGTGTGGCGAAATTGTAGATCAACCTCCAAAATTCAGTAAAATAGGTTGTAAATGGTACTCTTACGCTTTTGTCTGCAAGTATCACCTTGTAAAACATATGTGCGATGTTTGACATGAGAAAGGCTGCAACGAGAACCGCCATGCTCCAGTCCCCATATTCAATGATCTTGATAAAACGTTCAGCACTTATTCCCTCAACAAGGCTATTGATCATTACGCCACCGGAAGCATTTACCATTGCTGCCGCTCCTGATTTAAGAGGTAAAAAGACCATGAATGCTACAATAACCAGAAGGGCAATTAAAATAATAAAACCAAATTCCCACCATTTTGAAGTGTAGAATTTTTTGGATAATCCTGTCCAGTCATAGACTGAGGTAAGGTACCTTCTGAGTGTCATCATCAACTCTCCGGGATTAGCTTCCCTGGGGCATGTTTCAGAACATTCACCGCAATAGTAGCACAGCCAGGGATCAACATGTGTAGCTAGTTTTTCTTTTAGCCCCATTTGCATTGCACGTATCCCGTTTCTTGGAAACAGAAAACCCTGCTCTGTTAAAGGGCATATGGCTGAGCAGTTACCACAATGGAAACATTCATTCCATTCTTTTGAAATGCCAAACTGCGCCAGTTCGTGTTTAAATTCTGGATTGACTCTGTAACTCATGGTTATTTGGAATTATGATGTGATACATTATTTATGGTTTCTTCAATTTCTGAAAGGGCGATTTTAGAAATTGTTTTTTTCGATTTCTGCTGAACGATGTTCTGAATGACTTTCGCAGCAGCAGCTGAAGCATGTGCAACAGTATCAGGGATATCTTTTGGTCCCTGGCATACACCAGCCAGCGTTATTCCCGACTCCATTGTGTTTGTAGGATTGATATTACTGCTAACTTCAATAAACCACCCGTCATTATCAGTATTTATCCCTAACATATCGGACAGGGATACGGAATCGTTACCAGGTTCAAGGCCAACAGAAAGAACCACCATATCCACCTGTTTTTCGATCAGATTGTTGTTTTCAATGTCTTCACTTCGTAGGAGTAACTTATCATTTGCCTGATCAATTTTAGCTGTCCTTCCCCGGATTACATGGACTCCTTCTTCTTTGATCCTTTCGTAAAATTCTTCGTAACCTTTTCCGTAGGCACGCATGTCGATGTAAAATTCAAGTACTTCTGCATCAGGTAATTTTTCTTTAACCAGGTGAGCCAGTTTCAAAGAATACATGCAACACACTTTCGAACAATACCTGTTAAAGGTCATGTCCCTGCTTCCTATACAATGTATTAAAGCAACTGATTCAGGACTCTTGCTTTCCTTTGTGAAAACCGGGTTGCCTTTTTTATCCTTAGTGCGAAGGGTAATATTGCCTTCTGTTGGCCCTGAGGCATTTACAAGGCGTTCGAATTCAAGTGATGTCAGTACATTGGGGAATTTTCCGTAACCGAAGTTGTCCGCACGGTTTGCATCAAAGGGCTTAAATCCGGTTGCGACAACGATGTTACCTACATTCAATTCTACCTCTTTATCTACCTGGTCGAATCGAATGGCATCCGCCGGACAAACCTTTTTACAAACTCCGCATTTTCCATTATCGAGGTAAATGCAGTTTTCAGCATCAATAAGATATTTGTTAGGAACAGCCTGGGGAAACGGAATGTATATGGCTTTTCTCAGGGTTGTTCCTGCATCAAATTCACTTGGTGTTTTAGCCGGGCATTTTTCAGAACAGATCCCACAACCAATGCAGTTTGCCATATCAACATATTTAGCCTTTTTCTTAACCTTCACTTTAAAATCTCCTGGTTCACCCTTTACATCAAGAACTTCGCTGTATGTTAACAGGTCAATATATGGGTGCTGGCCAACTTCAACCATTTTGGGGGTGAGGATACAGGCAGCACAATCCAGCGTTGGGAAAGTTTTGTCGAACGTGGCCATATGTCCGCCAATGGTCCCCGTTCGTTCAAGTAAATAGACTTTATGTTTGCTGTTTGCAATTTCAAGTGATGCCTGTATTCCTGCGATACCACCCCCAATTACCAGTGTCGTTTCGTTAACTGGCTTTTCTGAATAGGTATAAATATCGCCTAACGATAAACCGGCAATAGTAAAGTGAAGTATTGTTTTTGCTAAATCAGTGTCTGATTCTTTTATGGCCCCGTATTCGTTAAAACTTGCTATCAGCACGTTTTTTGGATTCAATCCTGCTTCATGCATTGCGGAAGAAAAAAACGTTTTAATAATTCCAGGTGAGTACCCGGCAATAACAAGTTGTTCTATCTTTAGCTCTTTTATTTTGCTAATGAAGAATTGTTTATCAATGGGAGGAAATTCATCGGAATTCCCGAGGATGATTACCCCAGGGATTTTTTTGATGTAATTTTCTACCTCCAGCATGTTTACGCTTTCAGAGTAGCCATTTGTATAATAATGAAAATAAACTCCTGTAATAGGTATATTTTGCATATCCGGAAAGTTTTAAATGAACATCATAAAGTCAGCAGCAATAATAATAGATGGAGGGCGAACTCAAAATGATAATCATCATTACGAAAAATGATTTTTATACATCTTAATAAATGACTTTTGTCATGTTTTGATCCCCTGGAAAGAAAATACTACGATTCTAAAGAAAATTTGTAGTCAGAGGAATTATAATGATTATGGCGGCTGAACCAGGCTTTCCGTTCTATCCGCCAGCCGGCGGAAGCCACTTCAATCCTTTCCGCCTGTCCAACTAGTTAACTCATGTCAATACGCTGAAAAGGTTTCGTTTAAAATTGGGAACTATACCATAGAAATACAATGGATCTTAAAACCCAAGATCGCAAACAGCAAGTTGTTTTATATTGAACTAATCTAAGTCCTGGATAATTTTTAAGAATAGAAATCTAATTAATTGAAGAGTATCAAAAATTTTAGGGGTTTTTCGCAATTAGTTTAAGTCCCTCTCTGTCAATAATAACAATTTTTCTGCCTACAATGGTAATCAGGTTTTCTTCTTTAAAGTCGGACAATAAACGGATCACTGTTTCGGTAGCAGTACCAACAATGTTAGCCAGGTCTTCCCGTGTAAGGCTGATGGTTGATTTTTCGACAGGACATTTTTCAGATCTGAAGATCTTATCAAGCAGAAGAAGTGATTCTGCAACCCTTTCCCTAACCGGTTTTTGAGCCAGGGAGGTCATGCGCTCTTCGGCTTCTTCCAGAAGTTTACTTAAGTTTTTAAGGATACACTGTGAAATTTCGGGATATTCAGTAGTTATTTCAAAGAAAGTATGTTTGTTTATAAAGCATACAACAGAATCTTCCAGGGTTGATGCAGTGGCCATGTATTCCCTTCCCGAAATCAACGCCCTGATGCCAAGCAAGCCCCCGGGTACTACAAAACGGACAATTTGTTCTTTCCCGTCAATTCCGATTTTTGAGATTTTTATTTTTCCGCTTTTTAAGCAATAAATGCCTGTAGGAATTCTGCCTTCATGAAAAATTACCTGTCCTTTTTTGTATAAGGTGCTGAGTTTTTTTTCATTCATTTTAAGAACATCCTCATCCCTTAACGTGTTAAAACAGGAATTAGGCCTCATGAGGCAATTGGTACAATCCAGATTCTTAAACATTGATTTAATTATGTTCGAACAGGAGAAAAATTTTTACTAAAAGTAGTAAAAAAATTAGAATCCGTATTCATGGTAAAATTTTCTCACCTCAGTAGCAAGGTCCTCAAAGGCAACAAAATGGTTTTTACAGCCCTTCCTGGAGCATATAAACACCTTTCCTCCCAGATGAAGGGTTATTGGTATCATTGGGGCATTGCAATCCTGTGAGTCGCATTCATCATTACTTTTCAATTGTTTGTTGCAGCTAGGGCAGAAGAATTCTGCAATTTCTCCATCTTTAAGGTCAATGTCGCTAAGGTGGCCGTAGCATCCATAGATAGAGCATAAACGGATGGTGCCACGATCGGTGCTGGTTTCAATGTTTAGTTTTATACTCGGGTATTCAAACAAAAGGGTTTCTTTGTCCATGAAGCTTTTACTGCAGTGAGGGCATTTTACGTTAAGTGAGACTTTTTTTGTCATGGCGATATATTTATGAGTTAGTATTTTGTTAATGCTCTAATCTCCTCTAAAATTAATAAAAATATTGATAAATGTCAAATTTGGACCCAGGATTAATAGTTCTGACACTATTTCGCGTCCATCCGCAAAGTTCGTGGTAAATTCTAAGGTTGCCAATAATATTATTTCACGCAAAGACGCAGAGACGCAAAGAATTATTTCATTATAAGACTTGGTACATCAGGGTCAATTAAGATTTCGCGTAAGTCCGCGTAATTTGCGGTAAAATTAAATGTAGCTCCTACATGTTTTTTGTACAAAGAGGCAAAGATTCAGAATACCCAATTTCAGAGTATTAATACCTTTGCGTAATCAAAATGTTATTTAGAAAGATAAGGCGGGGATGGATTTATAGCATTCTCAACTCAGACATTCAGCATCACTTTTGCCTGATCGACAATCGCATTTGCAGTTAATCCATACCTCATCATTAACTCCTTAGGTTTACCAGATTCACCAAACATGTCATTCATCCCAATGAATCTCATGGGAACAGGGTAATGCTTTGCGGTAACCTCTGCAACAGCACTTCCAAATCCGCCCATTAGCTGGTGTTCTTCAGCGGTAATGATCTTCCCGGTTTCTTTTGCCGCTTTAATAATTATTTCTTCATCAATAGGTTTGATGGTGTGTATGTTGATCACTCTTGCATTAATGTTCAGTTGCTCAAGATTGTAGGCTGCCTGCAGAGCCTCCCATACCATGTGCCCTGTTGCTATGATGGAAAGGTTGTTCCCCTCTTTTAACAGTTGCCCTTTTCCCGGTTCAAAATGCTGTTCGTCACTCGTAAAATCAGGGACAGCCTCTCTGCCAAAGCGTATGTATACAGGCCCTTTAACCTCTTCAACAGCATGCTTTACTGCAAGTTTAGCCTGAGTTGCGTCGCAGGGTGATAAAACAGTCATATTAGGTAATACACGCATAATGGTAATGTCTTCAAGTGCCTGGTGAGTAGCTCCATCAGGACCCACTGAAATTCCGGCATGCGCTCCCCCGATAATAACATGCAGGTTGTTGTAACACACCGATACCCTTAATTGATCCGTGGTACGCAAGGCTGCAAAAACACCATAAGTTGCAAACACAGGTATTTTATCGCTTAATGCCAAACCTGCTGCAACTCCAACACAATTTTGTTCAGCAATTCCCATTGAAAAAAAGCGTTCCGGAAATTTATCAGCAAACATATTCATGCCTACCGAGGAGGTGATATCGGCACCCAAAGCTATTATATCCCTGTTATGGCTTCCAGCCTCCAGTAAACCTTCCCCAAATCCGGTTTTCGTTGCTTTGTCTCCTTTGTTACTGAATATCTTCTGCGTGTCTGCCATACCTAAATACTTTCTTTTAATAGCTCAGAAATAAATCGTTCTGCTTCCGAAACGTTAGGTGCTTTTCCATGCCACCCATAATCTCCTTCAATCTCCTTTATTCCTTTGCCCATTTTGGTTTTAGCAATGATAACCGTTGGCTTTCCTTTGGTTTCGAACGCATGGTTAAATTCACTTATCAGATCATTGAAACTATGACCATCACACTCCAGGACATTCCATCCGAAAGCTTCCCACTTATCAATTAAGGGCTCTAATTCCATGACATCCGAAGTTTTGCCGTCAATTTGTAAATAGTTTCTATCCACAATTGAAACCAGGTTATCCAGCTTATGGAATGAGGCACTCATGGCTGCCTCCCAGATGGATCCCTCCTGTAGTTCACCATCACCATGCACGGAAAACACTCGCCATTCTTTTTTCTCAATTTTCGCAGCTAATGCCATTCCAACGGCGACTGACAGCCCTTGTCCAAGTGATCCTGCCGACAATTCAATTCCTGGCAGGCCATGATCTCTACCGGGATGTCCCTGCAACCTGGAATCAAGTTTTCGTAAGGATGTTAGTTCTGATTTTGGAAAATAGCCTGCATGGGCCAGGGTAGTGTACAACACCGGAGCTACATGCCCGATGGATAGAATCAGCCTGTCTCTGTTATCCCAGTCTGGATTTTTAGGATCGTGATTTATAATTTTAAAATAGAGGGCTGTGAAAACATCAGCCAGTCCAAGGGAACCGCCTGTATGGCCGGAACCTGAAGCAGCAAGGCTTTTAATTGTGTCAACCCTTATTTGTCGGGCAATTTCTTTAAGATCATTGATTGACATAACGTTGGATTACGGTTGCAAAAATAAAAAAACCCTGAAGTCAACGTACTTCAGGGTTCATTCTCTTGTTAAACTCGAATTAAAGCTTGTATGCAACTCCAAATATTACACTTATGGTGTTTGTTTTAATACCTTCAAGACTTTCGACCATATATTCAGGTGTTTTTTCTTTTGCCTGACCAATATTCATCAATCCAAGGCTGTATCTGACTCCACCAAAAGCCTCCCATGGGCTGTTCCTTCCACCAAATGGCATTGCTGCACCACCACCTAAGGTTACACCAGCATCAAATCCTGAGAACTCTTCACGGTACTTTCTGGGATCGGTAGCATCATCAAAATCATGATCCCTGCTTTTTTCACCATCAAAGGTTAATCCAAATAATGAACCCAGATAGAATCCACCTTCACCGAAGTAGCTTAAATCATTGCCTGTTGTGAACGTGAATTTCGCAAGAATAGGGATTTGTACATAAGTAAAGTTTTGATCAATGGATTGTGTTGTTGGTTCAAGGTTTTCATCTATTGCCGGGTAGTCTAAAGTAGCACCTTTTGTTTGAACCGATAGTTCACCCTGAACACTCATAATTTCTGCCAGATCACCACTCAGGATATCTTCCAGACTGTAGTTGACAAATCCACCTACATTGTAACCAATTAGCATGCTGTTGTTCTCCACAGAAGAACCATGGAGATTAGCTAAGTTAACACCTATGTGACCTCCGGCGGTAAATTGAGCAAACGAGACAGTCGAGAAGCAGATTACAATAACAATTGCCAGAATACCTTTTGTTATATTTCTATTAGTCATTATCTTATATTTATTTATTAAAAAAAATAAGGGTTCTAAAGTATACAAAATAATTGCTGGTTATACACTTTCATCATTAATATTGTTACGAAAGTTATTCACTTTAATTCATTAAATTTTTAACCATTCAGAAATTACAATTTGTTATGTTCAGGGCTTCGTTTACTATAAATATTTTAATCAGGATCAAAGTCGCTGAATCTCATTTATTTCAGACCCTTAATATCCACTATGATTGGGCCTGTTGCTAATATACAACAGAATACCAGGATGCTAAAAAAATCTGTCAATACAATAATTTCTTCGTTTTTTCAATCCATTTTATTTTAATTCATGTATTCATTACAAATGAGCTGTTTACCCTTTACTGTTTAAATTTAAACAGGAATTTTTTCCTGGTCCAATCACATCCATGTTCATGAAATAATTGTGTTACCTATGTTTGATATTAATGCCCTGTATCAATTTCGCTTGCATTCTTAATTGACTCCTGTGAATTAATTGTGAATTTTTAAAATTTTAGCCATCTTTGTGCGTTAATTCGTAATGTTTAACGCGCTTGAATATTTATCCACGGTTTAGTTAATGGCAGAGGAGATTAAAACAAAACTGATCATACGTTTATTATTGCTTGCTTTCCCTTTGTTCTGGGTCTTTGGAGGTATAGGGCAGAATATTATCTTTCCTGATACCATCAGATCCTGTTCTGCGGATAGTATTTTGTTAAACGCCGGGCCAGGCTTTGATGTGTATACATGGAGTACAGGGGATACAACCAGTTCGGCCTGGATCTATGAAACAGGTCCGTATTTTGTTGATTTAAACCAGGGTGATTCTGTATTTGTTCTTGAAGAATTTTATGTTGTATTGATGTCAGTTGGAATTTTAAACAATGACACATCGATCAATTGTGGTGATACAATAACGCTAAGAGGCTCGGATACTTCTTTTCTGTATTCCTGGACGCCTGTAGCTTCTGCTTTTGATTCGGTTGTAGTATATCCGCGTGATACCTCATTTTTTTATGCATTGATTACAGACCCTGATTCTCCTGAGCTTTATTGTATCGACAGTGTTAAAGTTACCATAGAACCTGTGATCGTTGTTGATACTACAATGCAGATCAGTATTGGATGCCCCGGTGAGGACAAGGCAAAAATTCAGCTTGAAGTATCAGGTGGTTTTCTTCCTTATGAATATGATTGGCCCCAGGATGCGATCCCGCTGTTTGAAGATCCTTCCTATGCAATTGGTTTGACTGACGGAGATAAAACGGTTGTGATCACTGACTCCATTGGATGTTACATCAACCATAACTTTTATGTGAAAGCGCACAGGTTGCCTGAAATGGAACTTTATAGCGATCCTGAAGAGGAGGTCTACCTGCAAAATCCGTACATGACTTTCTCTTATGAAAATCCCCTGTATGATTCGCTGGAAGTTGACACGTTTTATTTATCGTGGTGGGAGTGGAACTTTGGCGACAGCATTAAGTCTACAGATCTTTCTCCTACTCATGTTTATCAAAAAACAGGAGAATATCCGGTAGTGTTAAAATACAAAACCTTTTACGAATGTGAAGGGAACGATACACTACATATTGAGGTTAAACCGGTTCAACTTAACATTCCCGGGATCATTACTCCTAATGGCGATGATGCAAATGATACATTTGAAATCTGGGAAGGAAGCGGGGGCAATGATGGTGGCGAATCCTATAAATTCGATGAAGAGGAAGGTCCTATCGATTTAAGCAAATATTACCTGAGCAATACACTGGTCATTTTTAACCGCTGGGGAGAAAGAATCTATGAGGTGGATAATTATGAAAACAACTGGGACGCAGAGGGAATTAATGACGGAACCTATTTTTATATTCTAAAATGTATAGGTGAGCATCAAACCGATGTTTTTAAGGGATCGGTCATGGTATTCACTGGTGAAGCCACTTACTAAATTAATACCTGGAACCAAAAATTGCACTTCCAACACGAATAATTGTACTGCCTTCTTCAATGGCGATATTGTAATCACCTGACATTCCCATGGATATCTCTTTAAACGATTCCGAATCACTGAAATGACCAGCCTTTAGCTGATCAAATATTTTTTTCAGGTTTTTGAACTCGTTCCTGATCATGTTCTCATCCGCAGTAAAGGTGGCCATGCCCATGACTCCGCAAATATTGATATTCTCCAGCATCTTATATTCTTCAGACATGATCATTTCATCAGCTTCATCCATGTCCAGTCCGAATTTTGTATCCTCATCGGCGATGTGAAACTGGAGAAGGCAATTAACTGTTCTGTCTGCTTTTCTGGCCTCTTTATTAACTTCCCTCAATAGCCTGAAGCTGTCGATGCTATGGATCATATGCACAAAAGGAGCAATGAATTTGACTTTGTTGCGCTGCAGGTGCCCTATGAAATGCCACTCAATGTCAGTGGGTAATTCAGGATGTTTGTGGGTTAATTCCTGCACCTTGTTTTCTCCGAAGACTTTATGGCCTGCATCATAAGCCTGTCGGATCAGCTCCACCGGCTTGGTTTTGGAAACGGCCACCAGTTTAACTTCATCCGGAATGGAATTCAGCAACTGTTCGAAATTTTGTTTCAAATCCATAGAATTGAATTTTGGGCAAAAGTAGGAAATTTAGGTGTTAAATATTTGTTAGTTTTTAATTCCAGATTATCAAATTGATTGTGGGAAAACTATTTTAATTATTTTTGTTCCTTGACAGCAATTTACCAATTTTCAATTTGGATGATTTCTCCATTTTATCATAAATAACCTCCAATTCTATGAATAGATTTAGAAGTTCATTATTAAGATTCAAACTTTTAGCAGTCCTGGTCTTAATGTTTATTTATGTTGATTCTGTAAATTGTCAAACACTAAAAATTTTACCCTTAGGCAACTCCATAACTCAGTCTTTTCCTGATCAATACAGTTACAGGTATTATTTGTGGGTAAAACTTTTGGATGAAGGAATTGATTTTGATTACGTTGGGACTTTAACTGATAATATTGGAGGCAGTCCGAACTGGCCCATGCATATGGGACAAAACTTTGATCAGGACCATGAGGGACATGTGGGATACAAGGCAAATGACCTCGCCTTTGGGCTCCCGCTCTGGATGCTGTTTTATGACCCACCTGATATTGCTTTACTGCACATAGGTACCAATGATGTTAGGGATGATGAATCAAATGAAAGTACAATCCAGGATATCAAGGACATAATAACTGTCCTGAGGGATGATAACCCCAATGTGATTATTTTACTGGCACAAATTGTTCCCACAGCTATTACAAATGACGATGCACTCTTCCGGGAATTAAATGAAATGATCCCCTCAATTGCTTTTGATATGTACGATGCCAATTCACCCATCTATATTGTTGATCAGTACAATGCCATAAATACCTCTACTGACTTAAGAGACTTCCTGCACCCCAATGATTCAGGTGAAGAAAAGATGGCACAACGTTGGTTTCACGCTATTAAGAAAGCACTTGCGGGGCAGGAAAACGGCCTTTGGTCAGGTAATGTATCACCTGACTGGAGTAATGCAGCCAACTGGTTAAACGGATCAATTCCAACTGACTCTACCGATGTTTTCATACCATCAACACTTTCTGGTATTTATCATCCAATTGCCAACACCAGTTCAAATGCAGTTTGTGACAATCTAACCATAAGTACGGGAGCTCAACTGATTGTACCTTCCGGAAATACACTTACGGTGAATGGTGATCTGTATAATTTTTCAGGAACTTCAGGATTAACAATCCAATCCGATGGTTCAGGTACCGGATCATTAATTCACAATACCAGTGATGTAGAAGCTACAGTTGAACGACATCTCACAGATCTGCAATGGCATTTGATTGGATCACCAGTAATCAATGGAAATACATCGGTTTTTGATTTACCCTCCGGATATTCAGAAATTTATTTAAGAACACATATCGAGGCAACAAATAGTTGGGGGCCTTACATTGAATCATCGGGTACACCATTAGTTGATGGTAGAGGATACATGTGTTGGGTTGGGAATGAAACTGGATTTCATCAGGATGAAACCATTGAATTTACAGGTGTTCTGAATGCAGGTAACAAAGAAACCGGAACCGATGACTTTTATGAACTCGAATATACCACCGGTCATGGATTAAACTTATTATCCAATCCTTATCCTTCTGCATTGCTTGCTAATATCAATTTGTGGGAATCAGCAAATATAGCAAATTCGGTTTGGGTATGGTCAGAAGATGCAGGGAATTACCTGTACTGGAACGGAATAGAAAATCCCGATGGAAGCGGTTACGGTACGCTTACAAACGGTGTGATCCCTACCATGCAAGGCTTTTTCGTTCTGGCAACCGGGGTAAATCCATCGCTTACCCTTCCTCAATCAGATCGTACGCATAGCAACCAGGTATTTTATAAAAGCACCGGACTTAAAAATACTTTATCCATCAAAGCAAAAGGAAATGATTACTATGATGCTGTGTTCATAAGGTTTTCGGAGGAAGCTTCAAAAGAATATGATCCGGATTATGATGTACTTAAGATATTTGGTTTAAAGAATGCCCCTCAAATTTATACATCAGCCAATGAGTTGCTTTCTTTAAACAACCTACCGTTTCCAACTCATTCAGAAGTAATCAATTTGCATTTTGAGTGTGGAGTTGCGGATACTTATAATTTTAGTTTTGTGGGATATACAAGTTTTTCTGATGCTTATAAGATAGTTCTGGAAGACCTTATTTCTGATGTTTATATCGATTTGAAAAACAATTCCTCTTATTCATTCTTTCACAATCCGGATTACAGTTCATCCAGGTTTCGTTTGCATTTTATAAAATCATCTACAGCCGATTCGTTCTCTGAAAAGGATATATCGGTTTATTCTGTAGGAAACTCTGTATTTATCGAGAATCCCAAATTGGCAACCTATGGTTTTGAAATTTTTAATTTGAATGGACAATTGATCTATGAAGCAGATAATGTCAGTCGATTTAATAATGAAATTGAATTACCATCACGTTCAAGTGTGTATATTATAAAATTACAAACCGACTTAAACTCAATCAGTCAGAAGGTATTTATAAAGTAATAACTGGTCACAGCGCAAACGCGAGGTACTGTCTGAAGCCAGGCCCTGTGGGTGATGACTCGGCCACTTTGAAAATCTCAAGAAGGCCAAATCAACAATCCATAAAATAAATTGTTGATATTTCCATGAAACAAGCTGTGGCCTTTTCATTGTTATTATTTTTTACAGTAATCGCCTGCAATAATGCAAGTTTGGATGAAACAAAAATCCCACAAATGAATTTTGATTCCTTTGAACCTTTGCTGCAACTGCAAAATGATACAACTTATGTTATTAATTTCTGGGCTACCTGGTGTAAACCCTGTATAGAAGAACTTCCTCATTTTGAAAAGATGAATGAAGTATATCAAAACTCATCGTTGAATATCAAACTTGTTAGCCTTGACTTTCCGGGCAAAACGGATGAATTGGTCAAGCCTTTTGTTAAAAAGAATAATTACCAATTGGAGGTTATACATTTGTCCGATGTTAATGCTAACAGTTGGATAGATAAAGTAAATGCAGAATGGTCCGGGGCAATTCCGGCTACATTGATCTATAAGAAAGATAAAAGAACCTTTATTGAAGGTAAAATAACTTATAATGAACTTGATTCACTAATTAAACTACATTTATAATGAAAACTCTATTTATAACACTATTATTGACAATTTCAACAGTTGTTATTGCCGGTGGTTATGAAATCGGCGATAAAGCAACAGATTTCTCTTTAAAAAACATTGACGGTAAAATGGTTTCCCTTTCGGATTATCCGGATGCCAAAGGATTTATTGTAATTTTTACATGCAATCATTGTCCTTATGCAGTTGCTTATGAAGACCGGATTATTGAACTGGACAAAAAATATAAAAAGCTCGGATATCCTGTAATTGCCATTAACCCTAACGATCCTGCAGTTCAGCCCCAGGATTCATTTGACAAGATGAAAATAAGGGCGAATGAAAAGAACTTTGAGTTTCCGTATCTGTTTGATGAAGGACAAAAAGTATATCCAAAATATGGTGCCACCCGAACTCCGCACGTTTATGTACTAAACAAATCAAAGGAAGACTTTATCGTAGAATACATCGGAACCCTGGATGATAATTATACAGATGCTTCAAAAGTGGAGGAACCTTATTTAGCAAATGCTGTGGATGCTTTGCTTGAAGGTAAAAAGCCTGATCCCAATTATACGAAGGCGATTGGTTGTACGATTAAAAAACAAAAGTAAACCAATGCTCAGCTTTGCCACGAGAATACATTCATGTGAACAGTGGAAATATGACCACTAATTCACGAATTTTTCAAATATTATCTGAGATTGTGAAACCTGGTTTTTAGTAAAATTGGGAGAATGGTATTTATAACTTTATTGGGATGAAGATATATCATTCCAACGTACCATTATTCCCCACTATCAGTAATAATTATCAGTACCACATATTTTTATCCTGATTATCCACCTGGTTATCATTGTTATAATCTGCTTCAAGATTTGAACCTGATGATCCGGCTTGTTGAGACCATAGATCATAGTTAAAATGTGCTGTTTCCCATTGTAAGTATTGAAGGCCCCGGCCATGAGTGGCTGCCAGAACTGTATTATCAGCATCGCGCATTTGCAACATATCGATCCTGACGTTTGCCATACCCGGATCCGGTGCCCAGTTTACCTCATCGACATGAGCAGCCAATGTGGTCCAAATCCCTATTTCAGTGGCCAGCATGATCTGCTTCGAGTTTTCGGGATGATAGAGACACCAGCGTATTGGCATGTCAGGCAGGTTGCCGGAGATATCTACCCAGTTTAACCCACCATCATAGGTTTGCCAAACAGAAGGAACACCATAATTTGAGAATGTAACCAGCAGGGTATCCTCTGAGCCGCCTATGTCCGTTGAGGACAAATAAGCTGTTGGCCAGTTTTCGTCACCAATCTCTATGGCATTTGGAGTGGATTCTGCGTTTGTAACTTTAAATAAACGACCGTTCTGTGTGCCGACAAACAGGGAGGAAGAACCTGGTGTTGCAAACGGACTAACTTTAATGTGTGAGAAATAGGTGGAAACGCCCGTTCCCAGCGAGATCATTTGATCATTGCTATTGTTGGGGATCCCTGTTATTCTCAACAAACTGTTGCTGTAGTCTCCTGTAAAAGTGACACCATTACAAAACAAAATATTGTTTTCACTGTCATAATCAGCAGGATTAACAAATACACCGGTACCATAGTCGCCCGTCCATCCAATATAACTGAAATTGAGAAAAAGATAATACCGGTTATAATAAGTTGAAGTGATCATGACCTCAGGTTCATCTTCATCGAAAAAGCAATAAGCACCATCACCACCCGATACCATATCATTGATGTCAAGTGGTTGTCCCTGGTAAAGCAATGATCCGTTGTCCTGCAAACCTCCGATAAAAACAGACTGGCCTGAAACAGGATAAATGTCACAGGAGTAGAATTGTAAAGTACTGTAGTTTTTGTTCTTCTCCTGATAATCCGGATAGGAGCCAGAAGCATTATCCGTATAAAATACACCGCCATCACTGCCCAAAAGCATTTCATTGGAAGAACCGGGTTTGTAAACCTGAATATGCTGATCTGCATGTACGTATTCATCTCCGCCCCCGTTATACATCAATGCCCAGTCTGAAAGATGATTCCAGCTGCTTCCGCCATTCAGTGTTTTCCAGACATCCAGTCCTCCGACATGAAGATCATTGGGATTGACAGGATTAACGACGGCCGCAAAAGCATGCCAGGATAAACTGGCCCAGCCCGGATCGTTTCCAGGTATGTTGGTTTCCGACCAGGACGCACCTCCATCAGTGGATTTTAAGATGTACTTTCCTTCTGCCCGGTTGCCGCCCATGCTATCGAACCAACCGGCACCCACCAGGGCATAAACGATATCTGCGTTTGAGGGAGCACAGGCCATAATAACCCTGCCGGGAACCGGGTAGGAGGGATCGTTTTGAATGATGGCCTCATAATCATCGTAAACAGTCCAACTGCCGGAAAGACCATTATCTGAATAAAGAATGCTCGCACCTCCCTTACCATCCAGGTTTTTCATGGTACCCACAAAGATCCTGTCGGCAGCGGAAATATCCAAATGAGCCGGTGCATAAGGAACATCTTCTCCTGCAATGTCAGGCAGTACCTGTTCCCATGTTTCTCCCCCGTCAGCAGAACGGTACAGTCCATCATTGGGTGCACTCTGGTGGTTCACCCCATGATAAAATCCTGATACAACTCCAGCATAGACCACACTTATTCCATCCTCATTCCTCACTTTTATATCAGAAATGTATTTGAAGTCAGCCGTTGAGGGGATTAAGGCCCATGTGCTCCCGCCGTCGTTGGATTTCCATATGCCGATCCCCACACCCGAAGACTCTCTGTAAATGTGTCGGGCGGTCTGGTATTCACCTGTTCCAATGTAAAATGTTTGAGAATCATTAGGATCAAACACAATGCAACTGATTGAAAGTGAAGGCCAGAAATCATCAATGGGAAGCCATGAAGTGGATGAACTGTATATGTCTTCGGTGGTCCAGAGCCCTCCGGTTACTCCACCGGCCCAAACCTTATTTCCATCCGGATCGTTTGGATCCCACATGATGGCACGGGTTCTTCCACCCATATTCGATCCGGTTTCTGTCCAATCCACAACTTTGGATGATTTTTGCAGTGCTTTCTGCTTTAACTGTTTTGTAGCTTTATAGGCTTCATTAAGACGTTCTGATGGTACTCTTCTTTCCACTGGATCAATCGTCATAAAATAATTCTGAAGTGCAGCAGCATCAGGATTGTCGGGTAAGTCAGAGATGTTTTTATCCAGTTTGAAATTTTCAGCTTGTGACAATAGAAAAGTTTCATATGCCTCTCTTTCATTTTGTTCAGTATCACTTTTTGTTAAAGAAATGAATACTATTCCAAAAAGAGTCGAAATCAGGAAAAGGATTCCGGATAGTTTTTTCATGGTGAGTTATTTTCATTGGTATGGGAACAAATTTAGGAAAACTATTGCATTTGGAGGATTATAAAAAGTCATGCTTTCATTTCGACTGTAGACAAAAAAAAGCCCTTTACATAAGTAAAAGGCTTTTTGATCAAGTCGGGGTAGCAGGATTCGAACCTGCGACCTCCTGCTCCCAAAGCGACATCCAGAGATTATCCAAATAGCAGTATTACAGTTTAATATAAAATTCTTATACATATTTTGGACAACTTTTGGATAACTTTATCATTTTTTCTTTGATTTGTAGCCCACCCTATAAATGTAGCCTTCCCTACGAATTGCTCAACCTTATATAAACTACTTTTTGCTTACATATCCATAAAAAATGTAGGTATGAATAAACCTCTGTTTGAATTTTTTAATCCGCCTTCGCGTACCGCTTCGGCGGACAAGAAGGTTATGGTTTAATTCCCCGACCCTCTGGGTCGGAAGTAAATCCAAGTTTATTTTGATACCCCGTTGCTCTGCGGCGGGGTAGTTCATTGAGGTCTATATTGTAGTGTAAAAAATTATTTCGACTTCAATAAGAAATTTGATATTAGGAAGTAGTGAGTTGACATTAACCAATTCAATTTATGGATTTCAAATGTATTTTTCTCAGCAGGCCATATTGAACCCTGGGGCTGTGTAACATTAATAATTACAGAGTTGTATAAAAGCCGGATTGCCAGAGCCTAAATTTAAAGAAGCCTCCGGAGGATTAGAGGTCATTTTCTATCAGTACATCAAACCACGAAACACTTGAATAGGCTTGGTCTAAATCAGTGAACAAAACTTACTACCGGCTAAAAGCAACGATCATAATTTCTGGGGCACATAACTTCAGTAGAAGCAATTATATAATGCATAATTTGATTGAATGATCATCAGGAAAATTATAAATTCATTCCTTTATCCGCAAACTGTAATATCTAATCCCAGAGCTTTTATTTTGTTAATTATTTCAGACGGAAGGTTGGAATCGGTGATGATATGATCAACCTGATCAACACCGCAAATCCTTCCAAAACTTTTCTTTCCAAATTTTGATGAATCGACCAAAACAATAACTTCCTTAGCAGAGTTAATCATTTGTTGGTTGAGGTGGGCTTCCAGGGTATTGGAGGTTGACAGGCCATATTCTAAATCAATGCCATCAACACTTAAGAACAACTTACTGCAGGCTGTTTCTTTTAGTATCTGCTCAGAGTGATATCCAATGACTGAGTAAGAGCTCGGCCTGATATATCCCCCGAGCTGTAGTACTTCAACATTATTTTTCTGTGATAGTTCAATAGCTACATTTAATGCAGAAGTAACGACAGTAAGTTTCTTCAAAGGATTAATATATCTTGCCATAGCTAGAATAGTGGTACCTGAAGCTAAAATGATATACTGGTCGTTTCCTATCATTTTCGAAGCCTCTTTTCCAATTATGGCTTTTTCTTTAGCATTAATAAACTCCTTTTCATTTACTGACCTGTCATTAACATATGGGCTTTCTAAGGAAGCTCCGCCATGTGTGCGAAAAAGCAACCTCTTTTCCTCAAGGAGTTTTAAATCCTTGCGAATTGTTACCATTGAAGTTTCAAGTGTTTCACTTAAATCCTGAACCTTTACTTGTTTTCTCTTTTTTATAATAGCCAATATTTCCTTGTGCCTGTCAATCATTGTTAAGGTCTTTTAGTGAGTGCAAAATTACGAATTATATTTTTTTCGAAAAAAAATGTGCAACATTTAAATAAATTAATTACTTTTGTTTTCTTTCATTAGAGATTAAACGTAACTTGTTTTTTACTATTTTGGAAATCTAACGTAATTTATTTAATTGAAAGTGAAACGAAACGAGTTAATTAGCAAGATTGAAAATACTAAAAGTTGGGATGTGATCATAATTGGTGGTGGTGCTTCAGGACTTGGTGCTGCCATCGAATCAGTTACACGGGGTTACAAAACCTTACTCTTAGAACAATATGATTTTACCAGCGGAACTTCAAGCAGAAGTACAAAATTGGTTCACGGAGGGGTAAGATATTTAGCACAGGGAAATATTTCATTAGTTCTTGAAGCCCTAAAAGAAAGAGGTTTATTATTAAAAAACGCCCCTCATCTTGTTAAAAACCAATCTTTTCTTATTCCAGCTTACACATGGTGGTACAAACCGTTTTATACCGTGGGTCTAACTCTGTATGATGTTCTGTCTGGAAGGTTAAGTTTTGGAAGGTCTTTACCCTGGTCGAGAAAAAGAACTATTAAGAAAATGCCTGGCTTAAAAAAGGAAAGTCTGCGCGGAAGTGTTTTGTATCACGATGGCCAGTTTGACGACTCTCGGCTGGGTATCAACATGGTACAAACCATTATTGAAAATGGGGGAACAGCCCTGAACTATATGCAAGTTTCTGACCTGATGAAACTGAATGGTAATGTATCTGGTGTAGTAGCAGAAAATAAAGAAACAGGAAAGAAGTATAAAATTCAAGCAAAAGCAGTTTTAAATGCTACCGGAGTTTTTGTGGATAAGATCTTGCATAAAGACGATCCCCATGCAAACAATATTGTTACACCAAGTCAGGGGGTACATATTGTAATCGACCGTGAATTTTTAAAATCGGATTATGCGATGATGATACCCAAAACAAATGATGGAAGGGTACTATTTGCTGTTCCATGGCATAATAAAGTCATTTTGGGAACAACCGATATTCCGAAAAATGAGCCAACTATTGAACCGGAAGTTACCGATGAAGAAATTGATTTTATCCTGGAAACTGCCGGAAGGTATTTGGAAAAGAAACCTTCACGAAAAGACATCAAAAGTGTGTATGCAGGATTAAGGCCTTTGGTTGCTCCTCAGAATGGTGCTGAAGCAAAAACCAAAGAAATATCACGAGGTCATAAAATTATTGTCGCAAATTCAGGCCTGGTTACAATTATTGGTGGGAAATGGACAACTTACAGACAAATGGGAGAAGAAGTGGTTGACAAACTAGCCAGGATTGCAAACCTTCCAAAAAAAGAGTCTGTAACTGAAAGTTTGCACATTCATGGTTATCAAAAAAAAGTTGATCTCGAAAATCCACTTTCCCTTTACGGATCTGATGCTACTGAAATAGAAAAAATCGTAAATTCACAACCACAATTAGGAGAATTAATAAGTAAAGAACTTAATATAAGTAAAGCACAAGTTGTATGGGCAATACGAGAGGAGTTTGCCAGAAATGTAGAAGATATACTTGCCCGCAGGACAAGGGCTTTATTTTTAAATGCAAGGGAAAGTATTGCCATTGCCCCTAAAGTAGCCGAGATAATAGCCAAGGAATATGGTTATGATAAATTGTGGGAGCAAAATCAGGTTAAGAAGTTTACCCAATTGGCGAGAAAATATTTACCCGCTACCATTAAAGATTCGAGGGTAGAATGTCGAATAATGAAAAACAAGGAGAAAGTACTAAACTAATTCGATAAGAAATCTATATGTTGAGATTTTTAAAAGCACCGCCTGCTAAGCCTTTAATCGACGAAAAGGAAGTCGATAAAAAGTATATAAGAATGCGCTGGCAGGTATTTATCGGGATCTTTATAGGCTATTCAGGATACTATTTGATCCGTAAAAACTTCTCATTGGTTATCCCAGACTTAATCAATGAGGGCTTCACAAAAACAGAATTAGGTTTTACATATTCCTTCTTAGCCATTGCATACGGATTAAGTAAATTCTTAATGGGTAACGTCTCCGACAGAAGTAATGTTAAAAAGTTTATGCCTCTTGGACTGATGCTTTCAGCAGGAACCATGATCATTATGGGAGTTGTGCCTGTCGTTACAAAATCAGTCATAATTATGGCGGTTTTACTTTTTCTTAACGGTTGGTTTCAGGGAATGGGATGGCCACCTTGCGGCAGAACGATGGTCCATTGGTTTTCGCTTAAAGAAAGGGGCACAAAAATGTCAATATGGAATGTTGCTCATAATGTTGGTCATGCTGCAATGCCGCTACTAGCAATATACGGAATGGAGTTATTTGCTGACTGGCATGCAAAATTCTATTTCCCTGGAATGGTGGCTATAGTTGTAGCAATAATCATATTTATCATATTAAAAGACAGGCCAAGATCTGTTGGGTTACCTCCTATTGAAGAATGGAGAGATGATTATCCGAACAATGGAAGAGTTTTAGAAAAAGAAGAGAAAGAAGTTACGGCAAGGGAAATATTCACAAAACATGTTTTACCAAATAAACTATTGTGGTCCATTGCCTTTGCAAATGCATTTGTATATTTGGTCAGATACGGAATCCAGGATTGGTCGCCAACATACCTTATAGAAGTTAAAGGATTCACTCAACAACAAAGTGGTTGGGCATATTCGGCCTATGAAATTGCTGCAATTCCTGGTACTATAATCTGCGGTTGGATGAGCGATAAACTTTTTAAAGGGAAAAGAGCCCCGGTGACAATTATTTACATGGCATTGATTATTATAGCTGTATACATTTATTGGAAGAACCCGGCCGGCCATCCGGTTATTGATACTATTTGTTTGATTGCTATCGGGTTCTTTATATATGGCCCGGTAATGTTAATCGGTGTTCATGCCTTAGATCTGGTAGATAAATCCGCTGCTGGAACTGCAGCCGGATTTACAGGATTATTTGGCTATTTCCTCGGCACATCAATACTTGCTAATATGGTCGGTGGATATGTAATAGAAAATTTTGAATGGAATGGGTATTTCATGATGATGGTAGCTGCTTGTATAGTAACGATAGTGTTGATGGCTCTAACAATTAAACGAAAGAAAAAAGCGACATGAGAAATTCATTATTAATTATCCTCTTAACATTGTTGGTTTTATCGGCTTGTCAAAATAGAGAAGAAAGTAAAACCAATAGCACAAGTGAAAAACCTGCTGTGAATGAACTAAGTGAAAACGCCTTGAAAGTCCGTGATTATTTAAAAAAGGATCTTGTTATAGCACACCGTGGCAGTACGTATTGGACTCCCGAAGAAACTGAACCGGCTTTCAGATGGGCAAGAAACATTGGTGCCGACTATTTAGAACTGGATGTGCAGTTGACCAAAGATAGCATTCTTGTTGCATTTCACGATAAAGACGTGAGCAGGACAACTAATGCTAAAGATATTTTTCCGAATAGAATTTCATCAGGTATAAATGATTTTACTCTTAAAGAATTACGAAGCCTGGATGCGGGTTCATGGTTTAACGAAACTTTTCCAGAAAGGGCAAGGGACAGCTACAAACATCTTAAAATATTAACACTACAGGATGTTATTATGATTGCTGAAGGCTATAGGATAAAATCTGAAAACGGTGAGCCGATAAAGGAATTTATAAATGAAGAATGGACGGGCAATTATATTTATGAAAAAGACCCTTTTGATAATGGAAACCGTCCTGGTGTATATGCTGAGACAAAAAATCCTAAACCGGGTGTTGAGAAAATCCTTGCCAGGAAATTAAAAGCAATGGGGTGGGCTATAAATGATAATCCGAAAGTTATTGAGACATATACCGGTAAAGTTGATATTGCCAATACCAATGGCCGTTTTATTCTCCAGTCATTTTCACTTGAAAGTATTGAAAAATTAGAGCACCATTTGCCCGGAGTACCAAAATGCCTTTTACTTTGGCGCCCGAATATGGAAGATAATTTAAAACAAAAATATATTGATGCCATTAATTTTGGCGTAGAGAACAATGTTCACGGGATAGGGCCCAGCATTTCAGGAGGCCCAAATAATTACGGTGAGCTGACAGCTGATTGGATGGCAGACCTGGTCCATAGTTCAGGAATGCATATACATGCATATACCTTTGATACTAACGAGCAACTTGAAGAATATAAAGATAGGGTGGAAGGTGTTTTTACAAACAGAGCGGATTTGGCATTAACTTTCTATAATAGAAAAAGTGATAAAACAGCTGAAGAAATTTTGAACGATTTAGGATATTAATGAATTGTTAAAAATAGGGAAATGATTCTCACAACCCAAACAAAACAATTTAATGTTAATTCGTGTAATTCGTCCCGAAACCTCGGGATTCGCGAATTCGCGGCAATTATAAGTATATGAAATACATTATCAAATTAATATTTTTATTAGCAGTGATTTTCTTTGCAGGCTGCCTGGATAAAGACAAATATGAACTTGAAATTATTGACCAGGCTGAAGCTTCTTTAACAATCCCCGTATTGAGTTTATCAGCACAACAGTTAGAGGTTCAGGGATATGTTAAGGAGAGGCCAATTATTGCTCACAGGGGCACTACCAATTATGCACCTGAGAACACAGCTGCAGCCTATCGTTATTCAAGGTATGTTGGTGCAGATTACCTGCAGGTTGATTTACAAATGAGTAGTGATGGCCATCTGGTTTCAGTAAAGGGGGATTTAGAAGAAAAGTCAAATGTTAGTGAATTATTTCCCGGATTTGAAAATGCTCCTGTAAACCATTTTACTTTGGAAGAATTAAAAAGTCTTGATGTAGGTACCTGGTTTGAAAGTGAAACATATGACCGGCCAGGCTTTGAGGGATTACAAATTCTTACCCTTGAAGAAATAATAAATATTTGCGAAGGGAAACTTGAAGATGGTACTCCTGACCCGGAAGATCTCGGAAACCGGCCTGGCCTATATATTAGAATGTACGATCCCTGGTTAAATCCGGGAATTGAAGAAAAACTTAAATCCTTTTTAACAAATCTTGGTTGGTACGCCAGTAATTTGGATGAACTCCGTGAAATAGAAACCTTCCCTGACAAAACAGATGTAGCTAATTCTAAAGGAAGGGTATTTCTGGCTACCATGCAAAAAATGAGTTTGCTGAAACTAGAAGAAGTTTTTGAAGGCAAGCTTCCTTTAGCCTATTGGTTATGGATGAGCAGCAGTCAAATGCCCACCGATGATGCTGAAACTTATGCAGAATTTATAAATTTTGGAATTGAGCACGGAGCTCAGTTTATATCACCCAATGTTTCAACTAACGATTTATTACAACCCTGGCAAAGTAATTTGATCAGAAGGACAAATGCTAGAATTCAAGCATACACAATAGATAAAAAGGCACAAATGGGACAGTATACTTATAATGATCTGCCCGAATCCGAAGGAAATATTTACCAGTTGGAATATGACCTGACAGATGGTTTTATTTCAAACCGTCCGCAATACGCCCTGTTTTTCTATGGGCGGTATTATCTTGGTGAACAAATTGAACCTGAGCCACCTTTTTATGATTCAAATGCTATAAAGAATGTATTTGCAGTACTTGGTTATTAATTATATAAAAATGAAAAAATATCTACATAATATCTTAATTCTATTTGTGTTTTTACCACTTCTATCCCTTGCTCAGGACGACTGGACAATTGCCCATTCTTCACAGGGCAATTTTACAATAACCTCAGATGATGGTAAGTATAAATTCAGGCCAGGTGGAAGATTTACCTTTGATGCTGCTTTTTTACAGGAGGATATAACTCCATTAAGTTCGGGCAGCAGGATCAAAGAAGCACGTTTGCATTCAGCGTTTAGAATTGATAAGATCGATATCTTTTTTGAAGTGGATTTTGAAAGAAGTCAGATAAACTTAAAAGATATTTTTGCATTTTATAATTTCACCGATCACAGTTTTATTAAAATCGGCCATTATACCGAACCATTTTCACCCAATTATTTAAGGACTACAGAAAAGGTCACTTTTATTGGAAGACCATCTACTGCCACAGCATTTGCGCCACCCAGAAATCTGGGTATCACCTATCGGCATTATCAAAAATACTTTTGGTTTGAAGGAGGGATTTTTGGAGATAATGTCAATCAACAATACAAAGGAAATGATGGTTAT
Source organism: uncultured Bacteroidales bacterium (assembly GCA_964421215.1). GTDB lineage: Bacteria > Bacteroidota > Bacteroidia > Bacteroidales > JAADJA01 > JAADJA01. The sequence continues at coordinate 39,627 of CAYQWA010000012.1, read as the reverse complement.
GCTTTAACAGGCAGGTTAGTTGGTATCCCGATTGACATCCCAAATTCCCACCTGCATTTTGGTGTATCGGCTTCTTACCGAACATCCGACAACAGGGGTTTTGATGAAGACGGATCCAGTTATTACAATAGAAAGTTGAACTTTACAGCAGGTATTCAAAACTATATTGATGATCAAAAATTCCTGACAGCATACATTGGCCCGTCAGGTACTGATTCATACGGCCAGACCGATCTGGAAGATCTGCAAAATGGCGGGGCAAAAAACCAGGTCCAATTAGATTTTGAAGTAATGGATATTTACAGGAATTTTTACTGGCAGATTGAATATATCCATACACGTGTTAACAAAGTATTACATAAAGAAAAAATCCTGGACTTTGAGAGGGATGGGAACCCATATCCAGAGAACTGGGATGATATCAGTTATAAATATGGAGAAGCAAGACCCCTCAATTTTTATGGATATTATATACAGGCTGGATATCTGATCTTTGGTGGTAATTATAAATACCATAGAAGAACTGCTACACTTTCCAGATTAACTAAAAGGGCCCTTGAGTTTGCCATAAGATATAACTACACATCATTGAATGATATTGAGGGAGAATATATAAACGGAAAATTTTATACAGACCAGGGGATTAACCAAAGTGTTGCAGGAGGAATTACCTGGTCATACTCTGCAGCCCTGAATTTTGTGTTAAATGCCAACATGAGATTTGTTTTGGAATATACAAAGCAAAAAATAGATAATTATATTGAAGATGATGAGGACATCAATATTTTCCAGGCAAGGGTCCAGGCTGTATTTTAAAGAAGATTGTTATGATAAATAAAACTATAAATATTTTTGGGATCTTTTTGGTTGTCATTTTAGTACAATCATGCTCTATAGTTGGCCTGGTACAATCCCACAAGGATGTTACCGGAGATTACATAGTAGAACTTAAACCACAAAATTCTTTTGGCTATTACGATATGTCCATAAATGTAATCCAGGGAATTGCATCTTTTGAAGATGGTTGGTTTACTGCTCAAACATCTGCGAAAAAATACCTTTCGATAAACTATTTAAATTCGAATGGAGAGAGTGTATTTAACCACCGGTTTACAATTAACTCCCATGGGCAGGATCTAAGCCTTGAACAAATCTCAGACACAGTGCTCTATTTATACACAACTGTCGGAAAATATGATAAGCCAGGAGCATCAGGTATTTTGCGGATTAAGGTTGTGTTACCGGATAAGGTTGATGGAGTTAGGGATATGTCGAATTTATCCGTTACTCTCGATGGTGAATATTGTATTGAACTGGATAACAGCACCCCTACTTTAAGTGAAGATAAACAACACTTTGCAATACGATCAGGAAAATCCATCATTATAGCATCAAAACAAGATGTATTGAACAATGACCTTTCAAATTCGCTGAGTTTCGACCTTGATAATTCCCAAATTGAAGATGAAAACGGAAATCCCATGTGGTTTCAGGGAATTGCAATGAAAAATGATAAGGTTTTTTGCTTTACAGGAGATAATGTTTTGGAAAACCCGAAGCTCTTGTATGTTTATGATACCAGTGGTAATATCATTGAAAAACATAAAATTGAAAAAATAGAATTCGCAAAACAATTGCATACAAAGCTGGAGCCTGAGGGGCTAACATTTATTGGTGATGATCTGCATTATACTATTATTATAAAAGGTAAAACTGGCAGAAACAGGAAATTTCTTTTTAAACTATGAAGAACATAATCGGAATAATATTATCTTTATTTTTGCTCATAGCTTGTGATAAAACAGAAGAAGATGATGGTGTAATAATCACACGCGTAACACCTACATTTATCACAACACTTCATCCGGTTGATGACGAAGGTGTATCTAATGATGTTTCGGAAAATGTCATTCAGGGTATCGCTGCATTTGAGGATGGATGGTTTGTAACACAAAAGTCAGGCACATCCATACTTTTAATTAATTATCTGGATGAGAATGGATTAAGCTTGTTCCATAAACGTTTTTCACTGAACAGCCATGGACAGGATTTAAGCCTGGAGCAGATCTCGGACAATGAACTTTATTTGTATACCACCATGGGTACTTTTGGTGAAACCCGGAATACAGGAATGATAAAACTATATGTTTCACTTCCTGAATTAGTCAATAATGAAAGAGATTGGTCATTAATGGAAATTACATCTGGAGATGGGTATGCTCTTAACTATAGCAATGCAACCCCAACACTTGATGAGTCTAAACAAAAGTTTGCCATCAGGTCAAAATATACCATCCTGGTTCATGATAGGGAACATTTGGAAAATCTTGATTTTACACCGGAATATCATTTTGAGCTCAACAACTCCCAGTTAACTGATAATTACAATTTCTCCATGTGGTTTCAGGGTATTGCCATGAAAGATAACCTGGTTTATTGTTTGACGGGCAATGAACAATTAAAAACGGAAAAGAAAATATATGTTTATAACCCAAACGGTATTGCAACCTCAAAAATGTTTTTTACCAAAAATGATTTTAACCAGGAGTTTTATGAAAAATTCGAACCGGAGGGATTAGCATTTAAAGACAATGAGCTGTATTTCACGATAATGACTAAAAGTGAGGCAGTTGTTGGAAATGTAAAATACTTGTATAAACTAAAAATATAATTATAAATAGTTATTAATAGTTCAATATAAATACTAACTAATAAAAATTAACGTCATGAAAAAATTTACGATTCTCTTATCTATGCTTGCAATTTTAGCAAGCGTTACTAGTTTAAACGCCCAGGTATGGACATTGGATTTTGAATCTTCTGGTGGATATACAACAAATGTAGCGGAGTTTACGGATGGCGGGTATGACTTTTTTACCAGAACCGATGGGACAAACATTGGTTCCGCAATCAACCTGAGCAATCTACAGGGTTCTTATTGGTTTGGTGCTGATGATGTCGATAATGCGGTTCCAGGAGGGTCAGGTGGCCCAACTTATGTAACTTTAACCATTGATGATATCAATATCTCAGGCCAGACAAACTTGTCATTTCAAATATCATTAGCAGAAGATCAAGCCAGTGATGGCAATGAGGATTGGGATGGTACATCTTATCTACATATCAGTTATGACATTGATAATAGCGGAACATTTACGAACCTGTTATGGGTTGAAGCTACTGGTACCAATACTGAACCACAGATTGATACTGACTTTGATGGTGTAGGAGATGGAGCTGCTATTACAGATGTATTTACACAATATACTGTAAGCATTCCAGGAACCGGAAGCGTCATCGACATATTTATTGAGATGGATGGGTTAAATGCCGGTGAAGAAGATATTGCTTTTGATGACTTGAAAATTGTTAGTGGTGGTGTACCATTGGATGCAGATTTTATTGCAGATGAAACAGCGGTTGGAGTTGGTGAAACTGTAAACTTCACGGATTTAACAACTGGTGGAACATCTCCATATTCGTACGAATGGGATTTAGATGGCGACGGGCAATTTGATGATTCCACTGTTCCAAATCCATCGTTTACATATACATCTGCTGGGACCTACAATGTTGCCTTAAGGGTTACAGACGATGGTTCAACAGTGGATACAGAAACGAAAACTGCTTATATATCTGTATTTGAAGTTGCTGAACTTGTTATAACCGAAATTCATTATAACCCTGCAGCTGCGCAAGGCTCCGATGCCGATTATGAGTTTTTTGAAATTTGTAATGCAGGTACGAGTACCGTAAACCTTGAAAACTACTACTTTGCCGAGGGAGTTACATTTACTTTCCCTGCTGGCTCCAGTATTGCAGCAGGTGAATATATTGTTTTAGCTTATAATGAGTTATCGTACACCGGAAATGGCTACCAGGTATTTCAATGGTCAGGAGCATTATCAAATAGTGGTGAGGATATTGAGTTAAGGGATAACAATGGAGTACTGGTTGACTATGTTGATTATGAGCCGTCATATCCCTGGGCTACTGCTCCAAACGGATATGGACCCTCATTGGTCCTTATTGATATTTCATACGACAATAACCTTCTTGAAAGTTGGACAGCAAGCCTTCAAAATGAAGGAAGTCCTGGGTTAGCCAATGACTTCACCGGAAATGCAACAACCACATGGACTTCAGGTACGGGTTTCGATAATTGGGGAGAACCGAATAACTGGTCAAACGGAACACCGGGAACATCGACTGATGTGACTGTACCTGCAGGAGTGATCCCCGGTCCGAAACTCGACAGGGCTTGTAAATGGTACCATTGTAACAATATGACAATAAATGCCGGCGCGCAATTAACAGTAAACCAGCCCTTAAATGTGGCTGGGGATATGCTTTTGGAATCTGATGCCACAGGGACTGCATCACTTGTACAATTTGGAGACGGAGATATTATTCTGGGTTCAAAGGGCAGTATCTCTACCGAACGGTTTTTATCTCAGGATGCATGGCATTATCTTTCTAATCCTATCGATGATGCAAATACTGGTGTTTATACTGGACTTTATATGATGTGGTGGGATGAACCGGCCTGGTTATGGAATTGGGTTTTAAGTGCTGACTCAGTCCTGGCCGTTGATATGCAGGGATATGCTCTTTGGTCGGATGGAGCTGATGCTACTGTAACATATACAGGTTCATTAAATACAGGTGTAAAATCAATTAACCTTACCAATACTCCCGGAACTCCTAATCCTGAGGATTATTCAGGTTTTAACCTAGTAGGAAACCCCTATCCTTCTACAGTTAACTGGAACAATGATGATGGTTCAGGCTGGACAAGAACAAATTTGGATAACGCTATCTGGATTTGGAACCAGACAGCAGGAAACTATGGAACTTATGTTAAAGATGCTTTAGCAGGAACCAATGGTGTTGATAGTATTATTCCACAAAATCAGGCGTTTTTCGTGCATTGCAATAATGTTGCCGGTGGTTCTGTAACAGTTGATGATGATGCCAGGGAGCATAATACAAAAGAAATATTAAAAGCCAGCAATTCATTATCTCAATATTTAATAATTGGTGCAGAAGGAAATGACTATGCAGATGAATTTATTATTAACGTTAATCCTCTATCCACACTTAATTTCGATAGTCAGTTCGATGCAAAAAAGAAAAGAGGTATTGATGAGGCTCCTCAAGCTTATACAATCACAACTGACCAGTCTGAATTATCAATAAATTCAATACCTGAATTATCTGACCAAATGATAATCCCAGTAGGATTTAAAGTTGGTGTTGATGGAATTTATGAATTGACTATAGATGAAATTGAAGGATTAGAAAGTATTCCGGTTTATTTGGAGGATTTAAAAGAAAATCAAATAATAAACTTTAGTGAGGAATTAAATTATTCATTTACTGCCTTAAATTCAGATGAACCTAACCGTTTTTTACTACACTTTGGTATAATGACAGGTAATGACGAAATTAAAGTTTCAGATGATTGTAATATTTATTCATTTAACCAAAATATATATGTTCATACTCCTGAAAATGTTGAAGGTCATATTAACGTATTTAATATGGTTGGACAAGAAGTTGTTAATATGCCAATCAATGGTTCATATAATATGATAACACTTGAAAAAAGTGGAAACTATATTGTAAAGGTGGTAAGTAATGGAAATGTTACAACCAAAAAACTGTTCATTCACTAATTATTAACTTTTAAATTTCAGAACAATGAAAAAAGCGAAACATAGTAAGTCCGTATGGACAATCAAAATATTAGTCATAGCCTTGTTTTTTATTATTCCTGTTGTAATGTTAGCTCAAAATCCACCTCATCCAAACGGAGGTGGTGCACCTGGTTCCGGTAACACACCGGTGGGTGGTGGTGCACCCATTGATGGGGGAATGATAATTATGCTCATTTTTGGATCGGCATATGCCACAAAGAAAAGATTGGCTCATTTTAAGATAAAAAATTAACGAGATGAAAAAGTTTACGATTTTAGGGTTAATAACCTTTCTGTTATCGTTTCAGATTATGCAGGCTCAGAATGCCTGGATCAATGAAATTCATTATGACAATGCCGGAACTGATGTAGGTGAGTTTATTGAAGTTGTTGTTGAGAATCCCGGCAGTTACACTTTAAGTGATTTTACGGTCACTTTATATAATGGAAACGGGAATGTACCTTATGGTACACCCATTACACTGGATTTGTTCACGGTTGGGATCATATATGGAAACTACACAATTTATTCGTATACATTTCCCTCTAACGGTATTCAAAACGGGGCACCTGATGGATTATGCCTGGATTACCAGGGCACAGTCATTACCGGTCAATTTCTCAGTTACGAAGGTTCTATGACAGCTGCAAGCGGACCTGCCATTGGCATTACTTCTGCTGATATTGGTGTATCGGAAAGTAGTTCGACACCTGCAGGATATTCTTTACAGCTTTCCGGTTCAGGTACACAATACAGTGATTTTACCTGGCAACCGCCTGCTGATGATACTCCGGGAAACCTCAATAATAGTCAAACTATTGGCAGTGGCCCTACAACAACAGTTGTATCTTTTGTTGATGGAAGTTCTTCCATTTCTGAGGATGGAGGTTCATTAGATGTTTGTGTGGAAATCACAAATCCTGACCCGACAAATGCCACAACAGTGGAAATAGATCTGGACGGGGCAAGTACTGCTATCAATGGTACAGATTATTCCACTATAACTTTTCCGTATACCCTAACTTTCCCTGCTGGCAGCAGTGCAAACGAATGCCTTACAATTACCATAACTGATGACGGAGATCCTGAATTGGATGAAACGATTATTCTTAATTTACAAAATCCTGCTGGTGGAAATTCAGCTGGATTGGGTGCAACTACACAGCATACTGTAACAATAGATGATAACGATATTGGATGTCCCGGTGTAGGTGATCTGATCCTTTCTGAAATTATGCAAAATCCTGCAGCAGTTTCTGATGCAAATGGCGAATGGTTTGAGGTATACAATACAACCGGCTCTGACATTGAAATGTTTGGGTTAGAAATAATTGATGATAGTAATCCTGCAGAAGGGTTTACAATATCAACATCGCTGATCATACCGGCAGGTGAATATCTTGTTTTTGCAACAAATGGCAATACAGCTACCAACGGAGGTCTCACACCTGATTATGTTTATGATTATGCTAATCTAACACTTGGTAACGGATTAGATGGTTTAACTATCCAATGTTCAGGTACAACAATGGATACAGTTGTTTGGGATGGCGGACCTATATTCCCAGATCCATCTGGTGCCAGTATGTCGTTAGATGTGGCTTTTCTGAATGCTGTTGACAATGATGATGGAGCTAATTGGAGCGAAGCTGTATTCCCTTATGGTGATGGTGATCTCGGAACACCAGGTTGTGCAAATGATGCCGCTTGTTGTGACCTGATTATAGGTACGATAACAGCGACTTGTGATGCTTTTACCCCTGGTACTGATACCTATACTGTTACAATCGATTTTACCGGGGGGGGAACATCCCATTATACGATCAATTCAACATCAGGAACTGTTGGGGGTGATCACCCCACTGTAGATGCAATGGGAACAATAACCATTACGGGTGTTAACGAGGGAACAGATATTACTGTAACTATTGAAAATTTATCCGTTGGGGGTAGCTGTAATTTTGTACTGGATATTACCAGCCCTATTTGTGTTCCTCTTTCAACTGCTTTTGAAGGTGATATTATTATAACAGAAATTTTACAAAATCCATTAACTCCTCCTATAGACGACCTTGACGGTGAATTCTTTGAAGTATATAACACAACTGGTTCCGATATAGATATGGCAGCTTGGATACTTAAAGACAATGGCACCAATTATCATGTAATCAATTCGAACCTGATTGTACCTGCAAACGATTATATTGTATTAGGGACAAATGCAGATGTTGGAACGAATGGTGGCGTTTCTGTTGATTATGATTATGGTGATGATCTGGCGCTTGCCAATGGCAGCGATGCAATTATTATCGAATCAAATGCTGCAGTTGAAATCGACCGTGTAGAGTGGGATAATGGAGCTACATTCCCTGATCCCAATGGGGCAAGCATGAACCTTGATCCGTCAAAGTTCAACTATCTCGATAATAACATTGGTACCAACTGGTGTGAATCTACAACCCCAATGGGAACTCAGTATGGTACTCCCGGAGCTCCAAATACAAATTGTTTAAATTGTGAGCTGGTATTGGGTGCCACCGATGCAGTTTGTGATGACTTTACCAGTGGCATAGACACTTATACTGCAACAATTGATTTTACAGGAGGTGGTACATCTACATACGTTATCGGCACTTCCGCAGGAGTTGTTGGTGGAGATGATCCTACTTCTGTTGCAGCCGGCACGATCAGCATAACCGATATAGATGAAGGAGTTGATCTAACCGTTACAATTGACAATTTAGGAGTGGGTGGTATTTGTGATTTTACAGTTAACATAAGTAGCCCGTATTGTATACCAACTACTTGTGCAGAGGTTGGAAGCATAATATTTTCGGAAATAATGCAAAATCCAAGTGCTGTGGGTGATGATGCAGGTGAATGGTTTGAATTATACAATACCACTGCTTCTCCAATAGACTTGCAAGGCTGGACCATTATCGATGATAACCACACACTTGCAGAAGAAGGATATACAATCCTCAATTCCTTAATTATTCCAGCCGGTGGTTATCTCGTGTTTGCAAACAATGGTGATTTAATGACTAATGGTGGATTAACACCAGACTATGTTTATGATTATGCTGATTTAACTTTAGGCAACGGCACTGATGGTTTAACCATCAATTGTTTAGAAACACTAATTGATAGTGTTATTTGGGATAATGGTGCAACTTTCCCTGATCCGAATGGAGCAAGTATGTCATTAAATGTCGCATATTTAAATGCAACTGATAATGATGATGGGGCAAACTGGGAGGAAGCTGTTTGTCCGTATGGTGATGGTGACCTCGGAACACCAGGTCTTCCAAATGACGCTAGTTGCGATTTCCAGTTGGATTTAACCGTATTTCTTGAAGGAACTTTTGGAACTACTGAAATGAATACATACCTCAATTCTGCTGGTGTAATTCCGGATATACAACCATATTCCGGGGCACCATGGAACTATGCAGGCACAGAGTCTTTCGTGACAATACCTAATGCTGATGTTGTTGACTGGGTACTGGTAGAATTACGCGATGCCGTTGATTCAGTTTCTGCAACCTCAGGTACTGCTGTGGATACAATTGCAGGATTATTATTAAAAGACGGGTCAGTCGTGACTACCAATGGCAGCAGTAATTTAACTTTCAGCTCTGCGATCGCAAACAGCCTTTTTGTTGTTATTTATCATAGAAACCATATCAGTGTGATGAGCTCAGTTGCCTTATCTGAAGCAGGTGGTATATATTCATATGATTTCACCTCTTCGGCTACAGCAGCTTATGGAACAGATGCACAGAAAAATATTGGAAGTTTCTGGGTAATGTATGGAGGGGATTCTGATGCCAATGGAACAGTTGAAAACCTTGACATTGATACCAATTGGAGTTCGGAAACCGGGAATGCAGGCTATTTGTCAAGTGATCTTGATTTGGATGGGCAATCCAACAATAAAGATAAAAATGATATTTGGATAATAAATAATGGGATTTCTGTTCAAATACCATAACGATATGCAAATGTAACATCTTCAAGGCCCTGGTTGCTTTTATTTGATCAGGGCCTGACAGATGTTTAAAAATCCTTCTGCATTACAAACTGGTTTTTTATTTGGACGAAGATCTTTTACTGTAAATCTTTAATTGCACTACTTTTTATAGAACATTATAGTCATGAAGAAAATCTATATTCTACTTTCCCTTTTGGTCTATGGTACGAGCTTATCTTTTGGGCAGATATTTATAACTGAACTGGCAGATCCCAATGACAACAACACCTGCAGGTATGTTGAGTTGTTCAATGCAGGACCCGTCCCTGTTGATCTGAGTACGGGCTATGGTTTACAACGATATACAAATGGAAATCCTAACCCACAGGCAACAGTTCATATGCTTACTGGAACTATCCCGGCAAATGGATTTTATATTGTTGCCAGGACTGCTTCTTCCTTTACGAGCTGTTTTGGTTTTGCTCCTGATCAGGAATTAGGACCAGACGGACCGGCCGATAGCAATGGCGACGATCAAATTCAATTGTTGGATCCTTCACAAAATGTTCTGGATATCTTTGGTGTTCCGGGCGAAGATGGTACAGGTACCTGTCATGAATTTGAAGATGGAAGGGCAGAAAGGATTGAATCTGTTACAACGGGTAATGGCGGAACCTGGAATGAAGCCAATTGGAATGTTTGGGCCGACTCATACGTTGCTGGTTGTACCAATCATATCCACCAGGCTGTAAATATTGGAGATGGAATATTCGACCCCGGACAATGGATCGGATATGTGCCTACTACGACAATTGTTAATTTTGAAAGTATAACCTCTACTGTGGCAGAAAATGGTGGATCAATAGATGTTTGTGTTGAAATCACAAATCCAGATCCTTCAAACGCCACAACAGTTGAAATAGATTTTGATCCCACTAGCACAGCTATCAATGGCGCCGATTTTACTTACATTTCATTCCCGCATACGATCACATTCCCCGCAGGCAGTAGTACTGACCAGTGTTTAACTATTACGATTTTAGATGATTTCAATCCTGAACTGGATGAAACAATTATATTATTCTTACAAAATCCTGCAGGTGGTAATTCGGCAGCTTTGGGTACTATTAATCAACATACGGTATTTATCGATGATGACGATATTACCTGCCCTAATGTGGGGGATTTGATCATTTCTGAAATAATGCAAAATCCCGATGCTGTTGCCGATGAATTTGGCGAATGGTTTGAAATCTACAATACAACAGGATCAGACATTGATATGTTTGGATTTGAGATTATTGATGACAGCTACCCGACTGAAGGATTCGCCATTACATATTCATTGATCATCCCTGCCGAAGGATATCTTGTATTCGCTGCAAATGGCAATACAGCAATTAACGGAGGGCTTACTCCTGATTATGAATATGGTTATGAAAACCTTACACTTGGAAATGGTCTTGACGGTTTAACTATCCAATGTTCCGGAACCACAATGGATACGGTGATATGGGATGGCGGAACTGCTTTCCCCGATCCCTCAGGTGCAAGCATGTCATTATCGGTTGACCATCTCAATGCCATTGATAATGATGATGGTGCAAACTGGGAAGAGGCCGTATTTCCATATGGTGACGGGGATCTTGGTACTCCCGGTTGTGCCAATGATGCCCCATGTTGCGAGTTGTTGCTCGGTAATAATGAAGTCTCATGTGATTCAATCACATCAGGTATCGATACCTATACAGCAACAATTGATTTTACTGGTGGAGGAACATCTACATATGAGATTACTACGACTTCAGGAACGATAGAGGGAGATGATCCCTCTACAGTTACTTCTGGTTCCATTAACATTACCGGGATTAATGAAGGCATCGATATAACAATAACTATCGATAATTCTGCTGTGGGCGGTTCATGTAATTTAGAACTGAATATTGAAAGCCCTGTTTGTGTAACAGCAGATTGTGGAGATGCAGGAAGTGTGATCTTTTCTGAAATAATGCAAAATCCGGATGCAGTTGCCGATGAATATGGTGAATGGTTTGAATTATACAATACAACAGATTCTGATATCGATTTGCAAGGCTGGAGTATTATTGACGATAACCATACATTGGAAGAAGAAGGGTTTATAATTCCGGTATCGCTGATCATTTCACCAGATGACTACCTGGTATTTGCTAACAATGGTGAAATAACAACCAATGGAGGTATAATTCCGGATTATGTGTATGATTATGATGACTTAACATTAGGTAACGGCCTTGATGGATTGACTATCAATTGTAATGACTCCATAATCGACATTGTTGTTTGGGATGATGGGATCACATTTCCTGATCCTACAGGAGCCAGCATGTCACTATTAGTTGATCATCTGAACGCAATTGATAATGACGATGGAGTAAACTGGGAAACTGCCGTATTCCCATACGGTGATGGTGATCTTGGCACACCAGGATGTTCTAATGATGCAGCTTGTTGTGATCTTATTATTGGTGACAAGGAGGTATCCTGTGATACAATTACACCAGGTGTCGACACCTATTCAGCTTTTATCGAATTTACCGGTGGTGGAACTTCTGAATATACCATCACAACAACATCGGGAACTATTGAGGGGGACGATCCCACATTTACTTCATCAGGTACCATTATCATAACAGGTATCAGCGAAGGAACAGATATAACTGTAACAATAGATAACCTGGCAATTGGTGGCGCTTGTAATTTCGTTGTGGAAATTATTAGTCCGGTTTGTTTTGAACCAGATTGCGAAGATGTCGGTAGTATTATTTTTTCTGAAATAATGCAAAATCCTGATGCCGTTCCTGACGAAATGGGAGAATGGTTCGAATTATACAATACCACAGATACTGATATTGACTTACATGGTTGGGATATTATCGATGATAACCATACGCTGGAAGAGGAAGGGTTTACATTTCCAAATTCACTAATAATCCCGGCAGGAGAATACTTGTTAATTGCTAATAATGGAGATGAAGCAACAAATGGAGGTCTACCTACTCCTGATTATGTTTATGAACCTGGATTTCCGTTTCTCGGCAATGGAACAGACGGAATCACGATCCAATGTTCCGGTTTGGTTATCGACGAAGTAATCTGGGACGATGGAGCTACATTTCCAGACCCTACTGGTGCAAGTATGTCGTTAATGATGGATTATCTGAATAGCATTGATAATGACGACGGAACAAATTGGGAAACCGTTACACATACATATGGTGATGGCGACTTTGGAACACCCGGAAATCCAAACAATGAACCTGTTTTGATTTTTGAAAATGAAATTGAAGAACTTACCATTTATCCAAATCCACTTATTGATGGTAAGCTTACAATTTATACATCAAGTTCCAGCATTAAACAAATTGAACTATACAACATCGTTGGGAAGAAAGTTTTCTCAGCCGTTATTTCCGGAGCCAGGAATGAAATTAATTTAGGTAAATTGAACGAAGGCGTATATTTGATAAAAGTTACTGAAAACGATAAAACAGTCATGCAAAAGCTAGTAGTGAAATAAATCAGCAAAAAATATTAACTATGAAAAGCATTTATCTTTTTATATCAGCAATTTTAATCTCAGCTTTGGCTTTAAGTCAGTCAGAGGGAGACATTATAATCACTGAGATCATGCAAAACCCAAATGCTGTACCTGACAGCGATGGTGAGTTTTTTGAAATTTATAATACAACAAGTTCTGCCATTGATATAAACGGTTGGTTGATTTGGGACAATGGTACTAACTCGCATAACATTTCCGGAAGTCTGATTGTTCCTGCAAATGGCCATATTGTCCTGGGGGTTAATGCAAATACTGCATCAAATGGCGGCATACCGGTTGATTATAGTTACGGTGATGACATTGGGCTTGCCAATGCCGATGATGAATTAATTTTAAGTACTCCGGGAGGCACAGAAATTGACCGTGTAGAATGGGATGATGGAGCAACATTTCCTGATCCTAGCGGAAAGAGTATGAATTTGGATATTGACCATTATTCTTACACGGCAAACAATGATGGAGGTAATTGGTGCGAATCAACCACTTCAATTGGAAGCCAGTTTGCTACCCCAGGAGCTGATAATACATCCTGTTCGGCCCCATGCGATTTGATCCTTGGACAGGTAAATGCTGTTTGTGATGATTTTACATCTGGTACAGATACCTATACTGTAACAATTGATTTTACTGAAGGTGGTACTTCATTATATGATATGTCGGCCACAGGTGGAGTTATTGGTGGGGATAATCCTTCCGTTGTTTCCTCCGGAACAATAACCATTACTGAAGTAGAAGAAGAAAATGATATAACATTTTATATTGACAACCTGGCTGCGGGTGGTTCATGCAACTTTACTGTAGAAATTGAAAGTCCTGTTTGTATTCCGGCTAACTGTACAGAAGTGGGAAGCGTGATTATTACAGAAATAATGCAAAATCCGGATGCAGTTGCTGATGAATTTGGAGAATGGTTTGAATTATATAACACAACAGCTTCTGACATTGATTTGCAGGGTTGGGATATAATTGATGATGATCATACTTTATTTGAAGAAGGTTTTACATTTCCTAATTCGCTAATTATCCCCGCAGGTGAATATATTATAATTGCAAATAATGAAAATGGGGCTACCAATGGTGGGTTACCCTCGCCGGATTATGTATATGTATATCCTGGTATTACCCTCGGTAACGGAACAGATGGTCTGACAATTCAATGCTCAGGAACAATAATTGATGCTGTAATTTGGGATAATGGTTCAACATTCCCGGATCCATCCGGAGCTAGTATGTCGTTAAAGGTAGACCATCTGAATGCCACGGATAATGATGATGGCGAAAACTGGGAAACTGCAATTTACCCATACGGCGATGGCGATCTGGGAACCCCGGGATGCGCTAATGATGCACCCTGTTGTGAATTATTGATCGGTGCAGTTGAGGCTTCGTGTGATGCAATTACGACAGAAATTGATACCTATACGGTTACCATTGATTTCTCAAACGGTGCAACCTCTACTTACGATATTAATACTACTTCAGGGACAATCGGAGGTGATGACCCTACAAATATATCAAACGGAACTATTACCATCACAGATATTGATGAAGGGGTAAACATTACTGTTACTATTGACAATTCAGCTGTCGGTGGTGAATGTAACATCTCTAAAGATATACTCAGCCCTGTTTGTTTCCCTCCCGATTGTGAAACGATTGGAAGCGTTATCTTCACAGAGATAATGCAAAATCCTGCTGCTGTAAGTGATGATATGGGCGAATGGTTTGAATTATTCAATACAACAGATTCAGATATAGACCTGCAAGGGTGGAGCATCATCGATGATAACCACACCTTATCTGAAGAAGGATTTACTTTTCCGAATTCAACAATCATTCCGGCGGAAGGTTATCTTTTAATTGCTAATAATGGCGATGAAGCTACAAATGGTGGGTTACCCACTCCTTCACACGTTTATGTGAACGGATTTCCATATTTAGGGAACGGTACAGATGGTATCACAATACAGTGTTCCGGATCTATAATCGACCAGGTTGTTTGGGATGACGGGGACACATTCCCTGATCCTAGCGGAGCAAGTATGTCATTAAAAATGGATTACCTCAATGGCTTCGACAACGATGATGGTGCCAACTGGGAAACTGTTGAATTTACTTATGGCGATGGTGATTTCGGTACCCCTGGCGGTCCGAATAATGAACAGATTTCTATTTCTGAAAATGAAGTTGATGGCTTTTCTGTTTATCCCAACCCGGTAATTGATGGCGTAATACAATTAAAAACATCAAGCAGCTCTGAAAAAGAAGTTTCTATTTATGACATCATGGGGATACAAGTTTATTTTTCAACTATATCGGGAGTAAGCTCTACCATTCATTTAGGGGATTTAAATCCGGGTTTATATTTTATCAAGGTTACAGAATCCGGCAAAACTTCTCTGAGAAAGCTGATAATAGAATAGTAATCAGGTAATCATGACTAAACAAAAAAACAGTAGATTTACATGCAAATATATTTTGTATGGTAAAACAAAATAATGCCTTACTGTTTTTTACACTGCTTTTTCTTTTGTCAACAGCCTTTTACGCGTGCAATAATACTGGAAGTTCTGTGCAAGAGGATAAGCCTTTCCCTGAATTTATTGTTTCGGATACTTCATTATCAAAACCATATTCCAGATACTGGTGGTTTGCTTCTGAGATAAAGAAGGAGGATATCAGGTATAACCTTGATTGGCTGAAAGAAAATGGTTTTGGCGGAGTGGAAATAGCATGGGTTTACCCACTTAATGCCATTAATAAAAACTTAGATCAAACCTATACACCCAGGCAGAAATGGTTAAGCCCACAATGGCAACAATTAGTAGAATTTACCATAAGGTATGCTGATAGTATAGGAATAGGATGCGACCTTACGATGGGAACATTATGGCCATTCGGTGATTCATATGTGACTTATGAACAGGCATCACAACGATTTGGAGAAATTAAAAGACAGAAAATTTCTAAATCGTGGGAACACCCACAAAGTGGATATGTTGTCAATCATATTAACCCTGATCATTACCTCCCATATTTTGAACGATTGCTCGATTCGTTCCCACAACCCAAAACCAATATTTCACAAGCCTATTTCATTGATAGCTGGGAAGTCAAAACCGAGAAATTATGGACTGATGGATTTGATACAGAATTCAAACAAAAATATGGATATGATATTTTACCAAATATGAATAATCTCTATGATGAGAAAAACAAAGAGATCCTCTATGACTACAGAAAATTAATATCTGAAAAAGTTGTCCGTTTTTACAGGGATTTCGATAGCGTATTAAATGAAGCAGGGATTATGTCCCGCGGACAGTGTTCCGGTGCCCCATGTGATATTATTTCAGCTTATTCTTTTATGGATATTCCCGAAGGTGAAGCTATGCTTTATGAAGCTGAATATAACAGTATTCCTTCTTCTGCGGCATTGCTATCTGGTAAAAACAAAGTTAGTGCTGAAACTTTTACTTGCCTTTACGGATGGCCCAGGCATTATATACGGGAAGAACAAACTGCTGACCTAAAACTGGTAGCCGATGCAATGTTTGCAAACGGTATCAATAAAATAATCTGGCATGGTAAAGCTCACAATCCAAAAGATCAGGATACTACAAATTTTTACGCTACTGTTCATTTGGGTAATGATGGCTCACTTGCAGGTGAACTGCCGGCTTTTAACAGGTATCTTTCTACAGTTTCAGGATATATGCAAATGGGCAGGACCTATAGTGATGTTGCTGTGTACTTACCTGCTGAAGATGCATGGATAAAAGGATTAATGCCAAAAGAAAAACAATTTATCTGGGCGAAGGAATATTATGAAATGCGGTATGTTTATTTCCCAACTGAAGTAAGAGGATTTCATCCTGTTTGGATAAACAGTGAATTTTTAAATAACTCTTCCTTAGAAAATGGAGTGTTGAAAATCGGGGAAGCAAGTTTCCGTTCCCTGTATGTAGATGCTAATTATATGGATATCTCAGCTCTTAAGCGAATAACAGAATTAGCAATTAATGGTTTCCCGGTAACCATGAAAAAAACACCTGTACAGGCCGGAACAATCAAGCATGCTGAATGGCCAATGCTGATACAACAGCTATCGCAACTTCCAAATGTAGATACTAAATTCGAAACAAATTGTAAACCTCTGGTAGAAGCTAATGTTGTTCCGATGTATTGGGCTCGTGAAACCAACCAATCGTTGATTATATTTTTTGCCCACCCTAAATGTAAGAACATAAAGTTTCCGGTGGAATACGGTCAATCGTACAGTGAAGAAATAATAAAGTTGCCTGTTACTATAAACTATATGGACAAGCAATATAAAACTGAACTTGTATTTTCACCTTATCAATCCCTATTGTATGAGATTAAAAATGGACAATTGGAAGAATTGAATATTTCATATCATCCAAAAACCCCGGTTGTTAAAGAAAGACCCAGGGACTTTAAGGCTCCATGGAAAGTTAAATAGAACAAATCTAACGTGCCTCTTAAACGTTAATATTGATAATATTTACTAACCATTCCAATGATAGAAGAAATAATACAAAAAATCATTAAAAGATAAATCGGGAAATTATTTGCTACCAAAGGTCCTGCCAGGTTTCTCCGTCATAACACCTTAACTTATGGGTTGAACTATCCATGTAAATATCTCCTTCGTTTGGTGTTTCAGGAGCACTTCCGGGAGTAAGGTGCATTGCCCCGTTTATATCAAGAAGTTCTCCTGGAGTTGTTGTACCTATACCTACCCTACCACTTCCATCAATCTCTATTTTGGATTGGAAAGTTGAACCATCCCACTGGCCAATATTAAATGCTTCACCTGAAGGTATAGCCAGTTCTCCTTCGGATGATGAAGCTCCTCTGATGAATAATGCAGGATGGCCCTGGGGATCTTTTATGTTTAATAAACCTGTGTCATTTTCATCATCTACCCAATCCCATAACGAATTGCCTAAAGTGATATGAGTGCTTGCCAGGTTCCGGTTACCTGGCCCTCCACCACCTGTAATGATCATCCTGCAATCACCGGCACCACTGTTTCCTGTTAGGAAAGCAATATTTCCGGCGTGTTCCGAATCATAGTTACCATATAAATGGATTCCCGATCCTTTTGAATTTGACAGATAAGCATCCCCGTCAGCATATATGCTAAATTCATCCCGCCCGGAATTGGGATTTTTCCTGATTTGGCCATTATCCCCCAAACCAAGTCCATTATCACCGATAAATTCAATTTCGTTATATATTCTTACCGTTTGATCACTTGTGATTTCAAGTGCAGTACCAATAGCTGAGGAAAGAATACCATCAACTCCAGGCAGATTACTTAACAGGCTACCATCACCAATAAAGAAATTAGCTTTAACGGTTCCTGCCACTTCAAGCTTTTCGGATGGATTAGTCAATCCAATGCCTACCCGGCTATTATTCTGTATATGAAATATCCCATCTTCCGAAGATGACAAACCGATAAAAAAATCTGTAGCTGATGCTGAAGTTTCATTCTGTACGCCAAGATACCATTTATCATTGCGCCCTTCAATGCCAAGAAACTCAGAATTACCGTCATAAGCTGAATTTTCTCCCCCTATATTCATATCCCCGACAACTTCAAGTTGCTGTCCTGGGGTAGTGGTGCCAATACCAACATTCCCACTCACTGATGAATAGATATCATCACCTGATATTGTCCAGTCTCCATCACTATCACTTGTACTTGCATGTAAGGCATAAGGGACGCTCAAAATCTGTGATACACCCATTACCTGGAAATTGTTACTACCATTTTCATCCATCTCAACCTTCAGGAAGTGGATATTGCTTTTCCAGTCAATCGTGGTAAAATCTCCTGAAACTTGCGTTCCATTTCCTATTTCTAACGATACCAGGCCAAAATCATTTGTGCTCACACCATGAGTTTCGGTGAAAACTATCACCCCGTTAATATCATCCTTCAATATGCTTATTCTGAAAGAAACATTCTGACTACTGATCACATCTCCATCTGAACCTCTTGCAATAGCCTGGTATTTGAAAGCTTGTGGGCTTTGGGAAAATACACTAACTGTTGTAAGCAAAACGATAAATGTTATAATTCTATTCATGTTTTTCCTTTTAAATATTGTTATATACATAAAGAAATAAAGATAAATAAATTACTTCATATAAAAGTAAGAAAAGGTTATACTTTTGTCTTCCTATAATAATCTTTGATACTTTGCTAGGATAAAATCCCAAGTTCGTTGATATCATCTAAAAAATCGATTAATTTCTCCTGAAATCCCTTTGACAATCAGGACGAAACGCTGTAGGGTCCGGGCTATACACAGATTATTACGGTGACAACATTCGCCACTACAGGGACAACACTGATCACTATGGGTATATGTGACTTGTAGTTGCCAGCCATAAAACAACTATTCTAAATAGAATAGTGTTACCAGTTTCTATGCAGACTTGTTCTTCTCACATAACTTTCGAATATCTAGATTTAGTTTTCAGGCTCTCCCAAAAACTCAATAATCACCCAAACCTCTTTAGGTGTAAACTTTCTGATCTCATCATATCTTCTGATTTTATCTTCAATTGGCTTCAACCACCTTGAAAATGTTCTTCGTTCCACACAATAAAGTTCTGCCAGGCGGTTTATGGTATTGTAATACAAAGGATCTATTCCGTTTATCGGATCAGGTGCTCCCAAGTAATCGACAATGGTCCATATCTCCCTCCAGGTTAATACATTTCTATATGGATCTTTGATTTTAATATTATCCCGGATTGGTTCGATGAGAAGTGAGAACCTCTCCCGTTTCATTTTGTAAACCTTGGCCAATTGGGTGTAATTGTTGTGCAAAAAGGGATTGATGATGCTTGATCGATTCTCCATTCAAATTATTTTTAGTTAATTATTGGTATTTAAATATTTCAGCTATTTCTGAAAAATCCGGGTGGCTTGGATTCAGGTTTGGCTTGTTGTAAATTGTAGCCTGATTTATCTTTTTTCGATACGTGTGGACTAAATTCCTTAACATTTGCAGTCCAAGATCACCTTTTTTGTAATACCCGTAAAAAACGATCACTCTATTTCCCTTGCTATTTGTGTATGATCCTTTAATTCCCGATCCTTCCTTTGGGTACATCACCAGTTTGTAAACAGCTTTTTCTTTGTTTTCAAGTCTCCGGAAATTGTAGTTGACTGATTTCATACTGCCTGCGATTTTTGGTTCAGGAATTCAGGATTGAACTTGTCATTATCCAAAACGCACGTGTTGAACATATCCAGGAACTTTTTATTCTTTAGCTTGCCCAATTCCTGAGTACATTTTTGGTATCGCTCAAACGTTGGTTTGGCTGTATAATACAAGTAGAGCCTTGCAACTTTCTTCTTGTTGGAATTCCAGTCTTTTGTATGCTTTTGTCTGGCTTTTTGGCGGGGTAGCCAGTCTTTTGCAGCACCATAAAATCCTCCTTTGAAGTGCGGATCAAAAAAGTATTCCGGTTTGGCAATCATCCAGTAAACCCGTTTTTTGGTGAACTCGTGGATGATCTGGATGGTTAAAACGAAGTCATCATAACAGGAGGATAACCTTTTGTTTTTATTGTTTTTGGCAAATTCAAGAAAAAATCCCGCAATAAAATTTTTGGCCGTTTGTTCCTGGTCCGGCGAAAACTTACGGTTTCCGTACAAAAGCGAGTGGGCGAAATTCCATGCCGTTCCCGTGTAAGAAAAAATCTTCTCCAGCGCCGCCGGCGGAATATTATCCTGTGACTCCTGCCGGATTTTTTGGTGATAGTCTTGAGTTGGAGTTTCCTGGAACCTTACGTTTGTTTGCTCTGGGTTTTTGTTATCCAGGTTTCCGACGCAGGAGGAATTATTTAATTCATTGTTGATAACAGTGAGTTTTTGAGGTCGTTTGCTTTTTGTGTGTAGTGAGTTATCAACAATACCTTTGCTTAGTATATTATTATTAAATGTATCTGGGTTAACTTTAACATGCGGACAAGCCGCCTTTATAATGCCAGAAGGAAAGTCCTGAAATGAAGGTCTTAATGAGGAGAAAAATTTATATGTTTGAGCAGGGATAGGTGAGTCCGGATACTTTGCTGTATGCTGATCCACGAGTATCTCGGTAAGTAATTTGACTGGTCTGGCCACCAGGAATTCCGGATTGATTTTAAGGATAAATGCCGCATTTGAACCACGGAAGATCTTTTCCTCCAAAAAGCCTGTTGCTAACAGCTTATTAACATGTCGGCGAGAAGAACGGTCACACATTCCTGTCATGGTTGCTATGGATTTATTGTTCATCAAAAATTGGGTATCTTTTACAAACTTTCCCCTTTTAACATGTTTCAGGTGATTATAATAAGCTCTGATAATCGATATGGCAGTTAATATATGCGTGTTTTTTATCGATAAGCTTTTTATTGTCTCCTCTGCATATGATTTATATTTCTGATGCAACCGGAACTGCTCCTTCAAAAAATCAGGACCATGCAATTCTTTATTGTAGCCCTTCACATATTTTCTGAATCGTTTTTCAGTTTGATTGATATCCAACTCCAAGTATATTACCTGGGATTGGTTTTGATTAATTGTTTTCTTTACCATTGACTGTTTTTGTTTTATCCACCGGAGCTTTAGCGAAGGTGGATTTGTTCTTAATTTTGATTGTTTGAAGTCCACCTACACTAAAGTTTCGGTGGACGAAGGGTGAAGGGATGCAGGACGTCTCCATTATCCCTTCCATACCTTTCGTTTGTTTATCTTTTTGTTTTTTACTCTGTTCATAATTATGGTTAATTCAACTTAAATAGATTAAGTGAAGGCGAATCTGCTTTCGATTGTTTATTATTGCATTTTAATAACATCACTTTGTCTTATCTTGTTTTTTCTTGTCAAAGCTTGCCTTATCTAATTGAATAACAAGTTGTTACAAAGGTATAGCATAGCACTTTAATAATGCAAATTCCGGATAAATATTATTATTAACATCAACTCTGCGACTCTGTCACATTCATTGAATTAGGGTGTTCATAACACTAAAAAGTATCAAAATGTAGGTGGTGTAAAACCTGAAGTAATCATAAAATTGATCACCAATTTTATCCAGAGTTTTCTTATTACTTTTCGGTAAGTTTCTTTCTTTTGAATTAGTTCTTTTTGATCCTATATTCGCAAATTTTTATTATGTTGAAAAAACCAGTGGTAGGATCTCCACCATCGAGATCTACATATTGCATGTTGCTGTCTGTCGGTAATCAATGTTTAATGGATCCATGTAAAGCTAAGTGGTATTGTTGCCTTCCCTAAAAATTTTAGATCAATCTGTTGGAGCGTCTATAATACAAAAAACTAAAAGAGCATAAGTGGTGACAAAAAACTTCATCCTGTATAAATTAATTACATTGTATTGTAGAAACAAGGATAAAAAAGTAAGGATGTATGTCACGAGTGAGCCACCACATAAACCAATTCTAACACTCGCGATGGTTAGGAGGAATTCATTTCTAAATGTTCTGCTATTAATGGCTATAAAGGAAATTATATGCTGGCGTTTTTCAATCTTTAAATTTTGTCATTCATTTCGTAATATATAATCTAATCGCTGGTTATTTATAACTCTCAAAGAAATATTAAATAACGACTTAAAACAATATAAAAGATTTTAATAAGTAAATTCTCATATTTTCAATTTCAAGTTATTGATTTCCAACTATCACCTTTTTGCTTATGAAAGCATCTCCAATCCTAACATTGACCACAACTAACTGACTACTGGGATTGTTGATTAAGATTTTTGTTTGAGAATCCACAAGTTTTGAGTTATTAATATTCTGTCCCAACTCATTAAATACTGAAATTTCCCCTTCCAGTCCATTTAAGCCTTTAGCATTTATATAGATTGTATTGTCAAAGCTATATATGTAAATCCGGAATAAAAATTGAGTAAAAAACTTATTGGATAAATTTCATTAATCTGTAATCAACATAGAAGCTTCGTCAATCACACTCTTATCAAAACTATCCAGATAAATCTGTGTTGTCTGAATACTGTCATGGCCTAAACCTTCACTTATTACTTGAATTGGAACATTCAGATGTTTCCCGATTGTAGCCCAAGAGTGTCTTGCAACATATGAGGTCAGGTTTCCTTCGATATTCAGTTCTTTTGCTATAAGCCGAAGGTACTTGTTAAAAGTCTTCAAACCATTCCTTATGTCCTTTCTGATCCACTCCGGATCTTCTCTTTTAATGATGGAAAAAATGTAGTCATCCTTTTTCTTCCCTTTTAGGTAGTAATTTAGAATTTTTTGTGGTTTGTCATATAAGGCCAGGGAGTAATTTTTATTGGTTTTACGCCTTGTATATTCTAGCCGCCCATTGATAATATTTGTAGGTTTCAAAAAAGCAATATCTGCAAAATTAAGTCCTATCATATAAAATGAAAACAAGAAATAATTCCTGGCATGAAATTGTGGTGATCTGGATTCTGGTTGATAATTTTCTATTTTTTTAATATCATCTTTGGATATAGCCCTTTTCTTAGTTTTAGATTTTTTTATGGAATATTTATCAAATGGATACCAGTCTTTTTTTGCTACATTTTCTTTAATTGCACGGTTATAAATTGCTCTAATTGTCCGTAAGTAAACACTTAATGAATTATAAGTATTTTCTGCTTCAAGATGATTAGTTTCCAACTGTTTTATATAATGGTAGTTTATCTGTTGAAATTTGATATCCTTGTTATCATTGTTTCTTATTACAAAATTTAGGGCTGTTTCATAAATCGCTGCATTACCATATTTTCCAGCCTTTTTCATATCTGATATTAATTGTTTGGTAAACGTTGAGAAAGTCGAATTCTCCTTAGAGTTGACTATTCTATTCTTAATATCAATTACAGAGTAGTTTTCAATTTCACCGGAATGGTATAATTCTGTAATCTTCTCTTTAGCATCCAGCTTTTTCTTTAACAAATGATCGTTTATCCTATCGATATCCTTGTACCGTTTACACTTCTTTTTAATTATCTGCTGTAGTCCTGGCTCCCATTCATCTTTTGTAACAAAAACATTAAGTGGAATCCAGGCAGATTTTCTATTATGGGTTATTCTGAGATATAGGCTTCTTGTTTTATCACTTCTTTCGTGATGTTTTAAAATAAGGGTGGTGGTCGTTGAACTCATTTGATATTATTTTACAACAATTAGACAACATTTGGACAACAAATATAACAAAAACAAACAATTTAAAACAAGCTCAGACAAGAATATACTTATTAACTACGGTTAAAAATCAGGTTGTAAAAAACAAAAAACCAGATACTTAACATGTAAATATCTGGCTTTAAACTTTGTCGGGGTAGCAGGATTCGAACCTGCGACCTCCTGCTCCCAAAGCAGGCGCGCTAACCGGACTACGCTATACCCCGTCGTATACTCCGAAGCCTTGGCGAAGGAGTATTATATCAAATTCCAATTTTTTAAAGAACAAATTCCAAAAGCAAATAGTTTTATCCACCTTCGCCAAGGCTACGGTGGCTAAGAGCGGAGAGAGGGGGATTCGAACCCCCGATACAGTTTAACCCGTATGCCAGTTTAGCAAACTGGTGGTTTCAGCCACTCACCCACCTCTCCATTATTTCAATTAACGTTGAGTTTATATCCAAATTTTTATCTTCTTTGAGTAGCCAGTTTAGCATCCCGCTAAGCGGGATCAGCCACTCACCCACCTCTCCGTGTTTAAGCAGTTTCAATAATTTGTATTCCACCTTCGCTTAAGGAGGTGCAAAATTATAAAATAAATTCATTTAGCAAACGATTTGTGAAATATTTTTCAGAGTTTAAATAATTGACCTGATAAAAGATTAAATTATCCTTGTTCGTACTGGTAAATAAAAGTGTTGAACATAACCTCTCAAGTCTGTGCTGAAAAGAGTAGACTACTCTGCCCACTTTGATGGATCATCACCTTTGTATTCTCTCTTTTTAGGAATAAAAGGACCAATTTTACCTTCACTCCGTAAATCATGTCGTTTTTCTTGTAATAATGCCTCCTTCATTTCAGGTGTCATTTCTTGGTTGGGTACTTTCCCTCTTTTTTCTCTTTTGCCGAAAATTAATAATAATATAAATACTACAATAAAGTAAACGAAAAGAAACAAAAGCCCAAGGAATAATCCCATTATTGGTCTTCCCCATAGATGATCACTAATTGCAACACATGCAATTATATAGCTTATTAAAAATGCTCCGGGTAGCCACAATTCATCAGGGGGTTCCATATCATTTGCAGCTATTGCTATGATCATTGAAATAAAAAGAATAAATGTCAGAATTGAAAAAAACATTGATGTACGCATAATACCTCCTGTTTTTAATGGATATGAAAAGACGCTCCTTATTATCAGATAGATCTTTGATAAATATATAAAGAAATTCAAATCAGATCTGAAGAAAGTCAATTAATTGATGACTTTATTCACCAATTACTTTTCCAATTAAATACCTGAACCTTTTCTCTTCCCGGTAAGGTTTCATCATAGGTTCTACGTTGAGGTAAATCAAGAGCGGGAGGCGGTGGGTGATACCGGTTTCTATGAGTTGGAACAGTTCTTCCTTTTGCCCTAACTGTGCCCGGATCAGTATCAGAAGGTTGATAGCCCGTTCGGCTGTTTCGGAGACCATGGCCGACTCCAGCAAATGGATGCCTACTTCAGCTTTGGAGGTTTCACCGAGGGTAGCGTACGCCAGGGTTTTACCTCCCTGTTTAACAAAATCTCCCGTTTCATCATCGGGCAGGCCTTCGAAGTAGGAAAGGCACTCTTCCGTCCTGCCCATTAGCAGCAATGTCTGACCGTAGTAGAGTGTGGAGACCTGGAACTCCGACTTAAACCGGATGCTTTTTTCAAACCACTCCAGCGCTAGTTCATATTCTTCCTTCACGTAATGCAAGAATCCTTTTAAATGGTGGTTGATGGCAGTAAACGGATCCAGTTGGAGTGCCATTTCCATGTTCTCCGCCACCTCTTCAAACCGTCCTTCCGCCACCAGGATAGACGCCATCGACTGGTAATACTCCACTGTTGGTCGCATGGCAAAAGATCTCTCCAGATGTTTGTAGGCAGCCGTGAAGTCCCACTCCCGGAGCATATAGATATAGGCCAGGTGAAGCTGGCATTCAGGGTGATTTTCTTCCAGTTTGATGGCCTGGTCGAGATAGGGTTGACCCTCGGCAAAGCTTTCATGCGCAGGCGAAAAACCGATGGCACCCATCATGGTGTAACCAAGGTGCAAACCCAGGTAAGCCTGTGTGAAACGAGGATGTTTATCAATGATGTCTTTCAAAATCGACATGCCCAGTTCGATGTCTGTTTTCCCCATTTTCAAAATGTTATATCGGCCACGAAGGTACTGCTTGTAGGCTTCCACCGGGATCTCAGGAGTGTCAACCAGTTGATCGTCTACATGGAAGGGGCCCAGGTGCTTTTGCAGTTTGTTGGCAATGAGAAGGCTCACTTCATCCTGCACGGCAAAGATGTCATCCACCGGGCGGTCAAAAGTTTCCGACCAGAAGTGGGAATCTTCAGCTACATCGATGAGCTGGGCGGTGATCCGCATTTTGTTGCCTGACAGCCGGATGCTCCCTTCCAGGATGGTGGACACATTCAGTTCCTGGCCGATTTGGGGGAGTGGGATCTGTTTATTCTTGAAGAAAAAGGAGGAAGAACGGGAGGTCACTTTCAGGGACTTGATCCGCGATAGGGCGTTGATGATCTCCTCTGTCATGCCATCGCTGAAATACTCGTTGTCTTTGTCTGAACTCATGTTCACAAATGGTAGCACGGCAACGGACTTTGACCGTATTTTTTGCTTGCCTTTTAGTTCTGTACGTTCGGGCACCTTGATGCCTTTGTTGCTAACGGCAAAGACCGCTATAGGTTCAGTGACATTCTTAAATTCAAAAGATCCCAGCGATTGAGTTTTAAGTTGGGCCTGGTTTTTAAGTTCATCGTTTAGTTTGCCTGAAAGCAAGATGGCTCCGGCCACACCCAGACTTTCAATGCGGGAGGCCAGGTTAACACCATCACCGTAGATGTCGGTACCGTCGAAAACTACATCACCAGTATGGAGGCCGATTCGTAAGGGAATACCTGTCAGATTATGTTGGATAGCTACCGCACATTCCACAGCTTCCACACCGCTGGAAAAAACGCTGAGGGTACCGTCGCCGAAGTATTGTATGATCTCGCCGTGGTAAGTTTTGTGTTCGGATTCAAACACATCCCGGTGTTGTGCCCGGATGGCAGCGGCCGCCTCCTCATCTTTTTCCATCAGAGCCGTATAACCGACAATGTCGGTGAACATAATGGCCGCCAGCCGGCGGGCTTTCGGAGCACTCATCGATAATCGTGTTTGTATTGCAGGAGATACAAATATAGAGGTTTTGCTGAATTCTGCTACCCCCGACAAAATAAAAAAGGAGTTACTTTAATAAGTAGCTCCTTTTTTTGTGCCTGGATTCTTACCTACATTGATTTTTCCATTATAAAATCCAATGTAAAGAGTGGGAAGACATTAAATGTTAATTGCCTGTACCCAAAACGGTCAGGGTTCCCTTGTAAGCTTTTTTGACATTTTCGGTACCGTAGAATACTTCCAGTACCCAAAAATAAGTTCCTTCGGCCACATGGCGTCCATTGCGTTTTCCATCCCATCCCGAAGCAAAATCTTCAGATTCCCATACCTTTTCACCCCAGCGGTTAAATACTGTGATGACGTGGCTGTTGGTTCCTGTTAAATTCAGGGGAACAAATTCATCGTTTTTATTATCCCCGTTAGGTGTGATTACATTGGGGACTTTGATTTTAAATACTTCTATTGTAATGCCATCTGAGTTTTTACAATACCCATCAAAGGATTCCACCTCTACATAAAGTGTATCCTGGGTTTCAAAGATAATATCATCGTAATTCACCACGTAGAACTGGCCTGTAACAGCATTGTCGGGGTTCCAAACAAATGATTCGTAGTCACCACCGTCGAGTGTAACACTTTCGCCGGGTAACAACAATACATCAATTCCAAGATCCACAACAGGCAGCTCATTTAGTGTGATCATTTTTGTGTCGGTACTTTCACCGCAGATGTTTTCCATTTTCAGGGTAACATTACCCCCCTGGTTAACCATGTAAGAAGTACCACCCTGTTCATTGTTCCAGTAGTAGGTGAATTCACCTTCCGGGGCTGTAAGAACAACAGAATCGCCTTCACAAAACATGTCCTCGCCGCTGATCAAAGCATCTGGTACCGGGTAGGCATCAATGTAGGTGGAGTCGGATGATGGACATCCAAAATAATAATTCACATCCACAGCAAACCAACCACCTTCAGTAACATCAATGGAAGGTACACCAAATTCACCATTGCTCCAGGTATAAAAGTCAAATTCATTTCCGGCATCGAGGTTAATGGTTTCTCCAAGACAGAGCACCAGTGTATCTTCTCCAAGATCCACTACTTCTGCAATTTCAACATATACCGTATCTGTTCCGGGACAACCGTTAATGTCCTCCACATCTACATAATAGATCCCTGCCTGGGTTACGGTGTAGAAGGGGAGGGTTGAATTGTCCTGCCAGGTATAGGAGCTGAACCCGAATGTGGGCTCCAGGGTATAGGTCTGTCCAAAACAGAGGTTAAGATCATCCCCCAGGTTAGGATCGGGGTAAGGCCACTGACCGACGTTTATTTCATCGGAGGCTTCACCACAATCACTGGTAACGAAAATGCTGTAGGTGCCTGGTTGAGTAACAACAATATTCTGTGTTGTATCCCCTGTAGACCACAGGTAAGAATCATAAATACCTACAATTGGACCAATGGTAATTGATTCATTATAGCATAACATTGTATCCGGACCAAGATATACTCCAATCAATGGATCATCCACAAAGAGGTAGACCGAATCGATGACCGAACATCCTCCCATTGAAACCTGAACCCAGTAATGTCCTGTTTGAGTGGCAGTATAGGTTTGTCCGATGGAGCCATCCTGCCACAGATAGCTCGTAAATCCAATGCCGGCATCAAACACCGCCGTATCTCCTATACATATTGACTGGTCGGGACCCAGGTCAATCTCAATAATCGTTTCAGTGATATAAATGGAGTCCGTGGTGTTACAGCCACCCGGACCGTAGACCGTGACATAA
Source organism: uncultured Bacteroidales bacterium (assembly GCA_964421215.1). Classification (GTDB taxonomy): domain Bacteria; phylum Bacteroidota; class Bacteroidia; order Bacteroidales; family JAADJA01; genus JAADJA01. The sequence continues at coordinate 10,115 of CAYQWA010000012.1, read as the reverse complement.
TACAAACCTCCTTCCGTGACTAACAAGGTGGAGTCGGTAGAGCCATCGTTCCAGAAATAGCCCAGTCCTCCTGCGCCTGCATTTAACAATAAAGTATCACCTTCACACATATAGGTGGAGTCACCCAGGTCGACTTCCGGTGAGGGAAATACAGTGACCATCACCGAATCCACCACCGTATCCATACACATGTCAATGACACTCACATAAAAGTTGGTTGTTGTATCGGGCCCCACAATGATCGTGTCGTTGTTTATGCCCTCAAATCCTTCCCATTCATAGGTGTATGTAGGAATACCGTTCACTGTATTCACCCATATCTCTATCTGTTGCCCCTGGCAGATCATGGTATTGGGGCTAGTCTGGGTGACCATGTCAAGGTAGTCTACGATTATAAACTCGACGGTATCGTACCGGACAATACATCCCAGGGTGTTTTCCATGACGATAATAAGGGTTTCAACGCCTTCGATGACTCCATCTTTAACCGGTGCAACATGAATTATTGCCGTATCTGAATCTTCCTCAAAGGTGATGGAAGTAGGAATCTCTTCTTCAAAATCACCAGGTGGCCAGGCAGCTGGATTGGCTGTTCCCAGGATCTCAAGGTTGACAGTAATTGGTGCATATTCGGGACTGGGAAGTTTGAAGATAATATCAGCCTCCACGCATCCTTCTATCATGTTATCAGAAACTCCGGAAGGGTAAGGATCAGATTCCACCTCAATCCTGGGGCTTTCAAAACTGTTTTCTTCAATAAAAACTCCTGAGTCATATATACCATCACCTGCATCGGCAACACCGATTTTAATGTGGTATTCCTCACAGGGGACAACCAGCAGCCATGCAGTCATAACAACTGTAAAGCCATCGTACTCAAGCGTCATTCCGAAGGTGTTGGGTGTGTAATAAGCTGAATTTGTGCCTGGACCTGTTGGAATTACTCCTGGATTGGAATAGCCCAGGTTTACATTATTGATGGTAACACTGGTGTTGGAAGTGCCAGGGACAATGGCAATATTTTTGTCATTATAAGAGCCGCCTGTCGGATCCGGGCCGGTCACAAAATAGCCAAATACATCATTGAAAATAGTATATACGTATTCATCATATTCTTCAGAGCCAAACACATATTTGAAGCGTAAAGTATCTGATTCCGGTATAAAATCAAACTCAAGAACAGCTGCATCATAGGTGGAGGCAGTAGTAATTCCATTAAGTGTTGCGTTTCCCGCAGTACCGTTATTTGTTCCTGCGAAATAAGAAACATTTGGTCCGGGTATGTTATAACCTGATCCTGATGTAAGGAATATCCCGCTATTAATCCCAAGGTTTGTGGAACCGCCGTTACCAAATATCCCGCGTGAACCGTCAGCCCCCTGGAAAGTAACATTATCGTAAACGATCCCGTCACCTACAATGTTTTCTACCATATCTTCAGGGGTGACATCAGGTCCCGGGCTGATCTCAATCTGACTGCTGGCAGTAAAACCGATCAATAGCAAGCCAATAAATATAGTGGTTGCTTTGCTGAGGAAAAGTTTTGTCATGGCTTCTGTATTAATGAGTAAGCAAACAAAGATAGGTAAAGAGTGGGATATTGTCAAGTTTGTGTATCTTCCTGAACATTAGAGTTTCTATAATAAAAGGACTATTGTCAATCCTGAAAATTAACTAAAGGTTTAAATCGATAAATATTTTTTTACTTAGAATAAAACTGAAACTAACACCAGACCAATTTCATAGTAGGAGTAACGGTCTCCTTAAAAATAAAGAGGCCTGAATTTAACACCATTATGTTTATTGACCTCTATGGCAGGAAAAGGGATTTTAACCAAATTAGCTGCTTTAAATACGGACCTTAACCACTTCTTTTTAGTAGGGATCCTGGAAAAGTCCACATCCAGTGAAAAGATGTATTGACGATACCTGGCAAGCTCGGGAAACGGGTTCCCCTGATAGTACTCAGGATTTTCAAACTCATGAATCATCCCATTTGCACTGTATCCAAATGCAATATTTATCCACGGTGGAATATTGTTATTCCAGGTAAGTTTATTAAGGTTTCCTGACAGCCAATAGGTATGGGCATTGTAATCCAGGAAGAAACGCTCAATATGAGTTTCTCCAAGAATAGGATGATATTGAGGGTATTTGCTTGGAACATAAGAAAACTTCATCAGGAAAATTTGTTCATCAAATAATGCCTCCTGTGAAGTAAATAGTAATGAGCCAAAAGCATTTGCTGCCATATCGGGCCAGGAAAATCCCCAACCATCATACAATCCATCAAAAATTTCGATGGGCGTTAAAAAGATCAAACCCAGGGATCCTCCATAAATCAATGCTTTTTTCTTTTCAACTCCTGCCTGCCTGAAAGAATAGTAAGAAAAGGAACTAATTCCATATGCGCAATAAGCATGACCGGCTTTGTCCATTTGTAAATATCCTTTTGAGTCATTGTAAAAATGAAAAGGTACCCGCATCTGGTCTTTATACCAGATTAGACTCAGAAATGCCAAACCTGCCACATATGAACCCGTTTCGATGCCGATTGTGGTCCTCAATTGTTTCTTATCAATCGTATCCGGATAAAGTGCGATGTATTGCTGTTGAGCAAAAACAGACAACATGATCAAAATCAAAAAGCCTGTTATGTTTGTCCGTTTCATAATGATTACTGAGGATTACAGGTAATTACAATGCCTGGTTTAATGAACTGTTTTGCTTTCTCTTTTTGGATTCTATAATCTAAGGTACTTAAATTTCATTTCATAAAATTACCATGTAACTGTTTTGTATTAATCATTGAACTTGTTCCATACTTTTTATTATATCCTACATGAGCAAACAAATAATTATGCTGATCACAGCAGGGTATATTTTTTAAATATTAATGTGAATCAAGGGTAGGAAGTTAAGTCGCCACGATCCCGCTCAGCGGGACTAATTTTCACGAAGTTAGAAACATAAAACAAGATTAATCTTTTTGGTTACTTTGTGTCTTAGTGTTTTTGTGGCTATTATTCAGCATCTTAATTTTTCATCTCTTGATTCGTATTATTAAGTTTTGTTTTACTGGAGAATTTGTGTTTTTTTTAGAATTATTTCCCAAAATGAAACAAATGGCATGCATGTAATATTTACATAAATCAGTTTTAGATGTTTCTGTAATGCCTGTAAATAAAGGAGTATATGAGTATAGGGTCGATAAATTGCTTATTTAGGAACAGAAATGGATATCCCATTTCAAGAATACAAACTCAAGGTAAATAAATCAAGGTAATAATTTAAAGAATCGTATCATGAAAACAAAAACTACAATTCCAGCGCTTATTTTTTCCTTTATCATTTTATTTTGTTTCACAGGACTTGGTCAGGTTAATGGTGACTACCGTTCCAAGAAAAGTGGACAGTGGAAAAAAAAGAATACCTGGGAAATATATAACAACAGCTCCTGGAGCAATGCCAACTACGCACCCACTAACTGTTCCGGTAATACCATTACAATTCAAAGCGGACACAATGTAGTATATAATAAAAACAACGCAAAGGTTAAGGATCTTATCGTTGAGAACAATGCTACTTTATCTGCTTCAACAAATTCATGGAGTATTACCATGGAAGTTTTCGGTAATATCACTTGTGATGGTACCATTGGAACAGGAAATGATTTTATTTCAGTAAAAATGAACTCTGTTTCAACCACCATTTCAGGTAATGGTACTTGCGAGTTTTATAATATCTATAAATTTTCAAACGATGACAATTCTGATCTGATCATTGATAACCAGGTTACAATACAAACCAATAGTGGTGCTGCCATTTATAACCATAAGAACAATTCCTTTTTAAACATTGTTATTAATCCAGGTGCAGCACTTACAGCCGAATCTTATATTGATTTGATTTATGGTAACGGAGATAAAAAATCCACTTTGCTCATCAAATCTGATGAGACTGGTCATGGCTCACTCATTACTGAGTATGTTGATGATTCGGATGAAACCAACACCACTATTGAACGTTATCTTACTGAGAATATGTGGCATTACATTTGCCCACTGGTAGAGAACTCACCTGCTGCTGTTTTCAATAATATCTGGCTAATGCAGTTTGATGAACCTTCTGGTAGTTGGAGTTACATTGAAGATCCCAATGCGATACTTGGTGAAGACATGCAGGGCTATGCTGCATGGGCAGCTTCAAACCTTACCGGATCCACCACACTTGAATTTGAAGGCACCATCAAGTCAGGAGAACAAAGTATTGCCGTGACAAGAACTGATGAGGCAACACACGGACACCGCGGATTTAATTTTGTAGGAAATCCTTATTCTTCAGCTATTGACTGGGAATATGACGGAACTAACGGATGGACAAAAACCAATGTTGACAATGCAGTATACATGTGGAACGGAGACTTTGGTGGCTACGGAAGTTATGTTAACGGAATTGGTGTTAACGAAGTAACCAACATTATTCCACCTCACCAGGGATTCTTTGTACATTGCAGAGAAGATAATGGAATGTTAACTGTGAATCAGGGTGCTCAGGTTCAAAACGATGAACCATTCTTTAAAGGAGGTAATAATTACGATTTTATTTCCAAGTTAACTGTTGAAGGAAATGGATATAAGGATGAAACTGTTGTGAGATTAGCAGGAACCTCCACTTTGAGTTTTGACAGTAACTGGGATGCCTTGAAAATGTTTGGTGTATACAATGCACCCCAGGTATTCAGTATCATTGAAGCAGATCAATATTTATCCATAAACTCAGTACCAGGCAACCAAAAAGGTACAATTGTTAAGCTTGGATTTAAAGCAAATAATCCAGGGATGTATACAATTTCCTATGAGGAAGTGTCTGGTCCTTTCACAGGGGAGCATGTAATTCTGATAGATCAGGTGACAGGTGAAAAAGTAATGCTGAAAGAGGTAGGTCAGCATAAATTTGTACACACCGGATCAGAAGATGTACACAGGTTTAACCTCTTGTTCATCAACAACGGCGGAACTTCTTCTGGTAAAAGTGCTGCTTTAAACGCCAATGTGTATTCTTACAACAGCACCATCCACATTGATGCTCCCGAAGCAAATTCATATAAAGTTCAGGTTTATAATTTAATGGGTCAAGAGGTGATTAGCCAAACGGTTAACAGCAATTCAAGCAATTTTAATATCGAACAGGAAGGATATTATATTGTGAATGTGATTTCAGATACTGAAGTGAAAACGACTAAAGTTTACATTGAGTAGTTTGGGTTATTGAAGGTATTGAATCCCTTTATTCTTAAGGGAATTCCAAAACCTAAATGCCTTCATAGAATTAATTTCAGGTTTATTTAAAAAAAGCGTTAAGATCGACAGGTCTTAACGCTTCCTTTATAGTTTTAATGGATTGATTTATTCACAATCCGTATCCAGCAAATTAGCATCCCAGCAATTCCAGTCAAAGTGACCAAAGTGAAGCTCATCCCTAACCCTGCCTTCAACATTTACATTATGCCATTCAATGTTTGTGATGTTGTCTTTGCTTGAACTGTAGATGTCATAGAAACGGTTATAAGGTAACTGTTCGTTAACACCGTAATAAATATATGATCCATTGTCAGCATTGCCTTGAATAATATTCGTATATTTAATATCAGCAGTTCCGTTCACCGGATCCCGGTTCCATTCGATGTATAGAAAGTCGGAAGGAGTTTGGGGAGTTTTATTCAGTTCCCAGTATCCATTGGTGTTGCTTAAGTTAGAAACGCCTGAATACCATAAGAAGTCAGTATAGTGGTTATTCTTGGAAATGTACATTTCCCATTTAACTCCATCATCCACAAGTGAAGCATGCAATTCCGCAAGGTGAGCCACCCCGTTTGCAACGAAATTATAGGACCAGACCCATGAGTCGGTTGCAGGATCAAAAACACCCTCATGATTAAATGCTTCATAGAAGGATGCGACTGGCACAGCCAGTGTAACGGTGAGCACTACATTCCAAACAAGTACATTAGCAGCGGAGTATCCCCAGTTCTGGTACGAATCCGAAGACTTGTACGCTGTTGTATCCGCTTCTGTAAAATCAGTGAAATTCATCACAAAAGATGCTTCAGGTGGCAATTCAGGTGCAGGTTCGGGAGCCGCATCTTCATCTTTAGTACAGCTGCTAAATACAAGAGCAATAACGAAGAGGATTCCAAGTAAATACCTGGTAGTTGTCTGTGTAAATAAGTTTGTTTTTTTCATCGGTTTAGAATTTAGAGTAAAACTATTCATTTTGTAAATTTTTTCAAAGTAATTTAAGCTGTTTAACAATAATTTAAACCAATACACATGGTTTTGAAATTACCCCTACTTAAATTTGAAAATTTTTACTTTTTATCTGGTTTACCCTTTACCTTGCAGGCAAATAGTTTTGTTTTCTATCTGGTCCGGGATATTAATTTTCCTCTTCCTGATGGCCGTTTCCGTTAAATTTTTTCACCCTTATCTTCCTTTTCTTCTCCACAATATGGAAAGTGATGTACATGTTCTCAATTTGTTTTGAAAGATCGAGGGTGTAATTATTTTTTACGAGGTAATAACGGCCGTTTAAGATACCTTCATCCAGGGTGATTGTATATTCACCAAATGGCAAATAAAACGAGAAGGAACCGTCAATTCCGGTCAGCGTATGGAAAGACTGGCCATTTATAGCGGAAATTTTAATTCCGGAAATGTCCAGTTTTTTGTCTTTTAGCGGATTGGTGATCTCCTGTTCAATAAACACGCTACCTGTTAATTTTACACCTTTTACAAAGGGTACATATACCTTTTCATCTTTAAAGATGAGCAGCGTATCATTAATAAGCGGGAACCAGCCTCTCAGATCAGTGAGGGAAAAAGCATTGTAGCTGAATCTTCCGGGATCGGCATTGTCAAGAATAGCTTCACCACTTGAATTGGTGATTATGCTCCAGCTTCCAACCTGTATGACAATGTTTTCAATTCCTGGTTCATTTGCATCCTGTACTTTGTTACCATCCAGGTCATAAAATGCTACAAAACTTATATCGCTGAAATCATCAAACGTTCCGGGTATTGGTATTCCAAAATCCTTTTTCACACCCAGACTGATCATAAAGTTATCATTGCTGTACCTGTTAAATTCATATTCCCTTTCGGTTATGTAGTCAGGCAGGTCATAATTATTGATCTGAACTTTACTGGAGTAAAAAGTAAACGTTGGATTAACACTGAATCTCCATCCTGTATTGGTAAAGTAAAATACTTCAGGACTTAAATTCAGCGAATGATGGCTATACACATTTGTATACATATAGCTCGCCCTGGATTGTAATGACACATGCCTGTTCCTGAAAAGATACATGTGAATAATTGATGTGCGAATTGTTTGTGGTATGATATTATTCACCTGTCGCATATGGATCATAGCAGGCGTCATCGGACCATAGTTGTAAAATCCTGTAAAACTGAAGTTCTGGTACCTGATCATGGAACTTAATTTGAACATAAAATTCTCTTTTTTGTCAGGCTCATTTACTATCCTGTTCAATCCAAATGTTGAGATCAGTGAGGCTTGCAGATTTCGTGCAATATCATACCTGTTGAACGACATATTAATACCCCTTGAGTGGAAATTGTATCCCCAGTGACTGCGAATGTCATAAAACAATCCCGGTTGAACATGCCTGAGGTATTTTTGTGAATGGAAGTTGATAGTATTATAGAAATAGTAATTCTTATTGTAGTCAGGGATATACGAGTAATATGTTGGATCGTAACGGTAGTGGTTTAGATTGTTTACAAATGAAATATCAAGGTTTGGTGCTGCCGTTACTTTTGATCTGTGATTTACATTGATCCGTTCAAATCCATAAGCTCCAAATCCCCTCGATGTATAAGATCCCCTCAAGTTCAATCTCCAGACGTTTTCGATGAGATGGCTGGTATATCCTGCACCAACCAGGTAACCATATTTGTTAAACGTGCTGTCGGGATCATAGTAGCTGTATCTGTTGCTTACTGCTGCAGTGAAGTTAACACTGTGCCTGTTGTTGATCTTAAATTTTGGTGCGGTTGAAAGAACATCTGTTCTTAAGGCTGCATACCTGTGATGACTATGAGAATATTGTGTGAGAACCTTAAGGTTATCTGTTTGCATTTTGTGATGAAGTCCATACGATTCTAAACGGTAAGGCTGGAAGAGGTAAGGAGATTTAATGTAGAAAGCTCCTGCTCTGTGGCCGGGTAAAAATTCTATCTCACCTTTTATCCCTTTTCCGCTGCTTTGAACTCCAATAGCACCACCATTAACATATCCCACCTGGATGTTTTTTGTTTCATCAAAATAACCCACATACCAGGGAATGTTTCGGGCATAATTCCTGCCGTAGAAATTGTCCAGTGAAGACATGTAAAAGCTGGTGTTATATATCAGATATCCACCATTGTCCAGGAATTTCTGTCCCCGCAGGTGTAAGCTTGAGAAAACGATGTCTTCCATCAGGTTTGAAACCCTCAGGTAAGCAGACAGTGGAACAACATCACTTCCATAAGGATTTACAAGTTTGTTGCTAGTAAGTTTGATAAAGTCAAGTTTAGCATTCTGGCTCATGTTGGAATACTTCTCCCGTCTTGGTTCTTCTGAATGGAAGAATACACTGAACTGCTGCTCTTTCCTTATTTCGCCAGGATTATAATTATCAATATCGATGTTTTTAAAATTTCTTTCACCCTGGATGTATTTTACCTTGTATTTGAAAACTGAGTCTTCTCTCGGAACCAGGGTAATGTCGTGTTTAAAATCTCTGATTGGTTTTTCGGCTGAGTCCATGAGTACCACATTGCTACTTGCAGTGGCAAGGGTCATCATTATGTCTTGTGTTTCATTTCCGGTATTCACCAGGCTGATGTCGAAATCAGCAATGTTTTCGTTGTTTTTTAAGTAGATCCGTGACGCCGGGTTGGCGATGAGTTCCCAGGAACTGACTTTAGGTGTGGAAGCAAAGAAATAACGTGTGGATACCTGGCGGTGCATATCATCTTCGATGTATGCATTGATGAAATATTTTGTGTCTCCTTTCATGATATTGCCAGGAATAATCCTGAGTGGAACATATAGTGTATCTTTTCCGGCAAGTGTATATAAACGATCTCCTGAGTGCAATGATTTCCAAAGCGGAGGATAATTGAGCGTTACGTAGAAATTTGCTGATGTACTGTCAGTATTTACGATCACCAAAACATTAGAAATGATCTGGCCTTTCTCAATTTCAACCTCATCATTAATGAGGGATACATCCAGTGCCTCTGACAGGTTTATCCTGTCGATGAAGGAGTGGGTTTGTGAACAAACCGGATCCATCAGCATTAGCAGAGCAATGCCAATAAATAGTATTAATGTTGTATTTCTTCTTCTTTTATACATTTTATGGTACTTCTACCAATTCAAATTTTACCTGTAGTTGGTATATCCCGGGTTGATAGGTAAATCCCGGAATTATCCTGAAATCTATCTGAAAATGAAATTCATCATAATTGGTTAAATAGCTGCCTGGCCCATTTACATTTGCAACACATGAGCCTGCGTCTATTCTAATTCCTGTATTTTCAATGATGTCAATAAAATCACCATTAAGGGTGAAGTTTTGATAAACCCCGTCGATGGGGCTGGTGGCACAAATGTTTGTTACCCTGACATCAAGTATTTCTATTTCTGGTGGTGGTGATGCACCTGCACCATAAGTTGTAAGTGTTTCCCACTCATCTGCCGGAGTACCACTTGAGGGATTGTTTTCAACCGTCATGGTCAACATCCATTTGCAGTTTGGATTCGCAGGCATCTGGTCATCCACCTTTACATTGACATTGGCGATGCCGTGGTAAGTAACACCTGAAATGTATTTGCTAAAAGAATCAAAAACAAAATCAGCCCTCTCACCCGGAGTGGAAACGATTTCAACATCTGCACAAACGATTTGTGCATGCAGACTGGCTGTTAAACCGAAGCTCAGAATTAAAAGGAAAATTATATAGGACTTTGTTTTCTTCATTTTCATAATTAATGTAAAGAGAAACCAGGGCAGCGTCCCAAACAAAATTTAATTTGCTGCC
>CAYQWA010000011.1:0-149248 GCA_964421215.1 uncultured Bacteroidales bacterium | reverse complement strand
CAATGGAAAATTGACAATGGACAATGAATACTTATGGCACCTGCGTTCCCTGGCCTAGATTGGGAAGCCAAAAATCATTTTTGTCTTTGTTATCGGATTGCCCGTCAAGATTAACATCTGAAGACTGATAGCCTGAGGATCCGGCATCCGGGTCCCAACTGTTGCTTAGATCCAGATCATTGATTGTTCCGTCAGCATTGGAATCACCGGAATACATTCCGTACATGCCTCCTCCAAGGTTGGCCTGGGCATTCGAACCAAAAGCCTGTCCTGAAGCAGTAGTAAAATCATAGGTATATGTACCACCTGATTCGGTTACAGGATTAGCAGACATCACAGGGAGGTGGTTTTGATGGTAAACAACAACAAACAATTCATTGGTAATGGTTTGCAGAGATAATTCCTGAATTATCTCTACACCATCCATTCCAACAACAGATCCGTCATTCAACAAAAATGCAGCCTGCCGGGCAAACATTGTTGAACTGTTTGCAGAATTGGCATCAGTTGCATCACGCATTTCCACCAATAGCCAGTCAACAACTCCTGCAGGAACAGAAACCACTGATTCAGAACCTGTATAATTCCATGGTGATGTATTAAATGGCTGAGACAATGGAAACCCTGGCAATACAGCAACATCAACATTCATTTCAATACCGTTAAATGGTCCCTGCAGCAACACCTTCAGGTCCAACTCATCGGCATGCCCGATAACATTTATTGTATAATCTTCAGTTTCTCCATAAACAGTTGGATGATTATCACAGGGACCCGGATCCTGGTTGTATTGCTCCACGATCCTGAACCTGACCTGTCCGACTGATGCATCAGCAGGAATGGTAATGCTTGAATTTAATGTTCCGTCATTTTGCTGAAATCCCAAATCAAAAGATTCGTTGATATCATCAAAATCGCAGTCCCTGTTCCAGTCGATAAATGCAAAACAGTCCTGGTGCCAGTTCCCGTTCATTTCAAAGGTGATGGAAATGGGATAAGTCTGCCCAGGTTCCACATCGGTACTCACCGAAGTAAAATCCTCGTAACTGTCGGAACCTCCCTGTCCACTATTGTTGTTTATGGTATTAAATGTAACATTGGTAATCCAATCATCGGTTACATTGGAATATGTTGATGGGCAATAATTACAATCTGTGACGGTGATATAATCTGTTTTCGTTTCGGTATCGGAACCAAAAGAGCCTGTGACGGTGAGTGATACCGTATAATCTCCGTTAGTATCAAATTGTACCACAGGATCCTGGGAATTGGCATTGGTGCCGTTCACATAAGTTACATTTCCAGGGCCAGAAAACGACCACAACCATGTTGAAGGGACCTCACATGACATATCTGAAAAGTAAACATCTTCACCGATTATAACACTGGTGCTGTTTACTGTAAAATCAGCAATGGAAGGCTGGAGCTGAACGTCAAGCGTTGTTGTGGTTTTATTAATTATGGAAACACCGTAAATGATCTGGGTTTCATAGCATGGAGCTGAAAACCGGATATCATAGGTTCCAGTATTCAGCAAACGGTGGTAATTACCAGTTATGGCTTCCGAATACACCCAACTGCTGTCTGCTTCATGGTTTAACACATAAACTTCCGCTTCCATAGGCAATCCTGATTGGGCATCGGTTATTATCCCTCTAACTCCAAAAAGTACCTGTTCCATGTAATTCAATAATGACCTTCGGTTGTATTCCCAGTGATCATCAATCAGGTATTCGGGAATCAGTTTCGTATCAGAAATCTCCAGGGTTACCTCGCGGCATTGATGAAAATAATTCATAAAATCCTGTCGTCCACCATCAATTACATACCAGGCAGCACCGTTGGTAATACCATCATCAAAACCGTTCATATAGTTGGATGGTGAATATTGCTGGCAGGTATCGGCATATTCATGTGAAACATACTGCCACCATGCATCATCAGCTGTCAAGGTGTATTTGTGGTCCCAAGGATAATTGACCACTTCAACCCCTCCGTGAAAATTTGCGGACATGACAAAATTCCTGTCCTCTGCAAAATCCATAAAATGGTAAGTTTCGGTTTGTGTATTGGTGTGTAAGCCATTTACTACATCCCGGAAATTCCGGTTTAGATCGTAGCCGTTTGCGTTGTATCGGATTGCGTTTGCAACCGAATTGTTACCGCCATAATAAGTTCCATCTGGGTTGGCCAATGGATTTATATAAATTTCAATGTTGTTTACAAGGTTGGTTATTCTTGGTGCTGAACCATAGGTCTCAAGAAGAGAGTCAATTAAATTTAACATCAAGGGGTAGCCAGTAGCTTCATCACCATGCATTGTCGCTGTGTAGAAAAATTCAGGTTCAGCCTCATCTGTATTTACATTGTCAGAGATCTTCGCTACAAGCAATTCCCTTCCATTCACCGATTGACCAATACTAAAAACATCACACAAAGTTGGGTAATCTGTTTCAAACTGGTACATCAGTGCGATATAGGCATCGTATGTCGGGTAATAATTCCAGTTGTCTGCATTTTGGATTTGCTCAAAAGTTGCCATAACCGGATCAAATCCTTCGTTGGGGTGAGGCAATATTGTATGGGCTAATCCAAACTCTAGAAATGATTTGAATTCATTTTCGTTGGCATAGGCATAAACGGTGTTCTCATTTACATTATCAATGGAAACTTCCTTTGTCAATTTTTGAATCAGTGATTTATCATCAATTTCAAATTGAAAATATATTTCAATTGATTTATCAAAAATTCCTTTCGTATCCTGACTAAATACAGCCAAAGGCAGAACAATACTCAATGTAACAAATAGTATTTTTTTCATTTTTCTGATTTAATATGGATCAACCTGATTTATTCGAAATCAGTGTAAAGTAAATACTTTTTTCTGACTTCTTTAAATGCCTGAAGGTTCTCTTGCCAACTGGCTCTGATTTCTTGTTCTGTTTTTCCTGCTTCAATCTGAAGCCTCAATTCTGCTGTTCCTGCCAGTTTATCAAAATAGGATGTAAAGAATTCTTCCTTTCCTTTAAAGTAATTATACATATCAATCAGCCCGCCCAGGTGTAATTTTTTAGGATTTTGATAAAAAATTTCATTAAACCCAAATTGTGAATATCCATAACAAATTTCTCCTTCATGTTTTGGATTTATCGCAACACCTTCCCTGTCTTCAGGCATAAAGGTAAAACTACCAATAGCATAGCGGGGATGTCCAATCACCTGAAAAGGAAAATCTGTACCTCGTCCAATGCTGATAATCGTCCCTTCAAAGAAACACAGGGAAGGATAAAGCACTATTGAATTTTGATTTGGCAGGTTTGGTGAGGGTGCAATGGGTAATTCATACGGTGTTCTGTGGTCATAGTTTTTTACAGGAATTACTTTCAAATCGCACTTTACCCCATCTTTTAACAACTCCTCGCCGTTCACCATTTGTGCGTACTCGCCTATGGTCATTCCGTGCACAACAGGGATTTGGTGCAATCCAACAAATGATGTATAATCAGGATCAAGTACCGGACCATCAACATAATCGCCGTGTGGGTTGGGACGGTCAAGAACGATCATAGACACGGTGTTTTCAGCACAGGCTTCCATGACATACGACATCGTGGAGATGTAGGTATAAAAACGAACGCCCACATCCTGGATATCAAACAGAACCACATCAATATCTGTCATGCTTTCGCCTGTTGGCTTTTTGTTTTTCCCATACAGTGATACGATGGATATACCCGTCTTTGCATCGATATCATCGTTTATTGTATCTCCTGCTCCTGCATTTCCCCTGAATCCATGTTCCGGGCCAAATACTTTTACGATATTCATTCCAAGGCTAAAGAGAGAATCCACCAGGTGGGTATTTTGTATAACAGAAGTCTGATTAGCAACAATGGCAATATTATTACCTTTAAGCAAGGGCAAATATTCGGTAGTTTGTTCTGCTCCTGTTATTATGGGATGGAGATCTTCACTTTCTGAATTATCCAATTGAGCTGAACCGCAACTGCAGAAAGCAAACAGGAGAATTAATATTAAAAATGTCTTCATAAATCTCAAATCTCCTTCAAAGATACATCTTTCAGTTTTTTACAACACCTAATGGCTCAACATATGATGTTAGAGATTTTAATGAGAAGTAACCAATGCCCTTATATGAACTTAAATGCCTTATATGGTTCAGTTTTTCAACCATATAAGGCATATAAGGAACATAGAAGATAGATCTTATATTGTAATTGGGTAATACGTTTTAGTCTAGTGTCCAAACAGGCACTCTACCTGGTGTCCATGGAGCACCTAATTCTTCAAGTTCTTTTTCTATTTCAGGAATCGATGTTTCAAAAATAGTTTTAAGTTCATCCAATACCGGAGGGAACTCTTCCTTTAAAATGTCGAAACCATCACGTTGCATTTGAGTTACAGCTGATGTTGACCTCCAGTGCGTCCAAATGATCGATCCCAGTCTTTCATTAATAGTTGGAGGTGCTGGCCAGTTTTCTTCACGGCTTGCTTTTGGTCGCTGGCCATTAAATTTCCATAGAATATCATCGAGTTGTGTTTCAACATCTGAAATCTTTGTCATCAGTTCTGCAGGAACTCCGATTGTTCTTTGCGCTGCTTGTTTGCAGTTTTTAACACGGCCTATCAGTTGGTCTGCGAACTCCTCTGTTCCGCTAATTACCCTGTAAAGCTCACCCAGCTTTTTCTGGAACGCAACCAGTTCTTCCCGGTCTTCTGCCGGCAAAGTGGTATTGTTAAGCGGTTTTGCAATGAATTCTTTTGGCCCTGCCAGTTCAGTTATTTCTCCCCTGTGATACTGGGATATGGATACGGTGTACTTTCCAGGTAACACATACATACCGCTACCACCCATGGACATAGGGTCATACTTTCCATCTTTTACATTTACAGGCCTGGTGCCAGGATAGCGTAAATCCCAGTTCAACCTGTTAATGCCAGTACTTACATTCTTGGTCAATTTCCTGATCAGGTTACCGTCTTCATCACGAATGGTAAAGATCAGATGTGGTTTTACCTCATTCTTTTCAGCTCTTAATTCCTCAAGCGTTGGAATAGGAATTGGTTTTTTGTCTTTTACAAGTTCCTTTTCTGCTTTTTTTCTTTCCTGCTTGAGTGTTTTCGGAGATTCATTTATATAGTAAGTAAAGGTAGCTCCGAAAGCCGGATTATCAGCAATATAAACATTGGAACCACTGCCATATCCTCCACGGTACTTCTGGACATACATCAGTGCATCTTTGATATCAAAAATATAAGCTGTTGTGTCCAGCAATTCCCTGTTCAATGTACGCAATGGGGTGTAGTCATCAAGAATATAAAATCCACGTCCGAAGGTCGCAAGAACGAGGTCATTCTCCCTCTCCTGGATAGCGATATCACGCACAGCGATGGTTGGGATACCGGACTTCAACTGTGTCCATGTTTTACCCATATCTACTGTAAAGAACACACCAAATTCAGTTCCTGCAAAAAGCAAGTTAGGATTTTCATGATCTTGCGCAATGGAATGAACTGTTCCGTTTTCCGGTAGGTTTCCTGCAATTGATTCCCAGGTTTTTCCTTTATCGTTGCTTTTAAAGATGTAGGGTTTAAAATCATCTCTTTTTCGGTTGTCAAAAGAGGCAAATACAAGGTGGTCACAAAACTTACAACAAAGGATATCGCTCACATAGGTGTTCTCAGGAACACCAGGGAAGTTATCCATTTTTCTCCAGTTTTCGCCGCTATCTTCAGTAATCTGGATAAGACCATCATCTGTACCCACATATAGAATTCCTTCCTTAAAAGGAGATTCTTCAAGGGAAACAGCCATACCGTACAATGAGGTAGAAACATCTTTTACAACAGCATCTATACCCCAGTAACGATCCATCACTGGCCATGTATTTCTGTCGATCTGTGCTGTAATGTCATCGCTGATCACAGTCCAGGATTGTCCCCTGTCATCTGATCTGAATACTTTGTTGGCAGCCATGTACAACCTGGTAGGTGAATGCGGGCTGATAAAAAATGGAGAGTTCCAGTTCCACTTGTAAGTGTCTTCGCCTTTCCGGGGGCGAGGTTTAATGTTGATGGACTCACCACTTTTTTTATCGTAGCGGTAGATATTTCCATACTGATATTCTGAATAAACAATGTTTGGATCGGTAGGTTCTATGGCCTGGAAGAATCCATCACCGCCTAGCGTTGTCACCCATTCACCGGCTCCTACTCCATCGTAATTAATGTTTCTGGATGGTCCGCCAAAACTGCTGTTGTCCTGTGTTCCTCCATATACCCAGTAAAAGGGTTCTGTATTGTCAACGGCTACCCTGTAAAACTGAGTGACAGGCAGGTTGGTCTTATGGATGTAATGTTTCCCATTATCAAAGGTCTCATAAACACCTCCATCACCACCAATCATAAAGTGTTTGGTATCATTGGGATCTACCCAGAATGCATGATCATCCACATGACGGTCGTTGTTACCTATCCTTTTCCAGGTCTTACCACCATCGAGTGTATATTTAGAAACGGTTTCCATTGAATATACTTTATCGGAATTTACCGGATCGCAATAGATCTCGTTGTAATACTGTCCGCTGCTGCTGTGGCTGCTCATCTTTTGCCATGATTCTCCCAGGTCGGTTGACCTGAAAAAGCCGCCCTTATCCATGGCTGCTTCAATAATAACGTAAATAGGAAAAGGAGCTACAGGTGAGATAGCTATACCCATTCCACCTTTATCCACACCCGGAATTCCGGAGGTTACTTTTTTCCAGGTATCACCGCCATCTGTAGACTTATAAATGGCACTTTCAGGGCCACCACCAATTTTAGTATGCACGTGTCTTCTGCGTTGTTCGGAAGTAGCAAACATAATGTTGGGTGCATGTGGGTGAATAACCACATTGTTCACTCCTGTATGTTCACTGATCTCTAGAACTTTTTCCCAGTTCTCTCCACCATCTGTCGTTTTGTACAAACCTCTGTCACCACCTGGTCCCCAGGCAGATCCTTCAGCCGCAACAAAAACGATATCGGTATTTCTCGGATCAATAGCAATCATACCAATCTGGCGGGATTCTTTCAATCCCATATTTTTCCATGACTTACCTCCATCCACGGATTTGTAAACACCATCCCCGTATCCGAGAGCTCGTTGGTGGTTGTTTTCACCAGTACCCACCCAGATAACATTAGGATTGTGTTGTTCCATAGCCAGGCAACCAATGGAATAAGCTCCTTGATTGTCGAATATGGGTTTAAAGGTTGTTCCGTTGTTGGTTGTCTTCCAAATGTGACCACAGGCCACAGCTACATAATATTCGCTGTGATTGTAGGGATTTACTGCAAAATCAGCAATACGCCCGGAGGTAAAAGCCGGTCCTATGCTTCTGAATTTTAAACCACTTACGTCACCTGATTTAATGGTGTCACTTTTTTTATCGTCATCTTTTCCTTTTTTTGCCAGGAGGCTGCCAGGATTTAAAATACCTGCAAGGAAAAGTACCAAAATAATGTACTTAATCTTCATGATGCTGCTTGTATTAAATTAAACTGCTTGTTGACTGTAAATATCAAATTTAAAAAGGAAAAGCATTTCAGCAATTTTGCTAACGACATGTTTGAATTTATATTTAACAGATTTGTTTGTTTATGCGTCGTAATTCTTTTACTGAATGTTTAAACCAATAAAGTTCAAAACAAAAGGAAACAAATATAGTAAATTAAGCCTGACATACTCTTTCAGCCATCATGTATCCATGAGCTGTAGCGTAAATAATTGATCGGGTATAGCCAGAACAATCACCGATAAACTTTAAATTATCAAATACTTCATTGCTGACCTTATTGGTATAGAATTTAATTTCCGGTGCATAAACCAGGTTGTCAGGATGGGCAACACCTGGGACCACCTTATTCAGGTTTTCGATAAAATCGATAATACTTTCAATAATACGTCTTGGATAGGCAAGGTTAATATCTCCCAGGATGAAGTGTTTTTCAGGTAAAGTAGGATGAACACGGTACAGGTTTTTAGTTCTCTTTGAATTGACAAAGTGGCTGTATGTTTGGAGTATAACACGTTTTCCTCCCAGTATATTCGACATTTGAGCAATGTTGGATCCGTAACCAATGGGATCATTAAATGGTTGTGTTAATTGTACCGTTGTTAAAATTGCAAAATTGGTGTTCTTGCTTTTTTCTTTCAACTTGGAATGACCATTAACGGTGGTAAAGTCACCATAATTTTCTGTAACTACATAACCTGATGGATTGTTACAAAAGGTACGAACCATATAGCCGGTTTTACTTTTGTATTTGACCTTAAACTCATACATTTCCCGGTTAAGATCTTCCACAATTATATCCGGTAATTCAAACCTAACACCAATGTCCACCTTGGTACTGTCTACAACTACCTGGGGGAATTTGTTGATTATGGTTTTAATAAGCTTGTGGCCGCTTCTTCCTACTGCAACGATCACTTTGTCAAAGGAATCGTTGTAATCGAGTTTGAATTTATCTCCTGATTCCTCAATGCTGCTGATGGGACTGCTAAAATGAAAATGGATGTTCGGCCGGTTTTTGTATTCTTCATACACATTAAAAAGTACTTCTTTTAACTGGTCAGTACCAAGGTGATAAAAATCAGAAATTACCGGCTGGAATCCTTTTTCATAAAATTCCTTGTAATAGTCGAGGTTGGTGAATGAACTCCCTGTTTCATATTCTCCTCCGTTTGCTTTTTCAAGCCAAAAATCCACCAGTTGTTTTTGAAGTTCAAAGCTAATGTCAAGGTCTCCACCCATTTCTTTGGAGACAAACAATTTTCCATCAGAACGTATACCCGAAATACTGGATGAATAGATATCACCGCTTTTTTCAAAAACATGGATCTCACACTCCTTTTCTTTTACCCGTTCGATAAACCCGATGGAGGCGGCTCCAAAACCTATTATGGCAATTTTCATTATTACTAAAATTTGGATGACTAAGGTACTACAAATCGGTTTAATTGCAACATTATTCTCTTCCTTTGGTTTGCAGGAATTCAGCATTGTTTAAGCTGTAAATCATTGACTTTGCATCGATATTTTTGTAAATTTGACAAAACCAACTAATTCTTTTACAAACTAAATACAAGGAGAAACTAAAATGAGCGAAAGTGTTTATAAAATTATCGAACTGATCGGCACCAGTGAAACCAGCTGGGAAGACGCCGCAAAAAAAGCTGTTGAACGTGCAGCTCAAACCCTGGAAGACCTTAGAATAGCTGAAGTATCAGCAATGGACATGAAGATTGAAGACGGAAAAGTAACGGCTTACCGTACAAAAGTAAAATTGTCATTCAGGTTTAGAGACAGTTAAAATCCAGGCTTAAATAGAGGTAAAAATCCTTTTCACAGATGGTGGAAGGGATTTTTTTATTCGCATTTACTGCAAATTAATACTTTTGCCTCCATGATCATAATCGATAAAATTATTGTTTCGGATGACTTCAGGGATGCCCGGTTTTGTTGCAACCTGGAAAAATGCCTTGGTGTTTGCTGTGTTGAAGGTGATGCAGGTGCACCCCTTGAAGAAGAGGAGATCGCCCTGTTGGAAGATCACATTGAAGAGATTAAGCCGTACATGCGAGAGGAAGGATTAGAGGTTATTGAAAAGCGTGGATTGTTTGATTATGACGATTCCGGGGAATTTGTAACACCTCTAATCAATGACCGCGATTGTGCATTTGTTTTTTACGAAAACAATGTGGCACGGTGTGCCATCGAAAAGGCCCATGATGAAGGCAGGATCGATTTTCGAAAACCAATCTCCTGTCATCTATACCCAGTGAGGATCACTAAAAACGAACATTTTGAAGCTGTCAATTATCATAAATGGTTTATTTGTGAGCCAGCCAGGACATCTGGAAAAAATAATGGTGTCTGGTTATACAAGTACCTTGAAAAACCACTGGTCAGAAAATATGGTCAGGCCTGGTACGATAAATTAACCAAAGAAATAGAAAAGAAATAGAAATTGTAATTTTCGGTACAATTTTTTCTTGAAATTGATATAGTTAATGTTTATCAATTGAATGATGGTATTTGTACCGCAATGTTTTATTATATAAACGAAACTTATGATGAAGCCACAGATTCACAGATTTAATATAGTATTTTCTCTAAAATCTGTGAATCTGTGGCATTTTTTTTTGTTAGTTAAGTTCAAGCAATTTAATGTGGCATTATGATTACTACTCATTTTATCAATTTCTGTCTTTCTAAAATTTAATAACCAATGAAAAAATATGTATTCTGCTTTGTAGTCAGTCTGATTTTTATAACCCTGACAGGCCATCAATTGAATGCCCAAAAGCGCGCCAACCTAAGAAGTTCTGAAACGAACAGATCAACCCCTGATAAAAAAATCACACCTGAAAGAGTAAACAAACATAGGAGCGAATCGGTGAAAAAGGTTTTAAAATCACCATCTGCGAAGAGTTTTCTAAACTTCATCGACACCCTGAATTATCCGCTTCAGGGAGAATATTCTGTTTATGGAACTGATGAAGGCTGGGTCTCAGGTAACAATGAGTACGGAGATATAGCGAAAGCCAACTTTTTCGAAAATAATTCTTCCTGTTCAATTATAGGAGTTTTGATTGATTTTGTCTGGGCAACCAACGGAAACCAGGACATAGAGATTGCTGTGTGGGATAATGACGGTCCTTCATCCTCTCCGGGAAGTAAAATTGCCGGAACCATTATCGGGCTTCAGGAGATACATCAGGATATTATTGATGATCAAACAACCTTCATTTCTTTTGACAACCCGGTGGAGGTAAGTTCTGATTTTTATCTTGGTGTTATTTTACCTACAGGAACCGACACCCTTGCTCTTTTTACCAATACAGATGGAGATACGGATCCTGCCACAGCATGGGAACAGTGGTCAGATAACTCATGGTATGCCTACGATGATCCTTCCTCCTGGGAGATGAAATTGTCGCATGCCATCTTTCCTATAGTATCCTATCCGTTTGATTTGTTTGTGGATTTTTCTGCCAGCATCTATACGGTTGTGCAAGGCCAGAGTGTAACTTTTATTGATCAATCCTTTGGAACGCCAACTTCCTGGCAATGGACCTTTGAAGGAGGAGACCCAACAACTTCAGATTTACAATCTCCGACAATCACTTATTTAAATGCAGGAACATATGATGTATCCTTAACAATCAGCAACGGGGATACTACTGCTTCTTTAACGAAAGAAAATCTGATCACCGTGGTGGAAGAAATTCAAAATGAGCCTGACACCTTGCTGTACCCACTCAACGGCAACTTTGTAATATTTGTTGATAATGTCAACGGCGGGTATGTTTGCGGAACCAATTCCTATAACGACCAGGCAAAGGTCAATTATTACCACGTTTCAGAAGACCTGAAGATAACCGGCCTTTTGTTCGATTTTCTGTTGGCAACCGGTGGAAATCCGAATATTAATCTTAACATATACAATAATAATGGAGACGGTGGAGGACCGGGTAGTATTTTATCCACTTCTACAGTAGAACTAAATACAATAAAATCCAACATTACCAACCAGATGATGACCTATGTTCCGGTTAATCCACCGGTATCCATAAACCATCCATTCTATGCTGGTTTTGAGTTACCAACTGCAGTAGGTGATACACTGGTTGTCTGGTCGAATGATGACGGAGATACCAATCCGGGCCTTGCCTGGGAGCAATGGGAAGATGGAAACTGGTATGCATTTAATGCACCACCTTCATGGGAACTGAATATAGCGTTGGCTATTCATCCTATTGTAGAGTATCAAACAGGAATTAATGATCCGTTTGAGAACAATTCCATACCTGTTTATCCTAATCCTACGTCCGGCATTTTTATCGTGGAAATTTCAGCACAAGATGCAGTAAAAAGTCTTGAATTGATAAACAGCATTGGTCAATCTATTTTAACCTTCTCATCATTAAACTATTCAGAACAGCTTGAAGTAAATATTGAGAATGAGGATAATGGGATTTACTTTATCAGGATAACTACTGACAATAAAGTTTTTCTTCAGAAGATTATAAAAAACTAGTGCTTCGACTGAATTCCGAAAAGGCAATAAAGAAGAGCATAAAT
The DNA here is from genome assembly GCA_964421215.1 of uncultured Bacteroidales bacterium. Taxonomy (GTDB): domain Bacteria; phylum Bacteroidota; class Bacteroidia; order Bacteroidales; family JAADJA01; genus JAADJA01. The sequence goes on along the minus strand of CAYQWA010000011.1, from coordinate 137,096 downwards.
TTCAAGACCAAAAAAAAGCCCCTGTCTTCGACAGAGGCTATAATATTTTTTTACTAGTTGCTTATGCGGTCCCTCCAGCATCAGGAGCTATGGCTAATGCATCCAATTCCTTATCAAGATGGAACAATCCACCCGTTTGGTCGCCGGCCAGGCGGAATTTATCCAGAATACCTTTAAACAGGCTCTCTTCCTCGATTTGTTCTTCTATGTACCATTGCAAGAACTGGCTTGTGGTAAAGTCCTTTTCGTTGAATGCTATTTCGAATAATTTGTTTATCGATTCAGTAACAAACTCTTCGTGTTTCAGGATTTGTTCAAACACATCGAGTAAATTCTTAAATGAATGTTGAGGCATTTCCAGACTTTGAAGAATTGCATACCCTCCCTTATCGTTAAGGTAGGTAACAAGTTTGGTCATATGCATCCGTTCTTCATCGGAATGTGTATACAAAAACTTAGCAGCACCGGGAAATCCATTGACTTCACACCAGGATGCCATGGCCATGTAAATCCTTGAAGATTGTTCTTCAAGTTGAATTTGATTTATTAATGCTTTTTCTACCTTTTTTGAAATCATAATTATAATTTTTTATCAATTGATATAACTCAAAACACAGAGCTCTAAACCCAGAACTCTTTTTACCCTTTCAACGCTTCCGCTCCACTAACAATTTCCAGGATCTCGTTGGTAATCGCTGCCTGACGTGCTTTATTGTATGCAAGGCTAAGGTCTTTCAGCAGTTCCTGTGCATTATCCGTTGCCTGGTGCATTGCTGTCATCCTGGCTCCGTGTTCAGAAGCAAATGAATCTAGCAGTGCCTTATAAAACTGAATTTTCAGGGATTTGGGAATAAGGTCCTGAACGATCTCCTGTTTGTTGGGTTCAAATATGTAATCCACTTTTGACAGTTCGGTGCCTGTTCCATCGTCCTCAACCGGCTCTACAGGAAGGAACTGTTCATTGATCAAACGCTGTGTTGCAGCATTTTTGAACTGGTTGTAAATAATTTCGATCCTGTCGAATTCCTTGTTGCGAAAACGTATCATCAGATCTTCTGCTAATTCTGAAACATTTTCGAAAGTTAGGTTATCAAAAACATCATCCTGGGAACTTAATACATTGTAATCTCTCTTTTCAAAAAACTCAGAAACTTTTTTTCCAATGGTTATCAAACTTACATTACCGCTCTCAAATTGATTTTTGTACTTTTCTTCAATTGTGTTAACGGTAAGCTTAATAACGTTTGCATTAAAGGCTCCGCATAATCCTCTGTTGGACGACATTGGGATAATCAGCACCTTACCTGGTTGGCGTTGTTCTGAAAAAACACTTGAATCATCACCCGCATCCAGGCTTGCGCTTAGGTTCTGGAGGATTTCCTTCAGTTTAGAAGCATAAGGACGCATTTGCAAAATGGCATTCTGTGCCCTCCTCAATTTGGAAGCAGCAACCATTTTCATAGCGCTGGTGATCTGCTGTGTTGACTTAACAGATGAAATCCGTGTTCTTACTTCCTTTAAATTTGGCATTTATAAATTTCTAATATTAGAATTCCAATTTTAAACTTTGTATTTATCAGCAAGTTCTTTTGCAAGACTTTCGATCTTACCTAAAACTTCATCATCCAGTTTACCGGCCCTCAAGGTATCAAGAACATCCTGGTGTTTTAATTCAAGCTGTGCAAGAAAATCATCTTCAAATTGTTGGATCTTATTCACAGGAACATCCATAAGTAATCCTTTGGTACCACAGTAAATGATGGCAATTTGTTTTTCAACTGTCATCGGACTGTACTGGGGCTGTTTAAGGATTTCAACGTTTCTCTTTCCTTTTTCAAGCGTAGCCATTGTTGCGGCATCAAGGTCAGATCCAAACTTGGCAAAAGCTTCCAGCTCACGATATTGAGCCTGGTCGAGTTTAAGTGTACCAGCCACTTTTTTCATGGATTTGATCTGTGCATTACCACCAACTCTTGAAACCGATATACCCACGTTGATCGCCGGACGGATACCTGCATTAAACAAGTTGGTCTCCAGGAATATCTGGCCGTCAGTAATGGAGATAACGTTGGTAGGAATATAGGCGGAAACGTCACCAGCCTGTGTTTCGATTATCGGCAAGGCAGTAAGTGAACCTCCACCTTTCACCATTGGTTTAAGAGCTTCAGGCAGGTCGTTCATGTTGGCTGCAACTTCATCAGAGTTAATAACCTTTGCGGCTCTTTCAAGCAACCTTGAGTGAAGGTAAAATACATCACCAGGATAAGCTTCCCTTCCAGGAGGGCGGCGAAGCAGCAGTGAGACCTCACGGTAAGCAACGGCCTGTTTTGAAAGGTCATCATAAATCACAAGTGCCGGTCTTCCGGTGTCCCTGAAATACTCCCCGATAGCAGCTCCTGCAAAAGGTGCATAAAACTGCATGGCCGCAGGATCGGAAGCTGTAGCAGATACAATAACCGTATAATCCATTGCACCGCTGTCTTCCAGTGTTTTTTGAATATTTGCAACTGTGGATCCTTTTTGTCCTACAGCAACATAAATACAATAAACAGGTTCACCTTTTTCAAAAAATTCTTTCTGGTTGATGATGGTATCAATGGCAATGGCTGTTTTACCGGTTTGACGGTCACCAATGATCAGTTCCCTCTGTCCTCTACCAATCGGGATCATTGCATCGATTGGCTTGATACCGGTTTGCAGCGGCTCGTTTACAGGCTGACGGAAAATTACACCAGGAGCTTTTCTTTCCAACGGCATATTGTATCTCTTTCCACCAATTTCACCTTTACCGTCAATCGGAACACCCAGGGTATCGATCACCCTGCCCAGCATTTCCTCTCCTACCTCAATAGAGGCAATTTGACCAGTACGTTTTACTTTATCTCCTTCAAGAATATCGGCTGCTTCACCTAGAAGCACTGCACCAACATTGTCTTCTTCAAGGTTTAGTACAATTCCCATCAGCCCGGTTTTCTCAAATTCGATCAATTCACCTGCCTGTGCATTGTTAAGCCCGTAAATCCTGGCAATTCCATCACCGATTTGCAAAACCGTACCCACTTCTTCAAGCCTGGTTTTATCATCAAATCCGGTTAATTGTTGTCTTAATATCGCCGAAACCTCAGCCGGTTTAATTTCTGCCATTTTATTCTATTTTGTTACTGTTAAAATCCTTTAATGTATAAGTTTATATCAAATTCCTTGTGAAGGTTTTTGATCTGTTTTGAGATACTGGCATCGTATTGTTTATCTTCAAATTCCATGATAAACCCACCAATGATCTCTTTGTCAATCTCTTCTGTTAATTCAATTTGTGCGCCTGCTCTGTCGTAAAGTACAGCGATGATCTTCTTTTTGGTATCAGCATCCAACTGAACGGCAGATGTGATTGTAACAGGCAAAATGTTTTTGAATTTTTTGTACACATCAATGAACTGTTGCGCAATTTCCATGATAACGGATTCACGTCCGTTCCGGGTAATGACCAGTAAAAATCTAATCGTCAATTCATGTACTTTGGACTTAAAAATTTCCTTAATGATGGTCTGCTTTTTGGATTCTTTGATTACAGGACTTTTAAGCATTAAGACAAAATCGCGATTCTGTTTACAAACAGAATAAACAAGTTCAATGTCATCTTTTATTCTATCCAGCACCTTCATTTCAATGGCCAGATCGAATAGCGCTTTTGCATACCTGTTTGCTACCCTGGTTTCTTTCATTGTAAATCCTCTGTCAGCAGTTAGTTTTTATTAATTTCTTCCAGCATTTTTTCGATAAGGACCTTGTGCTTACCTGAAGCTGCAAGTTCTTCCCTGATAATTTTTTCAGCAATTTCGATGGAAAGGCCTGCAAGTTGGTTTTTCATTTCATGGATGGCAGCCAGTTTTTCGTATTCAATGGCTTCTTTTGCATTTTCAACGATCCTGTTGGCTTCCACATTTGCTTTTTCCCTGGCATCTTCAATGATGGTTTCTTTCACCTGGCGGGCATCCCTGAGAATGTTATCTCTCTCTGCTTTGGCTTCTTTCAACAATTGTTCGTTGCTGAATTTAAGTTCCTTCATTTCTTCCCGCGCTTTGTTGGCTTCGTTAAGGGCATCATGAATGGTTTCCTCTCTTTCTTTCAATCCTTTCATGATCGGCTTCCAGGCAAATTTTCCAAGGATAAAGATCAAAAGACCAAAAGCAATGGTCATCCAAACGATAAGGCCTAATCCGGGTTGTACTAATTCCATTTTATTGTAAATATGATGTTATAAAATCAATTTCAATTTAATAGCTTTTCATCCCGGCCAACCGCCGGAATGAAAAGCAGATCTTTTGTCTACAGGAATAAGATCAGCAGACAAACAACAATAGCAAAGAAAGCAACACCTTCGATGAGGGCAGCTGCAACAATCATGTTTGAACGGATATCACCAACGGCTTCTGGCTGACGTGCGATTGATTCAACAGCACCTTTACCAATTTGTCCGATTCCGATACCTGCTCCAATGGCAGCTATTCCAGCACCAATTCCGGCGCCCATCTTGGCAATTGCTACATTTAAAATAATTGCTAATAGTGTCATAATAATTGTTATTTAATGTTTATAAATGATATTATATTTTATTTTCGTAAATCGTATTTCTATCCCGATAGCTATCGGGACGTAATTCTTAGTGGTGTTCTTCCGTTGCCATTCCAAAATACAATGCCGACAATAAAGTAAACACATAGGCCTGAATGAATGCCACCAGCAGTTCCAGTAATCCCATAAATATTGCAAATGCTACAGAAACCACAGAAACACCATACCCTATTCCAGGACTCATTGCCCCAAAAATAAATATGAGACTCATAAAACCTAATATGATGATATGTCCGGCAGTAATGTTTGCAAAGAGACGAACCATCAGAACAAAAGGTTTGGTAAATACTCCCATTAACTCAACAATTGGCATCAATGGTACAGGGATTTTAAGCCACCAGGGTACGCCAGGTGTATTGATGATATGTACCCAGTAGTTTTTATTTCCACTAACAGTGGTTACAATAAATGTAAAAATAGCCATAACCATTGTAACAGCTATATTTCCGGTTAAGTTGGCCCCTCCCGGGAAAATAGGAACAAGGCCCAGCAAATTGTTAAAAAAGATAAAGAAAAACAGTGTTAATAAATAAGGCAGGTACTTCTCATATTTTTTTTCTCCGATGGATGCTTTTGCAACATCATCCCTGATAAATATGATCAGTGGTTCAAAGAAGGATTGCAATCCTTTTGGTGCCTGACCTTTCCTGCGGGTATAGGACCTGGCCACTGATATAAATATTATGCATATCAATACCATACTGAAAAGCATGGCAAACACATTTTTTGTAATTGACAAATCCAGTGGTAACTCGCCAGTTTCAACAACAACGATTTTCCCTTTGTTGTCACCATGAGTCTCAAGTTTGTATCCTTTGTATTCAGCATGTCCATGATGGAACTTGCTAGACATGAACACATCAACTTTACCATCATGAATTAATATTACGGGCAAAGGAATAGAAACATGAGTATCCCCAATGTCCAGAATATGCCATTCATGAGCATCAATGATGTGATCAACGATCATTGATCCCGGATCAAACGATTCCTCTTCATGGTGTTCAGCACCTTCGGGCGCATGGGATGGATCATGACCATGTTTATCATCATCTGCAAGGGATACCAATTGAAAATTGAATAGCAATACCCCAAGAATAAGGGCAATTTTCTGTATAAATCTGACTCGTCTCTTATTGATAATCATTTATCTATTTCACGGTTTTGAAAACGGGTGCAATTTTACGAATAAATACTCAATTATTGAAATTATTTTATTAAACATTCTTATACTTAAATACTTTTTGAGTTGAAATCTTTTTTTAGATCAATTCTAAATCAGTTCATATACCCATGATATACATATGTAAAATTTCATTATTTAGTATTATTGCACGTATTCGTATATAAAGCCAATTTTTATGAAAAAATCTATCATTCTTGTTCTAATTTTTATTGCATTTCCAACCTTTGTAATCATCGCCGGTAAACCACCAATAAAATATGGCAAGGTTGCTATTGAAGATCTCCAAATGACTTCGTATGAAGCCGACACAAGCGCACCAGCAGTAATTCTCTGTGATTATGGAGTATTCCGTGCCAACACATTTTTGTTCACACGAACCTTACGAATAAAAATATTAAACAAGGAAGGATATGAATGGGCGAACAAAGTTTTTGAAACAAGGGATAAAACTAATGTAAAGGGTATCACATTTAACCTGGTGGACAATGAGATTGTTAAAACCAAGTTGAAATCCGAGTCAATATTCAAAGAAAAAGTTACTGACGATCTGTACCGGATCAGAGTAGCCATGCCTAATGTAAAAGTGGGATCAGTTATCGACCTTGAGTTTACCTACAGCGGCATTCCATGGGAATGGTATTTTCAGGAAACCATACCGGTAGTGTGGAGTGAATTGATCATGGAACAATCACAATACGTTTCTTTCAGGAAAAACTTTTACGGGTTTGAGCCATTGCTTATATCTACCAATGGTCAATGGGCTTGTAAAGATATGCCGGCATTTAAACCCGAACCCTACTTAAACTCAATTGAAAACTACCTGACGAAAATTGAATTCGACATACTTGATATCAGTTTCCCAGGATATTATTATGAATCATTCACTACCTCCTGGGAAGACTTAAGTGATTATTTGGATGATCATACCTATTTTGGATTAGCAATGCGAAATGCAGGATATATGAACAGTGTGGCAAAAGAAATTAAGGCAATGAACCTCAGCTCAAGGGAAGAACTGTTAAAAGCATCGTTTGAGAAAATAAAAGAATTTAAATGGAATCATGAAGAAAGACTGTTGACTACCAAAACTAACATCAGCTCCAGCTATAAAGAAAAGGTCGGAAACTCCTCGGATATAAATATTGCCCTGATCCAGTTGCTCCGAAAACTTGACTATAACGTAACTCCTGTAGTTTTAAGTACAAGAGACAATGGCATACTTCCGCTGTTTCACCCAAGTCTCAACAAGTTGAATTATGTAATTGCCAAAGTAGAACTGAATGATAAAACTTATTTGCTTGATGCCACCGAGGAATATGCCACTTTTGACATTTTACCATTCAGATGCCTGAACTGGCACGGTTATGAAGTGGATGAAAAATTAAGTGAGAAAGTTGACCTGACTACAGATAAAAAAGATAAAGAACAAATTCAGATTACGCTTAAGCTGGATGATAATTTGAACTTAAAGGGTAATGCAAAGTTTGTCAGAAAGGACTATGCTGCTTTAAAATTCAGGAACAATTACCATTCATTCAATAGCCAGGAAGAATACCTGGATGATTTCGTAAAAAATCATTCAGGCGTCCGGATTAAAAGTTTCGAAGTTGAAAATCTTGACAGCCTTCATCTGGCTATTAAAGACAGTTATGAATTAAGCATCAAAAACAGTGGAGAAGAGATCGGTGATGAAATCTATATTTATCCAATGGTTATCGACAGATTGAAAGAAAATCCATTTAAGCTTGAAGAGCGTCAATACCCCATCGATTATGGCCACAAATACGAAAAAATGTATTTGGTAAACATTTCACTCCCGGAGAATTTTACAATTGAATCCGTCCCTGAACAGGTGGTTATGAAATTACCTGATAACTCGGTAAATTTTACTTACCAGATCTCGACGTTCAATAATTCCATTAATCTGGTTTTTAAATACATGATCAATAAGGCAGTATTTGTGGAGGATGAATATGAAACACTGAAGGAATTATACAACCAGATGGTAATAAAACATTCCGAACCTATAATCCTAAAAAAGAACTAATATGCCTAACTGTAAGATTGTTACCTTTCTTATATCTGGCCTTGTGTTTATTACCTTTCAGAAATACAGCATTGGCCAGGACTTTTCAGTAAGTTCAATACCAAAAGAATTAAAAGCCAATGCTAAAGCTGTGATCCGTACAAATGATATTACTCTTGAGTTAATTTCGGAAAACAGAGCCAGGATGAAGGTTTATTATGCCATCACCATCTTAAACGAAAACGGACTTTCAAATTCATATTTTATGCAGCCCTACGATAAATTTTCCAAAGTAAGAGATATCAGCGGGGCAGTTTACGATGCAAACGGTAAAAAAATTAAACGAATAAAAGCTGACGACATCCAGGATTTCAGCAATATTTCAGGCTATTCCCTTTTCGACGACAACCGGACAAAGTACATTGATCCCGAATACAGAAGTGTTCCTTTTACAGTGGAATATTCATATACCGTTGTTTATACAGGCATCCTCGACTATCCAGATTTTTACCTGTTCGATGATTATAATGTATCGATAATGAAATCATCGTTCAAAATATTCACGGACCAGGAGATTCCCTTTCAACTATTGGAAAAAAACATCACTGAAGATAACAGGAAATTAAAAGGGCCGGATTCATACCTATGGACCTTTAATAATGTTAAAGCCATCAGGGAAGAAAGTTTCAGTATGCCGATCAGTGAATTGATTCCAAATGTTCAAATAGCACCCAATCAATTTAACATCGACGGATATACTGGCAATAGCGAAACCTGGGAAAATATAGGCCGATGGATATTCAACCTGAATTTTGGAAGAAATGAATTAAGAGAAGAAACTGTTGTGCATATTAAGAACCTTGTAAAAGATGCCACAACTAAACAGGATTCCATTAGGATACTATATGAATACATGCAAAACAAAACAAGGTATGTAAGCATACAAATTGGTATTGGCGGCTGGCAACCCTTTGATGCTCTTACTGTTGATAAGTTATCATACGGAGATTGTAAAGCCTTGACCAATTATACAAAAGCCCTTTTTGATGCGGTTGGTATAAGGTCACATTATGCACTGGTCTCAGCCGGAAGAATGGCGGCACCAATAATCCAGGATTTTCCATCAATTCAATTCAACCATACAATTTTATGCGTACCTGTAAATAATGACACATTGTGGCTGGAGTGCACCAGTCAGGACATTCCATGTGGATACACCGGCACCTTTACAAGTGATAGAAAAGCACTATTGATACTGGAGAACGAAAGCAAAATTGCTCATACAACCATCTTATCAAAAGAACACAATATACAATCCAGAAATATAAAAGTAAACCTTTACAATAACGGAAACGGGAATGCTTTGGTTAATACAAGGTACTCCGGTTTATATTTCGACTTAACTCGCCCGGTACTTAGTATGGATGATAAAGACAAAAGGAATGAAATTATCAAACAGATTGATATTCCGAATTTTGATTTACTGGATTTTTCACACACCCAGGTTAAAAGCCTGAAGCCGGTTATTCAAGAGCAATTGGAAATCGGTCTAAACAATTACGGGACTTTTATTGGTGATAAAATGCTGATCCGGCTTAATTTGATGTCACTTGTTAAAGCCCCACCCTATGAGAACCAAAAAAGAAAATCGGAAATAAACATCAGGTGGCCTATTACGATTATTGATACAGTAAATTATTCCCTGCCTTCAGATTATCATATAGACATAATTCCTGAAAATAAATCCATTCAATCTGATTTTGGCAGTTATCATACAACTGTTTCTGTCAGTAATTCGGAATTGCTTTATATTCGGCAGTTTACTTTGAACAAAGGCATATATCCCCCTGAGGATTACTTTGATTTTATTGATTTTTTTGAAAATTTAGCTGCTGCGGAAAAATGTAAAATATCTTTGGTTGAAACCAGGTAAATTTCTACATGATCAGTGATTAAAGTATAAACATAGCTTGACTGGTATAACTTCTTTCCTATCATATTTATAATTAGTTTTACGCAACCTATTAATTTTTTCGATTGTCCAAAATTATGTAGTAGTTTACATCATAAATTTAAGCATCAAATCATGAAGCTATCTTTTCCCCTTAAAACATTATTTTATCTTGCCAGCGGAGTTTTTGTTATCATCCTCTTAGTAAACACACTTAAAAGTGACCAGGAACTTAGTTACGATCAATTCCTGATGCAAGAGTTTCAAAGATCTCAGGCAAATTTACAGGTTGAAATGAGTGATCAGCCTGACATGGCAGCTTTTCAAAACTACAGCATGACAGTGGATCCTGAACTCAAAAGAGTTCCCAACGAAAGGCTGTTGAATGCTTACCAATATGCAGAATCTGTTAAACAGAACAGTGCCTACAAGAATTCAAACGACGAGATCGAATGGACGGAAACCGGATCAAATATGGGTGGTCGAACCAGGGCTGTAATGTGGGATCCAAATGACAGCAACGGCACAAAGGTTTGGGCTGGAGGAGTTACCGGTGGTTTATGGTACATTGATGATATATATGATAACAGCAGCAACTGGATTGCTGTAAATGATTTCTGGCCAAGCCTTTCGGTCAGTTGCATCGATTATGACCTGAATGATCCCATGACATTTTATATCGGAACAGGGGAATACCAGACAGCACGTGAAATATACAGAGAGTCATCAGGTGTAGGCATTGGAATCTGGAAATCCACTGATGGTGGCTTAAGCTGGAACATCATTCCTTCAACAGAAAGTTTCAAATACATTTCGGATATAAAGGTAAGGGATGAGGCAGGAACGAGTGTAATCTATGCCGGAGTAGTTTCAGGAACCTATCATGGCATCAATCATCAGAGTGAACCTAATGATGGATTATACCGGTCATCAGACGGTGGTGAAACCTGGGAACAGGTATTGCCGGATATTGCCGGAAGCAATGTTCCCTATGCTCCGGCTGATCTGGATATCGGGCCAAACGGACGAATATTTGTTGGAACAATGAAAAACCTTAATGGTGATGGAGGTTCAACAATATTATATTCTGATAATGGAACCATAGGATCTTGGACTGTTTATGACGATTATGTATCCATTATTCAATCCGATCCTGATTATTACATTCCGGGCCGTGTTATTATGGCCGCTGCTCCTTCTGACGAAAACAGGGTATATGCTCTGGTAGGTGCAGGGTACCTCAATTCTGTTGGATTTAATTATGAAAGAGGCAGGTATATTCTGAAGTCTGATGATGGTGGTCAAAACTGGACGGAAACCAACCTTCCGGGTGGCGATCCCGATTGGGCAACTCTTTCATGGCATGCCTTTATCGGAGCTGTTAGTCCTTCCAATCCTGATGAATTGTATGTCGGAGGACTTGATGTCTGGAAATCTTCCAACCAGGGTTCTTCCTGGTCACATGTTTCCGACTGGGCCCTGATGTATTATGGCGGTGGTGATGATTATGTTCATGCAGATCAGCACGTTCAAATCTATAAAGATGGTTCTTCAGACGAAATGCTTTTTGGCAGCGATGGTGGTGTATTTTATACCGCTAACGGATCATCTTCAAATCCTGTTTTTGAAGAGAAGAACAACAATTTCAGTACGTTACAATTTTATACTATCGATATTTATCCCGTTCCCGGACAGAATCATCTGATTGGTGGCTTACAGGATAACGGAACCTTGTTGTTTATGGGCGATCCCCTGGATATTAACGATATGGTGGATGGTGGCGACGGCGCTTATTGCTTCTTTGACGAAACGCAGCCGAACATTATGATCACATCTACCTATTACAACAGTTATACATTGTTCTACAACTGGAATTATTATGACGATATGGGAGATTATGGTACTGGAATTTTTATCAATCCTGCTGATTACGACAGCGAAAACAACATTCTGTATGCCAATGGTTGTACATTTGGCGGAAGCTATTCAAACAGAATTTTACGTATTGCCGGAATTCCTGATAATCCATATGATCAAATGGTCAATGTTTACACCGGCCTGAATGTATATTTCACTCACATTAAAGTATCACCCCATGCTCCGCAAGGAACATCAACATTGTTTGCAGGATCATTAAACGGGAAATTATTTAAAATAACCAATGCCCAAAGCTCTCCAACTTCTGTTGAAATCAGTTCGTCAGAATTCCCGAATGCCTACCTTTCAAGTGTTTCTGTCGGCGGATCAGAGGATACCCTTTTGGCTACCTTTTCAAACTATGGTGTTCAATCAGTCTGGCAAACTTATGATGGTGGAGAAAACTGGAATGATATTTCAGGAAATCTTCCCGATATGCCCATACGATGGTCATTGTATCATCCTCAGAATGCCAAACAGGTTATGTTGGCAACGGAAGTGGGAATCTGGACCACCACTGATGGCAGCGTAGGAGAAGTTACCTGGGAGCCGGATCCGGGAATGCCTAATGTTAGGGTGGATATGATACAAATGAGAACCATTGACAATACAGTTGCTGCAGCGACACATGGCCGGGGGATGATGTACGGAATCTGGGAATACAATCCTACAATATCCGTAATAGAATCAAAAACAAATGATCTTTCAGTATTTCCCAATCCGAGTTCAGGTTTTGTTACTTTGGAGTTGAAAAATTCTAATCAATCAAAAGTTTATATTTATAATCAGGAAGGAAAACAGTTAATAGAACAGGAAGTTCAGCATTCAGCTAGAATCGACCTGTCGGATTTACCTGAAGGGATGTATTTTGTCAAAACTTTAAATGGTAATGAATGTATTGTTGAAAAGATAATTTTGCGTTAAAACAAAGCTTATTATTCATTTCGTCATTTAAGGCCGATCTGGAAGTTAATCCTTCATGGGATGTGTATACGGATTCAACTCAATTATCCGTGGACGAAATTAAAGGTTGTCAATAAAAAAGTATAGATGGGATCCTTAAAGGATTCAGCGATATTAATAAATGAAATGAAGAGGGTTAACATCAAACCTATTTGAGTTTTTATTAAAAGCCACACTTTATTTTTTCTACTTTTGTCCTAACAATTAACCCTAAACAAACTAACGAATGAAAAAGTCTATTACATTATTATTTATCCTTTTAGGTTCTGTATTTGGAATGCAGGCTCAAGATCTTGATGAAATCCTTGATACTCATTTTGAAACCATTGGACAAGATGAAATGATGAAACATTATTCATTTCAATCAACCGGTAAATCGGTTGTACAAGGGATGGAACTTCCATTTTCAATTGTATTTAAACGTCCGAATAATATGCGTTTAGAGGTGGATATACAAGGGGCAAAAATCATCCAGGCTTATGATGGTGAAACTGGCTGGTATGTTAATCCTATGACCGGAACCACCGATGCTATGGAAATGTCAGGCGTTGAGCTTCAACAAATGGAACGACAGGCTGATTTTGATGGAATGCTATATAATTATGAAGAAAAAGGTTATACAACCGAGTTCATCGGAACCGATGAAATGGAAGGAACTGAAATTTACAAAATAAAACAGACCGACAAAAATGGAAATGAATTTTTGCATTTCATGGATGCTGAAAACTATGTATTGCTAAAAACTTCAGCCAAGATAAAGATCGGAGAATCAATTACTGAGGGTGAAACCCTTTTCAGCAATTATAAAGAACATGATGGAATGGTTATGGCTTATAACATGGAAAGCCGAATGAATGGTCAAACAGTGAGCCAGATCATCATTGAAGAAGTAGTTTATGATGTAGAGTTTGAGAATTCCATTTTTGAAATGCCGGAAAAAGTGGAAGTTCCTGAAGAAGCTGAACCTGATTCTGAAAAGGAGCAGGACATTGATGTAGACAAAGATTCTGACAACGATGATAATAAATAATTGATAATCGGTAGATTGTTCCAAGCAGCAAGCCGATTCAATCCTATTTTATTTCAACCCAAATTCTAATATCATGAAACCTATTTCACACCTTATGGGTTACTTCCTGGTAACCATGATGTTGTTGGCTATAAATACCTCAACAGCACAATCAAACAAAAAGGTAAAGGTCAGTAAAAACACATTTGGTGCCATTGAAGCCCGCCACATTGGCCCCGCAACAATGAGTGGGCGTATTGCAGCATTGGATGCAGTGCAAAATGATCCGCGAATAATTTATGTAGGAACGGCAAGTGGTGGATTATGGAAATCTGTAGATGCAGGTGTAATTTTCAAACCTGTTTTTGACAAATACAATCAAAGTATAGGTGCAATTACAATCGACCAGCAAAGACCTGACACCGTATGGGTCGGTACCGGTGAAGTTTGGACCCGTAATAGCATTTCTGTTGGTGATGGAATTTATAAAACCTATGATGGTGGTGAAAACTGGAAAAAAACAGGGCTGGAAAAAACTGAACGAATCGGACGTATTTTTATCCATCCTGAGAATCCGAATACTATTTATGCAGCCACTTTGGGACATTTATGGAATTCCAATGAGGAGCGCGGAGTTTATAAAACAACAGATGGCGGCGAAAATTGGGAAAAGATTCTTTATGTAGATGAAAACACCGGGTGTGCCGACCTGGCTATGGATCCATCAAATCCTGATATTTTATATGCGGCCATGTGGGAATTCAGAAGATATCCTCACCGATTTAACTCCGGTGGAGCTGGAAGCGCATTATACATTTCCCATAATGGAGGGAAAAGCTGGGAAAAAGTAACAAATGCATTCCCGGATGAAACCCTTGGAAGAATAGCTGTTACCATTTCACCTGTTGATCCAAATATCGTTTATGCCCTGGTTGAATCAGACAAATCAGCTTTGTACCGCTCTGAAGATAAAGGTGAAACATGGAAATTGATGAATGATGATCCCAATATGGGCCACCGACCGTTTTACTTCTCATTATTGGTGGCCGACCCTGTTGATACTAACAGGGTTTACAAACCCGGATACTCATTGATAGTAAGTGAAAACGGTGGTAAAAATTTCAGAGGTACTTTTGTCACAGGAGGACGAGTCCATGGTGATTTCCATCCCCTCTGGATCAGTAACAAAGACAATCATTTAATGTACCTCGGAACCGACGGAGGATTATATGTTTCAAATAATCAGGGAAGCTCATGGCGATTTTTCAGAAACCTTCCGGTTTCACAATTTTACCATGTGGCTGTCGACGATAAGAAACCCTATAATGTTTATGGCGGATTACAGGACAATGGTTCTTGGGTTGGCCCGTCGAAAAGTCCTGGTGGTATACAAAACCGCAACTGGAACACCATTGGCTGGGGGGATGGTTTCTATGTTTGGCCCGATCCATATGATGACAATATTGTTTATGGTCAGTGGCAGGGTGGTAACCTGTATAAAAAATACCTGAACACACTGGAATCAAAAGACATCAAACCCTTTGAAGAGGAAGGTGAGGAGAAACTTCGCTGGAATTGGAATACAGCGGTTGCACTTAGTCCTACCAGGGACATATTGTATATTGGTTCACAATACCTGTATAAATCAGTAGATAAAGGGGAATCATGGGAAAGGATTTCTCCTGATCTCACTACCGACGATCCTGAAAAGCAAAAACAGGAAGAAACCGGAGGAATTACCATCGATAATTCAACTGCTGAGAACCATTGCTCAATTTATACCATAAGTGAATCGCCATTAGATAACAATGTAATCTGGGTAGGTACTGATGACGGCAATTTACAGGTAACAAAAAATGGTGGGGACAAATGGTTAAATGTAATTGAAAATATTCCTGACTTACCTGAAAACACCTGGGTGTCGTGTGCAACAGCCAGCCGTTTTGATGCAGGAACAGCTTATGTTACTTTTGACGGACACCGGACAGGTGACATGACATCCTATCTTTACAAAACAACCGATTTCGGGAAATCGTGGATAACATTGGTTGATAAAAATATTAAAGGCTGGTGCTATAAAATGATTGAAGATACGGAAAACCAAAATCTATTATTCCTGGGTACGGAATTGGGACTCTTCGTTTCAATTGATGGAGGTGAGGTATGGTCACAGTTTAAAGGGAATCTGCCAAATGTTTCCGTACGTGACCTAACAATACAAAAACGTGAAAGTGACCTGGTTATAGGTACTCATGGGAGAGGCATTTTGATTATTGATGACCTGACACCCTTACGGAAATTATCCGGGGAAGTATTACAACAAGATGTTGCTTTTCTGGATTCAAGACCTTTCAAACTTGGATACCTTGGCTGGCAAGGTGGCTTATTCGGTGATGATGAGTTTGTCGGGTCAAATCCTAACGGATCACCCATCATAACCTATTACCTTAAAAAAAGGCACATTTTCGGAGACATGATGATTGAGATCTATAATGAAGCAGGTGAAAAAGTTCATGAAATGGCTGCGGGGAAACGAAAAGGAATAAACCTTGTTGCCTGGCCTATGAGAATGAAACCACCAAAGGTACCACGGTCTCCACTGTTATCTTTTAGGTCGATGTACGGACCAACTTATCCTCCAGGAGACTATACCGTAAAGATTATCAAAGGTGATAAAACCTATGAAGGGGAAATAAGTGTGGTGTACGATGAAACAATTCCTCATTCTCCTGCCGACAGGGATGCAAGAATGAAGCTCGTAATGGATGCTTATACATTCTTGGAAGATCTGGGGTTTCTGGATAAACAGGTAACAGAAATCAGGGATCAGGCAAAAGACAAAGCAGCGATGGTCAACAGTAAATCCCTTGGTAAAAAACTTAACAGTTTATCCGATAAAATGAATATCCTGCATGAAGAACTAGTTGCAACGACAGTTACCAGTGAAATTACCGGTGAAGAAAAACTTCGGGAAAAGATCGGTGATATTTATAGTTCTGCATTGGGTTACCAGGGCAAGCCTACACAATCGCAAACTGACAGGCTAAACAACTTAAAAGCACAAGCTTTTGATATACAAGAAACTGTTGATAATATCATCAGTAAACAGTTGCCAAAATTAAATAACGAATTAACAAATGAAGGGATTGAAGCGTTTAAATTGACTACAAAAGAGAAGTTTTTAGAAGAGAATAAGTAGCTGTTTATTCGTCAAACATATAACATGGTCAGTGTCTTTCAATCCATAAGATTGCTCTTGGAATGATCGACAGATACCCAAGATAAAAAATCCCAGGGCCTCAAAATTTAAAGATCCTGGGGTTTTTAGGTTTTTGAACTTACTTATATTGTCTCTGTTTCAACGACCTTTGCTAACAAATCAGCATAGGGAATAAACAGGTATTTTTTTCCTTTAAAGTCTACTTCGGTTCCTGAGAACTTTTGGTAGATCACTGTATCGCCTACAGCAACACCAGGATTTTCAATATTACCAATTGCGCCTACTTTTGCCATTTGAGGCTTTTCTTTTGCTGTATCAGGGATGATCAATCCACCAGCTGTTTTTGTTTCAGTAAATTCCTCTGTAATTTCAAGAAGTACATTTTCATTTAATGGTTGTAACTCTTTCATTGTTTTTTATTTATTTGATTGTTTTGTTTATTTACCTAATGATTGAATGCGTGAATGCAAGAATGCCTGAAGGTTTTTTAGATCCCAAGTAAATTGTTGATGCGGCTCTTGTCAAATCCAACGATCATTTCACCGTTTATGTCGGTTTGCGGAACTCCCATCTGACCACTCTTTCGCTGCATTTCCCTTGCTGCATTCTGATCCCTCGACACATCAACCTCAGTATAACGGATCCCGTTTTTCTTCAGATGTGTTTTAATGGTGGTACACCAGCTACAGGTTGGTGTGGTGTAAACAGTAACTCTTTTTTGAGGTTTACCTGTATTTTCTGCAACTTTTGCAGAATAAACGGCATTCTCAAAATATGATTTATAAAATCCAGGTTCATGACATCCTTTCATTACATTAACAAATTTTCCCTTTTCAAACTCCAGCAAGGTAGGAACTGTTGTGATGTTGTACTTAGAATGTATATCACGAACCTTATTGACATCAGCGGTAAAAATAGTTAGGTCTCCCTCAACCGGATCTATTTCATTTAAATTCTTTAATGAACAATCGCTCTGCTCTGATCCCTTTTTATAGAGAAGTAAATAGGCCCTGTCCTTATCACTGATTTCAGATATCAGTTGGTCGTATGATAAAATTTCCTGTCCTGTCATGATAAAAAGTTTTGCTCCCGTTTATCAACGATTATGCCATTACATAAATCTTTTGAAAGGCTGAAAATATAACATATTGTGAAATGTCAATATGACATTTATCTTTCACATTTATAAATTCCTTATTTTTGATATTTCTGCTAATAACTCATTAATAATGGAAGAAAATCAAAAAACAGGAATGACGCTTTACACCAAAATCTTTATCATCATTAACACACTTATATTTGGTATAACAGGCGTTGTTTATTTAACCAAAGGAAGCAATATCATTGGAGGGATACTGCTGGCAGCCGGAATTACGAATGTTGTTTATTTACTGGTAACTGTTAAAACAAAAAACCTGTTTTTTGTTATTTTGAATTTTCTGTTTGCAGCGGCGGCATTAATGGTTTGTGTTGATTACTTGCTTGCAGACAATGTAAACTTCGGGATAGTATGGATGGCCATTACCCTGATCTACTTAATCATCGGATTTGTTTTGCTGCTTCAGGTCAGGAAGAAACAAAAAGTGAAAGAATAATTATAGAGTCTTTACTTTAGGTTTCTGTGTGTTCCGTCGCAGAATGAGTTGTTCTTCGAATGTTTGCACATACACCAGTATACTTCCTTTTCTTCCTCAATTTTAACATGTTTTGGAGTAAATTCTGTTCCTTGATGTGAACCATCACAGAAAGGTTGGTTTTTACTTTCACCGCATGCACACCAGTAATAGTCACCGGGTTGCATTTTGATCATTTTTGGATTGTCTCCTGCTTTTGTTGGATTTGCCATGATTATTAATTTTTGAGAAAAACGATTTTCAGGGGGAATTGTTCACATGAAGTTTTCTCAGTGAGAAATTGAGCAAGAAAATTATCAACTGCTAATTGCACTAATTTTCGCGAAGATCCGCGCAATTAGCGGTTATAATAAATGGTATTTACCCCAGAGTAGAACTTTGGACTTATCTTTTCGGACTAGAACTCCGAGGAATTTAACCACGCTTCTCGTCCGCCGAAGCGGAAGGCGAAGGCGGATTAAACCAAATTAGAGAATCCCATAAAAGCAAGCGCCAGAATACCGGCTGCAACAAGGGCGATAGGTACACCGCGCATTCCTTTTGGGACTTCCATCAGGTCGAGGTGCTCACGAATACCAGAAAACAGAACTAGTGCCAATCCAAAACCAATGGCATTGGCAATGGCAAACACTACACCTTCCAGCAAACTAAAATCCTTTTGAATGTTCAGGATAGCAACACCAAGAACTGCACAGTTTGTTGTGATCAATGGAAGAAAGATCCCTAACGCCTGGAAAAGTGAAGGAGATACCTTTTTCAGGATGATCTCAACCATTTGAACCAGTGATGCAATTACCAGGATAAAAAATATGGTTTGAAGGAACTTTATGCCAAAAGGATTTAATATATAATATTGGATAAGCCAGGTTACAATTGTAGCAAGGGTCATTACAAACAATACCGCACCACTCATTCCGATAGCAGTGTTGATCTTTTTCGAAACACCCATGAACGGGCAAATTCCCAGAAACTGATTGAGAACTATGTTGTTGACAAATATTGCGCCGATGATTATGATGATGTATTCCATTTTATTCCAGTTTAATAATTAGGCTTTTTTAAATCTGTCCATAATTGCAATTAAATATCCTAATGCTATGAAAGCACCAGGGGCCAGTACAAAGACTAACATACCATCTCCCTGAATAAATTTCAGGCTGAAGATTGCGCCACTACCAAATATTTCTCTTACTGCACCCAACAAGGTAAGAGCAAAGGAGAATCCAAGCCCCATTCCTAATCCATCAATGATAGAGGATCCAAGGTTGTTTTTTGAAGCAAAAGCTTCGGCACGACCCAACACAAGACAGTTTACAACGATCAGCGGGATGAACAGGCCAAGAGCATCAAAAAGAGCCGGAACAAAAGCCTGCATGGTTAATTCAACAATGGTTACGAATGAAGCAATGATCACAATGAACGATGGGATCCTGACTTTATCCGGGATGGCAGATTTTGATAAGGAAACCACAATATTCGACATGACCAGTACAAAAGTTGTTGCGAGTCCCATACCCAGACCGTTGATGGCAGTGGTTGTTACACCCAAGGCCGGACATAATCCCAGTAGTAAAACAAAAACAGGATTGTCCTTAATAAATCCTTTGGAAAAATTTTGCTTTTGATTCATTTATCTTCCCTCCTGTTTTTTAAGTTCGTCATAAGCCCTTTGAGCAGCGTCACAAAAAGCACGTGAAGTAATGGTTGCTGCGGTGATGGCATCAACATCACCCCGGTCCTTTTTCACTTTTAAGTTAAACTCAGTAAGGTTTTTACCATTAAACTGATCGGGCCAGTCTGCCTTCTTTTTTTCCATTTTATCACCAAGACCCGGTGTTTCTTTATGTTCCAGCACTGATGTTCCGGAAATCACATCACCATCAACAAAACCTACCATGATCCAGAACCGTCCGCTGAATCCTTCATCGGTATAGGTCCTGATGGCTGTTCCAACCTTTTCATCCGCTTTAGTTGCGTTATAAAAAGTTAAGGAATCTTTTCCTCCTTCCGGAAGGATTTTGTATTCGGTGATACTATCAAATTCAGGAAGCACTTCTCCAATCGCCTTTTCAATTTTTAATCGCTTTGCAAGGGCAATGGGGCCTTTGGTAACATTATAAACCCCCCCTAAAGCAAGAGCGGCAATCGCAGTTACCACGAAGAGGGTTAATACCATGTTTATAAATGAAGATTCTTTTTTTGCCATGATTTGTTGCTATAAAGAATTTTAATTTTTTACTATTTCTCCAAAACGTTTGGGTTTTAAACCCCTGTCAATAATCGGCACGAAGGCGTTCATAATCAAGATCGCAAATGAAACTCCTTCGGGGTAGGCACCAAACACTCGGATGAGTATTGTAAGGATACCTGCACCTGCACCAAATATCAATTGGCCCTTGGCCGACATAGGGGAACTTACCATATCCGTTGCCATATAGAACACTCCGAGCATCATACCACCGGTTATTAAGTGAAATAACGGATCAACATACATGGTAGGATCAACCATCCATAGAATTCCGGAAAAAACAACTACACTTCCCAGGTATGCTCCGGGAATATGCCATGTTATGATCTTTCGGTAAAGCATATATATTGCACCCAGGATCAAAGCAAAGGCGGATACTTCTCCAAGACTACCACCCTGAAAACCGGTCATCATCTGCTGAACATAATCAGGTATTTCCGGCATGATCTCCTGAACGGTTTTACCTCCTGCAAGTCCTTCTTTCATGATTCCTAATGGCGTTGGACCTGTAATTGCATCGGTAAGTGCTGCTCCTCCAATAGGCTTTGGAACCGGCCAGCTGGTCATTTGGACCGGAAAAGAAATTAAAAGAAAAACCCGGCCAACCAGGGCAGGATTAAACAGGTTCTTTCCCAATCCTCCGAATGACATTTTTCCAATACCAATAGAAACAATGGCTCCGATCAAGATTATCCACCAGGGTAAATTACTAGGAACATTAAATGCCAAAAGAATACCCGTTATAATTGCTGAGCCGTCGGTAATGGTGACCTCGGATTTAAGGATGTATTTCTGGATAAGAAACTCTACCAGCATACACATGACTACGGACATCAGGATAACCCTGACAGCATCAAATCCAAAAAAGTACACCGAAACCAACAATGCCGGCAACATAGCATAAATTACACCATACATGATCTTCTTCACCGAATTATCGGTGTGTACATGAGGTGATCCTGATACTTTTAATAAATTCATATTCTTAAATTTCTAAGCACTAATTTCTAATTACTAAACAAGCTCTAATTTCCAATGCAAAAATTCCAAAACAGCAAACGATATACGATCTTCTTTTGAGTGTTTGGCAATTTTTCATTTGATATTGTTTAGGTATTAGAAATTAGAAATTAGGATTTTTGTAATTAATTCTTAGATCTCGTTCTTATAATGTGACCAACTTTGTTTTTGCCTAATCTCAAGTAATCCAGCAGTGGTCGGTTTGCCGGACAGGTATAATGGCAGGAACCGCATTCAATACAATCCATCACCTTTTCCTGTTCGGTTCTTTCATAATCTTCAAACATCACTGTTTTTTCAAGCAGATAGGGTTCGAGGCCCATCGGACAAACACTCACACATTTTGAACAGCGGATGCAATTTTGCACCGCTGGTCTGCCTGATTCTATCTTATTCATGATAAGAATTCCTGAGGTTCCTTTTACCACCGGAACATCAAGTGAATTCAAGGCTTTACCCATCATTGGTCCACCCCCGATCACTTTGCCTGTATCTTCCGGAAGGCCACCAGCAGCTTCTACCAGCTCAGAAATAGGAGTTCCAATTCGAACCATAAAATTACCGGGTTCCTTAACAGATTTTCCAGTCAGCGTAACTACCCTTTCAAGGAGCGGTTTGTTTTTTTGGACTGCCTCATAAACAGCAAAGGCAGTACCTGCATTATTCACTACTGCTCCAACCTCAATGGGAAGTTTTCCTGAGGGTACTTCCCTGTTGATCAGGGCTTTGATCAGTTGTTTTTCAGCGCCCTGTGGATATTTTACCTTAAGACCCTGTACATCAATACCGCTGTAATCTTTAGCAATATCTGAAAGATGCTTAATGGCATCGGGTTTATTGTTTTCAATACCAATAATGGCTCTATTTACACCCAAAGCAATTTTCAGGATCTCAACACCCACCATCATCTCTTCCCCTTTTTCCATCATCAGCCTGTGATCGGAAGTCAAATAAGGTTCGCACTCAACTCCGTTGATGATCAGCACATCCGCTTTTTTTCCATCAGGAACCATTAACTTCACATGGGAAGGAAAGGTAGCACCACCTAGTCCAACAACTCCCATGTCGTTAATCTTCTGGATGATCTCCTTCTGAGATAATGTAATTTCTTTTTTTAGTTCTGTACCCCTGTCAATTTCTTCCTTCCATTCATCACCATTTACTTGCACCACCACAGCTGTTCTTTTATAGCCACTGGTATCAATTACATTATCAATCTTTTGAACTTTCCCTGAAACAGAAGAATGTATATTGGCTGATATGAATGCTTCGCCTTTGGCAATTTGCTGTCCAACTTTAATCATATCTCCTTTAGCAACCATGGCTTTTGCCGGAACACCAAGGTGTTGGGAAATTGGAATATACGCTACTTTGGGTACCGAAAGGACTTTGATTTCCTCGTTTTCTGAAATTTTATTTTCAGCCGGATGAACACCTCCAAGTTTAAATGTCTTTAGCATATTCTATAGTACTTGATAAAACTAATCCTACTTATTCTTTCGCAGTTTCCTTATTATCAGGTTCTGCATTTGTTTTCTTTTCCTGGACTGCTTTCTCTTTAATTGTCTCAACTTTTGCAGTTCCATCAGGAGCCGGTTTTTTTTCTGTTGTTGGTTTATTGGCAGCAACCGCCTTCTTTTCAACTGCGGGCTTTTTATCACCAACCGGTTTTTCAGGTCTTGGCTTTCTTGGTGGAAAGTTAAGCTCATGAATGGCACCAGTCGGGCATTCAGGTTCACATTTCCTACAGAGTTTACATTTTAACGGATCGATATAGGCCAGGTTGTTTTCGATGGTAATGGCATCGAACTTACAAACTTTAAAACATTTGCCGCAACCGATACATGCAACAGAACAGTTCTTTTTAGCAAGTCCGCCTTTTTCTTTATTGATACAGGATACGAAAATCCTTCTGTCTTTTTTACCCTTTGGCCGGAGTTCAATAATGTCTCTCGGACAGGCATCCACACAGGCTCCACAGGCAACACATTTGTCGTTCACTAAAGGAAGACCTGTTTCCGGATTCATATGTATGGCATCAAACGTACAGGCTTTGACACAATCGCCAAGGCCAAGACAGCCATGCTGACAACCACCTTCACCCGAAAAAAGATTATGTGCAAATGCACAGGATGTAGCTCCTTCATAAACAACTTTTTTCGGAGAGTTTGAATGCGACCCGTTACAGCGAATAACTGCTATTAATGGATCCTGTTCTTCAACTGTCAGGCTGAGGATATTTGCCACCTCAGCCATAACATCATTTCCACCCACGGGACAATTTAATCCATCCAGGTTGCCTTGTTCTTCTGCTTGTTTTACCGATGCTTCGGCATAAGCACGACAGCCGGCAAATCCGCAGCCACCACAGTTTGCAGCTGGCAGGGCCTCTTCAACATCATCAATCCTTGGGTCTTCTATTACCTTGAATTTTTGTGCAACAAAAAAAAGAATAACAGATGCTGCTATCCCTATTGCACCGAGCGATGCTACCGCATAAATTATTACATCATTCACAGTACTGAATTTTTTATTGTTAACTCAATAACGGTGGCAAATGTATAAACATTTAAGTAAGTTGAAAATGTTTTAACTGAAAAATTATCAAGACATAAAACGCTACATAACAGATACTTATAGCAAATTCGATAAAGATGTGTTTTTGAAGATAGGTGAAATATGCTGATTTATAAATATTTAGCCTTTTAGTTTATAAAGATTCTAAATTTCAGGAGGTTGGGTTGGAACTAGCGCAAAAAAAAACGGCACCCTTAGAAAGAGTGCCGTTGTATGGGTTTCTATACTCTATCTTATTACTACCTTTTCAGTAATTTTTTTGGTACCAGAACTAACCTCCATCAAATAGATTCCTTTCGGCAGGGAGCTAAGGTCAATGCTTTCATTTGATAAGGAAGGGGCTGTATTTTTGTTTTCATAAATCACAGTGCCGGCTAAATCTCTGATTTTAATTGAAATCAAACCTTCTGAGTTACCCTCAACCACAACTGAGAAGTTACCATCCGAGGGATTAGGAACAACTTCCAGACTCAGCTTATCATCAGTAAATGGGATAATACCAACAGTTGGATCAATCACAACATCTATTTTATCAGTGTCCTCGTCTTCACATGGTGCAATAGCATAAGCGGTTAATGTCAATTCAACCTCCCCGTTTGAGATATCATCTGAGCCAGGTGTATATACTGCTGTTAATGATGTTTCGTCATCAAAAGCTCCATCTCCGGAAGTTGACCATTCTACAGATGAGGCATTATCCGCACTGGCATTTAGTGCCAGAACCTGGTTAAAATGAATGGTTGTATCGTTTCCGGCATTTGCATTGGGCTCATCGATAATAGTTACATAAACATCATCGGTTGCTTCCCAACCAGCCTGAAATCCATAGGTGGTTAAAGTTAATGTAACACCGCCGTTTTCTATATCACCATCACCACGTAAATACTTTGCATTTAAAGTGTTAGCGTTCTGAAAAATCCCATCACCCGAGGTTTCCCATTGTACTGAACTGTAGTACTGAGCAGTTGCCTGTGCTTCAAACAGTGAATTGGAACAAATGGTTTCATCATCACCGGCATTGGCTGTAGGTGGCAAGAGGTCGTTAAAGTCAAAGGAGCAGATTCTTGTTCCCCATCCGTTTGGTTTCATGTATTCAGTGGTAAACCAGAACACGCCTTCTTCTGAAGGATCAACTGACATACAACTGTAGTCGCCCCATCTTTGAATACCCGTTTGAGATGAACCCCCTGATACTATTTCGATTTCCTGGATGTCCATCTCACCAAGTGGTGCATTGGGTGTACGTCCGGTATATCTTATGGATGGATAAGTAGAACTGCTGGATACTGAATAACCCAGTGCAATGGAACCATCGGCACCCATGGCTATACTTCCCATCCACCTGTGTTCATTATCAGGGCTATAGGTTCCCTGCTGATAAATATCCCATCCTGAGCCTTCATCCCTCAACTCATACCACCTGATCCCGGCAACACCCGAAGAATTTACAGTATGATTGGCAACAAGTGCACTATAGGATCCGAAATTGCGGTAAGGCAATCTGAACATCAGCCTGTTAACAAATTCATCCAGCTTATTGCTTGTACCTGGTTGTGATATTCCATTAATGCCTGTACTAAAAGAATCTGTATTAAGATTATCAATCAACACTAGGGATGAATTGGAGGTGTTATCCCAATCTGCATTAAATTCATAGATGAGCATATTCTGATTGCCTGAAAAATTAATTCCTGCAAAGTAACAAGGTGTTCCGGCAGGTGGAGGATCGCCGTCAACATCGGCAGGAAGATAACCCCACCTACTGGAGTATTCTCCGTAATAAATCATTTGAGCATCAGGGTCACCAATTAACATTTTTTCCCTTTCAAAAGCTACAAAAGCACCTCCTAAGTAATTCAAACTACTGGAGAACATATGGAAGGTTGCATAGTAACCATCAGGCCAAACAGAAAGCTTTGGATAATCGGGAAAATCATCAAATTCAAAAGCATAACGATACCAGGATCCTAATGGATCACTGGTTTCTGAAACAGCAATCAATTCATAATATTTGTTGTTGGATGTCCAAACAGCAAACTGGCTGGCAACCCAGCGATCTGCCATTTCATCATATAAAATTATTGGGTCACCATCGTTTGTACCTGACCACGGACCAGGAAAACCACTCCATAATGTGCTATTTGCCACAGGGCCGTAAAGTTTAGTTCCGTTCTTATCGTATATGGCAAACGACAGGTTAATCATTTGCATATAATGGTCCGGACTTACATCCCCGTCAGTATCCGGTGGATAAACACCATTTACGTTCCCTGTCCCTTCAACATTCACAATGGGCCCTTTTCCGGTCAGGATTCCCATTTCGGATTGTATGGAAGATGGATCTGTTATCGCATTTTTATTCTGACTGTTCTCAAAATCGATCACCCCGTTTTCAATAATCCCTTCTTTCCAGCTATTGTCTACAGTTGAAGGTGATATCTGAGGCATGTCACGCAGTGGTGGTGATTTATCAAAAATCGCTGCCTTCTCAACCCGGGTTGGGGCTGTACTTTCCTGGGCAAAACCCTGTAAAAGGAATACAAGGCTTACCAAAAATGATAGTAATGTTTTTTTCATTGTTGATTTAAATAGTAGTGAATATGTAATAGATTATGAACTGTTAACTTTTTATGTGACGTCGCGGGTCATGATACCTTACAATATAATTTGGAGTTTGTTCAATTTAGGCAAATAATGGTCGGGTAACTTACTCAATCTTAAATGTAAAGGTTTTTTTCAATCGGTCTTTATTGAAATACAAAAGCATATAATATGGAACCAGAACTCCGAGTGAAATTAACCCTGCTAATCCCTGGCTTTTGAAAATATTCAATGTAACGATCAGAGTAAGTAGAACCAGTAAAAAAGGCAAAAAATAACCAAGCATTACTGCTCTGGTTCCCAGCGACTTTTGCATCACAACATTTACCTTATCACCTACTGAATGAGTGGTTTGATTTACTTTTGGAACCTCAACAATTTCTTCGTTGATATCGGAAATATTACAGGCTCCTTTTACCGAACAGGCAGCGCATGCCGATTGTGCCACAATAGATACATAATAAAAATTGTTATCAATCTTCTTAATAATACCGCTATGTTTAATGGCATCGATTGAGCACGAGCTATCAACCTCCAAATTTTTCATACGGCAAAGTTAAGGAGTTGATAATGATACGGGCAATATTTTTCCATTAAAATATTTGTGTCCGTTAATTGCAAAGTCCGTTAAAAAGTCAGCCATTTGTTCAGGATCTAACGGAGCTTTATATCCTGGAAAGGCTGCACCGAGCATTTCGGTTTGTACGGCCCCGAGAGCCAGGCAATTGCACTTAATTCCTTTATCTTTAAATTCTTCAGCCAAACATTCTGTTAATACAGCAAGTGATCCTTTGCTTGCACTATACAATGAAAGTCCTGGAAATTTTGAACTTCCCTGGTATCCACCCATGGAACTTATTGTAAGAATATGAGAATCTTTTGTAAAAAGAGGTAAAAGGCTCTGTATCATTAGGAATGCTGCTTTGTTATTGACGTTGAACATCCTGTCGTAATCATTTGCATTTAATTCTTCAAACGGTTTATTTACTAAATATCCCGCATTGAATACCAGGATGTCAATCCTCCTTAACCGGGATTGAACAAATGATTTTAGTCCATCGGTATAATCTCCTGATTCAAGATCAAATTGAAAAGGAATTATGCTTGCATCCGGATTAATTTGTTCGCACTCCTTTGCGAGTGATTCCAGTTTACTCGCTGTACGGGAAATTGCTATTATTTTATGGTTCTCAAGAGACGCAAACTTTTTTACGGTTTCCCTTCCTATCCCGGTACTGGCGCCAGCAACAATGATGTTCATGATTTTACAAACTATTGTAATTGAATGATTATTAACATTTTATCATTCCCCCTGCATTTACCCTTTTCATAAGGTAATACCTGAATGGAAGAATATTGACATTCCGGTTTATACAACCGGTTTATTAACAAAATGTTGATTTTTCGTTTTGTCAAAAGTAACCGAAATTCGTGGAAATCCATTTCAAATTACTATTTTTGTTTGTTTAAATAATCCGATTCTTAAAAGAATGGATTAATTATTGTTTGTGCATAAGTGAAAAAAACGAACAGATGAATTTTTTAAAGATCATATCCGTCCTGATTACATTCATCCTTTTTCAAAATGGATTTAGTCAGCAGCAGGAGCAGGCAATCTCAGGGATTACAGATGCCATAAAAAATACAAGTTCTAAAAAGCTTGCCACTTTTTTTGAATCAACCATTGACCTTGAGGTAAATGATACGGACGGCAGTTTCAGCAAAAAGCAAGCAGAAGTTATAGTTAGTGACTTTTTTGAAAAAAATCCGGTGCAGTCATTTACTGTAAAGCATAAAGGTTCCTCCAATGATGGCTCGAAATATATAATTGGTTCTTACATTTCGAAAAGCAAAATAGAATTCAGGGTTTATGTACTGTTAAAAAAGTCGGATGCAGGATTAATGATCAATCAATTACAATTCGAAAAGGATTAAACCAACCTAATTATGACCATTGATGAGATAATAGCGAAAGCCCTCGAAGAAGACCTGGGTGATGGTGACCATACTTCCCTTTCAACAATTCCGGATACAGCTTATGGAAAGGCAAAACTGAAAATTAAGCAGGAAGGAATAATAGCCGGAACAAATATCGCATCCAAAGTATTTACAACGGTTGATCCTTCAACAAAAGTTACCGTTTTTATTGCTGACGGAACATGGGTAAAAAAAGGGGATATTATAATCGAAGTGGAAGGCAAAGCAGGCTCTATACTTTCTGCAGAACGGCTTGCCCTGAACTTTATGCAACGAATGAGTGGTATTGCCACGTATACCAGCAAATTAACCAAACTCATCGAGGGCTACAATACCTGTTTACTGGATACCCGGAAAACTACTCCTCTGCTCAGAAAACTCGAAAAATATGCTGTCCGGATCGGAGGTGGAGAGAACCACAGGATGGGATTGTACGACATGATCATGATAAAGGATAATCATGTTGATTTTGCCGGGGGAATTAAAAATGCCATTGAGGCAACAAATACCTATCTGAAAGACAAAAAGAAAGACCTTAAAATTGAAATTGAAGTCAGGAATTTTGACGAATTGAACGAAGTAATGGAGTGTGGTGGAGTACATCGCATTATGCTCGATAATTTCTCCCCTGCTGAATTAAAAAAAGCGGTCCAGATTATTGGTAACCATTATGAAACCGAAGCCTCCGGCGGAATCACTGAAAGCACAATCAGGGATTATGCCGCAACAGGTGTTAATTATATTTCTGTTGGTGCACTTACCCACCAGATCAAAAGTCTTGATATGAGTTTGCTTGCGGAGTTCTAGGTGAATTGGTTCAGAGAATTGTTTACTTTAAAACATCATAAATGTCTACTAAACTTACATTGAGAACTTATAAAATAGCTGTCATTACTACAAATCCATCCTATTTGATTTCGTGACGATTTGAAAATGAAATTTGTTTTTATGGTACACTGATGACACTGATTTGTTATGATAAGCACTGATTTTAAGAATCTTAACAAATCATAAATAATCATAATAATCAGTGTTCTATTTTTGGTAGACACTAATGTTAAAACATAAAAATTATTTGCCCTCAAATGTTATAAAGGGTTTTAATTTTTGAACCATAATAAGGCATTTAAGAACATATAAGAGTATCCTCTATTCCCCTTATTCCTTATCTTTACCATCTCTCTCTACTGACTACTGACTACTGACTACTGACTACTGACTACTGACTACTGACTACCTAGTGCCTACTGCAACTATCTGCTACTTACATACCCATTTACCTATTCACTTATTAACCTATCCTCCATTTTCCCTATCTTTGCCATGTTATCAATTATCCCGGATTACCCATGGCATTTAATATTTTGCGCATAAAGCCCGTACTCAAGTTTTTACAGCTTACTAAAAGGATTGTTCTTCCGGGATTTGACGGATTACCCCTTTACAATGTGGCCATGTTTTTCTTTCGTGGATTATTTAAAGGATCGGTCACCTCCAGGGCATCATCTATTTCATTCAGTTTTTTTCTGGCCATATTTCCAATGATCATTGTATTTTTCACGTTGATCCCTTTTGTTCCCATTGAAAACTTCCAGGTAATCTTGCTCAACTTTATTGAAAACATAATGCCAGACTCCACCGAAAAAATCATTAGCGAAACCCTTGTGGATATCATTGAAAGGCCACGTGGCGGGCTGTTGTCTTTTACTTTTTTCCTGGCTATTATTTTTGCGACCAATGGTTTTGATTCCATTATCGAGGGATTTAACAACACTTACCATACCATCGAAACCAGGTCCTGGATAAAACAAAAGCTGATCTCTACCCTTCTCTTTTTTATCATCAGCCTTATCATCATTGTATCCATTACATTGCTGACTACAGGCACCCACGTATTTAAGTTCCTGGCAGAACAAAATATCCTGGGAAGTGGCTTTTCTGTTCTGCTCCTGGAAATCGTAAAATGGATCATCCTTCTGGCTATGTTCTTTTTTACCATCTCCTTTATTTTTTACCTGGCACCGGCAAGAGCCAGTAAATTCAGGTTTATCAGCGCGGGTTCCTCTCTGGCGACTCTCCTTGCTCTCATAGCTTCCATAGGATTCAATTTTTATGTTCAGAACTTCTCAAGCTACAACGCGCTATACGGGTCAATCGGAACACTTTTGATTTTATTGGTATGGATATATTTCAATTCCTTGATCCTATTAATAGGATTTGAATTGAATGCTAGTATTCACCAGGCTAGAAAAGAAACAAATAATACTATTTCAGCGTAATAAGAATGTTGCCTTAATCCATTTATCCACAATTTGTTAACAATCAAAAAGGCTGATTATTTAGATTTCTTAAAAATTGTGTTAATTTTGCCGGATAGGGTGTGAATTCGAGTTAGAATACTGTTTAAATTTTGAGGCAACCTTTTGTTATAATGGGATGTCTTACATTAATATATACGCAATCTTTAGTATTTTTAAGTTTTTACGCTATCTCAAAAATTAAATTACCAATAAAAAAATGATACTGTCTGTGAAAAATTTTGTTACATTGAGGTCTTATCTTTTAATTGCCGGATTTCTTTTTGCCGGACTTACAACCTTTGCTCAAATCGAGATCAGCCCCGGACCTGATGTCACTCCAGAAGATATGGTTGAAAACATTGTAGGTGACGGGATCATTTACGACAACGTTACTTTTCAGGGAGCTGACGGCTCAAGGGGGATCTTCGGAAACGGTGGAACTACAAACCTTGGGATCAATAGCGGGATCTTCCTTACCTCCGGATCTGGTTATAATATTCCTGGCCCAAACGTTTCATACAGTGTTACAACAGCAAATGGAACAGCAGGAAATGCCACCCTAAACGGTATTACAACCTCAACGACCTATGATGCTGCAGTTCTTGAATTTGATTTTATTCCGGAATCAGATACTTTACGTTTCAAATATGTTTTTGGTTCAGATGAGTACGATGAATGGGTATATTCAACGTTTAATGATGTGTTTGGCTATTTTGTAACCGGACCCGATCCATCAGGTGGATCTTATAATGATAAAAATATTGCACTTGTTCCTGGAACAACTACTAGTGTAACCATTAACAATGTGAATTTAGGATATGCTGGCCAAGGTGTTGTTCCCACAGGTCCCGGCACAAATTCAGCCTATTACACACCCAACACATTCGGAATGACGCTTGAGTACGATGGATTTACAGTTGTTATGACTGCATGGCTGCTGGTTGTCCCCTGTGAGGAATACCACATTAAAATCGGTGTTGCCGATGCAGGTGATGGTATATATGACTCAGGAGTTTTTATTGAAGAAAACAGTTTTGAAAGCCCCAGGATTGAGGTGGAATCTGATCCTTACCCTTCCGGAGTTTCTGATAACATGATCGAAGGGTGTGTGGAAGCTGACATTATTTTCAAACTCCCGAATCCTGAATATGCACCAATTACTGTCAACCTTGAGATCCTCGGAACTGCCAATCCTCTGGCGTATCCTGATGGTGATTTTGAAGAAGAGATTCCTACTTCCATCACCTTTGAGGAGGATTCAGATACGGCAATAATTCATGTTGCACCGGTTAAGGACGGAATAATTGAGGGCGATGAAACACTTATTATCGTTATGGAAAATACACTCGGTTGTATTGTCCGGTACGATACTGTCGAGTTTATAATCGTCGACTACCTTGACATGGTTACGCAAACAAGCCCCAATACCATGATATGCCAGGGGCAACAAATTGAAATATGGGTGAATACAGTGAACGGTATTCCCACATACACTTATGAATGGGAAGGATTCGAGGGCATCAACAACGACACGATCATTGTAGGGCCCGATACAACTACCAACTTCTATATTAATGTTATAGACATGTGTATGGATACGGTGGCCGATTCGGTCCTGGTCACTGTGTTTCCGTCACCGGAAGTCGACCTGGGCAGTGATTCCACCTTTATGTGTGAAGGTGATACATTAACACTGAATGCAGGAGCAGGAGGACTGGGCTATTTCTGGAACGACGGCTCTACCGACTCTACCTTGCTTGTCACGGAAGGAGGTTTGTATTACGTCACGGTATACGGTCCGGGTGGCTGTAGCACCACGGACTCAGTTTATATCACAGAAACAATTATTGAAATAGACCTGGGAGAAGACCAGACAATATGTATAGGAGATACAGCGGTGTTTGATGCCGGCATTGGGTTTATGAGCTATCTGTGGCAGGATGGCTCCATCGGACAAACTTATGCTGCCACTCAAACAGGACATTATTGGGTACAGGTTTCCATGGGAGGATGTTCGGTCATCGATTCGGTCTACCTTTTTGTGGATGATCCCCTGCTTGGTGTTTATCTCGGGCAGGATACCATGCTTTGTACGAACGAGTCCATTACCATAGGACCCATAGTGGGCATTTATGATTCTTACCTGTGGTCGACTGGAGATACGACACAGAATATTGTGGTTACCCAACCAGGCACATACAGCATAACCGTTACCAGTGATTGTGGTGAAGCCTCCGATGAAATCAATGTCGGTCAGTGGCCTTATCCCGATCCTAACCTTGGAGATGATCTTAACCTCTGTTTTGGCCAGACAGCTACCTTAGAACCTACTTTCGGTTTCAGTTCTTATACCTGGCAGGACAATTCAACCCTTCCATTCTACACAGTTACCCAGGCAGGGATCTATTATGTAGATGTTGAGGACATTAACGGTTGTCCCGGAACAGACACGGTATATGTTGAAATTGCAGAAGTGGTGGACCTGGGAGAAGACACACTGGTGCTCTGCCTTGGAGAAACCATTACCCTGGACGCTTCCAATGAATTTGACTTTTATACCTGGAGCAACGGGGAATTCGGTATACCAACCATTGATGTGACAACAGGTGGATGGTTTGCTGTGGATGTCAACTATTATTTCGGATGTCCTTCATCCGACTCAACCTACATTGATGCCTACCCGGTTCCGGATGCATTGATCAGTGGTGATGATATGTTTTGTGAAGGCGACTCCATTTACCTGACTGCTCCTGAAGGTGATTTCTCTTACTACTGGAACAATGAACAGGGTGGCACTTCATACATGGTTGACCAGGGGGGTAATGTGACTTTGAAAATGGAAAACATCTGTGGTGAAAGTACCGACACAAAAATGATCACGCTAAATGAGCTGCCGGTTGTGGACCTTGGAATTGATGTATTGTTGTTGCCTGGTGAAAGTGTTACACTCAACGGTGGTGACTACGAATCATTTGTATGGAACCCCGACAATGCAGTTACAGGACAGTTTTATGTAGTGAATTACGATGACATCGTCTTCGAGACACAAGATACACTTTATGTGGAGGTGGAATCATTTGATGGGTATTGTAAAAACTCAGATGGCATTACAATAGAAGTATTTAAAATCAAAGTCCCCAATGTGATTACACCTAACGGGGATAATAAAAATGATGAATTTGTTCCTCTGAATTTAACAGGAACCAACAGCCACCTCATCTCAGTATTTAACCGCTGGGGTGAAAAGGTTTGGGAATCTGAAGACTTTGCTTCGGGATGGGATGGAAAACGAAATGGAAGGTATGTGACCGAAGGAACTTATTTTTGGGTACTGGAAGTATACTACGGTACTGAAAATGTTAAAAAAGCATATAAAGGAACCCTGACCGTATTAGGTACAGGTAATTAACATATAATTTTCTGAAAGCACTATGAAAAATCTAAACCTTTTTCTTTTATCCGGATTATTACTGTCCATGCTGGTATTGTCGGCCGAAGATTACTATTGGGTTGGCGGGACCGGAACTTGGTCCCTCCTGAACCATTGGAGAACTTCTACAGGACAAATTCCTAATGAAGTCCCGGATGCCAGTGACAATGTTATATTCAACGAGGATTCATTTTTTGAACCTTACAGTACCGTATCCATTCTTACGGGAAATCCAACCTGTCATAACCTCTTGTTCGAGAACCTTGCGGATACAGTAGAGTTAGTGGGTGGTAGCAATACCACAAGTTTTACCATTTATGGATCGCTAACTTTTCATTCCCTGGTAAAGAACAATTACATGGGAGAGATCAAGTTTACGTCCGGAGAGATGGGAAATACCATTACCTGTGCAAAGGCAAAATTTTCAGGTGATGTTTGGTTTGTAGGTGAAGGGGAATGGATTTTGCAGGATACCCTGTTTGTTTATGACTCCACTGATTGGCAGGCTATAATTTTAATCGAAGATGGTGTACCGATGTGGATAGGTGAACCTCAGGATCCAAATCCAATTGTTATCCATACTAATGGACGACTTGATTTTAATGGACAAACACTTATATCCAGAGGCTTTGCTACTACCGGCAACAATGAAAGGGAAGTTGATTTTGAGAATGCATCAGCCATTATGGCCGGTAACTGGACACTTAGTGCTGATAACCTCACTTTTAACGGAGACAAATCATACATAGCTGTTGCCGGTGAAGTAAACAGTTTTAACGGTGACGAAGTCCATTATTATGATATTGATATTATGGCGGTTGATGGTACAATTGCATGTACTGATATTAAAACGTTTATACGTAAGGCTCACTTCCTGGGAGGAGGAACACTTGAAGGCAAAAAAACTCCTGGAATTGAAGGGAGCTATGAGATAGATACCCTTCTGATGGAAGGTGCATGGACCATGGCCGGGCCTATTTTGAATGAGATCAATATTCCAAATAGTTCAATCCATTATACACAGGTTAATGAAACTGCAGGATGGGTTGACGCAAAAGATTGCTACTTTCACAGAATTGATTATGACACACTTGCCATAAATAGTTATTTCAGAGGAATAGGCAATACAATTGATACTGCTTACTTCCTGGCTGTGGAAGGAGAAATGGCAGGTCAACTGGTGGTGAATAACCTGGCCTATTTTGAGAAAAGAGGAGTTTTTGCCTCCTATCTTAGTATGGAAAACCAGATCAACCATCTGGACTTCCGTGATGATGGGGTAATGGGTGGAACAAACAACATCAACATGCTTACCATCACAGAAGGATTCTGGTATCAGTGTTCTTCCGATTCGCTGATCCATCCTGGCAGTCATTTGTCTTATACAAATGTTCAGAATATAAGTCTCCTTGATATTAGAGATACTGATACTGACTGTACAAATCCCACTGAAATTTCTCCCACGAAGAAATATACACCAGCCGTAATAAATTATACTGGTACTCCGGTTACAATCGAGTATTTTGTAATAAGGGATATGACCAACATCGGAACAATCATTACTGTTGACGAAGGAATTGAGATTGGCAATGTTGAAGGATTTGACATTGCACCGCTTACAGAATCACGAGATCTGTACTGGGTAGAGGGTACCGGAAACTGGAGTGAGTCGGCACACTGGTCCACATCTTCTGGTGGTGTTGGTGGTGCATGTCCTCCAACAATACTGGACAATGTCTTTTTTGATATGGGATCAGGATTTACTGACAGCGCAATGGTTGTTACTGTAGATGTAAAATATGCCATGTGCAATGATTTTACATGGCTGGTCACAGAAAACCTTCCCACATTTACCGGATCCGATACCACAAACATGAGGGTTTGGGGATCATTTACACTGGACAGAACCATGTCCTACCTCTATTTTGGAAAGGTCTTTTTTGAATCAGAGGATGATGATGAATACGAATCCATTTACCTGCGGTATACCATTGAAATGGATCCCGGGGTGTATCAAGGTTTTGACTGGATGTTCAACCAGGTATATTTCGCCGGTACTGGTGGAAAGTGGCGCATGGATAGCAGAATCACAAATTACTTCGATACAACTTTCCTGTACATGGGTGAACTTCTGCTAGAAAACGATACCATGGACCTGTTGAATTTTAATGCCATGGATACCATGCAAAAAGGACTTTATATGCTTGACTATACTAAGGTCTTTATGCGCCAGTACAATGCAGATGCCTGGGTATTTAATGCCTTTATGTACAACCCAAATGATCCAACCGTTTCTAAAACATGGTGGGACGCAGGGAAATCCCTGATTACCATGTATGGAGACATTACACCTCCGCCGATGGCACCCCCTGGTTTCTGTAACCTCAGGTCTTTTGGGGGAGACCTTAAATACCATAACGTTTCTTTCAGTGATACCATACTTATGGGAGGCCTGGGTTCAATGCTGGTTAGTGAAGCGAAAAATTATTTTAACCTGGTGGATTTTTATGTAATAAAAGGTGATGCAGTCGGAACAGGAGATATAGATACCCTTACATGGAAAAGAACCACTATGGCTGACGGAACAGTGGTAAGTGGTGATATGTGCCGGATCAGAAATGTTTATTTCATTAACTACCTGATTGCGGAAAGTGAGGGCGATACGGTTATGCAAAGCCAGACGATCGATACGGCCTATTTCTATGAACCGGGCGGGTTCTTTGGCTACAACAGAGTAGGTTACCTTGAATCTCATAAATATCTGAGCATCGACCTTATCAATACCATTGATACTGCTCATTTGATGGGTAACACAACAATGACTGGAAGAACTACTTTCTCTCAGCTGAATTTATACCCCGGGAAAAAGTATTATTTCCAGGCTGAAACAGGTCAACTTTATGATACAACATACATTAACGACGATTGGGTATCCTGGGGTAATTGTGATGATCCCATCCGGATACAGTCCGACTCCATCGGAACACGGGCAAAGATCCGGTATGAGGCCAATGCTCCCTCCTATGATGAATTTACCGTGAAGTACACTTCCGTGAAAGATATTCATATGCTTGATATCGACGGAAGC
Organism: uncultured Bacteroidales bacterium; assembly: GCA_964421215.1. Taxonomy (GTDB): domain Bacteria; phylum Bacteroidota; class Bacteroidia; order Bacteroidales; family JAADJA01; genus JAADJA01. Next base: position 99,317 of record CAYQWA010000011.1, on the reverse strand, counting down.
ACTTACATTGCTGAAAGTTCTGGAGATCTGGGAGGCAATTCAGATAACTGGGAATTCACCGATTCAGGAAGTGAAACTTACTATTGGATTGGAGGTGAAGGAAATTGGGGTGACTGGAACCACTGGTCGCTTGAAAGCGGCGGATTACCCATCGCTGACGAATGTATTCCAAAAGAGTTCAATACAGTAATATTTGACGATAATTCATTCTTCACGCCCAACGATACAGTATTTGTAGATGTGGTGAATGCTTATTGTAATAATATGTACTGGGTACACACCCCTGAGTTATTTAAACCCGTATTTAAAGGTGAGGACAGCACTGAAATGATCATATACGGATCAATGATGCTGAACGACAGCATGACCTATGACTACTGGGGAAGAATATACTTCGACCAGTTCCACGATGAGAATTTTGTTCCTGATACCTTAACCTCAAGGGGACATATGTTCCTTAACCATGTTCATTTCCTGGGCATAGACGATGTGGTATTGCTTGGCGATGACCTTACATTATATGTTGAACCCATGGCTGGACCACCGATTTACAGCCTGGCAATCCTGGAACATGGAGAGTTTAACCTTAATGGATACCATCTCACAGCTGCTGGTTTGTATTCAACCTATAAAAACCCGCGAACCCTCAACATTGAAGACAGTGAACTGACACTTCTTTATGACTATGAAAGAACATGGTGGGTGGATGGTGATAATCTAAACCTGTTTGCAGAGAACTCAACCATTTATAATGAGGCCTTCCAGGGAACCATTATGACAGAGTTCGGAACAGAGTTTACATTAAACGATGTATACCTTAACGCTCCTCTTGACAGCCTTGCTAATGCATTCAACACAATTGAATACAACAATGTATTCATATACAGTGAAGCCAGTCTTTTAACTGGTAATTTTACTGCAGATACCGTTATTCTTGGTGGTCAGTTTGCTTCCATGTTCGGAACATCCAACACCAATTATGTAAGAATTGACAGTGTGAATGGATCCATAAATAACAATCACTCGATTAACCAGTGCTATGTGTATAAATTTGGTTTTATCCGTGGAAGCAATGATTTCGAATATTGTGTGTTCCACGATGATGGCGTATTCAGGGGACAGAATGAATTTGACACCCTGATCCTCTATCCTGGAGCTGGTGATTTCAATAACCAGGGGAACTGGTTCTACTTCGAGGCCGATACTGCTCAAATAGTACACGACTCATTGTACATGAGAGGAAACCAGTGCAGCAATATGAACATCACATCATTGAGTGCTCCTAGTGTTGCCTGGATAATAAAAGATAATGGGCCAGCAGATATTGCATGTGACTACCTGAATATCATTAGTGTGGGAGCACAAAGTGCAAACCTTACCTTCTATGCAGGCTCCAACAGTTCTGCACTTCCAAATCCTGATAATCCTCCGCCTGGATGGATATTTGAAGATGCACAGGGATATATCTTTGGATTTGACGGTCAGACGCAACGATTCTGCTTAGGAGAACCCTATGTGATCGATGCCGGTAGTTTTAACGGTGATCCTTCTACCCTTTACTTCTGGGAGAACTCACCTGTGCCGGGAGGGCCTACATATACTGTTACTGAGCCTGGTACCTATCAGGTAAGGGTGCAGTACTTCGAGGGATGTTATGTTGACGATTTTGTTGTTGTTGAGGCAGAACAACCACCGGTTGCGGTAATTGATCCGGGTCCATTCTGTGAAGGAGATCCTATCAATGTTACTGTATCTCCGGAACATGGGAGTTACCAGTACAATTGGTGGAATGGTGAAACATCTTCATCAATAGTAGCCGACACAGCATTGTCAGGTCAGATACTTGTCGTTGTTACTGATCCTTTTAACAATTGTGAAGCTATGGATGAAAAAGCTATAGTTGTAAAACCATTGCCAACTCCTGAAGAATACCTGGGAGATACCCTGGTATTCATTAAGTTCAAGGAAAATGTTACCATAGATGCCGGACCAGGTGATTCATACGACTGGTACTCTGATCCTGTTGTAAATATTGAAAATCCTTACAACAGAACCATTACAGTATCAGGATATTCTGATCCCAACCCGGTTGAATACTTTGTAACAGTAATTGATGATGGATGTCCTGCTGAAGGTCATAAATCAGTTTATATGTATCCTCCAAGCAGACTGGGCGTACCCACTGCATTTACACCGAATGGTGATGGAGATAACGATGAGCTGTATGTAAACGGAAGCGGATTTTCTGAAATGGACTTCAGGGTTTATAACCGTTTCGGCAAACTTGTATTTGAAACAGATGACGCCAGTATTGGTTGGGACGGAACCGTAAACGGACAAAAACAAGAAATGGATGTTTACACTTACTACATTAAAGTACTATTTGAGGATAAAGGCGTTACAGAAGAAACAGGAAATATTACGTTATTGAGGTAGATATATGAAAGAATGGATAAGGATTATCCTGCCGGTTGTTTTATTACTGATCGGTGGGTTAACCGTTAAGAGCCAGGACATACATTATTCGCAAATGTACTCCACCCCCCTGTACATTAATCCTGCATTTACAGGAAATCATGAATGTGATTACAGGGCAGCAGTAAATTACAGGCAACAGGCAGCCAGTTTTACAGTACCTTATGAAACCTACACCGCTTGGGTTGACTCACGATTTTCACCCAAGTTTTTAAAACAACGGGGTTGGTTTGGGATAGGTACACATTTATACAGCGACAACGCTGGTGATGGTGACCTGCAAAAGGTACAGGCAATGTTATTTACAGCCTACAGCCAGGGATTCAATGCCGACAATTCACTTTACGGAAGTTTGGGCGTAGGTGTAGGTATAACCAACCGAAGCTTTAACCCTGACAGATTAATTTTTGGCGACCAGTGGGATACAACAAACCTGGTATTTAATCTGCTTGATCCGTCCCAGGATATTGCCAACATTAAAAGCACTTCCATCTTTTATACGGATTTTAATCTTGGTATTTCATTACATCATTTAGTGGATGACACCTGGATGTACGAAATAGGAGGTAGTATTAGCCATATTAATACACCTGTTGAGTCTTTTTTCGGGACCAGCAACAGAAAGGTAGGCCGGAAATACATTGCACACGCTACACTGCAACGAATATTATCACCAACTTTTCTTATTAAACCAGAAGCTTACTACATTACTCAACAAGGTGTGGAGGAGGTCATTTTTGGTGCCAACCTGGTATACAATGCCAAAGACCTTAAACTGCATGGCGGTCTTTGGCACCGCCTTGGAAGGGACATCATCCCGACTGTCGGCCTGGAATACAATAAGTTTACCATGTTGTTTTCCTATGATATAAATGTTTCCTCTCAACGTGTGGCCAGTAATTATAAGGGAGGTTTTGAATTGTCGCTGGTAAAAAGATTCTGTGCACGAATATCTACGAAACGACAACCCTGTAAAATGTTGGAATTTTAATTTTTATATGTTGCTATGATTCAAAGATCTTTTATAGTATTAGTCTCCATATTTCTTATTTCAACAGAGTTGATCGGGCAATGGTACTGGCAAAATCCATACCCGCAGGGAAACAGGTTAAATGACATGACCCTCGTTGAAGGTACCAATACCGTTTTTGCTGTCGGTGCCGAAGGAACTGTAATTCGTTCAGACAACAAAGGCCGGGATTGGGAAATGATGGATTCAATCACCACCTATCAATTGAATGGAATTTCTTTTGCTACACCAAATAAAGGATACATTGTTGGAGAAAAAGGAAAACTTTTCACCTACAATGGCTCAGGACAATGGACCCCTGCGATTTCAGGGTCATTTTATGATTTGAATGCCATAGATTTTGCCAGTGACACCATTGGTTGTATCGTTGGCTATAAAGGCCTCATCCTTAGAAAATCCGGAGATGATTGGGAAGAAATTTCCTCCTCAACAAATTATGCCTTGTATGCAGTAGATTTTGCCAGTGAATCTGTAGGTGTCATTGTTGGCGACAGCGGTACTATTCTAAGAACAACGAACGGCGGTATGTCGTGGAATGACATCCAGAATTCCTACATGGCGAGATCTTTAAACGATGTTTATTTCCCTACAGAAGATGTAGGTTATATAGCAGGGCAAAAGGGACTTATTCTCCGGTCCGACAATGGAGGACAATCCTGGGAAGATATTTCTTTCACTCAGATTGATGCTAACCTGCTCTCCATTCATTTCTATGATGAAAATAATGGATATGCCTGTGGTGCTGATGGAGCAATATTAGGAACTACGGATGGAGGGACAAACTGGTCCTATCATTCTTTGAATACATTGTTGTCCTTTAATGAAATAATTCACGTACATCCACCTGTTGACACACTTTGTGATACTGTACTTATTTGTGGAGACTACGGAGCTATTTTCCGGACAGACTCCTGCATTGATAACCTGGGCAACATGACCGGGGCAACTACATATTCCTTAAGCTCAATTAAGTTTCCCAAAGAAAACTCTGGTTATTCAGTTGGCGGTGACCCGTTTAACAATATGCCTTATATTCTGCATACGGATGATGGAGACAATTGGAATAAAATTGTATTCGACACCATTGACCGTTATTTATCGGATATTGATTTTTTCAATTCAGAACACGCTTACATAAGCGCATTTGGAGGGATGATCTATAAATACGTGGTGGATAGTGTAATTCCCATACCCACCGGGTTCGACGATCACTTTTATGCCATTGAGGCATTTGACACAACAAACATATTTGCTGCCGGACTGAACGGTGCCCTCATCAGGTCAATTGAGGGCGATGATTCCCTTTGGAGCCAGATAAATTATGTTACTGATAACCATTTATTCGGATTGACCTTTATTAATCAATCCTGGGGATACGCAGTGGGTGATGGAGGAACACTATTACGGATTACAGACAACGGTGATCAGGTAACCAAAATAAATACCGGAACGACTGTTCCTTTTTACGATTTACATTTTCCCAACGACTCCATAGGCTACATTGTTGGTTATGACGGGAAAATATTTCAGTTGCGTATTGAGGATGAAGTGGAAGAACTTGTGGAAATACCTTCCGGCGTTACAACCCCACTTAATGGTGTTTATTTCCCGGACCCGGATACAGGATATATAGTAGGTGAAGGAGGTGTCATCCTAAAAAGTACCAACAGGGGTAATTCGTGGCTTCCCCAATACTCAGGAACCAGTAACGGCCTTAGATGCATCCATTTCAATGATGCTCAAGTGGGGTATGTAGCAGGTGGTGGTGTAACCATTTTAAAAACTGAAAATGGCGGAGGTAATGTATTACTTCCAGGAATAGTTGAAAATGAACCAATTTTATTTGACATAGATATTTTTCCTAATCCTGCAATTAATGAAACCAGGATTGAATTTGAGCTTACAGAAAAAAGCAGTGTGAAGATCTGTGCCTATGATTTGGCTGGCCGTAAGATTGAAACCATAGTTCATGAAGATCAAATTTCGGGAATGGTTAACTACAGGTACAATACCTCAGCCCTGCATAAAGGCCTTTACCTGATAGTAATTGAAGTAAACCAAACTTCTGTAGCTAAAAAGTTGATCATATTACGGTAGCCAACTTCCTTTTGTGGACTTTTTTTTGTATTTTCGGATTTGATTCGAAAAAGAAAAAGAATGTACCGCTCATTTCAAAACAAGTCTGTCCTAATTGTTCTCTTAATCTTTAAGATCTCTCTTCTTTCAGCAGATGATTATTATTGGATCGGCGGCAACGGAAACTGGTCGGATATAAACCACTGGTCGAAAACCTCTGGAGGATCAATTCTTCATATCCAGGTACCTACATCAGCAGACAATGTGTTTTTTGATGAAAATTCCTTCACCGGATACGGACAAGCGATAACTGTAAATACCGAAAATGCGATCTGTAAGGACATTGACTGGACTGGAGCACTGTTTGTTCCCACCTTTAAGAGTGATGATAACAACAACATCAGGGTATATGGTTCGGTAACATTTATTCCGCAAATGGTTCAGGAATTTGAAGGGACATTTACCTTCGAAAGTGATGAACAGGGCAACACCATTAAAACCGGCGGCCAATCCTTTAATAATCATATTTACTTTGATGGAGTGGGAGGTTCATGGTTGTTGATCGACAGCTTATGGATTACGGGAAATATTTATTTGGTGAACGGTGGATTCTCCTCAGGCAGCCAGAATATTAAAAGCAGCCAGATCATTTCTACTTCATTAACAGAAAGGATGCTTGATATTTCCAATTCATTGATCGAAATCGGGGGCTGGAACATTATGGCTGAAGATCTTGAATTCGAAGCTTCCAATTCGTTGATCAGATCCACAGGCAGCATGACAAATTATGAAGGGGATACACTGAATTTTCATAAAATTGAATTTCTTCTGATGAATACCTTCAAGAGTAATGATGTGTATTCAACCATTCAAACTACTACTTTTACTCAGGGAGGTTCTATTCAGGGTACCTTATCATCTGATACTATTATTATTGACGGCAACGGAAGCATAATGGAAAATGTAACCTCCGATTACGTTATAATGGGGGGTGGCATTATTAATGGGAATAATATAATTCATTATGCATTTTCTCAGGGTGGAGCCGGTGTTATAGGCAGCAATACCATTAATCACATTGAAATTTTGGGAAATGGCGCAATTTCTGAGAATAACAACATACAATTTCTTTTGGTTGGTGATACCGCTCAGGTTTTTGGCGAAAATTCCATTGGAGAAGCTGAGTTTGGATTAACCTCATGGGTTGACGGATCCAACACCTTCGAATCCTGTTGGTTTAAATGCGATGGACACATTTCCGGGGATAACTATTTCAACTACCTGACTTTTACCCCGGGCTTCAGGTATTTCCTTGCTTACAATTCAACACAAACCATTGGAAGTGAAATAAGTCTGACAGCAAACTGCCAATTCCCGATCTTTATTAAATCTTCATACAATGGCATCCCGGCTACAATAAGCACGGTAAGTGCAGGGATAACAGGTGATTATCTTTCCCTAAGAGATATTCATGTTTCAGGCCCCGGCCCTTTTGTGGCATTAAACTCTGTAGACCTTGGAAATAACACCGGCTGGCTCGTTGATACAAGCGGCCCCAAAGACCTTTACTGGGTCGGAGGACAAGGCTACTGGCATGATATGGAACACTGGAGTGAATCTTCCGGAGGTCCTGGTGGTGCCTGCCCGCCTACTGAAATTGATAATGTTTTTTTTGACGGATCATCCTTATCATCAGGCGATACAGCAATAATTAATGTTAAAAATGCCGTTTGCAATACCATGGACTGGACAGGATGCCAGTCGGGATCTGTAATTTCAGGACCGGATACTAACTTCTTAAAAATATATGGTTCCCTTTATTTCAAACAAAACATGAGCAATGATTTTAAAGGAGAGACACATTTCGAATCGGAAATACCTGGAAACATTATTGACCAGGATGGAGTTCCTTTCATTAATGATGTGAGGATACAGGGAAGAGGGGGTGAATGGAAACTGGAAAATGATTTTCTGACTCAGGATACTTTGTATCATGAACATGGAACGTTTTTATCCAATCATAATAACATTCATGCCTTTAAATTCAGTTCGGTTGATACTAATCACAGAACACTACATCTTTACACCGACACAGTATTCATTGAAGGAGCCTCCCCGATTTATGCATGGGATCTGGATGCTACAAACCATGAGCTTGATGCCGACTCCTCGGTCCTTGTTTTCACATCCAATATGGGTGACATGCGTAACCAAAATCATAATCGGCTGATTTTCAATAACGTTCATTTTTATGGTTTCGGAGGCAGGATAAGAAACGCTGCATATGCAGTGTATAACCTGGTTACCTTCGATGGGGGCAATGCAGAAATACGACTGGATTGTACGATTGATACTGTGATCTGCTATGGGGTAATGAATAATATTTACGACCATGACACCATCAAAACAGCCATTTTCCATGGAGATGAATCGTGGCTCGACGGCGATCATGTTGTTGAGATTGCCTATTACTACGGTACAGGTTTCATGACGGGGAGCAATGAAGTGGATACGGCTTTGTATTATAACACTGGCTTAATTGACGGTACAAATGAGATTGATACAACCATAATCTATGAGGATGCAATAATTGATGGTGAAAATGAAATCAGAACAGCGACCTTAAAAGCAAACGGCTATTTTCTGGGTGACAACACCTTTAATGATCTGTTTTTTACATATTCAGGGGTTTATACTTTTGAAGAAGGCTCAGAACAAACTATTATAGATACATTGTTTGCCAATGGACGTTGTACAGGACCGATTTTCATTATGTCGGATGAACACGGGAAAGAAGCCTCCATCAGAAAAGAAAACGGAAATGTTATTTCTGATTATGCAAACATCAGGGATATGAAAGCCGTTGGACCTGAAATTCCATTTATTGCTTATAACTCCATAGATCTTGGAGGAAATACGGATTGGGAGATCCACCAGCATGAGCCATTGGCACTTTACTGGGTAGGAGACGACGGCAACTGGAGCGATTCACTTCACTGGGCTTATGAAAGTGGTGGAGAACCTGGCTATTGTATCCCCTCACCAATTGATGATGTTTATTTTGACCATAACTCTTTCTCCGATACAAGTGCGGTATTGATAAATGTTGAAATTGCAGCCTGCCATAACATGGACTGGACCGGGGCTAAATATATCCCTTCATTTATAGGGGATGAAACCAAATCATTATACATTTATGGATCACTGACCCTCAATGAAAAAATGAATAATAATTTCGAGGGAACCACTTATTTTGCTACAAATGAACCGGATCATACAATCGAATCTGCTGGTATCGACTTTATAGGTGATGTTGTATTCGAAGGCAGAGACGGTATCTGGGAACTGGTGGATGGTTTTTCAAACAAAACAAATACAATTCATAAAAGAGGATCGCTCTATTCCAGGGGACATCCTTTCTCAACAATAACATTTGCTTCTATCGATTCCACACACCGAGCTTTTTATCTGGATACAACAACCGTATATTTAGGGGATACCGTATTAGCCGGATTATGGGATGTAAACACTTATGAACTTGATATTGATGCCGATTCATGCCTGATCATTTCCTATGGCGAGGTAATCAGTACCGGAAACGGATCAGATTATATTAAATACGATGATGTAATTTTTAAAAACAATGCCGAATTAATTCATGCTGAAGTCCATGGATTATATGATGATGTAACATTTGAAGCCGGTGGAACCCTTGTAGGAAACTGTTCAATTGATACCTTATTGTTCATGGCAATAGGAAATGTTACCGGTTCAGATACCATTAACTATGCACACTATCAGGCAGGAGGATCCTTAAACGGTGGAGAAAATATTGTGAACACAGCTCTTTTCGATCAGGCAGGAGTTGTAACAGGTTTCAATAATATTAATACCGCTCTTTTTTACAGTAGCGGAACAGTTTCCGGAAGCAATACCATAGATACCACCATCTTTTTTCAGAATGGAAATATACAGGGAGAAAATATTTTCAACAGCAAGGTTTTGGTTTATGGTAACGGGACCATAGTCGGGAATAACACAGTGGTTAAAGATATTGTTATACATGGAGTAGCTACAATTTTTGAAAATAATCAGATCCATAATGCTTTATTGCTCGACTGGGGATACCTCGGCGGACCCAATGAATTCGATATCCTTACGCTCACTCCCGGGAAAACCTATACCCTCACAGCCTCAACAACCCAAACCATTTATGATACGTTTAACATAAGGGGCAACAATTGTTTTCCCATAACCCTGATTTCTTCATCGTCCAATGGTATTCAAGCTGGTGTTCATATGCCTGAAGGCGAGGTTTCAGGAGATTTCATCATTATGCGCGACATAGCAGCTACTGGATTTGCATATTTCTATGCAGGTGGTCACAGCGACAACATTTCAAACAATACAGGCTGGATCTGGGAAGATGCCCCAGGTTATATTTACGGACTTGGTGAAGATCTTCAGTTTTTATGTGATGGTGAAACACTTATCCTTTCCACTGATAACTTTAACGGCAATCCTAATACAGTTTATGAATGGTTTGACGGCACAATAAGCCCGTATTACATTGTCAGTGAACCGGGTACTTATGGAATAACTGTTCATTATTCGGAGGATTGTTCTGTCCCGGGACAAGTTGTGGTTGAAGGACTGCCATCACCTGAGTTAGAACTGGGGGATGACAAAGAATTTTGTGAAGGTGAATCTGTGCTTCTGGTAACAGGTCAGGATTACGAAACTTACCTTTGGAACGACGGAACGACAATTGATTCTATTACAATCGGCCAATCCGGTATATACTGGTTAGAAATAACAAATGAAGAGGGTTGTTCAAAGCGCGATTCCCTATATATCACAGCACTATTCACACCTGATATTGACCTGGGAGAAGATATGATCCTTCACAATGGTGAGGTCGTGATACTGGATGCAGGTTACCCTGATGCAATATTTGAATGGTCCACCGGTGAAACCACTCAAACCATAGAAGCACAGGGCATTGAAGGCGGCATGGAATACTGGGTAGAGGTTGAGTATGAAGGTTGTTTCGGAACAGATTACATCATAATTGATGAATATCCTTATTGTGCGGTTGGTATTCCTACAGCATTCAGTCCCAATGGAGACCTGATAAACGATGTTCTGTATGTTGAAGGATCAGGGATATCCAATCTCGATTTTAAGATCTACAACCGTTATGGCAAACTTGTTTTCGAAACCGATGACATGTTAAAAGGCTGGGATGGCACATATAACGGAGAAAAGCAGGAATTGGAAGTGTACACTTTTTTCCTTAAAGCCGTTTGTTTTGATGGGGTACTTACGGAAAAGAAAGGGAATGTAACACTGATCAGATAAAACAATGATTAAAAGTATATTAAGCATATTGTTTTTACTTTTATTTATTGTTGCACAAACAACTCATTCACAAAACACATTTCAAAAAACATTTGGAGGTGAAGAAGATGATGCATTTTATGCTTCATGCATTCTTACGGATGGAGGAATAATATTCGCTGGTAATACAAAAAGTTATGGTCAGGGAGATTATGATATATTACTACTTAAATTTAACTCTGCACTTGAACTGGAATGGTCAAAATCTTATGGTGGACCCACAGAGGAATATTGTTTTCATATCATTCCTACTCAGGATAACGGATTACTTTTCGGAGGTTGGACAACCAGTTTTGGTGCAGGGTGGAGAGATCTGTTTGTTTGTAAAACTGATATAGAAGGAAACCTACAATGGACAAAAGGTTTTGGAGGCACTTCAGGCGAATGGGTAAAGAAAATAATTGAAACAGATGACTATTATATTATAACAGGTACAGTAGAAAGTTTTGGAGCTGGAATGAGGGACATTTCCTTAACAGCTATTACGAAGTCAGGTGACCTGGTTTGGAATAAAGCCATAGGCAAAGGAAATAATGATAACGGTCAGGATCTAATTCTCACTCCTGATAATGAACTACTTATTGTGGCTACTATGTACGATGGGGGTAATCATAAATCAACATGTACTAAAACTGACCTTGCAGGCAATATTTTGTGGAATAAAGCATATAGCGGCAATAGTACAGACTATTGCCGTGCCATTGAAATGACTGATGATGGTAATTATTTAATTTCAGGTCAAACACTTTCTTTTGGTGCGGGTAATTGGGACTTTTTTGGATTAAAAATTAATCCAACCGGGAATGTATTATGGGCAAAAACATATGGTGGATCTGGCTCAGACATAGCTCAATCACTACAGAGGTCAGGTCAAGATGAGTTTATTGTTTCAGGACATACAAATAGTTTTGGTTTTGGAAATCAGGATATTTTTTTAGTAAATATAAATACACAGGATGGTTCATATTTATGGAGCAGGACCTATGGTGGTGCCCAGGCTGATGGACCACCGGTAAATGTTCCAAATCATATGGTACTTCCTGCATCAGATGGAGGCTTTTTAATAGCAAATTACACACAAAGCTTTGGGGAAGGAAACGGGGATGCGTATTTAATAAAAACTGATGATCAGGGCACTTCTGAAGTTTGCTCTTATTATACACCTACTCCCTATATAACAAATCCATCATTCTCTACTAGTACAACAACATTTCAAGTAGAATCTATAACAAATTTTCAGTCATTCCCTTTTATCCAAAGCAACATTGAAATAAATGAAAATATACTTTGCGGTTGCGACTTACAGATTTCTTTGGGGAATGATACGATAATTTGTTTGGGAGATGAAATTAATCTCAGCCCGGGACCTGAATTTATAAACTACTTATGGCAAAATGGTTCTACAAATTCTGTTTTTTCAACCGACACCGCAGGCACTTATTGGGTGCAGGTTACTGACGACCAGGGATGTACAGCTTCAGATACAATTGAAATCGAATTATTCCCCATCCCCCTGGTGAACCTTGGTCCCGATACTATGATATGTTCGAACAACGGATACTGGCTTGATCCTGGTGAAGGTTTTGAAATGTACATGTGGAACAATGGTTCAGGTAATCAACTTCAGTTCACAAATACTGAAGGATTGTACTGGGTGGAAGTATGGAACGAATATGGTTGTTCTGCAATTGATTCGATCCATATTACTTTTTATCCTTCTCCTGATATATCTTTAGGCAATGATACCTTGATCTGTGAAGAAGATTCCTTAGTTCTTGTTGTTGACCCTGGCTATGTATCCTATCTATGGAGTAACGGTTCAGCAGGAACCTCCATAACAATCGATACCACTGGGATTTACTGGGTTGAAGTTTGCAACGAATTTGGTTGTTGCGAAACCGATTCTATCTTCGTTGATTTTTATCCTGTTGCTTTTGAAGACCTTGAACTGGGAAACGATACCAACTTTTGTAGTGGAGATGTTTTTGTTTTAAATGCAGGTTCAGGATATACCTTCTACCAATGGCAGGACGGCAGCAACGATTCTGTGTTTTATGCTGATACGGCTGGCATTTATTATGTTTACGTCGAAAATCCATGCAGTTCATCAAGTGATACCATTGTACTGGATGTATTCCCTCCTACCAGCATTGACCTGGGAAATGATACCGTAGTTTGCTATGGTGAAAACATATTGCTTGATCCTGGATTTGGTTTCCTTTCTTACATATGGCAGGATGGGTCAACAAATCCGGTGTATTATACCAACCAATCAGGAATGTATTGGGTAGATGTTACAGACACCAATAATTGTAACGTATCCGATACAATTTCACTCGAATTTATTCTGCCGGATCCTGGCCTTGGCAATGATACTTCCATCTGTTTGGGGGATTCCATTGTTTTCTCTACTCATGATGGATTTGTATCCTGCCTCTGGCAAAACGGCTCATCACTGCCCTACCTTGTTACCGGTTCACCAGGACAGTACTGGTGTGAAGTGGTCGATTCCCTGGGATGCATCGGTTCTGATACAGTAACACTTGAATTAATGTATTTGCCTGATATCAAATTGGGCAATGATACAGTCTTCTGTGAAGGAGATTCCATTTTGTTTAATCTTTCAATTGATCACTCGAATACTTTCCATTGGCAGGATGGATCAACAGATACTTCTTATACCATTGTACAGGAAGGAATATACTGGGTACAGGCCACAAACAATTGCGGCAGCAGTTCCGATTCTGTTTATATAGCTGAATGGTCCTTACCCCAGGTCTTTTTAGGCAACGATACTGTTCTTGCAACAAATGATGAGATCCTTCTGAATGCCGGATCGTTCGAATCGTATTTATGGAGCAATGGGTCGGAACAACAAATCCTGACCATAGATTCAGATGGCATATACTGGGTTAATGTTTTTGACGGAAAATGTTATAATTCAGATACTATAGTGATTGAACCCGTAAATTGTGATCTTTTCATTCCAAATGTTTTTACACCAAATGGCGATGGAGCAAATGATTATTTCCAGACAATTGTCTCAAAGGACATTTATGATTTCCAGTTGCTGGTTTTCAATCGCTGGGGTGAAACGATCTGGGAAACAAACTATAAATATGACTTTTGGGATGGGACAAGGAAAGGATTTCCTGCAGCCGAAGGCACTTATTTCTGGTTGGTTAATTATAAATGTTCAGGCGCGTTGCAGCTCTTTGAAAGGAAGGGTACTGTGTATTTGTTGAGGTAATTTGATCATGACTTTTTAATCTTTGAAAGTAGACCTTTCAATATATTGTCAACATCCTCCGAAGGTTTGAATACAAAAATCAAAATTGCAAAGACTATTGCAATTACTGAACTTCTGATCAGTAAATCGATGAATAAATTATCAAACTCCGGAATAAAGAAACCACACAAAAAAGTTATTCCTCCGATAAAAAACACAAGCAGAAAGCGGCTGTTATATGGTTGCAATCCAAATTTCCTGTAAATAAAAATATACCTGAGAAAATAAGTGATAAGCTTGGAAAAGAGGGATGCAAGGGCAGCTCCAACAATCCCCCAAATTGGAATCAAGATTATATTACTTACCACAACAAGAACAATTAATATGATCATAAAATAAGCCTGGTACTTGTAATATTTAGAGGTTGATATTACAGCTGTACTGGCTCCGGTCATCATCTCGAACAAATAGGTAAGGGCGATAAAAAGGATAACGTACTTTCCAGCTTCATATTCAGCCGGCAATATTTTAAACACATTATGTATGTTCAACCAGATACCGAGAAACAACAAAAGTCCGATTATTAGCTGGTTTATACAGGACTTGGTATAGACTACATCAATATTATCCAGGTCATTCTTCTTCCATGATTCAGCAATGACCGTAGAAGATATTTTCAACAAAGGCCTGGCAGGGATACCGATCAGGACACCAAAATAAAAAGTTGTTGCATATATCCCGGTGGCACTGAGGCCCAGAAACTCCTCGATCATTATACGGTCAACATTTATAACCACAGCACCTGAAAAGCTCACCAGTATTCCGAATAATCCAACGGTGACCATGGTTTTAACAAAATCCTTTTTCAAAAACTGCATATCGGGTTTGATCAGAAATTTCCGCTGCCTCACCAGGGAAAAAATAATAATAACTAAAGGAATTATAAAAGCTGACAGGTACAGAGCCATAAAGCTTTGAAAGCTCATGGCAGAAAAATAGAAAACAGAAATAAAAATAAGGATGAGAAGCCTTTGCACAAACTCTTTCAGAAAAGTTCCGATCACAGCATTAAAAAGTAAACGGTAATAGGTATCGAGAATGGTGTAAAATATTATTGAGAATAATAGCGGTATCAGGTAATCGATATAAGTTACCAGGAGTGGTGAATCCTCGATCCTGGTTTCAATCAGATAAGGCCTAAGAAAAAAGAATATGACCAGTGACAATAAAAAACCAACAAAAGTGGTGCTTAAAGCAAGAAACAAAAATCCATTATGATTCTTTTCCTGGTCTCTGAAATAAGGGAACAACCTGTTGCCAATGGTATTAAACCCCAAACCGGCAAAGCGTGCAAAGATCATTGCATAGGCTACCAGCACACCGATCAATCCAATCTGCTCGCTGGTCAATACCCTTGGAAAAATAAGGGAAGTGGTAACAAAGCCAATCACAGTACCACTGTAAACAATGGCAGTACCTTTAATCGATTGTTCTTTGATGATTCCCACTTTGACTTCCTATTTCTTTAGTGAATCTGGAACTTTCAACAACCACCATTGAGGGGTTGGTGGTTTATAAAACTTAGAATAATTGAATTTATTTTCAATTTCAGCCCAGTTCAATGTATTCAAAACCTTAAACTCATTTTGTTGCCAGGTGTTGTCCAGTTCGGTTCCCGCTTCCTGGTAAACGATAATATAATCTACATTCCAGGTCTTAATGTTCTTATTAATGCGTTGAACATCCCTTCCCCAGAAATCCGGGGCACCTTCATAATTTAATTCAAATACGCCCCACCAATCGGGTAAAAAATGGATCTGTTGAATGTTGGCAACATAATGCGGCATCTCTACCAATCTTCGGTACCCATCAAAAACCTTTTCATAGTCCCCTGTTGGATCATTAAAGCACATCATTACTTTTTCATTCTTGCTAACAGAATGTAAAAAATCCTGAACGAGATCCATTAATGGCTTCGTATTAAATGGTTTACCATTAGGAACTAAGTCAATGTTTTTAGGATCGTAAACATTCGTGGTCAATGGAAATGGATTTATCATCAACCAATAAGAAAGAAGGGGAATAAGTGATAATTCTTGTACCGCAAGAGTAGCAAAACCAAGAGACATCATCAGCATAAAAATTGACTGGTCATCTGCAAATCTGATAAAAAGTTTATTTAACCAGAATACAATAACACCAATCAAAAAGAAGTAATTTATCTCCTGGTATATAAAATAATATACAAGAAGAAATTGTAAATACAAGAAGGTGAAATAAAGAAACAAAAGATTAATCTTTCCTTTTTTAGTTCTTTTATATTTTACATTCTTGTCAGATACGCCTATTGCTTTAAATATTGAAAACAATATTCCTTTTGAGTTTTTGTCTGAACCAAGAATCAGAAAATGAAGAAGAACTTTAATTATCGCTGGCAAAACCGAAACTATGGGAAGTATATTCAATGAATTAATCATTGCCATAAGGCTGATAAATCCTCCTAATACAACAACCGTAATACTTCCAAAGCTTGACAACAGGAGAGCTACACCAGCAAGAATCCAGTATCCATTTATAATACCATACACAAACAAAGGAAAGAACAGCCATCCAAATGCATTATAATTTTGTTGAATCAGATTTATATAAAATAGGCTACTAATTAATGTTAATCCTACCATAAATAGTATCCATTCCAGATTATCCGGCTGTATCCAAACCATGTGTGATAGTAACCATCCAAATAATCCAATCAGAATCGTAATCAATGGTGCTAGCCAAAAAGAAAATAATGACAACAAAGAATAATAAAATGTTCTGGAAAGGGGATAATCTCCTAATCCTAAATATGGGCTTTTACCGGATCTTCCATATTTATATATGTTTAGGGCTCTATTATGATAGAATAAAATATTAAAGGCTGTCTGAGGTACAAAACCAGTAAAATCTCCCCATCGCCCATTGAAAAGGACTTTAGAATTATACAATAGCCTCACTAACCGAATAGGTGTTACGAACACTTGTACAACCGGATAAAATAATAAGCGTAGCATCCCCAAAACAAAACCGTTTTTGGCTCTAAAATTTCTAATGTGTTCAGCGAACTTGCTCATCCCTATCTATGCTACAATATATTTTATTGACCTGGATTTTTTTGCTTTCTTTTATAATCAGCCATTAAGATCATAATTCTTTTTTCATCCTCATCTGATACTTTCTTATTATTCGAAACCTTTATCTGGCCTGAAATATGAGTTATCTGTAAATCTGACAATTCTAATTCCAGTGTTTCCAGTGCCAGTCTTTCAATATGGCCTGAAGGATCCTCACAAAACTCCTCATATACCCACTCTATCCAATTTTTCGAATTTACATGTTTTTTTTGAATATCGATCTCTTTATCAATTTCCAATATCTGGTGGACAGTAAATTCAAGGGGATCAGTAATTGAAGATTCTCTTAAAGATTCAGGTATCGGATTAAATGTCCCCAGTTCCTGATAGGCCCGGTATTCACTTTGGATAACTTGTTCCGGATTTCGATTAATCCTGATAAATACCAATTCAGGAAATGCGGATGAAAGGGTTTTAATGTGTTTATAACTATGGGTATTTTTAAAAACAAAGCAACTTGCAGAAAGCAACCTTAATTTCCTAAGCAGTCCCAAAAATTTAATTCGAATTTCACCTGGATCGCCAGTCTTTGCAAATATGGGATGGATAAACTCATTTCCTTCATTTACATCAACAAGGCTACTTGTATGTCCGTAAAAGTTTTTAGATTTTAGCGGTAAGGTTCCCTTTCTTTTCTGAACCTGTTTCGTAGCATTTTGTGGGAATAACAGATGCAAATTGCTGATGTAAATGACTGGCAGTGTTCTGGCTAAACTTTGAAAAATTATTGTTGATCCTGACCTGGGTGGGCTTACGATCATAATCATTTTAGGTAATTCACTTTCCAGAGCAGAAGTTCTTTTGAATAGTGCTATTAAATAATCCAGTATATTAAAAAATGGTCTAAGTATTTTTATCAGAAGAGCAATATAGGCAGCCTTTTTCAAGGAAAGTAAGGCGCCACGCAGCCTTGTTAAATTTTCCTGAAAATTACCTGGAATAATATTTTTTTGTTGACTCATTTACTACCTTATAATTCCACTTCTTTGACTAAAAACCACTTTAATTCAAAACACAAAATAATTTATAAACCTTTCTTCATCCAAACCGGGAAATTGACCATATGTTGACTGTAGTCCAGAGCCACAGGATATTCTTTCCTTTTGAATTTATTATAGGATTGCATTTCAGGGATGCTGTATTCTATCAAAATACCAAGCTGGTATCCTTTTTTTCTGAACATTTCTTCCCATTCAGTCCTGTCCTCAACCTTTCCCACACAATGGCTGTACGTTGCGCCTTCGATATGAGGGAAAAACTTTATGTTGTCCTGGCCATCCATCGATTCTATCCACTGTTGAGCATTCCTTGTTCTTCTTTCGATGATCTTATTGTATTTCTTTAATTGAACCAATCCCACCTTTGCTTCAAAAGAAGAGGGTAGAAAATCCCAGTCACCCGGAAAATCAACTTTTTCTTCATCGTAGTATTTGGTGAACCGGTTAAGTAAACCTTTTCTTTCCAGTAAGTTCACAATTCCATACAAATATGGATTAAAGGAGATCCAAATGCTTTTCAGGTAGATCAGCCTTCCCATGTTTTGAACCATGCTTTTCCTTTTGAAATTTTTATCTCGGTAAGCACGAAGTTTCTTTTCAATACCTTCATCATTACAGGTGATCATTCCTCCAAAAACAGTCGTAATGGTTTTGCTGATGTTCAAACCAAAAAGGGAAACATCTCCGAATTTTGTAACCAGTTCACCTTTCCATTTTACACCAAATGAATGCGCAACGTCCTGGATAATATAGATCTTATGCTGGAATTTTTTTTCTGCTTCTTTTACAAGTTGCTTTATCCTCACAACATCCATTGGATAGCCAAACAAGTGGGTAACAATGATTGCCTTAGTCTTTTCAGTAATGGAATTTTGGATTTCATCAATACTCATGTTTGGGCTTCCAGGCTCACAATCCACAAAAACAGGAACATTGCCTGAAAGAACAACAGCATGAGGTACAACAACGCAGGTATAGGCGGGGCATATAATTTCCAAATTTTCAATTTCCAGGCTTTTAAAGAAAGTATACAAACCCGAACGGCCATGTTGAAACATAATCCCAAACCTGTTCTCAAATTTTTTTGCGAACCTGGATTCAAATTCCGGGACTTTAGCTCTGCCAGGCAGTAACCCAGCCATCACTTCCCTGAATCCAATGTCAGGCCTTAATCTGGATATTAGTTTGATCACCTTTTACTATTTCCCTTTCCTGATGGTTGTATTAATTTTTACCATTTCTGAATCTTCTGCCTGATTAAAAACATTTGCAGAATTATAACCGCTGGAAGCCATATGTATTGCCCGTGATCTGGAGGGGTGGCTAATTTCCAGCCGCCCTTTTTCAGTTAAGATTTCTTCGTTGATCGTTATTTTATCTTCGCCGAAATCAAAACGAATATGTGCCCTGTCCTTTGTTTTTTTCTTTCCGGTCATTAATTTATCCACGATCAATTTTTTAAATTGAATCCCAAGTCCAACATGCCTGAAAATCGTAAGGGACAAAAACCTTAAAACCATAAACCGGAAGGCTGTCGGGTAATCCTCATTTAACAGAACAAATGGTACTGATATCTCAAAGTCATCAAATTTGTTCTCTTCCTGAAAGCTCTGTGTGCTTACTTTTCTACCACTGCTTAGTTTTCCAAATATTCCGCCATACTCAAATTCGAATATTGATTTTTTGAGGTCAAACACTTTAAGAACACCACCCTTTTTATAATTACAAATTGAGTAATAATTTTGGGTTGCTTTTAAAAATACTCCGGCTTCCTGAAATTTCTTAATGAATTCTTCCTGGAATGGAAGTTTTGAACTTATTTCTTTTTGCGATGTATCCTCCTTTTCAAAGTACCAGGCTGCTCTTGCATAGGAATTGAGCAAAGGAATAAAATTACCGGCATCGATTGAATCCGGTAATACATGTCTCTCCCCGGTAATACCTTCTGAAAATTTTTCTTCAAGTAGGGTGATGGATTCATCCAATGATCTCAAACTAACCAGACCTCCCGGATAATAAACCTCAGTGTTTCTGGAACCGTACATACCTCCTATACTTCCGTCGGGATGAACAAAATATTTCAGGTAATCGAAACTTTTCCTGAGGCTTTCCAATAATTTGTTATCCTTTGTCAATTCAAAGGCTACTGAAAGATAATGAACACATAACGTTTGGTAACCCGGATCGGCACCTTCATATTCACGGTACCAGCCTTCATCGGATTGATGATGATAAATCATATCTAGAAGTTGTCCTCCCCTGTCCAATGAATCAGAATTTTGATCATTCCACAATGCAATTGCAGCCACAGCAGTAGCCAGATGATTAGAAATTATTGCATGCTTTTCATCGTATCGTACAATAAAAGCAATCAAGGGTTTGATGATTGAATAGTACCGTTGAAGAGATTTTGCAGGCAATTCATCCCTAACATATCTGAGGGCCGACAATGCGTCAAAAACAACCAGAGCAGTAACACAGAAAGAATGTTCGTTGGGGTAGGCTTCCACAACCGAACCTTTTTTTGATGTAATATTCTTAATGCCTGTAAAACCTGCATCCAACAGTTTTAACAACATTACTTTTTGCTGGAACAATCCCAGTTTGTATGCAATAGCCAGGCTATGGATCCCACCCTGATTAGTTGCATTGCTAAAGTCCTTGGTTTTCCATCCCCAAAATTCACGGTCTGCATTACCATAGGCATCGGAAAACTCGTCCAGGTTAAATAAATTGATCAACCGGGGAATGTTCCTCTTTAGTATTTCTTTATAGACATTCATTAATTATTCTTTCATATACCAAATGCCAGTTATAGTCGCTTGAGCAGGTTCTTTGATGCCAGGAAATAGAAACATAAACATTTTTATGATCTTTCAGTTTTTTCAGCATGTTTATGGCTTCCTCAACATCATTATAACTTTGCGAATAGTCAAAAATAGTAGAATCCATCAAAACCTGGGGTACAATATAGTAAGAAAATGGTCTATTGTTTTTATGGTCCCACGGCCGGTGCTTACTTGCACATCCACTTCTGAATCCCATGGAATCGTTCCAGCCAAGGGTAGAATCAACTTCAAAATTCTTATCATGCAATCCCGGAGTTATGAATTCACTGTAGTTTAACCAATGTTGCCTGGTTCTTTTAACAGGCCTTCCGATTATCTTTTCAAGAGTATCTTTTTCTTCTCTGAGTAATTTGTCGTCGAACGCACTGTTAAAACTTCCATGAAGGCCAATCTCAAAACCATCGGCAATTAGTTCCTGGATTTTTTCCTGTAGTTTCTTATTGCTGCTAATGTTGTATGAGGGGTCAAGCAGCCATTGCTTCAAACTTCTTTTGTTGTTCCTGACATAAAAATAAAAAACAGACCGGGTTCCGTTTCTCTTTTCAAAGTTTTTCCAGTAGTCAAAACAGAAATAGGAAGGCCTCTTGAAAGGGTAAACCACTGTTTTCTTCAAATTACTGAAAAACTTCCCAGGAGTAAGGATTGACCGAAACGTATTAAAACCATTAAAAGCAGTTTGTTTAAGAATGAGTTGAAAGGTTTTGTCTATATAGTCAACATCATGTGAAGGATCAACCCTGAACTCCTTTTCCTGGCTGAAGTTTAATTCAGGATAAAGCTCTGTTATAATGGTTTCCAGCTGATTGAAAAATATATTGACCAGAGGGAATTTAAAAGATGCTTTATCTTTCCTGGGATGTCGTGAACAGTAGGACCTGATTTTTAAACCTTCTTTCTCAGCTGCATATTCTTCATACCGGCTGAGTATCAGGAATGCATTCCAGAACAGATCATAATTTATCAGGTATTCCCTGGAATGGGCTTTAGTATTCTGGTAAATGTAGAGATTAGAATCAACCTTTGAAAGTTCTCCAGGTTCGATCGTATGACAATTATAAATTGAATTTTTGTTCATCGGATCTTTGGTATAGACGAGTGAGCAGGATTGTTCCTGAAGATCATTAATATTACTTACTTGAATGTGGAATTGTGCACGATTTATCCTTTTGAATTCTTCAAGCAAATAAACTAACCATTTATCATCCGATAAATCAGTATAAATTGTAAGCATTAATCTATAAATTGTCTGAACCAGAGTTCGATGTTAAGTGCACCCCAAAGGTCCCTTGTAAATGGCCCCTCTTTTTCGATATGTCCGAGCAATGCTTTGGTATTGTATAAGCCTCTTGTTTTTGCAGCACTGCTGGAAAAAATATCAGTGATGTAACTTTTCAGCGGCCCTTTCATCCATTCGTTCACAGGAACAGGAAAGCCCATCTTGTCTTTTCGCTGAACAATTTGTTGAGGGACAACATCCTCAATTGCCTTAATAAAAATGTATTTAGTTTTTCCGTCGGCAAATTTCATGGGAGGAGGAATGCTCGCCGTAAGGTCTGCAATTCTATTATCGAGTAAAGGAACCCTTGATTCCAGTGAAACAGCCATACTCACCCTGTCTTCCACCTGAAGCAATGCCGGCAACAATGTCTTTATATCAAAGTAAGTCATTTTATTTAAATACGACAACGTATCAGGCTTATTAAAGATCTGGGTGAATTTTTCAAACAAGCCCTCTTTGGAATCATCATTCAAAAATTGCTCGTCATACAGAGTATGCAAATTTTTCGACCGGTTGATCAGCCTGAAATACCTTCTGTCCATGCTTTCGAACATCTCTGCTGCAAACTGATTCTTGATCATGGGGATGTATTGTTTGAGCAAAGGAAGGTTTTTAATAAAACTACCCAGAGTAACAATGTGTTTCCCTTCTTCCTGGGTTTCAAAAATTGCTCCTTTCAAACATTGTTCAAGGTAGGCAACTGCATACCTTGCATAACCACCAAAAATTTCATCACCTCCCTGTCCGCCAAGCACAACCTTCACATGTTCGGAGGCAAGTTTGGATACCATATATTGGGGAAACAATCCCGGACCAGCAGCAGGTTCATCCATATGATACACCAGCTTTTCAATGGTATCAAGGAAATCTGTTGAATCCGGAAAAACTTCCAGGTATTCGCTATCGATATGTTCACTGATGATCTTTGCATAGCGGGTTTCATTGTATATCTCCGATTCTTTAAATCCACCGGTGAAAGTCTTTAACCTGCCATCGTAATGGTTCGACGCAAATATGGAAACAGCTGACGAATCAAGACCTCCACTTAAATAGGCTCCTACCGGCACATCCGACCGGAGCTGAATGGAAGAAGCATCTTCGATCAAATACCTCAGTTCACTCGCAAATTGTTCTTCACTCTTCGACTCATCAATGGTATAATCCAGGTTCCAGTATTCTTTCTTTTCTATTATCTCACCATCTCTGACCACCAGGTATGTAGCAGGTTCGAGCTTCAGGATATCTTTAAATAGCGTATGTTTTTTTAATACGAATTGAAAGGTAAGGTATTCGTGTAAAGATTTGGAATCAAGCTCAGCACTGATACCAGGATATTTCAAAATTGATTTAACCTCAGAAGCAAATACAAAATGCTTGTTTCTTGTAGAATAATACAATGGCTTGACACCAAAATGGTCCCGAGCAAGGAAGAGCGTTTTTTCCTGCTTGTCATAGACGACAAAAGCAAACATGCCATTTAAATGATGGACGATCTGCTTACCATATTCCACGTACATATACAGCAATACTTCGGTATCGGAATTCGTTTTTAGGACATATCTCTTCTTTATAAGCCTTTCTCGTAATTCCACAAAATTGTAGATCTCACCATTCAGGATTATGGTATACCGGCCATCATTTGAAACCATGGGTTGCTGGCCATGTTCGATATCAATGATGGATAACCTGACATGTCCGAATGTGGTATCATCAATAAAAGCTGTACCTTCTGCATCAGGACCACGGTGTTTGATGACCTTCATCATCTCTTTAATGACCCCTTCCCTGTTTGGAGTCGAACCCTGAAAACCAATTATACCACACATAATTTTACTTTTTCCTTAAATGTAGAAAGATCATAAATCCAAATTTCTTTGCCAGTAAAGGATGAATGAATTTAGGAACAATTACCGGTAAAGCCCTGGCCGGGAAAAAAAACAAAAACGATTTCTCAACCTCAAAATAAGGATTTATTAAGGATTTAATCTCCTTTCTGGAATAGGATTTTCCTATTGGATTTTCTTTTCCATCGTACAACCTGGTAATTTCATCCGGATCCTTCTCACTAAATATATTTTCTCTGCCTCTTCCCTTAAGACCTCCACCCAGTCTGCTGATAATCTTACCTAAATAAGATATCCGTTTCCAGTTTCTTATAAATACATTTTTGTAATATACAGATATATAAGCTGAACCATTCTTTTTCAGCACCCTGGCCATCTCCTTTAAAGTGGCTTCGGTATCGGGTGTATGGTGTATCACTCCCTGGCAGTTTACATGATCAAACGTTTCAGATTCATAGGTCATTTTTTCTGCATTCTGAATGGATAGTTCAGATTTGAGATTGTATGTTGCCAGTCTTCTTTTCGTGATCTCAAGGGCATTTTCGGTCAGGTCTGCGCTGTACATTTTTATACCCGGAATTCTTTGCAACATTTCAATGGTCCAGAAACCTATTCCACAACCCAGGTCCAGGCCTTTTGCATTGATTGATAATTCAGGAAACAACAACTTCTCATCAAATTTTCCTGCAAAACAATCCTGGTAGTAAATCTCTTTGTGTTCCTCGAAAAAATCTTTGGTTCCTGCTTCAAACTTACTTTCTCCGGAAAATAATGGATTGTTGTTCCAGAAATCCCTGACGTCATCAATTGATTGTCCCATTATTTCTTTTGTAAAGTTTCCACTTTTTTCCGAAATTTCTTCTCCATCCTCCCCACGGCCAGTAATACATAATTACCATTATTAGATAACCCAATGTTGTAATTGACCCTACCATTTTTGAAGGACTTTTTTTCTGGTCATAATGTAGAACCATGGGTGCCTCTCCGAATTTTGCCCCTATAATTTTAAGTTTGACGATCTTTTCCAATGTACCTGTAAATCCAAGTCCCTTGAGTTGAATAAAATTGTTACCATAAAAGTTTATAGCGCTTTTTATTAAACCCGCCCTGTAAATCCGGTAACCACTTGAATATTCTTTTAAGCCTTTTATTGGGAAGAAAAATTTCATAAAATAATTAGCTGCTCTGGAAATAGTTCTCTTTTTCCAGGATAAACCGGTTTGTCCCCCACCAGGAACAAAACGTGAGGCAATAACAACATCATATCCTTTTTCAATTTCTTTGATCAATCCCCCTATAAATTCAGGCTCGTGAGTATCATCACAATCCAGCCTGATAATATAATCATCATCAGAAGCTTCTTCTGCAGCATATTCAAAAAGGTCCCTGGCAGTTTCACCGAGACCCCTGTTGATCTTATGTGTAATTATCTCAATAGGCATTTTATCTTCAAAAACTTTTACCTTCTCAATTGTTTTATCAGAACTTCCATCATTACAGAAAACCAACTTATATTCATGGTTTAATTCTGATTCAAAATAGTTACATAGCTTCGGGAGAAGGGCATCTATGGAATTCTCTTCATTGTAGGCCGGTAAAAGTATATAGTACATATTGGATTTTTCTGATGTCGAAAATATTCATTAAAAATCAGGCGCAAAACTAACTAATTTTTACGAGAGGGAATAACCGAAGTCTGGCCGAAATACTATATTATATGAAATAACTAATTTTGTAATCTTTGACCTAAGTATATATGCAAAATAGAATTACAATAATAGGAGCCGGCTCCATAGGAACAGCCCTGGGGAATACACTTGCAAAAAAGAAAGAAAACAAGGTCACCTTGCTTTCAATTGAGGAAGATGTTGTTGATTCGATCAATAATAAGAGAATTAACTATAAGTATTTCCCAAATATTAAGTTGAGTAAGTTTTTGAAAGCCACCGATGACAGGAATATCCTAAAAGAGTCAACTATTATTTTTCTTGCTATTCCATCAATTGTTACTGTTGATTATGTAATAAAAAATATAGAGTTCTTGAATAAGGATGCCATTTTGCTTAATATGGCTAAAGGCTTTAGTATTGATCAAAAGACAATTACTGAAAGTCTTTGCAAAAAAATATCAAATCCCATATGTTCATTCAAAGGGCCAACTTTTGCAAGGGAGCTGATAAATAAACTTCCTACTGGATTTACTATCGGCACAACTTATCCTGAACATAAGGAGCTCTTTAATGGAATCTTTTCTGAAACACCTGTACATATAGATTTTTCTGATGATGTGAATGGTGTTGAAATTTTGAGCATTCTTAAAAACATCTATGCAATAGCCACAGGAATTGTCGACGCTCACTTTAACTCACCCAACTTACGATTCCTATTTCTTACGAAGGCCTTTAATGAAATGAGGAACATACTCCAGGAGTACGGTGGAAAAGAAGAAACATTGTTTAAGTACTGTGGGTACGGCGATTTTACACTCACTGCATTGAATGATCTAAGCCGGAACCGTACACTAGGACTACTAATTGGTAAAGGATTTTTTACAGAGGACATCTCTGACAAAGTTGTTTTGGAGGGTAAAATTGCCATCAGTGTATTTTGCAATGAAATTTCAGAAAAGAAAAAAATGAATGGAGCTTACCCAATAATATCTGAACTTTATAAAGTTTTTAACGAGAACTATGATGTTTCAGGTTTTGTGAATA
This sequence comes from uncultured Bacteroidales bacterium, assembly GCA_964421215.1. Classification (GTDB taxonomy): domain Bacteria; phylum Bacteroidota; class Bacteroidia; order Bacteroidales; family JAADJA01; genus JAADJA01. Next base: position 72,250 of record CAYQWA010000011.1, on the reverse strand, counting down.
AAGTATTGCAAAACAATTAAGAAAAAATTGTTCGGTAAGCTAAGGTCGATTAATTATAAAACTTTCAGTTACCATTAGGTCTTCAAAGACCAGTTTTAAAATATATAAACCTTCTGCCTCAACTTCCCTAACATTTAGTCTTGCCACATTGTTCCTTATCGTAATATTTTCTTTATTGAATACGACCTGACCAGCAACATTATAAATTACAACCATATTTATCAAGTTGTATGAATCCTTACAAACAATAGAAATATGTTCTGAAACGGGATTTGGAAACAAAATAAGATCTGGTTCAGGAGATCTGATTTCGTTCGTAATTGTTGGTATTGAATAACAAACAGTCAGTTTAGGGTGTAAAATTTCATTAACATGATCACTTGAGGCAAAAGTCATTCTTCGGTAATACTCCTCCGTTTGAAGCTTTATCATAAATCCAAAACTATTATCTGGATCATTAAACATATCTATTACCAAAGGAGTAACATCAATATCCGGATAATTTTGTAATGGATCTGTGGATTCAGGTAAACCAACCTGGTTAATAGGAGTCGTTTGTGGCTGGGTTGACCAGGTAACCGTATTCTCATCCCAATCAGATGTTATTCTTTGAAGCAAACTTTTATTTGAACCGCTAAGGGAAGAGTGGGGTCCCATATTGGATGTGGGATTGGCATATAAAGATAAAGAAGCATATGATATTCCTGCACTGGGTGGAATTTGTGATAAATCAAAATCCATAACACTTCTTATTGTCCCTGGATCTCCCTGGAAAGTCCAGGTAGAAGCAATGTAGTCTTTATGATTCCCAAAGTTGGTATTTGTCAGATAATTAAGTCCGTGTAATAATGCATCTTTCCCTTCCTCGGCTCCTGGTTGGATTACTATACAAGTATCATTTGGGCCTGGAATCAGGTATTCAATTGTAATCATAGGCCGCTTTGAAACATCATCATGGTCACTTGAAGCAAATGTCATCCTTCGATAATATTCTTCAGTTTGAAGCTGAAGTAAAAATCCAAAACTGTTTTCGGGATCATTTATCATATCATTTACCAGGGTAGTAACATTAACATCTAAATAATCCTGTAAAGGATTAACAGAAGAAGGCAGCACAACCTGATTTTCGGTTGTAGCAGAAGGCTGGGTATTCCAGGTAACTGTACTTTCTTCCCATGGATTGACGATCCGCCGAATCCAACAGGAGTTTGGGCCACTTAATGTAGAATGTGTGCCCATATTCGATGTGGGATTAGCGTATAATGACAGGGTAGCATTGGTGATTAAAATGTCAGCAGGTAAGGTGGATAAATCAAATTCCATAAGACTTCTACCTGTTCCTGGGTTACCCTGAAAGGTCCATGCGAATGCAATAAAGTCATCAAAATCGCCAAAATTTGTATTTGACACATTCGACAAACCATGGAGCATGGCATCCTTTCCTTCATCGGGACCCGGTTGTAGGATTAATACATTTTGTGAATTAATTGCAGTTATCACAATTATATTAAACAAAGTAGATAATAATACAGAGGTAAGATTTTTCATGATTTCCGTGTTTAATCAATATGCAATTAAACTACATAATGAACAATGTAATTCCTAATGAAGTAATACATAAAAAATCATAATGTATTCCCGAAAACTAAACACTAGCAATTATTAATACTCACAAGCCTAATGTGTGTTAATCATCCAGCAAACATCGCACACTAAAACCGTAAGATTTAAGATTATTTGTTCTATAAATCTGGGTATAATCATAACGTAACACTCTTCGCCATGCATCTGCACCTGTTGAACTAGACGACCACCAAAGTCCGGTTATAGTAATTTTATCAAATGTACCTGTGTTTCCACGGTAACCCGCAGGCAAACCGGTGAAGCCACTTGAATTATTCGCTCCTGAATTTGGAGGTAACCAATGTAAAGTCCCGGCTTCTTTAAGCCTACTCCCCCCATCAACTCCACGCCATCCGGTACTGGTACAACTTATGGAAGGATCAACCTCCTGCTCAAGTGTACACCATTCATCGTCCGTTGGTAGGTGCCATCCAATTGGACAAATACCTTGCTGACCAGGTGTTGAAGAATACTCCATCATTTCATTCCATTGATAGAGTCCTCCATATTCATCACAATTTGCTGTAGAATTGGCATAGCAGTACTTTTCTATGATGGAATTATCAATTTGATTATTGCTTCCGTTGATCATTGTACCAATGTTCAAGTTTTCTGCCATCCAGCATTGGCTCCCAATTTCAATTGAAGCATAAACATGACCATCCCTGTCATCAATAAAACTTTCTCCGCAGATCCAGTTTGGATTAATTGAAGCAGTGATTCTAATTTGAGTTGTAGAACTGTATTGATCTGGGAATTCCGCACCAAAATTCCATTGAATAACTTTTCCTGTACCGGGTGTAGTATAAGGTCCAATATCTCCTGAAGCATTAAAGATATGTACGAAAGTTATACCTTCATCAAAACTTGCTTCTGCCATTATGGTATATTCAGCCTCAGGCCCATTAAGATCATAAGTTATATCTACGATCATACTGCCATCAGTACGTTGTGCCGGAGAAATGTTGGTGATGGATTGTGCCATCACCATAACAGCACCAAATGTAATTATCAGAGTAGCGAAAATTCTTTTCATTTTTAGAACTTTATATATTGAATACTATAATTCATTAACGATAATCAATTAGCACCTATTTTGATAGTAAGTTTAAGGTAGAATCCTGCTTTTACCCACATTTTCCTCCCACAGAATTTCTTTGTCGTTGTTTAGTACTGTCCCATTCATATCAAAATCTCCAATGTAGTAACCGGTATTATATTTTTGAGGTAACCAAATATCATTTTTATCAATATTATTAATGTTCCCGTCAGCATTGCCATCTCCACCTAACATTCCCCACTTTCCAGGAACCAATTCACGGTGCACTAAAATACCTCCAAATACAGTTGATTCATCTACAGTAAAATCAAAGCTGAAATGATAATCAGTACCTGTCAGCGGGGTGGCTGACATCACTGTCATATGGTTTCGGTGATATATAACTGCGAATAAGTTATCCATTGGGTCAACCACAAATTCAAGGGGACTGGTTCCATCAATCTCAGTAATCGTACCATTGTCCAAAAGAAATGCAGCACGGATTCCTACTATCGAAGATTCATCAGCAGAAGCTATATCAGGGGCATCACGTAATTCAACCAAAATCCAATCAACAATATTTTGTATTGGTATGGAATCCACTAATTCTAAGCCATTATAGTACCATGGATCAGAATTATATGGTTGAGCAGTGGGTAAATAACCAAGAAAGTTTAAAAAAGTCAACATACTTGATCCTCCAAAAGGCCCTTCCAAATATACTCTCAGATCGATTGATAATCCATGTAGAGAAAGAAAATCATCACTTTCGTCAAAGGCTGAAAGTCCAAACATGTCCTGGACATTTACTTTTAGTAGGGAAAGATCAGATATTACCTGCGGAGGCATCACAAATACAGAATCCTGATTAGGCAAGTTAGCAGCAATTTCAGAAAAAGTTATCCCCCCATCAGTGCTAATGGATATTGATACGGGATCTGCACCATAACTATCATCGTAAGAATTCCATTTAACCAGAAGTGAGTCTGCGAAATAAATACTCTCCCCTCCATTGGGAGATATAACATTAATTTCCGGAGGTTTGCTATCTGTAATAAAGTTAGCAGATAATCCAGCAAAGCTATCATCAAAAGTGAAATAACCATTCGTAACATCCTCTCCTTCTATTCCAAAATCATCTGCTCCAATTACTTTCACTTTTGCATCTTCTGTAAATATCCCTGGAGGCATTACCATTGCTGAACCTGTATTTGGCAATCCTGTTGCCACTATAGTGTAAACCCCGCTAACCTGGGTGCTTAGGGCTATTGAAATTGGATAGGTACTAAAACTAGTATCAGTCGCTGCCCAGGTAACTTTGAGTGAATCTAAATAATTAAATGTTTCACCACCATTAGGGGAAAGTACTTCAACATCCGGAATCTTACTATCTGATATAAAATTCACAGAGGTACCTGAAAAGCTATCATCAACAATAAAATAGTCATTACTTTCATCATCACCTGAAAGGCCATAATCGTCTACTGCAATAACTTTAATCAAGGCATAATCTGTCATTATACCGGAAGTTGATATCTCTGCTGAACCATTATTTGGGAGATTAGTAGCAATAATAGAAAACATTCCTCCAATTTCGGTACTCATACCAATATATATTGAATTCGATGTCATACTTTCATCAGTCGCGATCCAGTTTATTGTAATTGGCTCAAGATAATTGAATGCCTCACCACCGTTTGGATGCAATACTTCAACATTAGGCAGCTTGCTATCAGTGATAAAATTTCCCGAGGTTCCGGAAAAAGTTAATTGCCCGTAAATTTTGAATGTGCTGAACGTAAACAATATTAAGATTAAAATTATTTTTGAGTTCATATTTATTAAATATTGCAGAGAAGATTACATTTTCCGCTTGCCTTTAATTATTATATTTTTCTTAATCGCAATAACTTTTTTTAATTGTGAAAAAGAACTTTATGTTCTAGTTTTTTATAATTTTTTTCGATTTGATAAAATCACCATTTCGATCAAGAATTCTTATTATATATAAACCATTTTTAAGGTCATCTATCTCGAGAATTGTTCTACTTTGCTGTATTTCAAATGATTTTAAAATAATGGAGCTGGCGTCAATTATTTGTATGAAGTAAGATGGATCTTCCGGATAGTCAATAATTATCTCAATTTCGTTATCAGCAGGATTGGGCAGTATTTCAATGTTATAATTAATTTCAGATTTTGAATTAACAGATACATAACCGTCGGGGCATGCAGTTGCATTAAACTCTAAAACACCGTTATTGTTTATAGTACCTCGCCAGCATTGACCATTGGGTGATTTCATAATAATCCCTTTATTGATATCACTTATATACACATCACCATCCGTTACATGTACTTTTGCGTTTGGTTCATTAGTTCCTACTCCAAAATTTCCATTTTTAACTATAACGTTACCTTCTCCATCAAAACTAAGCTCAGTCCTCTCATCTGTTTTATTATATACGGCAAAGTTCAGCACGTCAATTCCATTTTTGTTGTTTGTTATAGCATACACATCACCTGAACCAGGACTAGTATCTTCAAATTTTATTACTGCATTAGGGAGTTTAACAAAAATTCCAAAATGAGTATTAGCTGGCGGGGCTCCAACTCCAAGATTCCCATCCTGTTGATAGATATTATAACTTATTGTGTCAATTTGAGCCAAAGCAACACTTGTGACCAAAATAAATAGAGCGAATAAAATGAGTGACTTTTTCATTTCAGTTGTTTTTAATTAAGAATAAAGCATACTTGGTTTCATCTTGAAGGGAACAGGTTAAGATTGTCAAATCTAAGAAAATTATGCTGGATATACAAATTAAATTTACCGGTCATTTTATATATCATTCTGTGGTTTTAGGATTTGGTTTTAATTCATGAATTACAATTATCTTTGTCAACTTTAGTAAATTACACGATATCGGGCAGGCCTGATTTGAAAAAGTTGGCCTGCTAAAAATAAATAAACAAGAATGACATCAACATTAAATAAAGTCCTTGTAATTGCACCCCATGCGGATGATGGAGAGTTGGGTTGCGGAGGTACCATTGCAAAACTTATTGAACAGAATAAAGAGGTGTATTATGCTACTTTCTCCTTTGCGGAAGAATCGGTTCCCAAAGAATTTCCAAAAAACATACTGGAAACGGAGGTTAAGAAATCCACAAAAGAATTGGGAATCAGTTCTGATAACCTGGTCTTTCACAGGTATAAGGTCCGGTACTTCACTTACCACCGGCAGGAAATTTTAGAGGATCTGGTTAAACTCAGAAAATCAATCCAGCCTGACCTGGTATTGATCCCTAACATGCAGGACATTCACCAAGATCACCAGGTCATATCAACGGAAGGGATCCGGGCTTTTAAAAATGTTACGGTCTGGGGTTATGAATTGCCATGGAACAATCTTACATTCAAAGGCAATAATTATGTAAAACTTACCCGGGGACACCTTGAGACTAAAATTTCCGCCATCAATTGTTATGATTCACAGAAACACAGAAAATACATCAACGATGAATTTATTTATAGCCTGGCTAGGGTAAGAGGTACTCAGGTAGCCAATGAATTTGCTGAGTGTTTTGAGGTGATCAGACAGGTTTCTTAACGGTTACCAATCTCTTTAATTAATGACAATTGAGCATGGGAAGGATCGCTAATAATCATATCTTGTATCGCCCAGTTGGGATCAAATGGAACAATATCAATTAGTTTCTTTTCAGGATTGAATATCACAAAAGAATTTCTGTTTGAATCAATAGTAATAATGTTATTGTCCACTACAATGGAATTCTGAAGCCATTCCAGATCACCGAGTGAATCCGGTTTACCGGGAAGTGAATGAAATAAATACATTATTTTGTTTTCAATATTTCCATTCACCACCATTCCACTGGCTGTACTGGTCCCAATGAATCCACCTGCGGATCTTTGACCGCCATGCGGGCTCTTTAAACCATCGAGTTTTAAGACTGCTTGATTTGTTTCTTTGTTGATGCTATAAACAGCTCCTTCATGGAAAAAAGTAGCTATGATCTCCTGTTCATTTATGGAATCATAAACAACAGAATTAATAAATGCAGCCCGTTTGGCCGTTGGAAGCACCTGGCTATCCGGATCATTTATGTAAATGCATTCCTCACCCTGTGATTTATGCTGCTGATATACATCTTTTCTGCGAGTCAGGTAAAACTTCTTTCCTGTTTTTGGATCCAACCCATGGCTAAAGCCATTTTCCCAGGCAAACCATTCATAATTTTTGCTTAGGGTATCCAGGTCATACTCAAAAATAGCATCGTAGCCTGAAGAACTGACCAGCAATGCATTTTGACCGCTCCTCTCAAAATTCACCGTATGGATATAGCTGAACCAGGGATCAGAAAATTCCTTTACCTCGTTTCCAGAAATTATATACACTTTGTTTTCTGATGACAGGGCAATTTTTCCCTTGTGTGAGTCAACACCCCTGGGTTCAGGAACCCTTGCCAGAATTTGGTGGTTTTTTACAGAACCATTGTCTATCTCAAGTTGAACAATTCCTCCTTCAGTAACCTTACGTCTTTCAACACTCCCTACCCTTTCCGAAGTGTTGTTCTTCCTTGATTTGATATACCTTTTGCGAATGGCTGCAAGGTCAAAACTTTTCACAGTTAATAAAAACTGCAATCTATTGTAAAAAGAGCTGTTTTGCTGAAAACGGGATATGTCAATCTTATTGATGTTCACCGGTAATTTGATTAAGTTTTTCGCTGAGTTTTTTTGTTAATCCTCTCCTGCTGTAATCAGAAATAGTATGGGTATCGTGTTTTTCGAGTGATCCGGATTTTTGCCATTGATTAAAACTCTCCCTCAAACAATTCTTTAATACGTCTTTGTCCTTGTAATCCATCATGGGTATCCTGTGTGCCTCGTTTAAAAGTTTAGAGGCATCACCGTCAACAGGGCCAACAGAAAGGATGGGTGTACCGGAAGCGATGTATTCAAATAATTTCCCGGTTATGATAAGCTTATTGTTGGTTGCCTGTGGCACCACAAACAGCAACATGGAAACACTGCACATTAACGACACCGCTTCCTGGTGTGGCAGGAACGACCTGATCTCGGTTAATCCGTTAATGTTGCAACCATTTATATCATCCAAAATGCTCCCGTCAATGTTACCAGTAAGGAGCAATTTAAAGTTTGATCTGAATCCGTCAACCTCTTCGCAAAGCTCCTCAATGCATTTCCATAAAAGTTTAACATTTTGATTGGGCTTAAGGTTCCCAATGTATGCAAGGGTAAATTTTTCAGGGATTGTAAATTCTATTTCTTTAAAATCGGATTCATCGTAGCCGTTATAGATGGTTTCAATATCTTTAGCCCGGTCAGAAAATTCTTCCTTTAAACCTGCACTTACAACCGTTAAACAATCTGCATTTGTTGCAACACGGTCTTCAAGTTTCTTATCTTTTATTTTAGTCCGTTTTGTCCTGGGGAAAATGGAATTGTAATACACATTTGTCCAGGGGTCTCTCAGGTCGGCTATCCACGGTATACTCAATTTCTGGTGTAATGTGTTCCCTATCAGATGTGTGCTTTGAGGAGGACCAGTGGTGATAATGGCATCAATCCTATTTTCCAAAATCACTTTCCTTGCCTTTTTTAATGCAAACTTCTTCCAGTATTTTCTTGCATCAGGAATAAAATAATTGGCACGGATGTATAACATCAAATTGTTTAACCAACTTTTCTTTTTATTCAGATTAATAAACCCCATGGGGGTAGTGTTGCCCTTGTTTCCTTTGATAAAGTTAAACAGGCCAAAAGGTTCAAATGTTTTCGTCCGGTACACATTAACATCTTCAGGGACATCTTTTAATAATGATTCATCCCGTGATGGGTAAGCACCGTTCCTAACGGTGAGGATATATGGTTCCCATCCAAACTCCCTGAGGTATTTGGTGAACTTCAGAAATCGTTGCACACCGGGTCCGGAACCCGGAGGCCAGTAATAAGTAATAATGAGAACCTTTTTCATTCCTCTTTTTTAAGGAAGTTCCGAATGGCATATCCGCCATATCCTAAAACAAGCAGGATCAATAGCAATGAACTTGCAAAAGATATTGTTTCTCCAACCCGGTAGACTTTAGGTTCGAACTTAAATTCAACCATATGTTTCCCAGCCGGTAAAATCATCCCTCTTAGAACATAGTTGGTTCTGAAATGTGGCACCAGTTCTTCATCCACATAAGCATTCCAGCCTTTATCGTAATAGATCTCAGAAAATACCACCAATTGATCTTTGGAAGTGTTTGTCTGGTACTTCAATGCATTGGGCTGATATTCGATCAGTTTTATCAGTGCAGCACTATCTTTACCAGGTGTATAATTCTCCACCTGGTCTTTGAAACGTTTATCAACTACTGCCAGTTTCTGGGGATCAAAGTCAGAAAGTGCAGCAAGCTCTTCATCAGCATTGTTCACAAGCAGGTAATCGTCAACAAACCAGGCGTTGCCCAAAGCATTCATATTTGGCAGTACCGAAGGTTTATTGTCTTTATCCGGCTGAATAAAATACTTGGTGTTGAGCATATTAAGCACATTGACATTAAAATGCTGCTGGATATGAGCATTGTACAGTTCCTGGTACCTACGCAGTTTAGCTCCATGATACCCACCAATGGACTTATGAAAATATGAAGTGCGGGCATCTGCAAACGGATCAACAGTAAAGTTCAGTACCCTGAAATTAGGATCGCTATCCTTGAGTATTAATTCATCAGCTTTGGTTTTAGCATAAGGTTTTTCAATTTTAGTCTTCCGTACAAAATTATCATCGTTTAAATACCTTTTATTTACAGACCACATGTCAATGGTAACCAAAACAATGATCACAACAAAAACCCACGTTAACTTCAGTTTGTTTTTTAAGTAGGCCCAGATCAGGACTGCAGCGAGTAAAATAAAAAGCAGTGATCTGAGGGCATCCATTCTCAGTAAACTTTTTCTGTCATCAACCATGGCCTGACGTAACCAGTCGGGTAAGTTTGCATCAGCTGCTCCGGAAAAACTAAAAAATAATCCAGGAAATAATATAAATAACAAAAGAAAACCACCCACAACATAAACGGCGTACTGCAGGCTCTTTAGCAATTTTTGTTTACTATTTTCTCCCTTTAATATTTTGTTCAAAGCCAGGAAAGCTAAAATTGGCATGGTGATCTCTGCAATAACCAGTGTCATCGAAACAGCTCTGAACTTATTGTAAAGCGGAAAATAATCAAGGAAAAATTCTGTAAGTGGCATGAAGTTTTTTCCCCAGGATAGCACTATGGATAAAATAGTTCCTGTGAGCAGCCACCATTTCATTTGTCCTTTTACTATAAAAAGACCGAGAACAAACAAAAATACAACGATAGCACCTATATACACCGGACCTGATGTAAAGGGTTGGGTACCCCAGTATGTCGGAGCATTTTTTACAAACGAATTTGCCTGGTTTTTAGGAATGTTATTTTTTATAAGCCGGTCGTAGGTTTCAGAATTTTTACTGAGTTCTCCGGCTGAAGATCCACCATGAAAATTCGGAATGACCAATGTTCCTGTTTCAGCAACACCATAACTCCATTGTGTTGCGTAATCCTTATCCAGACCGGAAGTTCGGTTTTCTTTTTGAGTGCTAAGTTCCGATTTCCCACGAATGGTGTATTTCGAATATTCATAGGTTGCCCAAAGACCGGTAATATGCGTCAATACAGCAATGATGGTCGCAATAACCAGAACTGATGTTGATTTTGCAAAGTGCATAATATTGTTTGACCGGATAGCATTGACCAGTTCATAAATACCGAGAATAAGTACAATCATTCCGAGGTAATAGGTCATTTGCGGATGGTTGGCCCGAATCTCAAGGGCCATAAACAGCATGGTAATTATAGCACCCAGCAAGTATTTGCCTCTGTAGGTTAAAATGATGCCGGCAAGCAATGGGGCCATGTATCCAATGGCGTGTGCTTTGGAATTATGCCCGGCTTCCAGGATTATGAAAAAATATGATGAAAAACCATACGCAATAGCTCCGGCAATACTCAACCAGGGATTGATGCGTAATACCATTAACAAAATAAAAAATCCAATCATATAAAGAAATACCAGGTCAGCAGGTGCAGGTAATCCAAGCCTGAACAGCTTATCGACATACTGGATGAGGTTTGCATTGTATTTCGTAGAGATCTGGTAAGCGGGCATTCCTCCGAACATCGAGTTTGTCCAAAGAGGTTCTTCTCCTGTTTTTTCCCTAAAGTCAGAGATCTCCTTTGACATGCCTTTAAACCTGGTAATGTCATCTTGCTTTAAAACCTTACCTTCAAGTGCAGGGCTCATGTATGCCAGCGATAGAATTATAAAAATAACTAAGGCTGAAATAATCGGAAGGATGGTTTTGAATGGAAAATTGTTCATATGATACTATTTATTGTTATCGTCATCGATTTCTTCGTAATCAATGTATTCACCCAAATCATCGAGGCGTTGTTTCTTTTCGGGGGGGTGCTTTATGTTCATTTCCCCGGGAGGTCTTTCCTCAGGATGAAACTGTTTCTCAAAATTTTTAACAGAACGCCGTATAAAGTACCTTGCCAGCAATGGTAAAACATACCGGACAAATAGTTTTATTGCATAATAAACAATGATTATAATAAGTATGGTCCGGAGTAACTGCATTCAATTAAAGTCTGAATATATTTTGCAAAGCGAACAAATTTATGACAATTCTTAACAAGTACTAATAATTGCCAAAGAAAAACCCTGAAGTAGAGTAACTCACTTCAGGGTTAGAATATCTTGATGCCTGGTTACAGGCAGGAATTATCTTTTATCAAGCTTCTCGTCAGAAACTGTCAATTTTTTCCGGCCCTTAGCCCTTCTTTGTGCCAACACTTTACGTCCGTTCTTAGATGCCATTCTGGCTCTGAAACCATGTTTGTTGGTCCTTTTTTTCCTGGATGGTTGAAATGTACGTTTCATTTTTTATGTAATTTTTTGGGAGTGCAAAAGTAGGGTTATTTTTTATTTATACAAATTATTTTCAAAAAAATTTTTCATCTGTGTTTATCTGAGAAATTTGTGGTGAATTTTTACCACAAGATTTCTTAGATGGCCACAGATTGTTTATAACGGCACTCTGACTGTAGCAACCGTTCCACTCTCTGGTCCTGGCTCATAGTTTATTTCACCGCTAACCGTATCAATCCTGCTCGCTATATTTAAAAGGCCCATGCCGCTTGCGTTTGATCCTGATTTTATCCCCTTGCCATTATCTTCTAATATTAATATCAGGTAGTTCTTGTTTTTAAGCAATTGAACGGAAACAAAGTTAGCTCCCGAATGCTTTATTACGTTATTGATCAACTCCTGGCAGATCCTGTAAAGTGATAACTCAATTTTTTCATCGTATCGTTCCTCCAGGGCAAAATGTTCAAATTTATAATCCACCTCTGTATATTTCAAACTTTTGGCCAGCATGTCTTCAATAGCCAGGATCAACCCATTTTCACTTAATACTTTGGGCATCATCTGGTGTGAAATGTTCCGTACATCGTCAGCGGTTTCATCCAGCGTTTTTGTAATGTCATTTAGTTTGTCTTTATCTTCTCCTTGCAATTGCCTGGATATGACCTGCCAGGCCATTTTTAATCCACTAAGTTGTTGGGCTACACCATCGTGTAATTCACGTGCAATTCTTTTCCTCTCCTTTTCTTCAGCTTCAACTGAGGCATCCAGCAGTTTTTTCCGGTATTTGTTTTTCTCCCCCTCCAGGAAAGCTTTCTGTTGCAACCTCTTTCTGTTGTACCATAACAACATGATGGTAACGACTAATATTAAACCAATAATTGTTACTGTAATTAATGTCCTTTGGCGTTTTAACCTGGAAAGGTTGAGTTCATCCTTTGCTTTTAACAATTCTATCTTTTGCTCTTTTTTTTCTGTTTCGTAGCGGGTTTGCAATTCAGATAGCTGTTCATACTTTTCAATGTTATAGATAGAATCGCGGATATCGTACTGTTTGGATTTATAAACCAGGGCTTCTTTAAAACGACCAGATTGTGAACATAGTTCTGAAAGCCCCCTGTAACATTGATGGATGACCACGCTAATATTCAGTTCCAGGGCGATATTCAGGGCTTTATTGTATAATGTTTCTGCTTCTTTAATATTTCCCATCTCCGTGTATATGTTGGCCAGGTTTGCAGAAGTCATGCTATACGTATGCATGTCATTGTTTTTCCCGGATAAAGCTATTGCCTCTTTGTAATAACTTATTCCTTTTTGCAATTCATTTCGCTCCCTGTAGATCTGACCGAGATCCAGTAAAACTGTGGCTATGTTATAATTATCATTTATGGCTTTAAATAATTCAAGAGCCTCTTCAAAATTGGTAATGGCACGATCCAATTCTCCCAATTCCTGGTAAACTAAAGCAAGGCTGCCTTTTGTAGTAGCCATTCCATATGTGTAATTGTATACTTCAAAAATCTCCAGTGCCTTGTTATTGTATTCAATGGATTTTTCGTATTCGTGATTTTCATAAAAGACCCTCGCCAGGTTATTGTACCCTTGTGACATTCTGATGCTGTCGCCGGAATTTTCATAGTATCGGACTGCCAATAACTGGAATTTGACTGCCAACTCATACTTTCCTTGTTCCTGGTAGGCAGCACCAATTTTACTGTTAGAAGCGGCAACCAGGTTTTTCAGCCCTTCCCTTTGCCTAATCCTTAATGAATGTTTATAAAGTAATATTGCAGAATCGTAATTTGATTTACGAAAGTATACTGTTCCCAGATCATTGTATACCTGAGCAATTAATACTGAGTCACCTATTTTACGGGCCAGATCCATAGCTTGCTTTCCAAATCGTTCGGATTTAACTATATCTATAGAACCGTATTGCCAGCATAACTCATTCAACACGTTCACCTTTTCCTCACCCTTTAAACCTGGAAGAAGATTTTCCAGGCTATCCAGAACAGCTTGCTGACCATACGTATTTGCGACAATAATCAATAAAAGGTATAAGAAGAAATTTCTCATTTTCCCATTTTTTGTAAAAGTAAGAATTAATAAAAACCTAAATAATTGTTTGCAATTTTATCATAATAGAAGTTAACCTGACAAAAACTTAAAAATAGCCACAGATTCACAGATTATTATAAAATCAGCAAGTATTATCTGTGAATCTGTGGTCATTATATTAACATCTTGGCTAAAAATTAATTCGTGGTACAATTAAGTTCATTCAAAATCGTAATACCAATAGCAGCAGAGGAGTTGGAAAAGTTTTATTAGATTTGCCGGAAATTTAAGAAACATCATGAAGACATTGTATTTGCACGGACTCGACAGTCATCCAACACCTGAAAAGAATACATTAATGAAGAAAGCAGGACTTGATGTTACTGCTTTGCATATCAATTACAGGGAAAAGCTTGGTGTGTATGAAACCATGAAAGATACCACCATCAGAAAGAATGTGGAGTTTATTGTTGGAAGTTCATTGGGAGGCTATATCGGGAATATCCTTGCTGAAGATCTTGGACTGCCTTGTTTGCTGTTTAATCCGGCCATGCATTATACAGATGTTTTTTATTCCAGAATGCCCGTCATCGAGAAACCAAAGTGTCCGGCAAGATTTGTTGTGCTTGGGGTTAACGATGCTACAATTAATCCGAATTATACCCTGAAAGTATTTGCTGATAACGGAAATAAAACCGACAACCAGCGTATCATCACCTGCCACTGGCTTGAACATGAAATTGATTTGAAAACATTCGAAGAAATGGTTCACTGGGCCCTCTACAACCTGAAGTCATAACACGATTAATTCTGGCTAAAACAATACAGGTTGATGTCATAAGAAAACACCAACCTGTAATACAATCAACCTGATTTTTATAAATCGTTTTATTTATCCAGATGTACATCCACCTGTGGGAAAGGAATTGTAATATCAGCTGCATCAAGTGCATTCTTACATTTCTCTGTGATTTCAAAATACACATCCCAGTAATTACCCGGTGTTGACCAGGGCCTTACAGCCAGATTTACTGAGCTGTCTGCAAGCTCACTAACACCAACAAAAGGAGCAGGATCCTTCAGCACTTTGTCGTCACCTTGTAAAACTCCCAAAAGAACCTCTTTGGCTTTTTTCATATCTGACTCATAAGAAATACCTACAGTCAGGTCAACCCTTAATTTTCCTTCCCTCGTATAATTTGTAATATCACCATTTGAAACTGCACCATTAGGGAGAATTATTGTTTTATTCTGTGGATTCAGCAAAATGGTGGTAAATATTTGTATTTCTTTAACTACACCAAGATGGCCCTGAGCTTCAATCAGGTCTCCTACTATATATGGTTTAAATATCAAAAGCAGAGCTCCCCCTGCAAAATTGGCAAGCGTACCCTGCAACGCAAGACCAACGGCCAGGCCAGCAGCTCCCAATACTGCAATAAAAGAGGTTGTCGCTATACCAACCATTTGAATAACACTGATAAACAGCATGGCTTTTAAAATCCATCCGACCAGGCTAATTATAAAAGGTCGGAGAGTTTCATCCGTCCCCTTCTTTTCCATCCCTTTATTCATCAGTTTACCAATCCATGAAATAATCCTTAATCCGATTAGAAGGACTATTAAAGCAATCAAGACTTTTGGCGCATACAAAATTGTATAGTCTACGGCTTGTTGCCAGTAATAATCAAATTTCTCCATGTTCATAGTTTTAATTTTTAAGGTGGTTATTTTATTCTTCCCAAATTTACAAAATTTTCAGGAAATTTTTTTTACTACTTTTTATATCAGTTCTAAATTTAATCTAAACTTAATCTCATTGGGATCACCTAAACCGTTTTTTTTGTAGTTTTGCAGGCTATTTTAAATTCCTGCTAAAATGCAGTAAATCAAGCACTAAGTTGTATTGATGATAATAAGAGTTAAAAAAATTGTAGGAGAAATAATAAAAATCTGTATTTCTGTTGAACTCAGCCTGTAATCAAACAGGGAAATTTTCTCCGGAATACATAAACAATACTATAAAACATTATAATTATGGCTAACAAACATGTCTATACATTTGGAGACAAACAAGCTGAAGGCAATGCCTCAATGAAAAATTTACTTGGTGGCAAAGGTGCCAACCTCGCTGAAATGAACCTGATCGGTGTTCCGGTTCCTCCCGGATTTACAATTACAACTGAAGTTTGTACACTTTACTATCAGGAAGGGCATGATAAAGTCATTGAATTGATTAAACCTCAGGTAGAAGATGCAGTTCGGAATGTTGAACAAATCATGGGAACAAAATTCGGTGACAAAGAAAATCCTTGTTTACTTTCCGTACGTTCTGGATCCAGGGCCTCAATGCCGGGTATGATGGACACCGTATTAAACCTTGGACTGAATGATGTCGCAGTGGAAGGAATTGCAAAAAGGACCGGTAACGACCGTTTTGCATGGGATTCATACCGCAGGTTCGTTCAGATGTATGGTGACGTTGTCATGGAAATGAAACCTGAATCAAAAGAAGATATCGATCCTTTTGAAGAGCTCATTGATATTATGAAAGAGGAAAAAGGAGTTGACCTCGATACTCAGTTAACAACAGATGACCTGAAAGAACTTGTTAAAAGATTTAAAGCAGCTGTAAAAGAAAAAACAGGCAAAGACTTCCCGGATGATCCATGGGAGCAACTTTGGGGTTCCATAATGGCAGTATTCGGAAGTTGGATGAACGACAGGGCGATTCTTTACCGTAAACTTGAAAGCATTCCTGATGATTGGGGAACAGCTGTAAACGTTCAGGCGATGGTATTTGGTAATATGGGTGAAGGATCAGGAACAGGTGTTGCCTTTACCCGTGATGCTGGTACAGGTGAAGATATTTTTAACGGAGAATACCTTATTAACGCACAGGGTGAAGATGTGGTTGCCGGAATTCGTACTCCTCAGCAAATCACAAAAGAAGGATCACAACGATGGGCAAAGCTTGCGCATGTTTCTGAAGAAGAAAGAAAAACATCGTTTCCATCTCTCGAAGAAAGAATGCCTCAAATGTATGCTGAGTTAAATGAAATTCAGCAAAATCTTGAAGACCATTACACAGACATGCAGGATCTTGAATTTACCATTCAGGATAATAAATTATGGTTACTGCAAACCCGTAACGGAAAACGTACAGGTGCAGCTATGGTAAAAATTGCCATGGATATGTACAAAGACGGAACAATAGATAAAAATACTGCCCTTTTGAGGGTAGAGCCTAATAAACTTGATGAATTACTTCACCCAGTATTTGATGGTGATGCAATCACTGCAGCGAAAGTTGTTGCAAAAGGATTGCCGGCATCTCCTGGTGCAGCAACCGGCCAGGTTGTTTTCCATGCTGATGAAGCAGAAGAATGGGCAGCAGAAGGCAAAAAAGTAGTGTTAGTCAGAATTGAAACATCTCCTGAAGACCTAGCCGGAATGAACGTTGCAGAAGGTATCCTAACTGCACGTGGTGGTATGACCTCTCACGCAGCTGTTGTTGCAAGGGGAATGGGTAAATGTTGTGTTTCCGGTGCTGGTGGAATCAAGATTGATTACAAAGCCAGAAAAATTACTGCCGACGGAATTACTTTTAATGAAGGAGACTGGATGTCGCTTAACGGAACAACAGGCGAAGTTTATGAGGGTAAAATTGCCACTGCAGAACCTGAGTTGAGCGGTGACTTTGGCGATTTGATGAAACTGGCTGATAAAACAGCAACAATGAAAGTCAGAACCAATGCTGATACACCTCATGATTCAGAGGTTGCTCGTGATTTTGGAGCTGTTGGTATCGGACTCTGCCGGACTGAACATATGTTCTTCGGTGAAGGAAAGATCCAGGCGATGAGGGAAATGATCCTTACCGATGATGTGGTTGGAAGAAAAAAAGCGCTTGAAAAATTATTACCTATCCAGCGTGAAGATTTTGAAGGTATTTTTGAAGCAATGAAGGACCTTCCCGTAACTGTTCGTTTGCTTGATCCTCCGCTTCATGAGTTTGTTCCTCATGATGAAAAAGGACAACAGGAGATGGCTGACCTCATGGGCATTACTTTAAAAGACGTTCAGGAAAAAGTTGAAGACCTTTCGGAATTTAACCCAATGCTCGGTCATCGTGGGTGCCGCCTTGGTAATACTTACCCTGAAATTTCAGAAATGCAAACAAGGGCCATCATTGAAGCTGCCATAAACCTAAAGAAAAAAGGCATCAATGCTCATCCTGAGATCATGATCCCTTTGACAGGAACACTAGCTGAAATGAAAATGCAGGAAGAAATTGCAAGGACTACCGCAGAAAAAGTGATTGAAGAACAAAAAGAACGTGTTGAATACCTGGTTGGAACAATGATTGAAATTCCACGTGCAGCATTAACAGCTGACGAAATTGCAACTTCTGCTGAATTTTTCTCATTCGGAACCAACGACCTTACACAGATGACTTTTGGTTATTCAAGGGATGATGCAGGTAAGTTTTTACCAGTATACCTTGAAAAGAACATTCTAAGTGTGGATCCATTCCAGGCACTTGATCAAACAGGTGTTGGACAACTTGTGGAAATGGCTGTTAAGAAAGGCAAAAAGACCCGCAAAAACATCAAATTAGGTATTTGTGGTGAACACGGTGGTGAACCCTCTTCAGTTGAATTCTGCCACAGGGTTGGACTTCACTATGTAAGTTGTTCTCCATACCGTGTGCCAATTGCACGTCTTGCTGCTGCTCAGGCAGTTGCACGCAAAAAAGTTGAGAAAGCTGCTAAAAAAGCTGCTAAGAAAAGCAAAAAAGCAAGCAAGAAGAAGTAGTCTGAAAATATAAAGTTTTGTAGATATAACCCTGAAGTGATCCTACTTCAGGGTTTTTTTATTTCAAAATCAGGATTAAACCATAAATGTATTGTAATCTTATTATGATCTATTGGCCCTCATGACAATAACTTTGCAATTGGGTTTGCACCATTAGCTCGTCCACCAGAGAATCAGCATTTTCATTTATTAAGTTATTTTATTCTAATTCTAAATTACATCAACCTCAGATACAATTTCACTTTTTTACTACTTTTGCCCAACTAATTCCTTGTGTTATAGAATTAACAATAAAAATCAAATCATAAAATTATGGCTGTAAACGTCGAAAAGATTCGTACTGATCTTAAAAGCTACGGTATTCATGATGCAGAAAAAATTTACCACAATCCTTCTTATGAGTTATTGTTCGAACACGAAATGGACCCATCACTTGAGGGATTTGAAAAAGGGAAATTATCTGAACTTGGAGCTGTGAATGTAATGACCGGTATATTTACCGGACGCTCGCCCAAAGACAAATACATTGTTAAGGACGACAAAACTAAAGACACCGTATGGTGGGCTGAGCAAGCCAAGACTTCTGACAACAAACCGGTTGACCAGGAAGTATGGAAACATTGCTATAAGCTTGGAAGTGAGGAATTGAGTGGTAAAAAACTTTACGTTGTTGACGGCTATGCAGGGGCTAATGAAGATACCCGATTAAAGGTGCGCTTTATCATGGAAGTTGCCTGGCAAGCACACTTTGTAAAAAACATGTTCATCATGCCTCCGGAAGATGAACTGGAAACTTTTGAACCTGACTTTGTTGTTTTAAATGCAGCAAAAACTACCAACCCCGATTGGAAAACAATGAAACGTACCGATGGCGTTCCTTTAAACTCTGACGTATTTGTTGTGTTCAACCTTTCTGAAGGAAAAGCTGTTATCGGCGGAAGCTGGTACGGAGGTGAAATGAAGAAAGGGATCTTCTCCATTATGAATTATTACTTGCCTCTTAAAGGAATTGCAGCTATGCACTGTTCAGCCAACGTTGGTACTGACGGGGAAACTGCGATTTTCTTCGGATTATCTGGTACAGGTAAAACTACCCTATCCACCGATCCTAACCGTGCATTAATCGGTGATGACGAACATGGCTGGGATGACGATGGTATATTTAATTTCGAAGGTGGTTGTTATGCTAAATGTATCAACCTGGATAAAGAAAGTGAACCCGATATTTTTAATGCTATCAAAAGGGATGCACTTCTCGAAAATGTTACTGTTGCCGTTGATGGAAAAATTGATTTTGAAGATGGTTCCACTACACAAAACACAAGGGTTTCATATCCTATTTATCACATAGATAACATTGTAAAACCTGTTTCAAAAGCAGGACATGCCAAGAAAGTGATATTCCTTACAGCCGATGCTTTTGGAGTAATGCCTCCTGTTGCTAAACTAACTCCTGACCAAACGAAATATCACTTCCTGTCAGGATTTACAGCAAAATTAGCAGGTACAGAAAGAGGAATTGATACTCCCAAACCTACTTTCTCTGCTTGTTTTGGTGCTGCATTCCTTACACTGCATCCTACCAAATACGGACAGGAACTTGTAAGGAAAATGGAAGAACACGGTGCAACTGCTTACTTGGTAAACACAGGCTGGAACGGCACAGGAAAGAGAATTTCAATTAAAGATACCCGTGGAATCATCGACGCCATTTTAGATGGATCTATCGATACTGCTGACACCAAAAACATCCCGGTATTTAATCTTGAAGTTCCCACAGCTTTGCCAGGAGTCGACCCGGCAATTCTGGATCCCAGAGATACCTATACCGATCCTAAGGAATGGGACAAAAAAGCCAATGAACTTGGACAGTTGTTTATTAACAACTTCGAACAGTACACTGATAATGAAGAAGGAAAACGGCTCGTAGCTGCTGGTCCTCAAATGTAATAATCAACTTCATTAAAATTTAACCCCTGATGATTTCGTCAGGGGTTTTTTATTGGGGGGATCAACAGTCAAAATATTTGAAATAGCCACGGATGCGCGAATACAAATTAATTGATTACTATTAATTTGCTACTAACGAAAACCATGTTATTCCTGATTAAACAATATGCCTCAGATTCACAGCTGTATCATACAATTCAACGAATTACCGTAAAACATATAATTCGCGCATTCGTGGCTATCTATATTTATGATTGTATGATTGAACAATATGGGTATTATTCAGACAATTTTTCATACATCTTACAAATTATATCCAGTTTTTTCGTATCTTTAGGTTTCACAATAAAAGTTTCACAAAAAACCATTCATTATGCAAACGTATATTCTACTCACAAAACTCTCTCCTGAAGTATCAATGAAAATGAAGGACCGTGCAGCACTTGGGCATACTTGGCTCGACCAGGTGAAATCCAAATGTCCGGAAGTAAAATTCAAAGCCCATTATGCGATATTAGGTCAGTATGATTTTATTGATATTTATGAAGCACCGGATAATGAAACTGCAGCTAAAGTTTCCATTATTAGTCAGGCCAATGGGGCACTATCGGCTGAAAGCCTAACAGCAATACCTTACAAGCAGTTCGTTGAACTGACAAAGGAAATATAAATAAATGCAGTAATCCTTTCTAAAAATAACGATGAAGGAATATTTCTGATTTTTTCCTCACAAAGGAAGTGATATTCAAGTGCTGGTTACACCCTAAAAGTTTTCTTTTTTCGGAAGATTTCAAGGAAGGTCACATTCATCATGATCAGCAGCAGACCATAAACACTGTCCTCTATTGGAATGGAAAATAGCCGGATACCAAGGTTCTGGGTATCGTCATACCAGACCACCTCCTCTTCAATCATGGAACCTGTTAATAATCCGTTTACGATCAGGAAAGGGATCAGGATAATCATGTAAGCAAAATAAAACCGGCCCAGGTATTGGGATTTCAGGACAAACAAATGCAGAAGTATAAATCCGGCAGTCGCAATAAAAGTAACTGACGTGTATATCCTTTCAATATGAAGGATTCCTACCACTAAAAATAAAACCACAAGGATCCAGCTTATTGTTTTCGCTGAATTTTTGAAATAATCCTTTTTAACAAGGAAATTTAAAGATTTATAGGTAAAAACACAGGCATAGGGAATAGTAATAAAGAACAGCCATTCTTCTAAAGGCAGGTTGACTATATTAATTCCGGTGAGGTAGCGTTCATTAAACCCCCATACTCCAATATGTGTATAGTAAATGTCCCATGCAATAAACATAGCCAGGGTAATAAGCATGGCCGGGAAGAAGTACTTCCACTCCTTGTAGAATTTCAATCTTTTATCAAAACTGGCTATAAAAGGAATTGAGATTGAAAGTAAGTTTATGAGTAAATAAGTATACATAACCTCTTGCAGACCATAAATTTTCTGCTAATTTTTCTTAAATTCCTCAACATAATACTTGATGGGAGCAACCAAAAATCCGTAATTGTAATGGGCATGAGGATTATGGTGTTCTTTATGGGCTTTTACTGTAGCTCTCAAATACCTGTTGGAAATCCTGCTTAATATTTTTACCCGCTGATGAACATAAACATCATGGAACATAAAGTAGGCAAAACCATATAAAAAGATCCCAATCCCAATCCATAATCTGTAATCCAGTTCGGAGTATCCAAGATATATGAGCAGAATACTTGGTATGGCATAGATTACAGCAAACAGATCATTCCATTCAAATTTTCTGCCGTCTCTTATATGGTGGTCTTTATGAAGGACCCATAAAAAGCCATGCATTATATATTTATGTGAGAACCATGCCATGAACTCCATAAATAAAAATGCTGCTATAATTAACAATAAAGGAATTAACAAGGTCATTTAAGTTTAAATTTTAGTTCTGATTATTTGTCTTTTGAAAGTGCTGATCAACTTCATCAAAAGCGATCCTGAACCACACCGTATAATTTTCCGGATTTGTTTCCATATCTTTTTTGATACTATCCATCGACATGTATTTCCAATCGTTCACCTCTTCAGGATTAATTTTTGGATTTGAATCACTTCTCCCTATAAATACATGATCAAATTCATGCTCCGTTAACCCACCTCCAACATCTGCTTTGTAAATGAAAGAAAACACCTCCTCAAAATCACAATCAAATCCCATCTCTTCCATCATTCTCCGGTGGGCTGCATCACTGGTTACTTCATCCTTCCTGGGATGACTGCAACATGTATTTGTCCACAGACCCGGCGAATGGTACTTCGACAATGCCCTTTGCTGTATCATCAGTTCGTTATTGCTGTTGAAGATAAAAACAGAAAAAGCACGATGAAGTTCAGGGTTAATGTGAGCTTCCATCTTTTCTCTTAGTCCAATTTCGTTGTCCTTTTCATCCACAAGAACTACATATTCTTTCGTTTCCATAATTTACAGTTTTGCTATGATCAAATCCAGTTGCCTTTTTTCATCTTCAGAAATAAGTTTAGAATTTGTCATGAAATCACAAATTTCTTTGAATAAATAATTATTGATTTTCGAATATGTCTGCAAATTTAGATTTTTCAGGATAAAATTTTTATCCTCCTCCATATTATCATAATTCAGAATGGGTGGTATGTTAGTTTGTATGGTAAACCTTATAAATCGAATTTCAAGATTTTCGGGTTCGTCCCTGACCGCCGACTCAATGTAGTGTTTGCCTTCATTAAAATTCTTAAGTTTTTTCCAGGGCATCAATTCACAATTTGCAGTGGTTGCGATTGAGGCGCCCTTGTAAGCCTTAAAAACAGGTTTATCTTTAAGTGTTACCTGACTTAGGTAATCTACCAGTGAATTGGCTCCACATTCATCAGTCCAGCCTTCGAAGTAAAGCGAATGCACTTTATTTATTTCTACATTTTGTGCAGATAAACAATACCCAACGAAGACGAATATAATGGTGATTGTAATTTTCATATTACAAAAGGTTAAACGCGTGTTTTACGGCGGATGAGAGCAATAGTCTGTATTTTTCGGAGTTGGCTATCCTGATTCTTTTTTTCATGATCTCCGAACTGTGAGTTCTTTTAATCTTTTTGAGCAGAGAAGAATAGTAAATATATGCTACATACACTCCAAAACGGCTGCCCTGTGGCAATAGTTTGATCCCGGTGTAGGCATGTTTAAAGTCATTTTCAATGTCGTCTATAATCGCTTTCTTTGATTGTTCGTCAAGTTTAAACACATCAAGGCCGGGAAAATAGGAACGTCCTAAATGTTTTTTATCATCGTTCAGGTCTCTTAAGAAATTTACTTTTTGAAAAGCTGAACCAAGAGCCATGGCTGAAGGTTTGAGTTCTTCATATTTCGACCTGTCCCCTTCAACAAAAACCTGAAGACACATCAACCCTACAACCTCAGCAGATCCCAGAATGTATTTCTTAAATGAATCTGCATCATGCTGTTTCTGTTCAAGGTCCATTTCCATGCTTTCCAGGAAAAGGATTATAAGATCATGGTTGATGTTGTATTTGTTGACTACCCATTGAAACGAATTTAAAATAGGATTCATGCTAATGCCATCTTCAATAGCTTCCCATGTATCCCGCTTAAATTTTGAGAAAAGTTTTTCTTTATCGTAGTTATGAAAAGTATCCACAATTTCATCGGCAAATCTTACAAAACCGTAAATGGAATAAATTGGATTGTGATACTTCTTTTTAAAAACTCTTATCCCCAATGAAAATGAAGTGGAATATGTTTGGGTTGTAATTTTACTCGACTTTTTTGATATAACGTCAAATATATATTTCATTGATTTAGATTTTTGATTGTTTTACTATTTCGTTGGCAGCTACCTGTCCGGAAATAATTGCCGGCGGAACACCAGGCCCGGGCACAGTCAGCTGTCCTGCATAGAACAAATTCTTAATTTTATCCGATTGCATTTGGGGTTTTAAAAATGCTGTTTGCTTTAAGGTATTCGCAAGTCCGTAAGCGTTACCCTGAAAAGCATTATAGTCGGTAATAAAATCATTGTGCGCATAGGAACGCTTAAAAACTATATGGTCCCTCAGAGAAACTCCTGAATACTTTTCCAGTTTGTTAATGATGTAGTCGAAGTATTTTTCTCTTGTTTCTTCTGAATCGTTCAAGCCGGAGGCCACAGGAATTAAAACCATAAGATTCTCCATTCCATGGGGTGCAACATGATCATCAGTCTTTGATGTTGCGCTGACATAAATGCTGGGCTTATCGGGCCACTTGGGATCTTTGTAGATTTCACGGGCATGTTTCCCGAAATCCTCATCAAAAAATAAAGTGTGATGTAAAATACCGGGGATCCTCTTACTGATACCCAGATAAAAAATTATAGATGATGGTGACATCGTTCTTCCATTCCAGTATTTCGGATCATATTTCCGGAACTTTTCAGGGATCAGCTTTTGTTCAATGTGGTTATAATCTGCGCTTCCTACAACAAAATCCGAATTATGGCTATGGCCGTTGACCATTACTTTTCCGGCTTTGGAATTATTAATTTCAAGGGAAGAAACAGGATGGCCAAACTCAAACTTCACTCCAAGGGTTTTTGCCAGATCAACCATGGCCTTTACGATACTGTACATTCCACCTTCAGGATACCAGGTACCTAATTTTATATCCCCGTAATTCATTAAAGAATACAATGCAGGTGTTTCTTTAGGTGTAGCACCGAGAAACAATATGGGAAATTCCAACATCTGGATCAGGCGTGGATCCTTAAAATACTTTCTTACATGTTTATGAAATGAACTGAAAACATTCAGCTTCATTATCCCCTTCATCAGTTCAGTATCAACAAACTCCAATGGCGACTGGCTTTTTTTGTAAACCAGCTTATTCATACCGATCTGGTATTTGTATTCGGCTCCTTTGAGAAATTCATCAAGTTTCCTTGAACTTTCCGATTCAACAGATTCAAAATACAGTTTTAATTCATTATAATTTGCTGGGATATCAGTGAATTCCTTCTCTCCCCAATATATACGATAGGATGGATCCAAACGGATCAATTTATAGTAATCAGATGTCGTTTTGCCAAATGCATTAAAAAATCGTTCAAAAACATCCGGCATCCAATACCAGCTGGGGCCCATGTCAAAGGTAAACCCATTGGAACTAAACTGTCTGGCCCTTCCACCTGGCATATCGTTCTTTTCGACAACGGTTACGTTGTACCCTTCCTTAGCAAGGAAACAGGCAGATGATAGGCCGGCAAACCCAGCACCAATTACTACAATATTTTTTTTATTTGATTTCATATCCAACAACTATAACAACAAGGTTTAATTTTTGTTTAATTATTTTTATTTTTTATTAAACAAAGTAAAATATTTACAGAAAAACTTGACATTGGTATTTCATTTATATTATTTTTGACCGACCGTTCATTCATAAATTAGCAGAACGCATTAAAATAACTCTTATACTATTCACTTATAACTATTTAGACGTGCCACGAACATCAGAACAATTCGAGGAAATCCGTGAAACCAGGAAACAACAGATCAAAAATGTTGCATTAATGCTGTTTGCTGATGAAGGATATGCTCACACTTCAATTAGCTTGATAGCACGTAAGGCAGACATCTCTAAAGGCTTGTTGTACAACTATTTTTCAAGCAAGGAAGAATTGCTCACAAGCATTATGGAAGAGGGTATGCAAGCAATTACGGGATCCTTTGATCCAAATCACGATGGGATACTCACAAGGGATGAATTTATCTATTTCATAAATGAATCCATCAACACCATGCAAAAAGACATTCATTTCTGGAAACTTTACTTTTCTGTGATGATGCAATCCAGCGTATGGAAACTTTTTGAGAACAAACTGGCAGACATTATCACACCACTGCTCAGAATCCTTACAGAATATTATAGAAGCAAAGGCTCATCCAATCCTGAAGCCGAGGCCATCCTGGCCGGTGCCTTGTTGGATGGTATCGGATTCAATTATGTGTTAAATCCGGATCTTTTTCCCATTGAAGATGTAAAAAAAATGTTAATCGAAAAATTTGTGTAATTGTATTGCAGAGACAAGGCATGCCTTGTCTCTACAGTTAAAAACAACCATAAAAAATGAAAACATCCATTATAACAATCACAATCCTCATGCTCGGGCTGTTCACAATAAATGCTGCCTTCAGCCAGGATTTAACTGCAAAAGAGATCATAAAACAGGCCGATGATAAAAACAGGGGCGAAACCCAGCAGGGAATCATGGAAATGAAAATTGTCAGGCCCGACTGGGAACGAACCGTTGAGATGAAAAGCTGGTCGAAAAGTGATGACTACTTCATTATTTACATCACGGCTCCGGCTAAAGACAAAGGTCAGGTGTTTCTAAAAAGGAAAAAAGAAATGTGGAACTGGGTACCTTCCATTGAACGTATGATTAAAATTCCGCCTTCAATGATGATGCAGTCCTGGATGGGATCTGACTTCACCAATGATGATCTGGTTCAGCAGTCCTCCATTGTAAAAGATTATGAGCACACTTTACTGGCTGAGGAGGATGTCAGAGAACAGTTGTGTTACAAAATTGAACTTATCCCTTTACCTGACGCACCTGTGGTTTGGGGTAAAATCATAATATGGATAACCAAGGAAGGATTAAACCTGTGGAAGTTGGAATATTTCGATGAAGATGATTTCCTGATCAATATAGAGAACGCCTATGAACTTAAAAATTTTGGAGACAGGACACTACCAAGCCGCATGGAAATAGTACCTGCCGATGAACCCGGGAAACGAACAGTATTACTCATGAAGGACATCATCTTTAACAAGCCCATTGATGATAGTTTCTTCACTCAACAAAACATGAAACGAATAAGATAAAGATTGCCACAAAGGCACTAAGACACAAAGAATCACAAAGATTTATTATGGATTTACTAAAAAATAATTATAAACCATTATCCGAGGAGGAAGAACGGATCGGCAAAATCTTGGTCAATTATGCTTACAAAGTCCATAAAACTCTGGGGCCTGGATTGCTTGAAAAAATTAATGAATCGAAGACTTGGTAATGTAATCAATTTCAATGTGCCTTT
The DNA here is from genome assembly GCA_964421215.1 of uncultured Bacteroidales bacterium. Lineage (GTDB taxonomy): Bacteria > Bacteroidota > Bacteroidia > Bacteroidales > JAADJA01 > JAADJA01. Next base: position 44,627 of record CAYQWA010000011.1, on the reverse strand, counting down.
AATAAAAGATGGGATAGACAGAATTATTTTATAACCTTAGTGCAACTTTGAGCCTTTGTGTCTTTGTGGCAAAAGGACTTAACACATATGTAGATGAAAACCTATTTAAAACTAGCATGGCGGAACCTCTGGCGGAATAAACGGCGGACTTTGATCACCATTGCGTCCATATTTTTTGGTTTGTTCTTTTCCATGTTAATGACCTCCGTACAGCAAGGTTCGATGGACAATATGATCGAAAATATGGCTAGGTTTTATTCAGGTTATATTCAGATCCAGGAAAATGATTTTAAGGAGAATCCCAGCATCAATAACACATTCAATTATTCAAGTGACCTTGATTCTATATTGACCAACCATACTGAAATTACCCAATTCACCCATCGGGTTGAGTCATTTGCACTGGCTGCTGCAGACGAAAAGAGTTATGGAACCGCTGTATTTGGAATTAATCCTGAACTGGAAGATAACATTTCGGAAATCTCCAAATGGGTCGAGTCAGGATCGTATTTGCAAACCGGTGACAAAGGAGTACTAATTGGCAAACAACTTGCCGAGAATCTGGAACTACAGCTTAATGATACGGTAGTTCTGCTTGGTCAGGGCTATCATGGTGTAACAGCCGCCGGAAAATATGAGATTACCGGGATCATGAATTTTCCTCTTTCCGGCATGAATAATAATCTGTTGTATATGGACCTGGAAAATTGCCGGGAACTATTTTCTATTCCAAATTCCCTGACCTCTATTGTGATAATGCTGGATGACAGAGAGCAGGTGCCCGAAGTCACTAATGCATTAAATCAAAACATCCAGGAACATCTGACAGCTTACACCTGGAAAGAAATACTGGTAGAGATAGAAAATTTAATTGCAGGAAAACTTGCAAGTGGAAAAATCATAATGGGAATCCTTTTTATGGTAATTGGTTTTGGAATATGGGGTACCATTATTATGCTAATGGCAGAAAGAAAGAGAGAGTTCGGAATAATGATAGCCCTGGGAGTTAGAAAATCAGTACTAACCTGGGTTCTGATGTTCGAATCAATTTTGATCGGATTGCTTGGGATCTTAGCAGGTTTTTTAGGCAGCTTCCCGATATTGTACTATTTTAACATGAATCCTATCAGAGTAACTGGCGATGTAGCTGAAACATATTCCCAGATGGGATTTGAGCCTATTATAAAATTCAGCATTGATCCGCAAATCTTTCTGAATCCAACAATCATCGTTTTTGTATTGTTTGCGATTATATTTATATATCCTGTTATAAATATTAGAAAATTAAAAACAGCTGATGCCCTTAGGGCCTGATTAATCATCAAATTATCTGAACAATTAATATTACAATGAAAAACATCAAACTGGCCTGGCGAAACTTATGGAGAAACTCAAGAAGAAGTGTTATCACAATGGCATCCATTTTCTTCGGTGTATTGTTATCCACTTTAATGACTTCCATGCAGCATGGTTCCTATGAATCGATGATCAACAATGTGGTTAAGTTTTATTCGGGCTATGCACAGGTTTTCAGTGAAGACTACGATAAAAATAAAACCATTAACAATACTTTTGAACTGTCTGATTCTCTTTCCCAAAATATTCTCAACTGTGAGGAGATCACTCATATTACACCACGTTTGGAGTATTTTGCCCTTGCCTCTTCAGAACATCAAACCAAGGGAGCGGTTATTATTGGAGTCGATCCAATAAATGAGAATAAGGTGACTGAAATCAGCAAATGGATCCATGATGGCAATTACCTGGAACAAGAAGATAAGGGAGTTTTACTTTCCATTAATCTGGCTGAGTACCTGAAAATAGAAACCGGCGACACCCTGGTTTTATACGGACAGGGATATCATGGTGTGACTGCTGCCGGCCTTTATCCAATAAAAGGCATATTAAAATTCCCATCTCCTGAACTCAACAATCAAATGGTATATATGGATATAAGCACAGCCCAGGAATTATTCGGGGCTGAAGGCAGAGCAACTTCTATGATAGTAATGGTGGATGGATATCAAAGTTTACCGCAGGCGATGACATACCTTAATGAAAACATACAAGCTCCCCTAATGGCAAAATCATGGAGTGATATGCAACCTGAATTGGTTCAAATGATAGAAGGAGACCGGGCAGGTGGAATAGTTATGAAACTTATACTATATATGGTGGTTGGATTTGGGATCCTGGGTACAATTATTATGATGATCGCTGAAAGAAAACGCGAACTTGGAGTGACCATAGCCGTTGGCATGCAAAAAAGAATGATGGCTGTAATTGTTTTCCTTGAAACGATACTTACAGGACTGGTGGGTACGTTTTTTGGCATGCTGGCAAGCCTGCCTTTGATCGGTTACCTTTACAATAATCCCATCCCACTTACCGGAAGTGCAGCAAAAACAATGATAGAAATGGGTATTGAACCGAATCTTTATTTTTCAATAACTCCACTGGTCTTTTGGGGACAAGCAGTGATAGTCTTTATCCTGACACTGGCCATTTCAGTGTACCCAATTACAAAGGTTTATAACATCAAGGTAAATCACGCACTTCGAGCATAGCAAACAATGTTTAAATGCGCAAATGATTAAATAAGATGGAAAACAACACACATATTCGTTCAAGCCTCGTGATGGCGGGATTTCTCCGCCAGTTGGCGGACCAACATTCAAGCATTCAAGCATTTATATTTTAAAAGTCTAAATACTATATACTAACAATCTAAATATTAAATAAAATGATCTTTTCAGTAGCATGGCGGAACATCTGGCGAAATAAAATCAGAAGCTTTGTTGTCATAATTGCAGTGGCACTTGGGCTCTACGCCGGAGTCTGGTCTTCAGCATTTATGAAAGGGATGCTGGTTCAACGGATTGATAAAGTGATAAAGACAGAGCTCAGCAATATGCAGATTCATAATCCTGAATTTCGGAAAACTTCTGAGTTTAACAATTATATCAATGGGAGCGATGTCCTGTCGGACGAAATTCGAGGTCTGGACCATGTAAACGGGGTGAGCAACCGGATTGTAATCCAATCCATGGTATCCTCAGCAGAAACAGCAGCTGGAGTTAAAATTATGGGAGTAATTCCTGATGAAGAGAAAAAAGTTACAAACCTTTCTACCAAGATAATTGACGGAGCATATTTTGAGGGTATCAAAAGAAATCCCGTAGTCATCGGTAAAAAACTGGCAGAAAAACTCAATGTCAAGGTAAGGTCTAAAATAGTTATAACAGCACAGGACCTTGACAACAACATTATGTCTGGTGCTTTCAGGGTAGCCGGTATTTATTACACAAATAATAATATGTATGACGAGAGCCACATCTTTGTAAAATACAGCGACATTCAAAAACTTACACTGTTTCCTGAAGGTTCTTGTCACGAAATCGCTATAAGCCTTGATGACAATGAATTCCTGATTCCGGTTCAGGATCAGGTAAAATCAAAAGCAGAAGGTCTTGAGGTGCTCAACTGGCAGGAACTTAGTCCTGAGATGAGTTACATGACCGAATCCATGGACCTGTACATGTACATATTTATAATTATCATATTACTTGCGCTTCTATTCGGGATCATCAATACCATGCTTATGGTGGTAATGGAAAGGACAAAAGAGATAGGAATGCTAATGGCCATTGGAATGCGCAAAGGAAGGATTTTCCGAATGATAGTTGTTGAATCCATATTATTATCTCTAGTTGGAGGAATACTTGGAATTATTGCTGGAGCTGCCGTAGCTACATTCCGAAGCAATCACCCAATTGACCTTTCCATGTGGGCAGCAGGATATGAAGCACTTGGATATGATGCTTTTGTTTACCTCGACCTACAGCCGGACCTATTAATTAACGTAACAATTATGGTTATAATAACAGGAGTTGTTGCTGCATTATACCCGGCTTACAAAGCATTGAGGAATGATCCGGCGGATGCGCTGAGGATCGAATAATTGCTTAAAGAATAGAAGAAAATGAAAACAACAATACAGAGAGACTTCAACGAGTGTAAAGACAAGGCAGTGCCTTGTCCCAACAATAATAAAAAATTGAAATTATCAAGTTTCAACGATAAAAACAACAACCATGAAAGTAATAGAAATTAAAGACCTGGTAAAGATCTATAACAGCAGTGAAATTCAGGTGAAAGCTGTGAATGGTGTCTCCATAGATTTTGAAGAAGGTGAATTTGCAGCAGTTGTCGGGCCATCTGGTTCAGGTAAAACAACATTTTTAAATATGCTTGGCGGATTGGATAAACCCACTTCCGGAGATGTCAAAATTGCCGGAGTGGATATATGGGACTTAAGTTCCCGTAAACTTATTGACTTCAGGTTGCATAATGTAGGCTTCGTATTTCAAGCATACAACCTGATCCCAGTTTTGACCGCCAAAGAAAATGTAGAATTCATTATGCATTTGCAAGGCCGCTCAAAACACGATAGGGATGCACGGGTTACAGAATTACTGCAAGCTGTGGGGCTAGGTGACAGGGGAAACAGCCGGCCAAATAAACTCTCTGGAGGGCAACAACAACGTGTAGCTGTTGCAAGGGCACTTGCTTCCAAACCCAAGTTTATCCTGGCTGATGAACCTACAGCAAATCTTGACTCTAAATCAACCGAAAACTTACTGGATATGATGGAGAAGTTGAACCGTGAAGAAAACATCACCTTTATTTTCTCTACCCACGATCAAAGAGTGGTGAATAAAGCACGTCGTGTTATTACCCTGGATGATGGCAAAATTATCAGCGATAAGGTTAAATAAAGATCTCATTAAAAAACAATGATATTTTACCGGATTAAATTTTAATATAAAACCGATTACAATGGGCGGCGAAGGTTCAATAGCAGGCATGATCATCAGCTTAAGGAACAATAAAGCTCTTCTTGGTAAAAAAAGAAAAGCTTTTAAAGACCTGCCTGTAAGTCATGATTCGAAAAAACCATTAGTGTATGATTCGAAAATGTCAGAAGAAGAACTGCAACAATTCAGTAAAAAACTAAAAAGAGAAAAGCTGGTCAGGGACCTGGTTTGGGTTGTGGTAATTTTTATTGCATTGGCTATTACCGGCTACATTACCATGCGAATATTGGGGATATAGAAATGTGCTATGCGAATAATAACCTATTGAATATTAATCTGACACTGAAACAATAAAATCTTTAATCAATAAAAAATAAAATGGCTCAACTGCTTTTTTGGATATACCTTTCGAACCTTGTTTTGCTTACATGCCATGAAATTGATTCAGCCTATTGGAAAGAGTGGACCTTGTTTGGTATAAAAGGGGATGGAGCAATTCAGGGTTTTGTGGTGGCTCACATTCCAGTTTTGTTCATTCTTATTCTTGGCCTTCTCTGGATTCAGGAAATGATTATAGCAGGATATATCTTATCCTTTATCCTGGCCTTCTGCGGGATATTTGCTTTTTTCTTTCATTTCTATCATATCAGGAAAGGCAGGCCGGAATTTACCAACACAACTTCGAAACTGATTTTAATATCCACCTTTATTTTATCAATTTCCCAAACCGTATTAACCATTATTCAATTCTGACATGATTAAACAGTTCTTCATAGCTTGTCTTTCAATTCTTTTTACAGCTGGTCTGTATTCCCAGGATGAAAAGAAAGTTGTTATAAACGGGCATTTACAAAACCTGAATACGGTCTGGATCCAGGATGTTAAATCAGAGTGGTATTCAACCGGATCAATATACAATCGTCTTAATTTGAAATATTATCCTCATAACAACTGGACTCTTTCAGCAAGTGCACGCAATGTTATGACATACGGACAAATGGTATATTTACTTCATCCATTTTATTCGGATCTATTGACAGAAGATAATGGTTATCTGGACCTGACGGAATCTATTGCTTCGGATTCTTCTTATGTATTATATACCAACATCGACAGGGCAAATCTTCAATTCAGTAAAGGTAATCTTGATATAAGAATTGGAAGACAGCGGATCAACTGGGGTATAAATATGGTATGGAATCCAAACGATATCTTCAACACCTTTAACTTTTATGATTTTGATTATGTTGAGCGACCGGGTTGTGATGCAGCACGCGTCCAATATTATACCGGAGCTACTTCCTCCATTGAAGCTGCATACAAAGTTAATTCCGATAATGAAGTTACCTCAGCTCTTATGTACCGGTTCAACAATTGGAATTATGATTTCCAGGTGTTGGGTGGTGTAATGGAGGATGACATTGTTATTGGAGGAGGATGGTCAGGTTATATAAAAAATGCAGGATTCACCGGTGAAGGAACTTATTTCAGGGACAAGGAGAATTTTGCTGACACCTCCGGGATCTTTGTCTTTTCAGCAGGTGGAAATTATACATTCAAAAACAGTTTGTTCGTTCATGGATCTTTCTTATACAACAGTAACGGAACAACTGATAAAGCCAGTTGGGGAACAGCCAGTTTTATTCTGGTGGATATGTCCCCAAAAACATTTACTCATGCAAAATATTCTGTTCTGGGTCAGATCTCCTACCCTATTACTCCACTTATAAACGGTGATATTTCAGTTATAGCAAATCCAAACGATGGATCCATGTTCCTGGGTCCTAACGTATCTTTTTCTTTATCGGATAACATAACCCTCCTGCTAACCTCTCAAATATTCCTGGGGGATGATGGGACAGAATTCGGTGATTACGGACAATTGTATTATATGCGATTGAAATGGTCCTTTTAATCCAACTATTCAATAAATCTTGCAGGTTGCCATAAAATATTCAATCGATTAGCATCTGAATAATCATATTTCCTTTATTTTTGAGACTTATCAGAAAAGGTCAATAAATTTCTTAGAAATAAATTATCACTATCCGTCATGAAGAAAATCCTACTTCTTTCTCTAATTTTTTTTATCATCATTTCGAACAGTTTCAGTCAATTGTATATCACCAGCAATACCACCTGGAGCACAAACCAGATCCTGACACAGGAGGTTATTGTCAATCCTGGATCAAGGCTGACGATTGAAGAAGGTGTACTGGTTCAAACTGTTTTTGTTGATACGGACCTTAATGGAATCGGTGATGTGGGAATAATGGTGTTGGGAGAACTTGAAACATTGGGAAGTGAACTTTTCCCGGTTGTTATCGAGCCATTCGAGTCAACCACTGATCCGAATTACTGGTATGGTGTGATAATTAATTCAACAACAGATAATCCGGATATAAATTACCTCACCATAAATAATGCTTTTACGGGGATGAAAGTTCAAACAAATGCTTCTATTACCGGAATTGGATTAAATGAATGCCATTATGGAATTGTTGTTGAAAGCACCGGAATACTGAACCTGCATCACTCAACGATAGAGGGCTTGTCGGGTAGTGGTATCTTTAATCTCGATGGAATACTGAACATTCAAAATTCAAATGTTAGAAACAATGGTAAATTCGGGATAGTAAACTCAAGCGGTATATTAACGATGGATACCTGCACTGTTGAATCAAATGTCTGGGGAGGTATTTACATTGGTGGTTTAGCTACTACAACAGTTTATCGAAGCAATATAATCGACAATAGCGGTGCCGGTTTCGAAATTTCAGAATACAAATTTGCTTATGACTTTGAGTCAACCGGAACCAGTGAAGGGGAGCCGGATGTTATTGTAAACTTCTGTAATATCAATGGTAACTCCGATTCATTTTTTGACCTTGATGAAAGCGTAAACAATAATTTCCTGAGTATTCCCAACTGGGGGACTTGTTCATCTCCCCGGCCTGCAAATGACGGAGATAGCGACGACTTTGAGATCCCTTTCGGATTTATCTCTGAGCAAACTGTTACAGGTCTTCGTTATTATGGGTCAAGCTCTTCATATAACAGAAATTATAAGCTAAGAAATGCATACAACAACAGTGTTTTGGACAACTATATCCATACCAGTACATCTCCGGCAAACTGCGGATCATACGTTCCTAAAACATTTACCTTTTATCCAGCCTTATCCCAGACAGATAAATACGATTGGTACATCGGTGCAAACTCAACCAGCTCACACGCACTTTATAATGCAAATACAACAATAAGACTGGGTGAATTTGAAGTTTACTCAACAGTAGAAAACGACCATCCATTCGATTTCACAAATAACTATTGGGGTACGGAGGATAATGTGGGCGATCTTGTATTGGATGTATATGCATTAAATATTGATTATTCAAGTTACTCCATTGTTGAGCTAGATCCGGTTATCGGAAATTATGTTCAATCACAACACATTACATCCGACATTATCTGGGACAGGGATACAACACTTACTCAAATGATATTTATTGACGAAGGAGCCTCCTTAACTATACTTGAGGATGTTGAGATCAAGGTGGGCTATGTTGATGTTAACGGCGATGGTATTGGTGATTGTGGGATTACGGTAAATGGCGAATTGATTACCCTTGGAGCACATTGTAGTCCTGTGTTATTCAGGCCTATAACGCAAACTGCAGATCAGCATTACTGGGCCGGGATAAATATAAACTCTCCACTGATAAACAACTGGAACATCAATTACCTTGAAACGCAAAATGCACATATTGGAATAGAAGTTAATACTACAGCTTCGCTAAACGGAGCACACCTTTTAAAATCAGGTAATGCAGGTCTTAAAATTGATTTACTCGATGATACCTACCTTTTTGCTGCCAACTATGTTGTTTGTGACTCTACTCAATATACCGGGATTATTAACACAGGATATTCTGTTTCTACTATTGAGAGATCGTTGGTTTCAAATTCTGGTCATAGCGGTATTTTTAATACGGGTGAGATCGAATTTGAAAATTTCAATTCGGCCAATAACAATCAGTTTGGAATAGTAAATTCAGCCGGTATTTTAAATATGGATTCATGCGATGTAGAATTCAATTCCTGGGGAGGAGTATATATCGGAGGAATGGCCTCAGTTGATATTATAAATTCTTCGGTAACCAACAATACCGGTAACGGATTTGAAATTTCAGAATTTACTTTTTCTGATGATTTTCAATCCACCGGCACCAAAAGTTCTGCTCCATCCATTTCTGTAATTAACTGTAACATTTATGATAATGCTGCCAGTTTTTATAACATTTCACAAACTCAGAGTAATAAATTTTTCAGCGTACCGGATTGGGGTACCTGCAATTCTCCAAGTTCAGCAAATAATGGACAAAGCGGAGTCTTCGAAACACCAATCGGGTTTATTCATGAACAAACAGTAACGGGTCTCAGGTATTACGGATCAAGTTCAACCTATAACAGGAACTACAAGCTAAGAAATGCATACAACAACAGTGTTTTGGATAACTACATCCATTCCAGCACTTCACCGGCCAATTGCGGATCTTATGTGCCAAGAACATTTTCCTTTACACCAACCTCTGCCAATACCGACAGGTATGACTGGTACATCGGGGCAAATTCAACAAGTTCACATGCCCTCTATAATGCAAGTACAACTTTACGAACAGGAGGATTTGAGGTTTATTCAACAATTGGAGATGATTACACCGACTTTAATTTTAATTCCAACTACTGGGGAGTGGTTGTAGGAGTTGATGCATTGGTCCTGGATGTTAACAATCCCAACATTAACTATTCAGGCTACAGCACATCTGAATATCCTGATGCACATTCCAATGTGGGAATTTCCTATGCACCACCAGCAGTCTGGCTTGGAAACGATACCACAATTTGCGAAGGAACAGTTTTAACACTGGATGCAGGAAATCCGGGAGCAAGTTTTCTCTGGTCAACCGGAAATACCAGCCAATCCATTGGAGTTAGCATGGGAGGAACGTATTATGTAACTGTTACCAGCAGTGCATCCTGCCTTTCCAATAGCGATACAATTTTGATTGTTATTGATTCATTGCCAACAAAACCAGGTTTTCCTTCAGGCCCTGTAGCCTTATGTGAGAACAATACCAATACCACTTATGTTACTTCAGGTTCATCTCATGCTCTTTCCTATATATGGGAACTGTTTCCTTCGGACGCCGGATCCATTTCAGGAACAACTACTTCTGCCATTATCGACTGGGATAATAGTTACAGCGGCGAAGCCATTGTAACAGTCAGGGGCCTAAATGATTGTGGTGAAGGACCTTTGGCTGATTCACTATTTGTAAACCTGTCATCATTACCTGAACAACCTGAAACTCCAACCGGGCCGGCTCAAATATGTGACAATAGCATAAACACAGATTATTCAACCTCTGGAGCTGCAGGAGCTACCTCATACATCTGGCATATTTCACCATTAAATGCAGGGATCATTTCAGGTTCAGGAACAACCGGTACAGTGGATTGGGATCCGGCATTTTGGGGTACAGCTACCATTACGGTAAAGGGATCCAATGCCTGTGGAGAAGGGATCTATTCCGATGGTTATTCGGTAAGTTCCTCTTTTTTACCTACGACTCCGGGAATCCCTTCCGGTCCTGCCACAGCTTGTGCAAGCCATAGTGAATCCTATTACAGCACCTCTCCTTCCACATATGCAAATTATTACACTTGGGAAGTTTCCCCGGCTGAGGCTGGAATTGTAATAGGCACAACTGACACCGTTACAATTGAATGGTCACCCACATATAGTGGAATAGCAACCGTATTTGTAAAAGGATCAAACGATTGTGGAACCGGTAATAGTTCAACGGGATTGGATGTAACTGTATTACAGTTACCCGGACAACCAGGGCCGATTTCAGGAATAGCTGAACTGTGCGAGGATGCCCCGGATGAAACCTATACCACAACTGGTGTAGCTGGAGCTGATTCATACCTCTGGACTTTGGACCCTCCTGTTGCAGGAGTAGTATCAGGTAATGGCACTTCAGCTAATGTCGACTGGGATCAATCCTTTAATGGAATTGTAAATATATATGTTTATGGTGAGAATGAATGTGGAACGGGAGTCGTTGCAGCCACCCTGGAAATTACGATTAATACAGTACCTGCAATGCCATCCACTCCGTCTGGAGAAATCTCTTTGTGCCAGGATGCAGGCAACAACCAGTATACCATACCAGCCATTTCAAATGCAGATACTTATTTGTGGGAGCTGAATCCTGTTTCTGCAGGTATTATTTCAGGCAGTGGAATAACCGGAACTGTAGACTGGGACCCGATTTTTTCAGGTACTGCCTATATTACTGTTAAAGGCATTAATGAATGTGGAGGAGGTAGTTTTTCTGATGCTTTGTCTGTAACAGTTGAACCTTTCCCTGGACAGGCCGGGACCCCAACCGGAGAATCAGACCTGTGTGAAAATCCGGTAAATAGTATTTATTTAACATCAGGCGCCACCAACTCCACCACGTATCTGTGGGAGCTATCGCCCGCTGAATCAGGTAGCATTACAGGTACAGGTACTTCGGCAACGGTTGATTGGGAGGATGGATTTACAGGAACCACATCAATCACCGTGACAGGACAGAATTCCTGTGGTTCAGGACAAATTTCAGAAGTACTGACCGTTACTGTTAATCCATTACCTGGAGCTGCCATTATTCCAACCGGCTCAACTATAGTCTGTGCGGGTACTACAGAGGCTTATATATCATCAGCAATAAATTATGCCGACACTTACACCTGGGAATTAATTCCTGCTAATTCAGGTACAATTTCAGGCATAGGTACTTCGATAACAATTGATTGGGACCTGGCTTATGAAGGTAATGCATACCTAACGGTGGCAGGAGAAAACAGCTGTGGAGCTGGAATTACTTCTGATGCATTGGTAATTGCCATTGATCCTGTTCCGGGTACAGCATCTACACCTACAGGTCCTGATAATGTTTGTGCAGGAAGTCAAAATGAAGAATACAATACAACAGGCGCAAGTAATGCAAGCAGTTACGACTGGATTCTTGAGCCAGCAGAATCAGGTACTATTTCAGGCACAGGGACAGCTGCCTATGTTAATTGGGATGTGGATTTCACAGGACTGGCAAGTATATCCGTTGTTGGGACAAATGATTGCGGTACAGGTACTATATCTGGAATTCTTGAAGTCGCGGTTGATCCATTTCCCGCTGATGCGACTGTTCCTTCAGGTGATACTGAACTTTGCGAAAATCCATTAAGTTCAACCTATACAACGGATGTTATTGCCTTTGCTGACAGTTACATCTGGACACTGAACCCTCCTGAAGCCGGGGTAATTAACGGAAGCACCGAAACTGCCCTTGTTGACTGGGAAGATACGTTTACAGGTATCGCAACGATAACAGTACAGGGAACCAATGAATGTGGCCAGGGTATGTCCTCAGGTCCTTTATCTGTTGTGATCAATGAATCTCCGGAGACACCTGTTATCACAGAAGTGGACGGCACTCTGATTTCCAGTTCCACAACCGGCAACCAATGGTTTTTAAATGGTGTTTTGATTGCAGGTGCTACTACCCAGTTTTATACTCCTGTTGAGACCGGATTCTATACAGTTGAAGTTACCAATGAAGCTGGATGTTCAACTATCTCTGATTACATTTATTTCGTAATATCAGGAATTGGAGATCATTCAGCGGGAAATACACTGAACATTTATCCTAATCCAAACCATGGGGTGTTTACTTTGAGCTTTACATCTGAGAACTTGAGAGAAATTTCTGTACAAATATACAGTCAACACGGACAGTTGATGCTTGATGAATTGCTTTTTGATGACAAAGGCTATTTCATCCATTTATTTGATTTACATGGTTTTGCGAGAGGTATATACATTGTCAGGATTACAAGCAGTATGGATGTTATAAATGAAAGAATTATTGTGAAGTAGGTTCTGGCCAGATAAAAAAAACCGGGTAAAATCTTACCCGGTTTTATTACCGAAATCTTTACCTGACAAATATTTTTTCTGAGGTAATGTTTTTACCTGAGATTACTTTAACTATATAATAAGTATCATCTCCCGGCACATCAACCTCCTTAACCGTTTCTTCCTTAGTACCTGCGTAGATCAGTTGTCCAATTAGGTTGTATACCAAAACATCTGCGTTTATCCATTCCTGACTTTGAATGACTATCTTTTTATCCGTGGAATAAATAATCAAATCATCACCAGTGTAGTTTTCGAAAGGATCTGGAGTATCCATAGATGTAAAATGCAGGAGAAAGCGGTCTGCTTCATCATCCGGAGATGCAAAACACACATATTTAGAAACAGATTTTATATTCAATACTTTGTTTTTCTTAAGGTCTTCAAGATAAACGGGAACTCCGTTAAATCCTGAAATCTCCGTCAACTCAAATTCATATATGCCCTCAACACCAACCTTAAAGCCAACCGGAATAACCAGGCTTTCCTTTACATATGGGATTGAATTAATGGAAAGTTTTGTTTCGTCGGGTGTTATGGAATATACCTGTGGTGCAGAATAACTACCCATCATTTTGTATGCATCATATAATCCATCGAAAAGCGTTGTCGCTTCCGGATTAATATTAATGACGAATTCATCACTTAAGAAATTACCTTCTACCCTAAACCGCAGATGCTCGTTTACATCTTTTGTTTCTTTGTAGAATGACTGGTTTGAATGAACCCTTGCACTATTATCTACAGAAATTGAACCACCTGCAACATTATTACACTTGACGAAAAAGCCCTGATGAGGTGGTATAAAGTTAGTTGCACCGTTGGTCCCCGGACCACCATAAACATATGCAGCATACTGGGTACCATCCCAGAAATAGACAGATAAATCAACGTTGGTTGAAGTCCTGGTCCAGCCACTTCCATCCGGAACATCCCAATCAAGAGCAGAAGGATAAGGATTACCCACGAGATTATATCCGGAAGGGTCATAACCAGGAGGGTATGTTGTTCCCGGAGTATTTGTCAGGTTGATGGTTTTATTCCCTGTGTTCAAATCTCCGGAATAGGAAACACTTGTATTTGAAAAAGTCCAAACCGAATACCCCGACATGGTATTTAAAGGTACAGCCAGTTCTTCAATATAATTCCAGGTCTCCGCAGGTTCATCCCAATACCTCAGGTATAAACCGGTATAAACATTTGAAACTGCGGCTGTAATAGGAGGCGAAACGTAATGCCAGGCATTTGAGGTTAAATACCTTTCACATGTTGCCTTAACTCCAACAGTTGAATGTAATACTGAACCGGTTGAACTTGCATCTGATTTTATTACCAGTCCGGCTGCCCCTCCATCATTAGTTAAGGCTCCGTTTACTGTTAGTGTATTGTCAGAAGGAACATAGAGGTGAGCTCCTGATTCAATGGTGAGATCACCGAACTCTGCACCTGCTCCGGTGTTCGATTCCGGGAAATTTCCACCTGCTGGTGAAGTCGGAATTGTAACGAGATCATTATAGTCAGGCACCTGACCAGCCCAGTTGCCACCATCGTCCCAGTCATCAGTATATCCTGTCCATAAGCGAGCTGTCTCAAGGTTTACTACTTCTATGGAATAATCTTCGACCTCACCATCATAACCTGTCTCACATGCGGTTGCATAAACTCCGTACCGAACAGATGTTCTCATTCTTGTAACTCCTAATACTGCATCAGTTGGAACGGTAATACTGTAAGGACAATTACTTCCGGGACCGTTAGTAACATCAGTATTCGATCCCAGATCATATGTTTCACCAGGATCATCAAAATCCAGATCCTGGTTCCAGTCGATCCAGGCCATGGCATAACAGGTATAATTTCCATCGGTATCCATATTAACAGTTAGGTCATAAGAAGTTCCCTGTTCTACTGCAGTTGACATACTTGTAAAGTCTTCATAAGGATTAGTTTTTCCCAAAGTTGCATTACTCAGGGTATTAAATATTACTTCAGTTACTGCTGTGGCATAACTCATATTACCGGTTGAGGCACAATAAGTTGGATTAACATCAACATCAAGTGTAAAATAATCCTTAGGTTCTGCCATTACCGGATAATATACAGTTGCCGGTCCTGCAAGCCCTTCAAATGCAAGTGAAACACAATTAGCATTTAAAGTGTAAGAGGCAACCCAGGCTGTACCATCACAAGAACAGTCTGGAACTAAAATAATGCCTGTGTTGGCTAATGTAGGTTCATTATCGAGACATAAAGTGATATCAACAGTGTTAAAAGTATAGGGTAGTTCTATTGTATACCAAACAGCATCCCAGTCAAGCCAGCCTGAACAATCAATTGTAGCGCCAATTGTACTACCGGAAATACCTGTAGCAGGATATGGGCTGGTTATTGCTATAGCATTAGTGCAATCATCATTTGCAGGTGGAGCAACTTGTGTAGTAAAACTCCAGATACTACATCCGGTAGCATCTCCGAAAGTGTTATAAGGGACTATTTTCCAGTAATGATTAGTGATATAGGCTAAACCGGAATAAGCATAAGTAGTTACATTTCCAAGATCAACGCCATTTGCAATTGAGGTAGGATCAACAGTACCACCACCATCAGTACCGAACCAAAGTTTATATCCTGTAGCTCCTGAAACAGCATTCCATTCCAGGTTTCCTGCTATGGTTACTGCCGTGGCACCGTTTAAAGGTGACACGGGTGTAGTACAAGAAGGGGGAGTAAGAGGAGTTCCTTCTTTTATTTTAATATCATCCAGGGCACAGTCATTTTGATAAGAAGTATTAGTACCCACGGTAAAATGGAAACGTAGATGAATGGTAGATCCTCCATAAGTACTTAAACTGACGATTTCATCATCATGCCATGTGTTGCCCTGATCCCCGCTCTTTGTCCACAAATTTGACCAATTGCTTCCCCCATCTGTTGAAACATCTAAATTTAGAGTACCTCCATTGGCAGAACCGTTAAAGTACATGTGATAATCAAAAAGGATCTCAGGATTTGATAATGATGTAAAATCAAATCCAGGACTTTCCAGAATAGCAATATCGCCATTTGTTACCGGGCTGGAAGTTTCTGTATAAATGTATCGTGTGCCTTCATTTGCACCGCTAGGGCCCGTATTGCTTGAGTTAGTACCCCCCGTTTTATTTGTCCAGTTAAAATCATCAGATGATGAATTAGTCCAGGTTCCAAATGCACCTCCTTCAAATCCTTCGGCATAAAAAACTGGCTCCGAATAACTAACAACAATATAAGGTACATTTGTTTCATTCCAGCCATCCCAATTAATATAATAAGTTGTACTGTTATCCCTACTAACCATACCCATTGCAAACCAGTCCTGGGTAAGCGCAGCTTGTAGATCTGTATTTGCTGTACCCCCCAAAGTATGAACTTTCCAGCCCGTTGTATATCCAGAACCTTCATCTTGATATAAATAATATCCAGCTGAAGCTTCAGCAATAATATCTGCGTGTAAAACTGCAGCGCCAGCAGTAAGTGGATCAGAAGTTACAGGAGTCATTGACCAATAAGGCCAGTTGGTGTTATTAACATACCCGTGAAACTCGACAGAAGTAATAAAAGATCCATCAGGTATAGCTGAGATATCGAACATAAACCACCCATCTTCTGAAGAGTACCCTCTTACTTCGCTAACATCGGTTTTTGTTGTACCATCAGTTGTTCCTGTCCAATAATTACTTGCTGTGGGATAACAGGTAGTTTGTGCCGTTGCATAATTGGCATAAATAAAGAATAGCAGAAAAATGCTGAGAATAATAGCATTCGTCGGTTTTGTCAAAAAGTAAAGATGTTTCATAATTGTAAACTTTAGATTGATATATAAATAAAACCATTCGTTCCAAACTGGTGAACCTATTTTTCAGAAGAGGGTCTGTAAGTAATTTTATAGGGTATAGCTCAATTACTAAAACATCAGAGTATTTAGCCCTTTGAGCTTAATCATCTAATGCACAAAATCAATCAAATAGGATGGGTATTTCAAGTTTCAATTTTGAAATACATGTTGGATTATTTGATACAAAAACAATACCCAAGCCAAATCAAAAATATAAATAGCTCATATTCTGAGCTTTACGATTTAAATAAAAGAACGAAATTCTCAATATTGGAATCAAATACCAATATTAGAATTTCATGTCTGATTAAGACATAGAAAAATCCATCTAAAATCCAATAAGAAATTTATTTAAATTAACTACAGAAAGAATAAAGATTGTAATGACAAGATAAGCTATTATGGAAATTTCAGATAGAAAGTGGCTCCTTCATCAACTTTACTTTCTGCCCATATGTCGCCTCCATGTTTTTTAACGATCTGTTTAACATTTGCCAGACCAATTCCAGTTCCTTCAAACTCATCTTTACTATGTAAACGCTGAAAAACACCGAACAGGTTATCCACATAATCCATATCAAATCCTACTCCATTATCTTTAACAAAGAAAGTAGGTAGCTTATCCGGATTATTACATTCACCGATTTCAATTAAGGTTTTCTCATTTTTTGATGTAAACTTGATTGCATTGGAAATAAGATTTTCAATAACAAGCTTTAAAAGTGTCTTATCGGCCCTTATCACTGGCATTTTACCTATTTTCCATTCTATTTCTCTATGGGCAATATGCTGGCTGGATTGTTTAATGACTACCTCCACTATATTATTCAAATCAACGGATGTAACTTGCAGTGATTTTCTACCCAACCTTGAAAATGACAAAAGGCCGTCGATCATCTCTCCCATGCTATTGGAAGATTCAGAGATCTTTTCAAAATAATATTCAATCTTGTCACTGGTCTGGCTAAGGTTTTTCTTTAACATTTTGGTAAATCCATCAATATGCCTTAAGGGAGCCCTAAGGTCATGGGAAACTGAATAAGCAAAAGCTTCGAGTTCTTTGTTTGCAATTTCAAGATTCATGTTCAATTCTTTTAATTCTTCCCTTGATTCATTTACATCTTCAAGAAGCAGCGCCAGTGATGCCTGTGATTTCTCAAGATCAACAGTTCTGCGTTTTACATTTTTTTCCAGGTCACTTCTTTGAACTTTTAGTTTGTCCTCTATTTTTATCCTTTCATCAATTTCTCTGTTTAAATCCTCCATCATGTTCAGTGTAGCATCCTGGGCGACCTGTAACTGTTGAAGAGAAACTTCAAGTTCTTTGGTTTTCTTTTTTTCAAGCTTAGCTAGTTCTGTTACTTTTTCCTCTGCAATTTTACTTTCATTTATATCGGTGATAAATCCCTCTAAAATCAGGGGTTTCATTTTTGTCGGAGCAATATGTTGGCCCTGTTCCCAAACCCATTTCTCCTTACCATTGGTAGTTACAATTCTGTAGGTAAGCTGAAAAGGTTCGTTGGTAGTCTTAGCTTCTTTCACCAAATCCCAAACCATTTGCCTGTCGTCAGAATGAATGACATTAGCATATGAAATTCTTGAGTTTCCAATCAATTCGTCAGGACAATATCCTGTTAAGCTAAGCGCACCTTCACTTACAAATTCCATTGTCCAGTCCGCATCCAGTTTACATCTGTAAACCATTCCGGGTAGATTGTTTAAAAGTGTAGCCAATTGTCTCTGGCTTTCCTGCAAGGCTAATTCTGCCAGCCTTTGTTCAGTAATGTCCTGGCCTGAACTAAGCGTACCAATAACTTTGTTGTTTTTATCCCTTAATACAGTATTGTTCCAGGCGATAAGTCGTTTGCTACCATCTGCTGACAGAACATGATTCTCATAATATGTTGTAGGTTCAAAGTCCTCCTCAATAATTTTACTAAACAGAGAAGTTATTTCTTTTTTACCTGATTCAGGCAGGAAATTTTTAAACCAGTTTTTGCCAAGGATTTCTTTCTGCTGACAGCCAAGAATCTCACAGCCTTTTTGATTAACTAAAGTGACTTCTCCGTCGGTATTTAAGATCATAAACATAACACCAGCAACATCAAGGTATTTCTGGGATCGTTCGTGTTCTTCCTGCAATGCTTCCTCTGCTTTTATTCGTTTGGTTATGTCCCGGATAGTTCCCAACACAAAAGGTTTGTCATGAATAATTATTCTTTTACCCACTACCTCTGAAGTGAATTGGGATCCATCTTTCCTTTGCAAAACAACTTGTATCGCTACACCTTCATGGCTAGCCATTGAACGTGCAAAAGAACCTTTATCCTGCTGAGGTGCTTTCATATCAAAGACCGTTTTCTGAAGGATCTCCTCTTCAGAATAACCCATCATTTTGCAAAATGCCGGATTTACATAAGTATAATTTCCTTCATGATCAGCTAATGTGATACCATCGATAGACTGGTTGGCTATCGCCCAGAATTTATGTTCACTTTCTTCTGCTTTTTCTTTCAGGAGGGTCAATTTTTCTTCCCTTTTATGCCGTTCAGATATATCCCTGATGATCCCTATGCTGTTTTTAGAATTATGTAACTGTTTTGATTTTACTTCAATGATCTTTCCTCTGAACGCCAGCGTATAGGGTACCGTAGGTTCTTTTGCCAAAACCTTTTTAACAATCCTCAAAACCTGGGTTAAAACACTTTTCGCAGCAAACTTTCTTGCCAGGTACAATCCTGTTTTGCCAATAATTTCAGCTCTCGTAAAACCCGTAATTTCCAGGAAAGCATCATTTACATCCAATATTTTTACCTTTTCATCCACGAGTATGATACCGTCCGGTGCACCGTTAAATACATTATAAAAATTCTCCTCCGTTTGATCCAAGGCTTTTTTGGTATCTGCTAAAACAGAATTTTCCTTTTGCAGCCTTTTCAACTCTTCAATAAGCTGATCCCTGGTTTTCCCAGCAAAATTATCTTTACTCGATTTTTTCATCATAATACCATCTCAGGTAAACATCTTTAGCACTATTATTTAAACTTGCCCTTACTTTATTTGTTCAGGAATTTTATACTTTGGTGCTTTTCCAGCGTTCTCTAATAATTTATTGACCTCGTCTTTAAGTTTGATCATTTTAATTTCCCTGCCAATGGTTAATTTATGCCACTGTTCCAGCTTTTGCATCTTTTTCTGAAGTTCCTGCTCCGCTTTTTTGCGGTCTGAAATATCTTCAACTGTTCCTTCATAATAGATCACTTTCCCCTTTTCGTTACGAATTGCACGTGCACTTTCACGAATAAAAACTAAATTCCCATCTTTGGTTACCCATTGGGATTCAAGGCCAGAAATCATATCTTCTTTTTCCAAAAGGCTAACAAATTTGTTTCGGGAATAACCCGGCCCAAATCCTTCCTTATTTAAGTCACGCTTTTTTATTTCGTCAAAAGAAGAATAACCCATCATTTTTATAAGCCTATAATTAGCCATTAGTATCCTGCCATCAGCTGAGGTCCGGTAGAGGCCAATGGTCGAATTCTCAAATACACCCCTGAATCTTTCTTCACTCTCCCTTAACATCTCTTCAGCAACAACACGTTCATTTATATCTATCCAGATTCCAATTATTTGTTTAGGCTTATTTTCTTCATCTTTGATCAACGTTATTTTATCCTGGAACCATTTATAGGTTCCAAATGCCGTTTTCCAACGGTATTCCGTTTCAACATAGCCTTTAGTCAGGACTGAATTGTATTTAGCAATTGTTTTCACTTTGTCGTCCGGGTGTAAGCGATCGGACCAGAAATTGTTATCAGACATCAAATCTTTAGCTTTATAACCTGTAAGTTGTTCCACTTGCTCACTTATCCAGGTTGTAGCCATATTGTCTTTAGGATCTCCGGTATAAAAAACAATTGGAAGAGAGTTCAGGACCAGTTTCTGCCTTTCGGAATTCTCTCTCTCCATAGCTTCAGCTTCTCTGCGTCTGGTAATATCACGTCCGATGGAAATAATATACATGTGATTCCTCTGTTTATCATTCACCACAGAAGCTTTATATTCCGTCGGGACCTTGCTGCCATCCTTACATACAAGGTCCATCTCAATCATTCCACTGCCGGTTTTCAGAATTTGAGGAATAAACTTTGAAGCTTTTTTAAGATCCTCTTCACCATAATATTTATCCGGTGCCTTAAAACGGCCTATCTCTTCATCCGTATAACCAGTTATATCTTTAAATGCCTTATTCCATCTTATGGCTTTACCTGTTTCAGGTTCGAATAGAAAGAAAGTATCAATCTGAGAATTAAGGACTGACCCTGAAAATCCTTCTGCATATCTGAGTGCCTCCTCAATTTTCTTTTGTTTTGTAATGTCCTGAACTGTACCTAACATTCCTTTAGGGTTATCATTCTCGTCGAACACAATATTACCATGGGAATGCACCCACTTTTGTGTTTTGTTTCTACAAACTACACGATTCACAAATGAAAAATTCTTTTGGTTCTTTAATGCCTGGTCAATTGATGTGACATATAAATCAAGGTCATCGGGATGTACATGTGATTTAGCTATTTCACTGCTTGGAATCACTTCTTCCGGCTCATAGCCCAACAATCGAAACATCTGATCAGACCATGTAACAACGTTGGATCCGAATTCCCATTTCCAACTTCCCAACAGAGAAACCTCCTGAGCATTATTTAATAATTTTTCACTCTCTATTAATTGCTCTACAAGCATGGAGTTTTTCAGTGCGTATGCAATTTTGGGAGCTATATATGCCAACATTTGCCTTTTATCTTCAGAAATCCCGTCAATAATTTCTGAGCCTGCATTTAAGGTTCCAATACAAATTCCCTCTGAAATAAGTGGACAAGTAAAATAAGATGCTAATCCTCCTGCAAGTAATTTCTTCTCAACATCCGACAAGTTTTTTTCTTTTTTAATATCCGGCCGATAAACTGCCTGATGGTTATTCACTACTTCATCAATTTTCATTGATTCATATGGAATCATTCTACCATATTCCAGTTCTTTGATTGAGAAGGTTACATCCCGGATTATAAATCCACTTTTGTCAGGATTCAGTATGGCAACCGAAACTCTTTTCAATTGTAACTTCCTGGAAATATAGGTTACTATTTCTTCAACAAGTTTTGATGTTACAAAATGTCCGGAAGACTTATCAAACTCTGTAATAAAATTTATAATGTCATGTTGTTTTTCCATCTTTTACGGACTTAATCGAGTACCCCGAATTTATTCTGATACCTGGATAATTCATCTTTTAACTCTTTGATCCTAAACTCTCTGCCAACGAATAATTTATTAAACCGTTCCAACTCATCTTTCTGGTCTTCTATTTTTTTAGTTCTTTCATCAACCAGTTCCTCCAGACGATTCCGGTATTTTTGAAGCTCTGCATCAGCTTTCTTTTTATTGCTTATATCTGTAAATAAAGCAACAAAACATTCCGGATTATTGTTTTCATCGGAAAGCAGGGAACAGATCAAAGATATGGGGAAGATCTTTTTATTCTTTTTTATAACTTCCATTTCTCCCTGCCAGTTACCATCCTTAAATAAAGCAGGTATAATTTCATTTTGTAATTTCCCCGCCCCAAAATCAGTTGTAAAACCAAACATGTGCTGTCCAATCACTTCCTTTGGTTTGAATCCACTATAAGCATAGTAACTTGGATTTACATAAAGGACTTGACCTTCTATATCGGTAATGATCACCGATTGTTTTGTGGTTTCGATAATTTTGGTGAATTTTCGGCTCTCTTCCTCTGCCTTTTTCCTCTCTGTAATATCCCTGGTGACGGCCAGTAAGTTTTTACCGATAAAGTTTATGGTACTTTCCATAATCCTCCAATTCCCTGATTTATTTCTAAACCTGAAACTAATCGTTTCTTTAATTTGAGGATCCTCGATGTGAAGTACTTTATTTATAATTAAACCAAGGTATTTTTTGAGCAAAGGCAACAAAGCCTTTTTATCGTTGGGATGAATGAAGTCAAAGAATGATTTGCCAATCAGTTCCTCAGGGTCATAACCCAGGACATGTTTTACGGAGGGACTAACATACAAGTATTTGGCCTTTAGATCAAAGCTTGTGATGGCAATGTTGTCGCTTGTATTTTCAGCAATGATTTGTGATATTTCCCTGTTCTTTTCCAGCTCGGTAATCTTGGCCCTTAAAAGCTTGTTCTCATCCAGTAGTTGTTCTTTAGTTTTGACGACGCTTTTCATATCTCTTGGTTTAATCCGGCCTTTTTCCGGAAATAGTATAGCATAATGGCTATAAAAATACTAAATCCGGAATTTATTCTTTTGCTCTTATTAAGTCCAGTTCGAGCCTTTTTACTTTCTCTTTCAGTTCTTTAATCCTGAATTCACGGCCCACAAACAATTGATTAAATTCCTGAAGTTTTTTGTTCTTTTCTTCTATCTCCCTTGTCCGGATCGTCACCAATTCTTCAAGCTGGTCGCGATGCATCTGAAGTTCCTTTTCCGTTTTCTTTCTTTCTTTTATTTCCTGCTGGGCCTCCTTGAATAACCTCCTGTTCTCGAGAACCAGATTCTGTTTTTCAAGCGCTGCTTTTACTGCAGCTATAACTTCATTTGGTTTTAACGGTTTTGTAATATAATAGGAAGCCCCTTCGTTAAGGGCTTGAATCGCGTTTTCAAGAGTTGCAAAAGCGGTGCCCATGATAATGGCCATTTCAGGATGAAGTTTTTTAAAGGGTTTAAGTAAATCAACACCTGTTATGCCAGGCAACCGTATGTCTAGAATAACAAGGTTATAGAACTGTTTTTTTACCTTTTCAAGAGCTTCCTTCCCGTTATTTGCTATATCGATCTGGTAGCCTTCCTTAATAAAAATTAACCTAAATGTTTCACATATTTCCACATCGTCATCTACGATAAGTATGCTTTTTTGATCCTTCATGGTTTATTTTATTGTTGATTTAATTTATCATAGCAATATTCATCGAATCATATTCCCGACTAATAGACAAAGAATTTTGGAAACGGGAAAGGCGGTAAAGAACATCAAAGGGAATGTTGTAATTGCCGGGGAAATACAGATTCGTTTCCAGCCTTTAACAATTCATTTCTTTTGATTCCGTGCCAACAAACATGGGTAGCATAGCAAGATTCACCATTGGGTAAATTTTCCAGAGTTCCATTCATAAATTCAATTCTATCAATCTTTGGGTTATATAAGATATAAAAGTACACAATTTATTATACCGAATATTCCTCCTCAGGGTTTTGGAAATGTATGCAGAAAAGAAGAATCTATCTCAGAATCTTGTAAAAGAATCATTTTTTCCGATTTGTAATTATCTCTTCCAGTTCCTTAACCTTATCCCTCAATTCCTTTATTCTGAACTCTCGGCCAACAAAAAGTTTATTAAAGCGAGCAAGCTGCACATTGGATTTTTCCAGCTCATTTGTACGTTCTTTAACCAAATCTTCCAGATGAGCACGGTATTTTGTCAATTCTTTTTCACTCTTTTTTCGATCTGTTATGTCCCTGGCAATGCCATAGAAAAACACTTTTTCGTTCTGCAAGTATTTTATGCTGCTGATTTCCACTGGAACCATGGTTCCATCCTTTTTAAGATGATTTGTTTCAAATATTTTCTGTTCGTCAAAGGGGATTTTATTCCAAAAATCACTAAACTTATTTAAAGGAAAATCAGGATCTATTGATTCATACGTAGAACCAATTATTTCATCCTTTGATTTACCAAGCATATTACATGCACCCTGGTTAGTCTCAATGATAACCCCGTCATCCGACAATAAATAAATTGCATCGACAGCTGTCTCAACCAGGTTTTTATATTTGGTCTCACTATCCTGCAATTCCAGCTGGGCTTTTTTGAATTCAGTAACATCACGGAAACTCCAAACTCTTCCAACGGGTTTTTCCTCAATGGACTGTGGTTTTGAATAACGATCAACAATTCTTCCATCCTTGAAATGAAGCACATCAAAGCTTTCAGCATCCGGTGTATTGTACAATGATTGTACTCTGGAAATGAATTTCTCAGGATCAACCAACTGCCCTATAATGTGTTTCATAGCAAACTCAGCATTCTCCGGAGCAACAAGGTCTTTTATTTTTCCCTGAGGAATAATTGAATCAGACATGCTCCAGATTTCCGTAAATTTTTTGTTGTAATCAACTATTCTGCCTTCAAGGTCTACTACTAAAATTCCGTCTGCAGTTGACTCAAGGGTGGCTTGTTGCAAGGAGATTGTCCTGCTTAAAATTTCCTCTGTTTTTTTGCTTTCAGTAATATCAACTCCTGAGCTAAGAAGGTAAGTTATTGCACCGGTTTCATTTTTGATGAAAGAGTTGTACCAGGCAATTAATTTCCGCTCACCGGATTTTGTGATAATCTCGTTCTCATAATGCTCCACTCCTTCCATATTGCCAGTCACCACTTGGTTGAATACTTTTTTGACCTCTGAATTAATTTCTTTCGGGATACAGATATCAAACCAATTGTTACCCATCAATTCTTTCTTTGAATACCCAAGAATATCCAATGCTTTTTGATTCAGTAACAGAATCTCCCCGGAAGTATTTAATGAAACAAACATACTCCCGGCCAGATCAAGATAACGCTCAGCTGTTTCTTTGGCTTCTACGATTTCCTTGTCTGCCAGCACTTGTGATGATACGTCACGTGCCATGGCATAAGTTAAACCTTTCTCTTGTAATGGTCGTAATACCCAGTCAAGGTATTTATAGGAACCGTCTTTGCACAGACACCGATTTGTAAAATCGATAACAATCTCCCCTGTTTTTAACTGTTTCTCTATCACCTCAACAGTTGATGCAATATCATCAGGATGAACAAAATCCATTAAGGAATGATCAAGCAATTCCGATTCCTTGTATCCTAATGTTTTTGTAAATGCCGGATTAATCCTAACAAAATGGGTTGTTTCGTAATTTACTACACAGATGAGATCAGGAGATACGTTCCAGAAGGTTTCTATTTCTTCAACAGCTGCCTTGCGCTCAGTTATATCACTTACCAATCCAAATATCTGATTAGGGCTGCCATCTGGATTGCGGGTAAATATGGATTCTTTACTATGGAGCCAGCAATAAACTCCATCTTTGCGTTTCATCCTGTATTCATGCTCTATCAATTCTCCGTCATCGGCTGTTTGATAAAGAGGCAGGATTTTTTTAATATAATCCGCAAAATCATCAGGATGCACCAAAGTTGGTAACAACTTATTTCCCATTCTTTTTACTTCTTTTGCAGAATAGCCTAAAATATTTATTATGCCTGTATTGCTGTAAACATTCTTCTGCTTATTCAGGTCATAAATGTAGATCAGGTCAGGTGTTGCATTTAGTAGGGATTCATTGAACGCTTGGCTTTCTTTAAGGGCTAATTCTGCAATCTTACGATCAGTAATATCCTGAGTAAAGCCGACTGCTTCTAAAGGTAACCCGTCTTTATCAAAGGTAATATCTGCTTTTTCCCGTACCCACTTTATTTCACCCTTTACCAAAAGACGGTATTCAATATCAAATTTACCATTTGCCATTCCTGACTCCCATTTCTGATTAACAAAATCTAAGTCATCAGGATGAATACATTTTGAGAATATCTCAGGGGTAACCTGAGTTCCTTGTTTTATTCCGTAGATCTTATAATTTTCATCTGTCCAATCAAGACTATTTTTCTGGATATTATAGGTCCAGGTTCCAATTTTGCCAATCTCCTGGGCCCTGGTTAAGTTTAACTGGGTTTCGATGATTTTTTTCTCCGCTATCTTCTGCTCAGTAATATTTGTGAATATAAAAACTAATCTTGTCTCGTCATCATGTGTTTTCAGTGCAGATACTCTATTGTTCCAATAAATTTTTTCCCCATCGGGTGCAATCATTATCGGCTCATAAGTTTGCGGTTTCCCCGTCTTAATAGCTTCATTAGCTGCGCTTCTAAATTTATGATATTCTTGTTTTTGAACGTAGTCTCCGGCATTGGTTCCAATAATTTGTTCCCTTGTAAGACCAGCTGAACCACGATTGATATCCAGGAAATTTCCTTCTACATCAGATATTGCAATTATATCCGGTGAGTTTTCAAATATGTTTCTGAACTTCTTTTCACTCTTTTCCAACTTATTTGAGGCGATCTTTCGCTCTGTGATATCACGATAATTGAGAAGCACGCCATTTATAACAGGATCATTTATTCGGTTTATTGCTGTCAGCTCAATCCATTTATAATTTCCATCCTTACATAAAAAACGGTATTCAACGGTTGAAGGTGTTTCTTTTTGAAGCAGTTTAACGAATTCTTTTTCAATGCGCTCAATATCATCAGGATGCATTTTATCCCATCCGTTAATACCTATCAGTTCTTCTGGACTCCATCCAAACCACCTTTCAACGTTTGGACTTTGATAAATTATCATCCCATTTTCATCCACAATGGCAATAACATCACCAATGTTTTCAATCATTGCTGTATGCCTCGCTATGGTCTCCCTCAACTTTTCTTCTGCATTTTTCTGCTTTTTTATGTCCTCAGCTTGCTCGTATTGAACAACTTTCAGCCTTAACCGGTTTATCTCCTCTAAAAGTTCTTCCCTGGTTTTTTTTTCTTTCTTCATTTTTTATATTCCTTTGGTTTATCCATAGAGATCTGGCTACTATATATCCTGCTTTACTAAAACAGACAGCATAAAGCTTTTCTATTGAACAGCAGAACCATACACAAAAAAGGTTTACCAATTAACCTTTGTGTTACATTCCTCAATTCGAAACTTGACAACAGTATTTCAAAAAAAATTCTGGAAAAAATATTGAGAATTCAACAGTTACCCGATTCCTTATATCTTTGGATTCTCATGGCATTAAAGGTATAAAAAAATAACAACAATAACTAATCTAATGTTTCGCTTCCTATACTTCCCGTTTTTATCAAAATTTAATATCTTTACGAGACTTTTTATTAATTCTAAACCTAACCAACATGAAGCAAAACCAGGAACTGGACCTTGCCTTTGATTTCGTGCAGTATACTAACAGGAACATCTACCTGACAGGAAAGGCAGGAACCGGTAAAACAACATTTTTACATAAGTTAAAAGAGGTATCTCCAAAAAGAATGGTTGTTGTTGCACCGACAGGTGTTGCAGCCATTAATGCCGGGGGAGTAACCATTCACTCATTTTTTCAAATGCCTTTTGGGCCCATTTTGCCAAACCGGCTGGAATTTCCCTCAAACCAAAATGGACAAAACAGGTTCATCAGGAAGTTCAACAAAAAAAAGATCAATATTATCCGTTCTCTTGACCTGTTGATAATTGATGAGATCAGTATGGTTCGTGCTGATCTGCTTGATGGAATTGATACAGTTCTTAGAAAATACAAGAATAAAAACCGGGTGTTCGGCGGAGTACAATTGCTTATGATCGGTGACCTTCAACAATTGGCCCCAGTTGTTAAAGAAGACGAATGGAATTTACTAAGGCCATTTTATGAAACCATGTTCTTTTTCAGCAGCAAATCCTTCATGAAATCAAATGCCATAAGTATAGAATTAAAACAAATTTATCGCCAGCAGGACAATGCTTTTATAAAAATTCTTAATGAAATCCGGGAAGACAAATTATCGTTGGAATCAATTGAAAAACTTAAACAGCGACACAAGCCAGGTTATGTTCCTAAGGAAGACGAGGGATACATAACCCTCACAACCCATAATGCCAGTGCTAACAGAATAAATGAGGGCCGGTTAAAAAAAGTGGATAAAAATGAATATACATTTGAAGCTGAAATATCTGGGCAATTCCCTGAATATTCGTTTCCAACAGATCAATTCCTGAAACTGAAAGTTGGTGCCCAGGTGATGTTCATCAAGAATGACAGTTCTCCTGACAAACGTTACTTCAATGGGAAAATAGGGAGGGTTGTGGATATTGATGATGAATTGATCTATGTACAAAGTGAAAACGAAAAAGAAAGCATTGAAATAGGCCGGGAATTTTGGGATAATGTAAAATATACAATTAACAACAGATCAAAGGAAATTGAAGAAGAAATTGCCGGATCATTTGTGCAATACCCTTTACGACTCGCCTGGGCCATCACCATTCATAAAAGCCAGGGGCTAACGTTCGACAAAGCAATTATCGACGCAAAAGCAGCTTTTGCCCATGGGCAAACATATGTTGCACTGAGCCGTTGTAAAACACTAGAAGGTTTGATACTCAGCAGCCAGGTAATTGACGATGCAATCATTTGTGATCGCTCCGTAAGCAGCTTTAACAAAAACATTGAAGAGAATCAACCTGACCAAAAAGTGATGCTGGATTCTAAAATAAATTATCAGCTTGACCTTTTGGAAGAAATGTTCAACTTCCGGCAAATCCGTTACCAACTTGACAAATGCCTGAAGATAACCGTCGAAAATGAAAACATTATTCTGGGAAATCTGTCAGAGATCTTAAATGAAATTCTTGAAAAAGGAATCCGGCCTATGATGGTCGTTGCTGAGAAATTTACAAAACAGCTAAGGCAGCTTTCTTCCAGTCAGGAAAATGATGACTCCAATGTTCAATATATTGACCGGATAAAAAAAGGAAGCAGTTACTTTCTTCAACAAACAGAGCAAAATGTTATTCGGCCACATCATCAGATTTCATTTGATACAGATAATAAAGCCGTTAAAAAATCCATCAACGAAATTCTACTCAAAATCAAAGAGTTAACCAATATAAAACAATCGTGTCTTTCTTATAGCCAATCCGGCTTCAACCTCAAGGAATACCTCAATGTAAGGGCAAAAGCAATTTTGCAGAAACCCGACAGTAAATCAATTGTCCCAAAAACAGATGTAAAATTAACATCTGACCATCCCAACCTGTTTGAGGCATTGAAAGTTTGGCGAAATAGAATTGCAAAAGAAGCTGATGTTCCGCATTTCCTGGTGGCCCACCAGAAATTATTGCTTGCTATTTCCAACAACTTACCCGGAAACAAGGATCAGCTAAAAGCCATTAAAGGTATGGGGCCTGGTAAACTTAAACAATTCGGGGATGAAATATTAGAAGTTGTTCTTGAGTATTGTTTGAATAAAAGTATTTCAGCCAGAATGGATCCTGTTCTGCAAAAGGTAAAAGTTAAAAAAAAGGATACCAAAACAATGAGCAAGGAATTGTTCAGAGAAGGAAAGACAATAGACCAAATTGCTCAAATCAGGCAATTGATCCCAAGAACCATTGAAGGTCATCTGGCCTATTTTGTGGGCACAGGTGAATTAAAGCTTCAGCAATTTGTGGACAGACAGACAGCACAGGTAATTATGAATTATTTTAAAGAAAATCCGGAAGCCGGATTAAAGCAAGCAAAGGAAAATCTGGATGATACAATAACGTACTCAGACCTGTCCTTTGTTAAAAAACACCTTGATTATCAAAACCAACCTGAACAAAACGATTGATCATTTGGTTAACTGTCAGTATTAATTTAAAGTTGCTGTATCACAAGCTTTTTGATTCAAAAGGTTGATGTAATATCGAAACTTATTTTTATTATTTTCGTTTCTAATAATTATCTACAAAAGGAAACTTTTACCCTGGAATGCCCCGCGCTCATCACAAACAAAATGAGGAGAGGAATAAGGTGTCGCGACGCCTTGATTCTGAAAATGCTTCATTGAAGAACATTCCTAGTATCAATATGCCAGGATCCGAAGAGAACAAATACAGAAAAATTTTTGACAAATACCCTGAGGCCATTGTCCTGCTTGAAAAAAGTGGTGTTGTCTCCGATGTAAACGGTCGGGTTTATGACTGGCTTGGTTACATGCCACAGGAGGTCATTGGTAAAAACTTCATGGAACTTCCCTTTTTAACTGACAAAGCCAAAGCAACTATTTCTGCTAACTTCAAAGAAAGGCTATCAGGAAAAAATGTTCCGCCCTATGAAGTTGAAGTTCTGGATAAACTTGGCCAAAGCAGAATCGTAAATATAAACGCTGTTCCTGTTACAGATGAAAAAGGAGAGATCATCCAAAGCCTTGTCAATATATCTGACATTACTAAACAGAAAGAATTTGAAAAGGCATATAACGAGCAGCAAAACCAGCTAAAAGCAATTTTTGAAGTTTCTCCTGACCTGTTAATCCTGCTTGACAGGAACTCGGTAATCCAGGCTGTAAATCCTGCTTTCTGCCGGTATATGAATAAGGCAAAGGAAGATATAATTGGAAAAACTTACCTGGACATCTACCCACCCGACCAGGCCAAAATATACCGCGACAGTGACCTTGAAGTTCTTGAATCGGGCAAAACAAAAACTTTTGAACGGAAGGCAAGCATAGGAGAAAACCTGGAAGATTGGTTTCAGGTCATTAAAGCCCCGATTTTTGACAATTCGGGAAATACAACGGGTGTTCTTACCACGGTAAGAAATATTACCGAAAGAATAATGGTTGAACACGACCTCAAAGATTCTCAGGAAAGATACAGAGGGTTGGCCAATGCATCCTTTGAAGCTGTTTTTCTTTCAGAAAACGGCATTTGCTTCGATGCTAATCAAACCGCTTGTGAAATGTTTGGTTACGAATACGATGAATTGACTGGGATGAGAGGAGAAGAACTTTTTGCGAGGGAATCCAAGGAAATCGTAAAAAAACATATTATTGCCGGATATGAAGAACCATATGTAGCAAGAGCCCGCCGTAAGAACGGTAGTACTTTTTTCTGTGAAATCCAGGGAAAGATGACTGAGCACCGGGGCAAATCAGTTCGAATTACTGCAGTTCATGATATCGATGTAAAGGTAAAAGCCACCAGAGCACTTCAGGAAAGTGAACTGAAGTTCAAAACCCTATACAATTCTTCACGGGATGCCATCATGATGCTGACCCCTGAAACCGGATTTTTTGCAGGGAATGATGCCACGATTGAAATATTTGGTTGTAAAGACGAATTTGAGTTTATTTCCCAGGAACCCGCAAGCCTGTCTCCTGAATACCAGCCCGACGGTACATTATCTTCCATAAAGGCTCAGCAAATGATGGAAACGGCAATTGAAAAGGGCTCTAATTATTTCGAATGGAAACACAAGCGGATGGATGGTTCAGAGTTTTTCGCCACCGTTTTGTTGACAAAAATGAAGTTGAATAAAAAGGAAGTATTACAGGCTACCGTTCGTGATATTAACAATCAAAAACTCGCAGAAGAAGAGCTGATGAACCACAGGAACCACCTGGAAGAGTTGGTTCAACAAAGAACGAAAGAACTTGAAGACATAAACATACAGCTTAAAGAAGCCAAGAACAAAGCTGAGAAATCCGACAAACTGAAATCCGCATTCCTGGCAAACATGTCTCACGAGATCCGTACACCAATGAATGCCATTATAGGATTCTCAGAATTGCTTAAGGAATCGGGAAATCCTCTGGAAAAACAAAATGAGTACATTGACATCATTGTCAGCAAAGGAAATCTGCTACTCAATATAATCAACGACATAATAGACATTTCAAAAGTCGAAGCAAACGAATTGGAGCTGCATAAAAGTTCATGCAACATCGACAACATCATGGACGAACTTTATCTGACATTTCAAAAAACCAAACAACAGGCGAAAAAATCACATATACATCTAAATATTGTCCGGCCGCAATCAAAGAAAGACATTATTGTCTTTTCTGATCCATACAGGATTAAACAAATCCTGACCAACCTTGTACATAATGCCATTAAATTCACCCATGAAGGCAGCGTTGAAATCAGCTATTATATCAACCATGACAAATCGGGTAAAGAATTAAAATTCTGTGTAAAGGATACCGGCATCGGGATCCCGGGCGACAAACTGGAAATTGTTTATAACCGCTTTCAGCAAGTGGACAACTCCTCAACCAGAGAATTTGGGGGAACAGGACTTGGTTTAACAATATCAAAAAAACTGGTTGAACTTCTGGGTGGTCAAATCGGTGTTGAGTCGGAAGTTGGTGTAGGAAGCACTTTCTATTTTACCATTCCATTTATCACCATCGATGTGGTTGATAAACCTTCTCCTGCAATTAAAACAAAAACGAGGACTAAATATTTATGGAAAGATAAAGTAATATTGATCGTTGAAGATGATAATTCAAGTTTCTTTTTATTACGAACATACTTAGAGGATACACAAGCTAAGATTATCCATGCCAAGAACGGCAAGGAATCGGTTGAGATTTGCAAATCCAATCCTAAAATTGATGTTGTTATTATGGACATTCAGTTACCCGAAATGAATGGGCACGATGCTACACGTTTGATAAAAAAGCACCGGAATGACCTGCCTATAATCGCCCAAACAGCCTATGCACATGCCGGTGAACGAGAGAAATGTATGGAAGCCGGTTGTGATAATTATATTTCCAAACCCATCGATTCCAAAAAATTACTCCCCATGCTTAATGGCTACCTCCTTGAAGGGAAGTAGAAATAAGGAACCACATTTTTTCTTGAACTGAAAAACAACTGGTTCGATTTATGTAAATCTTCATTTATTATTTACTTTCGCATTACTTTTTATCTTTTGTACAATTAGATGATTTATACTGATCATTATGAATAAGTACCTGTTGCTATTACTTTCGGTTTTACTTCTTACAGGGTGTGCATCAAAACGATACACAAAAAAAGCCAACCAGTTCGAAGAAGCGGGGCTATACAAGGATGCTGCTGATTATTACTACGAAGCTGTTAAAAGGAAAGACAGCAATGTAGATGCTAAACTTGGATTGCGAAAAAATGGGCAGCTGGCCCTTGATCAAATGCTTACAGAGTTTCAGAATTACTACAAACAGTCCAATCAGCGAGATGCCGTTTATTCATACTTGGATGCCAGGAAATATTACCATAAGATCAATGCTGTTGGGGTTAATCTGACTTTCCCTGAAAGCAATAAAGTATATTATGAAGAAGTAAAAAGTGAATACCTGAACCAAAAATACGGTGATGGTATAGACAAGTTGAACAGGGATGAATTTAATTCAGCCTACCTGGTTTTTAAAGAAATACTTGATATTGATAATAAATACAGAGACACAAAAGAGAAGCTTGTTATTGCCAAATATGAGCCCAAATACCGGGAAGCCAATAGCTTACTTGAAAACGGATTGTACCGGAAAGCGTATTATACCTATAAATTCGTTCTTGATGGAGCAGGCGATTACAAACAGGCAATGGTATTGAAAGAAGAAGCCAGAGAGAAAGGAACGATCACCATCCTGGTGAATGATTTTACATACACTGAAAACAGGAATAAATCGGCGGCCCTGTCAATAAGCTCTAAACTAAGAACTAAAATTACTGAACTGAATAATCCATTTATTCAACTCATTGATCCCTCAGCTTTAAATGTATCTATTCATGATGATGGCAATATCAATCTGCAGGCTGCTAACCTTGCAGGGATTCATTCCATTTTAACCGGTAATCTCTCTGAATACTACAAAAAGCAGGGCAAAGTAAAAAGAACAAGGAAAAAGGGATACATCAAAGAAGTTACCAAAATCAAAACAGAAGCAGGAACTGAAGTTGACAAACCTGTTTATCACAAGACCGAATATTTTGAATTCCGGGCACAAAACAATGCAAGGATCAATGTTACTTTTCAGTTAATTGCAACGGAAAACAGTGCTGTGCTGGTTACCGGCAATTTCGACAAGCAAAAAACCGACAAGGTACATTATGCTACATTCGATGGTAATAAAAACAAATTGATTCCCGGCTCATGGAAATACAAGGAGAGGAAAACTACCCAGGATATAATTAAAGATGACAAGAATGAAATTAAAGCCCTGAGACGATTACTTGATGCTGACAGAAAAATAAAATCTTCTACCTCTTTGCTTGGTGACCTGGTTAAAGAATCCATCAGCAAAATGGCATCTAAAATTAACAGTTATAATCCTGAAGACGAATGAAGTGGTATATAATTTTCGTTTTGGCTATACTGACTTCCTGTGCTGCAAAAAAACGGGCCGCAGAGCTGGAAGCACAACCTTTGTGGATGAAACAAAAGCCAATTGTTACAGGTTATTATACCGGAGTTGGTTCCGCAAAAAAAACAGGAACAAGACTGGAATACATTGAAAGGGCTAAGAAGGATGCACTGGCCAACCTGGCCCAGGATATCTCTGTAAGGATCAGTTCCACATCCGTGCTTTACACCTTCGAAACACAATATGGCCATACGGATAACTTCGACCAGCAAATTAAGACCAGTACAGACGATTACCTTGAAGGATTTGAACCTTTGGAATCGTATGAAAATGACAACTCATACTGGGTATATTACAGGATAAATAAAATTACCTACCAGGAAAAAAAGGAAAAGAAAAAAAATGAAGCATTAGCTATGGCGAAAAGCAAATACATGGATGGCCATCAACAACAGTTGAACAATGATCCGGCAGGAGCCATGACATTCTACCTCCAGGGGATACTTGCAATTAATAATTACCTGGCTGAGGATACAAGGATTGAACTTAACGGTGAATCCACCGACATAGGAAATAAACTACTTACATCAATCAATTCCGTCGTCTCAGGTATTAAAATTCAATCTGTTTCAAGAGATTTTACAATAAAAAGAGGAGAGACCACCGACAATCCAATACAATTCAGGACAGTGTTTAATAATCAGGCCGTTAAAGGAATACCTGTAAAATATGCCTTTACAGGAGGTTATTTGAGAAAAGATAATGGGATTTCCGGTGAGAACGGAATATTGTCCATCCAGCCCGGTGTCTTTCGCTCAAATAACAATTCTGAACAAATATCTGCCACACTTGACTTGAATGGGATCGCCATAAAAGCTGTTGATGATCTGTTTATTCGAAGTATGCTCACAAGCCTGGACACAGAACCGGCCATTGTAAAAATAAGCCTCGTCGCACCCGTTTTATCCATAAATGTAAGTGAGAATAATTGTCATGATCTCGACTGCTACAAGCTTACTGATCTGTTTATTTCAAAAGCCATGGAAGCCGGATACAATATCCAAACGGATTCACCGGCCGATTTTCAATTCAACCTGACATTCGATATAAGAAGAGGAGAAAGTGCAGGAGGATTTTATGCGGCATACCTTAACGGTGAATTAAATGCCTATAACAAATACCAGCAAAGAATCTGGACAAAAAAGATCAATGACCTAAAAGGAGTTGGTTATAGCTCTGAAGATGCTCGTACAAAAGCTTTTCAGGAGTTCGTTAAAGTCCTGGACCGCAATTATTTTAACCAGGGGATTAGCAACCTAAAATAATTGTTATATAATTTGTTTGCTAATTAAAAAGTTTATATTAATTTTGCAGCCCTAAATTTTCAAGCTAAGCATTTATAAATTATTACAATATGTATTTATCGGCAGAAAAGAAAAAAGAGTTTTTTAAAGAGTACGGAAAGTCGGAATTTGATTCAGGTTCTTCAGAGGGACAAATTGCTTTGTTTACCTTTAGGATTAAGCACCTTACTGAACATCTCAAGAACAATAAAAAGGATCACAGGACCGAAAGAGCCCTTATATTGCTGGTAGGTAAAAGAAGGAAACTTCTTGATTATCTCAAGGACAAAGAGATTGAACGATACAGGGCAATCATTAAGAAACTAGGAATAAGAAAATAAAAAATTGACAGCGGGGAAAGGCAATTAAAAATTGCCTTTTTTCGTATTTATAAGAAAATTAATAATGAGTAAAACTGGAATAAACAAATCATTTACCCTTGCTGATGGCAGGGAAATAAATATAGAAACCGGGAAACTGGCCACCCAGGCCGATGGTTCTGTAGTAGTAAAAATGGGAAACACAATGCTTTTAGCAACGGTTGTTTCTTCAAAAGAACCTCGTGAAAACGTTGACTTCCTTCCCCTTTCTGTAGATTATCAGGAAAAATATGCCGCAACCGGAAGGTTCCCAGGCGGATTTTTCAAAAGGGAAGCCCGTCCCTCAGAATATGAAATTTTAATTGCACGATTGGTGGACAGAGCCCTAAGGCCACTGTTCCCAGATGATTACCATGCAGAGACACAAGTACTGATTTCTTTGATGTCTGCAGATAAAGACATTATGCCCGATGCACTCGCAGCATTGGCAGCTTCTGCAGCAATTGCCGTTTCTGACATTCCGTTTAACGGACCCATTTCTGAAGTTCGTGTAGGACGTAAAGATGGTAAAATGATCCTAAATCCTTCACTTACTGATATGGAAACATTGGATATGGATATTATGGTCGCTGCTACCATGGATAATATCATGATGGTTGAAGGTGAAATGAAGGAAATTTCTGAAGAGGAAATGCTTGAGGCACTTAAAGTTGCACATGATGCCATTAAGATCCAATGTAAAGCACAGCTTGAATTGGCAGAAATGGTTGAAAAAGCAAAGGTAAAAAGAGAATACAGTCATGAGGAGAACGACGAGGAATTAAAAGACAGGATCTGGAAAGAAACTTATGATAAGGTTTATGCTGTTGCTAAAAAAGGAACATCCAAGCAGGAAAGACATGATTCATTTGATGAAGTAAAGGAAGAGTTTAAAGCAAACTTTACAGAGGAAGAACTTGAAGAAAAAGGTATCCTGATCGACCGTTATTATCATGACGTTGAAAAGGAAGCCATGAGAAGAATGATCCTGGATGAAAGTATTCGTCTTGACGGAAGAGCACTTGATGAAATTCGTCCTATATGGACGGAGGTTGATTACCTGCCTGCTGCACATGGTTCAGCTATCTTTACAAGAGGTGAAACACAATCATTAACAACAATCACCCTTGGAACCAAACTGGATGAGCAAACCATTGACGGAGCTGTAATAGAAGGCAAAAGTAATTTTATCCTTCATTATAACTTTCCACCATTCTCAACAGGTGAAGCCAGGTTCTTAAGAGGTACCAGCCGCCGGGAAGTAGGACATGGAAACCTTGCACTAAGAGCTCTCAAACAGGTAATGCCAAATTCTGATGATAATCCATACACGGTTCGTATTGTTTCAGATATTCTGGAATCCAACGGATCTTCATCAATGGCAACCGTATGTGCAGGAACACTTGCCCTTTTGGATGCCGGTGTTAAAATAATGAAACCGGTTTCCGGAATTGCCATGGGACTCATCACAGATACAAAGTCCGGCAAATACTCGGTATTGTCTGATATACTTGGTGACGAAGATCACCTGGGTGATATGGACTTTAAAGTAACAGGTACGCGAGACGGAATTACAGCCTGCCAGATGGACATTAAAGTTGATGGACTTCCCTATGAAATTCTTCAGCAAGCATTGGAACAGGCCAAACAAGGCAGGTTGCATATCCTGAATGAAATGGAAAAGACCATCAGCGAACCTAGAGAAGATTATAAGCAACATGTTCCAAGAATAGAGAAAATGACTGTTCCGAAAGAATTTATCGGTGCGATCATCGGACCTGGCGGAAAAGTGATACAGGAGATACAGGCAGAAACCAACAGTACAATTGTTATTGAAGAAGTTGATGATTATGGGATCATTGATATTGTCTGTACGGATAAGGCCTCTTCCGAAGCTGCAAAAGCCAGGATTAAAGCCATTACTGCTGTACCTGAAGTTGGAGAGGTTTACCTCGGTACCGTTAAAAATATTACAAACTTTGGTGCTTTTATCGAAATTATCCCTAACAAAGAAGGATTGCTTCACATTTCTGAAATTGACTGGAAGCACATTAAAGATGTTGAAAGTGTATTGAAAACAGGTGATAAGGTAAAAGTAAAACTAATCGATATTGATAGCAAAACTGGCAAATTAAAACTTTCAAGGAAAGTTTTAATTCCAAAGCCTGACCGCGACAAATAGTGAAACATTAAAGTATACCACGCGTAAAACATCCCGAAAACAGATTGCATGATTTCGGGATTTTTTATTTCCCAATAACTGATCTCTCTTTGATGCAGTCAATTATAAACTACAAGAAGATTTATGAGGCAACTTAAGATCATCAAGCAGGTCACGAACAGGGATACCGCTTCACTGGAGAAATATTTACAGGAGATTGGAAAAGTTGATCTTATCACGGCAGATGAAGAAGTAACACTTGCTCAAAAAATCAAACAAGGCGATAAACTGGCACTTGAAAAATTGACAAAAGCCAACCTGAGGTTTGTCGTTTCTGTTTCAAAGCAATACCAGAACCAGGGTTTGAGTTTGCAGGACCTGATAAACGAAGGAAACCTTGGACTTATTAAAGCAGCACAGCGATTCGATGAAACAAGAGGATTTAAATTTATCTCCTATGCAGTTTGGTGGATTCGTCAATCCATTATGCAGGCACTGGCAGAACAATCCCGAATCGTTCGTTTACCACTGAACAGAGTAGGCAATCTCAGTAAGATCAACCGGGCATATGCCCAACTTGAACAGGAGTTTGAAAGGGAGCCTAATTCAAAGGAAATTGCCGATTTGCTGGAAGTGGACGAAGATGAAGTTAAGACTTCATTGAGAAATGCTGGCAAGCACGTTTCAATGGACGCACCGCTGTTAACCGATGATGATAATAGTCTGTATGATGTAATTCACAGTGAAGGTGTTGAAAATCCTGACAAGGAGTTAATGCATGATTCCTTAAGGATTGAAATCGAAAGAGCAATATCAACCTTAACGGCAAGAGAAGCCGACGTCTTACGCTTGTATTTTGGTTTGAACATAAAAACACCCTTCTCTTTGGAAGAAATTGCAGAGAAATATGAATTGACCCGTGAACGTGTAAGACAAATTAAAGAACGAGCCATTCGCAGGTTAAAACAAACTTCCAGAAGCAGGCTGTTAAAAGCATATTTAGGATAATCAGGGTGGCATGGACCCATAAAAAAATAATTCATCCATAAAGAATCGTTGATACAGTTCATTTATTTGTTAATAACTTCCTGTTGCTTGATCCATAATTTCCCGAACCAAAACCAAATCGGGAAGTATAAATTAAAAAACTTCAAACTATGAAGTTCTACAGAGGAATTTATCCGATATTACTATTTATTCTGCCAATTGTATCTTTGGCACAAAATCCGGCAAGAGATGAGATTGCTGTTAATGAATCTGAATTAAGTTATATAGAAGAGGAAACAAGTGAGTTTGCTAAAACTTACGGATTCGACACAAGGTTTAATACATTCAAGGAGGTCTATAGAAAAACATACATGTACCTGACCCCTGAAATGGGGATGCGTAATGTGGTTATGCCGGTTCCGAGAACTTCCATTGTAAAGGCTTATAAGCTCCTGAAACAGGAGCATGCCTGGGCAGTTAAGTATGAAAATAACTGGGGATTTATTTCAGCGGATGACCTCATCTCCATTGAGGAATACGAAGAACCACTGGTAAATGATGACCTTGATGTACCACCAAAATTACTTTCAAATCTTTCTTTTCGATATCCTTCTGCTGCCAGAAAAGACAGCATTTCAGGAGAGGTGGTTTTACGGCTTCTGGTTAGTAAAACCGGTGCTGTTTCACGCATTGAATTTGAAAAGAGTATCCCGGCCCTCGACAGTGCTGCTATAAGGGCTGTTAAAAAACTCAGGTTTAAACCTGCCAAAAAATACGGGGTTCCCACAGATGTGTGGGTAAGGGTCCCCATGAATTTCGAGCTCGACTAAATATTTTTTAAATCTTGACATTTCTCTTCATTTAACTACTTTAAGTACTCTAGGCAATCTATATACTTTAGTCACTTTTTTGAATTTAAGTGAAACTCTGGTTTAAACCTACCACAAAATATTGAGTCCTAATAGGTGTTTGGGTTTGGGTACCCATGAACCTTGAGCTTAACTAAATCCAGCAAATTCCGGAACAAAAACCATCAATCTTGAGTATAAGCCTAAAACTCCCAAAATTATGAATTATGAAATTTCACTTTGGAATATTCTGGATTTTAATATTGGCTATCGCCATGGATTCCACAGCACAGACTCCCGCAGGGGATGAAATCGCAATAAATGAATCCGAGTTAAGCTATCTTGAAGGGAACACTAGTGAGTTTGCTCAGACTTTTGGATTTGATCCCAGGTTCAATACCTTTAAGGAGGTAAATAGAAGGACTTACTTGTTCTACACACCACGTATGGATATGCAGAGTGCTGCAAGGCCTGTTCCAAGGGGTGCAGTGGTAAAAGCATATAAACTCCTTATGCATGCAAATGTTTGGGCGGTTATGTATGAAAATAACTGGGGTTTTATTTCAGCAGATGACCTGACACCCATTGATAAGTTTGAAGAGCCCCTGGCAAATAACGACCTGGACATCCCACCAAAGCTAATATCCAACATTTCACTGCGATACCCTTCCGCAGCCAAGAAAAAAGGCATTACCGGAGAAGTTGTATTGCGGATTCACGTTAGCAAAACCGGTGTTGTTTCCCAAATTGAAGTAGAAAAAAGTATACCGGCCCTGGATAGCGCAGCAATTAGAGCTGCAAAAAAACTCAGGTTTAAACCTGCAAAAAAATATGGTGTTCCAACTGATGTTTGGGTAAGGGTACCCATGAATTTTGAGCACGACTAAATACTCCTTACTTCTTGCTTTTCCCCTTAATTAACGCACTTTAAGTACTTTAGGCACTCTAAATACTTCAGGCACTTTTTTGTCATTAATTGAAATTATTTCTTCCATCACAAATGAATAAATATAACTTTGTACCAAATCAAAAAAATACACTATAAATGAACAGCGATTTATTAAAGTTAAAACCCGAACGACTCTGGTACTACTTCACAGAGATATTAAACATACCCAGACCCTCCAAAAAAGAGGAAAAAATTGTAAAATACCTGCTTGACTTTGGCAAAGCTATAGGCATGGAAACACTGCAGGATGACATTGGAAATGTCCTGATCAGGAAGCCTGCATCAAAAGGGATGGAGAAAAAGCAGTCGGTTGTTTTACAAAGTCATGTGGATATGGTTTGTGAAAAAAACAATGATGTTGAGTTTGATTTTGATAATGATGCTATACAGGCCTGGATTGACGATGGTTGGGTTAAAGCGAAGGGTACAACCCTTGGAGCGGACGATGGAATTGGTATCGCTGCACAATTAGCCATCCTGGAGTCTACAGAGCTGCAACACGGACCCATTGAATGTCTTTTTACCATTGACGAAGAAACAGGTCTTACAGGAGCATTCGGCTTACAATCCGGATTCCTTCAAAGTAAAATATTACTGAATCTTGATTCAGAAGATGACGGAGAATTATTCATCGGATGTGCTGGTGGTAAGGACACGGTCGTAGAAATTAGTTACAACAAAGAAGATATCCCGAAATCCTTTACCTCTTTTAAGTTATCAGTCTCCGGCTTACTTGGAGGCCATTCTGGGGATGACATTTCAAAAGGAAGAGGCAATGCCGTTAAATTATTAAACAGAATGTTATGGTTTGGCACCAATCAATTTGGACTGAGACTGAATAATTTTGACGGAGGGAATCTACGTAATGCAATTGCCAGGGAGGCATTTGCGATTGTGTTGATTCCGATAGATAAAACAAGCGAATTCGGGAATTATATAGATAAATTTGCCGAGGAGGCTAAAGCTGAATATAAGATTACAGAACCTGGTTTACAAATTAGTTGTGCTGAAGAGCCTGAGCCTGCCTTCATCATCGATGAACAGTCACAGTTTAATCTGTTAAACTCAGTTTATGCATGTCCGCATGGAGTAATAGCCTGGTCGGCTGAAATTCCCAACTTTGTAGAAACTTCAACAAACCTGGCCTCTGTAAAATTCGAGGAGGATAAAATTCATGTTACAACCAGCCAGCGAAGTTCTGTTGAATCAGCCAAACATGATGTAAGCAATATGGTAGCCAGTGTATTTCATTTGGCAGGCGCCTCTGTAAAACACACAGATGGCTATCCGGGATGGAAGCCCGATCCCAACTCAATGGTTGTGGATTTAACAGCTAAGCTTTATAAAACTTTATTTCAGGAAGATCCAAAAGTACTTGCCATCCATGCAGGTCTGG
Source organism: uncultured Bacteroidales bacterium (assembly GCA_964421215.1). GTDB lineage: Bacteria > Bacteroidota > Bacteroidia > Bacteroidales > JAADJA01 > JAADJA01. The sequence goes on along the minus strand of CAYQWA010000011.1, from coordinate 1,857 downwards.
AATGCGGGTTGATAGGTGATGTGTACCCTGAAATGGACATGATATCCTATGGGCCGACCATAAAGGGAGCTCATAGTCCGGATGAAAGATTATTGATCAATACCGTTGACAAGTTTTGGGATTTAACGGTGGCAGTGCTGGAAAATATTCCTGACAAAGATTAAAGCCCGGCGGCAAAACCCATTCGAATCCTTGGATTTGAATAAGGTGTAAATAGTTCTTCATTGAAGTTCCACACAACTTCTATATACATGTAAGAACGTGCTCCGACCATCTGACGGTATCCTCCACCAAGGAAGATACCGGTAGTATTGATTTTATAATCTTCCTCTACATAATTATTGCCGAACCTGTCGACAAAGTTCCCTGACGGATCAAGTTTATACTTATTGACAAAAACGAGAGGTTCAACCTCTCCATGGATAAACATACTTTCCAGGATAGGAGTTTCAGTGGACGTAAGAAAATACCTTGACCAGATACTGGCACCATAAATATTGGTTTCAAAATTTACATATTCATCATTATCCAGGTCGTAATAATTATTAGTTATACTATAGTATTTATAGGTACCTCCTATTCCAATAACAAGATCATCAGAAATTGAATATCCTACAATGGGGGAAATATCGATTAATGAACTGTAAGTACCCAGACTAAATCCAAGAGCACCTCCAACAGTAATACGATCAAAAAAGTTAGTATTTTTTGATCCTTTAATTTTTACATCCTGAGAAAAACAGCTTTTATTTTCAGTAATTAGTGAGACAGCTACAAGAAATAACAGAAAATATTTTAGACTTTTCATAAAGTTTACAATTTCAAAAGGAGCAATATATATAACTCAAAAACTACGATGCTAAGTATTTATTAAAAATATTTTGTTTCGGAAGGATTCAAAACCAAGCACTTAAATAAACAATAAAAAAAAATGAAGATTTTGTTTGTTTTTTAAAAATATTAAGTTCTATCTTTGCACCCGCTTTTTAACACAACGTTCTTAAAAAAACTGAAATAAAAATTGGATTTGTAAGGAATAATTAACGTATCTTTGCAGTCCTTTTTCGAAGAGAAAAAAAATAAAAAAATATTCTTTTTTTCTTGGTAGATAAAAAAAAGGTTGTAATTTTGCAGCCCGTTTCAGAAAAACGAAACGTAAAATAAAGCAAAAAGTTCTTTGAAAATACTGAAGATAAAAGCCAAGTAGTAAATATCCGTTCAATTAATCTGGCAATTTTGCCAGGGATGAATGAGAAGTAAATCTTGAGACATTAAAATTCTTTTATTACAATGGAGAGTTTGATCCTGGCTCAGGATGAACGCTAGCGGCAGGCTTAATACATGCAAGTCGAGGGGTAACGACATCTTCGGATGGGCGACGACCGGCGCACGGGTGCGTAACGCGTATGCAACCTACCTCAAACTGGGGAATAGCCCCGAGAAATCGGGATTAATACCCCATAATATTCATTATTCGCATGTTTAATGAATTAAAGATTTATCGGTTTGAGATGGGCATGCGTGACATTAGTTAGTTGGTGAGGTAACGGCTCACCAAGACTACGATGTCTAGGGGTTCTGAGAGGATTTTCCCCCACACTGGTACTGAGACACGGACCAGACTCCTACGGGAGGCAGCAGTAAGGAATATTGGGCAATGGACGAAAGTCTGACCCAGCCATGCCGCGTGCAGGATGACGGCCCTACGGGTTGTAAACTGCTTTTATATAGGAAGAAACTTCCCGACGTGTCGGGAACTGACGGTACTATACGAATAAGCACCGGCTAACTCCGTGCCAGCAGCCGCGGTAATACGGAGGGTGCAAGCGTTATCCGGATTTATTGGGTTTAAAGGGT
>CAYQWA010000010.1:0-164563 GCA_964421215.1 uncultured Bacteroidales bacterium | reverse complement strand
AGCTGAGGGGAGAAGTTTATCCCGCCGTAATGCAATGAAGGCGGGAAGCCTCAGCGGGATCACGGCCACAAAGCTTCTCATACCGAGAAGCTTTTTTTATTTGAGTTAATTTCTTGAATGACAAGTGTAGCTGAGGGGAGAAGTTTATCCCGCCGTAATGCAATGAAGGCGGGAAGCCTCAGCACCTTGCCATCAGTAGGCAAGAGATTACAAAATCCCAAAGTGAACCCATTCTGCTTCAGGGATATTTCGTTGATATCACTATGGCTCATTCGGATTTGCAATCCGAATGTACTATCAATAAGGATTTTAAATCCATAATGGATAAGTTCCGGATTGCAAATTAGGAACAGCTAGAAAGAGCTATAGTAAAAAACAGGGGATTCAAAAGTATTTTACATGCTTCTTTTAGCATGGGGATATACAGAGCTCCGATTCTGAAATTTCAGGATCGAATCTTTTATAATTACACCCCGGTCCATATTAATAGACTGCCTGATCGTTTCATTTGTTGCCCATGCTTTGCGACCACCAACTACAGTTGGCAGATGCACTACCAATGCAGCGGAAATGGACCTGGATGCACTTTCCCATAAGTAGCTTGGTGTATGATCTACAGCATAATAATCTATATGATCTACTGAAATCATAGGATTTTTAAAACTTGTGGGTTTTGCAAAATAAAATCCCATTCCTTCGTCACAACTTACATCAATAATCAAACAACCATGTTTCATAATTGACTTTTCATCCTCTTTTACAAAATCAGTAGGATCGTTCGGATCTTGATAAATACCATTGATTATAATGTCCGATTCACTTATTAGTTGTGACATAGGCTTCTCTGATCCATCATGTTCAACGACCAATAGACGAGGTTCGTTTGAATTTCCCCTTCTTATCCGAACATAGTGAACATCCAGTATTTCTTCACGAACCTCATGGTCAGGCCTTTGAATGCATATTGTTATATCCCTGAAACCATGTGCTTTAAGTGCATAAATGGCTCCTCTGCTTACCGCTCCAAAGCTGAATATGGTCACTTTTCTTTGGTTTCCATAATGACCATCTATACCCTTTAATTGCAAGGCATGAATTACTGCACAATACCCAGCCATCTCATTGTTTTTATAAAATGTATGTCTGCCACGTTGACCATCCGGAGTCCATACGAACATATCTTCAAATGCTAATAGTGTTAATTTTCGGTCAATTGCTGTCTGTGTTACGGCATTTTGTTGTACACAATGTGGATAGCCCCATAAAATTCCTCCTTTCCGAAGTTGCTTCAAATCCGATAATACTGGTTTGGCAATAATAACTGATCCAATATCTTCTAATAACTCATTTCTGGAAGCTACTCCTCCCGTAAGTGATGCAAGTTCCTTATCATCCATATCGAATGGACTGCCATAACCTTTTTCAAAAATCAATTGTTTTCTTGTTTCCTCTGGAAGTCGTAATAAATGCTCAGGGTGAACAGGAACTCTTCTTTCATCTTCTTTTTTAGAGGTTCCGATGACACCTAAATGTAACTTAGTCATTTTTATTTGTTTATGGGACTGCTCATTAATTTAATAAGCTGTGATTCCCTTAAGATGTAGTAGTTGGAAAGTGGTGGTGATTTAACACATCAAATAAATCATCAAAATTTCAAAACAGGAAGGGTTCGATCAAGAAACACTTGTGTTCACCTATATAAGTGAAGTAGAATTGAAAAAGATTCCAGCTGCAAAGATACACATAAAAATCTATGTAAAACAGATAGTTATGCTTTAATTTTATATATAGAGATCTAAGACCGGAAGTATAAAGTGTATTTTTTAATAAATCTTGATTTCTTGAGATTATTAAATATAATTGGTACTTTTATAGCAATTAGAATAGCCGGAGGTATGCATTATTTCCGGATCGTTCTACACAAAATAAACAAGATAACACTTTAATATATTTCGAAAAATATAATCAATGAATTCAAACTTAGCTGTACTGATTGATGGTGACAATATTCCATCAGCCCATATAAAAGAAATGATGCAAGAAATTGCCAAATATGGAAATCCCACGATCAAGCGTATTTATGGTGATTGGACAAAACCTATATTATCCAAATGGAAAAACCTCCTGCTCGAAAATGCCATAACTCCCATTCAGCAATACGGGTATACTACAGGTAAAAATGCCACCGATTCAGCAATGATCATCGATGCAATGGATATTCTTTATTCTGGAAAAGTGAATGGATTTTGCCTGGTTTCAAGTGATAGCGATTTTACCAGGTTGGCAACAAGGCTCAGGGAAGCCGGAATGCAGGTCATAGGAATTGGTGAAAAAAAGACCCCAAATCCTTTTATAGTTGCATGCGACAAATTTGTTTATATCGAAGTGCTGAAAAATCAATCCAAGGATCGGACACAAGAAAATGAAAAGAGTATTGTTAAAGATGATGTTGATAAGATTACAGCCAAAGAAATTAAACTCATAGCAACTACTATCAATGATGTTTCTGATGATGATGGCTGGGCCTTCCTAGGTGATGTGGGAAGTTTGTTGCAAAAAAAACAACCCAACTTTGATTCCAGGAACTATGGCTTTCAAAAATTAACACCATTGATTAAATCCATTGGTAAATTTGAAATTGAACAACGCGAAAGTGCTAAAAGCAAGCACAAACTTATCTATGTCAGGAATAGCGAAAAACGTAGTGCCCGTGGTCGTAATAATCCCAAGAAATAAGCAACGCTGTAACCCAGTCTTATGTAACCAATTAATTATTTGAGAACAATTTTGATTGAAGTTCAGCGATCCTTTTTCCTTCAACCTTAACCTGTTTCATGTGGCCAAAATTTGTTGTAAAATAAATAAGAGGAGTTCTTAGGTTCCCAATGGATCTTAATATCACCGAGCGGATGCTGTAGAATTTTTTCCGGATAAGATATTTACTTTGTTGAAGTTCAAGACCTGACATGTTTTTAGGTTTGAATACAACTGTATTGTGGTCATAATACTTCCAGTCGGTAGTGATTAACCGGCCTTCATTTTTTAAATCTTCATAAATCTTCGTGCCAGGATAAGGTGTTAAAATATTAAAGGAAACTGTACTTACTTTATTCTTTATTAAAAACCGCAGTGTGTCTTTAAAGATCTTCATGGAATCACCATCAAACCCAAATACCATAGAGGCGTGGATGAATATGCCGGCCTTTTTAATTTTTTTTAATGCCTGCTCCAGATTTGAGATATCTTTTATGGATTTACGTATTTCTTTCAGTTGTGCTTCCGACACACTTTCAATACCCATGAACAGTCCCCTGCATCCGCTATCGGCCGCAAGTTCCATTAACTCATTATCCTGGGAAAGAAGTGATACGGATGCCTGACCTACCCATTTTATCTTCAGGGGTTTAAGGGCTTTGAATAATTCCTTGGCATATTTAGGGTCGCCGATTATATTGTCATCCAAAAACATAAAATTTTTTCCTTTGGATTCCTTTACATCACGAACAACATTTTCGATGGGTATATGTCTGATCTTTTTACCAAAAAGATTGGTAACACAACAAAAATCACAATTGTAAGGGCAACCACGGGTAGTCACAACTGGGATCAGATTAAAAAGTCTTCTTTTAAGTATTTTGCTGAAGTCTTTCGGCACATATTTTTTCAGGTCAGCATTCGGATTATGATACCGGTCTTTGATCCTGTTGTTTTGGAAATCGTCCAGAAGTGTTTCCCAGACTCCTTCTGCTTCACCTATTACCACACTATCTGCATATTGAAGAGCCTCATCAGGAAGCAGGGTGGGATGTACTCCCCCGAGCACAACTGTTTTATTTCGTTTTTTAAATGCAGTACAGATCTCATAGGCTCTGGGAGCATTAGCTGTCATACAACTAATAGCCACCAGGTCATAATCGATATCGAAATCTATGGGTTCTTTCTCTTCTTCAATGATTGTAACTTTGTGCTGTGATGGTGTTAATCCCTGCAGAATATAAAGAGCCAGTTGAGGCATCATCAGGCCTCTGTTGGTTCTTTTCTTTTTATCGATGGTAGGTGAAATAAGTAATATCTTCATTTTACTAATAGCTATATAAATATCGACAATCCGCTCCAACCACTATGATGATCACCAGAAATAATGAACTTGAGCAGTTTATATAACAAGATTTCTTAAACCTGTCTGTAAGATAGTAAAAAAAAATTAATCAGGTTTTGTTTTACAGAGGGCAGCCTGTATTGCAATCATCCGCAAAATATCTTGTTTATGAGTTCATTGTTCATTTTTAATATCAATTTGCAATGCGAATGTGCTAGCAAAAAGGATTTTAAATCCTATCTCAGCAGGATCAATTTCTTCGTTTCAGAAAATCCATCAGCCTTCAATTGATATAAATAAATACCATCTGGTGTATGGTCTGGTTGCCAGGTTTTTTCATACTCACCCGTATTTTGAAAATCATTAACCAAGGTCTCAATTAGTTGACCAGCATGATCATAGATGTTTAAAGTAACCCACGCAGAACTTTGTAATTCATATTTAAAACAAGTGGAAGTACGCAATGGATTAGGATTGTTCTGGTAAAGCACAATATTTCGCGGCATCTTTTGAATATTTATTTCTATACCGGATATGGGCAATCCCTGAACAAAATTCTGCCATTGCTGCGCGATCGTTTCATTGGGAAACCAACTTGCTTTAGTTATGTCCCCTGTAAAATCCGGATAATAAGCAATCTCATAATTCCCCCGGTCTCCCAGCCAGCCTGTATCTTCTTGAATTTCCAATAGTGTCGGTATGGTGTTGACAGGAATTTCTTCTGGCAGACGCATGGGGACAATGTGATCAAAATAAGGATGAATGATTTCGTTGGTCACACGGTTGTGGCCAGCATCAGGTTCCATAGCCAAAGCCCATATAGCTCCAAAAGGCCTGTTGGTTTCAAATATGGTGGTTAAATTTATAATGCGATATTCCAGGTCATTTTCACCAATAAACATATATCCTGGAACATGAATGGCGTCGCCGGCAGGGGAAAGGGAATGGTATCCACCCTTCATGGTAACAAACGCAATGACCCGCTCAGGTTTCCATTGTGTGAAGTGGTAGGAGAACTGGCCACCAGCTGACCACCCGTCAAAAAGCAATGCCGAATTTTCAATTTCCGGATGCCCGCTTGAATCGGCAAGTGCAGCCAGGCCATTTATTAATGCCTCTCCTGACCAAAGCGATATCCCAAGAATTGAATTGGTATATGCGCCTAACATCCTGAAACACATCAAGGCCATGTCCTTTTCCCGGGCGTATTCCTGGTAATCTAAATTATAAACTGTATTAAGTGTACTCCCTTGCCAGCCTGGAAGATAGCAGTAAATTCCCTTGATTGTATCTACATCTTCCGGAACATATATTTTATAATGGGCAAAGCCATTGGAGTCTACGCTTGCAGGAGGTGTGAATTGATATTCATAAACCTGGGCTAAACTCTGGGACTGAAAAGAAAGCAGAAAAATCGGAATGCCGAAGATTATTGTCTTAAAGTATATTTTCATATTTAGTTTTATGCCTGACGTTAATTTGACATTCATAATTGTTAATTTCATTCAGTTCCCACTACTCCAAAAAGACCTTGTTGCAATATACATATTCCTGAAATACAATATTAATAATATAAAGGCCTGGAAGTAAGCTGCCTGTTATTATTGATCCTCTGCCATTCTGAAACTCACCAGATTTGTGCATTAATAGTTTTCCATCCATTGTAAATATCTGTACAAGTGCGACCTCATCATTACAGGATGCTGTAAATATCTGTACCGTATTATTTATAGATATTATCCGGGTTTCAGCACCTGGATTTTTATGATTATCAATGCTCACAACATCATATCGCTCAAAGTAAATATCATTATCGGTATCATAATCAATGGCATGGGTCCAGATCAGGTTCAAATCAATGGATTCTGAATAAAGGTCAATAAAAAATGCCGGCTGCGTATTGTTGGTGTTATCGAATGTAATTTGTTCCTCCTCCGACCAGTTTATTCCATTTGATGATGATTTTGTAAATATGTTGTATGCTCCGTATTTATAGGTTGCATAATACATTCTGAATTCCTGATCTACATACCCGCAAAAAGGATCATGGGAATTCCCGCTGGCGGTAATCTGAATTTCATCTGACCATATCGTGAGGTCCTGGGAGGTCCTAACATTTACATCATACTGATTACTTCCCATATTCCTGTGATAGGCCGCCAGATATCCGACATAGGGGTGCCTGCAAATTCTTATTCGATAAGCTCCGGAATGGACCAGTGTTTTTTTCTTGTCCCATTGGTTTATTGTGTCACAATGGGCAACGTATCCACCGCCACCCAGCTTAACGTAGGTCATGGTCAGTGAACTGTCGTTGTCGATCATAACATGAGGATCGTATACGCTTTGATAGGAAGGCCATCCCAGGTCCAGTTGATGATCATTTACCCAGTTGATCCCGTCGGCAGAAGAAATGGTGAAGATCTTATAACTTCCTGTTTCATCGGAAGCGTAATAAACTCTGAGTGAGTCATCAGGTGTGGCCACAACACAATGGGTCGACTGATTACCCGGTTTTATCACGACAGGATGCAAGTCGCTCCAGTCATTTCCAAAATACCCACCGAAACTAAGGTACAGGTCACCACTTCCCCAGTCGGGATTCCTTTCAATGATCGCGATCATTTCCAGGGACGAAGGCATTCTGCACATTCTTCCGATGATGTCATTTTCAGGGCCACCGGAGACAATCACCTGTGAAAAAACAGGTAGTATCTGGAACCATTGAATGATCATGAGGATTACTATCAAGTGAACCGGCCTGTTCATGGGATTTGGAATTTTGATGGTAAAGTTAACGGAATTATTGTTTTGATTCAAGCTTAAAGAGTATGGTATTTAAATACAGGCTTAAACGATCCACACTAATCAGGAATTGCTGTTCCGGAACCAATATTAATCAACCAGAATTCATTTTTGTCTGGGTTATTTACTTCTTTATTCAGATTGAAGTCCGCCGCCTTATACCCGCTACTTCCTGCCTGTATCATCCATCCGTTAATGTAATCATTGTAGTCGATTAATCCGTTGGCATCATAATCACCAGCTATCGTACCCCATACGCCCAGGGATATCATTTTATGTCCCTGGTCGTCCCCATAGACCATGTCTGCACTGGTTGTAAAATCATATGGATAAACATCCGTAGGTGTTGATAATGGATAAGCCGACATAATACCGATATGATTACGATGATAGATCACAACAAATAAATTATTTGTTATGGATTGTAGAGAAAATTCATGAATATTCTCTACACCATCCATACCAACGACAGATCCATCATTTAACAGGAATGCAGCCTGTCGCCCGATTATTGTAGCCGGCGTTGCAGCTGCCGCTGAGGTAGCATCACGGAATTCAATTAAAATCCAGTCAATTACATCGCTATTGGGGATGCTGTCTGCAGATTCAGTTCCTGCATAATTCCAGGGGTAGGTATTATAAGGTTGAGATAACGGAATGTTTTCAGTATTTAATGGTACCATTAATCCTGTAGTTTCATCATAGGGGCCTTCAAGAAAAATCTTCAGATCCAATTCAAACTCATTGCAACTGCCTCTTTTATTTCCTAACTTCAAAAACAAGTCATCAAAATAACTGTCGTTATCCCATCCTGAATTTCTCGTTCCTGTAAGTTCAAACTGTATTTTCCTGGTTTGAATTGGTATAATCTCCCAACTGCTGTATAAAGTCCAAAAATCATTTAAGTTAGAAAGTTTTTCGCTTGCATCCAGGACATTGTCGTTCTCGTCCAGGAACAATATCCTCATCTCCGGCAGGTCATTGCCATTATAGTTGGAAAGATAGCCGCCAAACTTCGCATAATAATCTCCTTCATCAATTGAATCGGCATATAGTTGAACATCTACATTTTGTATTCCTTTGCCATAAGCTCCGTTTTCACATACGCCGCCGACGGCGAAATACTTTATCCCCGTATGTGGACTAATTCCGTCGCACTGGCCATTTGTTAATGCTTCTATAACACCTTCTACAGCTATCCAGCCGGAAAGATCATCTTCTGCACCCGGGTTGTTTAATAAGTTCGTTGACAATTGAAATTCTCCTGTCGTAAATTGTGCAGGTTGTGACCAATCACTCCAGTTCAATTCTCTGTCGCGGTACCTGACACGCCAATAATAGGTTGTAATTTCATTAAGGTCATAAATTCTTTCGTCGGTTAAATTATCATTTTCCTGTGTATCAGTATCGTAATAAATATTTTCATAATTTTTCCAATTTTCTACCAAAGGATCATCAAAATTTCCTGGGTCCAAACTTACCTGCCAGTGACTCTGACCGTGCAAAGCATCTGTCGATTGTGAAATGAAATTGCTTGCTTTCAGTTTAACACATCCAGGAGGAACTGTTTCATTTATCGGGAAAACAGCAACCGGGGTTTCTACAACTGTCGGTATCAGCCTCACGACCAGACTATCATTAACAACGTTATCAAGTACATTGTTTGGATCTCCTCTGCTGATTCTTTTCACAATAAAATGAGGATCATCATCGGAAACCACTTCCAGGGTAACAAAACCGTATTCATCCTGCGAAACCGAAAACTCATCATAATCAAATTGAGGCCATTCACCCCAATGGTCGATGTAACCACCGGCAGTTGCAACGTTTATCCACAGGTGTTTATGGTCCCGCGACTGTCCTCGTGAGTAACCATGTGTATGACCGAAAAAATGAATACTGGGTTTACCGCAATTGGTAGTGAAGTTCTCGAGCCTTTCGATCACTTCTCCGGTATAATCTGATTCTCCTGGTGTCCACAATTCTGATTTATGCGGATGATGCAATTGTGCGAAAACAAAATCTATGGAGTCAACTGTACAAGTAAAGGCAAGAAGGCCCTCCAGCCAGTCTAACTGCTCCTGTGAGTCATACGGGCTGTTTGAATTTAATCCAATGATCCGGACGTTTCCATAATCTTTATACCACCAGTGTTCTTCGTACCCTGGCGTGCCGTTTTCCGGAAGATGAAAATAATCAAAGTAAAAAAAGGAGTTAAACTCATGATTTCCAAGTACAGGATATATCGGTACTTCTGAGAACAAATTCTCCCCAGGCGTAAAAAAATACTCCTCCCACTGACTATAGCTTAGTCCATTTGGTACTAGATCACCGGGGATCATCACCAGTGCCAGGTTTTCGTATATTTCTCCACCGGTAAGCTCAGTGATGTAGTCTATAACTCCATCATTGATTATTTCGTGAAATTTATCAGGTTGGCTGTTATCCCGTTGCATATCACTCATGGCCACAATCCGGAAATTTTCGTTTTCAGAGGCAAAAGGTGGTGTTTTAAAATGATTGATCGCTGATACTGCAGTACCCGTTTTGACCCTGTAATGGTAATGTGTAAAACTGCTCAACCCTTGCAGGTGAACCTCGTGGATTCGATTGCTTAACCATGATGTAAAAGATGTTCCTGAGGTTGTATTTCCAAGTGCATCGGTCAAACCCCATTCTACAATACTTTCTTCCCCCATATCTGTTTCCCACATTATCACTATTGACTCAGGTGTAGCATTTTGTAAGTAGGGTTGAACTTTGATGGTTTGGCTTGACAATAAGCTTGAAAGTGTTAGAACACAAGAGAATAGTAAAATATAAGTTCGCATTACAGGATGATTATGAAGTGGGGCTCTCCAGCAAATATAATAATTTCCTTTTCATCTTAAAACTTCCGGGTGTATTTGCTGTTATTCATTTTAATAAGATATTTGCAATATGAATGCAGAATCAACGTTTTTGAAAGCTAATATTTTGAATCAGGAATTGAAAGTTTATTTGCCACCAAAGCACCAGGGCACGAAGTTCCACAAAGTTAAAATGTATTCTAATATCATCTTTGTGAATACCTTTGTGTTTTTGTTTCTTAGTGGCTGTTTTTCAGTTTGTTATTTTTCAATCCTTGATTTGGATTAATAATTTAGGTTAAATGAACGGAAAATTTTTACTCTTCCTTTTTCTTCTTATTTCTTCGGTAATATTTGCGCAGGAAAAGCACACGCTCAGTGGAACAATTACCGATGCATCCACAGGGGAGGAGTTGATTGGAGCAACAGTTTATGTGGATGAACTGGAAGCAGGGACAGCATCCAATATCTACGGATTTTATTCCATTACCATTCCTGCCGGTATTTACACCGTGAGGATCAGTTACATTGGATACGTTTCTAAGGAAGAGGTCGTTGATTTTAATTCCAACCATGTATTAAACCTGGAACTTTCTTTACAATCCACCAAACTTGAAGAAGTTGTAATTACAGGTGAAAGGGCAGATGAGAATGTCAGGTCTGCAGAAATGAGCATCGTGAAAATGGATGTTAAAGAACTGGAAACCATTCCGGTTTTGTTTGGCGAAAAGGATATACTCAAGTCCATTCAGTTGATGCCCGGGGTGAGCAGCGCTGGAGAGGGAAGTACCGGATTTTACGTAAGAGGGGGTAATACCGATCAGAATCTGATATTGCTGGACGAAGCCCCTGTGTACAATGCTTCCCATTTACTGGGATTCTTTTCGGTATTTAACTCCGATGCACTTAAGGATATGAGGTTGTATAAATCCGGAATCCCGGCACGATACGGTGGCAGGCTATCTTCGGTTTTGGATGTCCATATGAACAACGGTAATATGAAGGAATTAGCAGTTACAGGTGGACTTGGCCTGATTTCTTCACGCCTAACTATTGAATCACCAATAGTAAAGGACAAAGGATCTTTTATCGTTTCAGGACGAAGGACGTATGCTGATATTGTCTATGGCGCACTTGATAAGGATTTTAGAGGAAACAGCCTCTATTTCTATGACCTGAATGCCAAAGCAAATTACAGGCTGGGTGAAAAAGACAGGATCTTTCTGTCAGGGTATTTTGGCCGTGACCGATTTGGACTGGAAGATTTTGGATTTGATTGGGGGAATACAACAGCTACTCTCAGATGGAACCATATTTTTAATGACAAACTCTTTTCCAATACATCATTAATCTACAGCGACTACAACTACCAGATTAAAGCGGATATGAGCGGAACAAATACTGAAGTAAGTTCCGGTATTGAAGATTACAACCTGAAACAGGACTTTTCCTGGTACATCAATACCAACAATACGGTCAGGTTTGGATTGAATGTTATTTCTCACACGTTTAAGCCGGGAAAGCTTGTATCCTCCGGTGAAAATGCCATCAACGATATTATTCTGGATGAACAATATGCTTACGAAAGTGGGATTTATATATCCAATGACCAGAAGATTGGTTCCCGCTTAACATTAAACTACGGAATCAGGTATTCCATGTTTAATGCCATTGGTCCGGGAACCATAAACAAATACAACAGCGATGGCAATATAATTGAAACCAGAGAATATGACAAAGGAGAAGGAATTATAGATTATTTCGGAATTGAGCCCAGATTCTCAGCAAGCTTTATGCTAAACGACAAAAGCTCTGTAAAGACTTCCTTTCAAAGAAACATGCAGTATGTGCACCTGCTATCTGCTTCCACTTCAGAAAATCCTACGGATATCTGGGTGCCAAGCAGTTTAAATGTTGAACCGGGAAGTGCAGAACAATATTCGGTCGGATATTTCAGGAACTTCCTCGACAATAAATATGAATCCTCTGTAGAAGTTTATTATAAAGACATGCACGGACAGGTCGACTACAAGGACGGTGCAAATGTTCTGCTGAATGAATATGTGGAAGCTGACCTGAAATATGGTATCGGCCGCGCATATGGAGTTGAATTCTTTATTAAAAAGCGCACAGGCCGGTTTACCGGATGGATAGGATATACCCTGGGAAAGACCGAGAAAAAGTTTGAAGACATTAATCATGGCGATTGGTACTCTGCACGACAGGACCGCTTGCATGATATTTCCATAGTAGGTACTTATGCTATCAATGATAAATGGACGGTTTCTGCAAACTGGATCTATTATACAGGAGATGCAGTTACTTTTCCAAGTGGCCAGTATGTGATCGACGGCAGAACAGTACCGCTTTATACAGAACGTAACGGATATCGCATGCCCGACTATCATCGAATGGATTTAAGTGTAACTTTATTGGGAAAACAAACCAGAAAGATAAAGTCAAGCTGGAATTTTTCAATTTACAATGTATATGCACGCGAGAATGCCTATTCAATATCTTTCAGGGAAAAAGAAGATGAGCCGGGTGTAAACGAAGCGGTACAGGTTGCTTTGTTTTCAATCATTCCTTCAATTACCTGGAATTTTAAATTTTAGAAGATGAAAATAAAACATACATATAATATCCTGATTGTTCTGGCTTCTGTTTTCTTTTATTCCTGTGAAAAGGTAATCGAGATCGATCTCAAAGAAGCGGAACCTAAACTTGTGATTGAGGGCAATATAACTTCTGAAGAAGGACCTTACCAAGTATTGCTGACTACCTCAGGCGGATATTTCGATAATTCAGCAGTACAACCGGTTGAAGGTGGATTGGTCAGGGTTTTTGCAGAGAATGGAGAATCAGAGATACTAACTGAAATGTCACCGGGAAAATACCTGACCCAAAGTTTTGTAGGAACAGAAGATCAGAACTATACACTATCGGTGGAAGTGGATGGTAAAACTTATTCTGCTTCTGAATACCTGCCCAGAAAAGTTGAAATAGACAGTTTGGCCTATGAAGAAACGAATTTTGGTCCGCCTGAAGAATTTGGAAAAAACATCAGCTTGTTATGTACTTTTTCTGATCCCCTGGATACTGAAGAGTATTACCGTTTTATAGTTTATATAAACGGAGAACCAACCGATGGAATCTTTAGCCCATACCTGGTAACTGATGATGTTCTGATCAATGGATTAACCTTCACCGCAGGACTTCCGCTTATCAGGATCTGGCCCGGTGACAAGATTAAACTTGAAATGCAAACCATCGGATTTCATACTTTTCAATATTTTGATGCTTTAAATGATGCACTCGAGGGTGGCGGAGTTGGCTCAACACCTTACAACCCATTTACTAACCTTGATAATGGAGCACTAGGTTACTTTGGAGCATATACTGTGTCGGTTGATTCGCTTGTTGTGCAGGAATAGTAATACTTCCTGTTGGATGCCTTTATTGGTATTAAGCTATTTAAATGCAATGAGGCCTTAACTCCTTTTGTTGATAAAATTCCCCCATTCATTGATTCTTTTTTTAAATTAATCCTTTTACCCTTTTATTTGTCTAAGAATTTTAATTCGAAAAATTATGGGTAAAAATTTTATAACAAAAATAAGTACAAGATCTCTGATCGTTATATACACGATTATATTACTTGGATTAATAATTTTGACTAAAATTTCATTTGCACAATCAAATTTGTCCTACCCGATTGTGGATACTGACCAGGAACTATTCTATGATACTATTGTGGAAATCAATGAGCCTGCTGTCGGAGACGATTTTTATGGTCAGGATGCTAATTATACCGTCTATGTGCCTAATTATCAGGATAATGGTGACGGAACCATCACAGACCTGATCACCGGATTGATGTGGTCAAAAAGCCCGGACATGGATGGTGATGGCGATATTGACTATGATGATAAAATGTCGTATGATGAGGCCATTGAGGGTGCTGAATCTTTTAACCTGGCCGGATATACAGACTGGCGTGTACCTACCATCAAAGAATCTTACTCGCTGATCTTATTCAGTGGCCTTGATCCAAGCGGATATGAAGGAACATCGACGGATGACCTCATTCCTTTTATCAATACTGATTTTTTCGACTTTGCTTACGGCGACCTTTCAGCAGATGAACGACTTATTGATGCACAATATGTTTCATCAACAATGTATGTAGGAACAACAATGATGGGCGATGAAACCATGTTCGGAGTCAATTTTGCCGATGGCAGAATTAAAGGCTATGGAATTGATCCTTTGCCAGGACAAACGGAAGACAAACAGTTTTATGTGATGTATGTTAGGGGAGAGGAATACGGAATTAATGATTATGAAGAGAATGGTGATGGTACCATCACTGATAATGCAACCGGATTGATGTGGGTTCAGGATGATGATGGCGAAGGCATGAATTGGGAGGATGCATTAAATTATGCGGAAAACTATGAATTTGCCGGATATTCCGACTGGAGGCTACCCAATGCAAAAGAGCTTCAGAGTATCCTTGATTATTCCCGGGCTCCTTCGGTAACGAATTCTCCGGCCATTGATCCCATCTTCAATTGTTCCCAAATAACAGATGAAGGGGGTAATATTAACTATCCGTTCTACTGGACAGGAACAACTCATGCCAGCTGGCTGGAAAATGCTCCGGGGGGATTCGGAGCATATGTGTGTTTTGGTGAGGCGCTTGGTTGGATGGAGATTCCTCCGAATTCAGGAAATTATACATTGCTGGATGTTCATGGTGCAGGTGCACAAAGAAGTGATCCAAAAACCGGTAATCCTGACAACTACCCCTATGGCCATGGCCCCCAGGGAGATGTGATCCGCATATTTAACCATGTTCGTCTTGTCAGGGATGCTGATAGCTCATTAGGATATAATGAATTGAGAATTGAAAATAATTGGTTGAACGTATATCCTAATCCTGCATCAAACTCTATCACCATTGATATTTCAATTGAAAATACTGAAAATACCACAATTCAAATCATCAATCTTTTCGGCGAAATTGTTTACCTGAACACGAGTGTATATACTGATCATCTAAATGTAGAAATAGAAAATTTTGATGCGGGATTATATTTCGTCAGGGCTGAAAATAACGATTCAATCATTACTAAAAAATTCACTAAGAAATAGTTTTTATGAAGCGTAGAAACCTTATTAGAACTCTATATAGCCTGAGTATTATTGCAATTCTCTCATTATCTGCTTCAGGTCAGGACTTACCGGATTCATGGTCAATTTCAGATGATGGTCGTTTGCTCACAGCAGGTGGTGAGAATGATGAAGGCTTTTTCAGTCAGAACCAAATCCATGATATTCAGCTTGAATTTCCGCAGTCCAACTGGTGGAACCTTTTGGAAGACAATTATGAAGATGGAATTGATATTATGGCTACCTGTTTGATTGACGGAGAACAATACGACAGTGTTGGAGTGCGGTTCAAAGGCCAAACTTCATTCTTTCAAAACAATACCGAAAAAAAGTCATTCAATATCACGCTTGACTGGATCATTGATGGGCAGGATATAGAAGGATATAACACCATCAACCTGCATTGTGGCTGGGGTGATAATTCCTCAATGAAAGAGGTGCTATACAACAACATCGGGCATAATTATTACATGGCCTTTAAGTCCAATTATGTTGATTTAACACTCAACGGAGAATACTGGGGGCCATATCAAAGTGTTCAACAGTTCGACTCTGATTACATCCGGGAGTGGTTCCTGAGCAATAACGGTACCATCTGGCGTGCATTGAGCACCACCGGCGGTGGTGGCGGTGGAGGAGGAGGCCCCAATTTTGGAGCTGGAACATCCACCCTTAATTACAACGGCCCGGATAGTATTGATTACAATACCGATTATACCCTCAAACGCACTGAACTGGAGGATCCCTGGGCTGGATTAATCGCTGCCTGTGATGTGCTCAATAACGAACCACTGGCAACCCTTGAAGCGGAACTTGAACAGGTTCTCGATATCGATAAAGCTTGCTGGTTCCTGGCGCACGAGATCATTTTTGCAGATGATGACAGCTACATCAAAAAAGGCGGTATGGACTATTATGTCTATTTCGAAGCCGAAACCGACCGGATAATTCCTATGGAATATGATGGTAACAGCGTGTTATCAAACAATAACCTGTATTGGAATCTTTTTTATCATGAGAATGATGATGATTTTCCTCTGATGAACCGGATGTTAGCAGTACCATCCATTCGACAACGCTATTTGGCCCATGTGAGAGTGATCCTGGATGAATATTTCAATTCTGATTATGCTGAATCAAAAATAAACAACTTTGTTGCACTCATTGATTCTTCAGTTCAGGCAGATCCTAAAAAATTCTACAATTATAATCAGTTCCTGAATGCCGTGGATAATCTCAAACAAGCTGTTGAAACACGAAGAAATTATATCTTAAATGATCCTGAATTGAACAATGTAGAATCTCTTGCTATCGACGAGGTATCTTATTCAGTGGATGGCGTGCAATGGCAGCAGCCTGCCACTGAAGATGAAGTGGATGTAATCGCAACGGTCACCGGAACGGTGGGTACATCATCAGTATGGCTATATTATGGAGAAGGATTTACCGGTACATTTACCAAAACCGAGATGTTTGATGACGGTGAACACAATGATGGTGAAGCCCTGGACGGAGTATTTGGAGCATCGGCACCACCACAATTATCGGGTTCGTATGTAAGATATTATATCGAAGCAATTGCTGATAATTCTGTATCAACAGCGAGCTATGAACCAAAGGGTGCTGAACATGATGTATTCATTTACCAGGTAGCGATGGGTTCGGTCCAGGACTTGCCTGTTGTTATAAATGAATTTATGGCAGACAATGAAAATACGGTCACGGACCAGGATGGTGAATACGATGACTGGATTGAACTCTACAACAACGGTGATGAGGAGATTTCACTCCATGGGTTTTACCTTTCAGACGATACCAGCCAGCCAGATAAGTGGGCTTTTCCTGATACCGCGCTCGCTGCAGGTAACTACCTGATTGTTTGGGCTGATAATGATGAGGACCAGGAAGGATTGCATTCCTCATTTAAATTATCCAGCGCGGGGGAAACCATTTTATTTTCAGATGATGGATTGAATACCATTGATGAGATCGTTTTTGAACAGCAAATTGTTGATTCTACATTCGGAAGATATCCTAATGGTACAGGTGATTTTATGTTTTTACCCCCAACTTTTTCGTCTGAAAATTTAATGGAGATCGTCAGTATCTGCCAGTCAAAAACAAATGAAAGCTTTTTCAGGATTTATCCCAATCCGACGAGTTCATATTTCTGCATTGAAGGAAAAGTAATTGAACCATTTAATTATAAGTTGGTTTCATTACAGGGTACACAAGTGGCTGATGGAATAATTTCTTCAGAAAATCAAAAGATCGACATTTCAACCTTATCACCCAATATGTATTTTTTACTTGTTGGAGAGAATGTTTACAAAGTTGTAAAAACAAAATAAATATTTTGTGTAAATCGTTTTGATAAAAATTTAAATTTTGCATCCGGATATTAATAAAGGATATTTTAGATATTAAAGCATGCGTTACGAATACAAATACATTGTTCCCAATAGTAAGTTAGAGCAATTACGAAACATGGTCCTTCCCTTTGTAAATATGGATCAGTTCGCAGAATCAGGAGGGAACAATCAATATACAGTGAGGTCCATTTATTTCGACACTCCGGCCTATGATTTTTACCAGGAAAAGGTAGAAGGAATAAAAAACAGGAAAAAGGTCAGGTTAAGGGGCTATGATCTGGAAGACGAAAAAAATACCGTATTTTTTGAAATTAAGCGGAAATACAGTATCCCCATAATAAAATACAGGGCTCCGGTTACTTTTATGGATGCACAATCCATATTTAAAGAAAGGGATATTAACGGCCATATTCTCTTTAAGGACTCCTTCCCCAAAGGGACGGAAAATGCCCAGCGGTTCTTCTATCAGCTTTTCAGTAAAAATATGCAACCTGTTGTGCTTATTGTTTATGAACGAGAAGCTTACCTCAGTAAATTCGACAGTACAGTCAGGGTCACTTTTGATAAGAACCTAAGAAGCAGTGCCTATCCGACCATTAATGAACTTTACAGGGAGGATGATATCAAGCCGGCACTCGATGGAAATTTTATACTCGAAATAAAGTTTAACAAGTCTTTTCCCGGGTGGATGCAACCAATTGTTGCTCTTTTGGGATTAAAGAAGCAGTCGGCTTCAAAGTATGTGATTTCTATGGATAACAACAAAATTGTAAAAAATGTTACACAGTCAAGGATCTATACCCGCTCACAATGGTTTAACAACTAAATTATCTGATGTCATCTCCGTAATAATAAAAATGAAAAACTGAACCGGTAATCTGGGATTTGCTGAACCTTTGATGCTCATTGCATTGTGTTGACAATTCTGGCAGCTGCATTATTAACGGTTTAGCAGGTTGATGAGCAATACAAATCTGCTTCATAGAAATTCACTGATAAAACTTTCTGAAGTAATTCCACTGGAAGAACATACCAGAGGATTGAGATAACTTCAGGATTTACGAAATTATCTTTAAGTTTGACTGATCAGGACAGTTTATATTCCACTCCTTCAAGTTCAGTGACACCTTTTAAGAATCCTGCTGCACCAACTGTTAAATTGTTAGCAGGCATGGTGATGTCATTGTTTTCTTCAGGGTCGGTCACCACAAACTTTACCTTACAATCTCCTTTAGATTTATTGATCAACTCATCCAGTTTGCCTACAAAATCTTCTGTTATAGATTGTAGTGGAACAGTAAGCTGAATTTCTTTGGTGTTACGTTCCAGGGCTTCAGAAAGCAGGATAATGTTTGTGATACGAATATCAAGTTGTCCGTTCTTGAATTTTCGTTCTGTGATGTTGGCTTTTACCAGGAGGGAGGATCCTTCAAGTAGAAAGTGTTTTAACTTTAGGTAATCCTCTGAAAAAAGAATGTAGTTGTCAAAGTCAGTAAAATCCTCAAGAGTAAACGTAGCAAAAGGATTACCTGTTTTTGATGTCCTGTGGTTCACAGCAGTTAAGATGCCTGCAAATGCAATAGCCTTGTTCTTATACTTTTCCTTATTGTTTTTGAGATCGGTAATGGAAACGTTGCAGAAATGATTAATTTCTACTTCAAAATCTTCCAAAGGGTGCCCCGACATATAGAATCCTGTTACCTCTTTTTCATTCTTCAGTTGTTCAATCTTGGTCCAGGGATCACATTTCGGCATTTCCGGATCTTTTATTTCCACCTCACTCGCATCTCCGAACAAGCTCACCTGTGCTGAGTTTTGCTGGATCTGGAAATCGTTTGCAAACTTCACTACCTTTTCAAGAAAGATGGTATCTTCTGAGTTTTCCCTGAAGAAGTACTGGGCACGGTGTGTATTCTCGAACCCATCAAATGCACCGGCCATGGCCAGGGCTTCCATACTCCGTTTGTTTACTGACTTCAGGTTTACCCTTTTGGCAAAATCAAAAAGGGATGTGTATTTCCCGTTCTCACCGATTTCACTGATTATACTTTCTGCCGCTGCTTCTCCAACATTTTTAATAGCAGCAAGGCCAAAACGGATCTCACCCTTATCGTTCACCATAAAATTCAAATGGCTTTCATTGATATGAGGCCCAAGTACCGGGATGTTCTGCCTTTTGCATTCATCCACAAAAAAGGTGATCTTCTTAATGTCATTCAGGTTGTGGGTCAGAACAGCAGCCATATATTCAGCAGGGTAGTGTGCTTTCAGATATGCTGTCTGGTAGGCGATGACTGAATAAGCTGCAGAATGAGAACGGTTGAATCCATACTTGGCAAACTCCTGCATAATGCCAAATACCTCTTCGGCCTTCTTTTTGTCAATGTCTTTTTTCTCAGCACCTTCCACGAATTCCACCTTCATGGCCTCCATTACATCCATCTTCTTTTTCCCCATGGCCCGGCGAAGTATATCTGCTTTTCCAAGGGAAAAACCTCCAAGGATCTGGGCGGTTTGCATGATCTGTTCCTGGTAAACCATGATCCCGAAAGTAGGGGTGAGGATCTCCTCCAGCAATTGGTGGGGATACTCTACTTTTTCTTTGCCGTGTTTTCTCTGGATAAAGGTTGGGATAAACTCCATGGGCCCCGGACGGTAAAGGGCATTCATAGCAATCAGGTCCTCTATGTTTGTAGGCTTTAGTTCTTTTAGGTAAGAACGCATCCCTTCCGATTCAAACTGGAAGGTGCCAATGGTATCACCACGTTGATATAACTCATAGGTTTTTTCATCATCCAGAGGAATGGATTCAATGTCGATCTTTACCCCATGACGAAGCATGATGTTTTTGATGGCATCGTTCATGATCGACAATGTTTTAAGACCCAGGAAGTCCATTTTAAGCATCCCGACTGATTCAACCAGCTTGCCTTCGTATTGTGTGACGGCCAGTTCTGAATCTTTCTGTGTGGCCAGTGGCACGTGGTTCATTAAGTCATCCGGACCGATAATGACTCCACATGCATGTGTTCCTGTATGCCGTGCAGAACCTTCAAGTGTTTCAGCAAATTGCAGGGTTTTACGTTCAAGCTCTTCACCATTTTTACGAATATCTCCCAACTCCGGAACCTCCTTAAAAGCCTGTTTTAATGATATGCCGGGCCTTTCAGGTACCATTTTGGCCAGACGGTCAGCATCGGGGAGAGGAAGTTTAAGTACTCTTGCTACATCACGGATAGCAAGTTTGGCAGCCATGGTTCCGAAAGTAACAATTTGAGCTACTTTTTCCTTACCGTATTTCTTCACTACATAATCCAGTACTTTTTCACGTCCTTCATCATCGAAATCTACATCAATATCAGGCATGGATACCCGCTCAGGATTTAGGAATCGCTCGAAGAGCAGGTTATAACCAATGGGATCAATACTTGTTATTCCTGTGCAAAATGCTACTGCGGATCCGGCCGCGGAACCCCTTCCGGGTCCTACGGTCACATTCATTTCACGGGCTTTGTTGATAAAGTCCTGAACGATCAGAAAGTACCCGGGAAAACCCATGTTCTTGATCACATTCAATTCGAAATCGAGTCGCTCCCTGATATCATCTGTAATTTCCGGATAGAACTTTTTTGCCCCTTCATAAGTGAGGTGGCGAAGGTAGTCGTCTTCGCTTTCAAATCCTTCTGGCAACGGAAATGTGGGTAATATGATTTCACTGTGAATATCGTAATCTTCAACCTTTTCAACAATCTCCTGAGTGTTAGCCAGAGCTTCAGGAATCTCCGGAAAAAGCTTTGCCATCTCCTCCGGTGACTTCAGGTACTCTTCCCCCGAATAGTGCAGATCATCTTTTTTATCATTGATGTCTGCCCCTGTATTCAGACGGATAAGGATATCATGTGCATCGTAATCTTCTTTGTTGATGTAATGGACATCATTGGTGGCGATAACCTTTATATCGTTTTCTTCGGCAAGTTTCCTGAGGGATTGGTTGACTGTTTGTTGTTCTTCAATTCCATGATTCTGTAGCTCAAGGTAAAAATCATCTCCAAAAACTGATTTAAACCAATCAATAGCCTCCTGTGCCTTTTCTTCTCCATTGTTCAGGATAGCCTGTGGTACTTCACCCCCCAAACAGGCAGTGGAAGCAATGATACCCTCGCTGTATTTTTCGAGGATCTCTTTATCTATTCTGGGCCTGTAATAAAATCCTTCAAGGTAGCCAATGGAAGTTAACCTGGCCAGGTTATGGTAACCGGTTTTGTTTTTTGCCAGAAGGATGAGGTGATAGTATTGTTTTCCCCGGATTTTTTCCCTTTTTGTCCTGCTTTCCCTTGCAATATATACTTCACACCCGATGATAGGTTTTATGCCCTGTTTCTTTGCAGTGTTAAAAAACTTAAGTACACCATACATATTACCGTGGTCGGTAATGGCGATGGAGTTCATGCCTGCATCTTTTGTCTTCTGCATCAGCAGATCAATATTCGATGCACCATCAAGAATGGAGTATTGTGTATGTACGTGTAAATGGGTGAAATCGGGCATGTATTGATTTAGTAGTTATTTGTTAATTAATAAATGTTCTTAGTTCATCGATCCTAGTTCAGGATTCAGAGTTCAGAGTTCTGAGTTTGAAGCCTGCCTGCCGGTAGGCAGGTTCGAAGTTTGTTTACCTTTCTACATTACCCTGAACATGTCTGGCAAAATTAGAAATTTTAACCCCTGGAATAATCAATGTTGATAATTTTGGATAAGTGGGTAAGGGGCTGGAATCCAATATGGAAATCAGAAATATCGTTAATGGATGCAACAAGGTGTAGGTATTTTGCTATTTTTGAGCTTATGAAATTCATTTGGGTGCGTCCTATTCTCTTTATTGTGTTTTGGATTTTATCCTATGATTTATCAATGGGGCAGGATAACAGGGTACAGGAATACGACAATATTGTTATAACTCCGGATAGAGTTCCACAGGTCTTTGATTTAAGAAAGAAATCCGGCGTAATTACTGTGAAGACCCAGAGCGGAGGTGGCTGTTGGGCAAGTGCCTCCAATGGGACTGTAGAGACATGGTGGAAATCCTCAGGACTTGGGAGCTTGATGATATCTGATCTAAACCTTCAGCTAACACATGGTTTTGAGAACTCCCGCAACACTTACGGGAATCACTTTATGGCAACTGCTTATTATTCAAGGATGTCGGGACCTGTACCAAATGATCCACTATACGATTCCGTTGTTTACATCCGGGCCAGTGTACCTTATTATAATACCGATGCCAGGTATTTGCCAAATTCACCTAATCTGATAAAACAAACCATTATGGATTTTGGACCGGTGTATTCCATGTTGTATTTTAACAAAAAGAAGGTGGATACAATTACCTTTGTTTTGTACCATGAAAACAGATCCATAAACCATGCTGTTATGCTTATCGGTTGGAACGATACATTAACAACCAATAATGGTAAGGGAGTATGGATTGCGCAAAATAGTCTCGGGACAAAATTCGGAGATTCCGGTTTCTTTTATATTCCATTCCAGGATGAAAATATACTAAAACACAATGCTGTCTGGACGGGTTGGAAAACGGGTACTCCAAATCTGAAATTACATTACCATGATACGCTTGGATCGTTCAACTCCTATGGATTTGATGATACTGTTTGTTATGGCCTTGTACGGTATACTGCGGATTCAGATTGTAAACTTGTACAGGTTGCTTCCTTTATTAATGCACCGGGTACAAGACTGTCGGCAGAGGTTTATGCTAATTTTGATGAAAGCAGCAAGACCCTCTCGGGTAAAATTTCTGAATCCGTTATGAAGGATTGTACCTTTGCCGGTTATTATACCATAGACCTTATCAATCCGGTAGAAATTGAAGTAGGGACTACTTTTTATGTGATGATGCGGTATTCCAATCCAAACGAAAAACTTCTCATACCCATTGAGGAGTATATAAAAGATTATTGTGACCCTCAACTAAGTTCCGGGAAGTGCTGGATAAATCCTGATTATCATAAATGGCCTCTAACGTGGTATCCCTGCGGCATGGATTCTCCATACCCGGTACTCGATTTTGATTTATGCATAAGGGCTCTGACTATTTCAATGGAATGAATATTAACAACCTTTTTTAGCGTAAATCTGTGTAATTAGCGGTACAAATATTCACCACAGATTACACAGCTAGCCACAGAATAGAGAAGAATAAAATCCGTGTAAATCCGTGTAATTAGCGGTACACATATTCACCACAGATTACACAGCTAGCCACAGAATAGAGAAGAATAGAATTAGCGTAATTCTGCGTAGTTAGCGGTAAATTTAAAAATTGATTTATTTTTTAACCTGATTTTGCAACCGGTATAAAATTTTGTTGTCGCTAAGGATAATCAAATATTAATTAATCATGAAAAAGACAAAAATAATTTTACTGACGGCAATTATAATCGGGATTGGAACCATCTCCTGTACTAAACATTTGAAAAGAATTAGAGGTGAAGGCCCGGTAGTTAAAGAAACTTATGATATGCCTGACATTTCAGGTGTAGCATTAAGTATAGATGCCGATGTATATTTAACTCATGGTGATTCACAATCCGTACTCATCGAAGGACAACAGAACATCATCGCTAACATTGAAAAATATGTAACCAATGACGATGTCTGGAGAATAGGTTATCATCATCCTGTAAAGAACCATGCAGGAGTGAAGATCTACATTACCTCTCCCAATATTGATTATGCCACAATCAGCGGTTCAGGGAGTATAGAAAGTACCAATCATTTCCCTGACAGTGCAAATGTTTATTTAAACATCAGCGGTTCGGGCAACATTACATTTGCCACCCATGCAAACATTATTGAAAGTGTTATCTCAGGATCAGGAAGAATGAATTTGAGCGGCTCTGCATGGGAACAAAACATCAATATCAGTGGATCAGGAAGTGTTCATGCTTTTGGTTTAGGTACCCAGAATACCTATGTAAGAATCAGTGGCTCTGGCAGCTCTGAAGTAAGTGTTGAAAACTACCTGGAGGTAAATATCTCAGGAAGCGGAAGTGTTTATTACAAGGGCAATCCGGAAATAAACGGAGACATCAGCGGCTCCGGTTCCATAATCAACTGGAATTAACGATTCATTTTTTTCATAGCAATATGAACTCCATGATTAGAGTTAATCAACCGGTGATACCTATTGCCGGTTGATTTTTTATATTTTAATTCTCCGGTTATTCATTGCTTTTCATTCCCTCCAATAGCTATTTGTACAAAATTTTTCTTTCCCGACTCAATTCGTTAGTTTTGTAGATTAGAAGAAACCAGGGTGAAGAAACTCGCTTTTATCGTAAATCCTACATCAGGTGTTCTTAGCAAAGAAAACATCGCTGACACCCTTGAATCTAATATCCATCCCCAAAAATATAAGCACAGGATTTTATACACTGAAGGCCCTGGTCATGCAACTCAATTGTGCCGTGAACAAATTAAAAATGGAACCGATATTATCGTTGCTGTAGGTGGTGATGGTTCTGTCAACGAAGTCGCAAAGGGCATGGTTGGAACAAATGCTGCCCTTGGAATAGTTCCTGCAGGTTCAGGCAATGGTTTGGCTCATCATTTGAAAATTCCGCAAAGTCGAAAACAGGCCATAAATTTGATCAATACCGGAAGAATCATCAGGATCGATACAGGCTCTATTAATGACCATCTGTTTGTTAGCATTGCAGGGATTGGTTTTGACGGGCTGATTGCTAAAAGGTTTCAGCAAAGCAAACTGAGAGGTTTTGTTTCGTATTTTAAACATGTAGCCGAAGAATATCCCAAATACAAACCCAAAAAGTATGAGCTTAAATTTGACAATGGCGAGACTATTTTAACACGTGCATTGTTTATTACGTTTGCCAATTCTGACCAGTTCGGATTTAATGCACCCATCGCACCGGGAGCCAGGATCGATGATGGATTGATAGATGTTGTGATTGCAGAAAAGCCCCAGATCATCGAGCTCCCTTACCTGGCAAGCTTAATGTACTGGAGACGGATAGAAAGTTCAAAATACATAACCTCCAGAAAGACGAAGGAAATAAAAATCAGGACCCGAAGAAAAAGATGGGTGAACGTGGATGGTGAACCCTTAAAAATGAAAAAAGAAATTGTAGTTAGGATTAATCCTCTTTCCTTAAATGTAATTGTTCCCTAACTTTTTTGACGGCCCATTTCATGGATTTTGATACCCTTGATATCATAGATGCTGAGTTTTATCCAGCCGTACAAAGTTGAGCCACCTGAACTAAATCGGTAAACAATGTATTTGTCGGAGATGTCATTCCAGATCCCACTATGCTTGTCATATGAATTCTGCATAGGAATACCACCTTCTTCACCTAAAAATGTTGATGTGTTATGGGAAGCGAAAAACAAGTCTACAACTGGACTAAAGGTGACGTTATCAATTCCTTCACCTTCATTAAATATTTTGGGATGGCTGACTTCATTTGTTATTATCTCCTCAGAACCGGTACAATGGTATAAAGATGCTGGGAAGTAATTGGTATACTTAATGAGCGTATCACTATACGTTTCTTTACATTTATATGTCGTTTCATTATCAGTTGTAACAGCAAATTCAACCTCCTCACTTAATAAGTACAAATGCGACGATTGGATGTCAAAACCAAAGGCAGAGATGGGATGCTCACTGATAAATTTAATATCATTGGATTCATTTCCTATAAGGTCAAATTTTTCAGTTAATTCACCATAGGGTTGACTGAACATTTCAATGGGGGTGGAATATTCCGTAATTTGGGTATTATCATTATTAAGACCGACAATAAACGGGTCTTTTTCCGGCTCTTCCTCTTTGTTGCAGGCCGAGAAGGACAATAACAGGGCAATTACTGTAATTGAAATAGCTGTAAATTGATTTTTCATGGGATTTATTATGTTTTTATAAACTAGTCCTAATTAAGATATACTAAGGAGTATTTAAGTTGCATAACAGCAAAAAAAAAGTTGTTCCGAAATTATTCAGAACAACCTTTATTTATGTGTTAGTTCTATGCAAGAACTTCTTTGACCTTGGCTGCCGCTTCAGCAAGAGCAATAGCGGAGTGTACTTTTAATCCTGATTCGTCGATGATCCGTTTGCCTTCCTCGGCATTTGTACCTTGTAATCGTACAATGATCGGAACCTTGATCTCTCCAATTCGTTTGTAGGCATCTACTACTCCATTAGCTACACTGTCGCAACGTACAATACCACCAAAGATATTTAAGAGGATGGCCTTTACATTGGGATCTTTAAGAATAATCCTGAAGGCTTCTTCCACACGTTTTGAATCGGCAGCACCACCAACATCCAGGAAATTTGCCGGATCGCCTCCGGATTGTTTGATCGTGTCCATGGTAGCCATTGCCAGTCCTGCACCATTTACCATACAACCTACATTTCCGCTCAGTTTAACATAGCTCAGATTATACCTGCTTGCTTCGATCTCTGTTGGATCTTCTTCTGCAAAATCCCTTAATTCCAGGATATCTGTTTGACGAAAAAGTGCATTGTTATCGATTACAACCTTCGAATCAGCGGCGAAAACTTTATCATCTGCTGCTTTAATAACCGGATTAATTTCAAACAAAGTAGCATCTGTACCTTCATAGGCTTTATAAAGGGCAGTTACAAACTCTGTCATTTGCTTAAATGCTTTGCCGGTAAGTTCCAGATTAAATGCAACCCGTCTTGCCTGGAAACCCACGAATCCTACCTTAGGGTCGATTTCCTCTGTAAATATCTCTTCCGGAGTTTCTTCTGCGACTTTTTCAATGTCCATTCCTCCCCGTGGAGAGTACATGATCATGTTTTTTCCTGTTTCTCTGTTAAGAAGAATCGACATGTAATACTCTTCCGTTTCGGATGGACCATCATAATAGATGTTCTGCTCAATAAGCACTTTGCTTACATTTTTTCCTTCCGGTCCTGTTTGAGGTGTTACAAGCTGCATTCCAAGTATAGTATCGGAATATTGCATCACTTCTTCCAGTGATTTAGCAATTTTAACACCACCGCCTTTGCCTCGTCCGCCGGCATGGATCTGTGCTTTTACAGCCCATTTGTCGCTTCCGGTGAGTTTATTGATCTTTTTTGCTGCTTCGTAAGCTTCATCGGGTGAGTAGGCTACTACTCCTTCAGGGACAGCAACACCATATTTTTTTAACAGCGCTTTTCCCTGGTATTCGTGTAAATTCATGGGTGTTTATTTTTTTCTACTGAACTATTTCCAATAACTCCACTTCAAAAATGAGCATGTGATTGGCTTCAATAATTCCGCCCTGACGTGGGTTTGCACCGTAAGCAAGATCCGGATGTACCCAGAATTGCCATTTGGACCCAACAGGCATCAGTTGCAATCCTTCAATCCAACCTTTAATAACACCATTTACCCTGAATTGTGCAGGATTTTCAGGAGTAGTTGCATCAAACTCTCTTCCGTCGATCAGTGTACCTTTGTAATGAACTTTTACTTTGTCGGTTTCAGCTGGCATTAAACCATCACCCTGGGTGATCACTTTATATTGCAGACCGCTTTCTGTTGTTATTACTCCTTCTTTTTCTTTGTTTTCAGCAAGAAAATCTACAGCTTCCTGTAAGTTCCTTTCGGCTTTCCTTTGCTTTTCCTTGTTAAAATAGGTCATTACGTAAGTATTGGCTGTTTGCGCATCCATCATGCCTTCGGTTTCTGCATAAACATCGGCAAAACCTTTTGCAAGTGCATCGGTATTGATGTCCTCAAACCCGCTCTTTTGAAGGTTGGTTGCAATATCAATTCCTATTGCATAACTCACACTATCAAGTTCATTGTCTAAAGTCACTTCTTTTTTCGACGACATTTGATCCGTGCAGGAAACCATCAGTGTAACTGATACTAAAATGACTAACCCTGTAATAATTCTGTACATTTTCATTTGATATAACTATTTTATTTTTAATAATTTAACATCGTAAATAATCGCTGCTTTGGCTGGAATTTTATCACCATCACCTAATAATCCGTAAGCAAGGTGCGAAGGTAAAATAAATTTTGCTTGGTCACCCTCTTTTAACAATAAAATTCCCTCTTCCAATCCGCTCTCAACACCACCTTTTCCTATAAGGAACTCTTTGACTCCCAGCTCATCGGAAGTGTAACATAATTCACCGGTTAACAGGCTTACCGAATAATTCATTTTCGCAATTTTACCTTTTTTGGCGCTTGCTCCACTTCCTTTTTTGTAAATCATGTACCTCAACCCTGTTCCTGTTTCAAGCATGTCCCATTTGTATCTGTTCAGGAAATCCTTTATTTGCTGGTCTTCCGATTTAACCAATCCTTTGTTTGCCTCAAGAAGTTTTTCTTTATAATCTGCTTTTTTATTGTTGGAAGGTTCCTGCTGTTCATTCTGACATGAGATGATCAGCAATAGCGCGAATACAGCTGATAACAGGGAAAAGTATTTAGGCAGGGTTTGCAGCATTATTTTAAAAATTCTCCGTATTCAACAAGCAAACGTTCAAATTGTTTTATTGTTTGATCCATGGAAACAAATGAGTCACCACCGGCAGCGTTTTTGTGTCCTCCACCTTCATAATGTTCCTTTGCAAATGCATTAACAGAAAAATTACCCACAGAACGGAATGAAGCCCTTATTTTGTCTTTCCTTTCCGTAAATAAAGCTGCAAACCGAATACCCTCAATACTTAAGGCATAATTGACAAGCCCTTCTGTATCACCTGTTTTATAATTGTATTTCTGGAGTTCTTGTTTGTCAAGGGAAATGTAAGCCGTATGGTATTCAGGCAGAACCATAAGTTTTTCACTTAATGAATATCCCAGCAAACGTAGCCTGCTTTCCGTATTGGTAGAATAGACAAGGCGGTTGATCCGGGTGGCATCCAGTCCCTTGCTGATCAGCTCTGAAACAATGGTAAAGGTAGTTTCATAGTTACAGTTGTAGCTGAAGGAACCTGTGTCTGTCATGATCCCGGCATAAACACATTCTCCTATGGCCTTGTTAATCAGGCAATCATCCAGTGCTTTCATGAACAAATAGACCAATTCACTGGTGGATGATATCTGTGTCGTTGAGAAGCAATGGTCATATGCAGCCTTATCCGGTTCAATATGATGATCGATCAGGATTTTGGTTCCTTTGGCCTTTGTGAAACTTTCTTCGGCAACCCCGATTCTGTTCGGGGAATTGTAATCAAGGGAAAACAGAACATCTGCTGAGCCCATCAGTTCATCACACCTGGTTTTTTGTTCCTCATAAATTAGAACATGTTCCTTTCCTTTCATCCAGGATAAAAAGTCAGGAAAGCGGTTAGGTGC
Organism: uncultured Bacteroidales bacterium; assembly: GCA_964421215.1. Taxonomy (GTDB): domain Bacteria; phylum Bacteroidota; class Bacteroidia; order Bacteroidales; family JAADJA01; genus JAADJA01. Next base: position 134,883 of record CAYQWA010000010.1, on the reverse strand, counting down.
CATGGCATAAACCTCGTGGCCTGCCTGAAGAAAAAAGTGGTAAAGTGCTAATACAGCACCGATAGCATCACCATCAGGATTACTATGGGCAGTCAGAAAAATTCTCTTTTTGGATTTAAAAAGGTATTTAACTTCAGAAAAATCAAATGCTTCCAATGAATAAAAAGTTTTCAGTATTGAAGTGCGAAATTATAAAATATCTTTAATTTTGCGACCTTATTCGATAAATGCTTGAATGATTAAATGCATGAATGCTTAAATTATTGAATGCATGAATGCTTAAATGATTGAATATAAGGGCATTTAATCTTCCAGGCATAATTTTACACAATGAAAAACAAAACTAAATCATGACAGGAAACATCACACTTACAATGATAAAGCCAATGGCTGTTAAAAAAGGATTCATCGGGCCGATATTAGCTAAAATTGCAGAAGGCGGATTCAGGATCGTTGCTATGAAGTACACAAAACTTTCTCTTGAGCAAGCTCAGAAGTTTTACGAGATCCATAAGGAACGTCCTTTTTACAAGGATCTGACCGAGTTTATGTCGTCCGGCCCTATTGTAGCAGCCATCCTTGAAAAAGACAATGCTGTACAGGCTTACCGTGATTACATTGGTGCCACAAACCCTGAAGAGGCTGCAGAAGGAACCATCCGTAAATTGTACGGTACAGACCTGGGAATGAATGCTGTTCACGGTTCTGACAGTGATGAAAACGCCAATGTGGAGGGGGATTTCTTTTTTGCAAAAACAGAAAGGTATTAGTAGAAGTTTGATACCTTCTAGTTAATAGACAGGTTCAAGCTACGAAGTTCTGAGTTAAGAATTCTTTCAATTATTCCTTGGGAAAGAATTCCTTAAAGGTATTATCATCATACAAGATCATAATCTTTTTAATGCCGGATCCGGAAGAAGTAGTAATTTCTGCTTTTTCCAGGTCCGGTTCTTTTTTTTCTGATTTCTCGGTTTTATGATCATCCAGTTGTTTTTTCTCTTTTTTATTTTTTTCCTGCGACACAAACAAATTTTCATTTTCAGGTTTTGGTTGTGAAACCGGTTCCGATTTTTTTAACATCTGACCTTCACCCATAAGTAACCATTCAGAATTTATTTCAGGGTAGGCGTGAAGGATTTTTGTTATGAAGTCCAAACTGGGTTTATTACGTCCCGTTAAAATGTGTGACACACTTGAACGTTGAACGTTGATCTCGTCTGCAAAAAGGGTAGAGGAGAGGTTCTTTGATTTTAAAATTAACTGGATACGATCGATCATAATTCTAGCATAAAATTGAAAAAATCTCGTAGAAAAATTCAGTTCACAAATATAACATTTTACAATCGTAAACTCAAGTTTTGTTTACAAAAGTATACAGGGTTACATTTGTAAACCCACAAATAATGATGTTACATTTGTAACATTGTGTACAAATGTAAACAGTAATTAAATATTAACCGTAACATTAACAAAATCAATTTAATACAAGCAATATTTCATAGTTGCTCTATGAATCCGATTTATAATATTTTGTATTTAAGTAAAGCTTCAGGTATAATCTATAAAGCACAGAAAAACAGATAATAACATATTAATTACACCGTTTAATATAATGTAATTGCCAAATGTAAACTTGTAAACAGATAGTGTTATTCTTGTGGATAGTATATAATTGTAAATTCATGTGTTAAGTATCAGAAAAACAGCATAATAACTTTCTAGGGGTTACAAATGTGTATTGATTAAAGTTGAAGTCAATTATGTATATAAATGTAACACTTGGAGACACAAAATATGTGAACCTGGAGAAGAATTGAAGAAGGAAGTTAATAGATGAAAATCGTACAGAATTAAAATCAAAATATCCTGTTCCTGAAACATGATTTTAAGTTTCACAGTTTCTAAAACAAAAAAATTTTGTGATCCACTATCTGTCTATCTGGTTTGAATTATTTACTACATAAACAATAGTTCAATTAGATTAAGAATAATAGAGATAAATGTTTAGTGCCTTTTTAATTGTCAAGCTGGATAAGAGCAAAAAAAAAGGTTGCCAGCATTTAAATGCTAACAACCTTTGCTGAAAATATCAGTTATTTTTATTAGTCCAATTTATGTATTACCAGCCCGCTTCTTAGCTTAGGTTCAAACCAGGTTGTTTTAGGAGGCATGATGTTGCCTGTATCTGCAATATCGATCAATTGTTTCATAGAAACAGGATAAAGCGCAAAAGCTACTTCCATTTCACCACTATCGACACGTTTTTTCAGTTCTTCCAATCCACGGATTCCACCAACAAAATCAATTCGTTTTGACCTTCGGAGGTCTTCAATGCCTAAAATGGGCTCTAATACCTGATTTGAGAGTATTGTTACATCCAATACACCAATGGGATCGTTGTCATCGTAGGTGTCACCTTTTGCGGTTAAAGAATACCATTTGCCTTCGAGGTACATACTGAAGTTATGTAAAGAATCGGGTTTATAAATATCCGCACCCTTATCTTCAATGACAAAACTGTCTTTTAGATTTGTCAGGAATTCAACTGGTGTTTTACCGTTCAGATCTTTAACCACACGGTTATAATCGATAATGGTCAACTGATCATCAGGAAAATGAACAGCCAAGAAGAAATTATATTCTTCATTGCCATTATGTGCAGGATTATTGTCTCGTTTTTCTTTACCTACCAGGGCTGCTGCAGCTGTCCTGTGGTGGCCATCAGCTACATAAGTTGCAGGTATTGTAGCAAACAACTCAATGATCTTATTAATGATTCCCTTGTCTTTGATTACCCAAAAATGGTGGCCAATTCCATCATCAGCAACAAAATCGTATTCGGGTACATTGTTTTTTACAAAGTCTTTAACGATGCCGTCAAGTTCCTCATGGGCAGGGTAGGAGAAGAAAACCGGTTCAATGTTTGCGTTGTTAATGCGCACATGTTTCATTCTGTCTTCCTCTTTGTCCGGACGTGTTAATTCATGCTTTTTAATTACATTGTTCAGGTAGTCATCTACTGCGGCACATCCGACCAATCCGTATTGTGTTTTTCCCCACATGGTTTGACCATAAATATACAGGTATTCACCTTCGTCATCAACAAGCCATCCGTTGGCCTGGAACTTCTCAAAATTTTCTTTTGCCTTATCGTAAACGGGTTGAGAATGAACATCAATTTCCGGATCAAGGTCAATTTCCGGTTTTATGATGTGCAATAAGGAAAGATCGTTTCCGTGAGCTTCTTCACGAGCTTCTTCTGAGTTAAGGACATCATAAGGCCTTGATGCAACCTCTTTGACTTTATCATAAGGTGGCCTCAATCCTTTAAACGCTTTTAATACAGCCATTTTTTGATTTGTATTTAATGTTAGTTAGTATTTTTTTATATCAATGGAGTCAGCGGGAATTAGTTCATCCTCAGAATTTGCCTGGTAATTGTAATCCATTTCAGCATCTTTTCCTGAATTCCGGTACTTTCCTTTGTTCTGTGATTTTTGAAGAGAACCGATGAGTGCTCCGATCATTTTGGTCATTTCCATCAATTCATTCCGTGATTCATCTACCTGAACTTCTGAAAATAAACTTTGTTTTTCGGCCAGGGTAGTAAGTACAACACATTCCCTGACAGCACTTTTAGCCATTTTTAAATAGTAAATGAACTGACTTTTATTTCTTGCTGAACCTTCAGCAATATAAAATGCTATTGACTGTGCTGATACAATAAATTTATCACCTAAGTTCTTCGAATTGTCCTCCGGGAATAATTTTGTAGCACCATATACCCAATCGATATAGTCCATGGCCTTATCATAAACCCTCAGGTCCTCGAATCTGAAAAAAGTTCCATTCTTTACTGATTCATTTTCCATTGTTTTGTTTTTAGTAATTAATAACCTCTTTTAGTTGTGCATACTGCCCTGTCCTCATGAATTATGTGGAAAAGGCATAATGGTCAGAGATCCTGAATCAGTTAACCTGAAAGGTTGTATCTCCGTTATTGATGTAATTTACGATTTGTTGAGCAGCTGCAATACCTGCATTAATGTTCGCTTCAGCTGTTTGCGCTCCCATTTTTTTAGGGGTAAAGAAAAACCTTCCTTCAAATTTCTCAACTATTTCATCCTTATTTGCAGGAGCAATATCAGACAGATAGTTGAAATCGGGACGGTCATTGAACATCTGAACCAGACCTTCTTCATCAACAACTTCTTTCCTTGCTGTATTCACCAATGTAGCGCCTTTCGGCATTTTTGACATCAGTTCGAAATTGATGGAATTTTTAGTTTGATCATTAGAAGGAATGTGCAATGATATATACTGGCATAATGAATACAGCTCTTCAGCTGAACCAACTGGTATTGCTCCCAGTTCCTTTATTTTATCATCAGCGATAAATGGATCAAACGCCAGTACATCCATTCCAAATCCTTTAGCAATTTTCCCCACCAATTGTCCTACATGGCCATAAGCGTGGATCCCAATCTTCTTGCCTTTTAATTCTGAACCTGACGTACCGTTAAAATTATTCCTTGCCTGGTATACCATCATTCCCAAAGCCAGTTCAGCAACCGCATTGGAATTTTGGCCAGGAGTGTTCATTACTACCACATTATTTGCAGTAGCTGCCTGGAGGTCAACATTGTCGTATCCTGCTCCGGCTCTTACAACTATTTTTAAGTTATTACCTGCTTCTATTACTTCCTGAGTGGCTTTATCACTGCGGATAATCATCGCATCCACCTCTTTAACTGCTTCAAGGAGCTGAGCTTTGTCTGTGTATTTCTCGAGCAGAACCAATTCAAATCCTGCTTTTTCACATACTTCACGTATGCCGTTTACTGCTGCCGGTGCAAAGGGCTTTTCAGTTGCAACGAGTATTTTTGCCATGTTTTTGTTTTTTAAATTTGTGCCTGGAGTACCTAAAGTGCCAGGAATGTCTGAAGTACTTTAATTTTAGGCACTTTAATTACTTTTATAGATTATCCTTTTTTGCTTTCAAATTCCTGCATTGCGGCAACAAGTGCTTCAATGCTTTCTTTTGGAAGAGCATTATAAGTGGATGCGCGGAATCCTCCGACTGACCTGTGACCTTTAATTCCAACCATTCCTTTGGAAGTGGCAAACTGGAAAAAATCAGCTTCAAGGTCTTTGTACTCTTCATTCATCACAAAACAAATGTTCATGAGTGATCTGTCTTCAAGGGCTGTTGTTCCAACAAACAATTTATTTCGGTCAATTTCATCGTAGAGTAATCCGGCTTTTTCAATGTTCATTTTTTCCATAGCGGCAATTCCACCTTTATCTTTTAACCACTTAAGGGTTTGAAGTGCTGAAAATACCGGCAAACAAGGAGGTGTGTTGAACATACTTCCCTTATCAATGTGGGTTTGATAGTTCAGCATGGTAGGAATATCCCTGTCAACTTTTCCTAAAATGTCATTGCGAACAATCGCAAAGGTAACACCGGAAGGAGCAAGGTTTTTCTGAGCGCCTCCATAGATGATGGCATATTTTGAAACATCAATCGGACGACTGAATATATCAGATGACATATCAGCTACCAAAGGAACCGGACAATCAAGATCTTCTCTAATTTCAGTTCCGTATATGGTGTTGTTCGTTGTAATGTGGAAATAATCAGCATCTTCAGGGATGGTGTATCCTTTCGGGATGTAATTAAATGTAGTATCTTCTGAAGAAGCAACAACATCAACTTCACCAAAAAATTTCGCTTCCTTGATGGCTTTCTTTGCCCATGCTCCGGTATTCAGGTATGCAGCTTTCTTTTTCATTATGTTGAAAGGAACCATAGCAAATTGCGTACTGGCACCACCACCAACGAATACAACAGAGTATCCTTCAGGAATATTTAATAACTCTTTGAACAATGCCTGGGCTTCATCCATAACAGCAACGAATTCTTTGCTCCTGTGTGAAATTTCCAGAACTGATAATCCTGTTCCGGCAAAGTCTTTTACAGCCGCGGCAGTATTTTCAATAGTATATTGAGGGAGTATCGAGGGCCCGGCATAGAAATTATGTTTTTTCATAAATGTTTGAAATTAAAAGTTATAGATTGAACACTTTACTGATGGAAGCAAAAGTAAAATTTTCCTGTGAAAAAAATAACAATTCAGAATTTAATTTTGGAAGTGGGTGTTATTTGGAAGCTTTCTAAAATTGAAATCAAATGGAAACCTGCTTGTTTCAAAAGAAACAGTGTAAACCATTAGTTGGTTATGATCATCTTGTTACACGCCAGAATTTTCCCTTTATCTTGGAGGTAATACAGGTAAATTCCGGGTTTTACACCGGCTAAACGATCGTGAATATCTATGGTTAACTTGTAGGTCGATTGGTTGGGTATTGTATTTAATGGAAAAGCCCCAAACAGTTGTCCATCGGGTGAAACTATTTTAATAAAAGGTTCGATGAACTGGTTGCTGCTGGTATTATGAATGGTTACACATGTGCTGTGCTTGAAGGGATTTGGGTAATTTTCGATTTTGGTTTCGGATGCCGTTAAATAATCATTATTATCAACCAGGTATGATTCAAGTATAAATTCACAATGTGTGGTATCTTCAGGTTCAATTGTGATAATGGTATCGTAGTATGGTACATCATCAATGCATACAGAAATGTTATAATTTCTGCCATACATTTCAGTATGTTGGAAATGGCCGGTATTATCCGTCCAGATGCCCGATAAAGTCGGATCCCACCCGGTTAAGTATTCATCAGGACAATACTTTATCTGAGCATTGTATACCTGATAGTTGTTCTGATCAACAACAGATCCGCTAAATACCCCATAACTTATTGGTCCCCAAAATCCTCCCATTGAAGGATTGCTTTCCTTGACCAACCACCAGGTATTGTAAAACTCTCCATAACCAATATAAGCGATTACATAGGATTGACCTTCGAATAGCGGATTTATTGATGAACCGGAATAGTTTCCAAAATAGAATGTTGTTACGTCGTACCACTGGTTAAAACTATAATACTGGAATCCTAAAAAATCTCCTTCTTTATTGATTTCGAGCGGAGTAAGTAGGTCATATTTATCAACAATAAATACACCGTTGGGATTGGATTCACAAGTTAATCCAGGCCAAAATAATGAAGATCCTGCGCTAGTGATCATTTGTATATTATCAAGGCTTTCGAGTCCAAAAGAATACAGTATTTCGCAAGGGATCTCAATTTGCCAGTTGTCACCTTCGAAGTAAACCTCCGTGAAAAATGTTACTGGTACGATCGGATTAGCCCAAACAGGACTTGTTATAAGGAAAATTAATAATTTCGCAATCAGTTTTTTCATGGTTAGGCGGAGATTTCATTGTAAGTCTCAAATATACAAACATATAGTATAAAATACAAGTTTATGATGGATTTATCAGGTAGATTAAGTGCATTTGAAAAGCTGGGTTCTTTTCTGAATTCAGAGGGATTAAATGAGATGAATACGCTCATTGAAAATGCACATGTATACAATGCTTGGTTTACTGAGGAAAATGTTATAAGCGCATTAAAAGCGATCGGTGAAAACCTTACGAAAGATAAACTCGAAAAGTGGATAGCTATTTACCGGAATAAGATTGAAATCAAAGGGACTGCTAAATCCATTGGTGTCGTGATGGCTGGAAATCTTCCATTGGTTGGTTTTCATGATTTTATGTGTGTGCTCGTTTCAGGCCATAAAGTAGTGGCTAAATTATCTTCCGACGACAACAAACTTCTGCCAGCCATTGCGGATAATTTGGTTGATTTTGATCCCGATCTGAAAAACTCCATTGAATTCACTGAAGAAAAACTTACTGGATTTGATGCCGTGATCGCGACCGGTAGCAACAATACTTCCAGGTACTTCGAATACTACTTTGGAAAATATCCAAATATAATCAGAAAAAACAGGAGTGGTGTTGCTGTTCTGACCGGGAATGAAAAAGGGGAGGAGCTGTTGAAGCTCGGTGAAGATGTATTCCGCTATTTTGGAATGGGATGCCGCAGTGTTTCCAAATTATTCGTACCGAAAGGATATGACTTTATACCATTGCTGGATGCCTTTAATGCTTTCGGCACTGTAAAACACAACAACAAATACAAAAACAACTACGATTATTATAAGTCCATATACCTGATAAATAAAATAAAACATCTTGATAATGGAAGCCTTATGATCAAGGAAGATACGCAGTATTCATCACCGCCCTCAGTGCTGTATTATGAGGAGTATGATAATTTAAGTTCCCTGTCGCAGGAATTGAGAGCTGCTGAAGAAAATATTCAGGTTGTTGTTGGCGATGCGAATACTTTCGATAATGCTGTTCCATTTGGTACAGCTCAATCGCCTGAATTGTGGGATTATGCAGATGGGATTGACACGATGGAATTTTTGATGAATTTGCCCGATTAGTTGTTTATCCGCAAATAATTAAAAATGTATTCTTTCTTTTTACCGTTGTTTTCCGAACTAATCGAGACCTGTATTTCGTCACTGTTTAAAAAATGATAAGCTATTCTTTGAGGGAAATCATGCGCTTTATTTTCAAAAACTAAATCTGTGCTGTCTGAGGTTAAAAGTTTGAATTTGATGGATTTACCCTCATTTTGGTTTAGAACAGTTGCTTCGTAAAAAACTTCATTGTTTTCATTAACTATTCTAATTGTTTCGGTTAGAGTTGTATCACTACTTGAAATAGAATAGACCTCAGCTGTAACGTTCCCATTAATAAGCTGCCATTTTTCCTGGGAAGTTGAATCCGATGTTATCCATGTCCCCTTAAAAGGTGCAAATAATTTGGATATATCTTTTTCCTTTGCATTCGGATTTGAGCAGGAGGACAGGATTACAGACAGAAAAATAACAAACGCTCCTAAATATCTCATTCTTAAAAATATTACGATTGATCAGGCGTTAGGTGTTCGGTTGATGAGCGCCCAGAATATACCAAGATGTTTAACAGCATCCATAAATTCAGAAAAGTCGATGGGTTTAACGACATAGGCATTTACACCGGCACTGTAACTTTCAATAATATCCCGGTCGAGGTTTGAGGATGTCAACATAACCACAGGAATGTCTTTTAATTCCGGATTACTTTTAATTTTTTTCAAAACCTCAAGCCCGTCCATTTTTGGCATTTTGATATCGAGCATTACCACTATGGGTTTTTCATTTTTCCGATCCTCATATTTTCCTTTGCACTCCAGGTATTCTAAAGCTTCAACTCCATCTCTGGCAACATCCACTCTGTTTGCAAGGTTATATTCTTCCAATGCTCCGAGGGTCAGCTCTACATCGTTTTCATTGTCCTCGACCAGCAAAATCTTGGGTAACTCTTTCATGATTCAATCATTTAGGTGACAAAAATATAAAAAATTATTGCTTAACTCTGACCAGGGTAAACCACAGGATCATAAGCCAGAAGCCTATAAAAGTCAAGTTGTAAGGAGATTACAGCTTATTCGGATTTTTCAATGTTTAATAAAAAAGTCCAAATGGTGAATAAGTTTTTTGGAATTGGGATGGGATTCAAAAATCGTAAGGATGAAACACCTATTTTTTCATGTTTGAAAATATTTACTCCCGGAATGATTAATCAGCCTAAGAATACCTATGGTTTATTTTTACTCTTTTTATTGCGTCTCTGGTAAAATAAAGGAGAATCGTGCGCCTTTATCCGGTGTTCCCATGGCCACTACTTTCCCTTTATGGCTTTGAATGATCCTTTTAACATTTGCAAGACCAATTCCTGTTCCTGGAAATTCATCACTGGGATGAAGGCGTTCAAATACACCGAAAAGTTTATGAACGTATTCCATATCAAATCCTACTCCATTGTCCTCAACATAAATTTCTACTTTCTTTTTGCTGATATTGAGGGACCCGACCTTAATTTTAGCTACTTTTTCATTAGACGTGAACTTTAAAGCATTTGAAAGCAAATTATCAAGGCAGATCTTTAGAAGTTCTGCATCAGCCTGAATGATTGGTAATGTCTCGATCTCCCATTTGATATTCCTAAGTTTAATGTCAGGTTCATAGATCTTAATTATTTCGTTGATAATTTTGTTAACGTTAACATAAGTAAGTTTAAGTTTTTTTCTTCCAAGCCTTGAAAAGGTTAAAAGGTCATTGATCAGGTCATGCATCCTTTTAGAGGCATTGTGTATTTTATCAAAATAGTTATGTACGTCCTTTTTATCAGAATTAATTTTGTTTTCAAGGATTTGGGTAAATCCATCGATATGACGTAAGGGAGCTCGAAGGTCATGCGACACCGAATAAGCGAAAGATTCAAGGTCAGTATTTGCAGCTTCCAGTTCTGTATTGATATCCAGCAGCTCCTTTCGGGCTCCATTTACATCTTCTAGCAAATAAGACAGGGCTATCTGGGACTCCTTAAGTTTTACTGCCTGTTTGTTAATTTCTTCCGTTCTTTTGTTTACTTCATCTTCAAGGTTTTCATAATATATTTTCTCTTTTTTCAATGCATCCTTCCTCATGGTAATATCGCGGATCATTAATTGAACTGCCGGTTTGCCTTCGTAAGTTATCAATTCAGCATGAACTTCTACGGCGACATTTGTGCCATCACTTTTTACATATTCATCTTCAACCGGAAACAGATTTTTATCTCCGTTTAACAGCCGCTGCATGTATTGTGAGGTGGATTCCTGGTTTACAGGCTGATAAAACGAACTCACCTTTTTGCCGACCATTTCAATCTTGCTGTTTGCATTTGCCAGTTTTACTGCAGCTTCATTTACGTATTTAATGGTTTCATCAGTGTGAATTATTATTGAATCGGGAATTTGTTCCACTAGTTCCCTGTATCTTTTTTCACTTTCGGCCAGAGCATCTTGTACACCTTTTTGCTCTGTTATATCGATTGCCACGCCGTCAATATATTCAATGTCACCATTGGCTTTTTTAGTACAGAAATAGTCTGTTTTTATCCAGATCTCAGAGTTGTCTTTTTTTAATTCTTTCGTAATAAACTCTTTACAATGACCTTTTTCTTTAAGGTTCTGTAGAATGATTTCCCTGTCACCTGCATCTTTGTAAAATTCAATGGCTGGCCTTTCTAACAATTCCCTTTGTGAGTCATAACCATAAATGTCTAACATTTTATAATTACAGGACAATACTTCACCTTGCGGAGTTGACCGGAAAATTGCCATGGGGATCCCGTCGTAAAGTGTTTTGTATTTTAATTCAGTTTGTTTGGCCGCCAGCTCTGCATCTTTTTTACCGGAAATATCCATATGAACTCCAATGGCTCGTAAGGGTTTTTTGTCGTCCAGCCAGGAAATAATTTTACCCCAATTTTTTATCCATTTATAATCACCGTCTTTGGTCTTCATCCGGTGGTCAACTGAAAATATCTCTGACTTCCCACTTTCATGCTCTTCAACAGCAATCCTAACATCTTGGAGATCATCTGGGTGAATAAGGGTTAGCCAACTATCCAATGACGAGTTTACCTCATTAGCTGAATAACCAAGCATTTCATACCAATTGGTATTTCTGAATACCTTTCCAGAAAGAAAATCCTGGTCCCAAAGACCCAGGCCTGTACTTTCGATGGCCATAAGGAGTTTTGTCTCACTATAAACTAGGGCTTCTTTGGCTTCTGTAATTTCAGTAATGTCCCGGATGGTATGAAGGATCTTATGCTCACCAAGGTCAATGGCTGTATGGGTGGCAATAAGAACAAGGCTTTTTGAATTGGCTTTGTCGATTTTGTATTCAACATTTTTTATCTCTTTCTTCCTTTTTATTTCTTCATAGGAAAAAAGATCAGCGTTCAAAAGGACGCCAATGGATTTCAGCTCAAAAATTTGTTTCCTGCTCATGCCAAACATGGATTCCGCGTTAGGCCCGATATAGGTGATCTTACCTTTTTTATCGGTCATAAGGATAGCATCAGAGATGGCGTTCAGGGTTACACGATAGAACTCTTCACTTTCTTTTAGCTTTCCAGAAGCATTGTTTAGTTTTCTAAGTGTTTCTGATAAATTTTTGTTTTGTTCACGAACTTTTATGTTTTGGATTTTGAGCTCTTCCTGCTTTCCTGATAATTCATCCGTAATCTTTTTGAGGTCGGTTATATCATAGCTTGTTACAATAATTCCAGCCAGTTCTTTGGTAGTATTAAAATGAGGAGTATACTTGACCTTTAACCATTTTGCCCCGTCTTCTAAATCAAATTTCTTTTCATATTCAGTGCACTCCCCCTTTTTAACTTTAGCAAGGTACTTTTTCACAAATTTGAACGATTCTTCCCCTAATAACTCTTTTACATGCATGCCAATGATCTTTTCCCGTGGAATGTTAAAAGATCGCTCAAATCCTTTATTGACATATACATACTTCATTGTTTTTGGATCAATGTAAGCCTTGTATACCTGGGTATGGTTATTTATGGATTCCAGCAAATTATTCTTATCCTCCAGTTCCCTGATTTTACTCAAAAGCTCATCGTAGGATAAATCATTTTTTTTGGCCATTTTTATTTAGGGTTGTAGGGTTTCTGTACTCAAGTTTTACATTTTTAGTTTTAAGTTCTTAAAGTGAGACAGATAAATTTACAAAATATTTTTTATTTCATAATTTCTTTACCAGTTTGCAATATAATTAATCTTGATTAAATTTCGATAATTGTTGTTCTAAATCTTTTATTTTATTTTTTAGTTCTTTGATTCGGAACTCCCTTCCCACAAACAGATTATTCATTCTTTCCAGTTCTCTGTTTTTTTCAGCCAGTTCCTTTGTCCTGTCGGTAACTATCTCTTCCAGGTTTTCATGGTATTTCCTGATCTCTTCTTCTGCTTGCTTTCTTTCGCTGATATCACGGACGGAGGTAACCCTGATCCTTTTGTTTTTATAGTTGTACATCTGGCCTCTGAATTCAGCCCAGAATACGGAGCCATCCTTTCTTAGAGCAATAGCTTCGTAGGGCTCTTCATATCCTGATAACAATTTGTCTTTAACCAACTCCCTTGATTCGTCTGCAATTATATTTGTGCCGATCATTCCAATCAATTCGTGGTAATTATAACCAAACATTTTCTGAGAGGCCAGGTTGCAATCGATAAAATACCCATCATCTGAAAACAACAGTCCTTCCTTTGAGGTTTCGGACATGGCTTCCATTCTTTGCTGGCTGTTTTTAAAATCTTCTTCAGCAAGGACCCTTTGTATGGCCATCCAGATATTGTCAGCAATCACCTGCACGTTATTGACATCTTTATCAACATACATTTCGGTATTGTTCCCAACTCCCAGAATTGCAACAACGTTTTCTTTTTCAAATACGGGAACAGTTACCAAACGGGTTAATCCAATATGATCAACCGGGCATTTATTATTCATTTGATTTTTATAATCATTATGTATCATGGGTTTTCTATTATAAACGCATTCCACCCAGATACCGGCTTCTGAAATAGGAAAGTGTTCAGGCAATCCATCCATCTTACACGATTGTAGTGTTTTCTCCGACCATTGTTGTTTAATTATATGATTCTGATCTTTTCCAACCAGGTGAAAAAAACTAATTATACTGTTGGTGATCAATTCACTTTCATTTAGCCCTAGCTTAATGATGTCATTTTTTGTCAGGGATTTTGATTCCCTGTTCAATTTTAAAGCGAGATTTTTAATCCTGTCGGCATTTTTCCTGTCGGTAATATCTTTTCCTATAATCTGGATGGCTGGTTTTCCCTGGTACATAATTTTTACGGCCATAATTTCTACGGGGACTGTTGTTCCATCCAACCTTATATAAAGGTCTTCTACCGGGTACTCTATGTGCTTATCGTTAAGCAAAATACGATTTCGGTAAAGGGCTTTGTCAAGAAAGTCCGGATGGATAAATACTTTAAAAGGTTTACCGATCAATTCCTCTTCTGATTTTGCTTTTAATAGTTGACATGCTGCCGGGTTTACAAACTTCAGAACTCCCTTCTGGATAATTGCAATGCCTTCAGGTGAAGAGTTTACAACTAGTTTGTATCTTTCTTCACTTTCCCTTAAGGCATTTTCAACATTTTTCTTATCCGTTATGTCCTGAATTGTTCCTGTTACTTTATATATCTTTTTGCCCTCAAATACCGGCTTGCCTATGGAATTTACCCATTTGTGCTTTCCATTACCGGTAATCAGCTCTACTTCCAGGTTATAAGGTAAACCGTTATAAACAGCGTTGTCCATTGCTTTATTTAATTCCTTTGCTGATGTGCTGATGAAGTATTCCAGGGAATCACTAAAGCATTTAAATTCATTTTCTTTGGTTTCGAAAATGTCCCATATTTCATTGGTAAAGGTGCTGGATCCTGTTTCCGGATCATGCTCCCAACCGCCAATTCTGCCAATGGTCTGAGTTTCTTCGAGTAGAACTTTTGTTCTGTCAATTTCGTCCTGAATCAGCCTCCGCTGGGTAATGTTACTTAGGCCACCAACCATACCTATTACATCTCCTGATTCATCTTTGAGAGGGGATTCATCCACTTCTACCCATATGGCTGAACCGTTTTTATGTTTTAGTTCAAGCGGGTAAGGTTTTTGTCTTTTGCCTGTGCTAATTGCCTTTTCGGTAAACGCAACTCCTTTTTTGTTTACCGGATTGTTTGTCGTAAGTGTAACCCAGTTAATAAGCATTTCATCCTGGGTCATGCCAAAAAAATCTTCACATTGCTGGCTTACATAAAGCAATTGATTATCAAGATCATGAATATAGAATAATTCGTTGCTGTGATTGATTATGTTGCTGAGTCGTTTTTCACTTTCCACCAAAGCTTCTTCGGTTTTCTTTTTCTCAGAAATATCATTGTAAACAGCAATCAATTCTCCTGAAGTTAATTTATATACATAGTTCTCCACCCAGAGTTCAAGCCGGTACTCATTGTAATTTTTTAGTGTATAGTATTTAGCTTTACCTGTGTTATTTACGGATTGAAATACTTCAAGTAGTCCATGCTCTTTTACTTCCGGGTAAATTTCTGTAACAGTCTTGCCTAAAATTTCGGATTTTTTGTGGTTGCCGAATTTAAGTCCGGCCCGGTTCATGTCTTTAATGATAAAATTAGTTCCATCCTCGGTTGGTTGGTAAATGATAACACCATCACCCATTTTATCGAACAATTGTTTAAATCGTTCTTCGCTTTCTTTAATCTTTTTTTCTGCTTTTTTGCGTTCCGAGATATCCCTCACCACTCCCAGTACTGCATAATCGTTGTTATATTTAATAATCGAAACGGAAAATTCACAATCTTTAACTTCTTTGTTTTTACAGATCACCCTGGCCTCGTAGTGATTTGGTACATCTTCGCCTTTGGCTCGTTTCAGGCCAAATTCGAGTACTCTTTGTTTATCGTCGGGATGGAGTAAGTCCCAGATGTTTTGTTTTTGAAGGTCTTTTTCTGAGTATCCTGATAGCTCACGCAATTTTGCATTTGTAAAAAGAAATCGGTTATCCCGGTATATGTAGATACCATCGTTGTTGTTTTCAACTATTGCCCTGTATTTTTGTTCGCTTTCTGAAAGTGCCCTGGAAGCTATACTTTTCTCATAAAATATCGAAAATTGAGCAATAAACGTTTCAATCAATTCACTGTTAATTTGGTGTGATTTGTCGGTTATTAATAAGGTGAGTGTTCCGAAAATTGGATATTGGCTAAGAAACCTCAAGCTGTAGATCTTCTGTAGTCCAATCAGTTTTGAAGCTTTTTCAGCCAGTTTAACAGGTATTGTTCCACTGGAAACAGAATTCAGATCTGAAGTTAGTTCTGTTAAGACCATATCCGGTATTTGTTCATTCAGTGCTGAGTTCATTTTCCCGGTTAATGATAACAGGTCTTTTCCGAATAAATCCAAAACGGATTTCACTTTTTCCCCAAGCCCGTAAACAGCTTTGATGCTCCATTGCTGGCTGGCTTTTTCGGATTCAGTTACCACGACAATGCCTTTATTGTCAATTAGCTTGTGGATTTTTTCTGCAAGGTACTTATGCAGGTTCTGTTCTGTTGGCAACTTTGCAAGTTCTAATGCTGAGTCAGCTAAAAGGTTGATCAGGCCTTCACTAGTTTTTAATTCTTCCTCTGCAGCTTTCCTGGCAATAAAAATAGAGGCTTGTTTTGTAAACTCCTCAATTAAGTTCTTTTCAATTGGTGGTTGACTTTTAATGGATACGATTGAAACATTACCATAAATGGACTCACCTCTTTTAAATGACATGCTCTGGATATCATCAATTGACAGCATACGCAGAAGTATCTGTGCTTTAGATTTTGATACCTGGCTTGCTGACAAAAAAGTCAGGTCATTACCAATGGAGACTAATTTGCCTTGGCTTAGTTTGTTTAAAAGGCCCAATCCCATCGGCCCTGACATTTCATCAATTCTTATTCCTAGTATTTTTGTAACTTTCTCAAAGTTTTTACCTAATCCCCGGAAAGCCTCAATACTCCATCTGTCTTCTGAATATTTAGTCGTAACTACTATTCCCTGATTCCCAGTTATTTCGTATACCTTGTTGACGATGTAAACAAATATATCTTTTACGGTATTTAAGGAGGACATTTCCATAACCGCTGTTGCCAGGAATTTCTTCTCTTCTTCATTCTTTTTTAACTCCAGCACTGCATTCTTTTCTTCGGTTATATCTGAAGCTGAACCAATTATCCGAATTACCCTGGATTGATCTTTATTGAACACAGGTTCTCCGGTATCACGGATCCATTTGATTTGTCCTTTCTTACCGATAACCCTGAACTCTGAGGTTACTCTTTTGCCTTTTAATTGTCTTTTTAATTTATCAACAGCTTCTGTAAAGTCATCAGGATGAATATGTTTTTTGAACCCATCTTTCCCCTGCAATTTTTCAGGTTTAAATCCGAAAATCTTTTCAAAGGCTCCGAAAACCCATTCAAATTCATAAGATCCATTCTCCTTTATTTTAGCTGAATAGGCAAAATCTGTTGAAAGGGATGAGACCTGCCTGAACCGTTCTTCATTTAATTGCAAATCCTGTTCTGCCGTTTTTTTCTTTAGGATGGCAGATACATGATTTACAAATATTTCTATTAGGTTTTTATCCAGATCTATCTGATGATTTCCTCTGATAATGGTTAAGCTACCATAGGTTTGATCATCTTTTTTGAAAGCTATGCAGTAAATGTTTTTTATGGAGATAAGTTTCTGGGCCAGCACCGACATTTTTTTGGAGAATTTGCCGCTGGATATCATAGCGATATCTGTTCCCATATCAACCAGTTCTCCGTCTTTCAGCATCTTTAGTACTTCAGGAGGGGACTCAGCAGAAATACCTACTATGTCTCTGCCTAAAAATTTTGAAAATTTTTCTACCGTTTTGTTAAGGCCTTTAATGTATTGAATTGTCCAAATATTCTTTCCTGAATGGAATTCAGAGACTATTGTAATGCATTGTCCTTCAAGGTATTCGTTAATTTTATCTCCAACGAAGCGGTAAACATCATCAGGGGAATCAACATTTGAAAATTCCATCGCCGATCTTGCAAGAAATTTCAACCTTGTTTCTCTGGAAATTAATGCATTCTCACTAGAAATCTTTTCAGCTTCATTATGGTTTAAGTGATCTTGAAGAGTTTTATCTCCCGATAATTTAAAGTTATTTGTTTGCGTGAGTAAATCTTCTTTTTTCGCTGGATCAGGGATGCTTGAAACTTCTTCTAGGAAAGATGAAATTTCTTCCTGATGACCTTCTTCATCGGGTTTGCTAATGCTTTTTTCTAAAAGTGCTTTGGCTTTTAAAGCTAGTCCTTCATAAATATTTTGCTTCATCGATTTAACGATTTGGATTTATTCATTTCTGTGCCTGTACATAAATTGCATTTGCCACGCATATCATAGTTTACGGGTATTAACCTACAGTACAAAAACCATCAATAAATTAAATCAAACTATTGTAGGTTCGGTTACTCATGCAATTAGGAAGCCGGCAAATGGTTCGTTCATTTGGTTTAAAAAAGAAAAAGGTTAAGGCCTGATCTCACAATTATCCTTTGCTTGAGTTTGTTATTTATTTAAAAATCGAGTTTATTTCTCCCTAAAAATAAGAAAATTATTTGAAGTTGGAAAATCAATTATGATTTTCCCCCGGGAAGGTTAGAAGAAGGAATGAATTATTTAATAAGAATAAAGGGAAAAAAAAGCCTTATTTTATCAGCCATCCGATTTTAAAACCACCGGAAAAAGCAAGCGGAAGCTCATCACCTGTACCAATAAATCCGAAATGGTAATCATCCCAGTCCTCGCCCTCAGAGTCGATGTAGTAACCAATGCTTCCGTATATGTCAAACAGGAATGAGTTGTCAAATATCCATTGTTTACCAATGTTCACCATAACGGATCCAATAAAAACATCTCGTTGTTCTTCAACAGAATAACTATTATAAGGTGGAAAATTATCGTAAATCCAGTATTCAACAACCTTTGTATAATACCCAAGGGTTAGTTCCGGTTTTATATAGCCTCCTTTTAAAACATGGGCATAACGCATTCCTCTTAAATAAAAATCAGGATCTTTGATGTATTTGATACCGAATTTGGTAAAAAAACCAGCTGCCTGTCTGTTTGTATTTCTGCCCAATCCTATAATTCCTAGGCCGGCTTCAACACTGCGGCCTGGTTTTAAACTTCTTTCAAAAGAAAAGGTAGTATTGCCTGTTAAGGGTGATAAGAAATCCACTTTAATTGCATTCTTCTTGTTTAAGATGTAGTTTTCAGGATTGGTCATTTCCAGTTGAAAAAACATCTCTTTTCCGTTCTCAAAGATTATTTTCAACACATTATCTTTAGAAATGCTGAATTGGAGATCTGAAGGATAGTCGGGAAGGGTGTATTTTATATCATCCATTCCTATTTCTGTGACTTTGCAATCGATAATTTCATTGTTCCTTTTGTAGATCTGGTCCTGTGAAAACAGAGGGCTGGAAATGATGAATACCATTCCCAACAGAAGAATTGTAAAAATTGACTTCATGTTATCTTGTTTTTAGTTTAGTTTGACCTATAAATTGCTGCAATGAATATGCCAAGGTGGATTATATCAATACAAAAATTACCTTTAATTGATTTTTTCAAATTTCAGTTTGTAAAAATGAAAATCAGGATTTTCAAGGTCTATTGTAAATCCAGTGATATTCATGGATTCATCCATTTCAAAAGTTACATAGCCTGATGGTAAAAAAGGATCATTAAATATTATTTTCCAGGTATCATTTTCCCAGTGTTCCATTTTGCTTGTAAATAGCTGAACCGAAGGAACCAGTGTGATTTTAAGACTTTTTCCTTCATATTCTATCTTCGCATCACCATACATCTTGTCCTGGTAGTTTCCTTCATACTCCTTAATCTTGAGCGATGGTTTTGTCCCGGTTTTCCGGCTGCTTTCTTTTTCCTTCTCCTTATTTTCTTTCCTTTTTTCTCTGCTTTCCTGGTTGTCGAAATAGATTTGTGCCCAGTCTTTTTCTTCACCACTAATAAACATATCCAGGATTTTCTTGTAGGTGGTTTCTACAAGGCCTGATAATTCATTGGCAATAATAACAAAGCCTAACCCATCTTCAGGTACAAGAACAACTTTACTGTGAAAGCCTGGTAAGCCACCACCATGCTGGATAATTTTTCTTCCTTTGTAATCAAACATAAACCATCCCAAACCATATGAATAGAAATGAGTTCCTCCTATTTCTTCACCTTTTCCGGCATTTAACAGGGTTAGAGGTGTAGTCAGTTTATAGTACTGATCTTCGCTGAAAACTTTCGTTTCACCCAAGCTTCCTTTGTTTAGTAATAGGTCAACCCATTTCAGTAAATCGGTGGATGTCGTGTTCATGGATGCTGCCGGGCCACAATTATCGTAATTAAGAAACTCCATGGGTTTTGCGTCCACATGGGGGAGGGCAAGATCCATGTCATCTGTGAAATGACTGTTCGAGGTAGAAGTAGCATTCATCTCTAGTGGATCGAAGATTTTTTCCTTGATAAAAACATCCCAGGTTTTACCTTTAACTTCTTTGATCAATTCTCCAGCTACCACATACATTACATTCTGGTATCCAAACTGACTTCTTAAGCTGTAGGTGATATCACGGAATTGTATCCTTTCCACGATTTCTTCCCTGGAATAATCAGAGCCATACCATAGCAAATCTCCGTCAAAAGTTATCAAGCCTGAACGATGACACAACAGGTCCTGAACCTGCATTTCTTTTGTGATATAAGGATCTGCCAGTTTAAATTTTGGATAATGGTCGATAACCTTGTCGGTCCATTCTATTGTACCTTCATCCACAAGAATAGAGAGGCATGCAGCTGTAAATGCTTTGGAACAAGAGGCTATTCCGAAAATGGATTCAGTAGTTACAGTATCCTTTGTCTCATTATTAACATAACCTATACCATGATTAAAAACGATTTCACCATCTTTAATTATCCCTACAGCAATACCCGGAACATCGAACAATTCCCTTGAATTCTTGATGTAATTCAGGAGCTGGTCATAGTTCTTCTCTTCCTGTGCAAAAAGTCCTGAAATGGCCAGCAGCAAGGTAACCACGGTAAAAGTCTTTTGAATTGATCCTTTCATAATTTTGAATTTTTTAGAAAAGCGAAAATAGAAATTAAATTTGTTCCACAGGTAATTGCCGGTCAAATCCTTTTTCAAGGGAAATGAATGTTTCAGTACTGGTGATCTCTTTTATAGATTGAATTTTTTCCACCAGGATCTTTTTCAGATGCTCATTGTTCATGGTGAAGATCTTTAACAATAATGAATATTTGCCGGTAATGTGATGGCATTCTACAATTTCAGGAACTTCCTTGATCTTTCGAAACACCTCTTCATGGGTAGTTTCATGGGTAAGGTTAACCTGGATACCAACAAAAGCACAGGTGAGGTAATTTATTTTCTTAGGATCAATGTTTATCTGCGATCCTGATATCACTCCCTCATCGATCATTTTTTGTACTCTTTGATGAATAGCAGCACCTGAGACTCCGCATTGCCTTGCAACTTCAAGAAAGGGTATTCGTGCATTTTGTAGCAAAATATTAAGTATTCTTTTGTCCAAACTGTCAAGATGAAAGTAACCAGCCATTTTTCTAAAGTTTTTTTTACAGATTTTATGATAAATATGATTAGTGCTTGCAAATTTAAAATATTATTCAACAATATGTGATAAACTGTAACTGATTTCTACTGCAATCCGACTTTATTGATAAATTTGAAACAGATTTTCGATTCAAATTTTTTCTTAGGAAATAAATCAAAAACAACATAAATAGTATGAACAATTCAGGTATCAATCATTACATCAATGCAGCCAGCCGTGCAGCTGACTGGCATGCTTACTACAGGAAACAATTAAAGAAACTTCGCTTCGACACCATTGCCGTACATGGTGTATATTCCATGCAGGAGGCCCTTGATTTTAACCAGGGTTCCATTATTGAACCTATTTATATGTCCACTTCACAGGCTTACCGTGATTCAGATGAAATGGAAGCAGCATTGTCCTATCAGATCCCTACCTGGTGTTACTCAAGGATTGCAAATCCAAGCATGTACTACCTGGAAGGGGCACTGGCATTGCTTGAAACTTACGGCTCAGATGTTGAAGCATCATGTATTGCCACTGCTTCTGGTATGGCGGCCATCCAAACAGCGGTAGATCCTTTTTTACTCCCAGATCCGAAGGATCCTGAAGCTCCCATAAATTTCGTAGCAACAACTAAAGTGTATGGTGGGACCTTTCAGCAATTTGCTATTAGAAAAGAACAAGAAAGAAATTTAGAGTGGAGAAAAGTTATTCATTCTGAGGATATGAGTGAATGGGAATCAAAAATTGATGAGAATACGCGTTTCCTTTATGGTGAAATGCCCAGCAATCCCGGCCAGGCATTTTTTGATATTGTTAAAGTGATTGAGCTGGCTCACAAATACGGAATTCCTTTTATTGTGGATTCAACAGTGGCAACACCTGCTTTATTAAGGCCTTTGACACTTGGAGCAGATATTGTGGTTCAGTCGGTTTCAAAAACCATTTCCACAAGCGGACTTGGAATTGCCGGAGCAGTGATAGCCAGAAAAAACCTGGTTTCCAATTTGGATAATCCTGATTTGAAGGCTGATTTTGCCATGTATACGAAAACGCTTCCTAATCGAGACAACGGACCCAATATTTCGCCGATGAATGCGATATTGGCCCTGAATGATGTAAGGACTTTAAGGAGCAGGGTGGATTTGCAAAGCAGATCGACCATGAAGATCGCAAAATACCTGCAACAGCATAAACACATTGAACAGGTGGATTACCTTGGTCTGGAAACTGACCCATTGCACGCCCTTGCTTCTCAATATTTATGGCTGGTTGATGCAGAACATGATGAGCAATACGGTGAAAAAGTAAACCGTTATGGCCATTTAATGTCATTTCATGTGAAAGGATCTGCACAGGATACACGAGATGTATTTGACGGACTACAAAGGATATGGAGAGCAACTGATCTTGGTCGTATCAAGTCAGTGGCAACCATTCCGGCCATTTCAACACATTCTCAGCAAGGTGAGGAGGGAAGGAAACTTGCTCAAATTCCGCCGAATCTTATCAGGCTATGTGTTGGAGCTGAACACCCGGATGACATCATCGCTGACATTGATCAGGCACTCTCGGTTCTGGATGGTAAAAAGATCAGTTATTCGTCTCCTGAATATTCTGCAGGTGGAGCATCATCTGCAACATTAAAAAGATAAAGTAATGGCAAAGATTGATTTCTATTCAACAAATCTGAAATCGGCTTCGGTGGCATTTAACGAAGCCTTGCTTAAAGGGCAGGCTCCGGACATGGGCCTTTACATGCCTGAAACCATTCCCCAGGTAAACTCCGAGGAATTAAAGGTAATGCTTGACATGGAATATTTTGAGATTGCCAGCCTTGTCATCGGTAAATTCCTTGATGGTGTAATTCCTAAAGAAAAACTGGAGGAACTTATCAAAGATGCTTATGATTTTGATGTTCCACTTGAGCATGTTTATGATAGTAAATATGTGATGCGTCTGGACCAGGGTCCAACTGCTTCATTTAAAGATTTTGCCGGAAGGATGATGGGCCGTTTAATGAACTATTACATTACGGAAAATGGTGGGAAATTGTTGATCTTAACAGCAACTTCCGGAGATACCGGAAGTGCCATTGCAAATGCATTTTACGGTCTGGACCAGATTGATGTAATTGTACTTTTCCCCACCAAAGAAGTTACTGCACGTCAAAGAAAACAAATGACGACCCTGGGCAAAAACATTCAGATCATCGGTTTGGATGCTAAATTTGATGACTGCCAGGCGCTTGTGAAAAGAGCCTTTGTAGATAAGGAATTGGAGAGTTTGAACCTGTCATCGGCCAATTCCATAAATATCGGAAGGTTAATTCCTCAGATCGTCTATTATTTTTATGCTTATGTCAGACTTGCAAACAATGTGCCCGATGAAAAAATCATCTTTTCTGTTCCGTCGGGTAATTTCGGCGATATGATGGGAGGAATACTGGCGAAGCATATGGGACTACCCATTGAAAAGTTTATCATTGCCACTAATGAAAACGATGAATTCCCGGTGTTCCTGGAAACAGGGGAGTACAATAAAATTGTCCCTTCGAAAAATTGTATATCCAGTGCAATGAATGTAGGTCATCCAAGTAACCTTGCCCGACTGGTAGCACTTTATGGCGGTAACATGGATGAAAAAGGAATCCTTCATAAGAATCCGGATATGGAGAAAATGAGAAAGGATTTGTTTTCAGTGAGTATAACAGATGAAAAAACAAAACAAAATATACTTGATGCATGGAAAAAGCACAAACTTCTTCTTGAGCCTCATGGTTCCGTAGGTTGGAAAGCGCTTATGGATTTTCTAGGCGAAGCAAAGGAATATAACACTCCGGGCCAGTTGTGTGTATCCCTTGAAACAGCCCATCCAGCAAAATTCCCGGAACAGATCCGTGAAATTCTGGACTTTGATCCTGATTTACCAGAAAGTCTGGAAGGGCTTGAAGAGATGGACGAGAACTATGACCTTCTCGAAAATGATTACGAGGCATTTAAACAGTATTTAAAATCAAATTATTAAAAGACAGTTATGTATATAGTATGTTCTGACCTTGAAGGTGTTTTTGTTCCTGAAGTCTGGATAAATGTTGCGGACAAAACAGGCATTGAAGAATTGAGGTTAACAACCAGGGATATTACGGATTATGATGTTCTGATGAAACACAGGTTAAAGATTCTTGCTGAAAAAGGATTAAAGCTGAAAGACATTCAGGATGTAATTGCAACCATTGAACCACTTGAAGGCGCCAATGAAATGATTTCATGGATCAAGGAAATTTCACAGTTGATTGTTGTATCTGATACTTTTGCCCAGTTTGCCGATCCTTTGATGAAGCAGTTGAAACGACCAACATTGCTCTGCCATAACCTGGTTATTGATGAAGAAGACAATATTATAGATTATAAGCTGAGGCAAAAAGATCCTAAGAAGAAAGTAGTAGAAGCATTACAGGGATTAAAATACAAAGTCATCGCATTTGGCGATTCATACAACGATGTAACCATGCTGCAACAAGCAGATGTAGGGATCTTGTTCAGACCACCGCAAAATGTGGTAGATGATTACCCGGAATTGCCTGTTGCGACCAATTACCTGGAGCTGAAGGAATTATTATCCAAATATTTGCTCAACCAGGATTAGACAGGCCCGAAAAGGTATTTTGTACATTGCCTGAATTACTCTTTACTGGGTATTTAATCATTTCTTAGTTATTGATTTTCATCACTTAGGTTTCATTTTGAAAGTGAAATCGGATTTTCGTATTTTCTCAACTTTCATATTTAATTAAACTATTTAAAAAAACTTTCATATTTTAATAATATAGGCTTAAATAGTTTTAGATAGTATGATTAAATATAAATTTGCTGTCAAATTGAAATGATAAATATAAAAAATCAAAAATTATGAATTTTGATCCGGCAAGTAACATTCAGGACTTACAACAATTTGGTGAATTCGGAGATGTTAATCCATCCATCACTGACTCGGCTACTTATACATTTATGCAGGCAAACACAATGCTTGAAACTTTTGAAGGGACAGAAGAAGGTTGTTTCCTGTATTCAAGGCATTGGAATCCAAGTAACAAATTCCTGGCCGATGGCCTGGCAGCATTGGAAGGAACAGAAGCAGCATGGGTTACAGCATCCGGTATGGGTGCCATTTCGAATGCAATAATGCAGGTTTGCAATGCAGGTGATCATATTGTGTCAAGCATGACAACTTATGGTGGTACATATGCTCTTCTGGCTAACTATTTACCAAAATTCGACATAAGCACATCTTTTGTTGATATTTCAAACCTGGCGGAGGTAGAAAAGGCTATTAAACCCAATACCAGGCTCATTTATACGGAATCGATGACCAACCCAATGCTTGTTATTTCAGATATCCCCAGATTGGCTGAAATTGCACATAAACACAATGTTAAGCTCATGGTGGATAATACTTTCACTCCAATGATCTTATCACCCAACCAGCTGGGAGCAGACATAACGGTTTATAGCCTTACCAAATTTATAAATGGAAAGAACGATTGTGTTGCCGGAGCCATTTGTGGTACAACCGAATACATCAGTTCACTCATCGACGTGAATAACGGAACTTCCATGCTGCTTGGGCCAGTTCTCGATCCATTACGTTCGGCGCAAATTCTGAAAAATCTACATACGCTTCATATCCGAATGAAGCAGCACAGTTCCAATGCCATGTATCTGGCACATAAAGTTAAAGAACTGGGATTAAGGGTAATTTATCCCGGACTTGAAGAACATAAGGGTCATGAATTAATGAAAAGTATGATGAATGAATCATTTGGTTTCGGGGGAATGTTAGGAATCGATATGGAAACCACCGAAAGGGCAAATGCATTTATGGAAAAAATGGAGACAGCAGGAGTGGGTTACCTGGCTGTAAGCCTGGGATACTTTAAAACCCTGTTCAGTTGTTCAGGAAAAAGCACATCTTCCGAGGTTCCTGAAGAACTTCAAAAAGAGATGGGAATGTCAGAAGGTCTGGTTAGGTTTTCTGTGGGCCTTGATAATGATATTGAAAGAACCTTCAAAATCATTAAAAATTGCCTTATCGAGTTGGGCTACATTTAGATAAACAGAAAACTTTTTTCGTAAAATGGTTTAATTAACAATTATATTTATCTTTGCACTATTATTAATTCTTATTTTTTTATAATGAAAAATGGTACAGTAAAATTTTTTAATGAGTCCAAAGGATACGGATTTATTATTGACAATGAAACAAAGAAAGAATACTTTGTTCACATTTCTGGTCTTGTAGATAAAGTAAAAGAAAACGACGAAGTTGTATTTGACCTTAAAGAAGGGAAAAAAGGACTGAACGCCGTTGATGTAAAACTAGCATAAGGGTTTCTATTACTTTTTAAGATTTACAAAGTCCTCCACCTGGAGGACTTTTTGTTTTTATGCCTTCACTTCACCATTGTACTCATAACCGATATCTTCGACTGTAGATTTAATTTTTTCAAGGGTGGTATTTCCTTTGATGATAACTTCGCTGGTATCCGGATTTGCATAAACTTCTTCAATTCCTTCCAGCTTAGCGATGTTCTTTTCAACATTGGCTTTGCAATGGTTGCAGGTCATCCCGCCAACTCTGATCTTTAGTTGGTTAACATGTTGTGTCATATCCTTGATCGTTGTATTTTTTCTTTTCACTAGAAAATTCCTTGTATATCCATGTATAATTAAAGCAACAAGGAGTATTGCCGAGGAAAGCTTAAGCCAGTAGGGCAGGAGTTCATGTTCGTGGGTTCCGTGCATGCTGATCATTCCGGTAAACCATTCCCGGGGAAGGGCCAGGTTGGTAAAGTACCCGAAAACAAGTGCACTGCCAATAATGGTGATCATGTAGATAGCAAGTGTTTTCTTATCAATTGCTTTTCCAATAACAGCCATGGTTGCCGTATTTGTAGCGGGACCTGCCATTAAAAAAACAAGGGCCGCTCCGGGAGATAATCCTTTCATCATTAAAACTGCAGCTATGGGAATAGAGCCTGTTGCACATACATAAAGCGGTACAGAAGCTACAAGGACAATGAGCATACTAAGTAATTCATTGTTTAGATAGGCGATAAAAAAATCATCTGGCAGAAGCATGGAAATCAATGCTGCAATGGCAAAACCAATAATCAGCCATTTTGCAATATCCATCAGGAACTCGTAAAATGCATAGTTCATCATGGTTCTGAATTTTCCATTTGAGGAAGTTTCAGAGAGATCTTCTTCGACAATATCATCCCTGTCATCCTTATCCTTTTTGGTGGACATGTTGGTAATTGCTCCTCCTAATATCCCGCTGAAAAAGGCGACGACAGGCCGGAGAATGGCAAAAGGCAATCCCAATAAGGAATACGTAGCTAAAATGGAATCCACACCCGTTTGTGGGGTTGATATCAGAAAGGAAACGGTTGCACTTTTTGAAGCACCCTCTTTATAAAATGAAATTCCAGTGGGTATTACCCCGCAAGAACATAAGGGTAATGGAATTCCCAATAGAGCTGCATAAACGGCCGATTTTAAATTCTTTCCACCCATAATTCGTTTTACACTCCCTTTAGGCATGTAAACATGCAGCAATCCGGCAAACAAAAAACCAAACAAAAGCCAGGGGGCCATCTCCAGAAGGAGGTAGACAAATTCATTGTAGTATGAGATCAAATATGTCATTGTGCTGCAAAATTACATATATATCTAAACCGAAAATGTATAGGATTTGTTTGAATTCGGAAATTATTAACCTTGTCTTTTGAAATTTTTAACCGCAAAGGGCGCGAAGCTGATTCAATTTTTTCTAATAAGAATAATTGATTTGATGAAATGCCGTAAGAGATTTCTAATACATAGTGTTCTTTGCGGTTAAATCAAGTGAGATCGGTGTTTTATAATTTAATACCTTTGAAAGTCGTTAATTCTATCCATATGATCCAGACAGAACTCTTAAATCAGGCAGCCCAAAAAATAAAAAAATCAGGATATACCATTGCCTTTACAGGTGCCGGTATTTCAGTGGAAAGTGGAGTACCTCCTTTCAGAGGTGAAACGGGGATCTGGAATCAATATGATCCAAAAACGTTGGAACTGAATTTCTTTTTATCCCATCCTAAAGAATCCTGGGAAGTTATCAAGGAATTGTTTTATAAATTTTTTGGTAATGCCCTGTCAAATAATGCACATAAGGTCCTTGCTCGTCTGGAAAAGGAAGGATTATTGCAGAGTATTGTAACTCAAAACATTGACAACCTGCACCAGCAGGCCGGAAGTGAAACTGTATATGAATTTCATGGTAATTCCCAACAGCTTATTTGTTTAAATTGTAGTAGGAATTATGTGCCAAACGACATAGATTTTAATAACATCCCTCCCTATTGTGAATGTGGAGGTCTGATCAAACCCGACTTCATATTTTTCGGGGAAGGCATTCCCATGAATGCCTACCAGAATTCTGTGACTGCCGCATCTAAAGCCGAGGTTGTAATCGTAATCGGATCGACGGGGGAAGTAATGCCTGCTGCTCAGATTCCATATCATGCAAAGCAAGGTGGTGCTACAGTTATTGAGATCAATCCTGAGACATCAAACTTTACAAACAGCATCACCGACATTTATCTTCAGGGCCCGGCAGGTGAAGTAATGAAACAACTTTATTCAGCCATTACCAGAAATACTTTCAAGGAGGAATAGAATGAAAAGTTTAACCCTTTGTATCTGCATCCTGGTTTTAGTTTCAGCCACTATAAATGCTCAACTTTTCTTTAAATACAATACAGATCCGGATAATAGGATAAGTGTTTCGAACGACGAGAAAGCACCTCTTCCTTATCCCTGGGCTGGCGGTATGAATTCCTGCCAGTTCGGAGAAGTTGACATGAATCTGGATGGAATAAAGGACCTGTTTGTGTTTGATCGCATGGGGGACCGAATAATGACCTTTATAAACGGAGGTCAACCAAATATTTCGGATTATTCTTATGCCCCCGAATTCATCAGTGCTTTCCCAGATCTGTACGACTGGGTTATTTTAAAGGATTACAACAACGATGGCAAGGCAGATATTTTCACCTATGCAAAGGAGTTCCCTGGAATAATAGTTTACCAAAATGTATCGTCTTCTCAATTTGAATTTGAACTCGTAGTTTACCCGTTTTTGACTTCCTTTCAGGGAGGTGGGCAGGTAAACATTTTGACTACAGATGTGGATTATCCAGGCATTGACGACATTGATAATGACGGAGATATGGACATCCTTACCTTCTGGGGACTGGGTTCTTTTGTTGAGTACCATCAAAACCAGTCCATGGAGTTGTATGGAATTCCTGATTCCCTAGAATTTATTGAAGTTACCCAGTGTTGGGGGAGGTTTGCCGAAAATGATGAGTCCAACGTTATTTACCTGGATACATGCATGGGTGGAAGCAAGAGTATAGCTTCAACTGGTATACAAGAGGATAGCCGGCATACAGGCTCAACATTTCTGCTCCTCGATCTTGATGGTGATTTGGATAAGGACTTGTTGCTGGGAGATGTTGATTATCCAAATCCAATCCAGTTGATCAATGGAGGAGATCCCGATTCAGCTATCATGATCAGCCAGGATCCGGATTTCCCTTCCTACAACAAGCCGGTAAATCTTTTCTCCATGCCAGCTTCAGCCTACATCGATATCAATAACAATGGAATTAAGGATCTGATATTATCCCCGTTTGATCCAAGCCCTGTGACCTCGGCCAATTATAGAAGTGTGTGGATGTACAACAATATTGGAGAAAACAATAATCCGGATTTCGATTTTGTTCAGAATAATTTTATACAGGAAGGAATGATCGATGTAGGTTCAGGGGCCTACCCGGTACTTGCCGATTACAATGGAGATGGGTTAAGCGACCTGTTCGTTTCGAACTACGGATATTACAAATATTCTTTCTATGAACCCGGGCAACTTTTATCTTCTGTATATTGGTCGGGAATAGCATTATTTGAAAATATCGGAACTTCATTCAATTCGCACTTCAGCCTTGCGACCCAAAACTTTGCTGGCATACAGGAGATGCACCTGACGGGTGTTTTCCCAACTTTCGGAGACCTGGATGACGATGGCGATGTGGATATGATTGCTGGCAGGGATAATGGTACCATAATGTTTTTTGAGAACATTGCTGGTCAGGGCAATCCTATGGATTTTGCTGACCCCATTACAGATTTCCAGGGTATTGACGTTGGAGATTACAGCACACCACAACTTTATGACCTGGATGGTGATGGATTGAACGACCTGACCATAGGCGAGCAGGCTGGTAATCTGAATTACTATAGAAATACCGGTTCATCAACTTCTCCTGAATTTACAATGATCACTGACAGCCTTGGCAAGGTGAATGTTACCAATTATAATCTGTCCTACAATGGATACAGTACTCCTTGTTTCTTTAAAAATCTAGGCAATGGAACTCAACTTCTGGTAGGTTCGGAACAGGGTAAAGTATTTTACTATAAAAACATTGAAGGAAACCTTGAGGGGGTCTTTGATGAAAATGATTCTATATTTCTTTTGCTTGGTAATCAGTCTATGGAATTTGATATGGCAATGCGTACCGGTGTGGCAATCGGGGAACTAAACGACGATGGCCTGTATGATTTACTGGTTGGAAATTATTCCGGTGGTCTGCACTATTATAGTGGGGCTCAATCTCCATCAGTGTCACACACCAACGAAAATCCACAAAATTCTATTAGTGCTAATATTTTCCCAAATCCGGTTCATAATCATTTTACCTTAGTTACGAATCATAAATTGGAAAGGACCGATATTACGGTTTATGATCTGTATGGTATACAGTATAAGAAAGGACAATACGGTCCAGGTACAGCATTTGATGTAAATATTTCCGACCTTCCTCAGGGGGTATATATCGTAAAATTATCTTCCGTAAGTAATTGCTTCGAATCCCAATCAATAAGAGTGGTTAAAACCAAATAGCATGATTTTTTGTTAACCTTTTGTTAACAATTTTAATGAAACCTTTTTGAGATATTAAAATATAGTATTTTAGCGTCAAACCTGTAAATCCATTGAGAACGATATTTACTTACATACTCGCCATTGTTTTTTGCTTTCCGGGATATTCACAAAAGAAACTAAAGGTTGCTCCCTATAATCCGGATTACCTGAATTTTTTAAATGAATATCATTCAGGAGAAAACATTTATGCTGCACCATCTCCCATGAAACTGAATTTCGAGCAGTATTTTATGCAAAAACCAGCAAAGTCGCCTACGTCTTATCCATTGGTATACGATATGCGGACAGCAGGTCCGGGAGGATCTTCACTGCTAACACCTGTAAAGCATCAATCAAGCTGTGGAGCTTGCTGGGCATTTGCAACATATGGTTCTATTGAATCTGTTTGGAAAGTAATGGGTTTGGGTGATCATGACCTTTCAGAAAACAACCTTAAGAATTGTTCAGGATTTCTATTAGATCCTTGTCAATGGGGACATCATTTTATGTCTACTGCCTACCTCGTTAGAGGCGATGGGCCCATTGCCGAAGCCGATGATCCATATCAACCAGATAACGATACCTGTCAGGGAGGAATTACACCAACGGCCTACATACCTGAGTCAAGGTATTTACCTGAGGACCATGATGCTTTTAAAGAAGCCATTATGAATCAGGGAGCAGTGTACAATACATACAGGTCTGCGGGATCGGGATATGAATGGATCAATGGTCATTACACCTATTGCTACCAGGGAACAGGGACTACATCGCACGCCATCGCTATTGTTGGCTGGGATGATACAATTGCAACACAATGTGGAAGCGGTGCGTGGATCTGCAAGAATGAATACGGTACTGGCTTTGGTGAGGATGGGTACTTTTATATTTCCTATCAGGATACACTTGTTTTAAAATACAATTCCATATGGCCGGTAAGAGAAGAATACGATCCTGAAATGCTCATTTACCATTATGATACCGTGGGTGGCTGGCCGTTTGTGGGATATGATGACTCTGTGGCCTATGGGCTGATTAAATTTGTCGCCGACGGAGATCATTTTTTTACAAGCATAGGGACTTATACAGTTTCTTATGGAACCCACCTGCAAGCCGATATCTATGATGATTTTGATGGTACCAGCCTTTCAAACCTTCTAGCTACTGTACCAGAGCAATACTGTGATAATCCCGGGTACTGGATGCTTAATCTTTCCGAACCTCTGGGCTTTAACAGTGGAGATGATTTTTATGTACAGATAAGGTACAATTCACCCGGGCTTGATTTCCCAATCGCTGTGGAAGGCTATGAAGAAGGATATACCGATCCACATGTAGAAACCGGCAAATGCTGGTCGAGGGAAGAGACTGGAGAATGGGAGGCCTGGGGTATGGGAACTTCCAATGAATTTGATATTTGCATAAAGGCCTATGGCTATGAAGTAAGTAAGGTGGATATAAAAGTTTTTCTTGAAGGACCCTTCAACAGTGTAGACATGAATACCGATCTTGCAACAGATGTTGAGTTTCCACTTTCCCAGCCTTATACCACTTCACCATGGAATTACCCTGGAACTGAAACGGTTACATCTGTTCCTGCAAATGTTGTCGACTGGATATTGGTTGAATTAAGGGAAACAGACGGTACTGCCGCTGATGCTGATGCATCTACTGTTGTCGATGTTAGAGCCGGTTTTTTATTGAATGATGGTTCAGTTGTGGATCTGGATGGAATATCTCCCCTTAAATTTAATGTCTCCTTAAATGATAATCTTTATGTGGCAGTTTACCACCGTAACCATCTGCCGGTTTTAAGTGCAGATCCTTTACCAAAAGTTTCCGGTAACTATATTTGGAACTTTAGTGATGGAATTACAAAAGCTTATGGAGGACCTTCCGGTCACAAAGACCTAGGTGCTGGTATTTGTGGAATGATATCAGGTGATGGTGAATCCACTGGCTCAATTGATGATTTCGACCTCCAAAATAGTTGGAACATTCAGGCAGGACAACAAGGCTATAAGGGTGCTGATTTTAACCTGAACAAACAGGTGAACAATACTGATAAGAACAATTATTGGGTACCTAATAACGGCTCTTCTTCTCAAGTCCCTGATTAATACCTGATTTTAATTTCCTTTCATTTAATATTTACTGACAATTATAAGGAGTAATATGGTTAAATGTGAACAATTCTGTCATCCCACGATATAATCTTCACAAGCCGTAATGAAATTGAAAATTCCATCAGCTTTGCCCTTAAAATTCCAATAAATAAACTATTTTTAAAGTATTATTTTACTAAGTCCGATGGAATTCCTGAAAATAGGTCGCACGCCTCTATTTGTGTGAATTTAAATTCCTTGATTTTTTATAAGGAGTGGCAAGTTTAATTAATAAAAACAGATGTGATGAAACATATTGTAATTCTTCTAATTGCATTGATTCTCTCTGCAATTCTTATAGGACAGGTACCCCAGTCTTTTAATTACCAGGCTGTGGTAAGGACTGATGATGGATCACCGGTAAGCAATGAAAGCGTATCTTTCCGGATAAGTATTCAGGAGGGGGGTGCTGGGGGTTCTTCAATCTATATTGAGGAGTTTTCAGCTGTGACCAATGATTTTGGTCATGTAAATTTACCCATTGGATACGGAACAATAGTTTCAGGAGATTTTTCCCTGATTGACTGGGGAAATAGTTCATTTTTCCTCAATATTGAACTGGATCCCGATGGAGGTAACAACTTTCAACAAATGGGAGTTTCTCAGTTACTAAGTGTACCTTATTCACTGTTTTCAGAGAAAGCTAAAGATGATGGTGACTGGACAGTTTCGGGAAACATAATGTATACTTCCATGACAGGTAGTATTGGTATTGGAACTTCAACCCCTGATGCGTCATCTGTATTGGATTTGTCATCAGACACAATGGGATTACTTATACCACGCGTTGAGCTGAATGATGCAAATACTGCTGCCCCTATCGTCAATCCAGCCGAAGGATTGTTGATCTTTAATTCTACCGGAACAGAAGCGACAGGCCTTTGGTATTGGGATGATTCCTCATGGATCCATATTGGAACAGGAGGTGGAACCTTAGAAAATGCCTACAATCATGGCGGGAACGGTGCCGGTAGAATTATTAATGCCAATTACGGAGCTTTCCAGGTAAATTTAAACTCAACTACCGGAGGGACTGAAGGTATATCAGCGATATCTTCGGCCGGTACATCAGGAACACCAACATCAGCTGTATCAGCAGAAAACTCTGGTTATGGATCGGGCTTATATGCATTCTCAGATAATGCAGCAAATCCATACAATGCTATAGAAGGCTCGTCAAACAGTGTCAATCAATACACTTCTGGTGTCGCAGGTTATTATGATGGATATGGACAGGGAGTTGGTGTTTACGGCGCAGTTTACGATGCTGCTTCTCAGGGTATTGCCGGAGTCATGGGAGTGAATAACCGGACCAACGGTGGTTGGGGTGTTGAGGGACAAGGATTTAATGGAGTTGTTGGTCAATCAAATTATGGCACCGGTTTCGGTGTTTACGGATCAAATTCAAATGCTATAGGGGCCAACAATGGGGTAGGTACTTTAGGTGATGGATTTTATGGAGTCTGGGGCCAGACCGGAGGCTCTGTTACAAACGGTACAGCTGGAGTATTTGGAATGAATGCCAGAATTGACGGTGGCTGGGGTGTTGAAGGTCAGGGATTTAATGGTGTTGTTGGCATGACTGTTGAAGGCCAGGGATATGGGGTTTACGGAGAAAACTCTAGTACTGGAACCACATACAATAACATAGGAACAGCCGGATTGGGATGGGTAGGAGTGTTCGGTGAAACCAATGACTTCAGTACAGGTTTTGGGGTTTATGCTAATGGAGACCTTGGTAGCTCAGGCACAAAAGCCTTTATTATTGATCATCCCCTGGATCCTGAAAACAATTTCCTGAGGCATACATGTATTGAGTCTCCTGAAGTCCTTAACATGTACAGGGGAACCGTACAATTGAATTCTAAGGGTAAAGCAACAGTTCATCTCCCTGATTATTTCGAAACGATTAATATAAATTATTCCTATCATCTTACCCCCATTGGTTCAGCTGCACCAAACCTCTACATTGAAAGGGAAATAGAGAATAACAGCTTCACCATGGCTGGGGGAGTTGCCAACATGAAAGTTTCATGGACTGTTTATTCAGAAAGAAATGATCCTTATATGAAGAAATATCCGGATAAGCGGAAAGCGGTGGTTGAAAAACGCGGCGCTAATAAAGGAAAATACCTCATGCCGGAGTTGTATGATCAGCCGAAAGAAAAAAGAATTTCTAAGCATTTAAAGATAGAGGATAAAGCACTTCTTAAACCTTTACAACTTACTAGAGGCAATCAATCGTACAGATTGAATAAGGACTAATAAGAATATCGATTTATAATGGTAAATCTGTACTGGTTGAACCTGTAAACCTCTTAGGATTATATCAATCCTTCCTCCTCCAGCGACGACCTGACCTGCTGGTGGTAATCCCAGAATTTGTCTTCCAGCTTTTTCCGGATCTTTTTGAATTCTGAATGATCCCTGATGTTTTCCATCAACGGATCAATATCTAAGAACAGGATGATCCAATAATGGTAATTTTCATGTTCTGAAAACAATTTCAGATGGTCGATGGCCATTTGTTCTTCTCCATGATAAGAATAATAAGCAGCTAAACTAAGATGTTTGTAAATGGACTCATCATTTTCGGCATAAGCTAAATATTCTTTAAAGAATTTCTCTGATTCATTCTTATGTCCAGTTTGTGAACA
Source organism: uncultured Bacteroidales bacterium (assembly GCA_964421215.1). Lineage (GTDB taxonomy): Bacteria > Bacteroidota > Bacteroidia > Bacteroidales > JAADJA01 > JAADJA01. Next base: position 98,864 of record CAYQWA010000010.1, on the reverse strand, counting down.
CACTACGCCAATTTTAGCATTTTCCGACCGGTATATGTCCATGTTATATAACTCTTTAAGCTCAGAATACTTTTTATAATGGACGTATGCGTTTTCATAATCTCTCAGGAAATAATAAGATTTAGCCACTTCCTGCATAATGTCCAGCCGTGTTGTATCCTTTTGAAGAGCCTCTAATAATTCCTTGTTCAAAACCTCGAGATCATTATTCTGTGCGAAGCTAATATAGGCTTTAACATATGCTGAATAAAGGTTATCAGGCATATATGACAATGATTTATCGATGTACTTAGCTGCTTCGTCAACAAATCCCGACTGGATAAAAGCGTTGCTGATATGGAGGTAACTAAAACTGGCTGTCATGGGATCGTGGGCATTAAAGTCGACCTTTAAACCTTTTAATGCGTACTCCAGGTATTTTTCAGTATTTGGGTGGTGATTGGCATACAGGTTCACCAGGAATACAAAAACGAGGTCATCATTAGGATGAACCTTAAGAGTTTTCTCGAAATACTCAATGGCCAGTTTGTAATCCTTTATATGCATATAGTACAACGCTTTGGCAATCAAGCTCTGGGCTAGCTGGGGATCGTAAAGTAGGGCTTTGTCGGCATAGTGATTGATTTGGTTGGTGTATTTTTTTTCATCCTGGTATTCATCCATCGAATAGTAAGCTATGGCTGTTGCCGCATAGGCTCGTGCAAATTCAGGATCAAGTTCTATCGCTTTCTCAAAAAAAGGAATCGCTTTTTCACAGTTCTGATGGGTAGGCTTATTCAAAAGATCAAGACCTTGCAAAAAATAATCATATGCTTCCAGGTTTTCAGTCGGAATTTTATTGATCCTTTCCTCTTCTTCAGGAGTTATGATCACTTCAATGTTTTCCACAATGTTTTTTGCAACCTCCTGCTGTAAAAGAAAAATATCCTTATTTTCCCTGTTGTATTGTTCAGCCCATAAATGCTTATCGCTGGGGGCTTCGATCAATTGAATATGAAGCATGATCTTATCCCCTAATTTTTGCCCACTGCCTTCTATAAAATAATTTACCTGTAACTCCTCAGCGATCTCAGAAATAATTTTAGGATTGTTCCTGTATTTTTCAATGGAGGTACGGCTGATAACCCTTATGTTTTCTATCTTCTGAAGGTTGTTTAAAATGGATTCCATCAATCCGTTGATAATGTACACGTTGGAAGAATCCTGGCTATCGTTGATAAAAGGCAACACAGCAATTGATTTTTTTGGATCAACCCTGTCAATACCCGAACCGGATTGTTTATCTGCACCAAAAGGATTTGAATAAAATATTATGTATCCCACAGCCACGGCAGCAATAACAATAATAAGTGAAGCTATCCCGGTCCATTTTCTGCCAGATCCGGTTTCTTTTGATTTGGAAGAAGAATCACTTTTTAATTTACCACTAAGTTTATCTTTGTCGGGGATGATCAGTCCCGGATTGGTAATGGCAAAAACTTCCATGGGTTTGTTCACATTTTTGAATTCAAACAAACCCATGGAGAGGGTTTTAATACCCGGTTGGTTTTTAATCTCATCGTATACTTTATCTGAAACAAAAATACTTCCTGAAACTGACAGGGACTCAATCCTGGAAGCTACATTTACCCCATCACCTATGATATCATCTTCGGTAAACAAGATGTCACCGCTATGAATTCCAATCCTGACGGGGATTTGAGGATGGGTTTGAAAGGCGAGTTGCAATTCAATTGCACAACGAACAGCATCCACAACACTGGTAAATGTGCTTAAGGTTCCATCGCCGAAATACTGAAGGATCTTCCCTTTGTATTTTTCTGTGAGGGAATTAAAAACCTGCCGGTGCCGGTTCCTGAATTCAACAGCTTTATCTTCATCATGCTGCATTAGGGCGGTATACCCCTCGATGTCGGTAAACATAATTGCGGCCAGGTGGTGAGAAGGAGACGGTTGCTCACTCACATTAAATTCATGTTGTCCGAGATTCTTTTTTCCTGCCTCACCAGGAGGATAACCATAATGATCACCAAAACATTTGATGAAATAGGAGGTGCTGCTGAATCCAACTTTGAAAGCCACTTCGGAAACTGTTAGGGAAGAATCCTTCAGTATCTCCATGGCATGCTGCAAACGGATCTGCCGGATGTACTGGCTAACAGACAAGTCGGTTAACTTCTTGATTTTTCGTAGCAGGTTGGAGCGGCTCATGCCCATTTCATCAGCCAGTTCGGAAACCCCGAAGCGTTCATCGGAAATGTTACTTTCAATAACTTCCTTCGCTTTTTCTAAGAATTCAATCATTATGACCGTGGAAAAGTTGACCGAAGATATAAAAATTTATGTTATGGGAAGATTCTTCAATTATTAGTTTTAGGCGGGCAGCCGGGCTTTCCGCTTTACACACTTTGTACTGTTTAAGATTTTGTAAACTTGCCGGGGGCTTCCGTTGTCAGCCCCGGAAAGCTAACAAAACCTAAAACATTACTTCAGCGGGATATCGCTTCAATCCCTGCCCGGAAGCGCAACTTTTATTGAATCACATTTAAAACAGGATACAATTTGATAAATTTTGGATTCTATATTTGAGGTATTTTCTTATGTGGTGCGCCTCTGGCAGGGATAGGAGCGGTAGCTGACGGAATGGACTGTGGATGTTTTGCTGATGCATCGGGGCTGACGAAGGAAGACCCCGTTGCAGCTTTGCAAAACACCACCGGCCAAACGGCACTATAGCGGATAGCCCGTTAAGCCAGCCAAAAAATTATAAAAATCAGACGATCCTTTTCATAAATATTAACCCAACAATCCAACATCTGCAACATAATTGATACCCATGCGCCATATTTACAACTGCCTCTTCAAACTTGATACGATTGGCCGCATACCTGATTAGTCCTGCATCACAGATAGAGGGACCTTTACAAAATCAAAATTGTAAAACTTTAAATTCAATAAGTTATGAAAACAAGGATTAATTTTTTAGACAACTTAAGGACTTCAATGATCCTTCTCGTAATTGTAATACATGCAGGACTGGTTTATGAATCTGTACTGGGTAACATCTGGATCGTGGTTGATCCGGTTCAGAATTCTTCCATCGGTTTAATCCGCATGTATCTTGACCTCTTCGTGATGTTTACCATCTTTTTTATCTCGGGTTATTTTATCCCTGTTTCGGTACAAAAAAATAGTGTTCGGGGATTTATAAAGTCAAAATTCAAAAGGATCTTATTACCATGGATCCTGGCTGTAGTAACATTGATACCCGCATATAAAATGATCTTTTTATACAGCAGGGGATTGGCCCAGGAAGCATGGTACACCTATTTTCATGTCTTTGAAAGAACAGGAGGGGAAATGGGATTTTTTGCAGATAATCCCACTCAAAACTGGTTATGGTTCTTACCCGTATTGTTTATGTTCCAGCTTATGTATCTGGCTTTGTCGAAAACTAAACTGCTTTCATTAAAGATCTCCCTGAAAACGGGTATTGTGTTAACATTTGTTGTGGGATTGGTGTACAGTATGGCAATCGCTTCTGCAGACCTCAGGGGCTGGTACCATTCGCCCCTGCTACATTTTCAGAGAGAAAGGGCATTGATCTATTTCCTGGCTTTCCTGCTTGGTTCATTGTGTTATAAACTCAGGGTATTTGACTCGGAAAACAGAAATAGGAAGCAATATATTATATCCAATGTTGTACTTGGCCTGTCGTTAACAGTATTTACAATAATTGCTTTGAATTTCTTTTTCAACATCATTGATCCCGGAAGGGAATACTACTTTGTTTCGGAACTGGTTGACAGGTTGATCTATTACATTTCTGTTCTTTTGTCGATGCTGAGCTTTCTTCATGTGTTTATTTATATTTTCAGGTACAGGTTCAATAAGAGTGGTTTCCTGATGCATCAACTGAATAAGAATTCTTATTCTGTGTATATTATTCATATGATAGTTATGGGATTGAGTGCATTGGTATTGCTTCCTCTTCCTGTCGCAGCAATGGTCAAGTTTTTGCTTCTAACAACCATCACCTTTATTGTAAGCAATCTGATCATGTATTTGTACAGACGTTATTTTCAACGCAATATTGTGATGCAGCTAATCCCTCTGACCGCATTTGTTGTGGCTTTTGTATCGATTACCTATTCAGCAAATGGTGAGGACATCAACTACTCTGAGGAGGAAGTAATTCTTGCACAGGAAATTGTGAAACCGGGGATTGGTCTACATGAAGCTGTTCTTAAGGAAGACCTGGAAACCATTAAACTTCATATCAATGCTGGCTCTGATCTTAATATTGCAGAACCAACCGGTGGTTCAAGTCCGTTGATCACTGCCTCAGTGTTCGGAAAAACAAAGGCCGCCCTTTTGTTGATAGAAGCCGGTGCCGATGTTAACTTCAAAAACAATGAGGGATCCACTGTGCTGCATTCGGCAGCCTTTTTCTGCCATACTGAGATCGTTAAGGCATTGATTGAAAATGGTGTTGATAAAAAGATCCGGAACAATGCAGGCTCAACCGCCCTGGAGTCTGTTTCTGCTCCATTTGAGTTGGTAGAGGGTATTTACGATTACTTTGGAAAGACTCTTGGGCCTCTGGGGCTTGAACTGGACTACGAACAACTAAAGAAGACCCGACCTATTATTGCTGAAATATTACAAAATGAGTAGCGGGAGCTATCAGAGGTTGTGGGTTTATCTAACCGCAAAGATCGCAGAGTTTTATTCAGAAATCAATATTAAGGCGTTGCGGACTTTGCGGTTAAAAATTTAGACAGACTTAATGTGTCTGATGGTATTAGAAGTTAGGTTTCAGTGCATATTTGTTATAGAAATTTTCAATGACAGAAACTGCTTCTTCGGGTTTGTCCACCACAGAAAAGATATCCAGTTCTTCATCGCTGATCTTATTTTCTTCCAGCATTCTTTCCTTGATCCATTCGATCAAGCCCGACCAATAGGATTTCGATACCATAACAATTGGGAAACGTACCAGTTTATGGGTTTGGATAAGTGTGATGGCTTCAAACAATTCATCCATGGTACCGTACCCACCCGGAAGGATAATGTATCCCTGAGAGTACTTCATGAACATCACCTTACGAACAAAGAAATAGTTGAAGTTGATGAACTTGTCCTGGTCGATAAATGGATTGGGTCGTTGTTCAAAAGGAAGGTCGATGTTCAATCCAACGGATTTGCCTCCTGCAAAATGAGCTCCTTTGTTGGCTGCTTCCATAATACCTGGTCCCCCGCCAGTGATCACACCGAATCCGCTTTTTACCAGTAGGTAGGCTGTTTCCTCGGCCAGTTTATAATGAGGTGAACCCTCCTTGTCACGGGCAGATCCAAAAATGGAAACACAGGGCCCGATCCTTGATAAAGTTTCAAATCCGTCGACCAGTTCCGACATCATTTTAAATACTGACCAGGAGTCGTTGGTCATTTGTTCGTTCCAGTTTTTTGTTTTGATCGCTTTCCGTATGCGATCCTCTTCGCTTAGTCCGTCGATGTTCATAATATTAATTTTGAATGGGCCGCTATCTGAAATATCCTATAGGAATATTTTAACGGCAAAAAACAAAGGTATAAGATTTGATTTTACGAAATTTAAATTTGATGGTTTTATTCTTTTGAAAAAAATATGTTTTGTTGATTTCTTTTTTAATCTCTGATAAGAATCCATTCATATCATTATACCTACAATACTGATTTAGTAAATTGCAGATGAAAAAATTGAATTTTAGCAGTAGCCTGAATAATGAATGAACATTTTCAGATCAAAAAGGTTAGTTAATTACATTAAAGCCTTTGCTTAATGTAAATTTTATGCTGTCAACACCCCTCTGGATAACTTTAGAGGGGTTTTTTTAATGAAATTACCTTGAAGGCAACGTCATGCATGGTAGGTTCCAATTCTTAGCTGCCTAACCAGACAAGAATCCTGAAGTCACAGTCCTTCAGGCTCTTTACCAAACTGACAGCATACTACATCCTGCTACCTTATAATCTATAAATCCAATTTTAAACTTCAATCCAACAAAATAATTTTATAATTTAGTAAGCCAATCAATAGTAATGGACCATATCCTCGTAAAGGGGTATAAAAAGCCTCACACGTTTAGTAAGTAAAATCAGGTATTCTGTGGCAATGGACTGTAAGCTTTAAAATGCAATAAATTGATGATAAGAAAAGAAATTTCTGGCTTGTTGTAGTTTGATATGCAGACAGGTTACCCAAAATAAGAAATGAGATTTTATCGAATAAACAATAGTTTATGAAAAAAAAAGCTTTACTAACAGTTTTAACAATCGGGATAATCATTGGTATTCACGCTCAGAACTCAACGATTACATTAATTTTTACTGCCGACAACAACGGCCAGCATGTTCCGCTAAATAGCATCCTTGTAGAAAACCTGACACAAGGTGGAGACACGCTGCTTTATGCACCTGATACCTCACTGATATTGGATTATATTAGTGGGATAAATAAAAATGAAATAGTTGAAATTCCCTTCTCCCTTTCTCAAAATTACCCCAATCCTTTTACTGATCAAACTTCTGTTAATTTGAATGTGCAGGTACATGATTATTTAAACATTACAATTAGAGATGTTTTAGGAAGGGAAATAATTGGATTTAAAACCGCTTTTCAACCCGGAAATCATAAATTTACTTTTTACCCGGGAAGTGAAAGGTATTATTTGTTATCCGTTACAGGAAATCAATCGAACCAAACAATTAAGATGCTAAGTACGGGGGTCAGCAATGCAAAGGAAACAAATTGCAGATTAGTTTATAATGAAATGGACAGACCCGGAAAATATAAAATGCAAAAAAGCAATTTTGGATTCATTTTTAATCTTGGAGATGAATTAAAATACACTGCATATGCAGATTTGGGAGAAAGAAGCTTGATTGATACCCCGTTAAACAATCAAACCTACACCTTCCAATACCATGGTAATCCATGTCCAGAGAGCCCAACAGTTGTAGATGTTGATGGTAATATTTATCCAACAACCTTGATAGGTACTCAATGCTGGATGGCGGAAAACCTAAAAACCACCAGGTACCAGAATGAAACACTCATACCAAATGTGACAGGAGATGGTGAATGGTCAAATCTGACATCTGGTGCCTATGTATGGTATGATAACGATATCACATGGAAAGACTCATATGGTGCTTTGTATAACTGGTTCGCTGCAATTGATACATATGGTCTTTGTCCGGAAGGCTGGCATGTGCCCTCAAACGATGAATGGACCATTTTAACAGATTTTATTGGAGGGACAGGTTCTCCGTACGGTAATGAGCTAAAATCTTGCAGGCAGGTTAATTCACCTCTAGGGGGAGATTGTAGCACTGCAGCTCATCCACGGTGGGCACAACATAACGCAAATTATGGCACTGATGATTATTGGTTTTCAGGTCTTCCTGGTGGAACCCGTAATTATTTTGGAAGCTTCGTGACACTTGGCTATATGGGTTCCTTTTGGTCCTCAAGTGAAGGCTCTTCAACTTATGGAGCTCTCCGTGGTCTGAATTACAATGATGGTGAAATACAAGTGTTTGGTTTTTATAAGCAAAATGGCTATTCCGTGCGCTGTCTTAGGAGTAATTAACGTTTAAGTTGCGGGACAATACTTTGTCAATTCTTAAATCTATTATTATAAATGGAAAATAATTAATCATACAGGAAATAAGGCAGCACTCACGCCTGCCACGGAAAGTTATCATCCTTAATATCTTCATTATGAAAAAAACAATCCTTTACATTGCCGGCATATTGCCTCTTTTATGGGGGATAGCCCATCTAATTCCAACAGCCGGAGTTATTGAAGACTTCGGCGATATTTCGGATGACAACAGGTTAATCATTACAATGGAATGGATCATCGAAGGAGCTGCTTTAATCTTTCTTGGAGTATTAACCATTGTGATCACATGGACCGACATGGAAAGTATACTTGCAAAAAGAATCTACCGTTTGGTAATAGCAATGCTATTTTCTTTGGCAGTAATCTCTTTGTTTACCGGTTTCCGGGTCGACTTTCTACCTTTTAAAGTTTGTCCGGTATTATTCTCACTTTCAGCAATTCTTATAATTATTGGAATAAAAAGTAAACGGGTTTAATCCTGAACAGCACTAATAGCAAAGCTTTACAATGAATTAATAATAAATTAACAAAATAAATGTAAAATAAACTTGACATAATGTAAAATATATTTATCTTTGTGGACGTTATTTTTGACAAAATGTAAACAATTAAAGACAAAGGAGTATATTATGTCGTATCCGGAAAAAGAAAGTATTATCAACATTTTCAGCGGTTTGCTGATTACATCCATATTTTCATGGATCATTTATCAAAGACACCTGAATGGGAATTTTGACCTCACTACAGACTTCAAGACCTGGGGGGTAATTTTCCTGATTTTTATGGGCGTGTCCATAGTGGCCCGTATCATAATCTATATTATTTTTCATATTATTAATACAATAGCCACCCAGGAAACCGATCTTCCTGTTACCGATGAAAGGGACAAACTGATCAAATTGAAAGCCACCAGGAATTCACATTATGCATTTATGCTGAGTTTTATTTTTGGATTTATACTGCTGGCTGTAGGATGGCCGGTTTACACCTTGTTCATAGTGTTCGTCGTCAGCGGCCTGATTTCTGAAATTGTGGAGAATGGATCACAATTGTATTATTACAGGAGAGGAGTATAAAATGAAAAGCAGCATAAAAAACACAATACGCCGGCTTCGGTTCAATGCTGATGAAATGACCCAACAACAACTGGCGGATGAAGTGAATGTTAGCCGTCAGACAATTGTAGCCATTGAAAAAGGAAAATATTCTCCATCTCTTGAGCTCGCCTTCAGGATCGCTCATGTATTTAACACTCCACTGGAAGAAGTGTTTGAATATGAACCACCTGTAAAAGAACAGAAAAAGAAAAAATAAATTGAATGAAGCAGGTAAAATCAGAATGGAATAGTTGAATTAAATCTAATCAGCTATAATCATAAAAATCTGCGTTATCTGCGTTCTATATTATATGAACAATCAAAAAGATAAATGCATTAAACAAGAGGCCAGTTCGTCAAATAAATAAACCAATTCTAAATTTTAAAACAATACAAATGAAAAAACTGATCAAATTTGGTGAAGATGTAGCAGGATATGACATTCCTGTTTTGAATGAACGGGAGATCCGTGCCGCAGCCGGACTACTATTCCTGCTCATGTTTGTGGCCATTCAAATTGTGGTATTTAACGGTGATTTTTTGGTCCTGAAGTATGCCATCATCATTTTTCTGGCGGATATGCTGGTCAGGGTCCTTATTAGTCCGAGATTTTCACCCACCCTGATTTTGGGTAGAATGATCGTTAGGAAACAAACACCTGAATATGTTGGGGCCCGGCAGAAAAAGTTTGCCTGGAAAATCGGGATTGCCCTGGCTGTGATCATGTTTGTCCTGATCGTTGTGATGAATACCTACAGTCCTATAACCGGCCTGATCTGTTTGATCTGTCTCATATTCCTGTTTTTTGAGTCGGCCTTTGGAATATGCCTTGGTTGTAAGTTCTATCCACTCTTGTTTAAACACAAGGTCCAGTATTGTCCGGGTGAAGTCTGCGACATGAAAACACGGGATGACATTCAAAAAACTTCATGGACTCAATTTATGATCGTCATCGCATTCGGATTTTTTATTTTCCTAACCATTTATTTATTCAATGATGTAATGCTGGATCAACCATACGATTTATTTGGCTTTGATCAACCAGCACAAACCAATTAAACATTTTAAACCATGACTATTACAGAAACGAAACCATTAAAGCTAAAAGCAAAGCGTGCTTTTCTGAAAAAGGGCACCTGCTCACGCACATTTTTCTACATTTTAAACCGGGAATTCGGTTATCCCAAACCAGAGGAAGAACCGGCCATTGACCTGTTGGCAGGTGGGATCCTTCAGCAGGGTTACCAATGTGGAATGCTTTGGGGAGCATCCATGGCAGTCGGTGCAGAAGCTTACCGTCGGTGCAATGATGTTAACAAAGCCATTGCCCTGGCCATAGTTGCAACACAGCACATCATCGAAGCATTTGAAGAAAGAAATCAAACTTCGGATTGTTATGACATAACGGAGGCTGATTTTGCCAGTAAAAAGGACATGATGAAGTACATGATCAGTGGTAAATTCCTGCACTGCTTTAAATTAGCCGAAAAATGGGCGCCAGAGGCTGTAGAGGCAGCTAACAGGGGCTTATCAACCGAACACTATGAACTGCCTGCGAATTGTACAAGCTGTGCTTCCGAAGTGGTTAAAAGATTGGGCGCTTCCGAAGAAGAAATGGTGATGGTGGCAGGTTTTGCCGGAGGACTTGGCTTAAGTGGAAACGGCTGTGGTGCATTAAGTGCTGCCATATGGATGGATACCCTGAATGAAATTGTCCGAAAAGGGAACAAACCCTCCTTTTCTAATCCACGTGCTGAAAAGATTCTCGCTGAATTTTACAATGTCAGTGATTATGAAATGCGTTGCGATGAAATTTGTGGAAAACAATTCAATTCTCTGGATGAACATACAAGGTATATTAATGAAGGTGGTTGTACAAAGGTGATGGATATGCTTGCCAATGTTAATAAAATAGAGATTTCTTAAGGAATTGGTCAAAAGCGAACAGCCATTGTTCCTCAACGGTCAATCCTTTGGGTTACAAAGAATAAAGCTCTTGCTAACTAGTTTGTTATCAGGAGTTTTTTTTACATGGTACAAAAAGTGTTGGTAATCGCATTTTAATTGTAGTCCTATGTTCCGGAATACCCTTCTTACTACCTTCAGGTTATTTTTTAAATACAAAGCTTATTCGTTTACTAATGTTATTGGTCTTGCCGCTGGGTTGGCCACATGTATAATTATCTTTTTGTATGTACAATATGAAATGAGTTTTGATAGATTTCACAGGAATGCTGAGCAGGTGTACCGTCTTGAAGTAAAATGGACAGGTCCGGATTTGGAAAGTCATTGGGCTGCAAGTACAGGGAATATAATTCCTTCTGTAACACAGCGATATCCGGAGATTGAAGCCAGTGTTAAGTTTTATTACACACCACGAGAATCAGTAATTAGATATAAGGATAATATATTTCGCGAATCAAGGATTGTATTCGGTGATTCAACATTTTTTGATGTTTTTACTTTTCCTCTAGTAACTGGAAATAAAGATGAAGTTCTGTCAGGCCCGGGTAAGGTGGTATTAACTGAAAAGACAGCTGAAAGATATTTTGGAAATGAAGATCCATTAGGCAAAAGCCTTCGATCAGAAGAAAGGAGTTATGTTGTTACAGGTATTGTTAAGGATGTCCCTGAAAACTCACATTTCCACTTTGATATGCTGATCTCTCTTGATGAATTACGTTCCCGCTGGCCTACACTGGACGATGAAGGGCCTACATCCTTCTATTCCTATGTTCGTGTGCAAAATGAAGAAACAGCTCAAAGCTTAAAAACCAAAATGGATGAAAACATCTGGGAAGTGCTTGGCTATACAGTGAGTGGTGATAGTACGAATATTCCTGAGGGCTACCAGGCCGAAATTCTGATGAATCGTATAACCAATATCCATTTGAAAGGCCACGCTGAAAAAGAGCTGGAATCCAATGGCCGTATTCAATACATATATATATTTTCCATTGTAGCAATGTTTGTTTTGCTAATTGCCTGTATCAACTATATGAACCTGGCAACAGCACGTTCTGCAACAAGAGGGAAAGAAATCGGTGTTAAGAAAGTTTTAGGAGCTAACAGAGTTGGTATATTCAATCAGTTTATGGTTGAATCCTTTTTGCTTAGTCTTATTGGAATGATCACGGCTTTGTTGATGGTTGAGATTGCCCTACCTTACTTTAATGACTTTACAGGTTTGTCGCTTGAATTACAGATCTTTTCAAATATTAGTCTGTTTATACTGATATTAGCCACCTGGATTGTTGTAGGATTTTTATCAGGTTCATACCCTGCTTTATTCCTTTCACGGTTTAATCCTTTAAAGGTATTGTTTGCTACTTCATTTTCTACCGGAGTAGGGAACTCAGCACTATATCTGCGAAGAGGTCTGGTAGTGTTTCAGTTTGGCATTTCCGTGTTTCTAATAATTGGTGTAATTACTGTTTATAAACAACTTCAGTTTATACAGAACAAAAGCCTCGGATTCAACAAGGAACAGGTTTTGGTTGTGCCTTATGCAGGACGAATGGACCATGAAAAAGTGGAAGTATTTAAAAACGAAATTGCACTTAACCCGGAAGTGATAAGCGCCAGTGGATTAAACTCTATTCCGGGTGTACGCATTCATATTTTACCATACCGTTTTCCCGACCTGGCAGAAGAAAATCCTGAACAGTTCGAGGAAGGGGACGATTATGTTGGAATGCGTTCACTGAGCTCAGATCTTGATATATTTCAAACACTGGGATTCGAGATCATCGATGGAAATGACTTTTCGGGATTAAGTCCGGAGGAGGCAAAAAAAGGATTTATTTTAAATGAGGCCGCAGTTAAAGAATTTGGAATAGAAAATCCTGTTGGGAAAAGGATAGAATACATCTGGGGATTAGATGAACCTTTGCAGGGTCATGTAATCGGAGTTGTTAAGAATTTTCATTATGCTTCATTGCATACAGATGTTGAGTCGCTTGTGATTTTTTATAATACAGGTTTTAACCGCTACCTGGCGATCCGGCTACAATCGGATGACCTTCCTTCCTGCCTGTCAAAGTTAGAGCAAAGTTGGACGAAAAATTTTCCAAATACACCCTTCGACCATTTCTTTCTGGATGCAAAATATGACAATCAATATAAAACCGAAACAAATATGGCATCCATTATTTTGTTTTTTACTCTTCTTGCCATTTTAATTGCATGCCTGGGATTATTTGGACTGGCGTCCTATATTACCGAACAACGCACAAAAGAAATTGGAATTCGTAAAGTACTTGGAGCATCAATAATTACAATAATAAAAACCCTTTCCCTGGAATTTATTATCCTGGTCATAATTGCTAATATTCTGGCCTGGTTACCTGCGTGGTACTATCTGAATCAGTGGCTTGATGGATTTACATTCCGTACAGGATTAAGCTGGTGGTTGTTTGTAATGTCAGGGATTATATCACTATTAATTGCTCTGTTTATAGTTGGCCTGCAAAGTTACCGGGCAGGGAGAATGAATCCGGTTCAATCAATCAAAGCTGAATAATCTAATCCGCTAACGTCTTTATTGATAATTTTATTAAATAGGAATCTCAGCTTAAAACACGTCATATGCATAAATTTGAGATCGAAGTGGAAAAGGAAACAGGACCATGCACCTGCAATTACAAAGCAGGCGATAAATTTTATGCCGAGGGTCTGAATACTCCGGATAAGGAATTTTGCGGAGGAGCATTTTTGATCCTTTACCCAATCCAAACAGCATTAAGTTGCGGAGCACGTTTTGATTTTGAAGAAAATCCAAAATCCAAGACAAAGCTTGCATGTCCGGATAATGGTTATGTAACTTTCAGGATCACCATGTTGGATCAAGATATGGAGCAGGTTTGATTACTTTTTGACTAAGGCTGATAATTGGACCTTAATCCCATTCTGAATAATTTACAATCTTTTAACCATAAATTTATCTGCCTTAATTGAAAAGGGTTTACTTTTGCCGCCGAAATGAAAAAGTCATTCATCTTCATATTTTCGGTAGCCTTTTTTGTGCTGGTGTATATGTTCCTCTGGAAATTCTACCCAAAGAACATGGGTATGTTCCCGGGATTTGTCATCCTCTATCTTCTTGATATCTATTTGTTCTGGGTTTACAGGAACAATATTTTTTCAGGCAGCAGGATCAAATCGGTGGTGATATCATTTCTTTTCTGGTTGCCCATGCTAATGCTCATTACCATGGCTCTGGTATCCATGGTTCATCCTTTTGATGACTGGAACAATACATTAAAAGGTTATTACGGTGGAATAATATTTATTGGATATGTATCCAAGCTGGTTCCTCTGATACTGATCCTGCTTTCGGATCTCATCAAAGTGATCCGGAGACTTTTTGGTTTCAGCCGATCCAAAAGGGATTCGGAAAAATTCAGGATCAGCAGGAGCGGATTCATTAAAAAGTTGGGATTATTAAGCGGAGGACTTATTTTTGGTACACTTACCCTGGGCATGTTCAAATGGATCTATGACTTTAATGTAAAAAAGAACATCATTAAGCTCCCTGATTTACCAGCAGGTTTCCAGGGATTTCGTATCGTCCAGATCTCTGACATACATTTAGGATCATGGCTGTCAAAAAACGAGTTAAAGGAGGCTGTAGAAACCATCAATGACCTTAATCCGGATGTTGTTTTTGTTACGGGTGACCTTGTTAACTATACAACCGATGAGGCTTATCCTTTCGAAGATATCTTGTCAAGAATAGAAGCAAAGACAGGGGTATATTCGGTACTTGGGAACCATGATTACGGTGATTACAAACGATGGAAAGATGCAGGAGCAAAAAAGCAAAATCTGCTTGAAATGTATTCTCTGCACAAGCGACTTGGATGGAACCTCCTGCGAAACCAGAATGAAATACTGAGCAGGGGGGATGATCAGATCGCCATACTTGGTGTTGAGAACTGGGGTAACATGAAACGTTTTCAGAAATTCGGTGACCTGGCTAAAACCGTTGTTGGAACTGAGAACGTACCAGTGAAATTGTTGCTATCCCATGATCCTTCACACTGGCGTATGAAAGTTGCTGATTTTGAAAGTACCATTGATGTTACCTTTGCAGGGCATACTCACGGTGCTCAGTTCGGGATCGAAATTCCAGGAGTGCGTTGGAGCCCTTCGCAGTATATTTATAAATACTGGGCAGGCCTTTATTCCGGTAAAAATCCCAAAACCAACAATACACAGTACCTTTATGTTAACCGCGGCCTTGGGGCAATCGGTTACCCCGGCAGAGTCGGAATATTGCCGGAGATTACACTGGTGGAACTTCAATCGTAATTGCCGGCTAACTTTTTCCTGCTAACTTTGTTTTTTTATAAGTACACCAAGTAGATTAAGTCCATGTTTCTTTCTCGCAAAGAACAATGAGAATTAACCGCAAAGTTCGCTAAGTAAATTATAGCAATTGAACTCCTTTGCGTTTCTTGGCGATAACCTTTGCGTACTTTGCGTGAAGCCTTTATGTATAATCATTTATGAGGTATCAATTAATTATATTATTATTCCCCTTTATGTTAGGTAGTGGCCTACTGTCCCAACCCTTTATCATCAATGAGGATATCTCATCGGAGTTACCTGATATGGCTTTCGGAGATGCTAAATGGTGTGATTACGATATGGATGGTGATCTCGATGTGCTTCTTTCTGGGTTTACTGCAATGGGCACTCAGTCAATTCTTTACATTAACAACGGGCAGTATTTTTCTCAGCATAACTTTGATTTTATTCCCCTGACATACAGCTCAGTCTCATGGAATGATTATAACAACAATGGTCATCCTGATGTATTTCTGGCCGGGAAAGATGATGATGATAACCCTACTGGAATTTTATACCAAAACCTTGGAAACGATAACTTCGAAGAAGCAAATACAATCCTGCTTGGTTATTTTGACGGTGAATCTGAATGGGGTGACCTGGACAATGACGGAGACCAGGACCTTGTTACCATAGGTAATAAAGGCGGGGAAGGGGCAACACGAATTTACCGCAATGACCAGTCTGATAATTTTTATCAGATCACTCATGAAATGACCAATGTTTATGAAGGAGGGGTGGACCTGGGTGATTATGATAACGACAAGGACCTTGATATACTGATTATCGGTTATTATAAGAACCAGTCAGGTGGTGTTGAAAAAGCGTTGAAACTCTATGCCAATAATGGCAATTTTGAATTTTCTGAGATCTTTAGTGAATTTATTGGAATGAGCGAAAGCTCAATCCGGTGGGCAGATTATGATGGGGACGGAGACCTGGATATTATTGCTAATGGCTCTACAGAGGCTCCGACTCACCTGGTTTATCTTTATCAAAACCTGGGGAATGATAATTTCCTGAATGTTGGAATTGAAATATTCGGCACTGTAAATGGATCTGTTGATTGGGGCGATTATGACAACGATGGAGATCTGGATTTTTTATTAACCGGCATGCCCTCTTATGGTGATGAGCCCATAACTGAGATCTACAGGAACATTGCTGAAAATTTGTTTAACAAGGAGGATAGTTTAAACTTACCTAAAGTATCACATAGTACCGGCCTGTGGTGTGATTATGACCTTGATGGTGATCTTGATGTATTCATTGCCGGACAGCTTGCTTCCGGTTATTTCGTTTCTGCTGTCTATACCAATAAAAATGATTTTTCAAACGGCTTGCCTGGTATTCCCGATGGCCTTAGCGCTGAAGTGAACGAAAACAATGTAGTACTCAACTGGGATCCATCAACGGATCCTGAAACATCAGGTTCGGGGCTATCCTACAATCTGGCTGTTGGGACTGCACCAAATGCCATAGATATAGTTTCTCCGTTGTCAATGGATAATGGAAGTAGGCAGATACAGCACATGGGTAATGCAGGACATAATGTATCTGCTAAACTTATAAGTCTTGAGCCGGGCACCTATTATTGGAAGGTGCAGTCGGTGGACAATAATTTTGCTGGCTCCGGATTTTCAGAGGAACATCAGTTTGTGATCAATCCCGTTTATGTAGATGACATGCATGCAAATGAAGATGAAGTTTCCATTTCTGTTTATCCCAATCCTTTTAAAGATCATTTTAACATCGAAATTAAGGGAGAGCTCAAATCCACTGTTTTAGCGAGGTTTCTTACATTGGAGGGAAAAGAGCTTCCAAATATGGTACATATTCAACAAAGGTCGGATGGAAAGGTATGCCGCTGGCAAAGCACTGAAAGGGTGAACAATTGCCTGCCTGTTGGGATTTATTTGCTTGAGATTACAGGCTTTCGAAAAGAAGGTACAGAATTTGTGAAAGTTTTTAAGGGAATAACAGACTAAAAGAAAAATTGAATTATGTGTACACTAACATATATACCGCAAGGCAAAGATACATTCATTCTTACCCAAAGCAGGGATGAGAATATAAAACGGGCAATTGCTTCACCACCTGTAGTCAGGAAAATCAACGGAGTTAACCATATATTTCCGGTTGATCCGGATAGTATGGGTACCTGGATAGGAATTTCTGAGAACGGAAGAGCAGCTTGCTTACTCAACGGAGGATCCATTAAACATACACCAAAAAGCTCCTACCGCCAAAGCAGGGGGCTGGTGATCATGGATTTTTTTAAACATCCTGATTTTTTTGATTTCTATGAAAACTACAGTTTCAGCGGACTGGAACCTTTTACCATGCTGGTTTTTGAGGACAATATGGTGTTCGAAATTGTACTTGATGAAGACATGATCAGTTTCAGGAGGCTGGAATCAGAGAAACCTTTCATCTATTCTTCTACAACATTATATACTTCAGAAAGCATTGAAGAGAGAAAGTTCAGGTTTATGGATTGGTCCTTTTTTAACGTTAACATCAACCAACCCATGATCCTTGATTTTCATAAGAAGTTCCTTTACGAAAATGAAACGGATAAAAATTTTCTGGACGAGGGAGAGATTGTAAAAACCGTGAGTATTACTTCTCTTGTTAAAACTCCTCGCACCACTCTGGTTGATTATTATGATCTTTTAAATGATCTGCACCTCTGGAAATCAATGAAGCTGGTAAGTGGTGTAAGCCAGGATTATTCATAAAAGTTTATAGCTTTTGTGAACCTTTTCAGTTACATGCTGTTTAAAGCTAAATATTTTACAATATTATCCGACAGCATGATTAAACTTATCATCCTTTCTATTATTGGTAAAAAGCTGGTTTCAACAACCACTTACTTTAATTCAATTAAAGGCTATCTGGTGTTTTATATGTTGCTTCTTCCGGTGTTTATGTCTGCCGGTGAACAAAAAAATAAAGATCAACCAGCTGTAGAAATAATTATAAAAATAGTCGATGAAGATTCTATGCAGCCAGTTCCAGTTCGTTTTTTTAATCCACCCGTCATCCTGAGCGAAGCGAAGGACCTGGTTCAGATTTGGTGAAAGTAATTATTCCGGTAAAGCACAATACCCGCATTGTCCTAAAAATTAGTGTTGATTTTTGCCCTTCCTTTCCGATCTTTTTTATAATCTTGTATTATGAAAACAAGAGAGATTCCGGGGAAGAACATTTTTACCATCGGTGAAACTGTATACGACATTATGTTTAAAAATGGCCAGCCTGTAGCAGCAAAGGCAGGAGGAGCTATGTTAAACTCATCTGTGAGCCTGGGGAGGTTAGGGCTCCCGGTAAGCTTAGTAACTGAGATTGGAAATGATCCCGCCGGACAGACCATTCTTGATTTCTTAAATGAAAACCAGGTAAATACAGAAAGAGCATTCATCTTTAATAAAGGAAAAACAGCACTTGCCCTGGCTTTTCTTGACGAAGATGAAAATGCACAATACGACTTTTACAAAAAATACCCCGCTGACAGGCTTGACACCAAATTACCAAAGATCCAAAAGGATGACCTGGTATTGTTTGGCTCATTCTTCGCGGTTACTCCGGAAGTCAGGGAGAAGCTTGTTAAATTTCTGAAGGCTGCAAAAAGGGCTGGAGCCATTATTCTTTATGATCCCAACCCCAGAAAAACAAGTATTACGGATCAATCACTGGTTGATCATTACATACAGGAGAACATAAAATTTGCTGATATAGTACGAGGATCCCAGGAAGATTTCAGAATGATCTTCAATACCAATACAGCAGAGGAAACTTTTAAAAAGATTAACAGTAAAGAAAACAAATTCCTGGTTTATACAGCAGGGCCAAAGAGTGTTTGTTTCAGGTCCAAACACATGTCATTTAGTGTGAAGGTTCCTGGCGTAAATCCAATAAGCACAATAGGAGCAGGGGATAATTTTAATGCCGGAATTCTGTACAGTTTGTATAAGCTTAAAATCCCACGTATTGGTCTTAATACCTTAAAGATGCAGGAATGGGAAGCCATTCTTGACAGTGGTGTAACATTTGGTACAATTGTCTGTGAATCATACGACAATTACATTCCCCTTGAATTTGCAGAAAAGCTGGCCCACAGGAATTAGGAATAATTTTCGACGATATAATTTAACATCTGGTTTTGTCAATCCTCAAGCAGGGCTTTGTAAATTCCATAGTTTTTATCATCAAAACAAACGAAAAACACCTCTTCGATTTTCGTATTGGTATCAAAGAATTTCTTAACGGTATTCACAGCTATTTCAGCCGCTTTTTCTTTTGGGAATCTGTAAACCCCTGTGCTGATGTTGGGAAAAGCAATAGAACGGCAATTGTTTTCAACAGCCATCATTAAACTGTTCCTATAGCAGTTTTCCAGAAGTTGCTCTTCATTGGATAGTCCTCCCTTCCAGACTGGTCCCACGGTATGGATGACATGTTTTGCAGGCAGGTTATAGCCTTTAGTTATTTTAGCCTCGCCGGTATTGCATCCGTCCAGGGTTCTGCATTCGGCAAGTAAATCAGGTCCGGCAGCCCTGTGGATGGCTCCGTCGACACCGCCCCCTCCCAATAAGGAAGTATTGGCGGCGTTTACAATAGCATCAGTATCGAGACGCGTAATATCGTCCTGTAAAAGCTTAATCATGAAAAATTTAACAGTTATATTTTTACAACGAACAGCTGCGATGTCTGGTAGCCCGTAACTCTGACCTTGTCTCCTTTTTCAATGTACCCTGCTTCCGCTGTTGCATCAAAGATCTCATTACCGATCTTAACCTTTCCGGCTGGCCTGAGCACGGTATATGCTTCTCCGGTATTACCTACCATAGCTTCATAGCCGCTGTCGGAAGAGATGTAACCTTCATCACGTTTCTGAGTGGTATCCAGTGCAAGGTGCCCAAATACGGTAGAAGTAAACAACTTCTTGCTGAGATAGATCGAACCGAGCAATGACATGAACATGGCAATGACTACAATGAAAAATGATTTTATTAATCCTGTCATTGGAATACCAGTAAAATCAAATCCAACGTTGCCTGTCATACTTAAAGTAAGGCCAACAAGAATAAACAGTATTCCCAGTATACCGGGAACACCAAATCCCGGAGCCACAAATATTTCAATTGCAATAAGGATAACCCCGATGATGAAGAGAATGATCTCCCAGTGTTCTGCTAATCCTTCCAGGTAGAGTGGAGCAAAATACAAAAGTGCTGCAACAATGGATGCTGCTATGGGGAAACCAATTCCCGGGGATTGTAATTCGAAATAGATACCTCCGATAATCAGCATGATCAAAATACCACTAACAAAGGGATTGATAAGAAAATGAATGATCTTGTCGACTCCGCTGAATTTTTGCTCAATAATAACGTAATCTTCCACTTTGGCAATTTCAAGAACCCCTTCAACACTTTCGGCAATGCCTTCGCAAAACTTATGTTCCATGGCTTCACGAGCTGTGAAGGTAAGTACCTGTCCGGTATCCGTGACGCCTTCAATGAATATTCTTTGATCGACCATGGCCTGGGCAATTTCCGGATCCCGGCCTTTGGATTCTGCAGTGGATCGCATCATCGACCGCATGTACGACTGGTATTTGTCGGGTAAGGGTTTGCCCGACTGATCAACAACAGTTGCTGCTCCTATATTGGCTCCCGAAGTCATATAAATACTGTCGCAGGCTATGGAGATGAGTGCTCCGGCTGATGCTGCATTGTTGTCAATGAAAACATAAACCGGGATATCAGATTTTAAAATGGTTGTTCTTATGGAATCGGCAGCATCAAGCATTCCACCATAGGTATTCATGTGGATGAGGATAAGGTCTGCCTTTGCTTCACTGGCTTCGATAAAAGCACGTTGTGTTTTCCGTTGTACCGGTGGTGCTATTTCCTC
Organism: uncultured Bacteroidales bacterium; assembly: GCA_964421215.1. Taxonomy (GTDB): domain Bacteria; phylum Bacteroidota; class Bacteroidia; order Bacteroidales; family JAADJA01; genus JAADJA01. Next base: position 77,821 of record CAYQWA010000010.1, on the reverse strand, counting down.
TTTGATGTCGAATTTGTACACCAGGAAAGTACTATCCTCCTGGCTTAACAATTGTCCACTTGCTACTAAAATTAGCGCTAATAGAAAAAATGCCGGTACGATGATAAATCTTTTCATGGTTTTTAATCTGCCTTTTGTTTTTCATGCATTTTCCGGTATAACTTTCGCCATGCCCTTTGTTTCCAATATTTTCTGTCCATGTATTTTCCCCATGAAATATTGGTCCATGCACGTTCATGCAAATAGTAGAACAGTATCTTGGCAACAACCTCAATGCCTGTTACATAGGTTGCATTTTCAAGGACTTCCGACATGTTTTGGTCGGTATATCTCCTGAATATTACAAAAGTGATTAACCAAGTGGTTGCTGACGCAATTATTCTCCAGGTTATGGCCTTGGCAATACTTCGGCCCGGCGTGTCTTTTACGACAGTTGTTTCTTGCGTGTTATTTGCTTTCTTGCTATTTGTACTCATGTTTTTTAGAATCTTTGCAATAATAACAATAAAATCTATTTGAACTTGGATTGAAGTAATGAAAGAAATTCATCATAGATGCCAGGATTGGTTGCAAGCATTTCCCTGCCGTTCAAAAATTCATTTTCTCCCTTGAAATCAGACACCTTTCCACCGGCTTCTTCAACGATAATTGCTCCTGCTGCTACATCCCAGGAATTTAGTCCATATTCATAAAATCCCTCATATCTTCCACAGGCTACATAAGCCAGGTCTACTGCTGCTGAGCCCAGCCTTCTGATTCCGTGAGTACTTTTCATCAATTGAAGGAAAACCTCGGTATAGGCATCAAGCCTGCTGAAATCAGAGTATGGAAACCCGGTTGCGATCAAACTGTCCTTTAGTGTCTTTGCGGCGGATACTTTAATTTTATGGCCATTTAAATAGGCTCCACCTTTTTGCCATGCATAAAAACATTCCTGCAGGTTTACCTCATATATCACTCCGGAAATCAGCCTGTTGTTTTCAAGAAGAGCAATGCTAATGGAAAACAAAGGTACTCCGTGAATAAAATTTGTAGTTCCGTCGAGTGGATCAATGATCCAGTTATAATGGTCCTTCTCCTCAAGCTCCGGTGTTTCTTCAACAATAAATCCTGCTTCCGGTAACAATTTTCCCAATTCAGATACCAGCCTTTTTTCAGATGTCTGATCCACATAGGTGACAAAGTCGTTTATTCCTTTACTTTTAATATCAGCAATATTCAAACGCCTGATTTCATTTTTTATGTATGTTCCGATGGCCCTGCTTAAATTCGCTACCTGTTTTGTCAACAACTCCAGATTCATACTTATTCTGTATTTACTTTCAAAAGTAAGAAAAATCGGGGAGGTATTTAGGATTCTTTGAAGAAAACTATATTTAATTGTTTACGTATTTATCGATTATTCATAATATTGCATTGTGTAAATATTTTTGTTTCAGGTGTTAAAGTGGGCTCATACCTGTTCGGTATTCTCAGCAAAAGTAAATCGTGTAATGATCAATAAAGGAGCTAAAGGCCATTCAATTTTCGACATTGATAAAATTGGAAAGACAGATCCGTTTATAAATATTAAACAAAACGGTATTTTTAGTTTGTTTGAAAAAATGCAAAGCTGGTTTTTTGTGTTTTCAACAACAGACAACGGAAATAGCTTCTCAATCAGTTATCCTGATCTGAAAACTACTGAATCCAACAATGAACCCGGACTGAAAAATTTATCCAGGTTGTTTCCTAATAATGAAATCCCTGAAGAAACCAACAGGATCATTAGCAAGGTTTACAATAGCGGGAATGATGAACACCACTTTATTCATCTTGATGAAGAAAGACAATCCGGGGGAGATTTTCATTTCAGCAAGATCCATGATGACGAGGTTGTTGGTATCTACCGGGACCTTAGCGGTCTTTCCGGGATCCTGAATAACTATGAGCAGAACAGGAGAAACCTCGTCAAATTACAGGATAACGTTCCCATTGGTCTATTCCAGGCCGATAATGAAGGTAAATTCGATTTTGTAAATAAATGGTTTGTTAAGATTCTTGGATACCCCAACTTCAATGAACTTAAGAAAAAGAAACTTGACGATCTTTTTGTCGATAAGGAAAAGTTTAGCAACTTGTATAAATCCCTGCTCCAAAAGGGAAGATTAAAAGAAACGGAAATTCAGCTTCATCATTATAGTAAAGGCACTATTTGGGCTGTTATAAGCATTCAATGTGTTTACGATGAAGATGAGAACCTTGAGAATACGGACGGATTTGTTTATGATATCACAGAGCGCAAAACAGCACTTGATCAGCTTAAAGAAAATGAAGCCATGTTCAAGGCTATTTCTCAGAACCTTACCAGTGCACTTTACATGTTCGGACAGCAGGGAGAATTTATATATTGCAATCCAGCAACATCTGAGATAACAGGGTACACCAAAGAGGAAATTTTGAACATGAAGTTCTATGACCTCATCCATCGGGATTTCAGCGCAATGGTGAAGGAAAGAGGACTTAAACGACTTGGCGGAAAAAGGGTGCCTAAAAGGTATGAGTTTAAAATAATAACCAAAAACAAGCTGGAGAAATGGCTTGAGGTTCAAGCAACTCAATTAATGATTGGTGGGGAACGCGTTGTATTAGGACTTGCCAATGATATTACAGAAAGAAAGCAATTTGTTGATACGCTTAAAACCAGCGAAGAAAAGTACAGGTCACTTTATTCATTTTTCAGGTTGATGGCCGACAATGTTCCTGATCTGATCTGGGCAAAAAATCTGAAGCACGAATACATCTTTGTGAACAAAGCCATGTCGGATAGGATATTGATGGCAAACGATTTGAATGAGCCCATCGGTAAAACACAAGAGTACTTTGCTGAACGGGTCCGTGCAACTAATCCTGACAAAAGTGACTGGTATACCTTTGGCAGTCTATGCCCTAATTCCGATGAAATTGTATTGAAAAATGAAAAATACCAGACATTTAATGAGTTTGGTACTGTGAACGGGGAATACATTTATTTAGATGTACATAAAGCGCCACTGGTGGATGATGATGGCAGGATAATAGGTACCGTGGGTAGTGCAAGGGATGTCACAGAACAGAAACAACTTGAGGAAGAACGTGAACGGGAAGAAAACATCAAGCATTTTGTATATAAGATAAGCAACGCCATCAATACGACCAAGGACCTCAATGAGTTGTTGACAGTAATCAGGATTGAACTTAGTCAGGTCATTGACACAAAGAACCTGTATATTGCTTTGTACAACCAGGAAGCCGAGGAATTGTCACTTCCTTATTTTGTTGATGAGAAGGACAGGTTTACCGGGATACCGGCACAAAAAACCTTAACCCATTACCTGATAAAGAAAAATGAACCCCTCTTGCTTCGGGAAAGTGACATCATCATCCTTGCCGATCAAAATAAGATTGACATAACAGGAACCATTGCAAAAGTATGGCTGGGAGTTCCTTTACAGATAAATAATGAAACGATAGGTGCCCTGGTGGTGCAGAATTATAAAGATGAAACAGCTTTTAATGAACGCGATCTTGAACTTATTCAATTTGTTTCAGCACAGATTAGTGTTTCCATCAATCAGAAACAGGCGGATGACGCTTTAAGAGGCAGCGAGTTCGCCTTAAGGCAGATCATCGATAATATTCCGGTGATGATCTTTGCCAAAGACAGAAAACTGAGGTTTGTTCTTGCCAACCAGGCATTTGCATCTGCCTATGATAAAAGGGTAGGAGGTATCGAAGGTAAACTGCAATCGGAAATCCATCCTGTTCCGGAAGAGGTTCAGAAATACAATGAAGATGATGAATTGTTGCTTTCCGGTAAAACCGACCGGATAGAAACAGAAGAAAATTTTACCCGATCAGACAATGATGTCAGGATTATTAAAACTGTGAAAGTTCCATTAAAATCGGTTACAGATAAAGGAATAGCAATATTGGGTGTGGCAATTGACATTACCGAAAGCAAAAATTTTGAGATTGAATTAAAGAGTGCCAGGGACAAGGCTGAAGAATCAGACCGCTTAAAGACGTCATTTCTTGCCAACATGTCGCATGAGATCAGAACTCCTATGAATGCGATCATTGGCTTTTCTGAGTTGTTGAATGATCCTGATCTGACAAATGAAAGCCGAAAGGAGTTCGTTACACTGATCAGCGATAACAGCAAAGTGCTGCTGAACCTGATCGAAGACATCATTGATGTTGCGAAAATTGAAGCAAGACAGGTTAAAGTTGTCCAGTCCTCCTGTCAGGTAAATGCTATCTTAAATGAATTAAAAAGCTATTACCTCAAACAGCTAAAGAAATACGACCATAAAAACATTGAAATAAAAGTTAACAATTCTGTAGATGACGAATCCTTTGCAATAATCTCAGATCCTTTGCGCTTCAAGCAGATCATGAATAACCTTATTGGCAATGCATTGAAGTTTACAGAATCGGGATTTATAGAATTTGGCTATGAACTGGATGAACCCGATAACATAACCTTTTATGTGAAGGATACGGGCATCGGTTTGGCCAGGGATAAAATGAGCCTTATATTTGAAAGGTTCAGGCAGGGTGAGGAATCCAGCACAAAAGAATACGGCGGTGCAGGCCTTGGATTGACCATCTCAAAACGTCTTGTTGAAATGCTTGGTGGTGATCTTTGGGTGGAATCAGTATTGAATGAAGGAAGTACATTTTATTTTAATCTTCCACTGCGAATTACTTCTATTGATATAAAAACGAAACAATTCACCCCACAATCAGGTAAAATGGATTGGTCGGACAAGACGATTCTGGTAGCAGAGGATGAGATGTCAAATTTTGAACTTATTAAAGCAACGCTACATCGTACAAATGTAAATATAATCAGAGCGGTTAATGGTCGTGAAGCAGTTGAGATTTGCAAGGCCAAAGGTAATCGCATTGATCTGATATTAATGGATATCCGGATGCCGGAGATGAACGGGTACGAAGCAACCCGAATCATTAAATCCAGCAATAAGGATTTGCCAGTGATCTCTCTTACGGCTTATGCCATGTCGGACGATAAAGAAAAAAGCTTTCATGCAGGTTGTAATGAATATGTTTCAAAACCATTTAATCCGGTAGATCTGCTGGAAAAGATCGGCCGTTTTATATAAAGACAATGGGGTTGGATTACTCTTTTAAGAAATACGGAAAACATAAAGGATTTATTGGAGCAGTTCTATTATTGATAGTCCTGCCCATACTCCTGTTTGCTACCCCTCCAGATGTCGAATCCAAAAGGCAGGAAATTGATAGTCTTTTAAAATCTCTGTCGGGATCACAAAACTCTTCCAGGGTTGAAATCCTGTTCAAACTATCCGATCTTTATTTATCCATTTCAATGGATTCCTCCAGAGAGTACGCCCGGCTTGCCCTTATGGCTGCTAAGGAAACCAACGACAGAAAAAAAATCGCCGAAGCCTATAAAATGTTGGGTAACATATCTTATTATAAAGGGAATTACAACCATGTTATCAGCTTTTATGATTCAAGCCTGCTGGAATATAAACTCGCAAAAGACTCATTTGGCCAGGCAAAAGTTCTGAACAACCTGGGTATAATTTACCATGACATAGGTCACTATCAGAAATCCATTGATTTCTACCTGAAATCCCTCGACTATAAAATACACCTCAATGACTCCCTTGGTATAGCAAATACTTACAATAACATTGGATCCATTCACTTTGATCTTGGTGAGTATACAACAAGCTATGAATATTACCAGAAAGCCGAAGATATCTATGAAAGCCTGGGAAAACAGGAATCCATCATGGTGATCTATAATAACATGGGAATGATAAGCCTTGAGTTGGAGCAGTTCCAAAAAGCTACCGAATTATTTAATCATGCTATTGAGATAGGGGAAAAAACAGATGATATAAGTGGAATTGCAGATACATACACCAATCTTGGAAGATCAAAAGTCTTGCTCGGTAAATACCTTGAAGCCCTGGAATTATACAACAAGGCAATGAATCTTTATGAAGGTCTTGGAGCGTCAAAGAGCCATGTCCTTACCGAAATAGGTCATGTTTATATTGAGCTGGATTATTATAACCAGGCATTGGAATACCTGAATGAAGCCCTCGATGAGGCCGTAAAGAACAACCAGTATACCCTTCTGAGGGATGTCTACCAAAACCTGGCAGTTGCTTATGAACGCCTTGGAAATTTTGACAAAGCCTTTTCCTGTTATGTGCTTTTTAACCATGTGGATGATTCACTCAGAAACCAGAGTCACCTGAATGAGATTCAGGAAATCTCTACCAAGCACAAAGTTGAGCAATCCCAGGAACACATTGAAAAAACAAAACTTGAACTGGAGAACAAAAGGGCTGAAATAAAAAGACGTAATCTGATCATTTATTTTATTGTGGCGGTATTGTTAATCGCACTTGCTTTCTCTTTTGTATTGTTCAGGCTTGCAATGCACAGGCAAAAGGCCAACACACAGTTAATCCATCAAAATGAGGAGATCTTAAGATCACAAAAGATCATTAAAAAGATTAACAAAGCCCTAACTGAAAATGAAGAAAAATTACGAAGCATATTTGATGTTTCACCTTATTCGATTTTTGTTCTTGGTGCAAAAAACCAGATAGTAGATTGCAATGATACCAGCTTAAACAAGTTTCGTGCGGTGGATAAACACGATTTGCTGGACAAGAGTATAGAAACCTTTGTGGCAGACGGTGGCGATAATAAAACTAAAAACAGCATACTTAAGCTCATTGAGGCAAACAAACTGAACAAATCCCAGTTTTCACTGAAAAGAATTGATCTAACCACATTCCAGGCGGAAATTACTGGCCGGATCATTAAAAACTTGCAGGGAGAAGTAGATACCTATGTGGTCGTTATAAATGACATCACTGAACGGCTAAATGCTGAAAGAACACTAAAGGAAGCAAAGATCAAGGCTGAAGAATCTGACAGGTTAAAAACAGCATTTTTGGCCAATATGTCCCATGAGATCAGAACTCCAATGAACTCAATTGTAGGTTTCTCAAATCTCCTGAACGATCCCCAAATATCATCCGATAAAAAGAATGAATTCCAGCAGCATATCCTTCAAAGCAGTAACCTGTTGCTTAACCTTATTGATGATATCATCGATATTTCCAAAATTGAAGCCGGGCAGTTAAACATCAATATTCAAAAATGCAAGGTAAATGAAATTGTGAAAAACATGTTCGCTGCTTTTAAGGAATCCAATACCAATGAGGAAGTGAAATTTGTGCTCAAAGTCCCCAAGGAAAGCGATAACCTGGAGTGTACTACCGATCCGCTACGTCTGCGTCAGGTGTTAAGTAACCTACTCAGCAATGCGGTTAAATTTACACACAAAGGTTCAATAGAAGTTGGGTATCAACAGGACATGCATGATGCAAAACCCAGGCTTAAGTTTTTTATTAAGGATACAGGGATAGGAATTGATAAAGAAAAGCAGGATTTGATTTTTGAACGGTTCAGACAGGTAGATGATTCCCAGTCTCGCCAATATGGGGGAACAGGACTTGGTCTGGCAATCTCAAAAAGGTTGGTAGACTTGCTTGGAGGGTCAATTTGGGTGGAATCTGAACTGAAAAAAGGATCTGCTTTCTATTTTACTATTCCTTTTCTTCCTCAGGAAGAAACCAAAGAGGAGCATTTTGATTCAACAAAATTCGAATGGAAAGGAAAAACCCTTTTAATTGCTGAAGATGAAAATTCTAATTATGAATTAATAAAAGCAACTTTATTGAATACCGGTCTTAAGCTGGTCAGGGCAAAAAATGGTGAAGAGGCAGTTAAACTGGTCAGCAGCAGGAAAAAAATTGACTTAGTCCTGATGGATATCAGGATGCCCAAATTAAACGGATATGATGCCACCCGCAAGATCAAAGAGATGAAGCCTGACCTTCCGGTTGTATCCATTACCGCTTATGCCATGTCAGAAGATGAATTAAAAAGCAAGCAGGCGGGCTGTGACATGTATATTTCCAAACCGATCCGTCCTGCCAACCTCCTGAATGTGATCAACAACTTCCTGTCTTAATTGTTTGTACTATTCTTGTGACTTTCAATTCTTGAAATCAGTTGTTGCAAAAATATTCCTCCGATGATAAAGGAAAGCCCTACTACTGTCGAGATAAGAATTTTTTCCCCGATAGCAAAGTTAATGATCACTAGTGAAATAAATGGGGATATGTAAACCAGGTTGGAAACTTTTGCAGTATTTGCCGAATGTTTAAGGGCTAGAAGCCAAAGGAAAAAAGTGATACCCATTTCAAAAAATCCAATGTATACCGATCCTGCAAGCCCTTTTAAATCAGGTTTTTCAAATCCATAATAGAAAACTGCAGCAAGGAGAATAAAAATAAAACCAAAGGAAAAATTGAGGAATAGTTTTATGACCTCGTCCTGTTTGTCTTTGACATTAAGTATCCAGTATAGCGCCCAGAATACAGAACTAATTACAGCAAGAAATACACCAAAGGGTTCCCTGAAACTAAAAGAGGTGATATTGCCCTCAGTAGAAATAATGAGGATACCGGCAAAGCTGATCACAATGGCTAAAATACTCAGCGGTCTGATTTTTTGCCTTAGAAGTGGAATAGAGAGTAACACAAGTGTGATTGGCCAAATGTAGTTTAATGTGCCGGCTTCCTGCGCTCTTAGAATAGAGTATGCTTTTAACAATACAAGGTAGTAAAGGAAAGGATTAAGAAAACCACGGATTGCAGCATTCATAAGATCCATGGCATTAATGTTCAGTAAAAGATGAATTTTACGTTGAATGGCCAGAATTGCAAACAATGCAATACAAGCTACAAATGAACTGTACAAAAGAATATCTACAAAGCCCAGATAGTCCAACGTAATTTTAAAAGCCGAGGCAATGGTCGACCAAAAAATTATAGCTGAAAGAGCATAAACATAAGCTTTCTTCTGATTCTTCATGTGCTCAATTTCAGGATATATTAGAAAACGTCTCTTATAGCACTAAGGATGGTTCTACCAATATATACAACCCTGCCTCTTACATCATCCTTTAAAGCAAACGACAGAAAGAAACTAACCCATTCATGGTGTACATCCTTTACGATTTGCAGATAATCGGAAAAACTTTGAGGATTGTATTTGTATGAAGCATAGGCAACATCCGAGGAATCTATCATCCTTGAGATCCTGTAAATATGCAGAGGAGCTGATATGGCAATAACCTTATGGAATCTTTCCCGTTCAATGATCTTTTTTGCTTCCCGCCAGTTCGTGATTGTATTAAAAGATAGCGAATCATGAATGATAACGTCCGGGGGTATTCCATTTTCAATAAGGAAACTGCTCATCAGATGAGGTTTACCTTTCCAATTCCTTATATCGTATCCACCTACACATATTATATTTCTGATGGTTCCTTTCTTATAAAGATTAATGGCAGATTGTGCCCTGTTCTTGCTGTCAGGCCCCAATGCAATTCCAAAAGCAACACCATCTTTCGTGTAATCACCAAAGAAAATGATTCCGGCATCCGCTTGATTAGTTTGTGGTTGAGCCTCAATAAATCGCTCAATGTACCTGTAATACTGCCAAACCAGGACAACATCTGTGGCAAGGATAAAAAGGAAAATTCCTGCAAAGAGTACAAAACCCCTGATATTTGTCCATTGTTTCCTCATTGGGGTTCAAAATTAGAATAAATATCCAATCCCAGCATAAAATCCGTCAGTTCCGTCACGCTTATCAAATGTTCTCCCATAATCAACTGCAACAACAAAATTATGGTTCAGAACGATCCTGAAACCACCTCCGGCGGACCAGTGCAGTTCCTCAATGGATGGAGCAAAAATATTTGAATGAAGGGCGATTTCATCGATGTTAGTATTAGTTTCAACACTCTGAAGTACCCTGCCAACATCGCTGAAAGCATTTAATGCCAGGTAGATGTTCTGGTTTAAAAAGACCGTTCTGAAAAATTTCCATCTGAATTCAAAATTACCAAAAGCGATATCATCGCCAACAATTCTGTTTCTTAAGATCCCCCGAAGTGTTTTTGCCCCACCAAGTCCATCTGTTGTTGTTACCATAGCAAAGGAGTTGATCATATAGGGTTGCATATAAAAGGGAACATCTCCTGCCAGTGTACCCTGGTAACCCAGACGGTAAGCAAAGCTTAGATCATTCTTGATTAGTGTAAAATATTGGCGGTGTGTAACGGCAAGTTTTAGGTAAGAATAATCAGTATTTCCAAGAATGGAAGAACTATAAAATAAAAGGGCCTCACTCCAGATACCTTTCATGGGATTCGGTTCATGATCGCGGGTGTCGTAGATCAATCCAACCTTAATACTGGGAATCGTTCCTCCGTTCTTTTCATTTTCCTTTATCAGTCCCCAATCAACATATTTATCATACAACAAAGCTGTGTCAGGAAGCAGGTCTTCGTCATTTTTACCTTTGTTAAGTTTATCAACATCTACGGACCCTGTCTTAAGATCAAAATAACCGATTCCGGCAAACCATTTCAGATTTTCGCTGGCCAGCCTGCCCTGGAAATCCGTTGTGAACCTTGTGAATTTTCGTTCATGCCGGTAAAACATCCGGGAAATGTAATTTTTATTCTGATCGTCTTCAAAGTCCGGATTGTAAAATGCATCGTAGCCGTTGAATCCATAAAAGTTCAATGCCAGTTCTGTAAGATAGCTCAGGTCCGCAGTAATCCTTATATTTCCAGGGATCAATCGTTTTGAATCAAAAAAGATCTGGTTTACACCACTTCCCTTGGTAGTCCTTGAAAATTCTGTGTATAGTGAATATTTATATTCGGGATACATGGTCCCATCACCATAATTGTACAAATTAAAGATCAAGCCGTATTGCAGGCCAATATCTGAATTATAACCTATAACAGGTAAAGCACCGAAGCTTAGTCCCTTTTTGATCTTTACTTTTTTATCCACCGTGGCACTGTCCTGAACAGCTTGTCCGGCTATTTGTTTAATAAAACCAATGAAAATGAGAATCAATAAAAAATAGACAAATCGGGTTTTCATTTTTTTTCTTTTGTGAGGATTTGAACAACGATTAAAACAACAGTTGCAACAACAAAGGATGCGATGCTCAATTCCGGGATCAGGTTATTGGTTAAAATCAGAATAAGAATGTAAACGAGGCCTGAAATAAAACTGGAAAGCGCAGCCTTATTTGTAATTTTCAAATGAAAGGATGCAATGGCTGCAGGTATAACAGTAAAACCAAGACCGGTAATAAATATTATCACAGCAACAAGATCCCTGAAATAAAAGGCAAATCCGAACCCTAACACAGCAAAAATCAGGATAAACAGCCTGGTATATTTCATAAGAGCCCGTTTGTTAATCTCCTTTTTGCTGAAATTGGCAATATAATCTTTCGAAAAACTTGATGCCAAAACAAATATGATGGTGTCGGCAGAGCTCATGATAGCAGCAAAAAGCAACACTAAACTTAATCCCAGGAACTTCGACGAAACTAGCAGAGTGAGGCCTTCAGCAAAAGCATTCCTGGATTCAATCCCGCTAACGTTATGATGAGCTGCAAGCCCTACAACACTTACAGCCAGACCAGTAACTACAACCAGTACAGCTGATGTTCTAAGGCCTTTGACAACAACTTGTGTGTTTTTTGCCGCATATACACGTTGCCAGTATTCTGCCGACTGGAAAATGATTAATACACCGAATACGATAAATACCACGGTCATCGCAGGGTCCATCCTGCTAACATCTGTGAGCTCTGCAGTAAATGATTTGTCCCCCTGAATTAGCACAAAGCTTAGCAAAACAAACAGGACCATGTACTGGAAGATGTCCGTCTTAATTACACTTTTGAAACCACCTGCCAGAAGGTAAACAGTAATAATACTGCTGGAGATGAGCAATGCCGTTTCATAACTCAGGCCGCTGATGTGAGCCAGGATACTGCTGCCTGCGATGAACTGGTTGAGTAACATCCCGAAATAAACTACAAACAAAATGACTGCGGACAGCAATCCGATAGGTTTATCGTATTTGTAATAAAACCAGTCGGATAAGGTGAGAAATTCCCTTTTATTACTGATCTTTCTGAGTTTGATCGCATAGGGGATAAACACCAGAAAACCAGCTGCAGTTCCAACAAATACAGCGATTGCAGAAATACCGAATTCATAAACATAAGCCGAATAGGCTACAACTGCAGCACCTCCAATGTAACTTGCGATCACAGAAGAAACAAAACCAAAAAAGGTCATCTTTCGTCCGGCAATCAGGTAATCATCGTCCTTTTTCCCACGTGAACTCCAGAAACCGATGGCAATGCAGACCAGCGCATAAACAATTAGAAGTGTAAGATCGAAAGAGGATAATTTCAAACCGTTTAGAATGGACAGATTAATCATGTCATAAAAATACAATTAATGGGAAATAATTGCCCATCCCGGCATAAAATCCAGTGTAATATCGAACAGGTACCTTCCGGCGTACCATGTAAATAAGGTGATGATCAAAACACCAATAAAATTAAGGATCAACCCGTTACGCGCCATATCCATCACCTTTAACCTTCCCGTACCAAATACAATAGCATTTGGAGGGGTAGCCACCGGAAGCATAAAGGCCATTGATCCCGATAATGTTGCAGGTAACATGAACAACAAGGGATTGATATCAATAGATACAGACAGACCGGCCAATATGGGAAGTAACATTTCAGTGGTTGCTGTGTTGGAGGTTAATTCTGTTAAAAAAGTCATCATCAGACAAATGGCCATGATGACAAAAAATGGATGAAATTCTCCGACAAAACTCAGTTGATTTCCGAACCAGATAGAAAGTCCAGATTCTTTGAAACCACTGGCCAGGGCAAACCCTCCACCAAAAAGTAACACAATATTCCAGGGTATGCCTTTGGCAGCTTCCCAGTCCATAAGTCTTTTCCCTTTTCCCGATTTTGATGGAATAAGGAAAAGTAAAAGGGAGGCAAAAATGGCTACCGTTCCGTCGTTAAAATATCCCGGATAGGAGAACAGTGAAGACCATCCAGATATAGTGAAATTACCTAATTGTATATCAGCACGGAATAACCAAAGCACTGCCAGACCGATAAATACAATAAAAACAGATTTCTCTTCAAAGGAAACCCGACCCAGCGATTTGTACTGGTCTTTAAAATCATCTACAGGAGTATTTTCCCAATTCACCTTTTTTGGCCTGAATAAAAAATAAAGGTATGTCCAGATGAGGACGAAAAATACAATGCTGATGGGTAAAGCAAAAACAAACCAGGTTGCAAATGATATTTCAGGTGCTTCAGGGAACATGATCTGGAATATCCTTGCAAATGACAGGTTGGGGGGTGTCCCGACAAGTGTGGCAATTCCACCGATAGAAGCACTGTAAGCGACACCAAGTAGTAGGCCAATGCTGTATCGCTGAATTTCCTTCTTACTAATGATCTCCTCGAGTTTGGTAATAATGGAGATGAGTATGGGGACCATCATCATTGTGGTAGCTGTGTTGGATATCCACATGGATAAAAAAGAAGTGGCGAGCATAAAGCCCAACAATATCCTTCCGGGACTAATCCCGGTTATCATGAGGATCTTTAATGCTATCCTTTTGTGAAGATTCCATTTTTGCATGGCAAGTGCAACAATAAATCCACCTATAAAGAGAAAAATTACATGGTTAAAATAAGTTGCAGAAACATCCCGTCCGTTCATGATACCAAAAAGGGGAAACAAAACAATCGGAACAAGCGATGTAACAGCCAGAGGGATTACCTCTGTTATCCACCAGGTTGCCATTAACAAGGCTGTTGCAAGCGTATATTTAACCTGGGGATGAGCGGGATCTGGGTTAAGGATAAAAACAATAAAAATGAAAAGAAACAATCCCCCAAAGAAACCAACTAAAAAACGAGTGTTAATGGATTTGATGTTCATCCTGAAAATGATAAAATTACTTTCAGCTTTCGAAGATAGGAAAAATGTAGGAAGTTGCCCCGCACGCGTCATTTGTCCACCAGCAGGGGGATGTCATTGATAGTCATATGTCCGCCTTCTGGCGGACGTAATTAGTTGTAATTGATCGTAATTCGGTAGTAATTGCTTACTGTTAATTGCCAACTGTGAACTGCCAACTGCCAACTTTATTAAATTCATCCCACCCCTGTCATAAAATTTTCTCTTACAATAGTTTGGATATCTTAAAATTTATAGTTTTGCGGTGAAATTTAAAACAGTACAAAATGAAAAAGCTAGCCGTTGTTGCATTTGGTGGGAACGCTTTGTTACAAGCGGGACAGAAAGGTACAATAGATGATCAGGAAAAGAACGCGTATGAAGCCAGTCAGAACCTTTTGAACCTCCTAAAGATCAATTATGATGTTGTAATAACCCATGGAAATGGTCCACAGGTAGGTAATATCCTCCTTGCCGATCAGGCCGGGACCCAGGTGCATGGTCTGCCGACAATGCCTCTTGACATTTGTGTAGCCTATTCACAAGGGTTTATTGGATATATCATTGAGCAACAATTACGGAATGTGCTTGCAGCAAACGATATGGATCGTGATATTATCTCCATCATTACCCAGGTATTGATCAACAAGGATGATCCTGCCTTTAATAACCCGACTAAACCCATCGGACCCTATTATTCAAAGGAAGAAGCAGAAAAGATTATGAAAGAGTCGGAATCAATTTTTGTAGAAGATAAAAAGCGGGGAGGATGGAGAAAGGTGGTGGCTTCTCCCAAGCCATTAGTTATCAGTAATAAAAAATCCATCGAGCAACTGGCAAGAAGCGGCCAGATTGTGATTGCCGTGGGTGGTGGAGGAATTCCAGCGTTTTATGTGGCTCCCAACAAATTGCAGGGAATCGATGCAGTTATTGACAAGGATCTTGCGAGTTCATTGCTGGCAAAACAGATTGGAGCCGATAAGCTTTTTATTCTCACAGATGTCGCCAAGGTGTGCTTGAACTTTAATACACCACAGGAAAAGACCATCGACACTATGAACATAGCTGAAGCAAGAAAATACCTGAAAGAAGGACAGTTTGCCGAGGGTAGTATGGCACCTAAAATCAGGGCAGCAGTTGATTTTGTAGAAAATACGGGAAAGGATGCGATCATTACAAAAACCACCTTGCTTGGAGTAGATGATGGTGGTACGAGGATCGTGTTTGTGTAATAGGAGGAATGGAATACTGGAATATATGATGTAGTTGAAGGTTTGAAAGATAATCCGGAATTATATGTTTACACTTAAAAATCATCAATTAATCCATCTTACCATCATTCCAGCCAAAATAGGAGAAAATTAGAATTAACAACAATACATAACATTTTAACACGCAACGAGAAATGGCATTTAACTTGAGAAACAGACATTTTGTAAAACTTCTTGATTTCACACCAAAAGAGATCAAATTTTTACTGGACCTTTCCATGGATCTTAAAAAGGCAAAATATGCCGGAACCGAGCAGCAAAGGCTAAAAGGGAAGAACATTGCACTTATTTTCGAAAAAGCATCCACACGAACAAGGTGTGCTTTTGAGGTCGCAGCTTTTGACCAGGGAGCTTTAGTTTCCTATCTTGGTCCTTCAGGAACACAAATTGGCAGCAAAGAAACAATGAAAGATACGGCCAGGGTTCTGGGAAGAATGTATGACGGAATTGAATACCGTGGTTTTGGGCAGTCTATTGTTGAAGAGTTGGCTGAATATGCAGGGGTACCTGTATGGAATGGACTGACCAATGAATACCATCCAACACAGATCCTTGCAGACTTCCTCACCATGATGGAACATTCTGACAAACCTCTCCACCAGGTATCATTTGCTTACCTTGGAGATGCACGAAACAATATGGGCAATTCCCTAATGGTTGGAGCTGCAAAAATGGGAATGGACTTCAGGGCAGTTGCACCTGCTTCCGGACATCCCGAGAAAGAACTGGTTGACCTGTGCCTTGAAATAGCAAAAGAAACTGGAGCAAAGATCACAATCACTGACAATGTGGATGAAGGTGTAAAAGATGTTGACTTCATATATACCGATGTCTGGGTTTCTATGGGAGAGGCTGATGAAGTTTGGGAAAAACGGATCAAAGAGATGATGCCTTACCAGGTCAATGCTGAAATGATGGCGAAAACCGGTAATCCTCAAACGAAATTTATGCACTGTCTTCCTGCATTCCATAACCGTGATACAAAAGTTGGTGAAGAAATTTACCAGAAATTCGGTATCGAAGCCATGGAAGTTTCCGAAGAGGTATTCGAATCAGAAGCATCCATCGTATTCGACGAAGCAGAAAACAGGTTGCATACCATCAAGGCTGTGATGGTGGCTACGTTGGGAAGCTAACCCCCCTCTTAATCTCCCCCCTGGGGGAGAAATTTCAATCTCTGACATTGTTCTGAGTTGGAATTTCCCCCTCAAGGGTGGCTAGATGGGAAACCATATCCCCCTCTTAGAGGGGGTTAGGGGGAGGAATATCGTACCTTTGATTTAATAAATTCAATCTCATGGAAATCACCGGAGACCAAAAACTAAGAAACCTCATCGTAGTAGGCGATCGCCTGCTTATCAAACCCATTAAGGGCGATGCGAAAACCAAAGGCGGCTTACTCTTGCCCGCAGGCTACAAAGAGAAAGAAGATGTTCAGTCGGGATATGTGATCAAAGTCGGTCCCGGTTATCCAATTCCCCTTCCCACCGAAGAAAGTGAACCCTGGAAAAAACAGGAGGAGCAGATCAAATACATTCCGTTGCAGGCGAAGGTAGGGGATAAGGCCATTTTTATTCAGAAAGGGGCGGTTGAGATCATTTATGAAAATGAAAAATATTTCATTGTTCCACAGCATTCAATTCTATTATTGGAACGGGATGATTCATTGTTTGAATAGGATTGGTTTACGTAACCACCAGGATCTTATTCACCATTTGGATCAACCCGTCTGACCGCTTCAAGCTGACTACCGGGGGTTGGTCACCCTGAGCGAAGTCGAAGGGTGACAGTGACTCCACCTGTCTGCCGACAAAGCAGGCACAAAGCAGCGGTAATTTAATGGACTTGTTTCCCCCCCCATAAATATTCATATATTAGCCAGTCCAATTCAAGCATATGAAGCCTCATACAGTCCGTAAAATAGTAGGAATATGTATAATGTTGTTGATTGCTGCCATGCATGCCTTCAGACTTGGACAATTATTCAGTGGAGATTTATACATCTACTACTACAGTTTTGCATCTGACATCGTTCTTCCATTTGGATCATACTTTATGCTATGTATGATTGAAGCTCAGTTTCGTTTTCTTCGAAAGTGGTTTGTGAAAGCTGTAATTGTATTTACTGTAATGACCTTCTCTGAAATCATGCAACTATTTGGGATTTATCTGTTTGGAGTAACTTTTGATGTTCTGGATATTCTGATGTATGGATTAGGAGTGCTAACTGCCGTTGTATTTGATAAATTTATCTTTGATCGATTCATTCCAAACTGGAACAATAATTAGAAACCTATCAAACTATTTCAGGAACTAATTAGCTTGTCTTTTCACATCAAATTTTTTTACCCGGCTGTCTTTTTATTTGATTATCTGCTTGTATTTTTACACCATTAAGTTTTAATGTTTGATCAATCCGTTAGACCGCTTATAGCTGTCAGACGGGTAAGAGACGACTGGTAAGAAACTTAACCTTTATTTGCTTTCTCACCCAACATCCGTTTACTCACAAGAAAAACAACCGGTTTGTTTGAATATGGGTTGGTTTGAGTTACAACCGGGGTTTTGTAAACCTTTTCAATGGTATCAAAGGTTAATACTTCTTCTGGTGATCCTTTTGTAAAAACCTTTCCATTGTTCAGTAGGATCAACTGATTACAATATTCGGAGGCCAGGTTCAGGTCGTGAATTACCATTAGTACAGTGAGACCCATCTCATGGTTAAGCCTGTTTATCAGATCCAGAATTTTTACCTGATGGGTTATGTCCAAATGTGAAGTAGGTTCATCGAGCAACAACAGCTCAGGTTCTTGTGTAAGTGCACGGGCAATGGCAGCTCGCTGTTGTTCCCCACCACTTAATTCTGATAACAGTTTATTTTTAAACTGATCAACATCGGTAAGCTTCATGTATTTTCTGGCAATGGCCAGATCTTTTTTCGTCTCAAAAAACTGAAAACGATTTTGGTACGGGATCCTTCCCATTAAAACATAGTCCTCGACACTGATATGTTCCGTATCCGCAAACTGGCTCACTATGGCTATATGCCGGGCACGGTCTTTTAAGGAAAACTGTTCCAGGTCTTTTTGTAGCAATGAAATTTTACCCTTAAAAGCAGGAAGCGATTTTGTAATGCCTTTAAACAGTGTTGTCTTACCTGAACCATTGGGCCCGATAATTCCTGTAAACGAACCTCTGTCAAGCTGGAAATTGATACCTGATATTTTGAATTCAGAATATCCACATGAAAAATCTTCTATGTCGAAAAAATGCTTATCCATTTACTCCAACTTTTCTTTTTCGGGTCATTAATACAATAAATATTGTTCCGCCTATAATTCCGGTTATCACTCCAATTGGAAGCTCATTGGGAGAAATTATCGTTCGTGCAACCACATCCGATAAAACGATAAAACTACCCCCCAGTAAAAAGGAACCGATTAACAAAAAGCGGTAATCGGAACCAAAAAACATTCTGATCAGATGTGGAATGATCAGGCCGACGAATCCAATGACACCGGCAACTGAAACGCAAATTCCTGCAAGCAGTGAAGCCAGGATGAACAATAGCCTGATCGATACATTGGTATTGATGCCAAGATGTTGTGCTTTTTCTTCTCCCAGCCTGAGTGCATTCAACGGTTGAACAAAAAAGTAAGAGATCAGCAAAACGATAAGCGACGAAACAAATGTCAGCCTGATAAAATTAGTATTGGGTTCATCCAAAGAACCCATTATCCAGAAGATAATATTATTCAGGTTTTCAGAGCTTGAAATGGCCAGTAAGAACATCATTGCAGAAGACGCAATAAAACTTATCATTACACCTGTTAACAGCATATTCTGAATGTTGATCTTACCCTTTCTAGAACTAATTGTATACACTAAAAAAATAATCAGTAGCGCACCGGCAAATCCAGATAACGGTAGTAGAATTGAACCAAAAGTAACGTGAAGTCCAAAGACAATTGTTATGGCCACACCCAGTGAAGCTCCTCCGGAAATACCCAGGGTAAAAGGCTCCACAAGTGGATTACGGTATATCCCTTGCAAAATAACTCCGGCCAGGCTTAAAGCACCACCAACCGCAATTCCCAAAACAATGCGTGGAAATCGAATTTCAGAAATTAATAAGTATTCAATGTCTGATGCATCGCCACCGATGAAGATCATTCTTAATACTTTAGTTATCCCAATATTCAACTCTCCAATGGATAATGCTACCAATACAGATCCCAGCAGTAAAGCCAGAAGCAACAAGAGATATAAACTCCAGCGAATGTATCTTTTTGAAATGATCACCATCAATAAATTAATTCTATCAACTCTTCTAAAGCTACAACAAAAGTAAGGGGTGTCGGACTACAAGCATTATCAGCGTTTATCATAAAGACCTGCTTCTTTTTAACTGCACTGAGATTCTCAAATTCTTCCCAGCGTGCTTTTTCCTCGGAACCCATTAGTCCCATTAAAACAACAACAATTATATCCGGATTTCTGATCAGAACGGATTCTTTGGTTACGCTGCCAATTTCTATTTCTGAATAAATATTTTCAGTTCCGGATAAGGTAATATAATCGTTCATAAAAGTCTCGGGTACCACAGCAAACAAAGGATTAGAACCGATTTGCATAAAAAGTTTTTGTTTCACGCCATTTTCCGGTACTTTTTTCCTGATAACACTGATCCTATCTTTTGCATCTTCAATAATACCATCGGCAATTTCTTTTTTTCCAACAGTCTCACCAAGGTGAATAAATTGTGTACATATTTCTTCGAAGGACGTTGGATTTGGGTAAACCAGGATCTCCACCCCAAGTTTTTTAAACGTATCAATAATCTTTGCCTCAGTTAAATCAGTTGTGATGACCAGATCCGGTTTTAATACTACTGCTTTTTCAAAATTAACTTTCATGGCTGATGCAACCACTTCTGCATCCGTTTCACTTTGGAGGTGACAATAATTGGTACAGCCTACCAACAGATCTTCGGATTCAAGCAAATAGAGATTTTTAGTAAGTGAAGGAGCCAGTGAAATTATACGTTGTGGTGATTGGGCTTTTGCATTGAATATGCTGAACATAATTAAGAATAAGCACAACCCGGGGATTGCCGATCTCAATTGAAAGAAAGGTAGTCTGTACATTATATTTACATTTTTAGGGTGTCCTCACAATACGATAAAGCATGGATCCTGAGGCTAAGGCAGTAAAATTAGTAGAATTTTATATATATGTATGTAATCGGTTTAATAAAGATTTTAACCTGTTAATAGATAATCCTTAAACAAAGCTATTCTTCACATTGTTTTCCACTTTTATGTGTTAGTATGCATTTATATTTTTCACCATTGCGTTAATCATAATCGTACTTTTGCGGATCACTTTTTTGGTTAAGTGTTGAAAAGTTAATTGTTAAATGTTAGAAGTTAACAGGGTAGAATCATTTGCACCTAACAACCATTAACCAATAACTGTTAACAAATAACAAATAACATATAATATATAACTATTAACCAATAACATATAACTTTTAACTTACAACTTAAGGCACTCAAGGCACTTTAAGTACTTTAGTCACTTTTTAATGAAAGACCTCACAACAGGCAAAGAAAGTAAGCTCATTTTCCAGTTTGCTGCTCCCATGCTGCTTGGCAATGTATTTCAGCAGATGTACAACATTGTCGACAGCATCATTATCGGGAACTATATCGGCAAAGAGGCACTTGCTGCTGTAGGGGCTTCATTCCCGATCATCTTTGCCCTGATCTCCATGGTGATTGGATTTGCAACAGGCGCTACCATTATTATTGCCCAATATTTCGGAGCGAAAAAAATGGAAGAGGTTAAGCGAACCATCGATACCATTTATATCTTTTTGTTTTTTGCTTCCATCGTAATTTCTGCCGTTGGCATAATTTTTAGCGGACCCATATTCCGGCTTATCCAACTTCCTGAAGATGTATTACCAGATGCCACCCTTTACATGCAGATCTATATTTCAGGACTTGTATTCTTTTTTGGTTTTAATGGAACAGCTGCCATTCTACGAGGGCTTGGCGATTCTAAAACACCTTTGTACTTTCTCATCATATCAACAATAGCCAACATCATTTTTGATCTGTTGTTTGTGGTTGTTTTTAAATGGGGAATTGCCGGGGTTGCCATTGCAACAATCATATCACAGGGAGGGGCGTTTTTGACGGCTATCCTGTATCTCAACAAAACACATAGCGTTGTTACCCTATCGGTGTTTAAGCTTAAGTTCGACAGGGCTATTTTCCGCCAGAGTGTTCGAATCGGTTTACCTTCCGGTTTTCAGCAAACTTTTGTTTCATTAGGCCTGATTGCCATTGTATGGATCGTTAACCTGTTTGGTACTGATGTGATTGCCGCGTTCTCCATCGCCATGCGCATCGACTCGCTGGCAGCCATGCCGGCCATGAACTTTGCTGCTGCCTTGTCGACCTTTGTAGGACAAAATCTTGGTGCCAACAAAGTGGAACGAGTGAAGTCGGGATTGATTGCTACTTTTATAATGACCTCAGTGATTTCGGTGCTCATTACTGTTATTGCCATCCTGTTTTCAAAAGAGTTAATGGGGGTATTCACCGATGATGAAAATGTGATTCTGATTGGTTCGAAATACCTGATCATTGTAAGCGCTTTTTATATTTTATTTTCCACGATGTTTGTTTTGAACGGAGTGATGCGTGGGGCAGGAGCTACCCTGGTTCCTATGTTCATCACATTGCTTGCGCTTTGGGTGGTCCGGATCCCGGCATCTTATTACCTTTCACTGGAAATGGGAGAAACAGGGATCTGGTGGGCCATACCCATCGGATGGTTCCTGGGAATGATCCTATCATTTATCTACTACCTGACAGGTAAATGGAAAACTAAGGGGGTGGTTAAACAGGGGTAAGGTATTAGTTCACGCAAAGACCGCTAAGTACTAAAACGCAAAGGGCGCAAAGAATAAGTAATCATCTTTGCGATCTTTGCGAATTCTTTGCGCCCTTTGCGTGAAATCCTTTTGCCGCAATAATACTAGATCACTGAAGAAAAGGCTTACCTGACAATAAAACTGGCTACCTTTTCATTGTACTTATACAGATAACTTCCGCTTAGATAATTATTGGTATTCAACCTTAAATGGTCGAAGTTTCCATGTATGGTTTTGGATTCTATCAAAATTCCCTGGAGGTTATAGATGTATAAAGTTGTTACTTCATCCGGCTTTATTTGATAGGGTAAGGTAACGCTGTTTGCAGCCGGATTTGGATAAGGTTTATTATCCATATCTTCAAAGCAATATTCTGAATCTGATACATATAGCTCACCAGGAAGGGAATAGATCTTATCTGTATAATCCATGTTCTGGTTACCTGCATTGTATACCCAGTTCGTGGTTTTTAATTTGTAGCCTTCCTGTGTGTTAAAAACATAAGCATTGGCTGCTGCACCCAGGTCTTTCACCAGACTCATGTTTTCATTGTAAGCCTTCATGATGTAATTACTTGAATTGTAAAAGACAAGGATGAATTCGATCAGCTCGTCATCGTTAAAAAGGTGTTTTGATGGATAGTACACCCAGTACAAGTTATATCCTGAAGGCGGCGTTAAATCAATTGTTTTATAAAGGCTGTAGTCCCCGTGGTAAATATAGACCTTGTGGGTATTTGCGTTCGCATTGTAGTAAAAGGTCTCATTTTCGGTATTAAAATGCCAGGTACCAAATCCGGACGAAGTGAAGGTATGTTCCAGATTTACCTGAGCGATTGAAAATAAGGTGGGGAAAACTACAATCAGGAGTATGCTTAAAGACTTTTTCATTTTGTTAGAGATTAATTGATTTACAAAATTTTATCTGCCTGGATCCTTCCGTATTCGATCATTTCGGCTGCCCTTTGAAATTCGAACAGGTCGCATGCATTTTTTGATATGCTTATTACATGGTCGGGCTTGTACTTTTCAATGGCTACCTGGGTTAATTTCATTTGCATTGCATAGATGGAACTGGTGATCAGGTTAAAAAATCCGGTTTGCTTATGCCGTCCGTTTTTAAAGTGTGTCGACCATTTTTCATTAATGTATTCCAATGCTTTTTCATAGGTCCTGGAGTGCTGAACATTGGTAACAAAATCTTCCGGGATCTTGTAACTGATATCAGAATTGAGATCCACAGCCACCAGCATATCGCCTGGCTTTCTTGAAATAACATTCAGGGGCAATGGATTCAATACACCACCATCAACCAGTTCAATACCATCCCTGATGAAAGGTTTTAAAACTGTAGGAATTGCAACGGATGCCCTGATCGCGTCAAACAGGCTTCCGTTATCAAAAACGACCTCTTTGTGGTTTTGAATATCGACAGCAACAGCTGCATAAGGAATGGGAAGGTTTTCAATATCCTCATCCGATATAAAAGGCTGCATCTGTTTTAACACCTTTTCTCCTTTGATAAAACCGTTTTTAGAAATGGCAAAATCCATCAGTTTAATGATATCGAGTTTTCCACGCTGAGAGATCCATTCCTTAAACTCCGGAAGCTTCCCAGAGATATATATGGCACCTATTGCGCTTCCTATGGATGTTCCTGCAACAGAGGTAATATTGAATCCCTTTTCAAGCAAAGTCTCAATAACCCCGATGTGGGCCATTCCGCGGGCGCCTCCTCCTGATAGCACGAGGGCTATGTCTTTTGATCTTTTTTGCATTCTGCAATTTTATTCAGCAAATCCTGAAAAGTAACAACGTTTACCTTTTCAGCAAAAGTTCCACTTAAAGCGCAAACTGAAAGTTTGTACAGAGGATCTATGCTATACTGTTGAAAATATACTTTACCATCTCCTTTGGTTCCTTTTACAAGGTCAAATCCACCAGTGGTTTTATCCACTGTGAAGCTACCCAGGGACCTGGTTAAACCTTTGCCCTGAAGTTTCAGGAAACTCTCTTTTAAGGTCCAGAGATCGAAGAAGTAATGTTCTTTTTCCCTGTCCGTAAAGCTGTTGAGTCGCTTTAATTCTATGGGTGAAAAGAATCGCTCTGCAACTCTGTACTGGGGTGGCCTGATCTTCTCTATATCCACACCTACATCCTTGTCGGAGAAGGCAACGACAACCCAATCGCCTGAATGTGAAATGTTAAAATGAATGTTGGGATGATCCGCTAGATAGGGTTTTCCTTTTATTGATTTTTGAAAGCTAATTTCATTGACCTCAATGTTAATATGGTCTGATAATACAATTCGTGCCAGGTGTTCACCCAGAAGTGATCGTTGGAAATCACCGGTCTTTCGAAGTTTTTCAATAGCTGCTCTTGCTTGCCCCGGCAGACAACTTAACAACATCTCCTGTTTGGAGCTAAATGCTTCTGCTTCTGCCACTTTTATTGCATAAACTTCAACCATATCTGTTTAATAATTCAGCTTATAAATTTATCAATAATATTAATAACAGTTTTTAAGAAAGGTTAAATTTGCAATTCAAGATGTAGATTATTATTATAAAGTATTAAAATCCAAGTAAATCTGTGGCTATCTGTGTAATCCGTGGTGGAAAAAATACCACAGATTTCACAGATTAATACAGATATTTTAATCAGAAGTTTGGCTTAAGGAAATGAATAGGTAAAAGTGATAATCTTTTTAATCGATATTTTGTTATGTAACTGTTAATACAGAATTTTAAATGCTATGAATAAAGACCAGGCGAAAAAAAGGATAGGGGAGTTATCAGCGGAGATCACTGCGCACAATTACAGTTATTATGCACTTGCAGCGCCGGTTATATCTGATTACGATTTCGACATGTTGCTGGAGGAGTTGATCAAACTTGAAAATGAATTTCCTGAGTTGGTTTTACCCGATTCTCCATCGAAAAGGGTAGGAGGAGACATTACAAAGGACTTTGTTCAGGTAACTCACAAATATCCAATGCTTTCGTTGTCTAACACTTATTCAGAACAGGAACTGCTTGATTTTGATACCCGGGTAAAAAAGGCTATTGGTGATAAATTCCAGTATGTCTGTGAATTGAAATACGATGGAGTTTCCATCAGCCTGACTTATATGAGCGGATTGCTGGAAAGGGCGGTTACCCGTGGCAATGGTGTTCAGGGTGATGATGTAACCACAAACATAAAAACCATACGAACCATCCCATTAAGGTTAAAGGGTGATTATCCGCCAGAATTTGAGATCCGGGGGGAGATCTTTATGGAAAAGGAAAAGTTTGCACGTTTTAATGAAGAGAGAACCGCAAATGGTGAAGAGCCTTTTGCGAATCCGAGGAATTCATCTGCGGGAAGTATCAAAATGCAGGATTCGGCAGAAGTGGCAAAAAGGCCACTGGAATGTTTTCTGTATTTCCTGCTTGGAGAGACGCTGCCATATGATAACCATTACGAAAACCTTACACATGCAAAGGACTGGGGTTTTAATGTACCCCCGTACATAGCCAAATGCAATACTATAAATGACGTAATTGGATTTATCCGGGAGTGGGATGTAAACCGTGATTCACTCCCTTTTGAAATTGACGGAGTGGTTGTTAAAGTCAATCAATATTCTCAGCAGGAAGAACTTGGAGCAACAGCCAAATCACCTCGATGGGCTATTGCTTATAAATACAAGGCCGAACGGGTACCGACGAAATTAGAATCCATTTCTTTCCAGGTGGGTCGAACAGGAGCCATAACACCGGTGGCCAACCTGCAACCGGTTTTATTGGCAGGTACTACTGTAAAAAGAGCTTCGCTGCATAATGCCGATATCATTAAAGCACTGGATGTTAGAATAGGTGATACTGTTTATGTGGAAAAAGGAGGGGAGATCATACCAAAGATTGTGGGTGTTGATCTTGAAAAACGTCTACTGGATTCTTTGGAATTTACATACATTGAAAAATGTCCTGAATGTGAAACAATCCTTGTAAGGAAGGAAGGGGAAGCCCAGCATTATTGTCCCAACGAAGAAAGTTGTCCTCCCCAGATTAAAGGGAAGATATTGCATTTTATAAGCCGCAACGCCATGGACATTGATTCTCTTGGTGAAGGAAAGGTGGAGATGCTTATCGATAATGGGCTTGTCAATAATATTGCTGATCTGTATGATCTTACTTTTGATAAATTACTTGGCCTGGAAAAGGTGATAGAAGCAACTGAAGATAAAAAAGAGAAGAAATTAAGTTTTAAAGAGAAAACTGTTGAAAATATATTAAATGGCCTTGAAAGCTCCAAGTCGGTTTCATTCGATAAAGTGTTATTTGCACTGGGAATCAGGTATGTGGGCCAAACCGTTGCCAAGAAACTGGCCAAACATTATAAGTCGATAGATGCCTTAAAAAATGTGACCTTTGAAGAATTAGTACTGGTGGATGAGGTCGGTGAGAAAATTGCCGAATCCGTTTTTAATTATTTCGATGATTCGAAAAACCTGGAGATAATTGAGCGATTAAAAAATAAATCAATCCGCTTTGAAACTGAGGATACAGGAGAACCGGTTTCCGATAAACTGGCTGGTAAAACCATTGTTGCCAGCGGTAAACTTGATAACTACTCCAGGGAAGAAATTAAGGAGACTATAGAACAACACGGCGGGAAAGCGGCATCATCAGTTTCCAAAAAAACAGACTATTTACTGGCTGGTGCGAACATCGGTCCAAACAAGCTGACAAAAGCCCAGGACCTTGGAATTCCTATTATTTCCGAGGAAGAATTTCTTGCGATGATCAATGCTAAATAAAAAATCAGGTCCAATTATTTAATAAAAATAATCTGCGATCATTATCATAATCTGCGTCATCAGCGTTCGATCAGTCCTCATCCAATCCCTCATACCTTTTTTTCTCCATTTTATATTTCGAATAAAAGAGGCCGGAAAAGACAAGTATCACTATTCCCATGATAATTCCCGAAGTTCCTGTAATGGTGCCCTGGAAGGAATCACCCTGAATGGTATAACTTATTCCCCCGGCAACAGATTGACTGATTTGCAGGTATATTCCGATGGCCAGAATAATTAATCCACCAATAAAAGATGTTATGTACAACGACTTAAAAGTTTTCATCTTTTTTTAGGTGGACAGATCAAGAAATATGCCTTTGCAAAAAACCTGCAATTATTGCAGTCTCCTCGAATTAGTGGTAACGTGTTGAGGAAAACCTGTAGATCTCCAGGTCTTCGATGTTTGTGTTTGTAAGGCCGGCTTTACGTTTTACGATCCTTATTTGTTCTTCAAGGGTATCAATTCCTGGAATTGCAGGTAAGAGGATAGCTTTGTTATATTTACCGTCGGTAACAATTATTCCATAAATGTGAGGATCAAGATCATCCATTAAATAAACCCGCTCAGGGGTGGTGAGTACATCAACAGAAACTTCTATCGTATCGATCTCATCCAAAGACAAATGACTGAACCGGTTATCGTTAAAAGCAGCCGAAACGGCATTTCTTTTAATCTCTTCAAACAGGTTGGCTTCCCTTGGCTCAATGGTCCCGATGCATCCTCTGAGTTCCCCATCAAATTTGTGCAGGGATACAAAACATCCCCTCTGGATCTCATAAAGTTCATCCGGGATATCCAGCACTGAAAGACCCTTGAATCGGCTATGAATGAGGTAATGCTTTATGGTTTCGAAAGCGATCCTGGAGTATGGTGTTTTGGGATTAAACATCTGTTAATGATTGAATGTTGAGCGCAGCGAAATCCCGCAATCGTGGGCTTGAATGTTTGTTTTGATTCTGCTACCTTGCTTTTAGCTTTTGGTTAAGGATCCAATTTCTTATCTTATACTTCAGGAAAGTATTTCCTCCATATTACCCTTATACCTCTAAACTTGCTTACTCTTCACCTCCAGGCTCCCTAACCTACTTATTTCCCTTCTTCTAACAGGTCAACCGTTTTTTCAAGACCATACTGGGTATAATAATATTTCTTATGGTCATAAATGGTTCCTTCTTCATCGTAATAGATATACTCTTCAGATTGTAAAAAACCATTTTCATCGGGCGAAAGGATAATCCTCGATTTTACTGATTCGTCAGTTCGGTAACCAATATCCTCAATTTTATGCCCGTTATCATTGTATTTATAAGCATGATGTGCAGTTCGCTGCAATTCATTGTTTTTATCATAGGATTCAAATACAAGGTCAATTTTCAGGTTCCGGTCGTCGTATTTGTAGTAATTTACATTTTTAAAATTCAGGCTGCCATCAGGTTTGTAGGATTCCTTGATTTCTTCAACTACATTGTTATTATCGTCGTATTTGTAATAATAACTATCGCGGGAACGGATACTGCCATCTGTCTTCCGGTAGGAGTAACCATGACGCTCGGTGACATTGCCCTTGCTGTCATAAACCAGTTTTGGTTTCTCTTTCTTAACCTTGGTTTCAGAGTCTTGTTCCTTATTATCCGATTCATTTTTCTTTTCCTGTTTGTTGCCATTGCATTGAATAAATAGCATTGTAACGGAAACAAGCAAAATCAGGCTTAAAATTCTAGATATCTTCATAGTTTTTATTTAAACAAAAATTCTAATACAAATTTCGTAAAATCAGATCACATGAGAATATTTTCAGTGTGAAAAATTGTTAATTTTCGAGAAGTCCTCTTCCGGTTTTTTGGATGAGTTTTTTCTCTTTCAGGTCTTCGATCAGTTTATCAAGAACGCCGTTTACAAATACTTTACTTTTTGGGGTACTGTACATTTTAGCAAGTTCAATGTACTCGTTCAGGGAAACTTTAACCGGCACAGATGGGAATTCCATAAGCTCCACCAGGGCCATTTTCAAAATGAGAATATCCATTATCGCGATCCTGTCCATTTCCCAGTTTTTAACCTTTTCTTCAATTAATTTATCATAATCTTCACTGTGAATGATGGTTTTACGGAAGAGCTTCTTGACGAACTTTTTATCTTCATCACCCTCATCAAAATCATTGATCTTGAACAATGTGGGGAGTTTCCACTGTTCATCGTAATTTTCTTTATAATGTTTTATAGTTTTCATCACAAGCATATTTGCTGTATGAAAATCATCAGACCAATGAATGTTTTTCTCCTCAAAAAAATACTGAAGGCTTTCCGACCTTGCCATTTGCTTTTTAAGGATCTTGTTCAATATGTCCTTATCGTTGGTGTAGGAATGTTGTTTGTTCGACATGTAGGTTTTATAATCCTCACTGTCTCTCACCTCCTTATAAAGTTTACGGATCATTTCCTCTTCACCTGACCAATTGATCTTATAGGCTTCAAAATGTTTGATGTAGTCCTTATTATCGGAAAGCTGTTTGATCATCCTGTTATCAATAAACCGGGTATTGGGATTCAAGTCTTCTTCTGTAGGAATAAATTTCTTCTTGTTTTCTTCAAGTCTGCGATTTGCAAACTCAACAATTTCAATAAGGAGTGAGACCTGGTAAATATAAATTTCATAGATCTTATTGATGCTTTTCAATAATTCTTTCTCTCCCAGGTCGATTCGGTCATTTACCGATTGAAAAAAAGCATACAACGCCTGTAATACTTTAATCCTCAAGTGCCTTCTACTTAGCATATATTTCAAAGAATTTAGATGGCAAAGTAAAGAATAAATCGTTAAACAGGCAAGAGGTTTATGGATTGAGTTAGTAATTAGTAATTAGAAATTAGTAATTAGAAATTAGGATTTGCCCATTATTCAATTTCATATTGAAGCTTAATAAACTGGTAGTCTGCGTATTTTCCTAAATTCCAATGGATATTCTGGAAACCGTTGGAAGGTTTGGATTCAAAATTATATTTTGTTTGAATTAGAGGAACTGTAAGGTATTGCAGGCAATCACCGAAATTTTTACCATAATTATACAAAGCATTCAGGAAGTACCAACCCACATCAAATCCATCGAACGCATAATTGTCAACGGCAGGTTCCGTATTGTAAATATCACGGTAATTTAACACCCAGGATTGAATCCTGGTGTTGTTAAAGTTAACGGCACGTGAGGTGAAACAATGAAAATCAAGGTTTAGCAATTGACTTGTTTCAAGGCCGGTAAATTCGTTCCAATCGGGTAATCCAATTAGTGTAATGTCTCTTTCCTGCCCAAGCTTATTAAGTTGAGTAAGCAATTCTTTTGAAAACACAATGTCCTCGCTAAACGCAATTACAACATTATGCCTTACTTCTGAAAGGTTCATGCTTAATCCTGTTGTGCTGTCGTTTGTGTAAATCACTTCCTTTACAAGATTAGTGAAATAGGTGCTGTCACCAATATTATCCTTAAGGAAAGTTTTTTCAACCATTTTGTTTTCGGTAAATAAGCTACTTGCATTTTTTTTCGAATCGATAATGTCGAGGATTTCATTGTTTGGAACATAAATATGGCCAGGTCTTTTGGTATTTAAAGAATTCCTGATATACGATACTTCCGACTGGAATTTGTATTTGTTGTGCCTCGACAAAAGAATATTACTTTCAGGAAATGCAATTTCCAGATAAGACACAAGCTGGTCAATTTGTTTTTCACTGGAAGGCTGAATTTTATACACCCATGGATTATTGTATATAATCTCATCCCGCTCCGACAAAGGATTGACAATAGGAATTTCATATGTTTTTGCAAAATCCGCTACCCGTGTAAAACTTTTGGCAAACAAAGGCCCGACAATAAGGTCCATACTGCTTAGTTCAGAGGAAAGCAGCACTTCATTGGTTTTTACCACATCGTTATCTACATCGTAAACAAAAAGGTTGAGGTTCATACCCTGGGCTTTCATAGAGTCAACAGCCATTCTGAATCCACCATAGAAGTCCAGAAAACGAAAGGATACCAGGTTTGCCAACCTTGCAAAATCTTTTTCATTGCTAAAGTCGATGCTATCCATCTCCTCAAGGAAAAATGGAAGCATCAGCGCTATATTGTAAGTGGATTGTTTAAAATGTTCACTATTAAAACAATGGTTTAATTCAAGGGGATTATCCGTAGCTTCTTCCGCTGCATTTACCACAACAGCTTCTTCCCTGGGTTCTACAGGAATCTTAATGAATTGACCTTTTTTTGTTTTACGCTTTACTCCGGGATTTATATTTTTAAGCTTTTCAACTTCAATACCATACAGCTTTGAAATGCCCTCGAGCGTTTGTTTTTTGTCGGCTTTGTGAACGATAAATTCAAATTCATTGTTTGCCGGCGGGATGAAAATAAGCTGCCCGATTTTTAAGTTAGTAGTAAGTACATGATTATAGGCTCTCAGGGAATCAATACTCACTGCATAGGTTTTAGCAATGCTGTAAAGTGTTTCACCGGCAACAACTTCATGCTCGATAAGATCGTTTTCATTTTTTTCCTCCGTTGCATTTACCTCTTCTGATAATTTGTCCTGGTTTGGGATTAGAATCTCGGTACCGGGTTTGATTATATCCAAAAGACCCTGGTTGGCATTTTTGATCTCCCCAATTGTAACATTGTATTTTTTAGCAATTCCATATAAAGTTTCCCCTAGAACGATGGAATGTTTTATGGTATTTTCACCTGCCGCAATAGGTACCGAAACATTGTCCGATTTAACGACCGGAATTTTCAGTGTCTGTCCTTCCCTCGGATAATCACCCATTTCCGGATTTAACTCCAGGATCTTATCAATGCCCGCACCGTATTTTTTTGATATGCCGTAAAGTGTTTCTTTCTTTTTAACGATATGATAAAAATATTCGTCCTGTGTGTTCGACTGCTCCTGATTAGATTCTTTTTGTTTTTCTTTTTCGTAAGGAATTTTTAGTATCCTTCCGGAGGAAATGCCTTCTCTGGATTCAGGATTGGAGCGAAAAATATCATCCACAGTAATTCCGTATGCCCTGGCAATGGCAAACAATGTTTCTCCTTTTTTTACAAAATGAAGGTAATAATCCTTGCCATCGATGTTTTCACTGATAATTGATTTTTTAACAACCTGGCCATCCTGCGTAAAGCCGGTAATTGTAAGGCATGCAAGAAAAGTAAAAAGAATAAATATTTTCTTAACTGGAACCATAATAACTAAGTTATACAATCATAACTGCTTTTTCGCAGTATTATTATTCCCATTCAATGGTTGCAGGGGGTTTGGAGCTGATATCATAAACCACTCTGTTAACACCCTTAACCTTATTGATAATGTCATTAGATACTTTTGCCAAAAAATCATAAGGCAATTGGGACCAGTCTGCGGTCATTCCATCTGTTGAGCCAACTGCTCGTAATGCAACAACATTCTCATAAGTTCGTTCATCTCCCATAACTCCTACCGATTGGACCGGAAGCAGGATTACACCTGCCTGCCATACTTTATCATACAATCCCCATTCCTTCAACCCCCGTACATAGATGTGGTCAGCTTCCTGCAATATATTTACTTTTTCTGGTGTAATATCCCCAAGTATTCTGATGCCAAGTCCCGGGCCTGGAAATGGATGCCGGCCTAATAAGGTGCTGTCCATTTCAAGCTTTCTGCCAATTTTTCTGACTTCATCCTTGAACAATGAATTAAGCGGTTCAACAATTTTAAGTTTCATAAAATCAGGAAGTCCACCAACGTTGTGGTGCGACTTAATAGTTGCGGAAGGGCCTTTCACTGATTTGGATTCGATTACATCAGGGTAGATCGTTCCCTGGGCCAACCACTTTACATCCGATATTTTGTGGGCTTCTTCATCAAATACATCAATAAAGGTATTTCCGATGATCTTCCTTTTGGCTTCCGGCTCAGTTTCTCCCTTCAGTTTTTTGTAAAACCGTTCCTTTGAATCTACTCCAATTACATTGAGTCCCATGTGCTTATAGGATTCAAGTACATCTTCAAATTCGTTTTTCCTTAACAGGCCGTTATCCACAAAAATACAGGTGAGGTTATTGCCTATGGCTTTATCCAGTAAAACTGCAGTTACTGATGAATCAACACCTCCTGAAAGACCGAGAACAACTTTGTCATCGCCAAGTTTTTGTTTCAGAGCCTTGACAGTAGATTCGATAAATGATTCCGGTGTCCATTCCTGTGAACATCCACAAATATTAATCACAAAATTGCCTAACAGTTTTTGTCCTTCAGTGGTATGATAAACTTCCGGGTGGAACTGTATGCCGAACGTATCTTCACCCTCAACCTGGTAACCTGCAATTTCAACATCTCCCGTACTTGTTATTGTTTTAAATTTCTCAGGAATATCGAGGATGGTATCTCCGTGGCTCATCCAGACCTGACATCCGGTAGTCATTCCATCCATCAAAACATTCGGATGATCAATAAACGAAAGGTTTGCTCTGCCGTATTCCCTAATTTTGGATGGCATGACGTGACCTCCTGATGATTTTGCAAGAAATTGAGCACCGTAACATACACCTAACAGGGGAAGCTTTCCTCTGATAGCAGAGAGGTCCGGAACAGGAGAATCTTTTTCAAGCACTGAAAATGGGCTACCTGACAGAATAACCCCTTTTATATAGCCATTTATCTCTGGAAAATCATTAAAAGGATGGATCTCGCAATATACATTCAATTCCCTTACCCTACGAGCGATCAACTGGGTATATTGTGAGCCAAAATCTAGTATCAATATGGTTTCCTGCATCCGCTAATTTTTAGGGCGCAAAATTACAAAGCTTTAGTGGGTTTCTCAAATGAAATATAAAAGTTGTTAACAGGTTCTTAGGCAAAAATCTGCTATTAGCACAAAAAATAGTTATCATAAATACCAGACGTTCACAGTTTTACAGAGCATCATTTTTAATGATGCCCTCTACCGTACAACCAATTTCTGACGGTGGATTATTTGGTTGTTACTGTTTTTGATGGTTATAAAATAAATTCCCGGGTCAAATCTGTTTTTAACAGTATGCTTATGATAACACATTTTAAACTTGTGAATTGTTTTCCCTTCAAGATTACTTATTTGGATTGAATTACATGACGTTGAGCTTGAGGTGTTTTCAATAGTGAAATTCCTGTTAGAGGGATTAGGAAAAACCCTATAAGATGTTGGGGTCACGGTTTCCTCTATATCTAAAATTGCGGTACAAATTAATTCTTCAGATAACATTATGTCCTCTTCGACAAATGCAGGAGTTAGTACCTCAACATCGGGATCTTCAAGAATTGTCTGGGGCGAATATGTGGCAACCGGTAAATCATAGGCTATAAAATCCAGGGTACCAGTTAAACAGGCAGAAATCCCATTTGCATCAGTTTGAATGAAATAGGGTCCCTGATTGAGTGCCATGATTCCTGAAAAGAATAATCGGTTACCAGTGACTTCGGCAACATAACTCAGGCCTTCGTAATCCCCTTCACCATATTCACGGGTCCATACGATATTGCCATCCAGATCAAGTTTCGTTGCATAACCTTCATAGCCATTCTCAGTATTTGTCCGCCCACATAGCATCATTTCATTATTGCTAAGGGAGGTAATAATCCCACCGGCTTGATAATAGTCTTCTTCCTGCTTTATTTCTTTCGCCCATATCTTTTCTCCGGTTGTCGGATCTATTTTCATAATTACACTGTTAACGATATCAGGATTGTTGGCATCTTTTACATTGCCGGTCACTGCGATATTTCCATCACTCAACGTTTCAATTCCATAGAGGTAGGCGCTCTGGCGACCATAATCATATTCCTTGTACCATATCAGGTTATTATCAACTACACAACAAACATAGTGCATGTATTTGCTGGTGTTGCTATTCAATGCGGTACCTCCAATATAATATTCACCCATTCCGTTGGATGCAACGCAATCGGCAATAACTCCGGATGTAACATTTGTCGTTGATAAATCGAATTTATTGAGCAGGTTACCCATTGCATCCGTTTTAATAACCTTTGATGGTTGGCCGGTCACTCCATACCTGACTATCAGAACCAGTGTATTATCCGCTTGTTCAAAACAACCAATTGTTGCATCATCGTAATCTCCATTGTATAATTTGTGCCACAATACATTGCCCATATCATCAATTTTATACAGGGTGCTACCATAGTAAAGTGAAAATTCACTTTTGCTTTTTCCACCCACAAAGTAATTGCCATCGCTACTTGGGGTAATGCACCTGAAATCGTCCCTTGCCTGCATGGTATATCGCTTAAACCATTGATAATTAAGGAGGGAGTCAAACCTGACAATTACAGCAAATGTTGAATCGATGGCATCAGTTTTGGTCCATCCGCAGCCCAGGTATCCATTGTCAGGAAGTTGTGCAATGTCAGTTATGTAGAAGGCATAGGTATAAGAAAATTCCTTTTGAAATATTGACTGAGAATGTGCAAAAAAGGGAAGTAACAGAAAAACGAGTAGAGATTTTTTCATGATAGTGCAGTATTAGTCTTCAATTAGAGATAACCAAAGTTAAACAAAAATCAAGTTGGAGCACTTTATATATAAACAATAGGGTGTGATACCAAACCGCACCTTTGTTAGAAGCCTATTATGATAAGGTTAATTTGAGAACGAATTGTTATATTTTTACTACTTTCTTTAAAATCAGTTGGTTATTAACAATAAGCTTGAGATAATATATACCTTTAGGCAATGCTTCCAGATTGAGTAAATAATTATCTCCGAATATGAAATCATCAGGATTTGTAATCGTTTGAACTTCTTTCATTTCATTGTTCAGAATAGTAATTGAAGTTACAGGATACTTGCCTGTGTTAAGGGTCAGCTTTTCATCGCAAGGATTTGGAAAAACCGATATTTCTGCATTACTAATTTTCTTATCATCTAATCCCACAGGAAAGTTCTCAAAAACCACATCCTGGCTGTCGATGGCCATGTTTCCAAATTCATCCCAGGCTTCAACAACAATCCTGTAAGTTCCGTCAGCAAATTCAGCCGTATTCAAAGCCAGCCCGGTTTCCCAGGGTTCAACGATGGAGTCCCCATTATTATTGGTAAGGATTTGCCAGTAGTCCCGGTCAAAATTCATCCAAGGCGGAGATGGATGCTGAAAGTCTTTGTAATACATAAGTGGAGCATACTGGGTGTAATAGGTGCTGTTGTACATTTCATAGCTGTGATTCAGGATCTGCCCGATAGTTTTAGGAACAACTGTTTCATATTCCGGTAGTTTAATGATCCAGTAATAAGTTTTATATGCAGGTTGTTCCCACTCTGAATCACCGTGATAATCACTTATCTTGGCAATGATATCGACTTCATCATGGAGGTTGTCCGGATCCTGGAAACTTGTGGTTTGGTTGGTACAATACCCAAATTTAGATGATCCCGAAAAATTTTCAATTACCGGAGCATAATTATCTGTATTTGGAACCAGCGCCAGTAAAGGATTAAAGTTGATGCCCCATTCATCATCGTTGTAATACCAGATGGTTCCCTGGTCACGTATGTTCACAAAATGGATGTGTCCCCAACTGGAGGTCCAGTAGATAATGTCACCCAGGTAATCATGTAACTGCACGTAATCACCAACATCCACCATGATGCTACTTTCCACAATATGGGCATAAAGCCATCCGTTTGAATAACCGGATACTTGCTCGGGGCTGATGGCCACCCGCCAGTAAGCATCTCCTCCGATGGTTAATACCAGTTTTACCCAGCCTTCTTCAACAGCGTAGGTGGGCTCATCTATCGGAACTTCAAGATCGAGACCCTGGTGCAGGTAAGACCAGTCTCCGGAGCCATCGCCCATATGTTGTTCATAGTGGTTCCATACTTTGTGTACCTCATTAAAAGGGTCAAAGGGCCATGGAATAGGATCAATGGTTGAAGTTGACTTAAGTGGTTCTGTTTGCTTTTCAAAAGTCTTGTATGTTTTGGTTGAAAGAACCTGTTCATGAATAAGGTTTCCTGTTACATTATACACATGTATGATCCCTTCCGAGATTCCGTCATTCTTCAAATGTATTCCAGCAACTACATTTCCTTTATCCATTATCAAATCCCTGAATGATAAGGGAGATTCAATTTGTCTGGAAAATTTCAGTTCATCGATTTCCATTGAATAGACCTTAAGCTGGTGTTTTCCAATTACTCCGATTGATTTACTTTCTCCATCTATTATGACCGCCCTTGGGTAAAAAAGTCCTGTTTTATATTCATGGACCAATTCGTAATTATAGTATAGATTCAGACTACCCTCGAAGGCTGTTACAAGGTATTCTTCGTTTTGAGTGAAAGCAAATTGACTGCAACTGGCTACCTTGTCATCCCGGCCGGTTTCAAGGTCAATTATATTCAGTTTTTTATCAGTACCTACAATGAATTTATTACCTCCTGGCGAGAAATCAAAAAGGGAAGCATACTTAAAGTTTTTTGTGAGCACCTTGTCGCCACTTCCGTTAAACAGGTGGATGATCACTTCCTGTTTGAAATGATATTTCATATCAAATACAACTACATTTCCTGAATTTGAAACCAGCACATCTGATCCGGGAACTTGATCCAGGGTATACATAAGATCGTCTTCAGTAAAAAATCTGAGGTTCTTCAATTCCCTTTGTTCATCTGTGGCGGATCCAATATCGTAGCTTATCCTGTACCTACCGTTTTCTGATATGGCAGTACCTACTTCCCTTTCCTGTGCAGAAATGAATTTTCCATTAAAAGACTGAACCAGATTATCAGGTAGAAAATCTGATTTTTGGGCCGCTATCTCATTTTGACTTACCAGGAAGCAAACGACAAAGAAAAGGGTTGAGGCAAGGATGTAATTTTTCATATTTTTGAAAATTATTTTTGCGAATATACAAACTAGGCAGAGAAACAGAATAATTTCTAAACATGTTTTTTCCGGCATTATCATACGATGAACCTTTATTCCGGCCTCCAAGTGAGGCCTATTCACTGATATTCCAGGTGACCACAGGATGTTCATGGAACAAGTGTGCATTTTGTGAAATGTATACTTCAAAAAAATTCAGGATAAAATCATTGGAGGATATTGAAGCTGAGATCAAGTCGGTTTCACCACATTTTAGTGATGTACGGAAAGTATTTCTGGCTGATGGGAATGCAATGGTGCTTAATTCGGAAAAACTGCTAAAAATTCTGGAAATGATTAACCGTGAATTTCCAAAAATTTCCAGGATTTCTGCATATGCCGGAGCCAGGGATTTACAAAATAAATCAGAAGATGAGCTTCGGAGGTTAAAAGAGGCTGGCTTAAAGTTGATTTACGTTGGAATAGAAAGTGGCGATGATGAGTTACTGCAAAAGATAAACAAGGGAGAATCCTTTGGTTCTACTGTAAGTAACTTAAATAAAGCAAGGGCAGCGGGTATTAAAACTTCTGTTATGATATTAACCGGGTTGGGTGGCAAGTTGTACAGTAAACAACACGCAATTAACTCTGCCAAAGCTGTGAATGAAATACAGCCGGAATTCCTCTCAACCCTGGTACTTAGTTTTCCGCATGGCGTGGAGCACTACAAAACACGATTTGATGGAGAATTTATAGAAATGAACACCATTGAACTTTTAAAAGAGCAACTGGAATTTATTTCACATACAAATCTTGAAAGCGTAGTATTCCGCAGTGACCATGCTTCTAACTACCTTGCTTTGAAGGGCATTCTGGGAAGGGACAAAGAGAAATTTCTCAACCAGCTTGATTACGTTATTTCTAATCCAGGACAGGGATATTTGAGGGAAGAGTGGCAAAGAGGGCTTTGATTAGATTTACGAAAAAAAAACGAGTTACGAATAGTGATTTACGAATGTGAATACAATCAAATTACTATAAATTACAATTAACTAAATAGAATATGGACTTGAATATAAAAAACAAACTCTTCATAGTTACAGGCGCAACAAGCGGATTGGGAAGAGGGGTTGCCGGAGCACTACTAAAAGATGAGGCTAAGGTTATTGCAGTTGGACGTGACCAAAAAAAACTAAATCTTCTTGGGGATGAATATCCGGAGCAGGTTGAGAAGCTTCAGGGTGACATTACCCAACCCGAAACCATAAAATTACTTTTGAAAAAACTTGGTGAAAGATACCTTTCTGGATTGCTCGTTAATGCTGGTGGGCCTCCGGCAAAGTCGTTCATAGAAACAGAAATGAATGACTGGGATGAGGCTTACAAAACTATACTCAGGTGGAAAGTGGATATCACAAAAGCATTTCTGCCATTGTTCAGGAAACAGAAATATGGCAGGTTTGTTTATATTGAAAGTGAATCGGTGAAACAACCAATTGAAAATTTGGTGTTAAGTAATTCTTTACGCCTTTCTGTAATTGGATTTGTAAAAACCCTTTCCCAGGAGATCGCCAGTGAAGGTGTAACATTAAATGTACTGGCACCTGGTTTTCATGATACACCTGCAGCTCAGCGGTTGTTTGTGAAAAGGAGCCAGGTTGAAAATATTTCCATTGAGGAGGCTAAAGACAAATACAAGGAACAGATCAAAGTTGGCAGGATGGGAGATACAGATGAATTTGGTATGTTGGGTGCCTGGTTGTTATCGTCTCATTCCGGGTACATAACCGGGCAAACGATAAGTGTCGACGGAGGTGCTGTTAAGGGGACCATGGGGTAGAGGGTAAATGGGTAAAGAAGTAAAGAAGTAAATAAGTAAATAAGTAAAAAGGTAAATAGTATATAGGGTATAGAAGGAATTAGGTTAAAGGTTAAAATAAAATAGCATGCAGGAGACCATTAAAGAATTAAAAAAAGAGTTTATAAAACTGAATGGTGGTTTGGAAAATGACATTCATGTTTTCTTTGCACCGGGTCGGGTTAATCTTATTGGTGAGCATACAGATTACAACAATGGTTATGTAATGCCATTCAGTTTGCAATATGGTACCTTATTACTTGCAAGGTTGTCCTCTGATCCGCTGGTAAAATTCAAATCAACAAACTTTCCGATGACCGCCCAGGTTTGTTTAAAACATGATATAAAACCTATTGGTGAAACCTGGATCAATTATCCGCTTGGTGTCCTCAATGAATTTAATAAACTTGGATATTCAACCGGAGGTATTGAATTGTTGTATTCGGGTGACATTCCAAATGAGGCTGGTCTTTCCTCATCTGCATCCATAGAAATGGTTACAGCCCGGGCCGTGAATGAATTATTCAGTTTTAATATTGATTCCATCGATCTTGTGAAAATTGCACAACGGGCAGAAAATGAATTCGTCGGTATGAAATGCGGGATAATGGATCAGTTTGCTGTAACCATGGGAAAAAAGGACCATGCAGTTTATTTAAACTGCGAAACCCTGGATTATGAAACGGTACCTTTTGTTCTGAAGGATTATATTGTGATGATTTGCAATACCAATAAGAAACGTGGGCTCGCCGGTTCAAAGTACAATGAGAGAAGAGCAGAATGTGAGACCGCAGTCAGTGAGCTGAACAAAGGAAAAAAAATAAACAGTTTAAGTGATTTATCACTCAGGGAGTTTGACGAATTGAAACATTTGATCAAGGATCCGGTGCATTTAAAAAGAGCTTTGCATGTAATTTCCGAAAACAGTAGAGTACTGAAAGCAAAAGAAAAACTGAAGGGAGGGGACCTGATAGGATTAGGCAAATTAATGACGGAATCACATTTGTCGCTCAAAGAAGATTATGAGGTTTCCTGTTTTGAATTGGATACCCTGGTTGATGCATCCAATGCGGTTGATGGAGTTTTAGGATCACGTATGACAGGTGCAGGTTTCGGAGGATGCTCCATTAGCCTTGTGCGGAAAGATCAAATTGAAACTTTTAAAAGCAGTGTGGGTAAAACTTATGTTGAAAAAACAGGGCAAAAAGCGGATTTTTATCTTGCTGAACCATCAGACGGAGTAAAGGAAATTATTTAAGATGTTTATATTTGCGAACCCTAAATCGCTAAGTTATGGCAAAGGATAATAATGGCAACAAAATAAACAAGATTGCTGAAAAGATTTACCTCGATGAACTGGAAAAGCTGCAGGTAGAACTGGTAAAATTACAGGAATGGATCAAAAACAAAGGATTAAAAGTAGTTGTGATCTTTGAAGGAAGGGATGCTGCCGGTAAAGGAGGAACCATAAAAAGAATTACGGAGAAACTAAATCCAAGAATCTCCAGGATTGTTGCACTTGCCAAACCTACCGAAAGGCAAAAAACACAGTGGTACTTTCAACGTTACGTTGCACACCTTCCGGCTGCCGGGGAAATGGTACTGTTCGACCGTAGCTGGTACAACAGGCCGGTGGTAGAGCGGGTTATGGGATTTTGTTCGGATGAGGAATATTGGGAGTTTTTAAGATCCTGTCCTAATTTTGAAAGAATGCTTATACGTTCTGGTATTGTTTTAATCAAGTACTGGTTTTCTGTTAGTGATAAAGAACAGGAGAAAAGGTTTAAATCAAGACTGACTGATCCTACAAAACGGTGGAAGTTCAGTGAGGTGGACCTGAAATCCTTTACAAAATGGGATGATTATTCCCGGGCAAAAGATGAAATGTTCGGCTATACCGATACAAAACAATCACCCTGGTTTGTTGTAAATGCCGATGATAAAAAACGAGCCCGTTTGAATTGTATTTCTCATCTGCTATCAATGATCCCATATGAATACATTCCTCCGAAACAAATTGAACTTCCGGAAAGGCAAAACAGGTCAGGTTATGTAAGAACCCCTAAGTCTGAACAAACTTATGTACCTGAGATCTATTAAGAGTTACGGCGCACATACTATAAACCCAATCATTCCTTTTCATTTCCTTTTAACTAAACAACCATTAAATAATGATGACCATTATTTTTGCAACCTAAGGTATAATTCAATTGTCTAAAAAGTAGGGTAATCAAATATTAATAGCCTGAATATGGATTTGACCTTCTTCAAATTTACTGGATTATCCGGCTTTCCTAATTTTCGCTATATTTGGGAAATCTATTTGATTATCGGATTAGTGTTATCGCTTTACAAATAAAATTACTCCACGATGAAAAAAATTCTTTACTTACTTCTTGTTTGCTTTTTTATAGGATCAATTAGTTACGGACAGGGAACTATTAACTGTTTTCCACAGTCAGGGGATTACAACACGGGAACCACAAACGGCACTGAATTTACCGAAACAAGTCTGATTAATACCCTTGTTTTGGTAACTGCAGGCTGGGCAAAGTTTGACATAACAAATATCCCTGCCGGATCCACCATTCAATCGGTAGAGTTAAACCTGTATGTAAATGCAGATAATTATGCCTACTGGTATATCATGTCTCTTGAAGAGGATCCCTTAAACGGAACAGCATCGAGTGTTCATACTGATTGTACCGACGGAAATATGTATGCTTCATGGGAAGGTTCAGATTTTGAGGAACCCGGTTGGTTTATAGCTGATCTGGGATCTGATGCAGTAACAACTTTACAAAATTCCATGGCTGATGGTTGGTTTGGAGTTGGTGTCTGGGAATTTGAAGCAGGAGGTACTTATGAAATTACCTGTGACGGATGGAATGAAGCAAATCCTCCATTTATAAAGGTTACATACCTTCTGGCCGGGGCACCTATGCCTGCTTTTAATCCTGATCCACCTCAAAATGCTATTCAGGTTGAAATTGATAAGGACCTTAGCTGGGACTTTGGTGCTGATACAGAAACTTATGACCTGTATTTTGGTACGGATTTTCCACCTGCTACTAAAGTTGTGGATAATGCAACAGCAGGAGCCACCGGTACTTACGATCCGGGAATTTTGGACTTTAACACGATGCATTACTGGCAGGTGGTATCGAAAAATAGTGCTGCTGAGCTTGAAACACCAGGGCCCATTTGGCAATTTAACACAGTTTGTGATGCCTATGCAGTGCCAATTTTTGAAGACTTTGAAACTGTTGTACCACCAACATTGCCCGATTGCTGGACTGGCATAGCCAACTCGGTATCGGGACAGGCTTTTATACAATCCAACACCATAACAGGAATAAATGAAAGTAATTCACTTGTCATGGATAACCAGGATGATGTATTTGCTGAGTTGCTGTTTATTTCACCTATCATAGATGGTGGTGCAGCAGGTAAGTATGTAAACTTTTGGGCATGGGGCAGTTCCAACCTATCTGTTGGAACCATTGCTGATCCTAATGATCCTTCTACATTTAATGAAATACTTATGGTTACTCCATCAGGACTTTGGTTAGATTACCAGGAGTACGAAATGTTTTTGGATACTTATACAGGACCGGATGAGTTCATCGCTTTTAAACTTGTTCCCATTTATACCTGGGCACCGGTTTTCATTGATGACATTATTGTTGACGTTGCACCTACCTGTCCAAAACCTTCTGATCTTTATTCTTCCAGCACAACAACTACAAGTGCGATTTTGGGCTGGACTGAAAATGGTACAGCAACACAATGGAACATTGAATACGGATTGTTCGGATTTACACCCACCGGTATTCCAAATGCTACAGCGACAACTAATCCCTTTGATCTCACGGGACTTTTGCCCAGTTCTACCTACCAGTTTTATGTTCAGGCTGATTGTGGAGGTGGAGATGTAAGCTATTGGGTTGGTCCATATAGCTTCCAGACACAATGTGAAACAATGGATGTGCCTTATACCGAAGGATTTGAAACCATACTTCCACCTGATATTCCGCCATGTATTACTGTAGAGAATACCAACGGTGATTTCTCAGAGTGGTATACAGCGGATGACAATGCTTATGAAGGAACCAATGCCATTAGGGTAGACTATAACTGGGAAATGTCAATGGACGATTGGTTCTTTTCTGCTCCCTTGAATCTGACAGGAGGAGAGACCTACATTGTTCAATTCTATTATACAAGCAACAGCGACTCATACATTGAAAAACTGGAAATAATGTGGGGCATTGATGATACCTCCAGTGCTATGATCAACGGCCCGATATTTACGGATACCCTGATCAATTATGCATTTACATGGTACGAGGGCATTGGTTATTTTACTCCTACAGATGACGGAGTATATTATATCGGCTGGCATGGTTACAGCATTCCCAATCAATACAATCTTTATATCGATGATATAATTATCGATATTGCACCCACTTGTTTAAAACCCACATCTCTTTATACACTTGAAGCCACATCATCATCAGCTACTCTAGGATGGACGGAGTCGGGAACT
The DNA here is from genome assembly GCA_964421215.1 of uncultured Bacteroidales bacterium. GTDB lineage: Bacteria > Bacteroidota > Bacteroidia > Bacteroidales > JAADJA01 > JAADJA01. Next base: position 33,454 of record CAYQWA010000010.1, on the reverse strand, counting down.
GCTACACAGTGGAACATCGAAGTAGGACCTGCAGGTTTTTCACCAACAGGCGTTCCAACTGACATTGCTGATTCAAACCCATTTGAAATTACAGGATTGCTTGCCGGTACTGGTTATGATTTTTATGTTCAGGCAGATTGTGGGGGAGGAGATGTAAGCTGGTGGGCAGGACCAGAATCCTTTACCACTTTCTGTGATCCTTTGGATGTTCCGGTTGAAGAAAACTTCGACCTGGTTGTAACACCTGAGTTACCTGATTGTTGGAGATCACTGGTCATTACTTCGGGCAATTCATATATAAACACAATTCCTTACAATGCTTTGAGTATGCCCAATTGTCTGCAGATAGAAAACGGAGGGGATCAGGATGCAGAGGTATATCTGGTTTCACCTCCCATATCAGATACGGAGGGTGTTGCAGGTAAATGGATCCGTTTTTATGTATGGGGTTATGCTCCTGAGATTGTGGTTGGAACAATGGCAAATCCATATGACGCAACAACATTTAATCCTGTTTCTGTAATTCCAATATCCAATATGTATCTCAATTACCAGGAGGTGGAGGCTTATTTTACGAATTATACCGGCTCAGATGAGTTTATTGCCATAAAAGGAGTTTATACCGGACAATGGCAAACCATTTATATAGATGATATGCTTATTGATCATCCGCCGTCATGCCCCAAACCATCTGATCTTTCGGTCTCGGATCAAACAACATCATCAGCTTTGCTTCACTGGATCGAAAATGGAACATCAGGCCTTTGGAATATTGAATTCGGACTCCAGGGATTTACACCCACCGGGATTCCAACAGTAACAGTTACAGAAAATCCTTATGAGCTAACAGGTTTGGATCCGGGTACAAATTATGAATTTTATGTTCAGGCTGATTGTGGTGGTGGAGATTTAAGTGATTGGGCAGGCCCTTATGCATTCGAAACACTGTGTTTGCCCTTTGGTGTACCCACCTTCGAGTCGTTTGATAATGTTATAGTTCCTGAAATTCCCAATTGCTGGAATACCATAGTAGATGCATCTGTTCCTTGGGCTTTCATTGAAACAAATATGTGGAGTCCTTATAGTGCACCAAACTCATTGTTCATGAGTAACAGTGAAGATTCGGAGGCAGATTTGCTTCTCGTTTCACCGCAGCTTACGGAGCCGGTGAGCAACTTGTGGATCAACTTTTTTGCCTTCGGCTTTGCACCTGAAATTTCAGTAGGGACTATAACCGATCCGTATGATGCTTCTACTTATACGGAGATAGCAACTGTAGCTTTGACCGGTATTTATCTTGATTATCAGGAATATGAAGTTTTCTTCGATTCCTATACAGGAAATGACCAGTTCATCGCCCTCAAAGGTGTTTTCAACGGGATGTGGCAAGACATCAGCATTGATAACATCACAATCGATCATCCACCAACATGTCCTAAACCTCAGGATCCGTATGCAAACAGTGCAACAACAAATTCCATAATGTTGGGATGGACGGAAATGGGAACAGCCACACAGTGGAACATTGAATACGATCTTGCCGGTTTTACACCTACCGGTGTTGCTAATGCAACTGCATCAACAAATCCTTATGAAATTACCGGCCTTGATGATGGCACACTTTACGAATATTATGTCCAGGCTGATTGTGGAGGTGGAGATGTAAGCTATTGGGTTGGACCTGTTATTTTTCAAACTTTATGCTTCCCTACCACATTACCTTATGAAGAAGGATTTGAAGATATAATACCACCTCTGACACCACCATGCATTATAGTTGAAAATACCAATAATGATGATATATTATGGTATGGTTCAAACATGAATCCGAACAATGGGAATTACCATATTGCCATTGGATGGAATGGGAGCCTGCCAATGAATGACTGGTTTTTCTCGGCTCCCCTTGAGTTACTGGGAGGTCAGACTTATAATGTAAACTTCTTTTACACAAATAATTCTGATTATTATGTTGAAAAACTTGAAGTATTATGGGGAACGGAACCTGTCTCAGATTCTATGACTAACGGACCCATCTGGATTGATGAAAACATTTTATATAACTATGTTTACCAGGAAGCATCCACATCCTTTTCACCTCCAACCGATGGTATTTATTATGTAGGTTGGCACGGATACAGCATTGCAAACCAATATGATATTTATGTGGATGATATCTTCATTGAATGGGATAACAGTCTTGTTGTTACAGCGCTTGCAACGCCGGATACTATTTGTGAAGGAGAAAGTTCACAACTTAATGGTTCAGCAGTGGGTGGATCAGGAAACTATTCTTATTCATGGACTTCTGATCCTCCCGGTTTTACATCCACGGATCCGGATCCGATAGTTTCACCTGTAGTCACAACCGACTACATCCTTGAAGTTTATGACGGATGGGTCTCAATATTTGATACCGTTACCGTAAATGTTATTGCATTACCTGGAGTTCCCGGAACACCAGGTGGAATTGCCTTGTTCTGTGCTTCCTGGGTGAATGCCAGCTATTCAACAACGGGTACTACTAATGCCAACTGGTATGATTGGGAATTGGATCCACCGGATGCAGGTGAGATTTCGGGAACAGGTACTTCAATTATTATTACCTGGACAGATGGCTGGTTAGGCAATGCAAACCTAACGGTAACAGGAATGCATGATAATTGTGCCGGCCCTTCATCCTCCGCACTGACTGTCGTAGTATATTTACCTGATGTTACTCTTGCTCCGCTTGGAATTGTAGGAATTGAATGGGAACCGTTTGAATTAACAGGTGGAGATCCTGCCGGTGGGGATTATTCAGGTCCAGGTGTAACTGACAATTGGTTTTATCCGGCTGTTGCCGGATTAGGCGACCATGTGATCACTTATACATATACCGACTTGAACCTGTGTACCAATTCTGCTGAAGGAACCATTACCGTTTCTGAAGATGTAGGTATTAATGGACAATCACTTCCTTTGGATGTTTCCATACTTCCAAATCCGAACAATGGATTGTTCATCTTAAAAGTGAACACCAGGGTGAGTGAAAAGGTAAATATCAGGATAGTGGATAGTTACAGTGAAGAGGTATATAGCATTAACAATGTAATGATCCACCGTAATTTTACGGATAACCTGGATCTCAGTGATTATGCAAGGGGACTATACTACCTCTACATATATTCTGATAACATTAACCATGTGGAAAAAATAGTGATTAAATAGACTTATTAGGTCAAAAACAAAAGCCATCCTGATTTCAGGATGGCTTTTGTTTTATAGTTTGTTTAGAGTATTAGCGAACTGAAAATTTATAAGTAGTCAGTTGAGAATAGGTTTCACCAGGCCTTAGAATTGAATTTGGAAAGTTTGGATGATTGGGAGAATCAGGGAAATGTTGTGTTTCCAGACAAAGTCCGTGATGTTTTTGATAAACCAGACCGTATTCACCCACAATACTGCCATCTAGGAAATTACCTGTATAGAATTGCATTCCAGGCTCGGTAGTAAATACTTCCATTACCCTTCCGGATTCCGGATCGTGTAATTCAGCAACCCTGGCAAATTTTCCATCGTTGTTTAAAACATAATTGTGATCATACCCTCCCGGGATCAGACCTAGACGGGCACCAATGATCATTGGTGTTCTGAAATCCATATTGGTGTTAGTAACATCCTTTAATTCACCAGTGGGAATGTGCAGGCTGTCGACAACTGTGTATTTGTCAGCATCGATAAAAAGTTCGTGGTTAAGTATGTTTCTTCCGCTTGTAGCGGATAAGTTAAAATAACCATGATGGCTTAGGTTAATCGGGGTAGGTTTATCAGTTTTAGCAAAGTATTCGATTTGAAGCCTGTTGTCAAGTGTGATGCGATACGTCACGGTTACTTCCAGGTTCCCGGGATATCCTTCCTCACCATCAGGAGACAAATAGCTAAGCTTTAAACTGGCCACAGAAGTATCAGCAAATGTTTCGGGTGTCCATATCTTTTTATCGAAGCCTATTTCACCTCCATGGAGGTGACAATGGCCATCATTTTTAGCCAGCGTATATTCTTTACCATCCAGTTTGAATTTCCCTTTGGCTATTCGGTTGGCACATCTTCCAACTATTGCACCTAAATAGGGGTGCTTGATCAAATAACCTCCAAGGTTATCGAATCCCAGTACCACCTCTGCGAAACGTCCTTCTCTGTCAGGTGTTTTAATACTGGTAACGATCCCACCGTAATTTGTAATTTGTACCGTAAATCCGGAAGGATTTGATAAGGTATACAGGAAAACCTCTTCTCCTTCAATTGTCCCAAAAAGTTCTTTATTAATCTCCATTGTAGCTTGTTTTTGCTGTTTTACCCGATCCTGGTTTCTGTTCACACATGAGGTCAGAAAAACCAGTGCTAAAAATACACAAATAATTTTATTCATGGTTTTTGTCCTGTTTGTATTCTTTTACTTCTTCAAGAAAATAATGCACAATCTTTCCCGATAACGGATTTGAGTAGTTCATTCGTTCAGGGTGCCATTGCACGCCCAGGAGGAAACTTGTTTTGGTGTCGTCTGCCCATTCAACGGATTCTGTTAATCCATCTTCTGTAAATGCAATTCCTTTTAATGGTGTGGCCAGCTTTTCAATTCCCTGGTGATGATTGCTGTTCACTACACCTTCCTTAACCTCAGAAATTCCAGAGAGCAGAGAGCCCTCAACTAACTTAAGATCATGCTGGCAATTATAGGACTTGGGTAGTTTATGCTTAACAACCGTATCAAGATCCGTTGGAAGATCAATGTATAAACTACCACCTAGATGAACATTCATTAACTGTTGTCCACGGCATATTCCCATTACCGGCATTCCCATATCTAAGGCATTTTTTAGGAGCAATACTTCCATGGTGTCACGCTTAAAATCGGGTTTCCAGCACCGTGCTGTATCCTCTTCTTTTCCATAACGACCCGGGTAAATATCAGTACCACCAGTCATTAATAATCCATCACAGTTTTTTAACAAAGAAATGGCTGAATCGTAATCCAGGCTGTACATGTCATGCCAGATGACTGTTGAATCCGCATATTTCAACCAATTTACATAGTTCTGGTAAGATTTTATGGGAACTGCCTTGGAAATAGCTATATGTACAGGACCTACAGGTTTCTCCTTTTGTTGAGGTGTGCAGCTGATGACAACCAATAAAACGAGAATGCCAATAAATTGATAACACTTAATTTTCATTGTTTGAAGATATTTTGGAGGTTAAATACAATTCTTCATTTCTGTATATTAGATACAATAATCCAGCACAGGTCAGTAAAACACCTGCGAGTATGATCAATATAGAAGTGATCCTGAATCCTGGGATAAGGTAAAATCCGGCCAGGAAAGTGCCTGTTATGCTACCAAAAGTTGAGATAGCATAAAGGTAGCCAACAGTAGCTCCCGCCGTTTTGGTTTCCTTAATTTTTAATCTGGCTGCAAATGGTGAAACCATTCCCAACAAGATAGCTGGTAAGGAGAATAGGATCAGGGATGAAATGATAGAGACAATTCTGACATCAGTGATAACACCGGTTAAAAATTCAAGTAAAAGATCTTTAATAAGAATGGAAAAGAGAATAAAGAGGCCGGCCAATCCGATGATAATCGCTAATCTGTGGTAATTTGGTGATTTATCAGCAATCCTTCCTCCATAATAATATCCCAGGCTTAAACTTAGCAGGATAATACCTATGATGGAAGACCAGACAATCATGGAAGTGCCGACATAGGGACCCAGCATTCGGGAGCCAATTATTTCATACGCCATAACTATAGCGCCGCACATAAAAACCACAATCTCCAGCAGGAATTTTTTCATAGATAAATTATGCCAGCAAATGTAGCGAATATTTTATTTTGTATTTTGCACAGGAGGACTGTAGTTATGAACTGTTGTTTCTGGAAAAAGGGAGTGGGGAATAGTTGAATTGGTTAATCGATTAAATCGGTTAAATCAGTTGAATCAGTTAAATTGGGGAAATGGTTCCTGGATGAAACTAAACCATATCAATTCATAAAAAAAGTTCATGTTTAACTATTAACCCAAAACTCAGAACAAATAACAAATAACTAATATTCTATGAACAAATTTGCAGTGATCTTCGATATGGACGGTGTTATCGTCGATAATTACAAATTCCACCAGGCAGCCTGGATGGAATTTTGTAAACGGCATAAAATCGACTTTGAGAAGGCCTTTCGCTCCAGGGTGTTTGGAGGAACAAACAAGGATCATTTCGAAGCCTTTTTTAGCATGACACTTTCAGAACGGGAGATTAAGGAATACGAGGAGGAGAAAGAAGCTATCTACAGGGAATTGTATAAGCCACATGTTCAACCTGTTCAACACCTTGATTCCTTTTTAGCAAAACTTAACAACGCTGAAATCCCTGTTGCATTGGCAACTTCTGCACCTCCGGTTAATGTTGACTTCATTTTGGAAATGACCGGCTTTGAACAATATTTTCAAACCATACTTAATGCATCCCATGTTACCAGAGGAAAGCCTGACCCGGAAATATATTTACAAACTGCCAAGACTTTAAATATTTCCCCATCCAGTTGTATAGTTATTGAAGATTCTGAGAATGGGATCGAAGCCGCAAAAAGAGCAGGGATGAAAGTTATAGGGGTCACTACAACACTTAAAGAACATGAATTGCCTGAAGTTGATCTGGCTATAAAAGATTTTGAAGTCATTGGTATTGATGATCTCGTAAATCTTTTATAATTTAGCACAACTAAAATCTAAAATCCCTTATTGCTATGAAAAAGTCGATCCCACTTTGTTTTCTGGTGTTATTATTGAGCATTGGTATTCTTGTACAAGCTCAGGAGGTTAAGAAAAAGGCAAATCAACCAACACTTCAAAAAACACAAAAGCAAGTTGAAATTAAAGAACAGAAAACCGGAACGGTTCATCCCGTTGTAAAACCAAAAACCCAACCCCAGATCGAAAACCTGCAAACCAAAAGGAAAGTGATGATCAACCCGCCAATTGTGGCCACGGATTATGATGGAAATGTATACAAGACAATCACCATAGGAGATCAGATCTGGATGGCGGACAATCTGAAAACAACTCACTATTCTGATGGGACAGAGATCACCGAAGGCATTTATACCTATTCTGACAATGTATTGCCTGCTTTTGGGAAACTCTACAACTGGTATACAGCCATGCAGCGGAAGCAGGGAATAGGCAATAATACCCCAACTGGCAAACATCAGGGTATTTGTCCGGATGGTTGGCATATCCCTGCAAAAGAAGAATGGCATGCATTAATTAACCATCTTGGCGGGAGTGAGGTTGCCGGAGGAAAATTAAAAGAGGCTGGAACCGATCATTGGAGGTCACCAAATGTAGGCGCAACCAATGAAAGTGGTTTTAATGCAATGCCGGCCGGTTGGATGTATTCCTCTGGTGGAGGCACCAACCTTGGTAGTAGTGCTATTTTCTGGAGTAAACAGAGCGGTGGCGGACCTGTATCAGGTTCTGGACCCAAAGCATGGAAAATGGGATTGAACCATAACAATACCGTTGCATGGGTGGCTTCCATTGATAAGATGAATGCGTACTCTGTCAGGTGTATCAAAGATTAAGGAAACCAAAGAAGATTCATCTGTCTTAGATTTTCAGCATGGGCTTTGCTTCGCTTTTGCCTTCAATTGTTATCTTGTAAAAGTAAAGGCCGGGCATAAGTAATTTGCCTTCAGCATCTGCTCCGTTCCATTTGATATTATAATTACCTGCTGGTTTTTTCTCATCGACCAGGACAATTAAATTTTGACCAACTTTGTCATAAACAAGAACTTGTACATGACCAGCTTTTTTAATTTTATAACAAATGTTAGTTTCTTCATGAAAAGGGTTTGGGAAACTTTTTATCGATAGAAAAGTATTTAATTCAGGTGTTGGAAAAATACCAGTTTGCGGATCATAATTAAAAACATAAGCTGACCCGGAATTACTGCCATTGTCATTGTCATCAGGAGCCCCTGCAACAATTACATCCGAAAAAACTGCTATGGATGATCCTAACTCATCGCCGGCAAAACCATCGCTGGCAAAAAGTTTTTGCTTAAACTCCCAGTTGTCATTTTCTTTCTGATAGAGATAAACTGTGCCAGCATCCAGCCCGTAATCGTCATCGTGATAAGCACCTACGACAACAGTGGAGCCAAACATTGAAACCACTCCGAAATGATCATCCAGTTCCCCATCTTCTGCAACAATTTTTTCTTCTTCCACCCAATTGCTACCCTGTCGTTTATAAATGTATGCTGCACCGGTAGCTCCGTTCCCATTTTGATGGTGTGTGGCACCTACAACAGCAAGATCTCCATCAATGGAAACCGTTGCCCCGAATTCGTCATAGATTGATCCGTTCAGGTCCTGTAATTCGGCAGTCATTACCCATGTGGTATTGTCAAGCATAAAGGTAAAAGCATAACTGTTATCACTGGCCCCGATTAGGATTGTCTCATCACTGATATCCACAGCGCTTCCAAATGAACTGGCGTACAAAGGGCCTGTAAGCATTTCTTCTTCCTGCCAGCTGCTTCCATTCTTTTTGAAAATATAAACGGCTCCTTTCAGGGTTTGTGCTCCAACTGCTCCTACCAGTGCATAGTCCTCATCCAGGGAAACGGAGAATCCGAAACTATCATAGGACATCCCATTTCCAGCTGTCAATTTTTGTGATTGCGTCCATGAATTTCCATTATAATGAAAAATGTAGGCCGCACCCTTGTTATTGGCACCGCTTGCACCGATAATCACATTGTCTTCATAAATTGCAACCGAATGGCCGAAAAAATCATAGCTGGACCCATCAGATGCGATAAGCTTTTCTTCTTCAGACCATGTATCGCCATTTCTTCGAAAAATATAGGCTGATCCTTTTAGGTTATCATCAAACCAGGCTCCAACTACAGCAATTTCACCGTTTGTGGCTACGGCATTTCCGAAAAAATCTTCTGCTGCACCATCGGCAGGAAGTAGTTTGGCTGTTTCGTCAAGCTTTTGTCCATTGGGTAAACTCGTCCCTAAAGAGATCAAAAAAATTAGCGAAAATAGGACGTATATAAAATAGGTGTTTTTCCTCATGATGTTTTCCTCCTGTTTTAATTAATGAAATTTTGTAGGGGATGGATAAGCATCCAACATCCTGGTATTGAACTGACTTTAAAGATACAAAAATGTCATAAGCATTGCTGCAAAAATTTTGAAGATTTATCAAGTGGACCTAAATTTCTATTGAATGCGCCTTGCTCCAGCCAGACTTTTTCTTATCTTTACTGAAAACCAAACGATAAGAATAAATCAGTAACCCAGTGACTTCGCATAACACATAACCATGAAAAGAAATATTATTCTGATTTCTGTACTTCCTTTGCTTTTATATAGTTGTTTTGCCCCTGTAAACCTAACATACGAAAGCGCCAGAACCTTAGAAAAGGGAGAACTGGATTTTCAGGGAAATTTCTCCAGTTATTATGGACTTAGGATTTTTAGCGATGGATCAGCCAACATTAATAACAATTATGGATTTAAACTGGGTTATGGTGTAGCTGATCGTTATACGGCAAAACTTAGGTATGAAAGGTTAGTGGCCAATATGGATTTTGACCTGGGATCCCTGGAAGATTTTATTACGTTACCAGATTATCTTGCGATAAACTATTTTGAGATTGAAAATAAATACAGGTTTAAAAATACAAATATTGCATTGGGAATACCTTTGGGTTATTATGAGTTCAGGTATGACAAGAGGAGTGTATCAGGAATATTTGCCATTGATCCACGCTTGTATTTGACATTTTCTGGACCTAGTAATCAATTTGAATTGAACATCATTCCTAAAGCACATATTTTTATTAGTGATGAAGAATCTTCATTTTATCCTGGAATGAGCCTGGGCATGGGTTTTAGTACTGATCTCAACAAATGGGCTATTCGTCCTGAAATTGGATATGATGGTAGCTTATCTTTAGGATTGGGATTAAATATTATAATTGGTGGTCTTTCAAAAGAACAATAACTTCTGTTATTAACCCACTGCCCTTATCAATGTTACCATCCAATTTCTATTCTGCAATAATAATTTTTGTAAATGCTCAATGATGTTCTATTAAAAATAGATATTAGTGGTTCAAACTTTAAGAAATCGTTAACTTATAGTAATTTATACCTTAAATTCAAAAACTTCTTTAATTTTGATATCTTAAAATATCATACTATGAAAAACAGGAGTACACTATTTATTGGAACAGTTTTATTATCGGTTATTTTTCTTTTTGGATGCAACCAGACTGGCCAAAAAAATCAGGAAAAGGAAATAGCTTCTGAAGTTCCTGAACAGTATGTCGCTGTTGCCCCCGAATGGAGCAAAAATGTAAACATCTATGAAGTGAATGTGAGGCAATATACAAAAGAAGGTACCTTTAAAAGTTTTGAATCACATTTGCCCCGTTTGAGGAATATGGGTGTTGATATCCTTTGGTTTATGCCAATCCATCCCGTTGGAGAGAAAAACCGGAAAGGTACACTCGGTAGTTACTATTCAGTAAAAGATTACAAAGCTGTAAATCCGGAATTTGGTACACTTGATGATTTTAAATCGCTGGTAAATACAGCGCACGACATGGGATTTAAAGTTATTCTGGATTGGGTGGCTAACCATACAGCATGGGACAACCAGTGGATCTATGATCATCCTGAGTGGTATACTAAAGACTCACTAGGTAATATGATAGCTCCTTATGACTGGAGTGATGTTGCTGACCTGAACTTTGAGGATTTATCCATGAGAGAAGCCATGATCGATGCATTGAGGTTTTGGGTTTCTGAAGTTGATATAGATGGATACCGTTGTGATGTAGCCGGTGAGGTCCCGATAGAATTCTGGGAACAAGCCAGGAAAGAGCTTGATAAGATCAAACCTGTTTTTATGCTTGCTGAAGCCGAAGTGGTTGAACACCATAACAACTCTTTCGATATGTCTTACGCATGGGAGTTACACCATATTTTTAATGACGTAGCGAAAGGTCACAAAAACGCCAATGACATCCAAAGTTATTTTGAAAGGAACGACACCAGATTCCCTGCCAAGGCATATCGAATGGCATTTATTACAAATCATGATGAAAACTCATGGAACGGTACCATCGAAGAAAGGATGGGTGATGCCGGACATGTTCTTGCTGTCCTTTCTTATACATTACCAGGCATGCCATTGATATATAGCGGACAGGAAGTTGGACTGGCTAAGCGTCTTGAATTTTTTGAAAAAGATCAGATCGAGTGGGACCTGAACTCACCTTTATTTGGGTTTTACGCTAATTTGAACAGCATGAAGAAAGAGAATGAAGCGCTATGGAATGGCGAATATGGAGGAAACATGACAAGAATCACAACCAATGTAGATGATAAAGTATTTGCTTTTATAAGAAATAAAGGAGAAAATTCTGTTATGGTCATTGCTAACCTGTCTGGTGAAAAAGTTAAAGTAGAATTTTCAGGACAGGAACTTGCAGGAGACTATACTGATGTATTTACCGGAAAGGATTTCCCACTTCATGAATCCAATAACCTTGATTTTGGAGCATGGAATTACAAAATCCTGAAGAAGTAATGATACAAATAGCATAAAGCATAAAAAACATCCATCATGAAAAAACTTATTCTTAATGGTTTATTAATTGCAGGATTCACATTTTTCTGCTTGAGTTTATATTCACAAATGCCGGCTGCCATAACCATTGTACCGGAAAATGCAACCGTTTACGACGAGATCACACTTACATTTGATCCTGATGAGGCTTGTTTTCAGTCTGGAAGCCTCAGTGGCCTTCCATATATTGCGATGCATTCAGGAGTAACCATTGATGGAAATGTATGGCAAAATGTGGTTGGATTTGATGGTATCGGAAATAATGGGCAAACTCCCATTTTGTCAATAAATGCTGACACAACCTATTCCATAACCTACATTCCTTTTGATTTCTATGGTTTTGCACCGGGTGCAAACGTTACCCACATTTGTGCTGTTTTTAACAATGGTGCTAACTGGGACAATGACGGCAGGGATTTTGAATCAGGAACAACCAATTGTATGGATTTCTTTATACCAGTTGATCCCGGATCCCCACCCGGCGACCCATTTCTTCATTCGATGGAACCCAACCATGGTGAAATTGGAGAGGTAACTTCTTTTCAGATCTTTGGACTTAATACAAATTTTCAAGGTACTGGTACAACCACCTGGTTAAGCAAAGATGCAGAAGTGCTTGATTTTACTACTTTTATAGCTGTGAACGATACATTAATTTCTGGCCAAATGGAGATACCATGGGATGCAACAATAGGTGCCTGGGACTTAAATGTTGAAAATTCAGTAGATGGCCTGATGGTTTTGCAGGAGGCATTTATGGTTAATGATACAGTAAGTTTTCCTTTTGCGATTTCAATAGATCCATCCAATGCAACAGCATACCAGGAAATTACTTTGACACTGGACGCTAAACTCTCATGCCCAGGAGGAGCACTTTATGGAGCAGACTCTGTGATGATGCATTCTGGAGTTAGTATTGATGGCACTGGCTGGCAAAATGTGATCGAATATAATGGATTAGGAGCGAATGGTCAACAGCCAAAATTGACACATAATGGTGACTCAACATGGTCAATCACTTTTACTCCGCTGAACTTTTATGGTTTTACACCAGGTGTACAAGTTGACGCCATTAATTGTGTGTTTAATATCGGAAATTGGTCGGGTGAAGGAAAAGATTATGACGCTTTTGGAGATTGTATTGATTTCTCAGTACCGTTGGAATTATTTACTGGAGTTTCTCAAATATCCGTCGAGCCATTGCATATATACCCTAATCCCGCCAATAGTGAGATAAAAATTCATGCCTCACAGACGATTGAATCCTATAAATTATATTCAGGAATAGGGGAGATCGTAATGAAAAATGAAAAAGTCCACGAAAAAACACAAGACCTTGATTTAACCGATCTAACATCAGGTGTATATTTCCTGGAAGTTAAATTAATTTCAGGAGAAACCACCAGAAGCAAAGTAATTAAGCAATAACAACAGTTGACAATATGGCTGTTTAAGCTGGTACGGATTTGTAATCCGTCGCTATTATTATTGACGGAATATAATCCCGTAATATCAGCACAACAGCCTTGATTATAATCAATTATTTATAGAACTTAAAACGAGGACGCTTTAAGTAAAACAGGAAATTAGTTATTAACAGCTATTGAATTGAGATAAAATTTCTAAATTTGAGGGCTATGTTCTTATTATCAGGTAGTTAGAGGGTGAGGAAAGAAATTTTATATTTGCAATTTGTCCGTTTTCAACAATTCCGTTGATAAATATTCAGGAAATACAGGATATTCAGGCAAAAAAAATGAATAAAACATTTGTTTTTTAAAAATTATTCATACTTTTGCACCCGCTTTTCGAAGCATTTAGTTCATAAAATATTGATTTATAAAGGAATTTCGGCAACCTGATAAATTAAGACGGATAAAGGTTCCGAGTCTGCAGATCAACTAAAAATTCGTTCTGGATATAAGATCAGCAGAGGCGTCTTGAATAACCCGCCTTATTCATGTTCCCGAATTCCATATTAATAGTATAGTAAATTGTAATTAAGTTAACGCTGCTTTGCAGGGTACTTTAATTTAAACAAGACAGTATGCCTACAATACAACAATTAGTTAGAAAAGGTAGAAAGAAATTAACTGACAAAAGTAAATCTCCGGCTCTCGACTCATGTCCGCAGAGAAGGGGTGTTTGTGTAAGGGTATATACCACTACTCCTAAGAAGCCTAACTCAGCAATGAGGAAGGTGGCAAGGGTAAGGCTTACCAACCAGAAAGAAGTGAACGCTTACATTCCTGGTGAAGGCCATAACTTGCAGGAGCACTCCATCGTGCTGATCAGAGGTGGAAGGGTAAAAGATTTACCAGGTGTAAGGTACCACATCATCAGGGGAGCACTCGATACTTCAGGTGTTGAAGGCAGGACCCAGAGAAGGTCGAAGTACGGTACAAAAAGACCAAAGAAATAATTTTTATCAGATTTAATCAGTAGATATAATGAGGAAATCGAAGCCGAAAAAACGAATCATACTTCCTGATCCAAAGTTCAACGATACTCTGGTAACGAAGTTTGTAAACAATTTAATGCTTCAGGGTAAAAAAAGCATTGCATTCAGTATCTTCTATGATGCCATCGAAATCGTCGACCAGAAAATGGAAGAAGATGGATTGGAAGTTTGGAAAAAAGCATTGGCTAATGTTACCCCTGCAGTTGAAGTGAGAAGCCGTCGTATTGGTGGTGCTACATTTCAAATCCCTTCGGAAATTCGTCCTGGCAGAAAAATGTCGATCGGAATGAAAAACCTGATCAGTTTTGCAAGGAAACGTCATGAAAAATCAATGGCTCAAAAATTAGCCGGCGAGATCATGGCAGCATTTAAAGAAGAAGGTGCAGCTATTAAGAAAAAAGAAGATACACACAGAATGGCAGAGGCCAACAAGGCTTTCTCTCATTTTAGATTTTAAAAAGGAACCGGTAGTACAATAAGATGTCAGATAGACTATCACATATAAGAAACATCGGCATAATGGCGCACATCGACGCGGGTAAAACCACGACGACCGAGCGTATATTGTACTATACCGGAATCAATTACCGTCTTGGTGAGGTTCATGATGGCGCAGCTACTATGGACTGGATGGTACAGGAGCAGGAGAGAGGAATTACAATTACTTCTGCTGCAACTACTGTTTTCTGGGATTGGAACAAAGAAAATTACAGGATTAACATCATCGATACTCCGGGCCACGTTGATTTTACTGTTGAAGTAGAAAGGTCCCTTAGGGTTCTCGATGGATCCATCGCAATTTTTTGTGCCGTTGGTGGAGTAGAACCTCAGTCTGAGACCGTTTGGAAGCAAGCTGACCGTTACTCTGTACCCAGGATCTGTTATGTGAATAAAATGGACAGGGCCGGAGCTGATTATTATAAGGTCGTTACCGAAATAAGAGAAAAGCTTGGAGCCAACCCCATTCCGGTTCAAATTCCCATTGGTGCGGAAGATGATTTCCAGGGTGTGGTTGACCTGATTACAGGAAAAGCTTATAACTGGGATGAAGAGAGCCTTGGAAAAGATTATTTTGAAGTTCCCGTTCCCGAAGAAGTTAAAGAGCAGGTTGAGGAGTACAGGGCAAAACTGATAGAGGGTGCTGCCGAAGAAAATGAGGAGTTGTTTGAGAAGTTTCTTGAGGATGCAAATTCTATTACAGAAGAAGACATCATTGAATCGCTCAGAAAAGCTACCCTGGAAATGAGAGCTACCCCGGTTTTATGCGGATCGTCTTTCAAAAACAAGGGCGTTCAACTGTTACTCGATTCCATTATCAATTTCCTTCCTAATCCTACAGAAGTTCCCTCCATTAAAGGTGTCAATCCATTCACCAAAAAAGAAGTTGAAAAACGTGCCGATGCTGAAGAACCTTTTGCAGCACTGGCATTTAAAATAGCTACCGATCCATTTGTTGGTCGTGTTGCATTTTTCAGGGTTTATTCCGGCAGGTTGAATGCCGGCGAACAGGTCCTCAATGCCAGCACCGACAAAAAGGAAAGGATCATGCGTTTGATGCAAATGCATGCCAACAAGCAGAAACCCCTGAAAACCATTGAAGCCGGCGACATCGGAGTAGCCATTGGATTTAAAAAGATCAGGACCGGGGATACTTTATGTTCTCCCAAACATCCTGTGTTGCTTGAAACCATGCAATTCCCTGAACCGGTAATCAAAATGGCTGTTGAGCCCAAAACTCAGGAAGATGTTGAAAAGCTCATGACCAACCTTGTTAAAATGACGGAAGAAGATCCAACATTTACTGTACACCAGGATGATGAAACCGGTCAAACACTGATCAGCGGAATGGGTGAACTTCACCTGGATGTTGTACTTGACAGGTTAATGAGGGAGTTTAACATTGAATGCAACAGGGGTACTCCGTCAGTAGCTTATAAAGAAGCGATTGCAAAAACTGTTATCCAGACAGAAATTTACAAAAAACAATCAGGTGGAAAAGGAAAATTTGCTGAGATCAAAGTGGAGATCGGACCAGCTGATAATGATGTGAAAGGACTGCAGTTTATTAATGATATAAAAGGTGGAAGTATTAGAAAGGAATTTATACCGGCTGTTGAGAAAGGCTTTAAATCAGCAATGAACAACGGTGTATTGCTAGGATTTCCTCTTTTAAATCTTAAGGTCAGACTGGTTGATGGTTCATACCACAGCGTGGATAGCGACCAACTTGCATTTGAGGCAGCTGCAGCATCAGCTTTCAGAAATGCATGTAAAAATGCCAGTCCGATGTTGATGGAACCCATCATGAAGCTGGAAGTTGTTACTCCGGATCAGTATGTTGGTGATATCACTGGTGATCTGAACAAACGTCGTGGTCATGTAGAAGATGTTGAGACAAAAGTTGGATATCAGATAGTAAGGGCTAAAGTGCCATTGGGTGAGATGTTTGGTTATGTTACCGCTTTAAGGACATTGTCATCCGGAAGGGCTACCTCATCCCTGGAGTTTTCGCATTATGCACAAGCTCCTAAAGATATAATGGAAAGTGTTATCTATAAGATAAAAGGATATTTGGTTACTGTATAAATTAATTTTATAAAAGTGAGTCAACGAATTAGAATCAAGCTTAAATCCTACGATCACAACCTGGTTGATAAATCAGCTGAAAAGATCGTTAAGACAATTAAGACAACAGGAGCAGTTGTTAGCGGCCCGATCCCGTTACCAACAAATAAGAAGATTTTCACTGTTAACAGGTCTACATTTGTTAACAAGAAATCAAGAGAACAGTTTCAATTGTGTTCATACAAAAGACTGCTCGATATTTACAGCTCAACTACAAAAACTATTGATGCTTTAATGAAATTAGAGCTTCCAAGTGGTGTAGAAGTTGAAATTAAAGTATAATTCTGTTTAAGTAGAATAGATTAAAAAGATAAAGGCATGTCAGGAATTATCGGAAAAAAAATAGGAATGACCAGCATCTTTGACACAGATGGAAAGAATGTTCCATGTACTGTCATTGAAGCAGGGCCTTGCGTTGTTACCCAGGTGAAAAGTAAAGAAACCGACGGGTACGATGCCATTCAAATTGCTTTCGACGACAAGAAGGATAAGCACACTTCAAAAGCGGAAAAAGGACATTTTGCCAAAGCAGGAGTTAGTCCTAAAAAAGTTTTGGCTGAATTTACACGTTTTGAAGAAGGACACACCAAAAAATTTGGTGATGTTTTAAAAGCTGACATTTTTGTTGAAGGTGAATACATTGATGTAGTAGGTATTTCAAAAGGAAAAGGATTTCAGGGTGTAGTTAAACGTTACAACTTTAAAGGTGTTAACGATGCTACACACGGTCAACATAACCGAATGAGAGCTCCCGGATCCATTGGTGCATCATCATGGCCTTCACGAGTATTTAAGGGAATGAGAATGGCCGGGCAAACCGGAAATGCAAGAGTGAAAATGATCAACCTGAAGGTGATGAAAATCGTTCCTGAAAAAAATGTCCTGGTAGTTAAAGGATCTGTTCCAGGTCCAAATGGTTCATACGTAATACTGGAAAGATGGAGCTAGAAGTATATAACATCAGTGGAAATAAAACAGCTAAGAAAGTAAAGCTGGACAAAAACGTCTTTGGAGTCGAGCCTAATGATCACGCTATTTATTTAGATGTGAAACAACATATGGCAAATCAACGCCAGGGAACGCATAAGGCAAAAGAAAGAAATGAAATTACTGGAAGCCGCCGTAAGATCAAAAGACAAAAGGGAACCGGTACTGCTCGTTTTGGAGATATCAAGAACCCATTGTTCAAAGGTGGTGGTAGAGTATTCGGTCCGAAACCAAAAGATCACGGTTTTAAACTCAATAAAAAACTGAAAAGGTTGGCAAGGATTTCTGCTCTGTCTTATAAAGCAAAAGAGAAAAACATAACTGTTCTTGAAGACTTTTCTTTCGAAAGCCCAAGAACAAAAAGTTTTGTTGAACTACTGAATAACTTTGAATTGCAAAATAAAAGGGTACTTGTAGTGCTTAAGGGCGTTGACAGAAATTTACACCTTTCGTCTAGAAATGTGCAGAAGACAAAAATCATTAGTGCTAATGCGCTTAACACTTATGATATCCTTAATGCGAACAATATTCTAATAGTTGAGAGTTCAATTGAAGAAATTCAAAAGAGTCATTCAGTAAATTAAAAAATACGGTACGATGAATATTTTAATTAAACCGGTGATAACAGAGAAGATGACGGATATGGGTGAGAAGCTCAATCGTTACGGATTTATCGTTCACAAAAAAGCGAATAAGATCCAGATCAAAAAAGCGGTTGAAGACTTTTATGGAGTAGATGTAATATCCGTTAATACCATGATTTACTCTGGTAAAGAAAAAAGCAGATTTACCAAAGGTGGAGTAATTTCTGGGAGAACAAATTCTTATAAAAAGGCTATCGTAACATTAGCCGATGGTGAAACTATTGATTTTTACAGCAATATTTAAGATAGATGGCTTTAAAAAAATTCAAACCGACGACATCCAGTCAACGCTTTAAGATAATTAGTGCGTTCGATGAAATAACTGCCTCAAAACCTGAAAAGAGTTTGCTGGCACCCTTGAAGAAATCGGGAGGTAGGAACAATGAAGGTAAAATGACCATGCGTTATATGGGTGGTGGTCATAAGCAAAAATACCGGATCATTGATTTTAAAAGGGATAAAGAAGGAATTCCCGCAAAAGTAAAAACCATTGAGTACGATCCGAACAGGACCGCCAGGATAGCATTGCTCTTCTACAATGATGGCGAAAAGAGGTACATTATTGCTCCTCATGGCCTTAAGGTAGGACAGGAAGTGGTTTCCGGCAAAGGTATATCACCCGATGTTGGAAACAGCATGTACCTGAGCGAAATACCTTTCGGTACCATCGTTCATAACATTGAGCTTCGTCCGGGCCAGGGTGCAAAAATGGCCAGGAGTGCAGGATCATATGCCCAGTTGGTATCTCGTGAAGGGAAATTTGCCATAATCAAACTTCCTTCCGGTGAAACCCGCATGATCCTTCAAACATGTAAAGCTACTGTAGGAATGGTATCCAATCCTGACCATAGCCTTGAAGTTTCAGGTAAAGCTGGTAGAAGCAGATGGTTAGGCCGCAGGCCAAGAACTCGTGGTGTGGTTATGAACCCGGTTGATCACCCAATGGGTGGTGGTGAAGGTAGAGCCTCAGGAGGACATCCAAGGTCAAGAAAAGGATTACCAGCCAAAGGTTATAAAACCCGTGCTAAGAAAAAAGCATCAAGCAAATACATTATCGAACGACGCAAAAAATAATTAAGTTATGAGCCGATCATTAAAAAAAGGACCATATATACATTACAAACTGGAGAAGAAAGTTATGGCCAATGTTGAGTCAAACAAAAAGACCGTGATCAAAACCTGGTCAAGAGCTTCCATTATATCTCCTGATTTTGTAGGGCAGACAATTGCCGTTCACAATGGAAACAAATTTATCCCGGTTTACATTACTGAAAACATGGTGGGACATAAATTAGGTGAATTTGCACCAACCCGTATTTTCAGAGGACATGCCGGTAGTAAAGATAAAGGCAGAAGATAACATACGATTTTAACTTAGAAATTATCTAAAAATGGGATCTAGAAAACGAATAACTGCTGAAGCAAATAAAGAGGCAAAAAAGAGTGTAGCTTTTGCTAAGTTGAACAATTGCCCGACTTCACCCAGGAAAATGAGATTAGCTGCAGGACTTGT
Organism: uncultured Bacteroidales bacterium; assembly: GCA_964421215.1. Lineage (GTDB taxonomy): Bacteria > Bacteroidota > Bacteroidia > Bacteroidales > JAADJA01 > JAADJA01. The sequence continues at coordinate 13,529 of CAYQWA010000010.1, read as the reverse complement.
AAGGGGTGTTGAAGTTGAAAAAGCGCTTCATATTTTAAAACATTCGCCTATGCAGGCTTCAGCCAGGTTACATAAATTATTGCTGTCGGCAATCGCTAACTGGCAGGCAAAAAATGAAGGCGTTAGAATTGAAGACGCCAACCTTTTTGTTAAAGAAATTTCTGTTGACAGTGCCAGAATGTTAAAACGTATTCAAACAGCACCTCAGGGAAGAGCTTACAGAATCCGTAAACGTTCCAATCATGTTACATTGATTGTTGACAATAAAAATGATTTTCAAGAAAATTAAAGTTATAACTGATTTATAATGGGACAAAAAACAAATCCGATAGGCTTAAGGTTAGGAATCATCAGAGGATGGGATTCCAGTTGGTACGGTGGACGTCATTATGAACAAAAACTTGTTGAAGATGACAAGATCAGAAAATACCTGAATGCAAGGTTATCAAAAGCCGGCATTTCAAAGATTTTGATCGAACGTACACTGAAGCTTGTTACCGTTACTATATTTACAGCCCGCCCCGGTATCATTATTGGTAAAGGTGGTCAGGAAGTAGATAAACTGAAGGAAGAGTTAAAAAAGCTTACCAAAAAAGAGATCCAGATCAACATCTCTGAAATTAAGAGGCCTGAGCTTGATGCTGTAATCGTTGCCAATACAATTGCGAAGCAGATTGAAGGAAGGGTTTCCTACCGCCGTGCTATCAAAACTGCTATTGCATCCACTATGAGAATAGGAGCAGAAGGAATTAAGGTTTTAATTTCCGGAAGACTCGGTGGTGCTGAAATGGCGAGGGGTGAGATCTACAAGGATGGAAGGATCCCATTGCATACTTTACGTGCTGACATTGACTATGCTTTGGTTGAAGCACACACCACATACGGAAGAATTGGTGTAAAAGTATGGATCTGTAAAGGTGAAATTTTTGGAAAAAGAGACGTTACCGCCCAGTTTTCACAGGAAGGCAAAAAACATGGTGAAGGTGGTCGCGGACGTGGAAAAGGAAGAAGAAGATAATTTTAGTAGATAATATTAATATTTCGAGATAATGTTACAGCCGAAGAAAACGAAATACAGGAAAATGCAAAAGGGCAGGATGAAAGGGAACTCCAACAGGGGTCACCAACTTGCATTCGGTTCTTTTGGGATCAAATCCCTGGAAACAACCTGGATCACTGGAAGGCAAATTGAAGCTGCCCGTCAAGCTGTTACCCGTCACATGAAACGTGAAGGTCAGATTTGGATCAGGATATTTCCGGATAAACCCATCACCAAAAAACCTGCAGAGGTTCGTATGGGTAAAGGTAAAGGAGCACCTGAAATGTTTGTGGCAAGAGTTACACCAGGAAGAGTTCTTTTTGAAGCAGGTGGTGTACCACTAGACGTTGCTAAAGAAGCCCTGAGGCTTGCAGCACAAAAGCTTCCTGTAACAACCAAATTTGTTGTTAGACGTGACTATGTTGAAGAATAAAATAAAGTAAGCGATGGAACAAGATGTAATTAGAGAGCTGTCAACAGCTGAACTTAAAGAACGCCTGGAGGACGAATCCAAGCAACTGGTTAAATTAAAGATTAACCATGCTGTTTCTCCATTGGAAAATCCAAACAAACTTAAAGCTTACAGGAAAATTATCGCAAGGATTAAAACAGAATTGCGTAAACGAGAGCTTGAAGAATCAAATAATATTGATAAATAATGGAAACCAGAAAAATTCGGAAAGAAAGGACGGGGCTTGTTGTAAGCGATAAGATGGACAAATCCATCGTGGTTGTAGTAGAGAGAAAGGTAAAGCACCCTATCTATGGAAAGTTTGTTAAAAAAACTTCCAAGTTTATTGCTCATGATGAAAAGAATGACAGCAATATTGGTGATACGGTCCGCATAATGGAAACAAGACCGTTGAGTAAAAATAAATGTTGGAGATTAGTTGAAATCATTGAAAGGGCTAAATAATGGTACAACAAGAATCAAGATTAGCAGTTGCTGACAATAGCGGTGCAAGAGAAGTTCTTTGCATCAGGGTACTCGGCGGTACCAACAGAAGATATGCTTCTATCGGTGATAAGATAGTTGTTACGGTAAAGCATACTATTCCTTCTGGAAACATTAAGAAAGGTACAGTTGCCAAAGCTGTTATTGTTAGAACAAAAAAAGAAAGAAGACGTCCTGACGGATCTTACATTCGTTTTGATGACAATGCAGTAGTTCTCTTAAATCAGGCAGGTGAAATGATAGGAACCCGTATATTCGGACCTGTTGCCAGGGAATTACGTGAAAAACAATACATGAAGATTGTTTCACTTGCACCAGAGGTGCTTTAAATCATATAGTGATCATGCGTAAGAAATTGCATATAAAAAAGGGTGATAATGTAATGGTTATTTCCGGTAACAACAAAGGCAGCCAGGGTAAAGTCCTGTTTGTAGATGTTGTTAAGTCGAAAGCCATTGTTGAAGGTGTTAACCTGGTTTCGAAACATACGAAACCAAACGCTGAAAACCCAAAAGGTGGTATCATCAAAAAAGAGGGATATGTTCATCTCTCCAATCTAAAAGTGATTGACGCTGCAGGTAATCCTACAAGGGTTGGCCGTAAGCTTGATGATAAGTCAGAAAAAATAGTTAGGTATTCTAAAAAAACCGGGGAGGTAATTAAGTAATGGAATATATACCAAGGTTAAAAACGAAATACAAGGACGAAATAGCTCCCGCATTAAAAGAGCAATTCGGCTATAGTAGTTCAATGGAAATACCCAGGTTGCTTAAGATTAGTGTTAACCAGGGATTGGGAGATGCTATTACAGATAAAAAACTGATCGACAAAGGAATCGAAGAAATGTCTCAGATTACCGGTCAGAAAGCTGTAGCCACCAAATCAAAAAAGGATATCTCCAACTTTAAACTAAGGAAAGGAATGCCCATAGGTGTAAGAGTAACGCTCAGAGGAGAGAAAATGTACGAATTTCTCGATAGACTAGTAGCAGTTGCTATTCCCAGGGTTAGGGACTTCAGAGGAATCAGTGATAAAGGATTCGACGGACGTGGAAATTATTCATTTGGAGTTACTGAACAGATCATCTTTCCGGAAATAGATATTGATAAGGTAACCCATATGAACGGAATGGACATTACGTTCGTTACAAGTGCTAAAACTGATAAAGAATGTCTTGCACTTTTGAAAGAATTTGGATTACCTTTTAAAAATCAAAAAAAATAACGCTTTATGGCTAAAGAATCAATGAAAGCGCGCGAAGTTAAAAGGCGCAGAATGGTTGAGCAATATGCAGCGAAAAGAGAAGAATTAAAAGCTGCCGGCGATTATGTTGCACTGCAAAAATTGCCAAAGAACTCGTCAAAAGTACGCCTCCACAACCGTTGTAACCTTTCGGGAAGACCAAAAGGATATATGCGTCAGTTTGGAGTCTCGCGAATTAATTTCAGGGAGATGGCACTTAAAGGCCTTATTCCCGGAGTGAAAAAAGCTAGTTGGTAAATTTTAACGATAGAAAAATGATAACAGATCCAATTGCAGATTATCTTACAATGATTAGAAATGCTATTATGGCTAATCACAGGATGGTGGAAATTCCTGCTTCTAATCTCAAAAAGGAAATTACTAAAATCCTTTTTGAAAAAGGATACATACTCAATTATAAATTTGAGGAGGAAAAAGCACCAGGCTCCATTAAGATAGCCTTAAAATATCATCCTGAATCTAAGCTTTCTGCTATAAATAAACTGGAAAGAGCAAGTCGTCCTGGATTACGTACGTATTCTTCGTCTGACAATTTGCCACGTGTATTGAATGGCCTTGGAATTGCTATAGTTTCAACATCACAGGGTGTGATGACCGATAAGGAAGCAAGAAAGCTCCATATTGGTGGTGAAGTTTTATGTTATGTTAGTTAATACAGAAGATTAAGAATATGTCACGAATAGGAAAATTACCCATCACATTACCGGAAGGTGTACAGATTGAGGTTTCAGATAGTAACCTTGTAACTGTAAAAGGTAAATTAGGTGAACTTCATCAGCAAGTTGATCCTAAGATTACTTTAAATGTTGAAGATGGTAAAATTGAACTTGCCCGTAAAGATGAGCAAAAAGACAGTAAAGCAAAACACGGCTTATACCGCTCATTGATTTCTAATATGATTCAGGGTGTAAACGAGGGATTCACAATTGTACAGGAACTGGTTGGTGTTGGTTATAAAGCTGATGCAAAAGGCCAGGTATTGGAACTATCCCTTGGGTTTTCGCACAACATCGTGTTTCAGCTTCCCGATGAAGTAAAAGTTGAAACCGTTTCAGAAAGGGGTAAAAATCCAACCATTACACTGAAATCTATTGATAAACAGTTGATCGGACAGGTTGCTGCAAAAATCAGATCTTTCCGTAAGCCTGAACCCTACAAAGGTAAAGGTGTTAAGTTCCAGGGTGAAGAACTTAGGAAGAAAGCTGGTAAAGCTGCTGCAGAATAGTAAAATTTAGAAAAATTTAAATAGAATGGCTACAAAAAACAGAAAGCAGTACAGAAGAAACAGGATCAAAATGCGGATCAGGAAAACCATATCCGGCTCTGCTGAAAGACCGCGTATGACTGTTTTCAGAAGCAACAAAGGAATTTATGTTCAGCTTATTGACGATTTGGCAGGACATACCCTATTATCGGCTTCTTCAGAATTGGTCAAAGAAAAATCCAATAAAATAGAACAGGCTGCAAAAGTTGGTAAATCAATAGCTGAAAAAGCAAAAGAAGCAGGAATAGAAACTGTTGTTTTTGACAGGAACGGTTATTTATATCATGGCAGAGTTAAAGCATTAGCTGACGCTGCAAGGAAAAGCGGACTTAAATTTTAATTATTATGGCAAACGTAAACATTAAAAGAGTAAAATCTAGCGATATAGAGTTTAAAGACAGACTCGTCAGCATTCAAAGGGTAACTAAAGTTACCAAAGGTGGACGTACATTCAGCTTCTCAGCTATTGTTGTTGTTGGTAACGAACAGGGTGTTGTTGGGTACGGCCTTGGTAAAGCCAAAGAAGTTACTTCTGCCATTGCAAAAGGAATTGATGACGCTAAGAAAAACCTGATTAAGGTGCCTATCCTTAATGGTACTTTACCCCATGAACAGGATGGTAAATATAGTGGTGCCAGAGTTTTTATCAAACCTGCTGCCCCTGGTACAGGTGTAATTGCTGGAGGTGCGATGCGTGCTGTTCTTGAAAGTGTTGGTGTTAAGGATGTACTTGCAAAATCAAAAGGTTCATCAAACCCCCACAGTGTAGTAAAAGCTACAATTAATGCACTTGTTCAACTGAGAGACCCACACACAATTGCACAACTAAGGGGTGTTGAACTCGACAAAGTTTTTAACGGATAATTTACTTGAAATGAAAAAATACAGGATCAAACAGGTGAAAAGTCGGATAGGCAGGCATAAACGTCAGAAAGCGACGCTTACTGCACTTGGTCTGACAAAAATGCAACAGGTGAAAGAAGTGGAAGGAACACCTCAGATTATGGGTATGATCGCAAAAGTTAACCACTTAATTACAGTTGAAGAAATTTAATAACGTTATAATTAATATACGATGGATTTAAGTAATCTTAAACCGGCAAAGGGATCTGTAAAAAGCAAGAAAAGGATTGCGCGCGGACAGGGCTCCGGATATGGCGGAACTGCCACAAAAGGACACAAAGGTGCTAAGTCAAGATCAGGTTACAAGAGTAAACCAGGTTTTGAAGGAGGACAAATGCCACTTTACAGAAGGGTTCCTAAATTTGGTTTTAAAAATATTAACCGTGTTGAATACAGAGGTATTAACATCGATGCATTGCAAAAATTAGCTGATAACAAAAAGCTGAAAGCAATCGATATTGATACTTTAATTGAAAATGGACTTGCCTCCAAAAAGGATCTTGTGAAGATCTTAGGCAGAGGTGAATTAAAAGCTAAACTCGAAGTTAAAGCTCATGCATTTTCAAAAACTGCAATCGAAGCCATTGAAAAGCAAGGCGGAGTTGCAACAAAAATCTAATCCCGGATGAAAAAATTAATTGAGACATTAAGAAATATTTCAAAAATTGAAGATCTCAGAAACCGTATTCTTTACACACTGGGAATCATCCTTATATACAGGTTAGGTTCTTTTGTTACCTTACCTGGTGTTGATCCTCATATGCTTTCTGCATTGCAGAATCAAACACAGGATGGTCTTCTTGGTCTGCTGAATATGTTTTCAGGAGGTGCATTTTCAAACGCCAGTGTTTTTGCTCTGGGAATCATGCCTTACATTTCTGCATCCATCGTAGTTCAGCTGTTGGGTATGGCAATTCCATATTTCCAGAAATTACAAAAGGAAGGTGAAAGCGGAAGAAGAAAGATCAACCAGATCACACGTTACCTGACGGTTATCATTCTTGTTTTCCAATCTCCTGCATACATCGGAAACCTGGTACGTCAGCTTCCTCCTGAAGCCATTTACCCGTTCGACCCGGGAACTACAGGGGTAAGTATGTTATCTTTCTTTGGAATTTCATCAATTATTACATTAACCGCCGGATCACTATTTATCATGTGGTTGGGTGAAAGGATTACCGATAAAGGAATTGGTAACGGTATTTCTCTGATCATCATGATTGGTATTATTGCCAATCTGCCTTTCGCATTATTCGGTGAATTTGTTGCAAGAATGGAAGAACAGGGTGGAGGACTGGTATACTTTGTACTGGAAATAGCAATACTGGTATTTGTTATTCTGCTTTGTATCCTGCTGGTACAGGGAACAAGAAGAATACCGGTGCAGTATGCCAAACGTATTGTGGGAAACAAACAATACGGCGGTGTTCGACAGTATATCCCATTGAAAGTTAATGCGGCCGGTGTAATGCCGATCATTTTTGCCCAGGCTATCATGTTTCTGCCCATTACACTTGCAGGATTTGCATCATCCGATAGCATGTCAGGTTTTGTAACCGCATTCGCTGATATTAACGGATTTTGGTACAACCTCACTTTCTTCATAATGATCATATTGTTTACTTATTTCTATACAGCAATTACGATCAATCCTAACCAGATGGCGGATGATATGAAGAAAAACGGTGGTTTTATCCCAGGCGTGAAACCAGGAAGGAAAACTGCAGAGTTCATTGATAACATTATGTCAAGAATAACGTTGCCGGGATCCATATTCCTTGGATTCGTAGCGATTATGCCGGCAATTGTAGCTCAATTTGGAGTAAGTACTACCTTTGCGCAGTTTTATGGAGGTACATCCTTACTTATCCTTGTTGGTGTAGTACTGGATACCTTGCAACAAATTGAAAGTCACCTGCTCATGAGGCATTACGACGGATTGACCAAGTCGGGCAGGATCAAAGGCCGTTCATCATTTAGTATGACAGGATAGCCTTAACCACTGAGGAGATATTGAAATGATTGTCAAATCAGAGGAAGAAATAGAGTTAATAAGAGAAAGTTCTTTGCTTGTTGGTAAAACACTGGCTGAAGTAGCCAGGCTCATTAAACCCGGAGTAAAAACCATTGACCTTGATAAAACTGCCGAAAGATTTATCAGGGATCATGGAGCAGAACCTGGATTTAAGGGATACAACGGATTTCCATATACATTATGCATTTCAGTTAATGAACATGTGGTTCATGGATTTCCATCCCAAAGGGAGTTGAAAGAGGGTGATATTGTTTCTGTGGATTGTGGAACTTACAAAAAAGGTTTTTACGGTGATTCAGCCTATACCTTTGCAGTTGGGGAGATTAATGAAGAAACAGCTAAATTGCTGGAACGGACGAAAGAATCCCTGTACCTTGGTATTGAAAAAGCAGTTGCCGGAAACAGGGTAGGAGACATCGGAAATGCTGTCCAGACCTATGTTGAAAGTTTTGGATATTCGGTGGTCAGAGATCTAGTGGGACATGGACTTGGAGCAAATCTTCACGAAAAACCTGAAGTGCCTAACTTTGGGAAAAGAGGAACTGGACATATGCTGATGGAAGGTGTAGTACTGGCTATTGAACCAATGATTAATCTTGGTGGCCGTAAGGTAGTTCAGGAGAGTGATGGCTGGACATTCAGGACTGCAGACAGGAAACCATCTGCTCATTATGAACACGATGTGGTGGTTAGGAAAGGGAAAGCCGAAGTTTTATCAACTTTTGAATATATTGAAGAAGTGTTGAACAAAAAATAAAATTTAATCCGGACTTTAGTATGGCAAAACAAGCCTCAATAGAACAAGATGGTACAGTAATAGAATCACTGGGAAATGCGATGTTTCGCGTTGAACTTGAAAACGGACATGTGATTACAGCCCACATTTCAGGGAAAATGAGAATGCATTACATTAAAATATTGCCTGGTGATAAAGTGAAGTTGGAAATGTCACCATACGATCTAACAAAAGGACGGATAACATTCAGGTACAAATAAAAACTAATAACAATGAAAGTTAGGGCATCAGTAAAGAAAAGAACACCGGATTGCAAGATTGTACGCAGGAAGGGCAGATTGTACGTGATAAATAAAAAGAATCCAAAGTACAAACAAAGACAAGGATAAACAATCCATAATTTAGAATTTAAAATTTAAAATTTCAATTATATGGCTCGTATAGCAGGAATTGATATCCCAAAAAACAAAAGAGGCGAAATAGCTTTAACCTACATTTACGGGATAGGCAGGTCTACGGCTCAGTCTATTTTAACTGAAGCCGGTGTTGACTGGGACAAAAAAGTACAGGATTGGTCAGATGATGAACAAAGTAAGATCCGTACTGTAATTGGTGACAAAGTAAAAGTTGAAGGTGAATTGAGGTCGCAAACACAAATGAACATCAAACGTTTGCAGGACATCGGAACCTATCGCGGAATTCGTCATCGTATTGGATTGCCTTTACGTGGTCAGAGTACCAAAAACAATGCACGTACCCGTAAAGGAAGGAAAAAAACTGTGGCTAATAAAAAGAAAGCACCAACAGGTTAATAGTTAAGAAATAAAATAGAAGGTAAATTAATTTAGTATGGCAAAGAAAACCAAATCTGGAAAGAAGAGGGTTGTTAAAGTTGAAGCGATTGGAAGAGCTTATGTAAGTGCTTCATTTAACAATATTATAATTACCTTAACCAACAATTCAGGACAGGTAATTTCATGGGCTTCTGCAGGAAAAATGGGATTCAGAGGATCAAAAAAGAATACCCCATATGCAGCACAAATGGCAGCAGAGGACTGCGCCAAAGTAGCTTATGACCTCGGACTACGTAAAGTTAAAGTGTTTGTTAAAGGACCTGGATCAGGTAGAGAATCTGCAATCAGGACTTTGCATTCTGCAGGAATTGAAGTAATGGAAATTACTGATGTTACACCGCTTCCTCATAATGGCTGCAGGCCACCTAAAAGAAGAAGAGTCTAAGGATTATGTTAATTTTAGATCCCGATGCTATCGGGATAGATTTACGAAATAGAAAATAAATAGAAATGGCAAGATATATTGGACCGAAATCGAAAATAGCCAGGAAATTCAAGGATCCTATCTTTGGTCCTGATAAACATTACGAAAGAAAAAATTATCCTCCGGGACAACACGGTGCTTCTAAAAGAAGAAGAAAACAATCGGAATACAGCATTCAGTTGATGGAAAAACAAAAAGCCAAGTATACTTATGGTATTCTTGAACGTCAGTTTAAGAATGTTTTTGTTAAGGCATCAAGAAAAAAAGGAATTACCGGTGAAATCCTTCTTCAATTAATCGAAGCGAGGCTTGATAATGTAGTATTCCGTTTGGGAATTTCCCCAACAAGGTCAGGTGCTCGCCAGCTTGTAGGTCACAGACACATTACTGTGAATGGTGAAATTTGTAGCATTCCTTCGTATTCAGTAAAACCAGGTGATGTTATCGGAGTTAGGGAAAAGTCCAAATCATTAGAAGCGATCACAAACTCATTGGCAGGCAGTGCTCATGCATTTTCATGGCTGGAGTGGGATGAAAACCAAATGATTGGAAAATTCCTTAATTATCCTGATAGGGAAGAAATTCCTGAGAACATCAAGGAACAGCTGATCGTGGAATTGTACTCGAAATAAAAATTAGATCTAAATAATTGTAAATATAAACAGCTGATAATGGCAATTTTAGCATTTCAAAAACCTGATAAAGTGATCATGATCGAGTCCAGCGAAGCTGATGGTAGCTTTGAGTTTCGCCCTTTGGAACCCGGTTTTGGTATCACGATAGGTAACGCTTTAAGGCGTATTTTACTTTCCTCACTGGAAGGTTATGCAATTACCTCCATCAAAATTGAAGGTGTCGACCAGGAATTCTCAACCATTAAAGGCGTTGTTGAGGATGTTTCTGAGATTATCCTGAATTTCAAAAAGATCAGATTCAGAAAACAAATAGAAAGTGAAAACAGCGAAAAAGTTCACATCGTTATTGGAGACCAGGAAGTATTTAAAGCTGGTGACATCAATAAATTCTTATCAGTATTTCAAGTACTGAATCCGGATGTGGAGATCTGTAACATGGAATCAAATGTTAAGCTTTCTATCGAATTGAATATTGAGAAAGGAAGAGGTTACATCCCAGCTGAAGAGAATAAAACCCTGAATGCAAGCATAGGTACAATTTTCATGGATTCAATCCATACCCCTGTTAAAAATGTGAAGTACAGGGTTGAAAACTACAGGGTTGAACAGAAAACTGACTATGAGAAGCTTATTCTCGACCTTCAGACCGATGGATCAATCCATCCAAAAAATGCACTGAAAGAGGCTGCAAAAATCCTCATTCATCATTTTATGTTATTCTCTGATGAAAGAATTACACTTGATTCTGAAGAGAAAACTGTTACTGAAGAATTTGACGAAAGTTCATTACATACAAGGCAATTGCTTAAAACAAAACTGGTTGACCTCGACCTCTCCGTCAGGGCACTGAATTGTTTGAAGGCTGCCGATGTTGATACATTGGGCGACCTCGTTCAATTTAATAAAAACGACCTGCTCAAGTTCAGGAACTTTGGTAAAAAATCATTGACCGAACTTGAAGAACTGGTGAAAACCAAAGGGTTGGAATTTGGAATGAATATCTCTAAATATAAATTAGATAAGGAATAATTGAGATGAGACACAGGAGAAAAATAAATCACTTATCGAGGAAGAGTGCTCACAGGAAAGCAATGCTGGCTAATATGGCAAGTTCGTTGATCCTTCACAAACGAATCAACACAACTGTTGCTAAAGCTAAAGCATTAAGAACATATGTTGAACCACTGATTACAAAATCTAAATTATCTGTAACAACAAAAACAAGCAAGGAAGAGGCTACTCATTTGAGAAGGGTTGTTTTTAGTTACCTGCAGAACAAAGAAGCTGTAACCGAGTTGTTCAGGGAGATATCTTCAAAAGTAGCTGACAGACCAGGTGGGTATACGCGCATCATTAAAACCGGTGCCAGGCTCGGTGACAATGCCGAAATGTGTATGATGGAACTGGTTGATTATAATGAGAACCTGTTGACTGAAAAGGCTGCTGAAACCAAGTCGAAGAGAAGAAGAAGAGGCGGTAAAAAGAAAACTGAAGAAGGTGCTGTTGCTGAAACTGCTGTTGCTGATGCTCCAGTAGAAGATGTAGTTGAAGAAGTAACTGATGAAGCAAAGACTGAAAAAGCTGTAGCTGAAACACCCGTCGAAGAAGCAGTAGAAGCTAAAGCTGAGGAAGAAGTAAAGGAAGAGGTTAAGGAAGAAGTGAAAGCTGAAGCAGAAGTTGTTGAAGAACCTGTTGCCGAAGTGAAGGAAGAATCCAAGAATGAGGAAGTGGCAAAAGAAGAACCTGAAGCAAAAGCTGAAGAACCTGCCAAAGAAGAGCCTAAGGAAGAAAGCAAAGACGACGAAGAGAAAGAGAAAAATTAATATAATCTTTACATTATAAAGAAAGGGTAAAGTATCATGCTTTATCCTTTTTTTTATTTTTGCCAATCATATAACTTAATACTAAAGAAATAACTATGAGTACGATATTAAATGTTCATGCCCGTCAGATCCTTGATTCAAGAGGAAATCCAACTGTAGAAGTTGATGTAATGACCGATTCAGGTATTGTTGCACGTGCAGCTGTTCCATCAGGAGCATCAACCGGAATTCATGAGGCTGTAGAACTCAGGGATGGTGAAAAAAGCATTTATCTTGGAAAAGGTGTTCAGAAAGCTGTTCATAATGTAAACAGTATTCTAAATGAAGAATTGAACGGATATTATGTAACTGATCAAAATGAGATTGATGCCAGGATGCTGGAACTTGATGGAACACCCAATAAAGCCAATCTCGGTGCCAATGCTATTCTTGGTGTTTCTCTTGCAGTTGCAAAAGCCGCTGCTCTTGAAACCGATCAGGCACTTTTTAGATACGTTGGAGGAGTAAATGCCAATACACTTCCTATTCCTATGATGAATATTCTTAATGGTGGATCACATGCTGACAACAGCATCGATTTCCAGGAATTTATGATCATGCCGGTAGGAGCTAAATCTTTCCACCATGCATTAAGAATGGGAGCAGAAATATTTCATAACCTAAAGGCTGTTTTGAAGAAGCTTGGCCATTCCACCAATGTTGGCGACGAAGGCGGTTTTGCTCCCAACCTGGGATCAAATGAAGAAGCCATCAAAGTTGTTTTGGAAGCCATTGAAAAAGCAGGTTACAAACCTGGTGATGATATTTGTATCGCGCTTGATCCTGCATCTTCAGAGTATTACGTAGCTGAAGAAAATGTTTACCACCTTAAATGGTCAACCGGTGATAAACTAACGCCCGCACAAATGGTTGACTTCTGGAACGACTGGGTTGAGAAATATCCTATTGTATCCATCGAAGACGGAATGGCGGAAGATGACTGGGACGGATGGAAGTTGCAAACAGAAAAAATGGGTAACAAAATCCAACTGGTTGGAGATGATTTATTTGTAACAAATACAGACAGGCTTCAAAAAGGAATTGACATGGGTGTTGCCAATTCAATCCTGATTAAAGTAAACCAGATCGGTACATTGACTGAAACCATAAATGCTGTTAACCTTGCCACTCAAAACTCATATACATCAGTTATGAGCCACCGTTCTGGTGAAACAGAAGATACAACCATTGCAGACCTGGCTGTTGCCCTGAATACAGGATTAATAAAAACTGGCTCTGCAAGCCGTTCCGACCGTATTGCAAAATACAACCAGTTGCTTCGCATCGAAGAACAACTAGGTAACCAGGCAAGATACATTGGAAGGGATTTTAAATACATGAGGTAGTATTAATCACATAATCATACGGTGAGCCTAAGTCATCGGATGAATTTAAAAAACCGCACAGTGCATTTATTTGCAATGTGCGGTTTTTTTGTGCTCTAATGAACTGATTCAATCGGTTCATTAAGCAGGGTCGGTTCGTCACAAAACTTATTAAACCGGTATGAAAGCCCAAATGTTATATTAAGCGCTGAGGCAGCCTGAACTCCATTAACA
>CAYQWA010000009.1:59611-169087 GCA_964421215.1 uncultured Bacteroidales bacterium | reverse complement strand
CGAGCTGGGTTCAGAACGTCGCGAGACAGTTCGGTCCCTATCTGTTGTGGGCGTTAGAAATTTGAGGGCACCTGACCGTAGTACGAGAGGACCGGGTTGGACATACCTCTAGTGTACCTGTTGTGGCGCCAGCAGCACCGCAGGGTAGCTATGTATGGATGAGATAAGTGCTGAAAGCATCTAAGCACGAAACTCAGCCCAAGATGAGATTTCTTTTAAGGGTCGTTCAAGACTAGGACGTTGATAGGCTGCAGGTGTAAAGTCAGTAATGGCAAAGCCGAGCAGTACTAATTACCCGTAAGCTTTCTAATGTGCTTTTTGTTCCTTAATACGATTTCTGTATTTTCTTTCTTTTATATGTCTTTTAATGATTTAACGTCCTCATTTATTGAAGACGATCCTCCTTCGCTAAAGCTCCGGAGGATAAAGATTTTATGGTGACTATTGCGGTGGGGTCCACCTCTTCCCATTCCGAACAGAGAAGTTAAGCCTACCAGCGCCGATGATACTGCCCTCAGGTGGGAAAGTAGGTCGTCGCCAGATTTTATAACCCTGAAGTAGAGTATTCTCACTTCAGGGTTTTTTTTTGCCCCTCCCATACTATTTACAACCATTTATTGTTTTACTTTGTATTTAATAAACTACTGAATAATAAATGCCACAAAGACACAAAGACACTAAGTTTCACGAAGAGAATTTAGGCTGGATTTTATCCTTTGTGAATAATTCGAGCATTAGTGACTTAGTGGCGAGAAAAAGGCCCTCATATTTGAGACTTGCCCCAATGCAGTTTATACCTGTTTTAGTATTATTACTCACAACTTTTCTGGGCACAAGAGCCCAAGATACTATTCAACCCAATTTCCCGGACACAACCAAAGTTTATTATTTCTATAATAATTTCGAAACACAGGGAACCCAATTCCTAACTGAAATAGATACATTGATCACCAATGTAGAAAACTATGACCCCCCTACCCTACCAGGTTACTATTACGCTACTCTTGGTAATCCCGGTCTCGCACATGTAAACATGGTTTACAATCCGGTGATCAATAGTGGATTTAATTTTGGTATCCATTCATTTGATCAGTACCTCTATCACAACGATAGCATACAACATTATTGGGTTGGGAAACCCTTTACCCACTTATTCTTTATCCAGGGTGCTAAAAAAGAACAAAACCTACATGTTGATCATTCCCAAAATATGGCGTCATGGATAACAGCCGGTATTAATTTCAGGTACGTAAATTCACCCGGTTACTACACCAATCAATTATCGGATGATAAAAACTTCGTTTTTAAATCACGCTTTCATAGCAAAGATTTCCGATACATGGTTTTAGCACACTATATTCACAATAAACTGAAAATTGAAGAGAACGGTGGTATTATTTACGATACAGTTTTTGAAGAAAACATTTCAACTGACAGAAGAGGATTCCTGGTTAATCTCAACGAGGCAACAAACTACTACAGAGAAAACAGTTATTACATTAAGCAGTTTTTTAAACTTTCCAAAAGAAAAAGATTCGATCCGAACGATACCACTCAATACAAGTCCCTGTTTAACAGATTGAACCCCGGGAACATTTCCCACTCCATCCTATTATCGGATAAAACCTGGAAATATGAGCAACCATTAACAGACCAAAAAGGATATTACCAGTTTACCCATGATTCTGTAAATCCCACATTTGACTCGACCTTCACCTACTCCATGGAAAACCAAATAGCATGGACAAATGGGGATAACGCTAAAGACCAGTTGCTGACTTTCAATTTTATGCTCAGGCATCTGTATGCTGAACATTCAGTGGATTCAATTGAATCGAAATACAATCAGCTTATACCAACAGGAGAAGTATCTTTTAAAGTATCGGATGTTTTAAAACTAGATTTCTTTGGGGATTTTGTTACCGGGAACTCAAACGTCGGAGATTTTAACCTCATTGGAAAACTTAAACTGAATACAAAATTCGGGACCTTACAATACGAATTACAAAATGCCAACCAGGAGGTGGATCAGTTTTACAGTTTTTACAGATCCAATCATTTTCGTTGGGAGAACAATTTTAAAAAACAATATTTCCTGATCAACAAAGCAAGCATCAGTTATAAGTCGTTCAGAGCTGATCTAAACGTTTATGCAGTTGAGAATTTTGTTTACCTGGATTCCATCGGATTTCCTGCTCAGCTAAGTAAAAACTTGCAGGTCTTACAATTGCAGGCAAAAAAACTGTTTAAGGCCGGCAATTGGAGTTTTGATACCCGTGTTATTTATCAAACAGCTTCCAATCCAGAAGGTATCAGAATCCCGGAGCTTATAGGTAGTGCCTCCATTTATTTCACGAAGGACCTTTTCAAACAGGCTACTATTATGCAAACTGGTATTGATGTTTTCTACAATACAAGCTATTACTCTTACGCATATATGCCGGCTACAAGAGGTTTCTATATCCAAAACGAAAAAGAACTTGGTGATTATGCCTATGCCAACTTTTTCCTCACACTCCAGATCAAACGAGCCCGCTTATTCCTGAAATGGCACAACCTTGGTTTCTTCATGAATGATTTCAGCTACTATACAGTACCTTCTTATCCTATGAAGGATGGTGGGGTACGGTTTGGGGTATCTTGGATGTTTTATGATTGATTTTGAACCATATAAGGCATATGAGGACATTGAAGAAATTCTTTGAACCATATAAGACATATAAGGGCATATAAGGATTTTCTTTAAAGTTTAGGTTGCTAAACTATCTTAGTTGATAGTTAAATTGATCTAATGTAGGCTGAATAAGAGGATTAATGGCTTTCTCACTTATATGTAACTTATATGCCTTATATGGTTATATTTTAGTTAGGCTGGCAAACCACGGTATAGCTCATTTACATAAGTTTTTTTGTCCCTCTTTAAAGATGTTCACAGTATTAAAGTTGATCAGAAGTCCTTCAGGTACTTCAAGTAATTTCATATAGGTTAATAACTGGGCTTCATGAATGGGGAGAACAGATTCGACAGCCTTTAATTCAACTACTAAAATATCCTCAATAAAAAAATCACATCGCAATTCAGCATTTATATCCAAGTCTTTATTATGGACCGGTACAATTAGTTCTGATTGAAAATTGATTTCTTTGATTATTAATTCCTTTTTTAAACATTTGTGATATACACTTTCAAGGAGGCCGGGGCCAAGGGCTTTATGTACTTCAATGGCAGCACCATTTACCATATATACCAGGTTTTTAAGATACGTTTTGGTTGTCTTCATTGTTTTTCGTTTTGTTAATAATTAGGTGGGATGAAAGTACAAAACATTTAGAAACAATTAAGTTTTTTTGAACCATATAAGGCATATAAGGGCATGAAGAAAAACCTCCATTGATTGCTTTGGTCTAACTTGAGATACAGGATTTGAAGCAATGTATATGATTTAACTTTGAACTCATTTGTTGTTCCAGCTTATATGAACTTATATGCCTTATATGGTTTTATCATTTGAATATTTCCAGCAACCCCCTCTTATAATTAGGAGAAACCGGCACAGATGAGCCATCCATCATATAAACCTCACCACCCTTGCCCTTTTTGTATTTTGTGATGTGGTGAATGTTGATGAGCCAGGATTTATGGATACGCAGGAAGTCAAACTCTCTGAGGAGCTCTTCAAAATACTTTAAGGTTTTGGAAACGACATACTTCTTGCCGTCTTCCATGTAAAAGGTAGTATAATTATCAGAGGCTTCTCCTTTGATGATGTCTTTTACACTGACTACTTCAAAGCCGTCCATTTGAGGTAAAACAATTTTCTTTTGCTGGTTGTTGGAGGACTTTATATTTTGAAGCAGGATCTTGGTATTAAAAGATTCATTGTTAGCTTCAATGTTCTTTTTGATCTTTTCAACAGCATTGATCAGTTCGTCAATGTCAATAGGTTTTAAGATATAATAAGCAGCGCTTAAGTTCAAGGCTTTAATAGCATAGTTACGGTAGGCGGTAACAAACACAATCTCAAAATCAATCTCTTTGAATTTATCCAGAAGGTCGAAGGCATTACCAAAAGGCATTTCAATATCAAGGAAAACGATGTTGGGTTTGTGCGACTTTATGGCTTTATAACCTTCTTCCACAGAATCAGCCATGGCAAGGAGATCCACCTCCGGACAATATTTGGCCAGGTAGTTCTTCAGCGTTTCGCGGCTGGCTTCTTCGTCCTCTACTATAATGGCTTTTAACTGTTCTGTCATTAATTTTCAATTAGAAATAGGACACTGATCTGACTGATCTTTTATGATTTTCACTGATTTCTATTATCATATTTAATCAGTCCTGATCAGTCTGATCAGTCAAATCAGTGTACCATTAAACATTATTCTCAAATGAATTCTTATTCAACTTCATTGTCACAACTGTCCCCTCACCTGTTTTCAGATCCAGATCATTTATCGTAACATCCATTTTAACTCCATACACTTCCCGGATGATCTTCAGCCGGTTGCTGATGTTTTTTAGTCCGGTTGATTCCAGGATCTTCTGGTTCTCGGTTTTTAGCTCCTGGGACTTTTTTCTACCAATGCCATTATCTATCACTGAAATTTCAACTACCTGATCTTTATCTTTTAAAAACACATTCAAATACCCTTTTTCCTTTTTATACCGAAGTCCGTGCCAAACTGCATTTTCAATATAGGGTTGTATTAGCATCGGAGGTATAAGGTAAGCTTCACGGTCAATGGATTCATCCACCTCAAACTTATAAGCGAACTTATCCTGAAAACGGCTGTGTTCGAGCTTAAGATACAGACCAAGGATCTCAATCTCTTTTGAAAGGGAAATAAAATCATGGGTCGAGTTCTCCAATACATCCCGCATCAACTTTGAGAAATCAGCAAGGTATTTATTGGCAGCTCTTTCGTTGTTGCTTGAAATGTAGTTATTAACCGAATTGAGTGCATTAAAGATAAAATGGGGATTCATCTGCGACCGCAGGGATTTCAACATCAGCAGGCGATTGGCTTTTCTTTTGTCGCGGTTGCTTTTGTATACAAAAACTGAGGTGATCAGTAACATCAACAATCCACCAAACAAAAACCAGGTGATCATTTTCTGCCTTCTTAACTGTTCCTCTTTTAACTTCTTTTCCCGTCTAAGCAACTCAATGGTCTTTTCATCCAGCTCTTTGTCCTTCTCTAGGACAAGTACTTTATTCTGGGTATTTTCCAGGAGCCGACCCTTCATTGTATTGGATACAAGTGCATCGTTATATAATCTATTGATCGAATCTTCAAGTTCAACGTATTCCTTGTATTTCTCGAGGGCACCGGCTTCTTCACCTTCCTTTTCCAAAGCCTCCGAAAGTGCTTTTACAGCCTGGCTCTTGGCTTCTATATCACCTGCTTCTTCCGAAAGTTCAATTCCCCGTTGTAAATGTTCGATGGCCTTTTCGCTGCTGTCTGTTTCAATGTAAATATTACCGATGTCGATGGTGTTTTTAGCCTCATCTTTTACATTTCCTCTTTCCGCATTGTATTGTAAAGCCTGCTGTGAAACCTCCAATTGCTGTGGAATGTTCTGATTTTGGTCAAATACCTGCGACATGTTGTTGAACGCTTCATTCACCGCTTCGTCGTCTTCAATTTCTAAAGCCACATCGCGGGATTGTTCGTAATAATCAAGTGCCTTATCATCGTCCTTTTTAGCCTGGTGTAACTTCCCCATTTTTATATTTGCGTCAACAATTCCTCTTTTGTCATCAAGAATTTCCTCCATCTCAAGAACTTCAGAATAATATCTCTCTGATTCATTATAATTTCCTTGAAGCAGATAAACATCTCCTATTGCAGTTTTTGCAAAAATTATATCATCGACTAAATTATTTCCTTCAGCGATCTCCAGGAATTGGAAATAATAACCAAGGCTTTGTTCGAGCTTTCCGTCGTATTCTGCTGCTTTCCCGGCTTGTTTATAAATAGGGTAAACATCCATTCTTTCTGGAACCTCGAAAGCATTTTGCCGACTCTTCTCTCTTTTGGCTGAAGGTCTTGATTTTTTACTTTCGACAGCAACTTCGTTTAACAGTACATCCTGTCCGGAAAAGATGTTTAAGGCCTTTTCATAATTTTTGAGTGAGAGGTCGAATTCCGAAAGACTGAAATTAAAGTCACCCAAGATCCTGTATGCTTCCCCTTCCTGTTTCTGGTAGTTGTTTTTAATGGCAATTAATAAAGCTTCTTCCACCAGTGTCAATGCTGTTTCAGGATCCACATCAAAGATCAGAAGAGCGGAATCCAGTTTTTGAGAACAAACATCCTGCTCAGAAAGATAGCTTTCATAACCTGATTTTTTTTGTGCAAAGCTTGTCTCTCCAAAAACAAGAATGGATACAATTAATAATAAATATGTGACTGTTTTTTTCATCGTTGAAAAAGTAAAAGTACAACATTCTTCGCTGGAAAAAAAATCATACCCCTTGAAAACAGCCATTTTCAGGGGTTTTTCAAATTATAAATACCGTTCTTCCTAAACCAAAACACCGTTTCACTCACTCAAATAACCTGTTCCTTCATTTGTGATTGATTGGGCCTGATTTGGGCGGTAATTTTGTATGTAATTCATGTAAATTAATATTCATTTAAACTATATAATCATGACACCACTTCAAAGAATCAGAAAATCAAAAACCAACCTGTCCTTAATGCTTGCTTTTATTTTTGGGATGACTTTTATCGCCTTTGGCAATAGCCCCGAAGAAGTGAACAGCAAAAACCTTTCCCCTCTTAATCCACCGGATAAAGATTCCAAAAACATAAAGATTGGTTTGTTGCTGGATACCAGCAACAGTATGGACGGACTGATCGACCAGGCCAAATCTCAGTTATGGAACATTGTAAACGAACTTTCCACAGCAAAATGTGATGATGGAAAACCCAATATTCAAATTTCTCTTTATGAATACGGCAATGACAGGCT
The DNA here is from genome assembly GCA_964421215.1 of uncultured Bacteroidales bacterium. GTDB lineage: Bacteria > Bacteroidota > Bacteroidia > Bacteroidales > JAADJA01 > JAADJA01. The sequence goes on along the minus strand of CAYQWA010000009.1, from coordinate 162,108 downwards.
AAACGCACGTGAAGGATACATCCGGTTAGTGACTCCTTTAACAGATGATCTTGATCAAATATCCAAAGACCTCTTTAGTTTAACCACCAATGGTGGAAGTGAGTTCTGTGGTCATGTAATCCACACATCATTGAAGCAACTGGCATGGGCTGAAAGAACCGAAGACCTGAAACTTATCTTCATTGCCGGCAATGAACCATTTACTCAAGGAGATATTAATTATCGCACTGCCTGCAGACTGGCCAATGAAAAAGGCATTACCATCAATACCATCTTTTGTGGTCCTTTTAATGAAGGGATCAGTACCAACTGGAAAGATGGTGCCGATATTACCAACGGCCATTACATGAGTATTGAGCAGAACAGGAAAACCGTTTACATACCTTCTCCCTATGATGACAGGATCGACAACCTGAATACACAGTTAAATGACACCTATATCTATTATGGACGCCAGGGTGCTTCCAAAAAAGAAATGCAGATTGAGCAGGATGCCAATGCTTACAGCATCAGTCGAGAAAACAAAATTGCCAGGGCTGTTTCAAAAGGATCACATGCATATAAAAATACCAGTTGGGACCTTGTGGATGCCAGCAAAGACAAAGACTTTGAATTGGGAGAAGTAGAAGAAAGTACACTTCCGGAAGAAATGCAGGGTATGAATGAACAGGAAAAAGTAAAGTACATCAATACCAAATCAGAGGAGAGAGCGGCTATCCAAAAAGAAATTGCTGAGCTGAATGTGCAAAGGACAAAATACATCAACAAGAAGAAAAAGGAAATGGGAAGCGATGAAGACATGTTGGATGTAGCCATGATCAAGGCTATTAAAGCACAAGCCAAAACTAAGAACTTCAAATTTGATTGATCGGTAGCCATAGATCAAAGAAAGTGAAATTTTAAACCAAATAAGGCATATAAGCAACATTTAAGACTGCTTGTATGCCTTTCAATTTTTAAATCTACTGTACGTGGATACTCAAAATTATAAATCCAATTATTAATCAAACTTCCCGATCAAATGAAAAATTTATTAATAGTATTAATGATCAATCCATTGCTTTTATTCAGTCAATCTGTTTCAAACTATATTGAAGTGATCGGTGTTGCTGAAAAACAAATTGAACCTGACAGAATAGAACTTACCATTACCTTTAATGAAAAGGAAAATGTAAAAAAACAAAGCGATTTTATTAAGATAGAAAACCAATTGAAGAACTTAATGTCAACACATTCGATTCCAGAATCCAATCTGATAATCAATCAATTATTTGCAAGTAGCCAATACTATTCTTACTCTGAAAAACAATCCAGCAAAATCAGATTTTCGAAAGTTTACAAACTGATCTTTGATTCATCAACATCCCCTGATACATTAATATTTGATCTTTTTGAAATAGGGGCAGACAATGTGAACTTGTCGAAGCTGGAAAGTGATCAACTGGACAATACCAGACAAATGGCTCTAAAAGAAGCCCTGGAAACCGCCAGACAAAAAGCTCTTCTTATTTCAAATCAAATGGATGTGGATCTTGGAACTGTTATTCAAATTAGGGAGATATCTCCTGAATACAATATGAGATCGGTGGATTATGGAAGAAATTTGAGCAGTAGTTTTGCTCCAGAAAGCTATTTTTCCCATTCGGGACTAAACTGGCAGGGATTGGGAATTGAGAAAATTGAACTAAGATGTGTTGTAAATGTGAGGTTCCAAATAAAATAATAATAGAACAAAGGGCTATTTCCGGATGTAGCAGAAAATCAACAGGCCACAAAAACACGAAGGCACAAAATATCAATAAATAATGCTAATTAAGGAAATTAAACTTTGTGAATTTCTGTGCTTTTGTGTCTTCGTGGCAAAATCCAACTTATAAGCAAATCTGATTGATTTCAGTTGGAAATCATAATCAATCTACTGAATTATAATCCTTTCGTTACAAATACTCAAACCTTCATTACCCATAACTGACATAACATAAATTCCTTCCTTTAATTCTGAAATGTCGATGGTTTGGTCGAGGTTTTCCATTTCCAATTCTTTTATCAATTTCCCGGTAATATCATAAAGGCAAATAGATACCATTTCAACTTTTGAGTAAATATTAATATAATCATCTGCCGGATTAGGACCGAAAGATACAAGAGGATCAATCCTGTTTTGACCTATACCATTCAACTGGTCACCTCTGACATAAATTTCATCAATCTTGGATTTTCCTGTTTCAAGAACAGTTCCTGCACCACCAGAAGCTTCATTGGAAGTCATCACCCAGCGGATCATCAGGGCAGTCCGGTCATTACAGTCATCAGGAAGCAAAAGCTTATCTACAAAACTGGTTTCCCAATCATTCTCAACAAGGATGTCACCGTTGTCAACATTTATCCAGTTTGCACCTGCATCTTTGCTGTACTGGATCTTATAGTTGTTGGGGCCGGGCTCTTCACCTCCGGATTGCTGTCTCGAACTAATGGTTAAGTTTTGATATCCTTCCGTTGAAATGTATATCAACCAGGCTTTCGTATCCATTCCATCATTCCATCCTGTAACCTGGGCCGCTTTGGAGGTGTATCCATTTTTAAAACTAATGTCTGATGTTCCGCCCATTGTTCCTATTTCCCTGTCCAGATTCATCGCAACTCCTGTGTCGGCCACAGCAGAATTACCAGGGAAAGACCATCCTGCTACAACAACACTTTGTGACCACACTGAAAATCCAGATAACATCGCAATAACAAAAAATAAACTTACTTTTTTCATTCGTTTTGTTTTTGATCGTTTTAATTGATTAAATATTTAAGTTCAAACATGATAAACCTTCCCGGCGACAAGTAGCCTTTCCTGTCAATAAACCGCTCATCCAATAAATCCTGAACATCAAGAACTGCTGATATTCTTTTTGTGATCATTTTTGAGATCCTGATATTTATAAGTGAATATTCATCAATGATCACCGTATTTTCTTCATCATACCACTGGTCATCAGTGAATGTAAAGTCTAGATGAAGGTCAGCAATTTTGTTTCTCCAGTTGATCCCGGCAAAAACAAGATGTTCGGGTACTTCGTTTAATACATTCCCTGTAATATCTGTTCCGTCAGTAGAGTTGTATTCCATGATTTCAGATTGATTCCAGGCATAGCTCCCTGTAATTCCGATGTTGTTATTCACTTTATATTCGATTCCAAGTTCAGCCCCGGTTATTTCCACTTTTGTTACGTTCTGTCTTTGATAAACTGCCACAGGATCGTCTGAATCTCCTTCTATAAATTCGCCATTGGACACCAGATACTGAAAATCATTTCCAACCGAATAAAACCCTGAAGGTCTCACAAAGAACTTTTCCCTGAAGCTCCAGTCAATCCCAAATTCAAGACTGTTTAAGGTTTCAGGTTTCAATTCAGGATTAGCTATTTTAAATCCTTTCCTGATTTTCCTGGATCCGGCCAGATCATCAAGTTTTGGAGGCATAAATCCTGAGGAAGCAGAAGCATAAACCGACATGGAATTATCCAATAAATACCTGGCTGATATTTTCGGACTTATCTGTGTCCAGTTATTCTCTGGTAAAGCTTCATCCAATGGTTCAGGAAACCCGGTTTTGCTTGTTGGGTTCTCCACCCTGATCCATCCTTCAGAAAAACTTGCATAATCTACCCTTATTCCAGCAACTACTTTCATTTTGTTTCTAAAGAGGTTCATTTCATCCTGTATAAACAGGGCGGAGAAAAGTAGCTGTCCGTCCGTATACAATTCATCTGTAGATGTTCTGTAAACTTCTTCATTATCCAGGTTGCCATCTTTGATATCCACACCCCAGGAAAATACATGCCTCCGCTTAACAGGCCGTGAAAAAGTCAACCACAATCCCATGTCCTGTTTATCTGTTTTTGTGTCCACAAGCTTGTATTCATTGGAATTATTTACATTTTCATTCTGTCTGTTATACAATTCATGAAAATAGAATGCCTTGGCAGTTAATCTTGTCTTTCCTAAATAACTATCATAACCCAATCTGATGTTATTGTTGGTAAAGCTTTCGTAACTTCCATTTTCGTCAAATACTTTGACGCCGGCCCCGCGTTTGTCTTTGTAAAACCTGTAATCCAGCTCAAGTTTATGATTCGTTTTAAACTGGTAACCCATCAATACCGAAGCATTTCCTTCCTGCAAATACGCTTCAGAACTATATTCATCCCTGTCTTCTTCAGGTTCAAGGATGTAGCCGTCACCCTGCCTGTAAAAACCACCCAGTTTCCAGTACAAACCTCTGGATTCTCTAAAATTATTTCCCATTAAGTTAAACCTGGATTTCATGGTATTCAGTGAACCATAACCCAAGCCAGCAGTCCCGTTTATTTTTTTGTCTGCTTTTTTAGTAATTAAATTGATCACCCCTCCCATAGCATTCATACCGTAGAGTGAGGATCCTGGTCCCTTGACGACCTCAATTCGTTCTATTTCTTCAGGTGAGATCAGGTGCCAGTTGACTGATCCACCAGCAGTTTTGTTCATGGGTACACCATCAATCAATATCAATGACCTGGAACTGCCGGGCATCCCTCGCATCGTGACTGAAGAATTTCTTGAGAAGATACCCCAACTGCGGTTAACTACTATTCCCGGGATCATTTTAAGTAAATCGTCTGTATTAGTAGCTGGATACAATACAATGTTTTCAGCCTGGATGGAGTGAGTTCTCTGGGATATGTTTCGATTTACTTTTTGGGTCCTTGTTGCAGTTACAATAATCGAATTGATCTCCACGGAATCAGGAGAAAGAAGAACTTCAATATCAATATCATTACTGATATCAAAATTAACAAGTGTATCATGGTAGCCAACATGGGAAACCTTCAGTGCAAGTATGCCACTTACTTTTGTCTGGAAATGAAATTCCCCTTTTCCATCAGTTGATGTACCGGATTTGTTATTAACAACAAAGATATTGGCACCGCTGACAGGCTCTATGGTTTTTATATTTTTAACAATCCCTGTAACATTATGCTGTGCACTTATCAATACGGAGAGCAATAAACATCCCGATAAAACTGCAGCTCTTGTGATAATCTTCCTCTTCATACCCTTTTTATTGCTGTATTTTAACATCAATGCTGATGGTTCCGTTTTCAGCTCCGTTGACCTCATTTATCTTCATCATACCAAACTTCAATTCATGTGTTTTAAATGAAAACACATTGCCCGGTATAAGGTTTTTAGCCTTTCGCTTCCCCTCCCCTTCAAGGTAACTGGCTATGAGTGTGCTATCGTTTTGAATTACGTCAAAATCCTGGATTGAATAATCAAGCGGAATGTACCTAGTGGTATTCCTTATGTCCCAATTGGCAGGATGAATATCTGCACTAAAAACATCGCTTTCAATATTAGCGCCCGGAGAAGCAATCACATTTTCATCCTCACCATAATAATAATACACCAGGTCGATTATCTCCTGATGGAGCTGGGCTTCAGAAGCCGGATATACAGCATTAGAATCCAGGCTATAAAATCCTCCTGTTTCATTGTTTTGGGCTCCAAGTACAATATTTTCCAATGTTATAATTTGACCTAAACCTGAAATGGTATCATTGGCAATTTCAATTGATACTGAGCTTTCCTGACTGTACCTGTCCCGAATTACAAATTCCCAGGTCTCGTTATCATTAAATGACTTCACAAACTCCCCATCCCAAATGATATCATTTACAAACATTCCGGTGTCGAAGTATGTTTGCATACTTTCAGATATAACCCTTACAGAGAGCTGAGTAACAGGAAAATCACCTGCTTTTGCTTCAATTGCAAATGCCATGGTTTCTCCGGGTGAGATTGCAGTATCCGTTGAAATGGTACAACAGCCTCTTAACAGTCTTATGCTGGGTTTTTCTCCACTTTCAGGTTTATTTTCACAGGAAACAACAACAAGAAACAATCCCATTACAAATAACAACCGATATGTATGGCGAAGCATATCGAATTCCATCAGGTGATTCCATATTCTTAATAAGCGTCCCATTTCTATTTTCTGAGTTTCTTTTTAATAGCTGAAGTGATTCCTGCACCAGCAAATCCACCAGCAAGGCCAAATACGAAAAAGCTCATAACCGGTAGAATATAACCGTGCTTAAGGAAAGATGTGTAGGGGAATCCTGTATATAGATGAATAAATAATCTACTTAGAGGGATAGTAAAATAAGCAATTCCAGAGATTAAAGCCAGGATTAGTAATTGCCATTTAAACTGACGGTTGAGATTGAATAATATATCCAGAATTATTCCCGGGAACATATAATTAATACCCATGAATGGATCTTTGAAGCCAAACAGCGGAAACAACAATATAAATCCGATCCCCAAAGATGATATACTTCCGGCCCACTTTAACCTCGACGCAACACGGCCTGCCATTAACAAAGCCATGAATTCCAGGCCATGATGGCCTGGAATATTCATAGGTGTTCTTAACCTAGCATGCAACAATATGGCTATGATCCCAAGGCCGAATAATGCGAGGTATTCTATAACGATAGGAACTGAACTGCTAATGGTTCTCCCTGATATAGTCTTTTGAGATAGTTTTCCATTCATAATCAACAAAGTTAACTTTTTCAACTAAAAGTACCGGTATATTATTTGAAAGAATCGGACGTGTCCATCCATCACAAAAAATTCGATCTCCTGTATTTGGAAGCGTTCCGTCGGTTGTTCTCAACGCCTTGATTCCTGTTTTTTGCATAAGCACGTATACGCTAAATATTCCGCTATCAAAATCACGCAATTCACCGGTTCCTGACAACCAGATGAACCGGCCATCATTGCCACCTGCCCGTAATCCTACTGCTGCTAAGGCGCCGATTTGTCCAATAAATGTGCCTGTAAATCCTTTAAGGTAAATGTTTTCTTCTTTAGCCAACCTTATTGCATCATCCAGTTCAAGAACCTCAGTTTTTGCTCTTTGCCCCCACTCAAATATCTTCTCGATTATATACTCTTTCTTCGCCACACATAATCCTGCATCGGATCCCACAGCAGATTCTCTTTTTAAATAATCGGCACAGAAAGTAATTAAATCTTCAAGATTATCGGTTTCAACTTCAAGACAGGCGGAGCTGTTTTGTGAAGTATAAGCGATGCTGCTATGAACAAACAATTGATGTCTGGTAATCCCTCCAACAATACCTAAATCCCTATCTTGGATCAGTTTACCCAACTGCCTTGATAAAAATCCTGTTCCTCTGGATTCCTTGTTGTCTGTATCATCTATGCCGATAAGCAGCTTCATGCCATTCGAAATATTTGGCTGGCAAATTTATATGAATTCTTGAACAGATACATTCTAAATTACTCAAAACTTCTGCTAAGGTAAAATCCTTATGTTTGAGATGTTAAAAAACAAACAATAAATAACCTTTTCCCAGGTATTTGAAAACATAATACGGCGAATTTTTCCTTCCACCTTTGCCATTGCATTATTCTGACTCTCCTTACATATCTACTGGCTTTATCTTTAACAGAACCTATCGATGTAGCAAAATCATTACTTCCAATCAACAAGGAATTCACAGGTGAGCCCTTATCCAATTCCAATAATCATCTGTGTCAAATAGCAGGTTTCTGGTACAAAAGCTTGTGGAATGCGTCTTTGTTTATTTTTTCACATGACAAATGTCACTATTCATGCAAAAACCTTACAGAACATCCCTTAGAAATAAAGTATTTGCTATTCTCTCCTGCTAACATGACTTCCGTCATAGGTTTCCGTATATGATTATGTTAAATTTCAGGGTGCTTTGCTATTATCTGTAAAAAACAACTATAAAGTATTTCACTATGTTTCTTACCCGACGAAAGTTTTTAAAAATCTCAACAACAGCTGCCCTGGGGGTAGCTCTTGCTGACACCTGGCTTCCGGATTTTTTAAATGCTGCTTCCGTTAATGGCGGTATTGGGAAATTGCCCATAATCTGGTTCCAGGCGCAAACCTGCTCAGGATGCTCTGTAAGCCTTGTAAACACAGAGTATCCACACATTGAAGATGTGCTGATCGAAGTGGTCAACCTGGTTTATAATCCTACAATTATGGGAGGAACCGGTGATGTGGCCTTAAAGGTGATCGAAAACATGATGGAAAAGGAATACGGCAAATACATCCTTGCTGTTGAAGGATCCATTCCACTGGCTGCTGAGAACGAATACTGCACTATCGGTGAAAGTTATGGTGTTCCGATCACTGCAACAGACTGGATCATCAACATTGCAAAAAATGCTAAAGCTGTACTCTCCATTGGCTCATGTGCTTCATGGGGTGGCATTCCCTCAGCTCCACCGAATCCTACAGAGGCCATTCCCATTTCAAAACTGATCAAAGACATCCCTCTTATTAACATTCCGGGATGTCCCCCTCATCCTGACTGGATGACAGGTACACTTGTTCATGTTATCAGGTACGGAATACCAGACCTGGATGAGCAGCACCGGCCTAAAATGTACTTCGGAAAAGACAAAGTTATTCACGACAACTGCGAACTCCGTGAATATTTTGACAGGGGTAAATTTGCTAAAGATTTTGGAGAAGAAGGATGCTTATATGAACTTGGATGCAAAGGAGCCATTGCTCATTGTGACGTATCTATTCGTGGATGGAACAGTGGTGTTAACTGGTGCAACAGGTCAGGAGGACCATGCATTGGTTGTACCGAATCTTCCTTTCCCGGCCTAACCAGGTCAGGATTATATGAACGTCTTCCGTCAGCGCAGGTTCCGGGGTTTGCTGGCATCAACTCTACCGCGAATACTGTAGGAAAAATACTTGGTATAGGCACTTTAGCCGGCATCGGTGCTCATGCAATTGCAAGGGCTGTCAACATCAAAAAGGCTAAGAAAAAGAAATCTGAACAGGAAAAAGACATCGCTACCTCTTCTTAATACTCAGAAACCATGGCACAAACAATCACAATAGATCCAATGACCCGTATAGAAGGTCATTTAAAAATAAAAGCTGAAATTGAAAACGGAAGTGTAACAAAAGCATATAGTGCAGGGGAAATGTTCAGGGGATTTGAGATTTTTCTCCGGAACAGAAGTCCACTTGATGCTCCAATGCTTACACAAAGAATTTGCGGAGTGTGTCCACAGGCCCATGGTCAGGCTTCTATTTTGGCCCTTGATGACGCATTTGACGTTAAACCTCCAACCAACGGACGATTGATCAGAAACCTTCTTCTTGGAGCCAACTTTCTTCAATCGCATATTCTTCATTTTTATCACCTGACAGCACTGGATTTCGTAGATATTACGGCAATACTCCAGTATGATGGTTCGGATCCCAAACTAAACAGGATAAAAAACTGGGTGAAACAAGACATTGATAAAGGATCCAATTTTGTAGCAGCACCCTTTTTACCAAGGTATGAAGGTGACTATATTGAAGATACTACTTTGAATATCCAGGCCATTTCACATTATGTAAAGGCGCTGGAGATCAGGCGAAAAGCCCATGAAATGCTTAGTATTTTCGGAGGGAAAATGCCACATTGTATGACTATCTTTGCCGGTGGTGTTTCCCAAAAGCCTACGGTCGATAACGTGTATGCATTTAAAACCAGGCTTGCTGAAATCATTGATTTTGTCGATCATTATTATGTACCTGATGTCCTGACTGTAGCCAAGGCTTATCCGGAATATTTCACCATTGGCAAAGGGGTTGGCAATTTTATCTCTTATGGAGGAATGTACCTGGACGACACCTATACAAATTCATTATTTACCCCTGGTGTTTACATAGAGGGTGTCCTTGATGAGTTCAATCCTGATAACATCGCAGAACAACTTGCATATTCTAAATACGATAATGGAAGTTCGGGAACTGTACCGTTCGAGTCGAAAACAGAACCTGCACCCATCAAAAGTGGAGCTTATTCATTTCTTAAAGCACCAAGGTACAATCAACATGTAATGGAATGCGGCCCATTGGCAAGAACATTTATAGCTTATCAGAAGAAATCAAACGAGGACATTACTTCGCTCGTTGATTTTGTATTGGGTGAATTGAATGCTCCCATTGATGCACTAAATTCTACAATGGGCAGGCATGCAGCCAGGGCGATCGAAGCAAAAATAGTTTCAAAGCAAATGTTGGAATGGCTTGATGAACTGGTACCGGGAGAACCGGTCCACACCAAATTTACTATCCCGGATAACGCAGAGGGCAAAGGGCTAACTGCTGCTCCACGCGGAGAGCTTGGCCATTGGATAACAATTAAAAATAAAAAAATAGAAAACTACCAGGCCATCGTCCCAACAACATGGAATGGAAGTCCCCGTGATGACAACGATAACCCAGGCCCTTTCGAACAGGCGCTGGTGAATACACCGGTAGCAGATTCTGCAAATCCCATAGAGATCGGACGGGTAATACGATCATTTGATCCCTGTCTTGCGTGTTCAATTCATACTGTAGAAACTGATAAAATCAAAAAATCTTAGTTATGAAGACAAAGGTGGAATACAAACACACACCGATCACAAGAATACTTCACGCCGTTCACCTGGTTGCCATGGTGGTGTTAATTCTTACAGGATTTTATATTTATGCTCCATTATCCTTTAACATATTTCCCAATATGGACATTGCCAGGTTTCTGCACTTTGTATTTATGTATGTACTAATAGCCACTGTGATCTATAAACTTTACTACTCCATAGCCATAGGGGATTTCAAAAACCTGTTGTTTACATACCAGGATCTGAAGGATCTGCCCGGAGTAATAAAATATTACGTTTTTGGAATTTTTACAAAAAAAGTGAAGAAAAAATGGGGTAAATACAATGCCGGCCAAAAACTACTTTATACGGTTTGGCCATTATTACTGGTACTGCAAACATACACAGGTTTTGTTATGTATTTCCCTGAAGCATTTCCGGAAACGATACATTTGTTTGGTGGATTGAACCACTTCAGGGCATGGCATGTGATCGGAGCATGGGTGTTCACAATAACAACTGGTGCACATATTTACCTAGGAACTACCGGACCAACACTTACTGACTTTTATAAACAGATGGTTACGGGATATGAATAGGAGATTAGTTGTTGAGGGAGTGAGAGTTTAGGGGATATAATGGTACAGTGAAATAAGGTGCAGCTGTATAATTGTTGTTTCGACAAATAGATCTAAAAGTCCGTAAAGCATATAAGGATATTGGAAGTTTTCCAAACCCAGAAATTATGTGCAATTTATGGTGAAATAAATGAGAACAATACTAATAATTGGTTTAGGCAATATCCTGCTTACAGATGAAGGGATAGGTATTCATGTAATGAATAGTTTGAAAGAATCTGATGAATTTACAGATGTCTCCTTCCTCGACCTTGGAACTTCCTCCTGGGAGCTGATCAATTTCATCGATGACCAAACGAAATTAATATTCATCATTGATTGCCTGGAAGCCAGGGTTGGAAAACCAGGTGATGTATACGCTCTGGAACTTAAGGACTTAATTTCCGGGGATGACTACAAATTATCCCTTCACCAGTTAAAACTTCTGGATTCATTGAAAATGATTTTACTGGAAAAAGAACTGCCTAAGACAATTGTAATCGGAATAATTCCGTTGGATACGAAATCCATCTCAACAGAATTATCTGAAACCCTAAAAAATAATTTCCCGTCGATAGTAAATAAAGTGAAGGATATCATGGTAGCTTCTATTGAAAACCAGGCAATTCCTTCCTAGGAAATATAAAGGTACAACCATTCTTACTCATCAAAAGCATCAAACCTGATACCCTGAGCCAGCGGTAATTCGGTACCGAAGTTAATGGTGTTTGTCTGGCGTCTCATATACGCTTTCCAGGCATCAGAGCCGGATTCCCTGCCGCCACCTGTATCTTTTTCTCCTCCAAACGCACCGCCGATCTCAGCACCATTGGTTGCAATGTTCACATTGGCAATACCGCAATCAGATCCTTCATGGGATAAAAAGCGCTCTGTTTCATGAATATTTTTTGAGAAGATGGCTGAGGACAATCCCTGGGGTACTCCATTATGCATTTCAATGGCTTCTTCAATAGTTTTATAGCGCATAAGGTAGAGTATCGGTGCAAAGGTTTCCTCCTGGACAATTTCGTAATGGTTTTCTGCTTCTGCAATACATGGCACTACATAGGTCCCTGCTTCATAACCTTTCCCTTCCAGAACCTGTCCACCAAATAAAATTTTACCGCCTTCTTTTTGTACTTGTTTCTGTGCGTGTTTAAAAGCTTCAACAGCGGTTTTATCCACAAGAGGGCCTACAAATTTTCCTTCATCCAAAGGGTGGCCTATTTTTAATTGTTCATAGGATTTAACCAGTTTCTCCTTAAAAAGGTCATACATACAATCATGAATAAACAACCTTCTTGTGGAAGTGCATCTTTGACCTGCCGTAGCAACAGCACCAAACATACTGGCTCTTAATGCCATGTTTTTGTTTCCATATTGTGAAACTACGATCGCATTGTTTCCTCCAAGCTCAAGTATGGTTTTTCCTAATCGTTCACCAACGAGTTTCGCCACTCTCCTTCCAACAGCTACTGAACCGGTTACAGATATTAAGGGAACCCGCTTATCCTTTAAAAAATCATCCCCGATGTATTTTGAGCTGGCTACAGTGAGGCTAATAACTCCTTCCGGCACATTGTTCCTTTTTAATACATCTTTCATGATGTTATGCACAGCAATGGCACATAGCGGCGTTTTTGAAGAGGGCTTCCACAAAACCACATCACCAGCAATCAGGGCAAGCATAGTATTCCATGCCCAAACGGCTACCGGAAAATTAAACGAGGTGATCACACCAACTATTCCCAAAGGATGATACTGTTCATACATCCTGTGCTTCTCTCTTTCAGAGTGCATGGTAAAACCGTATAGCTGACGGGATTGCCCAACAGCAAAATCTGCAATATCGATCATCTCCTGAACTTCACCAAGTCCTTCCTGGTAAACTTTGCCCATTTCATAAGAAACAAGTTTTCCAAGCGGTTCTTTGTATTTCCTTAGTTCATCACCCATCTGACGGACTATTTCTCCGCGTTTGGGTGCAGGTACCATTCTCCAGTATTTAAAAGCATCCTGAGCCGTGGTAATTATTTGTTCATAATCATCCCAACCGGCTTGTTTTACCTTACCTATTAGCTGGCCGTCTGCCGGAGAATATGATTCTAACAATTCACCGCTTGTTTCGAACCACTCTGCACCAGTGGAAGCTCCGTTGTTAATGTCTTTCAATCTAAGGCTATTCAACATTTCCTGAATGCCATAAATATCTTTAGTAGTCATTTCTTATTGTAGTTTTATTACAGTTTCTAGATGTGAATACTAACAACACAAAAAAAGGAGGAAAGTTTAATAAAAAGAGGTGAATGTTGATTATCCTGTAAAAGTGATCTGAAACCAGCTTAAGACATACGAAAATAGTTCTTCCGAAAGTTCCTGGTATTGGTTCAAGATGTCTTTGCTTTTTTCTTTAGAGGAAACTAAAGGTTCGAAATAATAAATCCCTACTTCAACATCCGGAGAAAGGACCTTTTTATAAGTTACCCAGGTGCGTCTGCTATGAATTCCTGAAGATACCAGGTTTAAAGATCCGATTCCTTTAGTATTTGACCAGGAATCAAAAGCTTTAGCTCCGGCAAAAGTCTGATTGTAATTTACCGGCTCGAATACAACCGTGAATAGTATTCCGGGATCAACTCCAAGGTCTGATAAGTAGGACTTCATTTGATGGGAACCAGAACTGAAACCTGTCAACTTGCCGGATTCACACTTATACACCTCCACATTTTCAGGATTCATAAGAATTTCTTTATCAGCTAGTTGAATTGAATATACATTCAAGTTGCGGTCTTCACTACCTGTGTAAAAATCATTATCAAAAGAAAGAGCAATGGATTTCAGCTGTTCATTTAAATTTAAATGGAACCAAAAGTTTTCCAGGTTATCAGAAGTAAAAAAGGAATGAACCTTTTTTCCGTTTACGATCAAGTTACAATGTGCGGCAATGCCTGCTGCAAAAGTTCCTTGTGCTTTCACGATTACCTGTAACGTATCACCGGAAGGTAAACCATCAAAAAGTTCAGGTTCAAGTACAACGGATGAATTAGCTAATAGCCATATGCCATTTCCGTGATAGACCGGCTTTTCAGGATAAATTTCAACATCATCATCCACTGGAAACTTCTGCCCGATGATGTATACCCTGGCCTGTGAGTCGTTCTGTATGAGTCTAACAGCCTCTTCCCGCTCATAGGCATTTACCCACGATTCTAATACATAGTTGGAGCTGTCAACAGGGTGATGTATTGATAAAAAAACAGGAGCCCAAAGAAATGTAAATACTACAACCAGCAAAGTGGATAACAGAAAAAATAACCATCGGATTTTTTTACGCATTGCCTGTTGAATTATTATACCGAATTGAGCTTTTGGCGAAATTCATCAAACGCCTCCTCGATGGTTTGATCGACCTTTTTGTGGAAACTATCAAAAGCTTCAACCAACTTTTTCCCTTCGGGACTTAATTGTGTCTGGCCTCCGTCTTTACCACCTCTTGATCTTTCCAGCAAAGGAAATCCAAGTGTCTCCTCAATTTCTTTAAGATCGCCCCAGGTACGGCGGTAGGTGATCCCCAATGCTTCCGTTGCAGCTTTTAAGGATCCGTATTCCTCAATGGCCTTAAGGATCTTCCACTTGCCGTCACCCATGATGCCTTTGTCATCATTTGTTGAAAGCCAGATCTTGTAGTTGAACTTTATGTTGTTGGTACTGTTTGCTTTTGTCATTGCATGTCAATTTTGGGATAATTACTTATTATTGAATACCAAAGTACTTTTCTAAAAACCTTCTGAAGAAAATATCATAAACCCGGTAACCTTCCGGCTCTTTGTACAAGATCTCTTTGTTTGTTAAGGCAAGTACGGATTGTCGGGTGGATGAAACAGAAGGTAATTTATGTTTCATTAAAAAGTCAACTGCAGTTGGTTTCTGTACAAACCCTTCCCTGGCTATTGCTACAGCGATTTTTTTATGATTCTCAGCCAGTAAAGAATACAATCCCATATAATCAACTTTTCTGTTTTCTATATAAGCTGCAGTTAATTCAATTGAATCCTCATATGAAAAAGAATTCTCAGCTTTAAAAAATGCCTGGTTGCAAATAACCTGGGTGTAATAAGTATAACCTTCGGTAAATTCCAATATATGATTTATTGCATCTACATCAATCAATTTATTGTGCTTATCAAACCCTGACTTTATAAATTGAAAATATTTTTCAAAATTAATTTTATCAAGAACCAAAACTTCACTGCTTTGATAAAAAGGCCTTTTGGCACTGTAAAACATATTTTGAAGAATATGATTTGAACTTCCGGAATAAATAAATCTTACATTGGTAAGCTTTTGAATTTGTGTTCGAAGTATAGCCTCTGCTTTTTCCGGGTAATTTGCAACTTCCTGGAATTCATCAAATGCAACAACTACTTGTTTATTTCTTTTTTCAAGGTAACTCAACAACTGCGCAAGACTTGTATCAATTTCTTCTTCAGAAAGGGACAAGCTTACCACGGGTGTTCCTGATTCTGTAAATGAAAAGGATGCTGTAATGCCTTTCAGAAGTTTTTTTATGCCTGTAAAAATGTTTTTCGAATAATATTTCTCTAAGATGCTTTTCGAAAGGTTACGTATCAAATCCTGTGAATTGTTTGTTGCAAACAGGTCAACATAAATGGTTTCAAATCTTTTTTCCTGTTCAAGCTTAAAAAACAGATGCTTGATCATTGCACTTTTCCCAAGGCGTCTTGGACTGTGGACCAGGGTATTTAAGCCATTTGAAATATTATTTGCTAATTGTGTAATTTCATCCTCTCTATCGCAAAAATAGTCTGAGTTATAATACGTAGTAAATGGATTCATAAAAGGATTATTTACATTTTCATCCTGCAAATATAATAAAATATCATAAAATATGCAACATATTTTATGCAATATATTATATGATGCATAATTTATGATAAAAAAAACAAAGGATTAGAAGCTGGAACTATTTCGCAATAATAAACTTAGAATAAGATAATGAACCATCCTTTTCCGTCTTTAAATAATAATGTCCATTGGGATACAATGAAACGTTTATAGGTGTCAGATCACTTTTTGTGATCATAGAATTCATTATTTCTCCATTGGAATTAAAGACTTTTAGCATTGTATTTATCTCAACATTTATTGTTATTCTATCCCTGGCAGGATTTGGATAAAGAACAATTCGATTTTTAGCAACGGTTTCCACATTTATAAGCTGATGTACAGAAACAATCCAATCTTTCGTATAGCCACCTCCAGCCAGAACCTGATATGTTACCGGATCTTGAAAATTGTTTGGGGTTACGTTGTTTTCTTGAAATATATCATTTACAAAGCATATGGTATGATTTCCAAGTACAAATGTGGCTATCAGTTCATTTACATTTGTTCCCGCAGGAACAACCAGGTCGATTGAGTCGTTCCCTATTTCACCATATACAGTTTGATTGAGGGAGGGATTATGAACAAGGTGAAAAAAATAGGCAGAGAACTCTGTTTGGTTTCCACCTGGCTGGTTAACATGAATAGTATAATTTCTTTGTGCACCATGAATTGAATTCACTATACAGTTAACTTGTTGATTAAAGTTATTTGGTGTAGTCCCACTTTGTTGAACTACTTCATCAATGGAGATCCAGGAGTAACTTGAAGTTGTAAACCGGGCAACCAACGCTGTTAAATTATTTGTATAATGTGGGAGTACAATATCAATTGAATCATCTGAGGTAATAGTGGATACAGCATCAAAATACAGGTCATCATTATCCTGTGCAAGGAAATTATAGGTTTTTATGCTATTCATCTCGTTTATAACATAAACTTTCCATATTTTAGTTGATCCGGATGAGCAAACTACTTCATAAATTACAGGAGTGTTAAAGTCATTTATCGATGAATCACTAAATTGCTGTACACCACCAATATTAGTGGTTGCACCTTCATTCAATTTAAAAGTAGCCACAAGGGAATCTAAACTAGTACCATCAGGTAATACAACAACAATGGAGTCTCCATAGAACTGTCCGTAAGAAGGGAATTGGATTCCTGAATTATTTTCAGGTAAAAACCAATATTCTAAAAAGTCAGCATTATCAATGCTTCTAAAACTATTTTTTCCTAAAAATATTCCACTATCATAGATTGCATCTCTAGCATCAGCAATTACAATTCTTACCCTATAAACTGAATCCTTAACTACGGGTAAATAATTAACAATGGGCAAAGTATAGCCATCATACTCAAGGTATTGGCCATATAGATTGTCAATATAAAACTCGCAATTAAAACAAGGGCCGTTAGCAAAACTGCCGGAGGTGACATACCCGTTATTTATATTACTTACTCTTATAGGTAAATTTGAATCCGGTACCTGGGCCATATTGTACCAATCATAATATCCACCAGACGGATTGGGTCCGGAAATAAAAACAGCCATTCCATCATCAAAAGGTGAATTTACCCATTCATTATACTCTTCTGATCCAAAAACTGTCATTATTTGTATCTAATCATGAGGAGGTATACAATGGAATTTCAAAATAGATGCATCGTAAGTAGTATCACCAAAGACTAATGATAATAGTGTATCACCCGGTAAAGCATGCGCAACAGTCGAATTATAAGAAATATTAGGACCAGGTATATTGTAATATTCACCATTTGTTAAAAAGATTCCTGAATATAAACCAAAGTCATCAGATAAACCATCATTAAATGTACCTGATGCCAAAGGAGCACCAATATACGAGGCATTAAAAAAAGGCATCTCCTGCATCAATAAATTTTCAACCATTTCTTCAGCAGTAACATTTGTGTTTAATTCTATCTGGCCTTGAACGAATAAAGAAAAAAAGAAGGTTAAGAAAAATATAAACCTATTTGGAAGGAGGTTTTCTAATTTCATTTTTTGGTTCAATAAAAAATTTACTTAGCAAAGATATACAAACCTAATGAAACAAAAAAAGGATCCCAAACCTGGAATCCCTTTTTAAAATTATAAAAATATCTGTTTAACCGGCAAACATCGGGAATTCTCCCATCATTTCATTCACCTGTTTCTTCACTTTAGGTAACAACTCCACATTATCAATATCAGAGATCACCTGGTCGATGAGGTCAACAATCACTGGCATGTGTTCTTCTTTTAATCCACGGGTGGTGACGGCGGGAGTTCCAATACGTAATCCTGAAGTCTGGAATGGTGAACGGCTATCGAATGGAACCATGTTCTTATTTACAGTAATGTCTGCAAGAACAAGTGTATTTTCTACTTTACGTCCTGTAATATCAGGGAATTTATTTCTCAGGTCGATAAGCATAAGGTGGTTGTCAGTTCCTCCGGAGATCACATTGTATCCTTTATCTACGAATGCATCTGACATAACTTCAGCATTTTTTTTCACCTGCTTCATGTAAGTTTTATATTCTTTGCTTAATGCTTCACCGAAGGCAACTGCTTTTGCAGCAATTACATGCTCAAGCGGTCCACCCTGGATACCAGGGAATACACCGGAGTTAAACAGAGAAGACATTTTCCTGATCACTCCCTTAGGGGTTGTTTTTCCAAATGGATTATCGAAATCCTGTCCCATCATAATGATACCACCACGGGGGCCACGAAGGGTTTTATGTGTTGTGGATGTAACCACGTGGCAATGTTTCAGAGGATCATTCAATAAACCGGCAGCGATCAATCCTGCAGGGTGAGCAATATCAGCCATCAGGAAGGCGCCAATTTTATCAGCTATTTCACGCATACGTTTGAAATCCCAGTCTCTGGAATAAGCCGAAGCACCGGCAAGCAGCAACTTTGGTTTTTCACGCAATGCTGTTTCTTCCATTTTATCATAATCAATAACACCGGTTTCTTCTCCTACTTCGTAAGCGATTGGCTTGTATAATATGCCAGATGAATTTACAGCAGAACCGTGAGATAAATGACCTCCATGTGAAAGATCAAGCCCCATAAATGTATCGCCAGGTTTTAACAGGGTAAGAAAAACAGCCATGTTTGCCTGTGCTCCTGAGTGAGGCTGAACATTCGCCCATTCAGCACCAAAAAGTTCTTTTAACCTGTCGATGGCAAGTTGTTCGGTTTCATCAACATGCTGGCAACCACCATAATATCTTTTGCCCGGATAACCTTCAGCATACTTGTTGGTCATTACTGAGCCCATGGATTCTAATACCTGGTCACTGACAAAATTTTCGGAAGCGATCAATTCGATACCATACTTCTGGCGATCTGCCTCTTTTTGAAGAATTTCAAATACTAAATTATCTCTTTTCATATCTTGGATAAATACTAAAATGATTAAATGATTGAATGCTTAAATGCATGAATGGGAGAACAGTTTTTTATCCCGTCTTTCTAAAACTTCAATTTTATATCGTATTATCAGGCAAAATTATAAATTTTAAGTTTGTATCGTATTCAGAATGAAATATTTTTGCAAAATAATTGTTTAGAATATATGACGATAATTAGATATGAAATTTTATGATTGATTTTGAAAAATTCAGATTAAAAAACGGGTTAAAGGTTATCGTTCATAAAGACACTTCCACACCTATAGTTGCGATAAATATATTATACAATGTGGGAGCCAGGGATGAAGATCCTGATAAAACAGGATTTGCCCATCTGTTTGAGCACTTGATGTTCGGCGGATCCATTAATATCCCTAAATACGATACACCACTGGAAAATGCTGGTGGTGAAAACAATGCATTTACCAACAACGACATCACCAACTATTACCTGACTATTCCCAGGCAAAACCTTGAACTTGGTTTCTGGCTTGAATCCGACAGAATGCTTAACCTGGCATTTTCGGAGAAGAGCCTTGATGTTCAAAGGAATGTTGTTGTAGAAGAGTTCAGGCAATCTTATTTAAATCAACCTTACGGTGATGTCTGGTTGCTACTGAGGCCAATGGCCTATAAGGTTCACCCATACATGTGGTCAACGATCGGGAAAGAGATTTCACACATTGAAAATGCGAGCATGAAGGATGTGAAAGCCTTCTATCAGAAATATTACAATCCGAACAATGCGATCTTTACGGTAGCCGGGAATGTTGAAACGGATGAAATAAAAAGGTTGGCAGAAAAATGGTTCGGACCCATTGCATCCGGGCCGGAGATATCAAGGAGCTTACCTGTAGAACCTGAACAAGATGAAGCAAGAAGTTTGAAAGTAAGCAGAGATGTTCCATTTGATGGTATTTACAAAGCTTATCACATGTGTTCTCGAAATGATGATAAATATCATACAATGGACCTGATATCTGATATTTTAAGCAACGGTGATTCCTCCCGTTTGTTTACGAGGCTCGTAAAGGAACAAAAGCTTTTCAGTGATATCCAGGCCTACATTTCTGGAGACATTGATAATGGACTGTTTATCTTTACCGGTAAACTGATAAAAGGAGTTTCTATGGAGCAGGCAGAAAATGCACTCAACAATGAAATTCAGGGAATTAAAGAACAAATGGTTTCAACCGAAGAACTTGATAAGGTGAAAAACAAGATTGAATCAACCCTGGAATTTTCAGAAATGAGCGTACTCAATAAAGCCATGAACCTTTCCTATTCAGAATTACTGGGTGACGCTAACCTGGTTAACCTTGAAAAGGAAAAATATGCGGCTGTCACAAAACAGGGCATTAAAGAAACAGCTGAAAAAGTTTTCAGAAACAACAATTGTTCAACATTGTATTACTTTGCAAATTAACTCATGAAACTATCCCGACATAAACAACCTGAAATTGAACTGGTAACAGGTATTACTCCTGTAAATCCTGAGAAGGTATTACTTGATAACGGAATCCCGGTTTACCTTATTGATACTTCTGATCAGGACCTGGTTAAAGTTGAATTTTTGTTCAGAGCAGGTAGATGGTTTGAAGATAAAATACTTACTGCTGACTTCACCAATAAAATGCTTACGGAAGGAACCGAATCTCTTTCATCAAAAGAAATCGCCGACAAGGTGGATTATTATGGTGCTCATCTTGAAACTTCTGCCGACAAGGACATGGGTTATGTTACACTATACACACTCAATAAACACCTTGAACATACACTGCCTGTGCTTGCTGATGTGATTATGAATCCGGTATTTCCTGAAATGGACCTGGACATTCTGAAACAAAACCGTAAGCAAAATTTCCTGGTCAATGATGAAAAGGTCAGGTATATGGCCAAACGAAAATTCAGTGGTCTGATTTTCGGTAAAGACCACCCTTATGGCAAAACCTTTGAGAAAGAAGATTTTGACAACATTCAACAGAAGGATCTGGTTGAATTTCATCACAACCTTTATACTTCCAAAAACTGCAAGATAATAGCATCAGGCAAGATCAAATCCGACCTGGTTCAACAGCTAAACAAGATGTTGTCAGGATTCAACGGAAAAAAAGTTGAATTTGAATTTCCCGACTATTCCATTAACACAAACGGGCAGGACAGGAAAAACAAGATCAGGAAAAAAAGTGCTGTACAATCTGCCATTCGAATTGGCCGTGCGCTGTTCAATAAAAATCATCCTGATTATGCCAAATTAAAAATCCTGAACATGGTGCTGGGTGGATATTTCGGTTCAAGGCTGATGACAAATATCCGCGAAGACAAGGGATATACTTATGGTATTGGATCGGCCATTGTTTCGTTACAGCAGTCGGGCTATTTTTTCATTGCTTCGGAAGTAGGTTCTGATGTTACAAATGATGCACTGAAGGAAATCTACTATGAAATCAATGTGTTGCAGCAGGATCTGATCCCTGAGGAGGAACTTGATCTGGTTAAAAACTATACACTCGGATCATTATTAAGAAGCCTCGACGGGCCGTTTGCCATGTCGGATAATTTTAAGAGCCTTCTTGAGTACGGATTGGATTTCAGTTACCTTCAATCATTTGTTGAAACCATTAAGAGTGTTACTGCAGAGGAGTTGAGGGAGTTGGCACAAAAATATCTGGAAACTAACAAGCTTTCGGAGTTGACAGTTGGGGATTAGGAGTTGATTAGCTGAATTTGTTAAATCAGTTAAACCGGTTTATCCCGACAATGAACAGGGTAGTTAATAAAGGGTCAGGAATAATATTTGATAGAATATTTTGTTTATTTATAGATGTTGGGAATTTTCACCTCCGACTGATAAATATAAATGTCAATTAAAATAGTCATTAAATTACAGGATCATATTTTGCCAATTAAGTATTTAAATAGAATTGTTGGTATCAGCTTATTTCTTTTATTGACTATTGTAATTATTAATAATACCAGAGCCCAGGTAAATGCAGGTCAGGATGTTGTTATCAGTGCCGGATTGCCGGTCAATCTTACTTCAACATATACAGGATATACTGCAAACAGGGTAACCGCCCAGGACGATTATTTTGTCGGACCATTTGACATTGGTTTTGAATTTACCTATTTCGGTGATACTTATACCCAATTTGCTATTGGCCCCAATGGATTAGTAAGTTTTGACCTCCCTGATATTCTTGATGTGGTTTATTGGTCACAATCTACCATTCCAAACAACACCTTTAAAAAAACCATTATGGGCCCTTACCAGGATCTTTTTGACAGACCCATTGCACCACACAGTTCCTACATTTATTATGTTACCATTGGTGAAGAGCCTGACCGGAAGCTTGTAGTGGGTTGGTGTGAAGCCCCAATGTACAATTGTACTGATAACAGGGTAACATACCAGATAGTGCTGCACGAAGCAGATTCAAGTATTGAAAACCATATTTTTTCAAAACCGGCATGTGAATTAAACCTCGGGAACAAAGCTACTCACGGATTAAACCTGGATGATATTGTGGGTGTGGTGGTTCCGGGCAGAAATAATACTTCATGGACTGCCAGCAACGAAACATGGAGGTTTACTCCTGATGGCCCCGGAAATTACATCATCACCCAAATTGAGTTTTCACCAGAAGCGGCAGCACCTCCAGGAAAAGCATCCTGGTCGTGGTATGAGCTGACTTACCCTGGAGGAAATCAGATCAGCAGTGGACAAACCGTAACAGTAAGTCCTACCGAAACTACTTCCTATTTTGCTGAAGTGGAATTGTGTGGAGGGTTGCGTTATTACGATGAAGTTGTTATTTCAACTATACCTATACCCAATGCCTTCAATCCCAACAGCCCCTCAGAAGAAAATCGAATTTTTAAAGTGTATGCTGATCCTGAAGGCCTTGTTAAAAACTATGCCATGTACATTTATAACCGCTGGGGACAATTGATATTTGAATCAAGGGATATCAATAAGGGTTGGAATGGCAGGTTTAACGGTAGTTTATGTGATGCCGGAGTATACGTATGGACCATTTATTATGATGGAGATGAGGGAAAAGCAACACATAAGGGAATTGTGACGCTGGTCAAATAAAAAAGCCCTCCCTTACAGGGGAAGGCTTCCTATCTTTTTTCTGTTAATTTTTTACTGATTAATTACCGGACCTTCCGGTGTTGGCATAGTAATTCCTAATTTGGATTTTACTAGGTCCATGATGTCATCACTTGGCTGAGCGTAAAGCAGCAAACCTTCTGTGCTGTTAAAAATATAGGTGTAACCATTTTCGGTAGCCACATCTTCAACTGCCTGCCTTGCTTCCTCAATTATAGGTTGAGTAAGATCCAACTCTTTTTGCTGAAGATCCTGAGTTGCAGTTATTTCGAAGTTATCCATGCGCTCTTTGAGGTCATTGATCTCAGCTTCTTTGGTACTTCGGATAATGGGTGACAGGGATTCCATATTGGCCACGTAATCGTTGTATTTGTTTTCCAGCTCGGTTTGCATGGCGGCAAATTGTTCCTGAACACTTTTATTGTAATCTTCAAAAATGATCTTTACAGAGTCAAGTCCTGGCATCATGCTGTACAAAGTGGCGAAATCAATGTGTCCCAGCTTAACTTTGTTCTGTGCCTGTGAGACGTTAGAGGCCATCATAACGACAGCAATAATAAGTAAAGTTGCTAATTTCTTCATTGTGTTATCTGATTGTTATTGAAAATTTAGAGGTGCAAATGTATAGAATTTATTGATTTAAAATCAAATTAATTGAGACAGCTTATTTTCCGCCTCCCCTTTTATCTCCTCCCGGAGGTTTCATGTTTCCCGGAGGACTTGGCCGTGAATTCTGTTTTGGATTATTTGTCCTGCCGGTAGATGGTTTATTTGTAGCTCCCGGATTGGTGGACCTGTTGTTTTTTGATCCACCACCACCGGTATATTGTTTCCTTACCCTGTCCTCACGGCGGATAGTTCCCAACTCTGCTCCCACCTTATCCAAAACATCATCACTGATATCAAACTTATTGTTGGTATACAATATGGTCAGGCTTCCTGCTTTATCAAAAACAAATGCATAATTCTTTTCAACGGCAATTTCTTCAATGGCATTGTAGATTTTTTCCTGGATAGGCCTGACAAGCTCTTCCCTTTTATCAAATAAATCACCTCCGACACCAAACCGTTTGTTTTGCATCTCTTTTACCACATTCTCCAATTCCGCAATCTCACTCTCCCGTTTGTCTTTTATATCATCAGGCATGAGCACCGCCTCAGCCTCGAAGTTTTTATACATCTTGTTTATTTTAGCCCATTCTTCTTCAATCTCAGCCTGGTATTCCTCAGCGAGGTCATCCAGCTGATCCTGTGCATCCTTGTATTCAGGAATGTTATCAAGGATATATTCCGTATCAACGTAAGCATATTTTTGGGCAAACAGTGCAGTGGTTACCAAAGAAAGCACCAAAAATCCCAATATCTTTTTTTTCATATCTTTTGTCTTATTAGTTGAACCTGAATTAGTAACGAAAAAAAACGTGTTTTCTTTTTATACAACAGTCAAATTAATCAATTGATTGGTTGATGGAGAAGTGGAATTGTCCGCGGCTGGCATCCGGCAAACCGGGTACATCATCAAATCCATATCCCCAATCCAGTCCAAGTATTCCGAACATGGGTAAAAACACCCTAACGCCAAAGCCTGCAGATTTATACACATTAAACGGGTAAAATTCATCGAACTTCAACCAGGAATTTCCTGCTTCAAGGAAGGATGCCACATAAATGGTTGCATTTGGATTCAAAGATAAAGGATACCTTGCTTCCAGGGTATACTTGCTGTAGATGGTCCCTCCGGTATTACTTGATTTCCAGTAATTCGGTGTTAAGGATTCGTTGCTGTATCCCCTCATGCCAATGATCTCCCGTCCATCCAGGTTATTGTATCCAGAGAGTCCGTCTCCACCAAGGTAATACCTTTCAAATGGTGTATTGCCTATCTCGTTATTGTAGTGCCCCAGGAATCCGAATTTAGCCCTGGCCATCAATACAAAATTCTCAACAATCGGTGTAAAATAGGTTGTATTTATACCCCATTTATGGTATTCAATCCATTTGTATCTATCTGTTTCACTTAAACTGGCATAGTCCTTATCTGAGAAAGATGAATAAGGAGGTGTAACCTCAAGGGATAAGGAAACCATGGATCCGCTTCTTGGATAAATGGGTGCATCAATTGAATTCCTGGATAATGTGGTATTCAGGTTGATGTTGTAATAGGAACCTGTACCTGTTCCAAAACTAAAAATATTGGTATAGTTTAGCAGATCGTATTGCTGGAAGTTGGTTCCGACATATAATTGAAAGAAGTCATCCGGCCAGGTTAGCCTTCTTCCCAATCCAACGCTAACACCATTTATAACAAACGATCTCCTCGCGGGATCATCCTTTGGTGCACCATTGGAAAATAATGAATGGTAATAACTAACGCTCAGCGCATTGGGCTTTTTACCACCAAGCCATGGTTCGGTAAATGAAGCGCTGTAACTGATATAACCGCTACCATAAGATTGAACCCTTAAGCTGAGTTTTTGTCCGTCGCCCATTGGAACCGGTCTCCACGCTTTACGTTTGAAAACATTGCCCAAGGAGAAATTATTAAATGATACACCTAATGTTCCAATAACACGGCCATATCCCCATCCCCCTGACAATTCAATCTGGTCGGATGATGTTTCTTCAACTTCGTAGGTAACGTCAACTGTACCATCCTGTGGGTTTGGCTGAACATCCGGATTAATGGTTTCCGGATTAAAATATTGCAGCTGAGCAAGTTCACGGGTAGTACGGATGATATCGGATCTGGAAAATAATTGCCCTGGTCTGGTTCTTAATTCGCGAACTACCACATGGTCGTGCGTCCTGGTATTTCCCCTAACAGAAACACGTTTAACAGTGGCTTGTTTCCCTTCATAAATCCTTACTTCCAGGTCAATGGAATCATTTTCCACAGCTACCTCCACAGGATTTGCCTGGAAGAACAAATACCCATCGTTCATGTACAAAGATGTTACATCATCTTCTGCCATATTGAACATAAGGTTTGCGGTAAGCAAGTCCCAGTTGTAAACATCCCCTTTTTGAATCCTGAGTACCCTTGTCAACTGGTCGTCAGTATATTTTGTATTACCCACCCATTTGATATCACGGAAATAATACCTTTCACCTTCCTTGATGTACAGATCAATACCTACTGTTTTGTCAGGGAATCTGTATACAGAGTCTTTTACAATAATAGCATCACGATAACCATTTTCATTGTACTTGGTTATGATGTTCACCAGATCATCCTTGTAATTCCCTTTTGTGAATTTGGATGATTTAAATATCCTTAGCTTAATATTTTCATTCACATAATCCCTGGCATCATTTGCCATATCAGAATACCTGAAAGTGACAATATCCTTTACAAGGCTAAAAATTAGTTTTTCGAGGCCATCAAAAGGTTGGAAGTTTCCTTTTTCTTTGGTCTCTTTCATATAATTTTTCACCCTGTCGGTTTCAAAGTTTTCAATACCATAAACATTGATCTGTTTGATCTTTACCCGCTCATTCTTTTTAATAGCGATCTGTAACCTTACATGGTTTACCCTTAAACTGTCCTCGATCTGTTCTATTTTTATTTCAGAATCAAGAAAACCTTTATCAGTATAATATTTATTTATGGTATTTTTTGTCCGGATCAGCATGTTTTCGGTAACCACTCCTCCTGTTGCCAGTTTTATTTCATCTCGGATATTATCCGCTTCTGCCTTTTTAATTCCTGAGAAGGAGAAGGTTGACAGTCGTGGCCTTTCTTCCAATCCTATGTTTAAAAAGATCAGGTCCCCCTGAACTTTCGTAGCTGTAATTTTTACATTTTCAAATAATCCCTGTTTCCAAAGATTTTCAATTGCACGTGTTACTTCAGTGCCCGGGATGGTAATGATGTCTCCAACTGAAAGTCCTGAAAGCATTATCAATGCGCTGTTGTCGAGGTATTTTACTCCGCTGACAGTGATACCACCGATTTCGTATTTTGAAGGTTTGGCATAATCAACTTTAAAGTCTTCACCAAGAGTTACCTGTCCTGAAACAGAGAAATATGCCATCGCCATCAAAAACATCAAACCTCTTATGCTATTCCTCATGCTCATCCTTTAATTAATTGTTCACTAGTTTTACCAAATCTTCGTTCTCTGTTCTGAAAATCAACAATGGCTTCATACAGGTGTTCCTTTCTGAAGTCAGGCCATAATGTTGAAGTAAAGTACAATTCGGCATAGGCAATTTGCCACAAAAGAAAATTACTTATCCTGTATTCACCACTAGTCCTGATCAATAATTCAGGATCCGGGAATTTGCTTGTTGTGAGAAAAGAGCTGAATTTCTCCTGGTTAATATCTTCAGGTTTTAAGGTTTTTGATTCTATGGCTTTGGCCATTTTACCCGCAGCTTGAGTCAATTCCCATCTGGAGCTGTAGCTTAAGGCCAGTATCATCGTCATTCTGTCGTAGTCTTTTGTATCCCTGATAGCGGCATTAAGTTCATCACGTGTAACCTTGGGTAAACTATCCAGGTCACCTATTGCTTCCAGCTTGATGTTATTTTCGTGCAGTGTTTTTGTTTCTTTATGGATGGTCTGGACAAGTAGTTTCATCAGGGCATTTACTTCCGCCCTTGGCCGTTTCCAGTTTTCCGTAGAAAAAGCATATAATGTAAGGTAATTTACTCCCAGTTCTGCAGCAGCCTCCGCTGTTTCGCGAACTGAAGTAACACCATGTTTATGACCAAAAACACGGAGTTGTCCTTTTTGCCTGGCCCATCGGCCATTACCATCCATAATAATGGCTATATGTTCCGGCAATCGATTCTGGTCTATTTTATCTTTAAAACTCATCCTCTTATTTTCCACATCTAATTATCATAATGATTCCTGGAAATCTGAACATTTGTTTCTGTTCCTCATGTCGATGTAATAGGTGATAGTAAGACCGGCAAATGAATACCAGTCATTGGTTTTTGAGTTACCCCGTTGCATTAAAGCATCGTGGTTCAGATTAGGATCAGAATATAATACATCCGGGTCGACTTCATCAGGCCCAAGAGTTTTTGCATTCACATAATAAGTTGTACTAACATCATCCAGGTAATCAGAAAAAGCTTTACGCATTCCCCATTCCAGGGATGCTGATATTTTCTCCGAAAAGCTGTATTTAACACCTACCCCAAAAGGAATAGAAAATACATAATAGCTGTATTGCTCACGGGTAATGTTTAAGTACAGTGGTATATCGCCTGGATCATATTGCCCTTCTGTTCCATAATCCCTCAGATCAGTTTCATTTCGTTGGGGCCTGTGATACAACAAAGCAACACCTCCGAATAAATAAGGCGTCCAGTAACTTTTCATACTTCCGTTGAAATAAGGTAGGAAATGAAATTCAATAGTACCTCCCAGTTCATTGATCCCTGATTTAAATGATAAATTCCTGTCGGGTAAAAAATTCGAAACATTATCATCTCCTCTTATAACCCCCTGGTAAGCGTTGATTTTTGCTGCCCACCTTGAATTTATATTATACCGGGCAAGTACACCATAGGCTGCATCCGATTGCAGGAATGGTATGTTGGGATTCAGATCACCCATGTAAAATGAACTTCCTGCAAAGACACCTACCTCAAGCTGGGCCTTTCCGGTAAGAGCTACTAAAGTTATAATTGCTAAAAGAATTACTTTTTTCATAGGTTGCCGCAAAATTAAAAATTTCCGCGAATTGTTCGGTATATCTGAATTTTGTTCTATCAACATTTAATCTTGGGGTGGTTAATTTCTTATATCAAGTCCCCAGAGTAGTTTTTCCCTTATTGTTTTGAAATAGCTTTCCCCTTCAATCTGGATCAAATTAATTTTAAATTTTTCCTTTTTAATTAAGAATTCAACAGAACTGTCCGCAATAACCGAATGCGAATCAAGGTTTATATGAAACTCCGGACTTCTCCCAACCACTTTTATCCTTATTTCTGAACTGTCAGGGATAACGACAGGTCTTACAGTTAAATTGTGTGTAGCAATGGGTGTGATTACAAAATTCTGTGATCCTGGCAAAATGATTGGCCCACCATTGCTTAATGAGTAAGCTGTTGATCCAGTAGGAGTGGAAACGATCAAGCCATCCGCCCAATAGGAATTAAGGAACTCACCATCAATAAAAGCCTGGATCTTTAACATGCTTTGAGGAGATTTACGGTAAATGCAAACCTCATTTAACGCATAATTCAGGTCTCCAAACAAATCTTTTGACGAATGAAGTTTGATCAGGATCCTCTGGTCGAGCTCGAATTTTCCTTTGTGTAGTTTTTCAATGGCCTTGGTAAAATGATCCATTGAAATGGATGAAAGAAATCCCATCCTGCCAAGGTTAAAACCAAGTATTGGTATCCCTGAATCCCGGACTAACGTAATGGTATCCAACAATGTTCCATCACCTCCGATGGAGAACAGGTAATCCACTTCCCCGGCAATGTCATCATAGGAATTAAATAGTTTAAAGTCACCCTTAATAATCACATGGTCTTTAATCTTCCGGTAAAATGGTTCAAAGAAAAGCAAACCCGCATGTTTGTTTTCCAGTCCCTTTATAATCTGCTGAATAGGTGCAGCATTTTCCTCTGGAAAAGATTTGCTGAAAATGGCTACGTTCATCCGGTATAATTAAAATTAAATGTCCTGCTTGTCAATAATTTGCAAGATTACGAAATATTAGGTAAACATTAAGGGTTTTAACATCTTTTATGACATAGTGGATATCACTTAGATAGAGGGCATCAAATGAATAAAGAAACCGGTTTCTCCCATTTTATTGACAGAAAATTCAATCCTGAACACGGAATTGTAATAGGTAACCAGGTCAATGCCGATTCCGTAACCGGGCAAAAGTTTGTTTGCCAGAGGATTGCTTACAATCTCCCGCTCATCAAAAACATATCCAAAATCGGCATACAGGTTGACATATACAGCATAATACAATTTGTTGAATTTGTCGGTTGGAATAAATTTAAACTCCTGAACCGTTTGAGGGATCAGTTCAAATTTCAGGTTGTTTTTCAATAGCCCGAAATGCTGGCCATCGATGACATAATATTCGTATCCCCTTACAAAATCACGACCATAACCCAATCCGTTCATGTAAAAATAGGGCTGGTCTTTAAGGGGTGAATATTTAGCAGTAATTCCAGTGGCCCAGAACAGTCGTCCCTTGATCCTGTTGTATTTTCTAAAATTTGTCTTAAAATACAGGGAATTCACTTCTGACTCTGAAAATAGTCCAATGCCTCTTTTATCCATTTCAATATCGAAATAATATCCATTCAGCGGATACTGTGTATAATCCCTGAAATCGCTTCTGAATTGGTAGAAAAAGTTAATGCTCTGGTTTTGTGTTGTAGAACCGAAAATATAATCCGGATTTAAAATGATCACAGAATCCGCTACATTCAGGTCGGAGTATCCTAATACTGCCCAGTGCTGGTTGTGGATCCCTTTACGGTAGAACAATTCAGAATAAGCGAAAAATTCATTTTTTGCGCGTGATTCTTCATTTTTATAATAGATCTCCTCGTTATCAATAGAATTAACAGAAATTTCGTGGTTCAATTTAAAGCCACTTGAAAAACCAAGTCCAATGGTTTGTTTTTTATTGATGTATGGGATCTTATAGCTGAAGTTGTATTTTTCATCGTATCCGAAACGTGCATAGATGATCAGTTTTTCCCTTCTTCCCCTGAAATTGTTCCAGGTGAGGAACATCCCGTAATTGATACGTTCAAGGTCTTTCTTTTTGAGCCATTCGTTCAGATTCCGGTCAGCCAGTTCAATGATTGGTACCGGCCAGATGTACCACTGTTCAAGAAAGTCGACATTAACATCCATTAAAACTTCTTCCCCATCCACAGGAATGGTATCAAAAACTACAAAGTTGAACAGGGAAGTATTCATCAGGTTTTTTTGGCTCTGGCTGACCTTTTCAGTAAAAACCAAAGCTGGAATCGTGTCCCCGGCTTTTAAGAGCAATTCTCTTTGAATGATTCGGTCATGGGTTACCTTGTTTCCGCTGAATGTTAAATTCCGGATGATCCAGTAGGAATTGTCTGTTGAATCGTTTAAACCAGCCTCCTGAGAAAATCCCTCGACCAGAAAAAACAAAACAATCAGCAGACAAAAATATTTTATATCTGAGATTTTTAATCGCATTAAATGTTAAGATATCGCATTAAAGAATCATACCTCTCCCGCAAATCATCATACATTTTTTCGTCTTCGGTATACGTCGCTTTTACAATATAGTTATACCGGTTAAATGTTTGAAGCATTGCCTGGATCTCCATGGTATTAACCTTTATCACAACATCTGCTTTGGTAGAATCTTTTGATGCAGGCACAAACAGGTTCAGTATTTTTGCATCCTGAGATTCAACGATTTGTGCAATTTCGGACAGGACAAAATCATTTTGATTGATTTCAAGGACAATAAAAGCACCAGGGTTATTCACTGCTAACAACCGTGACATTTCTTCTATAACCCTTTGTTGTGTAATACACCCTATGTATTTTTCATCTTCATCCACAACGGGCAGAACTGACAATTTAGAGTCAACAAGAACTTTGATTACATCCAGGATATGCTGATGTTCAAAAACAAAATCCCGTTTAAGGTTAACTTTCTGGTCAGCCAGAGCCAGGTCAGGGTCAGGTAACGTGTAAATATCGCTTTCCTGCACTGATCCTTCCAGTTTATCATTATCAACAACCGGAATATCATTCAGTCTGTTTTCATCAAGATGGAAAAGTATATCCGAACCTGTTGCTTCAGGAGAAACCGGTTCAGGTGTATCAGACACTATCAATTTTGCTATCATAAACTTCTTTTTCTCAATTCAATTATACCGCAATTATAACAATAAGTTGTTACACAATGTTATAATTTTAGAATGCTTTTTATTTTAGTCTAAAATCTTTCTCTGTTTTTTCCCAGTAATCATCGTTCAGGATGCTCAGGTAATTTTCGTACCTCGAAAGAGGTATTTCTCCCATCTCCAATGCTTCAATCACTGCGCAACCCGGCTCATGAATATGTGTACAGTTATGAAACCGGCAATCATGCATCCTGGCCCTCATCTCAGGAAAACGTTCAGCAATCTCGTTCCTGTTGAACTGTGTTAATCCAAATTCTTTAATTCCGGGTGTATCAATGATAAAACCACCAAAGGAAAGAGAGAACATCTGAGCAAAGGTGGTTGTATGCATGCCTACCTTATGGTATCCTGACAATTCGCTGGTTTTAAGATTCAGGTCTGGTTCCACAGCGTTGATCAGTGCTGATTTCCCAACTCCGCTGTGACCTGTAATTAATGTTCTTTTATTCGTAATTTGATTTTGAAACGCTTCTACATTTTCTTCTGTAATTGCAGAAACAGCTATGCAGGGATAACCAGCGTCTGTATAGATTTTTACTAATGTTGCAAGGCTCATGTTCAGGATGTCATCGTAAAGATCGATTTTATTGAACACAATAAATGTAGGAATGTGGTATGCTTCAGTTGTAACCAGGATCCTGTCGATAAATCCCGTTGAGGTTCTCGGATGTGCAAGTGTTACAATGATACATGCCTGATCAATATTGGCCGCAATGATGTGTGAAACTTTTGACAGCTTGGTCGCTTTACGAATGATGTAATTGTGCCGGGGTAGAATTTCTTTGATCAGCCCTGTTTTCTCTTCTTCCAGTAAATCAAACTTCACATTATCTCCAACGGACACCGGATTTGTGGTTTTAATGCCCTTTATCCGGAATTTACCTTTAAGTTTACAATTGTATTCCGTTCCATTATCAGCCAAAACTGTGAACCAACTGCCTGTAGATTTTATAACAACACCCTTCAGCATAACTCCTTTCAATAAAAATTTTACTAATTAAATTCTTTCTTCGATTTCAAAGCTGATCAGGGGAAATTGTAATGTTTACGAATGGGCTTCTTTACATCCCATATGCACTTCAACCCTTTCTTAAAGGTAACGAAGTCACCCGGTTTAATGGTATAAGTTCCTTCGTCGGTTTCTACATCAACTTCTCCTTCAAGCACCAGGCATTCTTCATCGCCACCGTATTCCCAATCAAAGCGCGAAATTTCTTTTTCCCAGATGGGCCAGCTGGTAATTCCACGCGAACTAATTGTTTCCTCGTTTAGTCGCTCGATTATAACGTTCTTCATTTTTTAATATTTTTGCTTTGATAAAAGTACAATTTTTTCATTTCTGTTTGCGAATAGCAAATTGGTTTTATAGCTTTGTAATAAATAGCAATTTATGAATTACATTTTTGCAATACCCATAAAAGAAGGATTAATCAGTGATCATTTTGGGCGGACCCGGGAATTTTGTTTCGTTACGGTAGTTGACAGGAAAATTACTGAAATGGAAAATCACATCAACCCAATCCATGAATATGCTATGATTCCGAAGTGGCTTCATGAAAATAACGTCACTCATATTTTTGCCAACGGTATAGGACAGAAAGCTATTGAAATTCTTAACACATACAATATTGAAGTGCTTTGGGGACTTCCAGCTGACAAGCCCGAACATCTGGTAAAAGCTTACCTTGACAGCCAGTTAACTCCCGGCTTAAATCTTTGTGACCATTAAACTTTATTCATCTCGCTGATCAAACCTAAAATTTCATTTTTCCCGGAACTGTTCACTGCCGATGATGAAACAGATACCGGCAATTCTTCCCAGTATTGCAATAAGACCTCCTGGTACTTTTTAATATTATCTCTGATTCTGTTAACCCCTAACTTGTCCGTTTTGGTAAAAACCAGCACAAATGGAAGTTCATTTTCTCCGAACCAGCTGATGAACTCAAGGTCGGACTTTTGGGGTTCATGCCGTGCATCAATTAAAATAAATGTATTCACCAGGTTTTCCCTGTTTAACAGATAATTGCTGATCATACTCTCCCATTCTGCCCTGATTTTCTTGGAAATTTTTGCAAATCCATATCCGGGAAGGTCAA
Source organism: uncultured Bacteroidales bacterium (assembly GCA_964421215.1). Lineage (GTDB taxonomy): Bacteria > Bacteroidota > Bacteroidia > Bacteroidales > JAADJA01 > JAADJA01. The sequence continues at coordinate 127,561 of CAYQWA010000009.1, read as the reverse complement.
CAAGATACCAGCTTTCATTAATAATAAAATGGTTGATCAATTGAGTTTTTCCTGGTGTACCTGATGTCTTCGCCAGCTTTTTATGTCCTGTGATCATATTAATCAGGGATGATTTACCCACATTTGACCTGCCGATAAATGCATATTCAGGCATTGTGGTCTGTGGACACTGATTAAAATCAGGGCTGCTTTTTACAAATTTTGCACTATGAATAATCATAAAAGGTTGTGATCAGCTATGATCCATTTTTAAAGGTAGAAATATGCCTGTCTTTTTTGTAATCGTAAATATCACCTATGGTCACCATAATAGCAGTTTCTTCAACCATCCCAAAATTATCGTTAATTGCAGTGCCAAATGTTCTCATGGATCCGGACAAATTCATATAAGCGTTCACGAGAGGCGGTATCTGTTCTTTTAACCTTCTTACCTTCTGGACAAGTATTTTATAGTCTTCATCATAGTTTGCACCCAGGAAAATACTCTCAAGCACTTTTTTTCGTGTTTGTAGGAGGAGAGGATCCCGGGGTTCGATAAGCTTGTCGTTGTCAGGAAAATACTTATGCATAAAAAACAGGATCATATCCCTTGCAAAAGAATCATAGCTTGGATACATGGTGATCTTGCCGAAGAAATACTGAACTTCTGGATGCATAATGGTAATGGCTCCCAGGCCATCCCATAAGTTGTCGAGGGAGTACATTCCTTTTCTGAGGTTTACTGTAGGCTGATACATGGGTTGCACAAAAGATCTTCCCAGTTCAAAAGTTACCGGCCAGTATTTTTTAATGTATTTATCTGAAAACTTAAACAATCTTGCTGTTGGGCTAAAAGGATGTCCGTCTTTGTCGCTTTTGACTTCACCACCTACGATGAATCTGTAGCCTCCTACAATTTCCTGATCGGCGGGGCTCCAAACAATCAGTTGAAGAAATGGTGTCTCTGATGTATCGTAGTCGTCAATATCACAAGATTTTCCTGTTCCACCACTTGCTTCACGAAAAGTTTGTTCGCGTAATCGTCCCAGTTCCCGCATAAGATTTGGTGCCTGATCATGTGTGAATATATAGATCTGGTTGTTTCCGTTATTGGTATCCCTAACAAATAGTTCTTTGGTAAGTTCCTTTTTTAAGAGGGTTCTGTCTACCGGATTTATGATCGTTTCCATGAGGTTCAAATTTATTAATATTCTTTTGCCGGATCAAAAGGTTCATTTAGTCCCTTTCCCATTGCATACACATACTTTTTGATCCTCAATGCCCACTCATTGTAATTGTAGCGTTTATCGAAAGTTTCATACGGAATGGGCTGCCCGAATTTAATTTCAATGGTTTTTTTCTTTTGACTGAACATTTCCTTGGGTAGAAAAAGCATTTCTATGTTGGCTTTTAATCCCAGGTTTTTTCTAAACAATGCAAGATTGTAGAAAAAATTAGAATTACGTCCATTCACAAAAGTTGGTATGATATCTCTTTTGAATTGTTTTGCTTTTGAAATGAACGTTTTTTTCCATTCAAGATCTTCAATTTTTCCATTTTGTTTTCTCGACACAAGTCCTGCCGGGAAATACAGCATCAGTTTTTCTGATTCAAAGGTATTGTGGATGATTTGAAGATTTTCAGTATTGCTTCCGTGCTTATTAATTGGAATAAATAGTGGCTGAAGATTGGGAAGAAACATAAGGATATCATTTACCGGAAAAACAATGTCTTTTCGTTTTTTACCTACAGTGTGCATAAGGGCTACTCCGTCAAGGCCTCCAAGAGGATGGTTGGCTGCAATCATGTTTCGTCCGGCTGTCGGAAGATTCTCTTCACCAATCACTTTCAATGTAACAGCAAAATAGCTTATAAGAGCATCCACAAAATCAAGCCCTATCTTATCCCTGTTGTTGTATAAAAAGGCATTGATCTCTTTCTCATGAATGATCCTTCTCAAATACCCAAACACAAATCCCGGAATAAACCTTGTTCCCCTGGGATTTTTTTCCCGGAATACCTTTTCAAGGTCAATTGTACGTTCTGTAATTTTTATATCTGACATCCCGGTAATTTACTAATAATCCTCAAATTTACTGAATATTCAAACATACATGCAAGCTCAACGTTCGCCAGACCGGTATTATTTCTATTCCTGATCTCTATTGTACATCCACCTGGCATCCATTCGTATCATCGAATCCAAAGGGATATTGCGGTCAAGCGCTTTTTGTTCGATCGATTCTAACAACCTTTTGTTGTTTCTGATGCGGAATTCATACTTTTTGATCTGAAACCGTTGCATGTAATTTTCATTGTTGTTAAACAACCACAATGCATCAAGGTAAAGCATTGAATCGACAGGTATTCTTCTCTTTGTCGCCTTCTTTTCAATTTCAGCAAACAGCCTGTCATGAGACCTTAACTCATTCATTATCAATTTTATCTCATCTCGCTCAAGTCTTTCGAACTGTTTCTCAGCTTTTTCCATTTTCTTTAAGTAAGGATTTTCTGCATCAACATAAATTCCTTCACGAGCTTTCAGATAATCAAGGAAATGAAGTTTAGCATAAAAGCCATGGCAACGTTCAACCTTCAGGAATACTCCCCAATAAACCTCTTTTGACATGGCCCAAAAGTGAATGATGTGGTTCATAAACTGAATGGACTGAAATGTCCCAAACAATATTAAAACAGCAGTCAATATAACCGTTAGCCGTTTCGTCCATTTTTTCCAATTGAATCCAAAATGAATTATCGTAGCCAGGGGAATAGCCATCAGTGCATAAGAATCCACAAAGGTCCTACCGCTAAAACCACCTCCATACCACCAGCACCACCAACTTGCCTGGACATAAATATTGATAAACACAAACAAAAAGAGGGGAACAAAAAAATCTTTCATCTTTTTCCGGATCAGGAAGAATACACCGATTATTGCAAAATTCATGATGGGTGTATACAACAACCAACCCTTTCTGTAGCTGAACAATATACTCGTTAGTTGAGGATTTCCCCAGAAGAAATGAGCATTTTTATCGCCATAGGAATAATAAATAAAATACCCTGTTACGTATTTCCAGTATAACATTTGCGGGAGCCATGCCAGGAAAAACATGGCCAGCATCAGAAAGACAAGGTGAAATCGTTTTACGAAGAACACCACCCTTTCCCAAAGTTCCTTAAAGGATGTCACCCCCCACAGCGCCAGGACAATAACTACCAGAATATTGGTAGGCCTGATAAGGGCGATTAGCCCGATCAAGAAACCCAGGATAGCGGCACTTTTCCAGTTGGGATTGTCATACCATTTCAGAACCATGTAAAGAAATGCGGCAATTATTGCAAAACTGTAAACATGGGTCATGGGTGCAGAAAATGAGGAATACACCATTAGGTTTGTAGCGAAAAATATTGCCAGAAGGGTAAGTGCGGTTACGGTCTTCGAAAAATACCTTTCCAATACTTTCCTTAGAAAATACAAACCGATAGCCAGGTAAAATAGTGCACTGAAAACAAGCGCAAACCGGTAAGGAGCTGTATATCCGTCAGCATCATAGCCAAACAATGGGGCCGTCCAATGGGCAAGAAAGAAAAATGGAGAATACAAATAGGCCATTCCCATAGAAGTGACCAAAATGTTATTGTCGTTGTGCGTTTTAACAAGCCAAATTTTGTTCTTAAAAAAATGAACATCTTCTTCTACAAATTCCAGGGATAGATCTTTGTAAATAAATGTTGCGGGTAAATAGGCGTAATAGGTTATTACATCAGAGGCAATTACACGGTTTTCTTTTTCCCACTCAGCATTGTAAAAATTGGTCCCGAGAACCGTTACAATGATCAAAACATTGACTAGACGGGGAAGGTTATCAACATTAAACCTGTAATTCCTAAAAGATAAGCCAGCTAACTTTTTCATCAAATTCAAAAAGTTTACAAAGATAACTTTTTATATTTCCATTAATACAAGTAACAACGTCAATATGGTATGAACTTGATTCATTGAATGCTTGTGTAAAACATCAATTCTTATCTTTGCACGCGAAAATGCGGGGTTTTATCTTAAAAATATTGTTTATAATCCTACTGGGCTTGCTGGCGTTTCCTGCACTGCAAAGGTATTTCACCTTATTTGAACTGCAAGAATTAAAAGGATCCTATACACTTGCTGAAGAACCCCAGTTTACCTGGGAAAATTGGTTTGATGGAAGTTTTTCTGATAAGTACAACAAATACACTGAAGACCATGTAGGTTTCAGGAACTGGCTGGTAAGGGCCCATAATCAGATAGCTTTTAGCTTTTTCAGGCAGGCTGAGGCTAATGGTGTTGTGGTAGGCAAAAGAAATTACCTGTACGAAGAAGATTATATACTGGCCTATACCGGTCAGAATTTCATCGGTAAAGATTCCATTGATGGAAAGATGGAAAAGCTTTGGGATATTCAAAGTTATTTGCAGAAAAAGGGGGTACACCTATTTATAATATTTGCCCCTGGTAAGGCTTCCTATTTCCCTGAATACATTCCGAACAGTTACGATGTTGAGAACCGGACCATCTCAAATTATGAATACTTCACCCAAAAGGCCAGAGAATTGGGAATCAACCACATCGATTTCAATAAATATTTCATGGAGATGAAGGATACTGCCTCCTATCCCCTTTATCCTAAATGTGGTATTCACTGGAGCGTATACGGGATGAACATCGCCTTTGATTCTGTAACACGGTATATGGAATCGGAGAAGAAAATAGATATTCCCGACATGTACTGGCAAGAGATTGTTATGACCGATCAGCTTCGCCACCCTGATTATGATATTGGTGAGGGAATGAATCTGGTGTGGAATATCGATCCTGGTGAAATGGCTTATCCTAAACTGCTATTTGATTATGAAGGGAAGAAAACCAAGCCATCGGTGATTACTGTAGGGGATAGTTACTACTGGGGATTTTTCGGAGCAGGGTTGCATTCGCGACTGTTTGAAATGGGTGGATTCTGGTATTATTTTCAACAGTATTACAAAAGGAACAATACCCATGGCTGGATCAAGGATCTGGATGTGAAAAAAGAAATTGAACAGCAGGATTTCATCATACTATTGTCGACAGAAGCTACCTTGCGGAAATTTGCTTTTGGGTTTATTGAAAAGGTTCATGAACTGTTTTTTGATGACCTTAAGAAAATGAATGATGAGGATCTGAAACTAATCATTAAAATTATAAAGAAGGACACAGTCTGGATGAAAACCATCGAGCAAAAAGCGCTTGAAAGGAATATCCCTTTGGATTCAATGATTTTGAATGATGCGAAATGGTATTATAAAAACAAATACAGAAAAGCGATATAATCCGAATCCTGTCTTAATCAGTCCTTAATAAATTTAGCAGCGAATTCCTTCCCGTCACCTTTTATTCGAATAATATAAATTCCCTGTTCCAGCCTTGTTAGGTCAGCTTCAAAATGGTCAGCATTTTTTATCTTACCAGTAAAAATTAATTCTCCTTTCATTGAAAAAATGCTAACCTTCCCAATACTAATAGCTTCCTCAAATTCTATGCGGCAAACATATTTCACCGGATTGGGTATGATGGAGATCAATTTTCCCGAAAATAGTTCATTTATATCAGATGCAGGCAAAACGGTAAGTTTAGCCACAGCTGTTGTATCAGCATTACATTCATTGGAAACGATACAACGGTAATATCCTGAATCACTTAGCTGGATTCCAAAAATTGGAAATACGTTAAAAATTGCACCAGGAATATCGGAACCATTTTTTTGCCATTGGTAGGAAATTGGTAAGGCGCCTGTGACGGCAAGACTGAGGGTTAGGGTATCGTTGACATACACACTTGTATCAATAGGTGATGCCAGAACCTCTGCCTGGGGTTTTACAGAGATCATAAAGGATTCGCTTTGGGCAAAGCCTCCATCATTATAGGCTTCATAATAATAGTTACCTCCATCGTTATGCTGGATTGGATCGAATACCATGGTATTGAAACTGGATCCAGTAATTTCATTTCCGTTCCTAAACCAGCGAAAGTTTAAAGAATCACCAACAACGGGTGCCACGATCTCTATATAACTTCCTTCACAATAAGTTGTATCCCAAAGTTGGTAGGTAATTCCCGGTGCCAGGTAGGAACCTTGATCCGTTTTTAATATAATTCCATCCTCCCCCACAGACACCAGGATCTCGTTATCAAGAAAACAAATGTCTCTCAAATCTGATTCAGTGATGACCAGATTTTGTGACCAGGTCACTCCTCCATCTGTTGTTTGAAGTATACTGCCATCCCGGCCACAAGCCCATCCTTTCATATCGTCAAAGAATCGTATGGAATGTATCCTGGAATAGAAGTAAATGCCCCATTGCTGTATCCAAGATTCCCCTCCATCATCTGTAAAATGTATTCCACTGCTTGATGTGACCCAACCAGTGTTTTCATCTTTAAAATGTAAACTATATAAGTATGAACCAATATCCATATCATGAGAAATCCAGGACTCTCCACCATCATCTGTGGTAACATAAGTTTCATCCTTACCAACTGCAATTCCGTTATCCTCATCAAAGAACCAAATATCATTTAATTGTTCCTGAACTCCACAATGAACATTTTCCCAATTTTCGCCTCCGTCATTTGTTTTAAAGATAAATCCATTATCAGCTGCAACAACTCCCCAGTCATTGTTTAGAAAGAATAAAGACCGCATAATATAATTGGTAGGATGATCCTTGATTTCCCAGCTTTCACCTCCATCTCCTGTAAATAGCATTAATCCAGCACCACAAGCCCATCCTATGGTTTCATCAATAAATACAACATCTTTTATATCTTTGGTAGTGTTGGTGTTCAGTAACTCCCAGCTATCTCCTGAATCAGATGATCCGAGCATTACTCCATCATCTCCTGCCGCTATAACTTCATTTTGATTTACTCTGCATGTTGCCCATAAATCAACTGTTGTTACCGGTTCATCTAAGTTCCATGAATTGCCATAATCAGGAGAATGTAATAAACCAGTATAACCATTTAGCATGCTTATGTTCCCATTGTTACTAAATCCCACGATATCTGTGTAATAAGTCGAGGGGTAAAGATTTTCATCCCAGGTTGCTCCACCATCTAAAGTAATATAGGCACTGCTGCTTGTTACGGCAATACCATGTAAAGCATCATAAAAATGTAAATCGTATAAGGACGAGGCATTATCAATTACCAGTGTATCCCAGCTTTGACCTCCATCCTGAGATTTATAAATTTGACCACTTATGGAGGGGATCCAACAATTCATATTGTCCGTAATAAAAAGACTGTTAAAAACATCATACCCTTCAAATTGTATCGAATGCCAGGATTGACCGCCATCAGCAGTACCGAAGAATTCCGATTCGTCGGTGATCACATATCCATTATCTGGAGAACCAAATATGATTTTTTTTGGTGTTCCATCCATGGAATCAAGTTGCAATTCCCAGGTTTGACCACCATCTGATGTTTTATAAATTTCGTTGTAAGTTCCTGCCCAACCTGTATTCTCATCCAGAAAGAACAAAGCATTTATTGACCAAAAATCATTAGGTATCTTTTGCCAGATTAATCCACCGTCATTTGTAAAGAAATGATAATTATCATTCGTCCCAGCCCATCCTGTTTGTTCATCTATGAAAAAGACCGCTGTAAATTCTATATTTTCATGAAAATAAAATCGTTGCCAGGTGATTCCACCGTCTATGGACTTGATAAGGGTGGATTCCCCTCCTGCTGCCCAGGCTGTATAATCACCAGAAAAACAAATATCATAATATCCAACCGAAGGATAAGCAGGGTTCACCTGCCACCATTTTGACTGGCTGATAACATTCTCGCAGAATAGGAGAAAAATAATGATTAGGAGTAAGCCTGATATTCTTTTCATCCCGAATAATTTTATGTGGTATTATTTTATAATTATTAGTCTTGCCGAGCAATAGAATTCACCATCCCTGATACTTACAATGTAAAAGCCATTTGGCAATCCTGAAACATTCAGGTCAAATTTACTGGTTGCATTTGATAGTTTTCCTGCTGAAAACACATTTCCATACACATCAATTATTTCGTAATCAGGAAACTGAAGGGATTTATCTGTTTCTAAATGAATTCTATAAGAGGCAGGATTTGGATATATAGCAAGGTGATTATCATTTTGCACTTGCGGATTAACAGAAAAATAGGCGCTTTCGTTCTGAAACTTAGCTTTGATATATGCTGCCCTCTCTTTTAGCAACAAGGCTGATTCCCAGGCTGTGCCATCAAAATCCCGTGCCCATGGCAAAGCAATATCAAGTGATTGTTTTTGTCCACTTGCTAAACTGAATGGGCCAGTACTACCCATCCCCCTTCTATCATTTGGATTTGCACCCATTATTTCTTCAGTCCAGAAATAGTTGTTTTGATTCCATCCTCCATTTGGCCACAATCCCATTGTACCCCAATTGTAGGGATCCGTATCCCTGGGCCACATAAATTTTGCATCAGGGCCTTCGGCCAAAGCTGTAGCATGTCCGTATCCTCCATACTGCATTGTGGTATTGTCTTTCCAGATGCATTGTAAATGATTATAATATTCAGGGGCAATTGAAGGATCGTTCATCCATGCTGATCCACCACTGTTAAAATAGTTGAAGTGAGTCATACCCATCCGTTCGTTATCAACTATCCCATCCCCAAAGTTTAATCCGTTGATGCTTTCATCCACTATTTGATTACCAAGGATATCAAATTTGGGATTGTCAATACCATCTGGTTCCAAAAAAGGTCCGCCGAGAAACTGAATTCCCTGGGCAGGGGGATGTTCTCCATAACCCGGATTATCATAACCTCCGAGATCGAACTCATCACCGTTAAATGTAAAATACATTCCATTTTCAACATCACACTCAATTCGGTCATCCCATGCATACCCAAGATCTGTATCTGTAAACAATCCCAGATACATATCATGGTAAGATGTATCCGACCTGTTAATGATGTCATAATGCAAAAAGACCGTGTTCCATAACGCAGAGTCTTCGGGTGTATCAAAAGCATAAGCCATGGCATGAATTTCAATTCCAAGGGGTATTCCTTCAGTTTCAGTATGGATGCCCCGTACATCGTTAAATACAAAAAACAAGGCCTGATCACCTTTGATCTGTGGAGCATCACCCAACATGGGTTCATAAATGTCATTGCCATTCATATCCTCAAAGGGAGCAATTCGTTCTGATTGACCTAAATCAACATCACCATTACCCGGCCAGGAAAGAATATCAGGTATGGCTTCATAGCCGGGATCATCCCAGTGGATCTTGTGGTACTCGATATCAGACTTGTTTAATTTCCAAATGTGATGCCACCTGAAGTCAAAGGCCGTGTCATATGCATCTGATACAGGACCATGAAAAAAATCGGTTCCATTTTGTCTGTACCGCTCGGCGGCTAAATGTAAATTATTTACCGGATCCAGTCCGCCTACCCAAAGAGTTTGATTAAAAATGCTTGAAACATTTGATCCGTTAGGTACTTTAAAATGCGCAAAACTGTCAAAATCCCAGAAGTGGTGTCCAAAACAGTTGAACCTTGCATTGATGTTGTTGATATCGAGAGAGTCGTACCAATTATTATTATTGACATTTATATACAGATTAGCTATGTCTTTCCAGGGAAAATAAACATTGGTATCCGAGATCCAATACCTCCCGATCAGGTTGTTTTGTTGAATGTAAAATGGAAAGTCAATACTTATTGTACTATCACCCGTTATAGAGCCATACACAGAATTTATTACGAATAGTGAATCACCCGCTGGATGGTAATCATTCAATAGAAGATTATGGGTAGTAAAACTTCCTGGCTTAAGCTCTATTGTATCGTTTCTGGCAACAGGGTACTCAGGATCCCAGCAGGGATTTAGGTACAAGTGACCCCAGTTGGAAACAGAGTTTGAATCATTCACTTCACAAATCTGGTAATCATAAACCTGCTCAACTACATTTAGCTTTGACATGGAGAGCAATATGGTCGAATCAGTGAAAGTAAGGTCAAGAAGGTCCTGGCCCGCTCTATTCTTCACTTGCAGAATCCGAACATCATCTCCCTCGGGATCAAAATCGTTATTAAGAACATGTATTGCAAATGTTGTGTCATAACCAACACCAAATTCAAATACGGGATACAATGTATCATTTATGACTACAGGAGGACTTTGAGCCCTGACAAGACTAACAATAAATATTACTACAATTAAAAGGTAGGTCTTCTTCATAAAATTGGAGTTTTAAATCTTGATAAATGTAAGGAATTTCTTATTAATGAAGAAAAAATGTAAGGTTCAATAAATTTAAGGGCAACAACCTTCATGGCAACTCTTTTCATTTTGATCATTTTTTTTGGAAAGGAATTGCAAGGTAATAAAGCACAGTTAAAAAGTCAATACTTAATCAGTTAACGGTGGTGTTAAATAAGTTACCGGTAGAGGAAAACATTCCGTGTCCAATAATAAAATTCACCACGGATTACACAGATTATCACAGATTATTTTTGTGTTGTAAATCTGTGTTCATCTGTGTAATCTGTGGTGTAGAACAACAACAACAACAGCTTTACTTACTCCCTAAACCAAGAATCTTCAAAGCATCTATATTGTTAACCAAATAACAACACTTTGTTAATAAGTCAAAATCTTCCAAAAATGGGATTTTAGACCGTTTTTTCAGACCACAATCCTTCAACTAAAAATCTGATTTTCAAACCAATTTAATCGATGTTGCAAAATTTGGCAGCAAAAAAAATTTTGGATTGATAGTAACAATTCAAAATAATTCACGTTATTTGTTTTCGAAGTGGGAAAAAATGGGAAAAGTTGTTAACAAATGGTAAATTGTGGGAAATATTGATATATTTTTACACCTTGAAATTTTGATGAATGACACACCTCACGTACACATACGAATGCAAGGTTGATTCCAAAGGCAGGGTCATGCTTCCGGCTGGCCTGAAAAAGGAATTGACTCCCGTATTGAACGAGGGGTTTGTGATCAAAAAAAGTGTGTTCTACAATTGCCTTGAACTTTATCCCCGATCAGAATGGAACGAGGAAATGGCCGGGATCGATAAACTGAATCGTTTTGTAAAAAAGAACGTGGATTTTATCAGACGGTTCATGGCAGGAGTTAAACCTGTTGAACTTGACAACAATGGACGTTTCCTAATTCCTAAAGACCTGCTTGGATTTGCAGGCATCACAAAAGAAATCGTGATGACCTCCCAGATCAACAAAATAGAGGTTTGGGATAAGAAAACCTATGAAGATGTCCTTGGTGATGACTCCGTTGACTTCGGCACACTAGCAGAAGACGTAATGGGAGACATCAACAACACCACTGACTAATGTACCACAACCCGGTATTGCTAAAAGAATGTATTGAAGGACTTAACATCAGGGAGAACGGTATTTATGTGGATGTCACTTACGGAGGAGGCGGTCATTCAAAGGAGATCCTAAAAAATTTCAAGCAGGGTTCTTTGATAGCTTTTGACCAGGACCAGGACGCAATTAAAAATAAACTGGACGACGAAAGGCTCATTTTGATCAACCAGAACTTCAGGTACATGCGCAATTTCCTGAAACTCTACAAAGCCTTTCCGGTAGATGGTATTCTTGCTGACCTTGGTGTTTCTTCCCACCAGTTTGATGTCGCTGAACGTGGTTTTTCAGTAAGGTTCGAGGGTGAACTTGACCTCCGCATGAATCAGAAAGGCAGTCTCACAGCAGCTCAGGTTGTTAATGAATACTCCACCCACTCACTCCGGGACATTCTCTTTCAATACGGGGATCTGAAAAACGCCGGAAAGATCAGCCGGTTCATTGAAACCTACCGCTCGGAAAGAAAGATCAACACTACTGAAGAACTAAAAGATGCTATAAAATCCTGTACACCCAGACACCAGGAAAATAAATTCTTCGCAAAAGTATTCCAGGCATTACGCATCGAAGTCAATGATGAATTAGGTGCCCTGAAAGATTTTTTAAAACAGACTCCTGAACTCCTTAAGCCTGGCGGAAGGTTGGTAGTTATCTCCTACCATTCGCTGGAAGACAGGCTGGTTAAAAATTTTATCAGGTCAGGAAATATCGAAGGAGAAATAAAAAAAGATTTCTACGGGAACATTGAAACGGAACTAAAATCCATAACACGAAAACCCATAGCACCCACAGATGAAGAAATTAAATCAAACAGTCGGGCGCGTAGTGCAAGGCTAAGAATTGCAGAAAAAATATAATGGAAAAGGATACAAAGAACAACAGATCAGGAAAGACAGCTCAGTCGCTGCAAAGTATACTGGGAGGTGGTTTTCTTGCAAGAAAAAAAACAATGGAGAACATGCCATTCTTATTGTTCCTGGCATTCCTGGCCATTATTTACATCGGCAACTCCTACTACGCTGAAAAGAACATTCGCAGGATTGAGAAACTGCAGAAGGAATTGAAAGAATTAAGGTATGAACACATTTATACCAAAAGTAAACTGATGTCGAAAAGCAGGCAATCGGAAGTGGCCGAAAGCCTTTCTGACAGAGGTGTCAAAGAATCAAGGACACCTCCGGGTAAAATTAAAACAGAAGAAGATTAAAAGGAAGTGAAAAACATTAAGGCAGACATATTGTGGAGGGTATTCCTGGTGTACATCGCCATGTTCCTGTTTGGACTTGCCATTATCGGTAAAGTAATCTACATCCAGATGGTGGAAGGTGATGAATTGCTTGCCAAAGCTGATTCACTTACCATCAAATACTTTAATGTTGCGGCAAGCAGGGGAAATATCTGTGCAACAGATGAAAGCCTTCTGGCAACTTCCGTTCCCATTTTCGATATACGGATGGATGTAGCTTCCCCTTTGATCCCAAGGCAATATTTCAGCAACAATGTTGATGCTCTGGCAGGTAAACTGGCTGGACTTTTCGGAGACAAGCCCAAATGGAAATATAAATCCGATCTTACAAAAGCCAGAAACAAAGGGAACCGCTATTTTAAGATCAAGAACAGCGTTACCTATGAACAGTTGCAAATGCTCAGGACTTTTCCAATCCTTGAGCGGGGCAAATACAAAGGGGGCCTGATCATTATTCCTAAAACCTTAAGGCAAAAACCTTTTGGCAGTCTGGCCCGCAGAACCATTGGTTATGAAAATGCAGCCGAGTCATTGTATGTCGGTTTGGAAGGAGCCTATTCGGAATACCTACAGGGAAAGGATGGAAAGCAGCTCCGCAGATTAATAAACAACGGGGATTGGGTACCAATTTTTGATGAAAATGAAGTGGAGCCAATAAACGGAAAAGACATTATTACCACTATAGATGTTAACCTTCAGGATGTGGCAGAATCATCACTTCATGATCATCTTGTTGAACACAAAGCCAAATGGGGATGTGCCATATTAATGGAGGTAGAAACCGGCCACATCAGAGCCATTGCCAACCTTACTCAAATTGAAGGTACAAATTCTTATAAAGAAGTTTACAACTATGCAGTAGGACAAAGCATTGAACCCGGATCAACCTTTAAACTTCCATCCATGATCGCACTTTTTGAAGATGGACTGGAAAACCTGGATGATACCATCAATATTGGAACTGGTTATGCGATGTATTCCGGTCTTACCATACGGGATGTACACGGCATCCGTGATGGCAGGATTTCAATTCGGGAGGTCTTTGAAAAGTCATCCAATGTTGGTGTAGCTCAACTCGTTTTTGATAAATATTCTTCCCAACCGGGAAAATACATTGACAGACTATATACCATGTCATTAAACGAAAGCCTGGGAATTGAGATTCCCGGTGAAGGACAACCCTACATAAAAAACACAAAAGATAAAAGCTGGTCAAAAGTATCATTACCGTTCATGTCATTCGGATATGAACTAAGGCAGACACCTTTACAAACATTGAATTTGTACAATGCAGTAGCAAATAACGGAACTATGGTTAAACCTATGTTCGTCAAGGAAGTCAGGGAGGCCGGAAAATTAATTGAAAAGTTTGAAACCTCCGTGATCAATAAATCTATATGCTCCGCTGGTTCAATTGAGAAAGCCCGCGAGATATTGGAAGGGGTTGTCCAAAAAGGTACTGCAACCAGCTTAAAACAAGCACCATACAAGGTAGCCGGCAAAACCGGTACTGCTCAAATCGCCACTCCAAACAAAGGATACGATAAACAAAACTACAATGCATCCTTTGTTGGATACTTCCCGGCAGATAATCCCAAATACTCTTGTATCGTTGTGGTCAGCAGGCCATCCACAGGAAGGTATTACGCTAGCTCGGTAGCTGTACCCGTATTTAAAGACATTGCCGATAAAGTTTATGCAACAAGCCTGGATATTCAGCAACAGGATACCACTGAAGATAGCGATGTGTATCCTTTGTATGCAACAGGTCTTCAGAAAGAGATCAAGCAGCTCTATGAAACTTTTGAGGTGCCGCTTGATTCCATGAGTACAAATTCCGAGTGGGCCATTGCGCTAAAAGCCGACAGTGCGGTTGTTCTTGAAACTCGGATCTTCAGAGAAGGATTAGTACCCAACGTTAAAGGTATGGGTGCAAGGGATGCTGTGTATGTATTGGAAAATCTAGGCTTAAAAGTAAATGTTTCCGGAAGGGGATTTGTCAGAGAACAATCGTTGACTCCGGGGACAAGGGTAAAAAAAGGAAATCAAATCACGATAAGGTTGTCAGTATAAGATTGAAAAAGTTAACTGAAATATTAGAAGGTGTAAATGTATTTTCGGATTCCGGAAAAAAGGAACTGGAAATATTGTCTGTAGAATTTGATTCACGGAAATGCAAAGCCGGTTCTCTTTTTATTGCAGTAAAAGGAACCCAGGTGGATGGCCATGATTACATCAGACAGGCTGTGAAAAACGGAGCAATTGCTATTGTAGGAGATAACAAACAGGCATTAAAATCATCAAGGTCCAGACACATTATTACCGATAATTCTGCCAGTGCCCTGGGTATCATTGCTTCTAATTTTTACGACAGGCCTTCATCATTATTAAGGCTGGTGGGTGTTACGGGAACAAACGGTAAAACCACCATTGTTAACCTGATGTATGACCTTGTACGGAAATTAGGGTACAAAGCGGGATTATTATCAACCATAAAAAATAAGATTGAAGAGAACCTCATCGGATCAACACACACTACGCCTGATCCTGTTCAGATCAACAAATTAATGAAGGATATGGTGGAAGAGGGTTGCACCTATTGTTTTATGGAAGTGAGTTCTCATGCCATAGATCAGGAAAGGATTGCCGGATTGCAGTTTGATGGAGGAATATTTACCAACATCACCCAGGATCACCTCGACTACCATCTTACATTTGATGCCTATATCAAAGCCAAGAAAAAATTCTTTGACAACCTTTCACCAATGTCATTTGCACTTGTCAATGCCGATGACAAAAACGGGATGATCATGGTACAAAATTGTAAAGCCGATAAAAAAACCTATGCTTTAAAAAGACCAGCTGACTTTAAAGGTAAAATTCTTGAGAACGGATTTGACGGTCTTCAAATGAACATTGATGGTCAGGACATTTGGTGCAAACTGGTTGGATCATTTAACGCATACAATATTCTTGCTGTTTACGCTGCAGTCAACCTCCTTGGTGAAGATGACAATGAAGTGTTAACAGCACTTAGCCTTCTCAACACTGTTGAAGGACGATTTGATTATGTTCGGTCGTCCGGGAACATCACCGGTATCATTGATTATGCGCACTCTCCGGATGCATTGAAAAATGTTCTGGAAACGATCAATTCCATTCGTACCCGTAACGAATCCCTTATCACAGTGGTTGGTGCCGGTGGAGATCGTGATGCAGGCAAGCGTCCTCAAATGGGTAGGATTGCCGGACAACTAAGCGACAAAGTGATCATTACATCTGATAATCCAAGGTCCGAAGAACCTGAAATCATTATGGATCAAATTTTAAAAGGAATGGACCCGGTCCAGGTTTCAAAATCCATTTCGATCACTAACAGACGTGAAGCCATAAAAACTGCCTGCATGATGGCGGAACCTAACGATATCATACTGGTGGCCGGCAAAGGCCATGAGAAATACCAGGAGATCAAGGGCATTAAACACCCCTTTGATGATAAAAAAATATTAAGCGAGTTTTTAAACATTAAACCAACTAACAACTAAATAAATGCTGTACTATTTATTTACATATCTTCATGAAACCTTTGATTTTCCAGGTGCCGGGGTATTCCAGTACATCACCTTTAGGGCAGCAGCAGCTGTAATCACTTCCCTGATCATATCGTTGTTATTCGGTAAAAGTCTTATTCGCCTACTGATTAAAAAACAGGTTGGTGAATCCATTCGTGACCTAGGCCTTGATGGGCAGGTTGAAAAAAAAGGAACACCTACTATGGGTGGGTTGATCATTTTAGGAGCCATCCTTGTCCCTACCCTTTTGTTCACCAAACTCGATAACATTTACATCATCCTTATGATCTTTACAACAGTCTGGCTTGGAATGATCGGATTTCTGGATGATTACATCAAGGTATTTAAGAAAGACAAAAAAGGCCTGGCCGGGAGGTTTAAAGTAGTTGGGCAGGTAATTCTTGGCCTGGTGGTAGGATTAACCATTTTCTTCAATGAAGGGATCGTTATCCGTGAAAAGCTCAGCTCTGAAGAAATTACACAACTAACGCAAAGTGGGCAGTTGGAACAACCGGACGATCCATTGCAAAGGTTTTCAAAAGAAAGTGTTAAATCCACAAAAACCACTTTGCCATTCTTTAAAAACAACGAAGTTGATTATTCAAAAATATTGGCGTTCCTTGGAACCGGCTATGAAAAATGGGCATGGCTGATCTTTGTTCCCATTGTAATATTGATCATTGCCGGAGTTTCAAATGGGGCCAATCTAACCGATGGAATCGACGGATTGGCAACGGGTACTTCAGCAATTATAGGAGCTACGCTTGGTATCCTTGCCTGGGTTTCCGGCAACATTGTATTTGCCGACTACCTGAATATCATGTACATTCCCAATACCGGCGAACTTACCATTTTCATCAGTGCATTTGTCGGTGCCTGCATTGGATTTTTATGGTACAACTCTTACCCGGCCCAGGTATTTATGGGTGATACAGGAAGCCTGACGATTGGAGGGATTGTAGCTGTTTTTGCAATTCTGATCAGGAAAGAATTCCTCATCCCTGTATTGTGCGGAATATTCCTGGTTGAAAATCTTTCGGTAATCCTTCAAGTGAGTTACTTCAAATACACCAAAAAGAAATACGGTGCAGGACGGAGAATATTTAAGATGTCGCCCTTGCATCATCATTACCAGGTACTTGGGTATTCAGAACCGAAAATTGTACAGCGGTTCTTTATTGTTGGAATTATGCTGGCTGTATTCACAATAGTAACACTGAAACTCAGATAATGAAATTTGAAAAAAAGAATAGCCATACTGGGAGCAGGAGAAAGCGGAGTAGGTTCCGCCGTTCTCGCACAGAAAAAAGGATATGAGGTTTTTGTCTCAGACTTTGGCTTGATTAAAGATAAATACAAAAACGTTCTTTCACAATTTGAAATAAAGTTTGAAGAAGGGAAACATACGCATGAACTTATCCTGGGTGCTGATGAAATTATGAAAAGCCCTGGAATACCTGAAAATGTTCGCATTGTCCGGAATGCAGTTCAAAAGAGTATTCCTGTAATTTCTGAGATTGAATTTGCAGGAAGATATACCAATGCTCTAAAGATCTGTATTACCGGAAGCAATGGAAAAACAACCACTACACTGCTTACGCATCACATTTTAAAAAAAGCAGGGTTGAATGTAGGATTAGCCGGTAATCTTGGGAAAAGTTTTGCGTTGCAGGTTGCTGAAAATGAATATGACATTTATGTTCTAGAAATTAGCAGCTTTCAACTGGATGGTATGTTCGACTTTAAGGCCGACATAGCGGTTTTAATGAACATCACTCCCGATCATCTGGACAGGTATGATAACAATTTTCAGAATTATGTGAAATCTAAATTCAGGATTTTGAACAATCAGACCAGTCAGGACTCCTTCATTTTTAACGCTGATGATCAGGTCATCATGAAAGAGATGAGTAAAATCTCTACATCAGTACAAAGAATTCCTTTTTCAATCAACCAACAACTTTCCAGGCCAGGTGCCTGGACAAATAAAGAGAATTTGATAATCGACATAAAACCAAAATTATTTAAAATGACATTAGAAAAGTTAGCACTACAAGGCAAACACAACATTTACAATTCAATGGCAGCGGGAGTAGCAGCACGTTTACTGGATATTCGGAAGGATATCATCAAAGAAAGCCTTTCGGATTTTCAGAATGTTGAACACAGGCTGGAATTCGTTGCCCGTATTCATGGGGTGGACTTTATCAATGATTCTAAAGCCACCAACGTAAATTCAACCTGGTATGCACTGGAAAGCATGCAACAAAAGGTTGTCTGGATTGCCGGTGGAATTGACAAAGGAAATGATTATTCTTTGCTAAAAGAACTAGTAAAAAACAAAGTAAAAGCAATAGTTTGCTTAGGTCAGGAAAATGAGAACATCGTCAATGCATTTAAAAGCATTGTAAATGACATTTATGAAGTAGGATCAATGCCTGAAGCCATAAAGCTAAGTAATCACCTGGCTTCGAAGGAAGAAACTGTTCTCTTATCACCTGCTTGCGCAAGCTTTGATTTGTTTGAGAATTTTGAAGAAAGAGGTGAAAAGTTCAAGGAAGCAGTTAACAGATTATAATCTTTAATATCCATGCAATTTATATTTAACAAAATAAAAGGGGATAAAATCATCTGGCTGGTGGTGATCTTGCTTTCTGTATTTTCAATCCTTGCGGTCTATAGTTCCACCGGGACGCTTGCTTATAAATACCAGGGAGGAAATACTGAATATTACATGATCAAACATTTTATCATCCTGGCGCTGGGTTTTGTTTTAATGTACCTGGCACATCTTGTTAAGTATTCCTATTTTTCAAGAATCTTCCAGATTGCATTATGGATTGCCATACCTTTACTCTTACTTACCTTGTTTGTCGGATTGAATTTAAATGAAGCCCGCAGGGTTCTACCATTACCTTTCGGCCTTACATTTCAAACCTCCGACCTGGCCAAGCTTACACTAATTATGTACCTTGCCCGGATGTTAACCAAAAGGCAGGAAGTCATTAAAGATTTTAAAACAGCATTTATACCCATTGTACTGCCCGTTCTTATCGTATGCTTTTTGATATTACCCGCTAACTTTTCTACAGCTGCGATCCTTTTCAGTACTAGTTTGGTATTAATGTTTATCGGTAGGGTCAGCCTAAAACACATCGGTTCGATGATTGGGATTGGTGCAGTAATTTTGGTTCTCCTTTTTCTTATTGCCAAGTCTACCCCAAACCTTTTACCGAGGGTAGATACATGGATTAGCAGGATCGAAAGTTTCAACAGCCCGGATAGTGAAGAAAACTACCAGGTGGAACAGGCAAAGATTGCAATTGCAAAAGGAGGACTCTTAGGCAAAATGCCTGGTAATAGTGAACAGCGGAATTTCCTGCCACATCCCTACTCTGATTTCATATTTGCAATAATTATCGAAGAATATGGGCTTTTGGGAGGAGTAGCCGTAGTCTTTCTTTATATGATCCTTTTGTTCAGGGCAGTAAAGATCGTTACAAAGTCAAGGAACTTCGGGGCATTCCTCACCATAGGGGTTGCCTTCAGCCTGGTATTCCAGGCCATGATCAATATGGGAGTAGCGGTAAACTTATTGCCTGTAACGGGTCAAACACTACCGTTTATCAGCATGGGTGGTACTTCCATCTGGTTTACAAGCATCGCTATTGGAATCATATTAAGTGTTAGTAAAGAAATTGATAACAATCCAGAACAGGAAAGTGAGTTACAAACAGCAGCCATATAAATTCATTATAAGCGGAGGAGGAACAGGAGGACATATCTTCCCTGCAGTAGCAATCGCCAATGCCATTAAGAATAAACTCCCTGATGCAGAAATCCTTTTTGTAGGGGCAAAAGGAAAGATGGAAATGGAGAAGGTGCCAGCTGCAGGTTATCCAATTGAAGGCTTATGGATAAGCGGTTTACAAAGAAAACTGACATTCAAGAATCTCTCCTTCCCTTTTAAGCTCATTTCCAGTTTGTGGAAAGCTAAAAAGATCATAAAGCGATTTAAGCCTAATGTTGTTATTGGTGTTGGAGGATTTGCCAGTGGCCCTACTTTAAAAATTGCCACCGGGAAAGGTATCCCAGCTGTGATCCAGGAACAAAATTCGTTTCCCGGAATAACCAACAAGTTGCTGGCAGGTAAAGTGTCGAAGATCTGTGTTGCTTATGATGGAATGGAAAAATTCTTTCCTAAAAAAAAGATCATTAAAACAGGCAATCCTGTACGTAAGCAGGTCATCGAAATCAAAGGAAAGAAAATGGAAGCAGCTTCATTCTTCGATTTGGAAGGGGAGAAAAAAACGATCCTTGTTGTTGGTGGAAGCCAGGGTTCACTGGCCATCAATAAAAGTATAGCAAAAAACCTGGATGTATTGTTACAGGAGGATCAGCAATTGTTATGGCAAACCGGGAAATATTATTACAATGAAGCCATACACATTGCTGATAAACGGAACTCGGATTCCATTAGGGTTACAGAATTTATTGACCGAATGGACCTCGCTTATTCATTGGCAGATGTAATAATTTCCAGAGCTGGTGCTATTGCCATATCGGAAATTTGCCTGGTGGCTAAACCGCCAGTCTTTGTGCCCTTACCATCAGCTGCAGAAGACCATCAGACTAAAAATGCAAAAGCGTTGGTAGAGAATGAAGCCGGGATACTGATACCACAAAACGAAGCTGAAGAAAAAATTGGGAAAACAATAAATGATCTTTTAAACGATAAAGCAAAACAGGAAGAAATCTGTGAAAACCTGAAAAAATTAGCAGTAAAGGATTCCTCAGATCTAATAGCAGATGAGATAATTGAATTGGTGAAATAAATATTTGATGTGATAATTAATTTTAAAATAAAGGATGTAAAAAGTTGGCAATTGGCAGTAGGCAGTAGGCAATTTGCAAAGGCTAAATTTGAAAACAACATTAATAACAATTAAAACAGAACACAGAACTCTGAACTATACGCTTTGAACTATAAAGAACTACATACCATCTACTTCCTCGGTATCGGAGGCATTGGCATGAGTGCGCTGGCCAGGTACTTTAATCATCTTGGGATTCAGGTAAGTGGTTATGATAAAACCGAAACCCCATTGACCTACCAACTGCAGAAAGAGGGAATTCAAGTTCATTTTTCAGACGACCCTGGACAAATTCCTGAATCCATAGACCTGGTGATTTATACCCCTGCTGTCCCGGAAGATCTGAACGAGTTTGTTTACTTAAGGAATTCCGGGCTCCCAATTAAAAAAAGAGCTGAAGTTCTTGGAGACTTATCCCGATTAAATAAAACCATTGCTGTATCAGGCACACACGGGAAGACTACTGTTTCGACAATGATTGCCCACATCCTATTTAATTCCTCGGTGGGGTGCAGTGCATTTTTGGGAGGATTGTCAAAAAACTACAATTCCAATTTTCTTGTTTCGGATCAGAGTGATCTCGTAGTGGTGGAGGCCGATGAGTTTGATAAATCGTTTTTACAGCTTGAACCAGAAGTTACCGTCATAACTTCTATGGATGCAGATCATCTTGATATTTATATTGATCACAACAACCTGAAATCAACGTTTGGTAAATTCGTCCGTCAGATTAAGCCCGGAGGAACTTTATTGCTGAAGCATGGGGTTGAACTCGAATTTCAGAGGGATGACATTGATATTTACAGGTACTCACTGGATCAGGAATCCGATTATTTTGCCAGTAACATCAGGTTCGAAGATGGGCAATATGTCTTTGATCTTTCAACACCCCAATTATTGATTGAAGACCTCAAGCTTGAAATGCCCGGTCTTATTAATGTTGAAAATGCAGTAGCTGCAACTGCGGTTAGTTTAATTACAGGTGCTCATATTGAGGAACTCCGCAATTCGCTTGCTGAATTTTCAGGAATCAAACGACGTTTTGATGTTCAGATTAATTCTCAGCAATTGGTCTACATTGATGACTATGCACATCATCCTGAAGAGATTCGAAAATTTGTAGGTTCGGTAAAAGCCATGTTTCCTGGCAAAGTAATACTTGGTATATTTCAACCTCATCTTTACTCCCGGACAAAGGATTTTGCTGAAGAGTTCGCCAAAAGCCTTGATATGCTTGATGAAACTATTTTACTTCCCATTTATCCTGCCAGGGAAAAAGCATTACCCGGAATTGGTATAGAAATCATCCTTGATAAAATGAAAGCAAAAAACAAATCGGTCTCAACCAAAAAGGAACTTCTAAAATTACTTGAAACAAAAAAATTTGATGTAATCCTTACTCTTGGTGCCGGGGATATTGATCAGATGGTTACTCCACTGAAAGAATTTCTTGATTCACGAACTAAGACCAACTCTTTATGAAAAAGATAATCAACATATCCGTCTGGGTGTTAATACTTGGGGCCATTTCGGTTCTTGTTGGGTTCATAGAATCGGAACATAAAAAAATCACCTGTAAAGAGCTTAAGGTTTCAATTGACTACCGAAATGCTGATCCCTTAATGAGCTCTGAGGAACTGGATCTGATTGTTTACAATGCTTTCGATTCTTTGGTGGGGAAAAAGCTTACCGATATAAATTCAGTAAGCATCGAGAATTTTATCAATGAAATTGAATTCGTGGAGTCAGCGGAGGTGTATTCAACCCTTAGCGGAACCATGAAAATAAAAATAGTACAACGGGATCCGATTTTACGGGTAATCAACAAGTACAATCATAATTATTACATCGATCGAAAAGGAAGACTAATGCCGGTAAAAACGGGATATGCTTCCCGGGTTTTGGTTGCAAATGGACATATACCTGCAAAATATTCTGATACGCTTGATGTTTCAACTCCAAACCAATCGAAACTGCTGAATGATTTATTCTGCCTTTCGAATTATATCGAACAGGACGAATTTTTAAAAGCTCAGGTGGAACAGATCTATGTTACAAAAAAGAATGAATTTGAACTGGTACCCAAGGTAGGCAGGCATCTCATAGTATTTGGTGATATAAACGACATGGAAGATAAGTTTAATAAGCTAAAGATCTTCTATAGCAAGGGAATTAAAAAATCCGGCTGGAGTATGTACAAAAAGATAAACTTGAAATACAAGGACCAGGTGGTCTGTGAAAAGAAGTAAGTCAAAATTATTGAGTTAAAAATGTAAAACATCGTATATGAAATCTTCTGAAATTATTGTAGGACTAGACATCGGCACAACCAAGATAGCTGCCTTAGTAGGACGAAAAAATGAGCTGGGAAAAATTGAGATCCTGGGCCACGGACGTACCGAATCCATTGGGGTTAAACGTGGTGTGGTATCCAATATCGAGAACACGGTTAATTCCATCAGGACAGCCATAGACGAAGCAGCTCAGAAAGCCGGCGTAAACATCAAATATGTTAATGTAGGTATTGCAGGCCAGCACATAAAAAGCTTACAGCACAGGGGTGGTATCATTCGTGAAAATTACGACGATGAGATAAGCCAGGAAGATGTTGACACATTGCTCAACAATATGTATAACCTGAACATGAGTCCCGGAGAAGAGATCATTGATGTTATTGCACAGGAATTTATCGTGGACAACGAACAGGGCGTAAAAGAACCGGTAGGTATGCTGGGAAACAGTCTTGAAGCGAATTTCCATATCATTATCGGACAAACTACAGCCGCCAAAAACATTTATAAATGCGTAACCAAATCAAGTCTGGAAGTAGTCGACCTGATCCTGGAACCCATCGCTTCAGCGGAGGCAGTGCTCGGTGAGGAAGAAAAAGAAGCAGGAGTTGTCTTGGTCGATATCGGAGGAGGCACAACTGATATTGCTATATTTCAGGAAGGCATCATCAGACATACAGCAGTAATTCCGTTTGGAGGTGATGTGATCACAGAAGATGTAAAAGAGGGTTGTACAATTATCAGAAAACATGCCGAGGAATTAAAGGTAAAATTCGGTTCTTCACTTGCCAGCGAAAACCGGGATGATGAAATCGTTGCTATCCCAGGATTACGAGGCCGGCCACCCAAAGAGATCAGCCTTAAAAACCTGGCAAGCATTATCCAGGCAAGAATGGAAGAAATTGTGGAACACGTTTACTACGAAATAAAGAATTCAGGATACGAAAAAAAACTTATTGCAGGTATTGTTTTAACAGGTGGAGGAGCACAGCTTAAACATCTACCCCAACTTACCGAATTTATTACAGGGATGGATACCCGGATCGGTTACCCCAATGAACATTTGGCCAATGATGTTTTAGAAGAATTGGCCAGTCCAATGTATGCTACGGGTATTGGTCTGGTTATCGAAGGAACCGAGAGGTATTAT
This sequence comes from uncultured Bacteroidales bacterium, assembly GCA_964421215.1. Taxonomy (GTDB): domain Bacteria; phylum Bacteroidota; class Bacteroidia; order Bacteroidales; family JAADJA01; genus JAADJA01. Next base: position 102,987 of record CAYQWA010000009.1, on the reverse strand, counting down.
AAAGAGATAGATAAGTTCGAAAATGAAGAAGAAGAATCAACTAGTGCGGTAGATATTCAGGTCGATGATGAGGAAATGCAGGAAGATGTGGCTAGATCCTCCAGCTTCTTAAAGAAAATTCAGGACTTTTTTGAAAAGGATGGAATGTAAACTTAGGAACTCTTTCACTTGTTTACAATCCTGCAAAAAACCAACCAGAACGTCTGATTTCGTTTTTTAGCCAAAATTTGAGTCACCACAAACAGACTTAACTTATTGCTATTCTTTGACTTTGGTACAAAAAAATAAAAAATTAACACAGAATTTGTTGATAAAATGTAGAAGGGCAAAGGAAAGTGACACTAATTAAACTATATTTTTAAAATAAAAAAATGGATAACATGCTCAAGTTCGATCTGCCTAAAAATCAGTCTTCTATCATCAAAGTTGTCGGTGTTGGTGGTGGCGGAAGCAATGCTGTTTCGCACATGTTTCAGCAGGGAATAGAAGGTGTTGACTTTATTATTTGCAATACTGACAGCCAGGCGCTGGAATCCAGTCCGATACCTACCAAAGTCCAATTAGGATCAAAAGGTCTTGGAGCAGGATCAATTCCCGATGTTGGTCGTGAATCAGCAGTTGAGAACATTGAGGACATCAAACAGATCCTGGAGAAAAATACCAAGATGTTATTCATTACCGCCGGAATGGGCGGTGGAACAGGTACAGGAGCAGCTCCGGTCATTGCAAAAACAGCTCGCGAAATGGACATCCTCACCGTCGGTATCGTTACCATTCCTTTCTCATTTGAAGGCAGGAAAAGGAAAATTCAGGCGGATGCAGGTATTGAAGAGCTCAGGAACAATGTTGACTCATTGTTGATCATTTGTAATGATAAACTTCGTGAAGTTCATGGGGACCTGAAACTGAGCGAAGCATTTCAGAAAGCAGATAACATTCTGACTGTAGCTGCCAAGGGTATTGCAGAAATCATAACCGTAACAGGTTACATAAATGTTGACTTCGAAGATGTGAAAACAGTGATGAAAGAAAGCGGTACTGCCATAATGGGTTCTGCATCTGCAGAAGGAGAAGACAGAGCCATTAAAGCCATCGACGAAGCATTGGCTTCACCCCTGCTCAATGATAATCAGATTAAAGGAACAAACAACATATTGCTTTACCTGGCATCAGGGGATGAAGAACTCACCATGGATGAGGTTACCGAAATTACAGATTATATCCAGGAAGAAGCAGGCATGAATGCGGAAATTATCTGGGGTAACGGAAATGATGATTCCCTTGGAAATAAGATATCCATTACACTAGTAGCCACCGGCTTCAGTTCAGATGATATCGAACAAATTGAAAGGCCAGTAAAAAGAAAGGTTCATGAATTGACAGTGGGTCCTAAAGAAGAGAAAGTTAAGCCTAAGCCCAGGATTACTGAACCTATTTCAGAAATCACACTAATTAAACCTGAAGAGGCTAAGGATACTGAAGTAAAAGAAAACCCCAAAACAACTGAAGATAAAAGCAAAGAAGAAGCTAAAACTATTGAGTTTCCAATTGATAACGAACAATTGGTAGTTGAAGAGGATAAGACTGAAAGTACCATTGAACTGGTTTCAGAAATAAAAGCCAGGAAACAAGATGAACAGCCGGCGGAAGTAAAAGATTCTGCTAAAAATGAATACAAAGGAGAGATTGAAAGGGATGAGATTGAGAAAAAATCAAAGGAAAGGATTAAAAAGCTCAAGGACCTTAGTATAAAGCTTCGATCTCCTCAGGAAATTGATCATATGGAAAGTACTCCTGCTTATCTCAGACGCAATGTGGAATTGAGTGACGTTAAACCAGCTTCAGAATCTGAAATTTCAAGATTCACCCTGGGTGAAGGTGAAGAAAGTAACGGCGACTTGAAAACGAACAACTCATTCTTACACGACAATGTAGACTAAATAGCTTGGAGCTAAGAGCTAAGAGCCAATAAAACAATTAACCTTTAACTTCAAATGAGTTTAGAACAAAAAATAAACAATGACATAAAAGCTGCCATGATCGCCAAGGAAAAGCGAACCCTTGAGGCGTTAAGGGCTGTTAAAGCAGCTTTGTTATTGGCTAAGACCGAAAAAGGATCGGATGGCGATGTTGCTGAAGATACAGGGAATAAGATTTTACAGAAACTGGTAAAACAAAGACGAGATTCTGCAGAACTTTATGAAACACAGGGTAGGAATGACCTGGCGGAAGAAGAACAATTCCAGTTGTCCGTCATTGAAAAATATTTACCCGAACAACTGGATGAATCGGCAATAGAGGGTATTGTAGAGAGAATTATAGAAGAAACCGGTGCGCAATCGATGAAAGACATGGGACGTGTTATGGGGATTGCTGCCAAAGAATTAGCAGGGAAAGCCGATAACAAGGTGATCTCAGGAATTGTGAGAAAAAAATTAGGCAATTAATTTTTTCCGCCGCCTCCTGTTGGTGTTATCACCAACAGATTAGGCGATGTAAAGAAAAAGGCTGTCATTGTGAAATGGCAGCCTTTTCTAATAAAATAGCCAATGTACTGTTGGTGATATCACCAACAGTATGCATGGAGAATCAATTTAAATCTGTTCTTAATAATTCTCAACTTATCTTAGATGCACCAATTTTATAAGCAATTTCTTAAATCAAAAACTTAGGACAAATGAGAAACTTAGTTATTTTATTTTTATTATTCCTCCTGACAATAAACCTTAATGCTCAAATTGTTAATTGTGGGTATAATTCCAATGATTTTGAGCAAATGATGGAATCTACCATGATGATGGTACTGACAGGTAAAACTGAGTATGATCAGAAGTTACTTGAAGCAGCTTCCAATTACTGGACCGTAACACCTTTTGACACCATCTCTGTGGGCAATTTGAATTCTGTTATCCATGATGAATCCAGGTCGTTTCTTTTACCAATATTATTTAGTGTAACCTTCGATTTTGATATATCTAAGGCTGGAAATGAATACACCAAGTTAAAATCATGGATCTCTATTATTAACGGAGGTAAAAAAGAAATTGAGAAATATTCCGACAACGATGCTGTTGCCATTGCTCCCATCAGTTTATATTCTGATGAGGCTGAATTTGAGCATTGTGCTTACAGACTGGAATATGTTATTAAAGGGCTGAATGATATTATTGAAATTGTTAAGCAGAAAAAACTAACCGGAGGCCCTTTAAAAATGCCGTTTAAGGTCATGACACAGATAAATAAAAACAAAAGGGCCATCAGGAAAAAGACCCTGGTAATTAATGGAGATTTAAAAAATGTTTGGGGGAAAGAGATTATATCCAATGATGTGTTTAAGAAATTTTATAAATACAAGTACAAAATTGTTTCAGAAAGTGAGTTTTCGGAAATCCTTAATAGTGACAGTGAAGAATATCTGTGTTTAATGCCAATATTTGAGGTCAATAAACACACCTTGATTTATGAAACTTCCTCCAAGAAAACCATATATTATGGGTGGTCGATGCAAGGGTTAACCATTAAGAAAAAAGATATTAAAAAGATCACCGAATTCTAAAAAAGCCGGACCCTGTTGATGTTAACACCAACAGGAAGTGAGGATTTAGCAAACAAAAAAGGACCACCAAACGGCAGTCCTTTTTTTCTCTTATGCAATGTTGTATTTTTTAAGCACCCAGCATTAAACGTTTAAAGCCGGTTATTTTAAGATCTGGGTTGGTGTTTTTCAGGAATTGTCCTACAGAGATTTTTGTATCTCTTACAAAATCCTGGTTTACCAATGTGTTCTCTTTGAAGAACTTATTCAGTTTACCCATGGCAATTTTTTCAAGAATTGCTTCTGGTTTACCTTCCTGGCGAGCCTGGTCTTTACCAATCTCAATTTCCTTGTCGATAACGTCCTGAGAAACATCATCTTTATCAACTGCAACAGGATTCATCGCTGCAACTTGCATTGCCAGCTGGTGACCTGCATCTTCAGCACCCGTTTGATTTAAACCAAGAATAGTTGCCAGTTTGTTACCCATGTGGTTATAAGCTGCTACACATTCTGCTGCGATGGATTCGAATCCAACGAGTTCCATTTTTTCACCGGTTTTACCAATCATTTCAGTAACACCTTCCTGAACAGTTCCACCATTAATAGTAAGTGCATTTAATTCATCCAGATTTGTTGGCTTTACTTCAAGAACTTTATCCATGATGCTGTTCGCAAATCCAACAAATTCTTCATTCTTGGCTACAAAATCAGTTTCACAACTGAGTTTTAAAACTGCTGCATATTTCTGATCAGCTGTAGTTTTTGCAAGGACAATACCTTCATTGGCTTCTCTGTCGGCCCTTTTGTTTGCTACTTTCTGACCTTTTTTACGCAATATATCAATAGCTTTATCAAAATCTCCTTCTGATTCAACCAGTGCTTTTTTACAATCCATCATACCTGCACCGGTCATTTTTCTAAGCTTGTTTACTTCTGCTGCTGTAATGTTTGCCATAACTATAAAAAATTGTAATGTTTAAAATTGGCGAATTATAATGTTATTTCTTAGTTATTGTTTTTCTTGGCCTACGTGGTTTTGACTCTCCACCTCCACCTTCACCTTCAGCTTTAACCTTAACGGCTGCTTTTGGCTTCTGTGGCTTCATCGCTTTTTCGTCTTCCTCAGCCTCAACCTGCTCAAGTGTTTCTGACTTCTTCAATTCAATCTTAGCTTCTTCAGCTTCTTCCTTTTCCTTAGCTGCCTTATCCCTGTCGAGTTTCCTTTCAACCAGTCCTTCTTCGATCGCTTTAGTAAGTACTTTGGTGATTAGTTCAATTGACTTGGATGCGTCATCGTTTGCAGGAATTGGAAAATCAACTTTCTTGGGATCTGAATTTGTATCAACAATTGCAAAAGTTGGGATATTAAGTTTCTTTGCTTCTGCAACGGCAATGTGTTCTTTATTGATATCAACTACGAATAATGCAGAAGGTAACCTATTCAAATCAGAAATACTTCCAAGTTGTTTTTCAAGTTTAGCACGTTCACGCTGGATCTGTAACCTTTCCCTTTTTGAAAGGGCTTTATAATTGGCGGTAGTCGCCATTTTATCAATGGATGCCATCTTACGAACCGCTTTACGGATGGTAGCGAAGTTGGTAAGCATTCCACCAGGCCAACGTTCAGTAACAAAAGGCATTCCTACCTTCTTTACATGTGTTGCAACGATTTCTTTTGCCTGCTTTTTAGTAGCGACAAATAAAATTTTCTTTCCTGACTTAGCAATTTGTTTAACAGCTGATGAAGCTTCTTCAAGCTTTGCTGCTGTTTTGTACAGGTCAATAATGTGGATTCCGTTACGCTCCATAAATATATAAGGAGCCATGTTAGGATTCCATTTTCTTTTGAGGTGACCAAAATGAACACCTGCGTCTAACAATTGATCAAAATTTGTTCTTGCCATAATTTTTTATGTTTACATTCTTTTAAAACACAATTGCCAGGTAGCACTTTCTATTGACGCGTGTTGAATCAACATCAGTAGTCCTGGCAATTTAGATACTAAACATGATTTTAATATCCGTCTATCGTTTACTAAACTGGAATTTCTTCCTTGCTTTTTTCTGTCCGTATTTCTTACGCTCTACCATACGAGGATCCCTGCGCAACAAACCTTTTACTTTGAGTGGAGGCCTGTGATCAGGATTGATCTCAACAAGTGCTTTTGAAATTGCAAGCCTTAACGCTTCAGCCTGGCCTTTGATACCACCTCCATCGAGGTTAACATCAACGTCATACTTTCCGTCCAACTCTGTAATTTCAAAAGGTTGTTTTACGATGTACTGGAGTGTAGCAAGCGGAAAATAATCTTTATAATCCCTGTTGTTAACAGTGATCTTTCCACTCCCATCTTTTAGATAAATACGGGCGATCGCAGTTTTACGTCTTCCAATTTTGTTGATTACGTCCATATCTGTTATTTAATTTTTGTCAAATCAATTTTCTTTGGCTTTTGTGCTTCGTGTGGATGTTCTGAACCAACATAAACATGGAGGTTACGGAACAGGTCACTTCCAAGCCTGTTTTTAGGAAGCATCCCTTTTATTGCTTTTTCAACAACCGCTGTTGGTTTCATCTTAAGAAGCTCTTCCGGAGTACGTTTTCTTTGACCACCAGGATAACCTGAGTGACGAACGTATTCTTTGTCGGTCATTTTGTTGCCTGTTAAAACAATTTTTTCAGCGTTGATGATGATCACATTGTCACCACAATCTACATGAGGGGTAAAATTTGTTTTGTATTTACCTCTTAAAAATTTAGCAGCTATGCTTGACATTCTTCCCAGAACCTGGTTTTCTGCGTCTATCAAAACCCATTCTTTGTTTACAGTCTCCTTGTTAGCACTAACCGTTTTGAAACTTAAAGTATCCATCTGACTTGATATTAATAAATTGCATTAATTCCCCGCGAAAATCGGGCTGCAAAAGTAGAATTATTTTTTTTATATAACAAATATTATAATAAAGAATTTTTTGACGGCTTTATTAACACGCTATTTCTTTTTGAGAGTTACCAGAAAAGCACTGCTAACATCCAGTTATATAGGGCATTACATTCTCTTTAACATCATTTAAGGTATTTCAAAAAATAAAAGGGTAAATTTGGGGTTAGGTAACAAATCATTTGCCTATGAAAGGATCACCCATTAGAAATACCATTTTTATACTCACCATTTTTTCAATTGCAATGGGATATATGGAAGGTGCAGTAGTGGTTTATCTGCGTGAAATTTTCTATCCGGATGGATTTGACTTTCCACTACAGCCTATAACATCTCATATTGTTGTTACTGAAATCCTTCGGGAAGCGGCTACAATAATAATGTTACTTACAATAGCAATATTGACAGGCAGAACACGTACCGAACGGTTTGGATTTTTTATCTTTTGTTTTGCGGTTTGGGACATCACCTATTATATAGTATTGTATCTGTTGTTGGGTTGGCCGGAATCGTTACTTACCTGGGATATACTGTTCCTGATCCCTGTAACCTGGGTTGGGCCTGTAATCGGACCGGTGATTAATTCCATTTCCATGATCGTTCTTGCCCTGTTGATAAGTCATTTCACCTCTAAAGATCCCGGAACGGTAATAAGCCGAACAGCATGGTGGCTTTTGATTGTAGGGTCCATCGTTATGATTGTTTCTTATACCGAGGATTATGTGAATTTTATGCTGATGGAGTTTTCTTTGGTCGAAATATTTATTCCTTCAGATACTGATGCTTTGATGGATTTTGCATCTGCATATATACCGGAAAGTTTTGCCTGGTGGATCTTTTGCCTGGGTCAGGCGTTGATCCTGGGTGGAATAATCCACCTGTATCTAAAAAATAAAAAGGTTGCTAACCTTTGACAAGCTAACAACCTTTTTACAAATATTTATCTGACCATTTAAATGGTCATTATGTCTTTTTCTTTCGCTTCAAACAGTTTATCCACTTTTGAGATAAAATCGTCAGTGAGTTTTTGAATATCATCCTGTAACTTTTTCACATCGTCCTCAGGAACACCTTCTTTTTCCAACTGCTTGGCTTCGTCGTTTCCACTTCTGCGTGAATTCCGAATACCTACTTTTGTGTTTTCTGATTCAGCTTTAGCCTGTTTCACCAGCTCTTTCCTGCGCTCCTCAGTTACCGTTGGAACAATGATCCTCAAAACTTCTCCCTCGTTTTTCGGATTGAATCCCAGGTTAGCAGCAAGTATCGCTTTTTCAATATTCATGATCTGGCTTTTATCCCAGGGTTGAACAATGATCTGCCGGGCATCCGGTGAAGTAACGTTTGAAGTTTGATTTATGGGAGTCATCGCTCCGTAAAAATCAACCATAACACCATCAAGCATACTTGGACTGGCTTTTCCAGCTCTGATGGATTGAAATTCTTTCTCAAGATGAACTATGGACTTTTCCATATTCTCCTGAACATCATCATAAACTAATTGGCATTCTTCTAACATAACGGTAAAATTTGTTACGGATGCAAATATAATAAACTAAATTAATTTTTTGTTAAAATGGTTGAATCGGTTAATCCCGATAGCTATCGGGAGGTTAAATCAGTTAATCTTGTTGATTGGTAAATTGGTATATAAGTGAATTTGTAAATACAATAGTTTAATATATGTCTCGGAACCCAAAACCCGGAACAATCATCTATCCACTAACCAGCGTACCTATCTTCTCCCCTTCAACTACTTTCTTCAAATTCCCTTTTTGATTCATATCAAAAACAAGAATCGGCAATTTATTTTCACGGCACATGGTAAAGGCTGTAAGGTCCATGATCTTTAGTTTTTTATCATATGCCTCATCAAAGCTGATGGTATTGTATTTAACAGCTGCAGGATCCTTTTCGGGATCAGCTGTGTATACTCCATCCACCCTGGTACCTTTTAAATAAACTTCAGCTTCAATCTCTATTCCTCGCAGTGCCGAAGCAGTATCCGTAGTAAAATACGGATTGCCCGTACCACCTCCTATAATAACAACCTTTCCTTCGTTCAGGTATTGGACCGCCCTTCTTCTGCTCATCAATTCAGAAACGGGTCCAATTTGAAATCCTGTTAACAAGGCTGTTGGAACATTGATCTTTTCTAAAGCAGCCTGAATGGCCATACTGTTTATTATTGTAGCCATCATACCCATATAGTCTCCCTGTACCCTGTCCATTCCTTCAGTACTACCTTGTAATCCCCTAAAAATATTTCCTCCGCCGATCACAATACCCACCTGGGTTCCAAGATTCACAACTGATTTTATTTCCAGAGCATAATCAGCCAGTCTGTTAGGATCAATTCCATATTGTTTTTCTCCCATCAGGGCTTCTCCACTAAGCTTTAATAATATTCTTTTGTACTGCATAATTCATATTGTTTGAAATTCAAAGATAGATAATGAAACAACATCTGATCAGTCGCCTGACAAAAATTATTAAAAGTCATATCTTAATAGTTTTCCAATAATTTCCTATTTTTGAAGCTGGGTTATTTATCTTTAATAAATGGATAAATTAAACAGTCTCCTTTTTTGTTTTGAATTACGTGAATATTATCACCAATTATGACAGAAGACAAAAAATCGAACAACGAGGTAATCGCAGGTCTTTTCGAAGAAAATGCTGATTATTTATACAATTTTGCCATTACACGTGTAAATGATGAACACCTTGCCCAAGACCTTGTGCAGGAAACCTTTATTTCAGCTTTAAAGAGCTATGATTCTTTCCAGCAAAAAAGCAAAGCCTCCACCTGGTTGATCGCAATTTTGAAAAACAAGATTATCGATCACTACAGAAAAAAGGTTAAAGAGTATCATAAAGAAAGCATTGATGAGCTTGCAGCGTCGGAGGAGTTTTTTGACCGTAAAGGTAACTGGAGAAAAGAGCAGCGGCCCCAACCCTGGAAATTTGATACATCAGCAGGTATTGAACAGGAAGAATTTTATGCTATTTTGCAAAGTTGTATAAAACGTCTTAACGAAATACAACAGATTGCTTTTGTGATGAAACACCTGGAGGATTCTGACACATCGGAGATATGTAAGGAACTTGAGATCACGGCGTCCAACTACTGGGTTATCATCCACCGGGCGAAGCTCCAACTCAGGAAATGTTTAGAAACCCATTGGATAAATTCATAAAGAAATGAAAAAAGGCATGATGATAAGTTGCAAAGATGCAACAGAACTTGTGGTTAGAAAAGATATAGAAGAGCTATCCTGGTGGGATAAAATGAGATTATCCTTTCACCTGGCCATGTGCAGATTCTGCAATTTGTTTCGAAAACAAAGCGCAGTAATCGATGCTGCTTCCCAGGAACTTGATGATAAAACATTCCTTAAAATGCCAATGGATACCAAAGACAGGATCATCAAGGAGATCAGAAAATAAAATCGAACCTTTCAATACATATTGAGAATTCTCAAAACAGGGCTTCAAATAGATCCAATTCTCTCCGAAAAAAACAAAAATCAACTGACATTTTAACTTTCTACTTATCAATTTGAAAAATCCCTTTTCAATTTGACTGGCCATTGCATTCCCAACCCTTAAACAAGCGCTGAACTTCAGCAACTTACAGAAATATTTCAGATTGGAACAGGCTTTGCCATATACAGGACAACTAACTGATGTCGAATATAAATATAGGAGAGCAAAATTATGAAAACAAAAAGCGTAATCATTTTCGGACTTGTAGCACTGGTTGTAGTACTGGCAATATCAGGAGGAGTATTTTTTAAGGATTACCAGAAGAAGCAAACAGACTTATTAACGCTGGAACAAAACAGGGGTGACGGACTGGCTATTAAACTTCATCAGCGCGATTCTCTCGTAAACGAATATGTAAAAACTTTAAACCAGATAGAAAAAGACCTTTTATATATTAAAGAGCAGGAAAACCTGTTGGATTTGCAATCACAGGATCCCGAACTGGCTAAAAACAAAAGGGTAAAAATTTCAGAGGACATTCAATTGATCTATTCATTAATAGAAGAAAACAAAAAGAAAGTTGCCAATTTGTCAAAAAAGCTGAAAAACTCAGGAGTTGAAATTGCAGCATTAAATAAAAAAGTGAAATACTTAAGCAATACATTAGAAGAAAGAGACAGTGTGTTAATGGTAATGAATAATGAAATTGCCGCTAAAGATGTTGAAATTGCTGGATTAAATGACCAGAAGACTGAACTGGAAACTGTTGTAATGACTCAAAAATCAGTTATTACCGAAAAGGTGAATGAACTAAACAAAGCTTATATTACAGCAGGAAACTACAGGGATTTGAAGGAGAAGGGAATAATTGCCAAGAGTGGATGGTTGTCGTGGTTAGGTATGAACAAATCATTTCAAGGCGGTGTACTCTCAGATGAACACTTTACTAAAATTGATATCACTGAGACCAAATCGTATCCGGTATTCGCAAAAAAAGCAGAACTGATTACAGAACACCCGGATGGATCGTATGAGTGGATTGAAGAAAATGAACAGATTGCATACATGGTCATCAGTGATCCTAATGAATTCTGGAAGATCTCCAAATATGCTGTCCTGGAGACCAAATAATACACCCTACACCTTACTTTTATGATTTGACTCGTAACCCTGAAGCGTTCTGCTTCAGGGTTTTTTTATCTTGAATTGTAACGAAATATAATAAGTAGCCACAGATTCACAGATTAACTCATTAGATGAATTAACCGTCAGTGCTACTGCCACTTAAGCTCAGCCATCATTTAATAACTCGTTAAGTTGAAAAAACTAGAACAATAAAATGCACTGACCAATACATACCTATTACCTTTACAATTGCCTGTTATTCGATTTTTGCATTTTGTTTGAAATCAGTGAATCGGTGGCTGTCAATAATGTATAATAATAGAGGGATTTATAGAAATAAATTTATTATTAAACCAATTCCCGTAATTACTTATATTTTTGCACCAAATTGTTTATATGCTGATCATTAACAGGCCACAAACAGATCCATACTTTAACCTTGCAGCAGAAGAATACCTCTTGAAAAAGATTGATGAGGACTGTTTTATGTTATGGATCAACCAACCTTCTGTGGTCGTTGGAAAACATCAAAATACCTTTGCTGAGATCAATCCGGAATTTATCAAAAAAAACAAGATTCCTGTAATCCGTAGAATTTCAGGTGGAGGAACCGTTTTTCATGATCCGGGCAACCTGAACTTCTCGTTTATCAAAGAAGGTGAAACGGGCAAACTGGTTGATTTCAAAAGATTCACCCAACCCATCATCGACTACCTGAATAAATCAGGAATCCCTGCGAAATTTGAAGGCAAAAACGACATCAGGGTAAACGGATTAAAAATTTCCGGCAATGCAGAACATGTATATAAAAACAAAGTTCTGCACCACGGTACCCTATTGTTTTCTTCTGAACTTAGTCATTTGAACAAGTCCATAAAGGGACCGGAAGACAACTTTGAAGATAAAGCCGTTAAGTCTGTGAGAAGCGTTGTAATAAACATTTCGGATCTGCTTGATGAGCCCGTGACAATTGAGAAATTTAAAGAGGCTTTGCTTGAATTTATTACTGAAAGAGAGCCCAATTCAAGAATACAAGAGCTATCGGAATCAGATATCCGGGCAATCAATCTGTTAGCAGAAACCAGGTACAAGACCTGGAACTGGAATTTTGGGTACTCACCAAAAACCATCTTTCATAAAGGCTTTTCTTTTGAAAACCAGGATTATGATATCAGGATAAAAATCGAAAATGGAAAAATCAGCAATGTAATCACGGATACAGGCGTTAAATCACATTTACCCTTTTCTTCCATTGAAGGTATCGAATTCAGTGAAGAAGCGCTTTTAAGCAATTTCCAAAACACAGCCTTCCCGGATTTTTTGAGTTTGGACAGGTACAGAAGTTTGTTAACAAATTTACTGTATTAAAAAATTTTATTACTATTTCCCTGCTTTTAGAAATTGCTATTTTTATCCTGCTTTTTTAGAAAATAAAAAAATGGTAATTAACAGAAATATCATTAACGACCTTGAAGAATTAACGGAACATATTCATGGCGAGATATTTCTTGATGAGCCTACTCGCATTCTTTACGCAACTGACGCATCTGTTTATCGTGAGATCCCACAGGCCGTAGCTTATCCTAAAAACGAACTGGACATCAGGGAACTGGTGGAATTTGCCAAAAAGCATAACGCCTCTCTGATTCCAAGGGGGGCCGGAACATCCATTGCCGGGCAGGTGGTAGGTTATGGGATAGTTGTTGATGTTGGAAAATACATGAACAACATCCTGGAGATTAACACAAAGGAAAGGTGGGTAAGGGTCCAACCTGGCGTTGTGCTTGATGAACTGAACCTGGCACTGGAACCGGAAGGTTTGTTCTTCAGTCCTGAAACCTCTACATCCGACAGATGCATGATTGGTGGTATGGTAGGCAACAATTCCTGTGGTGCTCATTCCTTGGTTTATGGAAATACCAGGGATCATCTTATTTCTGTAAGGGCAGTCCTGAGCAACAGCTCTGTAGCAGAATTCGACCCGTTAACCAAAGAAGAATTTGAAAAAAAATGTGAGTTAAAATCCCTGGAAGGCGAATTGTATCAGCATATAATTGCCCTGTTTTCTGAACCTGATAACAGGAAACAAGTATTCGATGGATATCCTGATAAATCCATTAAAAGGAGGAATACAGGGTATGCCCTCGACCTGCTACTGGATGCAGTACCCTTCGGCGAATCCGATAAAAAATTCAATTTCTCAAAACTGCTGGCCGGATCAGAAGGAACACTTGCTTTTTTTACTGAATTTAAACTCCATCTTGATCCCATCCCTACAAAAAATAAAGGTTTGGTATGTGCTCATTTTACCTCCCTGGAAGATGCATTAAAAGGCAATTTGATTGCACTTAAGTATAATCCGATAGCTGTTGAACTTATAGATAAAACGGTGATGGACCTCAGCAAGGAAAACATCACCCAACGAAAAAACAGGTTTTTTATTCAGGGTGATCCGGGAGCCATGCTAATCATCGAATTTGCAGCAGAAACGCATGAGGAAATAAGCAAAGCAGCTGGTTTGATGGAGAAGGAAATGAAAAATACCGGTTATGGTTATCATTTCCCTCTGATAACAGGTGATGATATGGTAAAAGTGTGGTCGGTGAGGAAAGCCGGACTCGGTCTTTTAACTAACATGAAAGGAGATGCAAAACCTGTTCCTTTTGTTGAAGATACAAGCGTTAAGGTGGATGATCTGCCAAACTATGTAGCGGATTTCAAGAAGATATTGGATAAATACGATCTCAAATGTGCTTACTTTGCGCATATTGGAGCGGGAGAACTTCATTTTCGACCCGTTTTAAACCTGAAAAAGAAACCTGATGTCGAGCTGTTACGAAAACTTGCTATAGAAACAGCTTTGCTGGTAAATAAATACGAGGGTACCCTGTCCGGTGAACATGGAGATGGCCGTTTAAGAAGTGAGTTTATACCACTCATCATTGGAGAAATCAATTTTGAATTTCTTTCTGAAATAAAAAGGATCTGGGATCCTGAAAATATATTTAATGAGGGCAAAATTTTTAATGCTCCACAAATGAATACCTCATTGAGGTATCACCCGGAGAAATCGTTACGTGAAGTTGAAACTACTTTTGATTTTTCAGAAGATCATGGTTTTTTGAGCAGTATTGAGAAGTGCAGTGGTTCAGGTGATTGTAGAAAATCTGTTGTTTTTGGAGGCATGATGTGTCCCAGCTACCAGGCAACAAAGGATGAAAAGACCACAACAAGAGCCAGAGCAAATACACTCAGGGAAATGATCACCTGGACAGATAAATCGAATCCTTTTGGTCAAAATGAATTATTTGATGTGCTTGACCTTTGCCTGTCGTGTAAAGGATGTAAATCGGAGTGTCCATCCAATGTGGATATGGCAAAATTAAAAGCCGAATTTTTATCACATTATTATGATGTTCATCCTGTACCTTTCAGAACTAAATTATTTGCTCATTATTTTAACAATTTCAGGATAGCCACCTCCTTCCCGGTTTTTACTAATTTTTTATTGAAAAACCAGGTTACTTCGGGATTGATCAAAAAGTTAACCGGGATTGCACTGAAAAGAAACCTGCCATTACTTTATAAAACTACTCTTCAGGTCTGGCTACGCAGAAATCTTTCAAACCTGAAGCCAAAGTCAGCAACAAAAGGTAAGGTTCATTTTTACGTGGATGAGTTTACGGATCTGAATGATACGGCAATCGGAATAACAGCAATCAAATTGCTATTAGAGCTTGGTTATGAAGTTAATATTCCTCCTCAAAGTATAAGCGGAAGAACTTATATCTCAAAAGGACTTTTAAGCTATGCACATCGACTAGCAGAGCAGAATATAAAATCTCTTAAAGACGTTGTAAGTATTGATGTACCCCTTGTAGGAATAGAACCCAGCACCATACTGACTTTTCGGGATGAATATCCCGATTTGATGAGAGGAGAAATGAAAGCGTCGGCAATAGAGTTGGGACAGTCCTCGCTGTTATTTGAAGAATTTATTACCCGTGAAATGGAGAAAGGAAACATTCAGAAAGATCAGTTTACTGCGGAACATAAAGAAATTAGAGTTCACGGGCATTGCCAGCAAAAAGCCATTGCTTCAACAAAAGAAACCTTGCAGATGTTATCCTTACCGGAAAACTATATTGTGGAAGAAATTCCTTCAGGATGTTGTGGAATGGCAGGATCATTTGGCTATGAAAAAGAACATTATGAATTATCGATGAGTATAGGTGAACTGATTTTATTTCCCGAGATTCGCAAAACGAAAAGTGAAACCCTGATAGCTGCCTCAGGAACCAGCTGTCGGTGTCAAATAGTTGATGGTACAAATAGACAAGCATTGCATCCTGTTGAAATATTGTATGACGCTCTAAGAAAATAATGTATGAGAAAACTAATACTGCTATTATTCATTCCTATAATGGCCTGTAACATGGAGTCAGGTGATAAAGAACAATCTAAGATTTCAGAAAATCCTTTAAAAGGAAACTGGAATTTTCTGGACAAATACGGAAACTACAATGAAGCCTATTTTGGTGATTCAATATACCGGACATTTAACAGGCATTACGTTCAGGACGCAACTTTCAAATACTTTTATAAAAATGATAGCCTCTGGTCGGATTGTGACCTGCGTGTAAAAGGACTTACTCCAATTGCAAAGATTGAAATATTGGAAAAAGATCGCTTTGTCTTATCCAACCAGTATGTTAGCGATACTCTTCATAAAATGTCGAAGGAGAAATATACCTTGAAGGATTTGCATCCTTTCAAGGATTCAGCAGTTTTTTACCCGGCATTTTATAAGAGGTATGAAGATTTCCTAATTTCAAAAGGAATTATTACTGAAGAGGAGGCAAAGGACTTCAATGAAAACCAAAAGGTACCTGAGGATATTCGAAAATAAGAATCTGGCTGGAATTGGAATTAAGATTGAAGATACCGGCAGGCTGGAGATCAGTTCAATATTTCAAAAGTTGTTCCTTCAAGTGCAGCCTCTGAATTTTTAAACACCTCAATACTTTCCTGAATCAATTCATCAATGTTATCGTACCGGGTGGAATAGTGTCCAAGAATAAGCTTTTTTACTTTTGCTTTTTTAGCAATAGTAGCTGCTTCAACTGTCGTAGAATGAAATTTCTCGGCTGCGATTTCCGCTTTATCGTGCATAAAGGTGGCCTCGTGATACAACAAATCAACATTTTTGACCATGGGAATTATTGGCTCATAATAACTTGTATCGGAACAATAGGCATATGATCTTGTTTTATAGGGATCACTGGATATTTCAGAGTTTTTATACACTTTTCCATTGTTGTCAATAAAATCAGCTCCTTCCTTAATTTTTATAAATTCGTCTTTTGGAATATCAAGATTTTTTACGACTTGTTTATTTATTCGACGTTTACCCAGTTTTTCCTGGAATAAAAATCCGCAGGTTGGGATCCTGTGATTCAAGGGAATGGTTTTAATGATCAACTTTTCATCCTCATAGATCTCTTCACTAATCGAAGGATCAAGTTGATGAAAAATAAGTGGGTAGATCAGGTCGGTCTCAGATACCTTCAGCTGTAAGTTTAATACCTCCTCCAATTCGAGCGGGCCGTAAATATGAAGTTCTTTTTGGCGCCCAAGCAAATGCATTGAGGAGATTAACCCAATTAACCCAAAAAAATGGTCACCGTGCAAATGGCTGATCATTATATGGTTAATCCGCTGCATCCTGATCTTGTATTTTCTAAGCTGAAGCTGAGTTCCTTCAGCACAATCGATCATAAACAACCGTTCATTATGATTAATTACCTGGGCAGTAGGATTTCGCTTTAAAGTGGGTATTGCTGAGTTACTTCCCAATATCGTTACTTTGAAAACCATAAAAACGGGTTTGTTATGAAATTAATCCGATGCTAAGATACATGACTTTTTGAGATGTTCCTCAGGCACACGGAATTAAATAAAAAAACCCCTGCTGAAATCAACAGGGGTCTTATTTATAGTGAAAAAACTACTTTTTTTCATCTCCTTCTTCAGCTGCTTTGTCTTCCTTCTTCTTGCTTTCTTCCTTCTTGCTTTCTTCCTTAGCTTCCTCCTTTTTAGCAGCAGCAGTTTTCTTTTGCTTTGACATTTTTTCCAGTTTAGCCCTTGCTTCCTGCTCCATATCTTGCTTCAGAGAGGCCAGTGCTGAAATGTCACCCAAAGTTGTTTTCTCTACGTTATCTTTAATCTTAGAAACGGCTCTTCTGGTTGAGCGCTCTTCTTTCTTAGTTTTAGCATCCTGTTTTGCTTTCTGGTCTGCTTCAGCATCCTGGTAGATCCTTGAATGAGATAAAATGATCTTCTTACTCTCTTTGGAGAATTCAATCACTTTAAAATCAAGGCTTTCATCCATCTTCATCGCAGTATTGTCTTCTTTAGCCATATGGCGTTTGGGAGTAAATCCTTCAACACCGTAAGGAAGTGCAACAACACAGCCCTTGTCATTTATTTCAATTACGGTTCCTTTATGAACAGAACCTACAGTAAATACTGATTCAAAAACATCCCATGGATTTTCTTCCAGTTGTTTGTGTCCCAGACTAAGTCTTCTGTTTTCTTCGTCAACATCAAGAACAACCACCTCAATTTCTTCACCAATTTTTGTAAATTCAGCAGGATGTTTAATCTTCTTCGACCATGAAAGGTCAGAAATGTGGATCAGTCCGTCAACACCTTCTTCAAGTTCAACAAAAATGCCGAAGTTGGTAAAGTTCCTTACAATAGAAGTATGTTTAGAGTTTACCGGATATTTTTCTTTAATGTTGATCCATGGATCAGGGATCAGTTGTTTGATACCGAGTGACATTTTGCGCTCTTCACGGTCGAGGGTAAGAATAACAGCCTCAACTTCGCCACCTACATTCAGGAAGTCCTGAGCAGTACGCAGGTGCTGAGACCATGACATTTCAGATACGTGAATAAGTCCTTCAACGCCTGGAGCAATTTCAATGAATGCACCATAATCGGCAATAACAACAACTTTACCTTTAACCTTATCACCCACTTTAAGTTCAGCATCAAGTGCTTCCCATGGATGAGGAGTAAGTTGCTTAAGACCAAGAGCAATACGCTTTTTGTTATCATCAAAGTCGAGGATAACCACTTTGATCTTCTGGTCAAGTTCAACAACTTCTTCAGGATGATTGATCCTGCCCCATGAAAGGTCGGTAATGTGAATAAGACCGTCAACACCACCAAGGTCTATAAATACACCGTAAGAAGTGATGTTCTTAACAGTACCTTCAAGTACCTGTCCTTTTTCGAGCTTGGCCATGATCTCAATTTTTTGAGCTTCAAGTTCATCCTCGATAAGTGCTTTATGCGAAACCACAACATTTTTGTATTCCTGGTTGATCTTGACCACCTTGAATTCCATTGTTTTGTCAACGAATACATCGTAATCACGGATAGGTTTCACATCTATTTGTGATCCCGGGAGGAAAGCTTCAATACCAAATACATCAACGATCAAACCACCTTTGGTACGGCATTTCACATAACCGTTAATGATCTCATCTTTTTCGTGTGCTTCATTGATGCGTTCCCATGAGCGTAAAATACGTGCTTTTTTGTGTGACAGAATTAACTGTCCAGTGGCATCTTCCTGGTTCTCCACATAAACTTCAATCTGGTCACCAACTTTTAACTCAGGATTATACCTAGTTTCATTAAAAGGAATAACACCATCGGATTTGTACCCTATATTAACAACAATCTCACGATTATTCATTGCCACCACAGTACCATCAAGTACTTCATGTTCAGCAATGGATTTCATGGTGTTGTTGTAAATGTCTTCCAACTTTGTCCGCTCGTCAACTGTATAAGCTTCCTGCTTTTTACCGATAGAGCTCCAGTCAAATTCGGGTGGAGTTACTTCTTCAGGTTTTGTAGCTTCGGCCTCAACAGGCTTTTCTTCTTTCTTTTCTTCTTCTTTTTCTTCTGCCTTAACTTCTGCTACTTCTTCAACTTTTTCTTCCGCTTTTTCCTCTGCCTTGGTTTCAGGTTTCTTTTCTTCTTTTGCTTCAACAACTTCCTCTACCTTTTCCTCAGCTTTCTCTTCTTTCGCCTTAACCTCTTTTTTAGTTTCCTTTTTTTCTTCTTCCTTTTTCTCCTCTGCCTTTACTTCTTCTTTCACTTCTTCTTTCACCTCTTCTTTTTTCTCTTCTGTGGCTTCTGTAACTATCTTTTCTTCCACTTTAGTTTCTTCAGCTTTTACTTCTTCCACTTTTGCTTTTGTCTCCTCAGCAGCTGCCTCAGGAGTCTTTTTGTCTTTAATTTCTTCTGACATTATTAATACTTTGTATTCCGGATGCTTTGACTTCCTCCCGATTGCAGGAAATCCAACCATTGCCGGAAAAGGTTAAACTTAAATTTCAAATCGGGGGTGCAAAAGTAGTACTTTTTTTAATATAACCTATATCTTTGCACAAATTTTTGAATAGAAGTGACTGAGAATCTTTTATTTCGATAATTCTTCTCTTCCCGCTCTGGCGGGATTTCGATTCACTCAATATTAAACATACAGGAAACAATAAAAAAAGTAGGTTATGGCGCTCAAGTGCGGGATCATTGGAATAACAAACATTGGAAAGACAACCATATTTAATTGCATTTCAAAAAACAAGGCAGAAACTAGTAGTTACGCTTTCAGTGCATCAAGTTCAAACAAAGGCATTGTAGATGTACCAGATAATCGTTTATTTGATATTGCCGAATTGGTGAAGCCGGCTAAATTAACTCCGGCAACTGTTGAGATTGTCGATATTCCCGGATTAGCTAAAGGGGCCAGCCAGGGTGAAGGGATTGGCAATAAGTTTCTTGATGACATTCAACAGGTAGATGCCATGATCCATGTGGTACGTTGTTTTGATGATGAAAACTTACCACATGTTGAGGGTTCAATAAATCCGGTCAGGGACATGGAAATTGTTGATCTTGAGTTGCAGATTAAAGATCTGGAAATGGTGGAGAGAAAAATCCAGAGAACAGAGAAACTGATAAAAGTTGGAGACAAAGAGGCCAGGAAAGTAATGGAAGTCCTTTTGAAGTACAAGGATCACTTTGAAAACTTCCAGAACGCAAGAACAATAGATGTTTCAGAAAATGAGCGTCAATTATTGGGTGATCTGTTTTTACTCACTGAAAAACCAGTTGTTTATGTCTGTAATGTGGATGACGAATCCGCATCTACGGGTAATAAATATGTCGAACAGGTCAGAGAAGCCCTTGAAGGAAAAAATTCCGAATTACTTGTTATTGCAGGTGCTTTGGAAGCAGACATCACAGAACTGGAAACCGAAGAAGAAAGGATGGAATTCCTCGAAGATGCAGGATTGGAAGAACCAGGCGTAAACAAAATGATTCGTGCGGCTTATGATTTACTGAACCTTGAAGCTTTTTTTACAGAAGGCCCTAAGGAAGTTCGTGCCTGGACCATCAAAAAAGGGATGACTGCCAGAAAAGCTGCCGGTGTGATCCATAGTGATCTGGAACGAGGATTTATTCGTGCTGAAGTAATGAAGTACAGAGATTTTATGGAGCTGGGTTCTGAACAAGCTGTAAAGGAGGCAGGAAAAATGAAGCTTGAGGGAAAAGATTATATTGTTCAGGACGGAGATATCATGTTTATACGGTTTAATGTTTGATAGTCCTAAGCTTTCACTGCACTTTGTTTGTGAAAACTTAGGACTATCAAATCCCGATTACGAAATCCCCGGGATCCCTAATTCACAACAACACAAGCTTCCATAAATTTCAAAACTTCTAAGAAGCTATAGCACTCTTTTTCGTAACTTCGCATCCCATTTTCAATTCTATTGATAGCAAGAGATACCATACAAACCATCATGGAAACTGCCCGCGTTGAGGAGGTGGTTGGCGATTTTGTTACCCTCCGGAAAAGGGGAGTGAACATGATCGGACTTTGTCCTTTTCACAATGAAAAAACGCCATCTTTTACAGTATCGCCTGCAAAAGGGATTTATAAGTGTTTTGGTTGTGGAAAAGCAGGTAATCCTGTGAATTTTATAATGGATCACGAGCATTACACCTATCCTGAGGCCTTAAAATTCCTTGCTAAAAAGTACAACATAGAAATTGAGGAGGAGGAACAAACCCCTGAACAAATTGAAGCGCTGAATGAAAAGGAAAGTTTGTTCACGGTTTCAGCTTTTGCTCAAAAATATTTTACCGACCAATTGCTGAATTCCGAAGAAGGTAAATCCATAGGACTGAGTTACTTTAAGAACAGGGATTTCAGAGAACACATCATTGAGCAATTCCAGTTGGGTTATAGTCCTGATTCCTGGGAAGCCTTTACAAAACACGCAAAAGAAAACGGCCATAAAGATGAGTTCCTTGTTAAGTCTGGATTGACCATTGATAAGAACAGCCGAAAATTTGACCGATTCAGTGCCCGGGTAATTTTCCCAATTCATAATCTTTCCGGAAGGGTTATTGGTTTTGGCGGCCGGATATTAAAATCGGAAGAGAAAAAGGCCAAGTACATCAATTCTCCCGAATCTGACATTTACAACAAAAGCCAGGTCCTTTACGGTATTTATTTTGCGAAAAATGCCATTATCCGAAAGGATAATTGTTATTTGGTTGAAGGCTATACCGATGTAATTTCTTTGTTCCAGGCGGGATTTGAGAATGTTGTGGCTTCATCAGGAACATCTCTAACCACAGATCAGATAAGATTGATTAAAAGGTATACACCAAACATTACAATTCTTTATGATGGTGATGAAGCCGGCCTTAAAGCTTCTTTTCGTGGTATAGATATGATCCTCGAGCAGGGTATGAATGTAAAGGTGGTAATGTTTCCGGATGGTGAAGATCCCGATTCTTATGTACGTAATCATCGATCTGCGGAAGTTGAAGAATTTCTGGATAAGAAAGCCCGTGATTTTATCCAGTTTAAAACCAATATTCTACTTAAAGAAGCAAAAAATGATCCGATAAAAAAAGCGGGATTAATAAAAGAAATAGTTCAGTCCATTTCGATGATCCCGGATGCTATTACAAGGTCGGTTTATGTGAAGGAATGTTCCTATATGATGGAAATGGCGGAGCAAACCTTAATGAATGAGCTGAATAAATTGCTACGCAAAAAATTCAGGCAGACCATAAATGATGTTCCGGAAGAAACGGTTGTGGATCCCGATAGCTATCGGGATCCTGAAATTCCAGCCGAGAAACAGGTTCAGATTGATTTAAATGACACTTCTTTCCAGGAGAAAGATGTAATCCGACTCCTTCTGAATTATGGACATGATGAAATTATGATTGAACAATTGAATGAGGATGAAGAACTGGAAGAGGTACCTGTTAAAGTTGCGGATTTCATCATTCATGATCTATTGGTTGATGAGATCATATTTAAAAATGTGGCCTTTCAAAAAATATTCGAAGAATATGTACAATTCATTGAAAAAGAAGAACTTCCTGACGAAAAATATTTTATTAACCATTCCAGCAAATTGATCTCTGCTGCTGCCATCGACCTTCTCGCATCTCCTTATCAATTAAGCGAAAAATGGGTGTCCATTGCCCGGATAGAAGTTTTTACCGAGGTTCAAAAATTAAAACAGGCCATTTTTAACTCTGTACTTTCCTTTAAAGCAAAAAAAATTGAGCAGTTAATTGGTGAGAATCAGGAAGAGATTAAGTTGGCTGACAGGGAAGAGCGTTATGAAGATATTGAGCCACTTATAAAAAGGCAGCAGGAATTAAAAGAGATCAGCAAAGATATTAATAAACGATTAGGAAGGGTAATTACGAGGTAATTGGTAATATGCAGTAGGCAGTAGGCAAAAATAATTTGCCAACTGCTAACTGCAAACTGCATACTTCTATAGACCAGCTCTTTTATAGATAATCGCCACAACCGTTACATCATCACCACCCATATTGATGGTCATACCGTAAGGTTTTTCGAGCTTCATTTCTATTTGAGCGTCTCCGGCTTTACCGGTTAACTGTTCCCAGATTGTAACTGCCTGATGTACACCAGTTCCTCCGGTTGGATGGCCCCAGCCAATCAAACCACCAGTAGTATTAATTGGAATCATACCATCTCTTTTTGTATTTCCATCAGCAACAAACTGAGCACCTTTTCCGGGGTCTGCAAATCCAAGTGCTTCAGTGGATAAGATTCCAGCGATGGAAAAACAATCATGTACCTCGATCGTACCCAATTGTTCTTTTGTGATTCCTGCTGATTCCATTGCCCTACGAACAGCTTTTTTAATTGCAGTCAGTTCGGTTTTGTCGGGTGGATCATTGGTGATGTTTCTTTCTGCCTGTGCATAACCGACGATCTCAACAGCCTGGTCTTTAGGTATACCACAACGTTCAAGACCTTCCTCGGAAACAATGGCAATTGAAGATGCACCATCAGAAACTTTAGAACAATCCAATACGTTCAGGCTGTCAACAAAAGCTTTACCGTTTGGAACCAGTTTATCATAAAGTGCTCCAAGATCAGGAACTTTGTTTTCATATTCCTGTGCTGTTGGGCAGAGACGTGCATTTTCAATGGCATTAATGAACCATTGTTTCATCCCTTTACGGGCATATTCCATTCCGTATTTTTCGTAGTATGCCTTAGCCCTGTCGCTGAACTGACCGGGGAAGAAGTAAGCGTGACCGTTTTTCCGGTTATTGAACCATCCAGCACCGGCAAGAACATCAGCACCATAAATTGCCTTCATGGTATTTTGAACTTCAACCCCAACAGTTAATACTACCTCAGCCGATTCTGCAAGAACTGATTTCATCCCTGCCATTAATGCAAGGGCTCCTGATGCACATGCACCTTCAGTTCGGATACATGGTTTATACTGAAGTTCATCGTCGATATAGGGAATAAAGCCTGCCAGATGACCTTGTTTATTGAATCGTGAGGCCATAAAATTTCCAATGGCTCCCTCATCCACATTTTTAGCTCCACCTATTTGTTTAAGTGTACCCTGACCAGCTTCTTTAATATAATGTTCAAGACCCGGACGGGGCTTTTTTGGATTGAATTCACTTCGGCCGGTACCCAATGAAATGGTATTGTAGCCGGCTGCCATATATACTTTGCGTCTTAGTTTGCTCATTTCTTTTCTAATTTAACAATTTTACACCTGAATTAGTTTTTCATATAATTATTAATCGGGCCATAGCAATGATAAAATCCAGTAAGCATAACCGTATTTACATCATCAGCAGTATTTGCCACATTGCTGGATACCAGCTGATTTCCAATTTCATTTGACCTTTTGTTGTAAGTTTTGGCTAATTCAGCACCAAAAGTGGTCATCGCGCCAAGCTCGTTAAAATAAGTTTCCAGCATTCCCTTTTTAACACCTCTGCTGAAATTAACTTTTTTCCAGGGATTCCATGATTCTGGCAGATCGCCAAGCTTCTCGTCGCATGCAGTTCCGAAGGAAGTTATATCAACATAATCATTTATCTCCGGACTAAATACAGCAACAGGTCTACCTCTCTCATATTTCAGGAAACCATCTTTTTGAGACCCATCTGAATTTTGACCACCCTTCACTCCCATATCAAACAATTTATCCAGAAGATCACTGTGAAGGTCTTCGTCAGGAAGGTGAGGATTCATAACACCCATAATGAATCTGACAACATCAATTCCAACATAGTCGATGAGTTGAAAAATGCCCATTGGCCTTACAAGGAAATCCTGGGATACTTTGTTTATAGTATAAAGAGCTTCAACAAAGGGCATATCTTTCGATAGTTTTTCCACTTCACTGATTCCATGTATGGAGTCACGCATAAAATGTCCATTTCCAATAAAACCTGCATAGTCATTGGATGGAACCACTACCTTCCTTAATGCTTTTGCATAAGCATTGGCAAAATCTACCATTTCTTTGCTGTTTGAATCAATGGTGATCAATTCAACCAATCGCTGAACAGCGGGTGGATTGTAGAAGTGAAAACCAAGAATGTTTCCATCCAATCCGGCTTTCTCATCCAGGATATGAATAGGGATGGATGAGGTGTTGGTGAAAAACCATGCATTAGGATTTGCCTCATGGATCTGAGAGAAAATTTTGGTTTTCAAATCAAGGTTCTCAATAATGGCCTCAAAAACCAGGTTGGATTCGAAAGCTGCTTCCATAGCTGTTCCCGGTCTGACAATGTTCATCACATCAAATACATATTCATTGATGATATCCTCATTTTCAATCAGGTCTGCACGCTCTGCATAAAGTTGTTTTAGTAAAACCGTTTTCTTCTCCGCCATTTTTGTTACCTGTGCTTTCAGGTATTTCATTAATCCTGCAAGACCGGCATGTGAGACATCAATGGCATTCAGACAGAATGTTTTCCCTTTGTTTTCAGATTTCAGGCTAAGGTCAGCCATTTCAACAGCTGTAAGAAGCAGAATTCCACTTCCCATTTTTCCAGCAGCTCCTAAAACCGATACATTTTGTAATCTTTCGTCGTAAGTCATTTTATTAGTTACTATTATAAATTTATTAATATTTTATTGATTATATACTACCAATTTGGTCTTCTTTTCTCCAGAAACGCCTTCATCCCTTCTTCTCCTTCATTTCCTTTTCCAAACAAAGTACCGAATTGTTCTGCTTCCAGTTCACTTCCTTTATCGAAATCCATTAAAAATCCCTGACGGGTGACAGCCTTAACCTTTTTTATTGCCAAAGGGCCTTTGTCAGCTATTGTTTTGGCAGTCTTCATCACCTCTTCCATTAATTGTTCAGGTTCCACTACTTTTTGAACAAGCCCTATTCTCAGGGCTTCTTCTGATCCGATCATATCTGCTGACATTAGGAGGTACAAAGCATCTCCTAATCCAACAAGTCTCGATAACCTTTGAGTTGCAGCATATCCAGGTATTAATCCTAAATTCACTTCAGGTTGTCCGAATTTGGCTTTTGAACTGGCAATCCTGAAATCACATCCCATTGCTAGTTCAAGGCCACCACCCAATGCAAATCCGTTTATGGCTGCTATAACAGGTATCTCCATTTTTTCAAGGCTCCGGAATGTATTTTGTCCAGTTCTTGAGAATGCTGATCCTTCTTCAGAATTTTTATTGACCATTTCAGCAATATCAGCACCAGCCACAAAAGCTTTTCCTGAACCTGTTATTACCATTACCTTTACCTCGGGATTTGAGGAAACTTCTGCAACAGCCTGGTCCATCTCCTGGAAAAACCTTGTATTTAAGGCATTAAGAGCTTCCGGTCTGTTGATGGTAACCAACGCAATGCCTTCTTTAATATCGATTTGTAATATTTGATAATCCATTTATTTATGCTGTTTTGTTATAGAATATGGGCTCCCAAATATAGTTAAAATAGGGTTTGCAATTGGGCAATTTTTTTAAATCAAAGCTAATTTAGATTCAATTGAAGTATATGCTGATTCACATGAACATGGTTGCCTGTTATATTTTCCAGAAGGATGGTTCATTATGCTATTGAACAAAAATGGTATTATAAAGTTATAATGGATGTAAAATCAGTTTTTTAACAATTTTTTGACAATAATTATTTGTTGAAATTTGTTTAAGATATTGCAACTGGTATATTTGCAAAATAATAATGGTAATCTTACTGAGGTATATATTTGGTCTGTTCACGTCAATTAGTATTGTAGTTGCCGGTGGAGGATTTGGATTTTATCAACATCATTGTTCTTATGATGTCACTAAAAATTCCAGCATATCTATACAATCGGATAATTGTGATCAAAATGAATCAATCGATAGCTGTACTGAAAAAGAAGCTAATTTGGCAACAAGTTGTTGTTCGCTAACCGAAACCGCAGAGAACAATCAAAAACACGACTGCTCCTATGGTACTAGTTGTTGTACCACAGAATATATTTATTTCAAAACCGATATTTTTGATGCAGTAAAATCACCAAAAAAGGAATTTAATTTAATTTCATCTTGTATCAGTAAGAATGAAATTAATAATGAAGAACCGACAGCATACGAAAATTTGCACTTTTGCATAAGGCATAATTTACCACCGCCTAAGTTTGGCAAAGAATTGCTGGTCTTTACTCACCATTTAAAAATCGCCCATTCCATTGTTTAGTTGTTATTTACTGAGGTAAAACAATCCTCAGAATATTTGTTCTTTTTAACAATTTAAACTAGGAAAATAAATGAAATCAATAATTTTAGTATTCCTGCTTTTCGCCGGGACAATTATAAATGGTCAGGAAATTTCTGGTATTGTGTTTACACTCAGTGAAGGTAATATTCAGGAGCCGCTGCCGGGAGTTAACCTCTATTGGGAAGGGACACAAACAGGAACCGTCTCCGATGAAAACGGAGAATTTGAATTAATCCCGGCTGATAATGGAATTTACCTGATCGCCAGTTTTATTGGGTTTAAAAACGATACTATTGATGTAGCAGGCCATCAATTTATTGAAATTGAATTATCGACTACCTGGGAACTTGATGAGGTTGTTGTAGTTGGAAAACAGGAAAGCAGCTTTATTTCTCAGATTAATCCGTTGTTGGTTCAAAATATTACAAATGCAGAATTGCAAAAAGCCGCTTGTTGTAATCTGTCAGAAAGCTTTGAAACTAACGCTTCCGTTGATGTTTCTTATAGTGATGCAGTATCAGGTGCAAAAAAAATTGAGTTGCTTGGCTTGCATGGAAAGTATGTTCAAATGATGACTGAAAATTTACCAAACTTGCGAGGTATATCAACAACTTATGGATTATCCTACATTCCGGGTTCCTGGATGGAATCCATTCAGATATCAAAAGGTGCTTCTTCAGTGGTGAACGGTTACGAGTCGATAACCGGTCAAATCAATGTTGAATATAAAAAACCGGATAACAGCGACAAATTATATCTCAATTTATATTCAAACCATATTGGCAAACTTGAAGGAAATATTGATGCTTCAGTTAAGCTAAATAAAAAATGGTCGACCATGGTTTTTGGTCATGCTGAAAATTTCCAAAATAAAGTAGATCATAACAATGATTCATTTTTAGATGCACCACTGATTAAACAATTTAATGTTTTCAACCGATGGAAATACAGGAACAAAAATCACGCAGCACAGTTTGGCTTTCAGGTGATTGAGGAAGACAGGATTGGAGGGCAGGTTGATTTTTCCGAATCGAATAACCTCAATGTCTTAGACCATTACGGTATAAATATTAAAACCAACAGGTACCTGGTTTGGGGTAAGACAGGATATGTAATTGACCGGTGGGAAAAAACAAGCATTGGCTTTATGAACTCCTACACTTTCCATGACCAATCATCCCTTTTTGGCAATAATGATTATGATGGGATCGAGCAAACATATTATGCAAATCTTGTTCTACAATCCAGATTAGGAGATTGCCGTCATAATTACAGTACAGGTATAAGTTTTCTTTTCGATGATTATAAGGAACAATTAAATGACAGTATCTTCAAAAGGATAGAAAGTGTCCCTGGATTGTTTTTCCAGTATACATATTCGAATGAGAACAACTTAACGGCTTTGGTAGGATTAAGAGCGGATTTCCACAACTTATATGGTACTTTTTATACACCTCGCTTTCATTTGAAATACAATTTAACGGAAAGCACAATTGTTAGAACTTCTGCTGGGAAAGGTTACCGAACCACAAATATCATTGCTGAAAATAGTTATTTACTTGCAAGCTCCAGGCAATTAATAATTGGAGATAAGTTGAAGCAGGAAGAAGCCTGGAATTATGGAATTAACTTTACGCAAATAGTTAATATTAAGGCCAGGGAATTAAATATAAATGTTGAATTTTACCGTACAGACTTTATTAACCAGGTAATTATCGACAGAGAGCAGGATGTTTCTGAAATTCATATTTACAACCTGGATGGCCAATCTTTTTCAAACAATTACCAGGTTGAGGTAGTATATGAACTCATCCCTCGTTTGGATGTTATCGCAGCTTTCAGGTATAGTGATGTGAGGATGAATATTAACAATCAACTTGAACGGGAGCCCATGGTTAACCGGTATAAGGGATTGTTAAATTTATCGTATAAAACAAACATGGATAAGTGGCAATTCGATTTTACACTTCAGATGAATGGTGATGCACGTCTGCCCAATACCCAAGCTAACCCTGTTGAATACAGAAGGCCTGAAAATTCTCCAGCCTATTCCATCATTAATGCCCAGATTACCAAGTATTTCAAAATGTGGAATGTGTATTTTGGAGTTGAAAACCTTACCGGATTTACACAGGATGATCCCATCATTGCTTCAGAAGATCCGTTTGGCAAATATTTTGACTCCTCAATTGTTTGGGGTCCGATTATGGGTCGTAAACTTTATTTCGGACTAAAATTTAAAATTAATTAATTCAATATAAAATGAAAACAATACTAACAACATTAGTAATGATACTATCAATTGCTGTCTTTTCTCAGGAGGCAGATAGCCTGAAAATTAAAGGTAAAAAAGATAAAACATTAAAAGAGATAACGATAAAAACAACATCCCAATGCGGAATGTGCAAAGAACGAATCGAGGAAGAAATGGCATTTGAGAAAGGGGTTAAGTTTGTTGAGCTTGATGTAAAAACCAAGTTACTTACCATTAAATACAAGGAAAATAAAACAACTGTTGAGAAACTAAAAAATGCAGTTGCAGCAATAGGATATGATGCTGATGAAATTCCGGCAAATCCTGAGGCATATTCAAAACTACCGAAATGCTGCCAGAAAGGTGGTCATGATCATCACTAATTATCATTCAATATAAAATGAAAAGCACCTGAAAAATTCAGGTGCTTTTTCTGAAGAAGACTTTTTATCTGGCTAAAATAAAACTCTTATTGGGGCAATAGTGTTGATTTAAAAACATTTTCAGCAGCAAACAACAATACCACAAACATGATTACCAGAAGAATTAACACAAAATGCGGATCTATTTTCACCTTAAAGCTCATAAACAAATTTTTCACTGCCTTCATCTCTCTGTTCTTTTTGATTGATTAATTACATACACTTAGATGTGAATCCATCCATTTTGGTTGCGTAAAAGTAAAATTTTTTTGAAACTTTATTTTTTTGCTGAAACGCAACCCTTTACCAAAAGCAGTCATCTTGTGAATGTCGAGTTGGTTAGACAATTTTTTTATAAATTAGTGGTTTTACTGTAACAGAAACATCAGTAAGACCAATGAAACTGGAAAACCTCGATGAAGTATTAAAAGGTTGTGTTTCAGGAAAAAGGAAATCTCAGGAACAATTGTTCAATCTTTTTTCTGAAGAGATGTTTGGCGTATGTCTCTATTACTCAAAAGATTATACTGAGGCAGAAGACACCCTGCATGAGGGGTTTATGAAAGTATTCCAAAAAATTTCCCAGTTTCAGGGCAAAGGTTCTTTGGCAGGATGGATCAAACGGATCATGATAAATACTGCATTGGAAAAATACAGGAAACAAAACCTGATGTATGCCGTAGGTGAAGACATTTATCATGAAAACAATATTGATCCCGGAAATGTAATTGATGACTTATCTGAGCAGGACTTACTAAATATGGTAAGGGAATTATCACCAAAATACAGAATGGTTTTTAACCTTTTTGCAATTGACGGTTATTCCCATAAAGAAATTAGCGAAATGCTGGAAATTTCTGAAGGAACATCAAAATCGAATTTAGCACGGGCTAGATACATTTTGCAAAAGAAAGTAAATAAATATTTTTATTCAAAAACGTCATTTAAGGACGCAAAGTGATTAACGATCAGAAAAATATTGACCAATTGTTTGGCAAAGGCCTTAGTGGTATGCGCCATAAACCTCCAGCAAATGCCTGGAGGAAATTGGACCATGCACTGGATAAGGGTAAGTATGGAAAACGAATTTTCTATTACCGGCTTATTGCGGCCTCCATTTTGATCTTCTTTGCCTTTGGTGCAGGATTCTATTATGCTACATTTTTAAACAATAAACAAATTGTTGAGAATAATGCCAATAACACCAATCAGCTTAATCCCCAGGCTGATAGTGAATTCAATAAAATGACCCCAACAGAACAGGAATCTGTCACCGTAGATAAGAACATGACGGCAAATACAGTATTTTCTGAAAATGATAGGACCGACAATGAAATCATCCTCTCCAATGGTAAAGTGACCTCACAAGATGAACTAAATAATGACCAATTTATCCAACCAGATACAAAAAAACAACTTGCTGTAGCCGTACCTGAAAGAGAGATTACTTCGGGAACCCTTGTAGCTGCAATGAATTCGATCCGATTTGATAAAGTCGTTAGTAAATTGTGGTTCATTGATAGAATAAATATGGAATCAAATTATCAGAATAAAATAAATGCTTACCATAGTATTGCTCTTGCCGATGATTTGAATAATGAAGATTTTATAATTACTCCAACCAAAAAGAGAGATCATCGTTGGACTATAGGTGCCCAATTTGCTCCAACATACAGTTACAGGGAAATTAGTACAAATTATAACTTGAATCAACCTACTTCACAGAATGCTAAAAGTGATCTGAATATAGCCGAAGAAGCCCTAATGTCCTATGCTGGAGGAATGGCAGTTGGTTATAATGTAAATAGCAAGTGGAGTGTTCAATCAGGGATGTATTTATCACGTATCGGTCAAGTTAACAACAACGCTCTGGAATTCACACAAAATAATGATCAACTATTATTGTCTGCAATATCTACCAGTACAGGCTACATAAATGTTGTTTTTGAACAGGTACCGGAAAATGTAAGGAAGATCAACTCACCAAAAGATACCATCGATATTGGTGAAGCAGGTAATGTAAAAATTATTCAGAATTTTGATTTGTTTGAGGTTCCGTTATTGGTACGGTATAAATTGATGGACAAGAAACTGTCTTTTAACTTTTCAGGAGGCCTTAGCCCGGCTTATCTGGTAAAGAACAGAACAATCCTGGAGCTAAATGAAAACAGATATGATGTGGGAGCAGCTCCTAATCTGAATTCAATAATTTTCAATTCATCTCTTGGATTGGGAATAGAATATCATGTTGTTAAAGGGCTAACAATAAATTTTGAACCTACCTTCAAGTATGCAT
Source organism: uncultured Bacteroidales bacterium (assembly GCA_964421215.1). Taxonomy (GTDB): domain Bacteria; phylum Bacteroidota; class Bacteroidia; order Bacteroidales; family JAADJA01; genus JAADJA01. The sequence goes on along the minus strand of CAYQWA010000009.1, from coordinate 70,764 downwards.
TAAACCCCATCAATAAATCGAGTGAGTTTAATTATCATCCCTATTATTTTTCATGGTTTACAGGTATTAGATTAAGGATTCAGTAAATGGGATTGTTGAAAGCCTGGCTACGATTACCTTCTTCTGCGCATTGGTAACCTACCTGGCAATCTTCCTTTTGTAGATCCACCCCTGCTAAAGCCTGAAGACTTCTTAAAGCTATCTATATAATAGGTTATACCAAAACTAACATGAGTATAATAGTCCATGTTATCGTTTTTCTTGAAATCATCAAGTTTGTCGTTTTGCGCCTGGCGAAGTGCCATATCAGCAGTTACAGCAAATTTACTGGTAAGTTTATAGTATATTCCCATTCCGGCAAAGTAAACAAATTCAGGTGTTCCGGTATTTTGTATTTGCTCCTGTTGTATTCCATCTACCTGCTGCCACATAGTTGATTGAAACATAAACTGGCCTAATCCTGCATACCCATCAATTCCAAAGTTTGACATATTGTTGGGAAATATTGCATTAATAAGTTCCAACCGAGCTTGAATATTGTATTCTATAAATTTTGCTTCAAACCTTGTTCCAGCAGTGTTTTCACCCATTAATCCACCGTACAGCAATTGTCCTGATACTCCTATTTTATCATTGAAATGTTTTGTAAGGATTCCACTGAATGCCGGTCCACTTTCTTTGGTCAATTTTTCCATAATCTCGGAATCGTAAACACTTAAATCTCCGAAGAAAGAAGTTAATCCTGCATTTCCATTGAAGGACCAATTATCAAGAAATCCTCCACCACCTTTACCTCTGCCTCCCCAGCCCTGAGCTTCAACACATTCAGGAATTAAAAGGCCTGAAAGAATAGTTGCTAGTAAAATAAGTCTAATTGTTTTCACGATTAATATTTTTTATATATACCTTTATTTATTTCCTAATGATTTGCATTATTAGGGATTCTACCTACGTCTGATGAGTGGAGATTTCATCCCTAAGCGTTTATAATACCTTACGTCCCTTGGGACATTATTTATTTTGAATACTATACCCATTGATAAATATGAGTAGTAATCATTATCGTCTTTTTTTAATGTCCCGTCTATACGGTCATTATCCATCCTTCTACCCATCATTTCCACCTTCAAGTCGAAGGATTTTGATATTACATAGTTTGCTCCTCCTCCGAACATATAGATGAATTCAGGCTCTAAAGAACTAGCTGTTTCATCTGCTAAGTTTGGATCAAAGTACCTTAAACGTGTGCTAAAAGTAAATTGTCCCATTCCAGCAATAAAGTATGGATGCAAACTTGCATTGTTGTGTGGTATAAATATGTTCGCAAGATCTACTGTAACATTTATTGAATACTCTGTAATATTGGATATAAAGCTCGATCTTGAATTGGATCCTGCTAATTCGCCCATAATAAATTTACCATTTAGTCCCAAAATACTTGTAATTTGTCTGGACACTCCAAATCCATAGGCCCACGATCCTTCTTTGGAGATTTTTTCATCATATTCTTCGTCATATAAACTGACATCACCGAAAAATGAAGTACGTCCACCATTAACATCTATTGACCAATCCTGGATGAACTTTGAAAAGAAATTGGGAGGTTTACGGTACTGGCCAAATGCATTGCCCTGAATCAGGAAAATCAATCCCAGCAATAGCAGATTCCAAATGACGAGGTAAATAATATTTTTCTTATTTTTTTGCTTCATGATGAATTTTCATCTTCCCTTTATATTAATTAGGGATTATCCATCATTCAAGCTTTGTACCAAAGTTTATAAAGTGCTGAATTTCAACGATTAGTAATAGCCAAATAAAACACTGAACAAACAAAGAAGAGCTGGTATGAAAATTTCAATTTTTTAAATAACTGATAATAAGAGCATTAAAGAAATGGCAAGGGTTAAATTACGTAGAGAATCTCTACGCTTTCGTAGAAATAGCTAAACTTTCAGGAGTAAGGGCGGTTAAATTAGCACCCCCCTTCAGAGATAACTTTTTTCTTTCTTTTTACAGGCTGAATTTTTTGGGATGCAACAGAAGATTGATCACCGGCAGTGGAGCGACTTGTGGCTTCTTCAATGAATCCTGCAAAGTCCAAAAAGGGCTCTTCAACAAAGTATTCAGGGATTTCCGGCATATCGTAATAATCAATATCTTCATCTGCCATGTATTCATATCCACCCAATAATACCTTAATATTGTTTATTCCAAGTTGTTTTAAAAGCATCCATGAGCCGTTTGTTTCGCGTTGAGTATTGGAATACAGAACAACTATAATCGAATCCTGTTCCAGTAGATTAAAAAGTTCAATGCTTTCAGGAGATAATATATCCGAAACCGGAATATTGATTGCATTCCCAAGATAACCTTTATCATATTCATAGTGGTTTCTGATATCAATAAATACATAACCTGAATCTCCATAAGCCAGGACCTCCATTGCCTCATCTGGTAACATTTCATTATCGATGTTATACAGTTCTTCAACCATCTCCTGTGTTGAAATTTTATAGTCGAATGCAGGCTTCCTGAACGTTATAAGGCCAACAACTATGAGGATAACAAATAAAATAGTTGCTATTATAAGTCTCCTGGTTCTGTTCAATTCTTTCATGATAAATGTATTATTAAGATTAACAACCTCCTTCTGATATCACTTTCTTTTCTCTTTTTACAAGTTTTATGGGTTCCTGGTCACTCATTGAAGTTCCCATATCGATAGATCCTCCTCCAAAATGAAAACAGGCTGCACGGCGAAATGAATATAAGTCAAATGCTTCGGAGGGTGCAGTTTCAGGAGGTGGTGCAGGTTGCATAATATCATTAAACCATTGATTTAAGCCTCCCGACAATACATACAAGTTTCTATATCCCAGTCGTGTACAAATTACCCAGGCCTGATCAGAAAACACATCTCCATTGGAATACAGAACTACATCCATATCCTCCTGCATGAAATAGTCTTCCCATTCAGGAAGAAGAATTTCATCAAGTGGTATTCCCACTGCATTCGGCAAAGAGTAGGCTTCATATTGATCATAAGACCTGACATCCACCAACATAATGGATGGATCTTCATTGATCAAGCGTTCAGCTACAAGATCAGCACTCAAATATCTTGAAGGATCAATTATTTCCTTGTAAAGAATTTCAGGTTCTATTTCATTGGTCCTGTTTGTTTCCGGTAGAAGAATCAAACCAAAAGCAAGACCTATTAAAACAATAGACAGTATAACATACGTTTTTGACATATTTTCAAGTATTAATAATTAACTTCTTTTACACGGCGTCTGATAAGTGTTGTGATGTAGAATATCATGACAGCAGCGATTGTAAAAAGAAATACAAACATGGTAGGAGATATCCCAAAGAAATCAGAAATTGTCACTCTTCCAAGGAAATTGCCATTGTATACACCTTCGAAAAGAGAGAAAGCTTCACTAAAAATAAAAATACCTATCAGCATACCCCCGGTAAAAACAATCGCATCTATTTTGCCAATCCCGACTGCAACCAGACTTGTTCCGGGACAATATCCGCCCGTAATAAAGCCAAGGCCCATAAGTGTTCCACCAACGATAGCTGCAGTAACATAAGTAGGATGGATATAAATCATGGACATGTCAACCCACCCCATAAAATCGAAATAAAGAATTCCTATTGCAGCTGTAACCGTAGCGGTAAAAAATACACGCAATACAGTAAAATCATACCCATAGAATAATCCAACAATTTTTCTTGAAGATGAAAAGCCTGAACCTTCCATAATTATACCGAATGCCATTCCAATGAGAACAGCTATAACGTTATTCCATTGTCCGGGTATTATTTCCATTGGAATCAAAGGTCCCATAATTTTTTCGTTTTATGTTTAAATCCAAAGTTTTCTGAAAAAGTAAGCGAATAAATAGGCCGAACCAAAAATAGCAAGCATGGTAATAAATCCACCAAGTGACAGCACTGCTGCTCCGCTCAATGCTGCTCCGCTTGTGCAGCCTCTGGCAATTTGTGATCCAAGGCCAAAAAATACCCCTCCAAGTGCGGCAAAGATCAATCTTCGTCGTGTGGAGATTTTAGGGTTATGTTCCGTTTTGAACTTCAGACGCCCGGCAAGGCCACCCATTAGAAATGCACCGGCCAGAACACCAATTACTTCAAAAACCAGCCAGTTGTTCATTGGGTGATTGTCATCGCTGATAAATTTACTGTAATAAGCTGATTCTTCAGCATGTTCAGGCGCCACCCTGTCAACTGCAGCTACCACAGTACTTTTAGCCGCGCCACTGGCTCCAAGTCCTCTCCCGCTTATATAAAAAGTAGCCAGGAGGATCAATCCAAGCATTACCCCTCCAAAATAGGGATTGAAATAAAGCTTACTTCGATCAGAATTGTTTGAATTCATTGAATATGATTTAAATTCTTATTAATAAAGATAACGTGTAATCTGGCCTGCTTCAACCATAATAAACCGGAATACCAAGCCACCAACCAGTATAAGAACTGCCGGGACTGCCACCGGAATTTTATAGCCTACCAACTCAAGTATTTCCAATGCAGCGGGGAACAACAAACCAAGTATTACAACAAATACCCAGAATGAAACTGTGAACTGGCCACCAAGGAAAAGGCTGGCTGCTTCAAGCTGGACACTGGGTCCTGCAAGAAATCCCATAATCATATGGGTAATTAGAAACAGCTCAACAGCGATCAAAAGCAGGTCAATCTTGCTTAAGATTTTTCGTTCTTCATGGTTCTTTGACATCCACATAATAACAGCTATTCCAGTCGACATCCCTGATACAAGGAACAATGGCCCAAGAATGGAGTTGTTCCAAAGAGGCCGAGCATTAAATGCCGAAAGAAGTATCCCGGTATAAATTCCCAGTACAACAGCAAAAACCATCATAACCCAGGCAAGGGGTTTTCTATTATTGTTTACCCATTCCTCCATGGTATCAAGAAATTTAAATTTCCAGTTCCATTCCGGAATAGCATCTTTAATATAAGCCGCAACCCAGGCTAATGATAATGGCGTAATAACCATCAGTGTCCAGGCACCCCATGACATCGGAGACTCAAGACGAATGGTTGTATATAACCTCCAGAAATAAAGCTGGTGTTTGAGGTCAAAAAACAAAGCAACCAATCCAAGGATCAATGCAGCAGGAACCATAAATGTAGCCCACTTGACTGTGGTTTCCATTTCTTTTTCTTTTCCCATTACAGTGAACAGTCCTGCAAAAAATAATATTCCGGCAGCCAGTCCACCCAAAAACAGGTATACAGGAATGTGCCAGTGCCAGATATGCAGAAAGGGGTCAATGTTTGGTATATCCCGGCCGCTTGCGAATAACTCTTCTCTCATAGTAGATGGTTTTAAATTACGTTAGAAAATAAATTTGCGGTTTTGTTCCTGCTTCAGCTGCAAGGACCTTATATTTCCTGTTCTTCAAAGCAATGGAAACATCACTATTGGGATCATCCAAATCACCAAAATAGAGGCATTTTGTCGGACAAACAGAAACACATGCGGTGTTTTGACCTTTTTTTACTCTATGAGAGCAAAATGTACATTTATCCACATACCCTTCAGGATGGGAAAACCTTGCGTCATAAGGACATGATTGAATACATGCACCGCATCCAATGCATTTATTATGAGTTACCATTACTATCCCTCCATCAACAATATGACTGGCTCCAGTAGGACAGCACCTTACACAAGGTGAATTGTCACAGTGGTTACATCTTTCCGACCTAAGTTCGACTTCTACATTAGGGTAGGTACCATCAACGGTTTCTGTGATCCAGTCGCGGCAATACCCTATTGGTACGTTGTTTTCGGTTTGGCATGCAACAACACAATCGCTGCATCCTACACACTTTTTAGTATCAACTGCCATCGCATATCTCATAGTTCAACCTCCTTTCCAGGGTTTTCAGTAAGAAATGTTATAAAATTGCCTCTCATTCCGGTCCCTCCCATTATAGGATCAACCATAACATTGGTGATCATTTCCGTATCATTAACTCCTTTACCAAAGGCACGGCTAAGTTTTTTATTGGTATGTCCAAAACCGTGGACCATATAAACAGAATCCCACCGGATTCTTTCTGTTACTCTTACTCTAATTGGAAAAGAAGAAACAACATCATCCTGGTTTTTAAGCCACACATACTGGCCAGTTTTCAAATCCCAAAGTTTAGCAACCTTAGGATTAACCCAGAGTGAATTTTCTTTCTTTAAGTCTGTAAGGTTAGGATTATTAGCTGTCCGGCTGAATGTATGCATAGGAGCACGTCCGTAGATCAACCTGTAAAATCCATAGGGGGGTTCGGGATGTGCCGTATAAACCGGCATTGGGTCAAATCCGAGTGAGGCCAGATCCGTAGAATAAAGTTCAATTTTCCCGGTATTGGTATTAAACTCATAAGGTTCACCTTCTGCAATGTACGGTGAGCCTGTTTCACGATCAAAGTTCATTACCCCTGTCTTTTGCATTTCATCAAGTGATGTTCCAACTTGCTGGAATTGCCAGTCAAGAACCTCTGAAAAGTCATTATAATTAAAGTAATCTCCTAAACCCAATCTTTCACCAAGTTGTTTAGCCATCCACCAGGCAGGTTTAGAGTCGTACTTTGGCTCAACAGCAGGCATTCTTAGTGCAATATTCGGAGTACGGTTTGTTGCTGATCGTATACCATCATATCTTTCCAGGTAAGTACATTCGGGGAGAATAACGTCTGCATCCTTTGTAATATCCATTGGCATGGTATCTACCACAACTAAAAATTCAATGGAATTCCTGGCTTTTTTCACAAGTGCTTTATCAGGTATGGCTTTAGGAAGATTTGTACCAGCTACAAACCAGGCTTTTACTTCGTGGTGTTCAGCCATCTCAGGAATGGAAGCCTTTATAATTTCGGTGGTTATTCCCATTCCGGCCAGCGGATACTTTTCACCCAGTGTTTCCCATGACCATTCAGGATGTGGATAAGATGGGTGTGGGAATTTGGGTAATCCAAGTTTTTCTTTCAGGTAAAATCCTCCTCGTTTTCCCCAGGAACCCAACAAAGCATTTAAAATTGCAACTGCCCTTGATCTTTGGGTATCATCCCCGTACCATGTTACATGTCGTCCAGGATGAACAATTGCAGAAGGAGCTGCATCTGCCATCGTCCTTGCAGTTTCCCTGATCACATTTGGTTTTATGGTAGTAATGCCGTATGCCCATTCGGGTGTCATGTTTTTAACATGTGCCTTTAACTGCTCAAAACCATAGGTATATTGTTCAACATAATCTTTGTCATAAAGATTATCATATATAAGTACATGAATCCAGGCCATCAGCAATGCAATATCAGTTGATGGTTTAATAGGCAACCAGTATTTGGATTTGCTGGCAGCAGTGGATAACCTCGGATCAACCGTAATGATTGTAGCTCCTTTATCAATGGCCTCAGACATTTCCTGAACCTGGCTGTTGTGCATGTTCTCTCCGATATGGGATCCAATAAGCACCAGGCATTTTGTATCGCGAATATCAGTGGGTTCCGGAGAACCTACCCAGCTGCCAAAAGTTGTTGAGAACCCTACTTCGCGTGGTCCCCTGCACTGTGCATAGGCTGGTTCACCAACTGTATCCGAGCCATACGCTCTGAATAAATGTTCAAAGTGCGATCCGGGAGTACCATGCTTTAACAGGGCAAAACTTTCAGGTCCGTATTTGGACTTGATCTCTTTCATTTTCTCCGCAATGAGATCAAGGGCTTCTTCCCAACTTGCCTCTTTATAAGAAGGTTGACCTCCTTTGTTTATCCTGATCAGCGGAGTTTTTAATCTGTCCTCATCATTATACATCCCGATTCCACCGGTACCCCTCGGACAAAGCCTGCCATAACAATGCGGGTCATCGTCATTACCTATGATCTTCACAATTTCATTCTCCTCATTTACATAGGTCCATCCTGCACACTTCCAGAAACACACTTCGCAATAGGTTGGAAACCGTTTAAGTTGCTGTACCCGAAAGGGAGCTCTGGTGTCCGGACCGGCAAAAACCGACGATCCTTTCACAAGGCTGTATGAGGATGCCGCCAGTGCAGCCCCTCCCAATCCCAGTGCAGATATTTTTATAAAATCACGCCTGTTACTCATATATAATTATCTTTATATATAAAACGGCAAATTTATACTTCACCTTAATCTGTTTTTAAAATAACAGTAGCAATCAATCAGGTTAAAATATGTCATGAATCAGTTTTTTTGTTGTCCTATGTTAAGGTAAATTGCAAAAGGTGGTGGTTGCGCCTGATTTCACGGATATTGTAGCGCAAGTGCCAGAATTATAAATGAATAAATATTCTCTCCGGATATTTGAATGGCTATTGAAAAGGATTTGTATTTTTGAACCCGTTTGACTTTAATTAATTAAATAATTAGTGAAAATTTCCAGGAAAGATTTTATAAAGAAGTTTTGGAGTGTAATATTGATACCTTATGCACTTTATGTGATTTTAATGGCAAAAAAACATTCCAGGGTATCTTTGAGCAAAGAAGTCAGGATCTCCAATAATCTAAATGGAGAAATCAATTTCTTTGAGGATGTAATTTGTATAAAATCAGGTGAAGATGTAACAGTCTTTTCTTCCAAGTGTACCCACCTGGGTTGCCAGATAAATAAAGCACAGGATGGTGTATTAATTTGTCCCTGCCATGGATCCAAATTTGATCTTCAGGGCAAAGCTTTAAAAGGACCAGCCAATAAAAAATTGATAAAGTTAGAATTTGACGAAGATAAAGCTACAAATGAATACATTATTAAAGTTTAATGTAGAGAGGTAAAGGTGAAGTTGTTCAGTAAAATAAAATCAGTTATTTTTTACGACACCTATGGCAATATTGCTCTTGCCAGTTTCCTGATATGTGCCGTTTCGGGTGTCTTTCTTGCAATTCCATATGATGTTCAGACTGCCTATGATTCCATAAACCTTATGTTGATCACCAATTTACCGGCTGTGGTGTTCAGGAACATGCATTACTGGAGCGCCCAGTTCTTTTTAGTATTTACCCTTTTACATACCTGGGACCACATGAAACTAGAAAGTATCCTGAAAACAAAAAAGGGAGTATGGTTGAGGCTGGTGATCTCCTTACTCTTTGTCTTTTTTGTTATGTTATCAGGTTTTATAATCAAAGCGGATGCTGACAGCCTGCAGGCAAGAAGAATACTGGAAACGCTGATCATGCAGATCCCCTTGCTTGGTGAGTTTTTTGTAAACATTTTGTTTGGGAAAAAAGAAAGTTTTCAGTTGATGTATGTACATCACATCGCTACTGCTACAATTTTCCTTGTTTATATCATTTACGAACATTCCAGACGGCTATGGTCCAAAACACCCACTTTCCTGATTACCCTTATACTAGTAACTGTATTAAGCTTTTTTGTTCATCCGCCCCTGCATGACAATATTAATCCGGTATTAAAAGGGCCGTGGTATTTTGTCGGATTACAGGAAATTCTTCACTGGATGAGTCAGCCAGGATGGATCTGGATTTTAGTGATCAGCTTACTTATAATATTATACCTGATGAAAAACCTGGGCGAAAGAAGCAACAGGTTGCTAAGAAAGGGAATATTAATGCTGACATTCGGTTATGCTGTATTGACGATTATAGGGTTTTATTTCCGGGGTGAAAATTGGGAATGGACTGTTCCATGGGAAAAGAACAAAACCGAATCAACTGTATCACTTGAAATGGGATTCAGGAAAGTAAATGCACAATTCAGGGATTTAACAGCAAATGATATCCCTCTCGTGCAGGGCAAACGCGAGGCATGCATGAACTGCCATGAAAATGTTGGAGGTTTTGCACCCGCTCATGATCCTAGTGCAATCGGCTGTACTTCATGTCACCTGGGTGATCCTTTTTCAACGGATAAAAAAACGGCTCATGAAAACATGGTTCTTATCCCTGGCAATTTGAGTAATGCCCGGCTGTCCTGTGGTACTACAGAATGTCATCCGGAAATAACCGACAGGATTAATAAATCGTTAATGACAACCAATAGTGGGATTGTGAGTGTTGACAGGTTCGTTTTCGGTGAAAGTCATTCACCTGATGTATTGGCACACATTAAGGAAATTGGACATTCAGCAGCAGATAAACATCTTCGGAACCTCTGCGCCAAATGCCACCTTGGCAATGAAAAAACTGAAACCGGCCCCATAGATCAATTGTCAAGAGGAGGAGGATGCACAGCATGTCACCTTAACAACACCAAAGTTGGAACCAAACAGCACTTTCAATACCTGGCAGAAAATAAGAAGGAAGAATATTTACCAGCCATTCATCCATCATTAGATATCAAGGTTTCAAATGATCATTGTTTTGGATGCCACAGCAGGTCAGGCAGAATATCTACAAATTATGAGGGATGGCATGAAACACTTCTTGAAGAAACTGATATTGCCGGTAAAGAAGGATACAGACAATTACAGGACAAAAGAGTATTTGAATTTATTTCGGCAGATGTACACCATGCTGCCGGTATGGTATGCATCGATTGTCATTCATCCTATGAATTGATGGGTGACGGTAATTTGTATGCGCACAAAGAACAATCGGTGAAGGTCAGATGTGAAGATTGTCATTCTAATGAACATTCTCATACCAATGCATTCGATGAACTGGATTCAGAATCAAGGAAGATCTTTGAATTACGAAACTTCACTCATAATGATAAAAGGATGCTTAAGGGAATTGATTCGGAATTAGCCTTGATAAACACCTTCATAGAGAACGGCATACCCCAAATGATTGGCAAAAACTCTGGTAATGTTCATCCTTTAAATCCACCATCTGATATATGTACAAAAGAACATGTTCATGCTAGCCTCACCTGCAGTTCATGCCACACAGCCTGGGCACCCCAATGCATTGGTTGCCATAATGAGTTTGACAGGGAATCACGTGGTTTTGACCAGCTTGAAAAGATGGAAGTACAGGGTGAGTGGGTGGAATATGTTGCTCAATTTTATGCAGATTTGCCTACCCTGGGGGTAAGGGAAAGCGATGACAAGAAAATTGAACCAGCTATCCCGGGAATGATTATGACTATCGACAAAGGCAGTTACTACTCATC
>CAYQWA010000009.1:10918-59511 GCA_964421215.1 uncultured Bacteroidales bacterium | reverse complement strand
TCTTCCATCGCCTTTATGCTCCAACTTCACCACATACAACAAGTATTCAGGGCCGAAATTGCGTTTCCTGCCACAATGATCCTCTGGCTATTGGTTACGGAAGAGGTAGGTTGGAATACATGATCACCAATGGAAAAGGAAGCTGGAAATTTACTCCACAGTTTGAAGCAAACAAAAATGACGGGTTGCCGGAAGATGCTTGGATAGGATTTCTAATGGAAACGAAAAATCTGCATAAACCTGCAATGGGTCATTATGCATCCACCAGAACTGATTTCAGACCATTTTCTTTAGAAGAACAAAAAAGAATACTTACAGTTGGAACCTGTCTTACCTGTCACGATGAAAACTCGCAAGTCATGATCAATAGTATGAATGAGGCCTTTGAAAACTATCTGCTAAAGATCAGTGAGCAATGCATACTCCCGGAATGGTAAATTTAAAAGTAGATAGGATGAAACTTAACTCCGTTTTCACTATTATACTCAAGAGTTGGGAATGGCACTTTTATGAAATTTAATCCGTTTAAAATAAACTTCAGGAAATGCGACCGGGTTTTGATCCTTGCCAGGTCAACATCAAATGTAAGAAAGTATTGACGGTATCTTGTGTATTCCGGAAGTGTAACTCCCTCAAACCTTGTGGGATTTAAATTTGCACCCAACATTCCTTCTGCACTATATCCGATGGAAATGTTTAGCCAGTATGGAAATTTAGACCGTTCAGGCAGGAAAGATTTAATGTTGCCTGACAACCAGTATGTTTGTCCGTTGTAATCCTTGAGCATACTTTCCATAAATGATCCTCCCAATTGGTCAGGACGATGTTCGGCAAATTCAGTAGGATGAAACGACCATTTAAGATTTAACCTTTGATCATTCCAGGCCAGTTGCTGACCAATAAACAGCCCGGTTCCTGCAGCATTGGCAATAAAGTCACCCATTGAGGCACCCCATTGCTCAGAAAATCCATCCAGGCTTTCAATAACTGTGAGGAACACGAAGCCAGCCGATCCGCCAAGCCATATTGCCTTTTTCCTCTCTACCCCTGCCCACCTGTACATCTCATAACCGAACTTCCCGAAATACGCTGAAGTGGTTGCATGGCCGATCTTATCCATTTGCAGCCATTCTTTGTTATCATTTAACCAGTGAAAACCAGACTGTGGATAGTCTTTGTACCAGGCATGATACAAAATAGTAAGGGAAGTTCCGTAAACAAAAGCCTGCCCGCCTGCAACCCAGGCCAATCTTCCTTTGTTAAGCGTGTCGGGGTATTTTTTGAGAAAATAGGGTGAATCCTGTGCTTTTAAAGATGTAAGCAGGAAACAAATGATCAATCCGGTAAATAACTTTTTTCTCAATTCAGACAAGCATTAGCGAAGGTAAAAATAGTAAAACAACAGTGTTGTTACGTAAATTATTTCCGAATGTTCAACTGGTCAAGTGCATTGCGGTATCGGTTTGCATTAATGTTATGTTGAGCATTTGTGGTTGCAAAAACATGGTATCCGGAAAAGTCGTCCTTTGCACAAAAATACATATAGGAATGATCCTCGCGATCAAGCACTGCATCAACTGATGATATGGAAGGGATACAAATAGGTCCTGGTGGCAAACCATAGTATTTATATGTATTATAGGGTGAGTCGATTTGTTTGTGAAGGTTCAGCACCCTACGTATAGAAAAATCACCCCAGGCAAATACAACTGTTGGATCTGCCTGCAATCGCCATCCATACTTCAACCTGTTAAGGTAAACTCCTGCAATTTTTGCCTTTTCATCATTTTTGGTAGTCTCTTTTTCTATGATTGAAGCCAAAGTGCAAATTTCAACAGGTCTGAATTCAAGTGCTTCTGCTTTTTTCATTCTTTCCGCATTCCAAAAATTATTGAACTCCGTATACATCCTGGTCATCAATTCATTTGCAGTAATATTCCAGTATACTTCGTAGGTGTTTGGAATGAACATGCAAACTATGTCGTTAGGACGAAATCCAAACTTTTTGGTATAAATGGTATCGTTCAATAAGTTAACAATTTCAGCAGAATCAATTTCCAGTTGTGATGAAATGGTCCTGGCCAATTCACTTCTGGTTCGAATGTTATTGAATATTATATTTACCGGTGATTGTTCCCCCGACCTAAACAAGTCGATGAGCTCATTATTGGTCATCTCACCTTCTACTACATAGCGGCCAGGATTAATATTGTTTGCCAGGTTCTTTTTCTCAGCCAGCCATTCAAAGGTTTTCCGGTTCACAACAATGCCGTTGCTGTACAATACAGATTTCAGATCATCGAAATCAGAGCCTGTGGCTATATAAACAGAAGTGGGCTTTTCACCCTGAACCCATGTATTGGCCTTAAAAATAACAATCCAGAGCTGATAAGCTACACCACATGCAGCAAGGATTAAAATGAACAAAAAGATCAGGATAAACCTTGAAAACTTCGATCTCTTTTTCTTCCTGCTTGTACTGCTATATCTTGAATGATAATAAGTCATTTGTATTTAATCTGTGAAAGTAAATTTATCTCAAAATAATGAACCTGTGTAGTTAATTAAAAAGGATAAAAGTTAGATATTCGCCTTAATTAACTGCAGCATGTATTCGTCTACCCACTTATCTTTAATGGATAGCCAATCCTTTTTTACACCAACAACTTCAAAATTAAACTTTTTAAACAAATTTAAACTTGTTGTATTATCTGTTGAAATATTGCAATAAACCTGATGAAGGTGCAAAACATCAAAACAATAGTCCAATAAAATACTTAATGCTTCGGTAGCATACCCTTTGTTTCTCTCCTCTTCAACAATTAAAACACCGATTCCTGCCCTTTTATTGGCCGGATCAAAATCAAAAATATCTATGCTTCCTATTGTTTTCTCTTCTTCATTAGTATTTTTATCGATCATCAGTCTGAGCTGCTTTGATGTAAAAATATCCTGGCCTGCATTTAGAACATATTGCTCCAGAGTAAAACGTGAAAAAGGAACAATGGTATTGCTCAGGTACCAGATACTTTCATCGTTCTCCCAAAGATAGAGAAGGTCAATATCTGCCGGCTCAAGCGCTCTTAATCTTAGATTTTCACCATTTAACATCTAAACAAAGTTACTAATGATTGATTTAATTTTTTTAATTTTTTCTTCAAGTCTTTGGGGTGTATTGGCTTCTACGAGCAGCCTCAAATAAGGTTCAGTATTGGAGGGCCGGATATTAAACCACCAGTTTTCAAACTCGATTCTGTATCCATCGAAATTGTAAAAAGCACGTGGTGTTTCACTTTTCATAAAGTAGTCACGAACTTTTTCCATCGCGCTTGCTTTCTGGTTAATTCTAAAATTAATTTCTCCGGAATTTTCATAATTTCGGATATCATCAATAAGAGAAGAGAAGGTTTTATTTTCTCTCTTAAAATCCGAAAGGATTCCCAGTACAATCAGGCAGGCCATTATTCCCGAATCGGAATAGTAAAAATCCTTGAAATAATAATGACCAGCAAGTTCACCTCCGTAGATCCCTTCGATTTCACGAAGTTTAATGGCAGCAAATGCACGGCCGACCTTCCAGGTATGAATGTTTCCACCGAATCTACTTATGTATTCCCCAACAGATTTGGAACTGCGAATGTCTTGCAATACCCGTTTATTGTTTTCCGGGCCATGAAGAAAATAATGACCCAGCAATGCAATTATTAGATCAGGAGGTACAAAGCTCCCCTTTTCATCCACAAACATTACCCTGTCAGCGTCACCATCGAAAATAACTCCAATATCACAACCTTCATTATCCACAGTTTCCTGTAATTGCTTTACATTTTTAAGTACCAACGGATTTGGATCATGATTAGGAAAGTTTCCATCCGGAACCTCATTCAGATAAATTGCATCATTGCCGAGCAATTTCCTGATAAACAACCCAGCCATACCATTTGAACAATCCACTGCTATTTTTAGGCAGTCAAGGGATTTCAGGTATTTTTTCTGAAAGGCAAGATAATCGCTTGTTATATCATAATTAATGATTTTTCCCCTTTTCACTACCGGGACAACCGGACTATTATTTTCAATGTTCTCCTCAATTTTGATCAATCCATTGTCATACCCCACAGGAAGTGCATCTTTTTTGGATACTTTCAGCCCATTGTATTCCTTGGAGTTGTGGGATGCAGTAATCATAACCGAACCATCAAATCCGAACTTTGCGGTTGCCCAATAAACCATAGGAGTTGTCGACAAGCCAAGGTTATAAACATCAGCTCCTGCATCATTGATTCCTTGTGAAAGGTATTCAAAAACTTCAGGCGAAGATTTTCTGACATCCTGGCCTACCAGAATTTTCGATGCTTTTAATAATTCGGGTAAAAAGTAGCCTGTCTTGTAAACATCCTGTTTATCAAAGTCTTTATTATAGACACCTCTAATATCATATGCATGAAATGCTTTCATATTCAATTTTATATTCTCTTTAGCTGGAGTGCTTATCTATTCTGATAATCCCGAATAATAAACACAAGATAATCTCCGAGGTATTCGAATTTTGCCCTCTTATAAAGTTCTATTGCTATTTCATTGCTTCTGTGCACCTCAAGTTTTATCTGCAATCCCAGATCTTTGGCAAAATTTAATGATTCTTGCAGCAGAATTTTAGAATATCCCATCCCCTGGTATTTGGGATGAATACCAAAGTGATGAAGGTATATCCTGCGACCGTCCACTGTTAACCATGACGTACCAACAATTTCATCATTAATTTTATTCTCCAGAATTATTAACTTACCACCAAGTTCTATTGTTTTTTCAATTACTGCATTGTTATCTCCTCTTTGGCTACCATCCATTTCAGTCGCTTCCCACAAAAGGGTTACTTCTTCAAAATCATCCGGTGAATAATCTCTTATGTTAAATTTTTCCGGTATCATTAAACTTCAATAGTGCCTTCAAATACTCTGGTGGCAGGACCTTTTAGCCATACATCAGAATAATGGTTTTTTTCCTTTATGAAGCGGACTTCAAGATTACCTCCATCTGTTTTAACAGGCCATATAATTTCACCATCGGGTAAATTAACTGAAGCAGCTATAGCTGCAGCTGTGACTCCTGTACCACATGATAGCGTAATGTTTTCCACACCTCTTTCGAATGTTCTGACGTACAATTGTTCAATGATATGTTCAACAAAATTAGCATTGATACCTTCAGGCTGAAAGCGATCATCCCATCGCACAAGTTTGCCTTTTTCAAAAACATCCATTTCTGCCAGATTCTCAACAAACTCAACATAATGTGGAGATCCTGTATTCAGAATATAAAAATCATTTTTATCAATTTTTACAGCCTCAACATCATTTAAACTCACTTCCACCTGGTAAACTTGATCTGTGGCATTGATGAGGAAAGCTTTATGGATGCCATCAATTGCCGTAAACTCAGTTTTATTTTCAAAAATTCCCAGGGAAAAGGCATAAGCAGCAATGCATCTGCCTCCGTTTCCACACATAGAGCCTTCGTATCCGTCAGCATTGAAATATTTCATGTCGAAATCATGGTCTTCGGAATCATGCAATACCATAACACCATCGGCTCCAATTCCAAATCTTCTGTGACAAAGGCCGGCAATTTGTTTAGGAGAAAGCTCTAATTCATTACCCCTTCCATCCATAAGGATAAAGTCATTACCTGAACCGTGATATTTTTGAAATTTGATTTTCATTAAGAATTGAAAACAAATTAAATCAAAACAAAGGTACAAAACATGACATTATGTCGAAATATTGCCTGTAAACATTCTTAACAATATTTAACACCAAAATAGTAATAGCTTAGAATGCCTGCCGTTTGTAATTTCTAAGCGATCAAACTGATTTTTCTCCTGAGCTGATCGATGGTAAGGCATAAAAGTTGGGTAAACGTAAACAATTGTATAATTTTATTTGTTAAAAATTAAGGAACTATGAAAAAATTTGCATCCTATTTATTCGCAGCAATTCTTGGCGGGCTCGTATTTGCTCTTGCCTTTAATTACTTTCAAAATAGTAACCAAATAAAGACATCTGAAAGAAACGAAGATATTCCTGTTTTACAAACTAATTATGAACCTCCCCGTTTAGCTACTATAGGACCAGACTTTGTAGATGCAGCAGATGTGACCCTGCATGCTGTTGTGCATATAAAAGCTGAGTTGCAACAAAGGAATAAAGTATACAATGACTTCTTCGATTTTTTCGATGAATTTTTTGGGAATCCACAGCATCGTTACTACAATGCTCCTGTTGTGGCCACAGGATCAGGAGTAATCATATCTGATGACGGATACGTCGTAACAAACAACCATGTTGTACAAAATGCCACTAATCTTGAAATTACCCTCAACGATAAAAGAACATATAAAGCTGTGGTTATTGGTCAGGATCCCACAACGGACCTTGCTCTGGTAAAAATTGAAGAAAGCAATTTACCTCATTTGAAGTATGGCGACTCCGATGATGTTAAAATTGGAGAATGGGTTCTCGCAGTTGGTAATCCTTTTAACCTAACTTCAACAGTAACGGCAGGAATAGTTAGTGCAAAAGCTCGAAACATTAATATTTTAGGTGAAGCCGGTGCCATAGAGTCTTTTATTCAGACAGATGCTGTAGTTAACCGTGGAAACAGTGGCGGTGCACTTGTAAATACCGAAGGTGAATTAATTGGGATTAATGCAGCAATAGCTTCTAACACCGGATCGTATACCGGGTATTCTTTTGCAATTCCGGTTAATATCGTTAAAAAGGTAATAGGTGATTTTACCGAATACGGTGAAATTCAAAGGGCATACCTGGGGATTTCGTTCCGTGAGATCGACAGTGAATTTGCTGAAGAGAAGGGCCTTGATGAGATTCTTGGTATATATATAGATAGGGTGATAGAGGACGGAGCGGCTGATGAAGCTGGCATTATTAGCGGTGACATTATTGTCCAGGTTGATAACATGTCTATCAATTCCAAGTCATCATTGTTAGAATCCGTTGGAACCAAAAGACCAGGAGATGAAATTACCGTATATGTAAAACGTGGCAACAAGATGCAACAATTTGCAGTTACCTTACAAAACAGGAGTGGCAATACCGACATTGTTAAAAAAGATAAGATAGAAATTCTTGGTGGGACTTTTGAGCCCGCCTCAGCTGACCTGATGGAAAAACTAAAAATAAACCACGGACTTTTGGTAACAGACCTTAATGAGGGTAAACTCAGGGATTCTGGAATGCGTGAAGGTTTTGTTATTCTTTATATCGATAAAAATCCAGTTGAAACTGTTGATGAATTAAAACTTGTTTTAAACAGGAAAGAAGGCGGTACTTTAATTGAAGGAATTTATACAAACGGTCAACGTGCTTATTATGGTGTTGGATTGTAAATGAGCTGGTTTTTTTGGCGCTGAATCTGAATCTTCAATCACTTAAAGCAATAATTTACAGGCTGTTGCAGTTTTATATATAAATATTTACATTTTTATTAAAAATAATTTTGGAGATTCGAATTTATTCTCGTATATTTGTATACTTTTTTACCTACTGATTAACTAATTGATAATCAGTCATTTAAGTAAACTAAATTTAGAAAATGAGGCAATTAAAGATTACAAAATCAATCACAAATCGTGAAACAGCGTCACTTGATAAGTATCTTCAGGACATTGGTAAAGAAGAACTGATCACGGCAGATGAAGAAGTTCAATTGGCACAAAAAGTAAAGCAAGGCGATCAATTAGCCCTTGAAAAATTAGTAAAAGCCAACCTTCGATTTGTTGTCTCAGTAGCAAAACAGTATCAAAATCAAGGATTAAGCTTGCCCGATCTTATCAACGAAGGCAACCTTGGACTGATCAAAGCTGCTAAACGTTTTGACGAAACCCGCGGATTTAAGTTTATCTCTTATGCCGTTTGGTGGATTCGTCAATCAATATTACAGGCATTAGCCGAGCAGTCACGGATCATCAGGTTACCCCTCAACCAGGTAGGTTCACTTAACAAGATCAAAAAAGCAACTTCGAAACTTGAACAGGAATTTGAACGTGCTCCTTCTGCTGAAGAAATAGCTGAAAAACTTGAGATTCCTGATTACAAAATTGATGCTGCCAAGAAAATTACCACCAGGTACATTTCTATGGATGCTCCTTTAACACAGGATGATGAAACAAAATTTCTTGATGTATTTGTTTCGGATGACACACCTCATACAGATGATATCTTGATGAGAGAGTCGCTTGCCCGCGAAATTCAACGTTCGCTGGCTACCTTAACAAAAAAGGAAAGGGATGTGATTAACCTTTATTATGGTATCGGTTTACCCCATGGATTAACATTGGAAGAAATCGGTGCAAAATTTGACCTCACCCGTGAAAGGGTCAGGCAGATCAAAGAAAAAGCCATCAGAAGGTTAAAGCATACTTCAAGGAGCAAATTGCTTAAGGCTTATCTTGGACAATAGACAAGAATTACATTTTATTGAAATGGGATTACTTTTTTTGCGAGTAATCCCATTTTCTTTTATTTTTGATGCCAGATAAGTAATTGTTAATCCCTTGATATAAACAGGTGTAATATGGAAAATAAAAACAATGCAGGTGTTGATTCAACCCTTTATGAAGATTCGATCAGACAATGGTTTGATGATGAAAAATGCGGGAATGAGTTTATCGACGTTCTTGGTAAGCTGTTCTACGATAAATCGGTTGAACTGATATTTTACAGGTCACAATTAATCGACCGCTCCGCAAGTGTAATTCTTTATAAACATTCATTTGCCTTTACAGTGATCGGCAAAAAGCTGAATATCCAGGACTCTCTTGAGCTTGCCAGATCAATTTGTAAAATTGACCTTCCTCCGACCA
Source organism: uncultured Bacteroidales bacterium (assembly GCA_964421215.1). Classification (GTDB taxonomy): domain Bacteria; phylum Bacteroidota; class Bacteroidia; order Bacteroidales; family JAADJA01; genus JAADJA01. The sequence continues at coordinate 50,627 of CAYQWA010000009.1, read as the reverse complement.
AGATCGACATTGGCCGGTTAAACCAGGAATGGACTGAGGAAAAGAATAAATACGATAACAATTACGATAAGTTTGTTATTGCCAAACTTAAACACATAATCGGGCAACCGCCTAAATTCACTGAACCTGTTGATGTGGTCCTTTTTGGATTTGGAAGGATTGGAAGGTTATTGCTTCGTGAATTCATCATTCAGGGGAATGGTACTCAGTTACGTCCAAGAGCAATCGTTACAAGACGCGTAACTCCTGAAGAAATTTCAAAACGTGCATCCCTAATACGTCATGATTCCATTCATGGACCGTTCCGTGGAAATGTAATCGAAGATGTTGAGAACAGTTGCATCTATATCAATGGCCATTTAATTAAAATGATTGAAGGACCGGATCCTTCGAAAATTGATTATGAAGCTTATGGTATAAAAAATGCTATCCTTATGGATAATACCGGCGCATGGCGCGACAGAGATGGATTAGGCCAGCATTTGAAAGCCAAAGGGATTGATAAAGTTATTTTAACTGCTCCCGGAAAGGGTGACATTCCGAACATAGTTTATGGTGTAAATCATCTGGAATATGAACCGGATAGCGAAACCATATGGTCGGCAGCATCATGTACAACCAACGCCATTGTTCCGCCACTGAGTGTTATTGAGCATGAACTGGAAATCGAGAAAGGACATCTTGAAACCATTCACTCCTACACCAACGACCAAAACCTGCTTGACAACTTCCATAAAAAACCAAGACGTGGAAGGGCCGCGCCGCTTAATATGGTGATAACTTCAACAGGAGCCGGATCAGCAGCAGCAAAAGCGGTACCAAGCCTTAAAGGAAAAATCACTGCCAATTCTGTAAGGGTTCCCACAGCCAATGTATCTTTGGCAATTTTAGCCTTAACGGTTAAACGACAAACTTCAGTTGATCAGGTTGTGGAGATGCTTCGCCATGCTGCATTGAGAGGAAAATATGTAGAACAAATTCGTTTTTCAGCCTCAAACGAATCTGTATCTTCCGATTTTATCGGAGATCCCGTGACAGGAATATTCGATGCTCCTGCAACTCAAGTATCAGCCGATGGAAAAAACATCATGATATACTTATGGTATGATAACGAATTTGGATATACCATGCAGGCAATGAGGCTGGCAAAACATGTAGCGAAAGTAAAACGGTATACATATTATTAGTAGTTGAATAAAATTGATAAAATGGGCAATCGTCCGGTTGCCCATTTTTTTATTTTATCGCACTTTTGTAAAAAATTTGAAAAATGGTTCAACCAAAATACATATTTGTCCTTGGTGGCGTTGCCTCATCCCTTGGTAAAGGAATAATATCAGCATCTCTTGCAAAATTACTTCAGTCCAGGGGATTTTCAGTTACAATTCAAAAGCTTGATCCTTATATTAATGTGGATCCCGGAACCTTGAATCCTTACGAACATGGCGAATGTTACGTAACAGAGGACGGAGCTGAAACAGACCTCGATCTTGGCCATTACGAACGTTTCTCAAATGTCCCTACATCACAGGCTAACAATGTAACGACCGGAAGGATTTATCAATCTGTAATTCAAAAGGAAAGAAAAGGTGTTTACCTGGGCCAAACGGTTCAGGTTATCCCACACATTACTGATGAAATCAAAAGCAGTATTCAGATTCTGGGTAAAACCGGGAAATATGATTTTGTAATAACTGAGATTGGTGGAACCGTGGGAGATATTGAATCACTTCCTTACATTGAAACAGTAAGGCAGTTGAGATGGGAACTTGGCCGGGATTGTTGTGTAATCCATCTTACACTTGTTCCGTATCTTGCTGCAGCAGGGGAGCTAAAAACTAAGCCAACACAGCACTCAGTAAAAATGTTGCTGGAATCAGGAGTTCAACCGGATATCATTGTTTGCCGGACAGAAAAGCCACTGGCCAATGGTTTAAAAGACAAAATTGCCCGTTTTTGTAATGTTGATTCATCTTCTGTAATTGAGTCACGTGACGCCAAAACGATCTATGAAGTACCGCTGATGATGCGGGACCAAAACCTAGATGCCGAAGTACTTCGGAAAACCAGAATGCCGATAGAAACTGCTCCTGACCTAAAAAAATGGGAAGAGTTCCTCTATAAACTGGACAATCCGAAAGATGAAGTTACCATTGGATTAATTGGCAAGTATGTTGAACTAAAAGATGCCTATAAATCTATTAATGAATCTTTCATTCATGCAGCCGCAGCCAATGAATGTAAAGTTAATATCCAACTGATCCATTCAGAATCAATAAAAAAGAACAATGCTGAAAAAAAACTATCCGGACTTAATGGCATACTGGTAGCACCTGGATTTGGAGAACGAGGAATTGAAGGCAAGATTGAAGCTATAAAAGTTGCCCGGGAAAATAAAATTCCATTCCTGGGTATTTGCCTCGGTATGCAGTGTGCCGTGGTAGAATTTGGAAGAAATGTACTTGGTTATAAGAGTGCACATTCCACAGAAATGAATGCTGACACAAAATACCCTGTGATCGATCTAATGGAAGAACAAAAAAAGATCAAAGGACTGGGTGGAACCATGAGGCTGGGAAAATATCCGTGTAAAATGCAGAGGGATTCAAAAGTTTATCAGATATACCAGACCATGAATGTTTCTGAAAGACACCGTCACCGGTATGAGTTTAATAATGAATACCTAGAAGAATATGAAAAGAACGGTATGAATTGTGTTGGGATCAATCCAAATGAAAACCTGGTGGAAATCATTGAATTAGAAGATCATCCATGGTTTATTGGTGTTCAGTTTCACCCCGAATACCAGAGTACGGTTGCAAAACCCCATCCCCTGTTTGTTGCTTTTATTAAAGCAGCAAGGTCAAATAAAAAATAAATCTGCCATGAAAAATCTAACTATTTACGCAATTCTCATTACTTTACTTTTCACCTCCTGTGATGTTGTTGATCAGGTTGTAAAAGTTATTGAAGAAGAAGCTCCGTTAACAGAACAAGAGGTAGTTAATGGCTTAAAAGAAGCCCTAAGGATTAGTACAGATACAGCTGTAAACGTTGTGTCTGCATTGAACGGATTTTATGGTGATCAATTGATCAGGATCAACCTGCCTCCGGAAGCAGAAATCATAACAAAAAACAAAGACAATGCTTTATTAAAAGCAGTTGGTATCAGTAAATTGATTGATGATGCAATTTTAAGGATGAACCGTTCTGCAGAAAATGCAGCTAAAACAGCTACTCCTATATTTGTAAATGCCATCCAGAACATGACCATAAAGGATGCATTTAATATTTTAAACGGATCTGATACTGCAGCTACTCACTATTTCAGACAAAAAACATACACCCAGCTAAAAAACAGCTTTAAGCCAAAAATAAGTTCTTCCTTAAAAAAACCACTTGTGGGAAATGTTTCTGCCGATAAAGCATGGACTTCATTAACCGGAGCTTACAATGATGTGGCAACATTTACAGGTTGGAAGAAGGTGAATACCCAGCTGGATGAATATGTGACCCGCAAAGCGCTAAACGGTCTTTTTATAAAACTCAAGGCGGAAGAAAAGCAGATCCGCAAAGATCCAAAGGCAAGGGTGACAGAGATATTGAGGAGAGTGTTTGGGTAAATCCTACTGAAAAAATTCCAATTGCTTAAACTCTAAATTCCAATAGCCATATTATTGATCTTTATTTGGAATTTTTTCTCTTGGAATTTTATTCCTTGGGACTTATTTGGGTCAATTAGAAATTAGGATAATTAGTAATTCAATTTCAAATTACTAATTGCTCTAATACTTAACGAAAAACCAATGGAAAAAACTCCAATAATTACTGATAAAGGATTATTGATCTTTTTGGAATTTGGTATTTCAAATATTGGAATTTCCCTCGTTATTCTATTCCAGCAAAATGCTTCATAAACTGAACCCTGTCATAAGCGGCGGGATTCTCAGCTTCTTTGAAGCTCATCTTGCCAATAAAGTCACCTGTGTTCGCAAAATTGTGCTTATCCATCCAGTTACCTAGAAAGTCTACCATTTCACCGATCACCTGTGTACCGTTTTTATATACACTGGAAGCAACCTGAACAGCTTTGGCACCTGCGAGTAATTGTTTTACAACGGCTTCTCCTGAATGAACTCCTGTGGAGGCAGCAATATCACAATGAACCCTGTCAGACAACATGGCAACCCAACGTAATGATGTAGATAATTCTTCGGGGCTACTAAATACATTTGAGGCAGTTACTTCAAACTTATCGATATCAATATCCGGTGAAAAGAAACGGTTGAATAAAACTATTCCTTTAATGCCAGTCCACGATAGCTTAAGCATGGTTTTTGCCAGGCCTGAAAAATAATAGCTCAATTTAATCGCAACAGGTATTTTCACTTCTTTAATTATTGCCGTTGCAATATCAAAATAGACCTGCTCATTATCCTCACTAGTCTTGTTTGGATTTGAGGGCAGAATAAATATATTAAGTTCGAGGGCATCGGCACCTGCCTCTTCAATTTTCCTGGCAAATGAGATCCATTCTGAAGAGGATACACAGTTAATGCTTGCAATTACAGGAATTGAAACTTTTTCTTTGCATCCCCGGATCATATTCAGGTATTCAGAAACATCATTTTCCTGTGTATAATTTCTTATATAATCCTCAGCTTCAGGATAAAAATTACCCCCTGTCTGGCTTTGAGAAACCGATTTATGGGAATGAAATAATATCTGTTCCTCAAAAAGGGATTTTAAAACCACAGCTCCGGCACCGGCTTTTTCAATTTCAACTACTTTGTCAACGGAATTGGATAATCCTGAGCTACCAACAATGATGGGATTTTTTAATTCAAGCCCCATGTAATTTGAACTTAGATCTGCCATATTTCAAATCATTAAGTTTAGAAATACAATTTTTCAACGGGCAAATTTAGATATTCATTTTTATAATTCCTTGAATCGATCTTCATTTTTTTAATTATAAATAACCTTTCTAAACAAACCGTTACAGCAATAGTTAAAATATATTAAGGTTAAAGGATAAACAACAGTATAATCATAATTTCGTTAATTTTGCGCCTCTTTAATTGAAATTTATGTTTGTACTGCTTAAAAAGGAAATAAGTGGATTTTTAAATTCGGTGCTCGGATATGTGGTGATTTCCGTTTTTTTGATCGTAAACGGTTTATTTCTCTGGGTATTCCCAATTGAATCCAATATTCTTGATTTTGGTTATGCAAACATCGATGGCCTGTTTTTGATAGCCCCTTTTGTGTTCCTTTTTCTAATCCCTGCTATAACCATGCGGTTTTTTGCGGAGGAGAAAAAAACAGGAACAATTGAACTGCTGATGACCAGGCCTTTATCAGATCTGCATGTGATCCTTGCCAAGTATTTTGCAGGATTGATCCTGGTAATCATCTCCTTATTGCCAACCTTAATTTATTTTCTATCTGTGTACCAGCTTGGGTTTCCAAAAGGTAACATTGATACAGGCGGGATGTGGGGATCGTATATTGGTTTACTTTTCCTTGGTGCTTCATTTGTTGCCATCGGTTTGTTTGCCTCATCGCTTACTGATAACCAGATCATCTCATTTATTCTTGCTGTGGTTTTGAGTGGATTTATTTACATGGGTTTTGAGTTCATTTACGGGCTGGATCTTTTTGGAGATGTTGATCTTTTAGTAAAAACTTTGGGTATCAGTTCTCACTATTCTGCAATGAGTCGTGGTGTGATCGATACTAGAGACATACTATACTTTGTAAGTGTTGTAGTCCTTTTCCTGTTGTTAACTAAACTATCAGTGGAAAGCAGGAAATGGTGATGGTTGATTTATGAAGGACGAATACGATTTACGAAGGACGAAGGTGGGCAATGAATTTTGAGTGAGCAGTGGCAGTAGGCAGTAGGCAAAAGTGCTATCGAATTACAATGAATTACAATAATTTATGTCTACCAACTGGCGGACAAATTATATCATAAACTGTTGAAAAACAAAAAGAAAGACATAAAACGGACGAACATCCTTCAGCTTGTTCTTGGAGTTGTGATTATTGTTTTGATAAACATAATCGGTTATTCCGTATTTACCCGATTTGACCTAACGGCTGAAAAAAGGTATACCTTATCCGACCAGACCAAACAAATGATAACGGACCTGGACGATCTAGTCTTTTTCCAGGTTTACCTGGATGGAGAATTTCCGGCCGGTTTTAAAAGGCTAAGAAGAGAAACAAAGGAAATGCTTGACCAGTTCAGGGCCTATTCGGATAACATCCAGTATGAATTCATAAATCCCTCAGTCAGTGAAGATGGAAAAGAACGAAATGCTGTTTATCAGCGGTTAATGGAAAGGGGATTAAATCCCACCGACCTGCAGGTAAAGACAAACGACGGATCAAGTCAGCAGATCATTTTCCCGGGTGCCATTGTTTCTTATAAAAATACTGAATTGCCACTGGAATTGTTAATCAGCCAGATGGGTGTTCCTCCCGAGGAAGTGCTGAATAACTCCATCCAAAACCTTGAATTTAACCTGGCAAATGCCATTCAAAAACTCAGTATATCCAATAAACCGAAAGTTGCCTTCATCGAAGGGCATGGAGAGCTAAGTCTTCTAGAAACAGCAGACATTGCCTATTCATTACAGGAATATTATTCCGTGGAAAGGATCAGTATCGATGGCAAACTGAACAGCCTGAATGAAAGGAAAGAAAGTGAAATAGGGAACATTGTCGTCCGGAATAAGTTCGATGCCATTATCATCGCTAAACCCGATTCCACATTTTCTGAAAAGGATAAATTTATTATCGACCAGTACATCATGCGAGGCGGAAATGTTTTATGGTTAGTTGACCCGGTTTTCGCAAGTATGGACAGTATTGAGTTTTCAAGCTCAACGGTCGGAATTATAAACGAGATCAACCTGAATGATCAACTCTTTCATTATGGAGTAAGATTAAATACCAACCTCGTAATGGATTTGAGTGCACTTCCTATCCCTATAAGGACTGGTGAAATTGGTGGATCTCCTCAGATTGATTTTTTCCCATGGTTTTATTTCCCGCTTCTTAATCCGGTTGGAGATCATCCTATTGTAAAAAACCTGAATGCCATTAAAACAGAGTTTATAGGAAGCATTGATACTGTGGATGTTCCGGGGATAAAAAAGTCAATATTATTAACCTCCTCCCAATACTCACGAACGGTAAATACTCCTGTATACATTAGTCTGGATATTTTACAAAAAGAACCGGACAGGCGACAATATACAACCTCAAATATACCAGTGGCTGTATTGCTGGAAGGGGAATTTGAATCCCTCTTTAATAACAGGGTTCCTCCAACAATATTGGAGAGCGAAGAGATCGATTTTTTACCAAAAAGCAAACCGGGCAAAATGATCATTATTGCGGATGGGGATGTTATTAAAAATCAAATCGGGAAAAGTGAAGGAAGAAGAGTTCCTTATCCTCTTGGCTATGACAGGTACACAAATCAGACTTTCGGGAACAAGGAGTTTATTCTCAATGCTATTAATTACCTGATTGATGATGACGGACTGATATCCATCCGTTCCAGGGAGTTAACACTTCGTCTTCTCGACAGGACCAAAATTACGGAAGGCAGGGTATTCTGGCAAGTCATTAATACAGTCTTGCCTGTTGTCGTCATATTGATTCTGGGAGTAATCATGTTCGTGGTTAGAAAACGAAAATTTGCAATAAAGAAATAATGAAAAGAAACAAAACCATAATAATACTTACAATTATTCTTGTAATAATAACCGGTTTACTTTACCTGAACCAGGGAACCGGTACTTTCAAAGAGAAAGAAAAAAACTTTGCGGTTGAAGATACAGCCATCGTGACCAAAGTTTTTCTTGCCGATAAAAAAAACAGGACCATCCTTCTTGAAAGAAAACGTCCTGGAGAATGGCAACTTAATGGCTCTCTTCTTGCCAGGCAGACGGGTGTAAATATACTGCTGGAGACCATGAAAAATCTGCAGCCGAAATATCCGGTACCGAAAAAAGCACATGATAATATTGTATCACAAATGGCGGCACAATCCGTTAAAGTTGAAGTTTACCAAATGGTTTATCGCGTAAATCTTTTTGATAAAATCAGGTTGTTTCCCCATGAGAAACTAACAAAGACTTATTATGTGGGAGCTGCCACTGCTGATAATATGGGAACATTTATGCTCATGGATGGCGCAGATATTCCTTTTGTTGTACATCTGCTCGGTTTCAGGGGATATGTTGCCCCCCGGTATTCCACACTGTTAAAAGACTGGCGTGACCATACCATCTTCAAAACCAAACTTTACGATATCAAGGAGATCACAATGGATATGCCTGGAGAACCTGAAAATTCATTTAAAGTTTTGAATGGAAAAGAAAGTATAAAATTTGTTCGTCTTCAGAATAATCAGGCGATACCATTTGACACTTTAAAAGTACTCAATTTTCTCACCGCATTCAGCGATGTGCGGTTTGAGGCACTTATTGAAAAAATCGATCCTGAAGTGAAAGACTCGATCATTCATAGCACACCCCGAAATGTTATCACACTCGTTGATGTGAATGGTAATTCAAAACAGATTAAAACATTCTCAAAGCCTAATGTTGACAGAGCTTTCGACCCTTTGGGCAACTTTTACACCTATGATGTTGACAGAGCTTATGCCCTGGTAAACGAAGAAAAGGATTTTGTACTGATCCAGTACTATCATTTCGACAAAATACTCAGGCCCTTATCATATTTTATCCCTGAATAAAAATACTAAACCAGACGATTTTAGGTGCACCTGTTTTCTGTAAACAGATTTCTTATTTTTGTAAATTCACAGGCAGAAATGAATAAGGTCAAAGCCTGTATAAATGATTTATTCGGCTATTTCTCAATGCCTTATTTTTATTGTTTCTTTCCAATTTTATTTATATCATTGTGCTTTAATAATGAATCTAAACTCAACAAAGATTAATTGAATCAATTTAAATAATTTATTATTTTAGTTTTTGAAAGAGAGAAAGCTAATTCAAATTATCAATTCATATGAAAAAACAAGTTCTCAATTTAGCAGTGTTAGTTGTTATAGCAACTACTTTATTTTCAGGTTGCAAGAAAGGTGCAGATGATCCATTCTTTTCTTTTCGTAGTCGTACAGCAAGAATAGTAGGAACATGGGAAATAGTAAGCTCAGAAACAACTAATGAAACCAAGACCACTACCAGTCAAACTAACAACATCAACTCGGACGCTTCAGTTACAGTTGATATAACACGGGAAGAAGTTTCCATCAATGGATCTTCAAAGGTAGTAACAACTTACAACAGTTTATCACAAACAGGACAGGTTAATGATTATGATGGTGTTGAAGAGGAGTTTACATTGGAAATTATAAATGAATTAACCTATACTGAAACCATTGACAGATATAACTTTTCACTGTCGCTTGAGATCAAGGACGATTACACCTATTCCGCTACTTATACAGAAACCCTTGTATCCACATCAATCAGTGATTATGATGGTGATGTAACCACAATAACCGATACCGTTTATGTATACCAGGAGCCAGTTACAAGAACAGAAAACGGAGATTGGAACTGGTTAGATTCACACAAAGACAAAATAATGATACAGGCCGGACCTATGCAAGGTGCAATATTACGCCTTGCCAATGAGGAAGTTATTCTTGATGAAGAAGGAGACAGTATTGAAACAGTAACAGATTACTATGCAAGTGCCCTTAAAACATTTGACAACATACTGGATCCAAACAACATGGAAGATGGAATTGTAACAGTAGTAACTACAGTGGAAGAAAAGGAAAGCAAAAGTGAAGAGTGGGTCGGTTTATAACAGATCTCTAAGAAACAAAACATAGCCGGGCAGAACACATTGTTTTACCCGGTTTTTTTATCATACAGGATCAACATCTATCTGGATACGGATGTTTCTGTACAATGAACTCCGATTAAACTCATCAAGCAACTCAAGAATTGTGTCTTTATTCTTTGCCAGTGTATCATCCCGTTCAAGCTTTACCAAAATTCGTTTGATGTATAAATTCTTTATCCTGGCAACAAGAGGGTATTCAGGTCCCAGGATACGTTTTCCAAGATGTTCTCTTAAAATAATGGACAGTTCACGGGCACCGTCATTAAGCATTCGTGCATCCTTATGTTTCAAACTAATATGTATAAGGCGATAAAAGGGAGGATACATAAAATTCCTTCTTTCAAGGATCTGGCTTTTATACATAGATGAATAATCATGGCCGATTACATCCTGGATAACCGAATGATATGGATTGTAGGTTTGTATGATCACTTTTCCTCTTTTGTTCTTCCGGCCTGCCCTACCGCTGACCTGGGCCATTAACTGAAAACTCCTTTCATAGGACCTGAAATCCGGAAAACTGATCATGTTGTCTGCATTCATAATCCCTACGATACTGACGTTATCAAAATCCAAACCTTTGGTAACCATTTGTGTTCCAACAAGAATATTGATGCGCCGGTTCTCAAAATCTGAAATGATGTTATGGTAGGCAAATTTGGACCTGGTGGTGTCAAGGTCCATACGTTTTATCCTGGCTTCCGGAAAGAGGATCTCCAATTCATCTTCCAACTTTTCCGTACCAAAACCTTTCATTCGTATATGTGTACTTCCACAGGAATCACATCTTTCAGGAACCCGTCTTGAATATCCACAGTAATGGCATTTTAACTGGTTATTGTGCTTATGATAAATAAGGGTTACATCACAGTTTTTGCACTCCGGCATCCAGTTACAGGTATCACACTCCAGTCTGAGTGAATACCCCCGGCGGTTCTGGAACAGGATGATCTGCTCTTTATTTTCAAGGGCAGCATTCATGTGTTCTATCAGAAAGCTTGAGAAGTGTGATTTCATTGTTTTTTGCCTTGTCTCCTTTTTGACATCGGCAACAAATATTTCCGGCATCTGGATATCACCAAACCTTTTAAACAATTCCACGAAGCCATATTTCCCGGATTTGGCATTAAAATAGCTTTCTAATGAAGGGGTTGCAGTCCCAAGCAGAACTTTAGCGTTGTGAAGAATACTCAGGTAAATAGCAGCGTCCCGGGCATTGTACCGGGGAGCAGGATCGAACTGTTTAAAAGAATAATCATGTTCTTCATCAACAATGATCAGTCCAAGATTACTAAACGGTAAAAACAAAGCAGAACGCGGCCCGATGATGATATTAAATTTTTGGTTATCCTTTTCTGAATTTAATACATGATTCCAGATCTCCACCCTTTCATTATCACTGTATTTTGAGTGGTAAATTCCAACCTGGTTACCAAAGTATTTTCTAAGCCTGTTGATGATCTGCGTGGTAAGTGCGATTTCAGGAAGAAGGTATAACACCTGCTTCCCTGATATTAGTGTTTCCTGGATAAGCTTAATGTATATCTCTGTTTTACCACTGGATGTTACTCCATGAAACAAAACAACATTGGTTTTATTGAGATCAGATTTAATATTATCCAGGGCAGATTGCTGGTCAGAGGTCAGATCAATATCGTCGGGTGAAGCAGAAGCACTAATTTCTTCCAACCGGCCGATAACCGTTGAATAGGTTTCAAGTACACCTTTCTTAACGAGACTACCTAAGGCTGACGTTCCGGATTCAACTTTATTCAACAGTTCGTTCTTTTTAACATTCCTAGTCGTTTCCTGACCAAATGCAGAAAGTGATATGTAGGCCATAAGCACTTCCACCTGCCTGAACGCCCTCTTTTCCAATTTATTGAATATTTCCTGCAGTTTTTGGTCATCCTTATACAGATTACTTAACCTTACAAAAGTTTCTGTTTTTGGTTTGTATCTTTCCATTACCTCCTCCTCAACAACCACAATCTTTTTTTCAATTAGGCTCTTGATAATCGGAATTACTTTCTTTTGTTCAACGATGTTCTCAACTTCTGTAATTGACAATTTTTTCTGAATATCCAGGGCTTCAGCTACAAGGAATTCTTTCTCAGTTAAACTGTCAATATCCCCATCAAATTCGGGATTAAAAATAACCTTGGTTTCACTAGCTAGTTTAAGGGCAGAAGGGATGGCAACATTCATCACCTCCCCAAGCTTACTCATATAATAGTTTGCAATCCATTGCCAGAATTCATACTGGATAGCATTGGCAACCGGTTTCACATCAATGACCGAAAGAATGTACTTAACAGCATACTTCGAGGGAGCTTTTTCATGGACATTAATAACCAGTGCAGTATACACCTTCTTCTTACCAAACTGTACCACTACCCTCTTCCACTTACCAACGGATTCGTTAAGCTCCCAGGGTACCCGATAGGTAAATGTACCCGGAACAGGCAATGGTAGCAGTACATCAACAAAAAGTGTTATCCTGTCCATTGAACAAATGTAGAAGATATTTAGGAGATGAAGAAAAGTATGACGAGAAATTTAAGGATATGAGGAAATTGGCATATTGGAACCATGGATATTGATTGGGTATATTGGAACAAGGGCAATACAGGAAATAAGGGAAATAGGGCAAGTTAGTATTTAGGTTATTAGAGTATTCCGATAATATTTTTTCTGTCGATTAATTAACCGAATAAGTTATCGCCTTCACACCTATTTACCCTTTTACTTTTTAACTTATTCACCTATTTACCTCATTTCCCTTCAATTCCGTTTTTACTCATGAATCAATCTCAGAAAGACCATGCAGTGTGGTTAGGAGGACAACACCTTTGCCATCTTTAGCATTTCACCTCTTACAATTTTATGTTGCTTAATTGCTTTTTCGAAAGGTATGTACACCAGGTCATGGTTCACTACTCCTATCATTTCGCCTTTGCGGCCAGATAACAATGCGTTTACGGCTTCATAACCCATTGTACTGGCAAGTAATCTGTCGTAGGAAGTGGGAGTACCACCCCTTTGAATATGGCCCAGAACGGTAACCCTGGTATCATAGTGTTCGTATTTCTCTCTTACCTTTGCGGCCACTTCAAATGCTCCCCCTTCGTCATCACCCTCAGCGACAATGATGATTCCGGAATGTACATTTGCTTTTTGCTGGGCCTCAAGCGTCTCGATTAAATCGTCGATGTATGTAACGGTTTCAGGAATAAGTATTTCAGCTGCACCACATGCAATACCACTTCTTAGGGCGATAAAACCGGCGTCACGTCCCATTACCTCGATAAAAAACAAACGATCGTGGGAAGATGCAGTGTCACGAATTTTGTCAACAGCTTCCATAACAGTATTCAGAGCTGTATCAAATCCAATAGTCATATCTGTACCATAAAGATCATTATCAATTGTCCCGGGAGCACCCAAAATGGGTATATCAAATTCACTCATAAATACATCGGCACCGGTGAAGGTTCCATTTCCTCCAATAACAATAATAGCATCGATACCTAACTTTTTAATGTTGTCGTAGGCTTTCTGTCTGCCCTCTTTTGTCATAAATTCCATACTACGGGCCGATTTTAAAATGGTACCTCCTCTGTGCAAAATATGAGATACTGAGCTTCTGTTCATAGGTACGATGTCACCACGAATTAATCCGTTATAGCCCGATTTAATTCCATACACTTTTAACCCATTGTATAAACCTGTGCGAACAACAGCACGAATGCACGCATTCATTCCCGGGGAATCCCCTCCAGAGGTCAGGACTCCAAGTTTCTTTATTTTTTTCATCTTTAATCTAACGCTTAGGTCTCTTATATCTTTTATTTTCTGAATTCCGATTTGATGAAGGGTTCTGGCTTTTGAAGTTGCCATGTAATCTTTTTCTTCTTCTTTCTTTATCTTTTACAGGACCTTGATTATTTACAGAATCGCCGTAGTTGTCCTTTTTACTTCCCTCATACATGTCAAATTTTAAATACTGGCATTCAAGGGGGCCATTAAACAGCTTTACTTTAACTGTTGAGCGTAATCCAATGTGTTTCAGGGCATCGATGTGGGAACTAATGATCCAGGCAGCATATCCCTTGTAACGTGCTTTTAAGGCATCGCCCATGTCTTTGTAAAGCCTATTTATATCGTCAGGTTTGATACGCTCACCATAGGGAGGATTTGTTACCATTACACCCGGACCCGCTGGTGGTGTTGAGTCTTCAAAAAAGTCCATACCCACGCTTATATCCTCTTTTAGGTTAGCTCCTTCGATGTTTGATCGTGTCACCTGTAAAATTCTTCCTGAACGGTCAGAGGCTATGATCTTCGCTTTAAGTGGTTTTGTCTTTTCCTGGGCTTCGGTTTTTATTTTATCCCACAACTCATTGTCAAAATCATTCCACATCATAAAAGCATAGGATTCTCTGAAAATTCCTGCCGGTATATTTTTAGCGATCATCGCAGCTTCAATGGGTAGTGTTCCTGAGCCACACATAGGGTCGATAAAATTTGACTCCCCTTCCCAGCCTGTAATGAGGATCATTCCGGCTGCCAAAACTTCATTCAATGGTGCAGGTCCGGTTTCCTTGCGGTATCCTCTTTTGTGAAGTGATTCTCCTGAACTGTCCAATGATACAGTACAATTATTTTTAAATATTCTTACATTGATCCTCAGGTCGGGATTAAACTTTTCAATGCTAGGCCGTTTTCCTGTTTCCTCCCTGAATTGATCCACAATGGCATCCTTTGATTTTAATGCCAGGTATTTGGAGTGCGTAATGTTGGAATAGCTGGTATGGCCATCTATTGAGAAAGTAGAACTTACATCAAGGTACTTGCTCCAATTGATCTTTTTGACCTCTTCATACAATACATTTTCATTTTCAGCCGTAAATGTTGCAATTGGCTTTATAAACCGAATGGCACTCCTGCACAAATAATTGGCTTTATACAAAACTTCTGTATTCCCGTCAAATTCAATTGCCCGCTGCAATACCCTGAGGTTACTACCACCAACGCCTTCAATTTCCTTCGCCAGTACTTTTTCAAGTCCCGCAAAGGTTTTTGCTACGATCCGGAAGTTTTTGTTTAATTCAGCCATCTGCACTATTTTGATGCAAAAGTATAACATTTAGTCGTGTAAATTTTGCATATTTGTAACTTAAACAAAGCTTAACAAATGACTATATCTGAAGCTCAACTTGCTGTTGACAAATGGATTACTACCACCGGGGTACGGTATTTCAGTGAACTGACCAATACGGCTATTCTTACGGAGGAAGTTGGTGAAGTGGCCCGCATCATGGCAAGGAAATACGGTGATCAGTCTTTCAAGGATTCAGAAAAGGATATTGACCTGGCTGATGAAATGGCAGACGTTCTTTGGGTTTTGATTTGCCTCGCCAATCAAACAGGTGTTAACCTGACTACTGCTTTTGAAAGAAATATGGTGAAGAAGACACAAAGGGACAGCGAAAGACATAAGAATAACAAAAAGCTGAAGAACAACTCAAAATAATATTGACTGTGTGTTTTGATGTTCATTCATGAACAATAGCTGTACGGACATAACCCATAACTTTTATCGAGAAAAATAGAGATTGAACGCACATGATTGAAAACAACAGTGTTACAATCGTTTGCATGTTTTTTGTTTAAATTCAGATTTTTAACATTGAAAAAATGATCTATAAATGGTTTTTATCACACCAGTGGAAAGAGATGAAGCGCTCTTCCATCTGGCAGAAGAATGTTGTTTTAAACATCGTTATCGGGCTACTGGTTGGAATTATGCTATTGTATTTACTTGCCCTGGGCCTGTTTATCGATAAAATTCTTACAGAGCTTTTCCCTGACAAAGATCCTGTGGCCGTATTTAACGGCATAGTCCTTTATTATCTGGGCATTGAATTTTTTATGCGGTTTTTTATTCAGAACCTGCCAACACTAAATATTGAAACATACCTTCATCTTCCGATCAAAAAACATTCAATCGTACATTTTGTGGCAGCCAAGTCAATTTTCGCCATTGGAAATTATTTGTCATGGCTGGTAATTATCCCATTCGCTTTTAAAGTAATTGCACCCTCGTATTCAACCGGGATAGCCTGGTTGTATATCCTTGCTATTGTATTACTGGTGTTTACAAATAACTTCCTTGCAACTTATGTAAAACGTCAACTTGTTGGCAAGCCTATGATTGTTGGGGTTTTCGGATTGATTATGATCTCATTGATCCTGCTGGATCATTTCAGTCTCATTTCAGTTTCTTCATTTTCAACTTTTGTATTTGGTAAGTTACTTGAATACCCTGTCTTTATACTCGTTCCGGCATTCCTGCTGGCATTTACATATTCCTTAAATTACTTCTTTTTAAAATCACGGCTTTATCCTGAAGAGGTGGTTGTTAAAAAGCAGAGAAAAATGGATTCACTATCCGAGATCAGGTATTTGAAAACGCTTGGACTAACCGGCCTGATGATCTCCCTCGATCTAAGATTGATATGGCGACACAAACGGACCAGGTCCATAGTTTTTATGGCCCCGCTTTTTCTTCTTTACGGTTTTTTCTTTTATCCCATTCCCATGTACAGGGAACAATACGGGTTCCTGATCTTTGTCGGGATTTTCATGACAGGAGGGATGATGCTGAATTATTTAAACTATTGTTTCAGTTATGAAAGTAACTATTTTGATAACATACTTGCCAATTACAAAGACCTTGAGCGTTACATCAGGACGAAATACATTTTAGGCATATCCATAGCAACTGCATGCTATATCCTTACTATTCCTTATGTTTTCTTCGGAGTAGATATCCTGTTGATGAATACCATGACCTTTTTGTATAACATCGGATTTCTATCTTTTGTCCTTTTTTATATTGCCACCTACAGTAAAAAACGGATGGACCTTAGTAAAGGAGCTGCTTTCAATTACCAGGGACTGGGAGCTACTCACTGGCTTTCCATGTTACCGGCATTTCTGTTACCTGTGATTATATATCTACCTTTCCGTTGGCTCGGATACCCCACTGCTGGCTTATTGTTTATTGGTGCATTAGGAGTGATCGGCTTATTGTTTTCAAAATCACTCATCAATATGGTATTAAAACAATTTATGAAAAGACGGCACAGCATGGCCGAAGGATTCAGAGAATAAGTCCACACTAAGAACAAAGAACGAAGAATAAAAAAATAAACAACATAACATGATTGACGCAAAATATCTCACAAAAGTATACGGAAGTACGACAGTCCTGAACATCATTGACTTAACGATTAATCAGGGTGAAAGCTTTGGGCTTGTCGGGAACAATGGGGCCGGCAAAACAACCTTCTTTAGGTTGATCCTCGACCTGATCCGTGCAAATTCGGGTACGGTTACATCAAAGAATTATGATGTTAGACAAAGTACCGACTGGAAATTCTACACAGGGTCTTATCTTGACCAACGGTTTCTGATTGACTTTCTTACCCCTGAAGAATATTTTGATTTTTTAAGCAATATCCACGGATTGTCATCAGGCGATCTAGATCAGTTTTACATTGATTTTGAAACTTTCTTTAATGATGAGATCCTGGGGAAGGGTAAATACATCCGTGATCTTTCACAGGGAAACAGGCAAAAGGTTGGAATTGCAGCGGCCCTTATGACCAAACCTGAAGTGCTGATCCTTGATGAACCATTCAACGGGTTGGATCCGTCAACACAACTCAGGCTCATTAAAATGCTCAATGAAATAAAAGAAAAAGAACGGACGACCATGCTCATTTCAAGTCATGATTTAAAGCATGTTACTGAAGTTTGCGACCGGATTGCCATTCTTGAAAAAGGAACCATTATACATGACCTTAAAACCAGCACCGATACTTTAAAGGAGTTGGAGAGTTATTTTTCGGTATGATGTGAATAAATCCTCACCATAATATTTTTTTCACGCAAAGTGAATTAAGATGAGCAAAGGACGCAAAGAAATAAAAATAACTATACATCTTTGCGTCCTTTGCGCGAAACCTTTTTGACTATACCTTCAACTCTGGATAAAAACTCTTAACAATCTCTTGCCGCATTTTTTTCCTGTCATCCGCTATTCTTTTTTTCAGGATCTTGTACTTCTCTTCACCTTTGTACCTCCTCGTTTTAAAAAAAGCATTCATATATACAGGAGAATTTACCAGATCGTGCCACTTCCCTAAATACTGCTCCATTTCCCGCAAACGTAAAGCGCTGATCCCCAGAATCTTTTCTCTTTCCGACATATGAATTAAAATCTCATGGAGGTAATACACTTGCTTCAGGTGAGTTCTGTTAGAATGGATGCGGTGATTGCTATCAGGTTTTGACTTGATTGAAGATATTTCTTTTTCCTTGTCGCTGATAAATGCCAAAGTCCTTGATTTTGCCTTGTGTTCCGGAACTGAATCAATGGCTTTAAGAACTTTATCACTATTTATGATGTTCTTACGGTTTTTGAGCGCGGGTAAATGTTTTAAAAACCTGGAAATTTCCTTGTGTTCCCGTTGTGTTAGGTACTCCAGGTATTCCTGGAAATTTTCGTCCAGGATGGTTTCATGTTCCGTGATCAGTTGTTTTTCTATTTGAAGTTCCCTGATCATACCGGCAAACTTAAAAAGAGAACGGATCTTTTTCAGTTGCTTTTTGGCCTTGAACTTCTTATCTGTCAAAAATTCAATGAGAATAAAAAGTGCCCGCAAACGTTTCGTACTGGTTCTCATTTTATGAATGGCCTCCATATCAAAACCTTCAAGCGCAATTTGAAATTTCTCGTTAAAAACTGCGTTATGTTCTTCGTAATATGTTTTAATCAAACCGGTCATTTTTATTCTTTAACAAAAGTATGAATTAATGTTACATTTCGGCGACGAGTCCGTCTTAACATTTATTAATCTTTACCAGCAGAATAATTTGATACATTTGTTAATGTAAAGTGCAGAATATGCTTAGACTATCCTTTTGCTTTTTGTTTATTGTCTCATTTCTTAGTGGATTTACTCAGGATAATACAATTTCAGGGCGGGTTATTGATGCAGATTCAAGGGTTGCGCTATCGTTCGTAAACATCGTTATTAATGATGGCCATCGTGGAGGCACAACAGATATTGACGGTAAGTTTTCCTTTAAGCACAACGAATCAATAAAGCAGCTCAACCTGAGTTATGTGGGTTATGAGTCAATGGTTTATGAAGTTGAAGCCAATCGGAAAAACCACATCATCAGGCTTAAGAAGAAAAAATATGAGCTTCCTGAGTTTGTAGTGTACCCTACCGAAAACCCTGCACACAGGATTATAAAAAATGTGGTTGCCAACCGTGATAAAAATGATCCAGAAAAACTTCCTGCATTTGCCTATACCTCCTACGATAAAATGATCTTTACCCTGGAATTGGATTCCCTTCCATTGGTGGATACCCTTGAAATAGATACCACCGATAGTTTCAGGGATTACCTGGATAAACATCATTTGTTTATGATGGAATCGGTTAGCGAGCGAAAATTCAGAGCGCCTGACAAAAATGAAGAAAAAGTAATTGCCACAAAGGTTTCCGGTTTTCAGGATCCCATTTTTGTTTTCCTTCTTTCACAATGGCAATCGACCTCCTTTTATAAGGAACGAATCGAATTGCTTGGCAAAAAATATGTAAATCCCATCAGCAAAGGCAGCACGAAGAAATACTTCTTTTTGTTGCAGGATACACTTTACTACGGTGAACATGATTCCGTTTTTGTCATCTCATTCCGGCCTGGAATTAATACAAATTTTGAAGGATTAAAAGGTGTTTTATCCATCAATACAAAAAACTGGGCCATTCAGAATGTTATAGCAGAACCTGCTAAAGATCAACTGGGAATAGGTTTTAAGATTGAGCAAATGTATGAGCTCATAGAAAAGGAGCAATGGTTTCCAACACAACTGAATACTGAGTTTATTACAACAGCACAGTTTACTGACACTACCATGTATCTGAGTGTTGGTGATATGCCTGATTCAGTTGCTGAAACCATAACCCGCATTCCTTTTGGGATTGGCAAAAGTTACATAAGAAACATCAACCTTGATACAACATTTAAATTGCGGGATTTTGGCAATGTGGCTGTTGAGGTTGATCCTAATGCCAATTTCAGAGACAACGATTTCTGGCTGGGGTATCGAATCGATTCATTATCTGACAAAGAACGAAACACCTATCGATACATCGATAGCGTGGGCAAGGCTGAAAATTTTGACCGGTTCGCCAGAAACTTTGAAAGCCTTATGACAGGAAAGATCCCATGGGGCTACGTTGACCTTGACATGCACAGGTTCCTGCGTTACAATTCCTTTGAAGGATTTGCCCCCGGTATTGGTTTACATACCAATGAACGAATAAGTCAAACATTCTCAACAGGTGGATACATAAGGTATGGCATCAAAGACGGAAGGTTTAAATTCGGAGGAGATCTGGGTGTGAACCTGTACCGGAAGTGGGACCTGACATGGAAGGCTCAATACATGAACGATGTGATGGAAACTTCTGGTGTAACTTTCTGGGATGAGGATTACAGGTTGAACAACATGGATAATTTCAGGGACTTTCATATCCAGAGGATGGATGATGCTGAATATTACAGTACATCCTTAGGATTTAGAACGTTTAAGTTTATGAACGTTCATTTAGGATTATCAAAAACGAATAAAATTGTTACCAACAATTATACCTACACTATTTCAGAGGGCGATATAAATATTCATTTCGACCGTTTTGATTTTACTGAGCTTTCCCTTGGTTTACGTTATGCATATGGTGAAAAGTTCATCCAGAACATGAGGAAGAAAATTTCACTGGGTACCAATTATCCCATTGTTTGGTTTCAGTATTCTCACGGGCTTGAGGGATTTTTGCACGGAGGATATGAATACAATCGCTATGACATAAAAGTGGAGAAATCCTTTTATACCAACTACCTGGGAAAAACTTCTTTAAAACTGGTTGGAGGATACGTTGATTCGGATATCCCCTATACAAATTTATACAACGGAAATGCTTCCTGGCGGTCGTTCAGTCTACATGCTCCCAACAGTTTTGCTACTATGCGTATGAATGAATTTCTCTCCAACAAATATGTAGCATTTTATTTTCAGCATGATTTTGAAAAACTTTTGTTCAAAGGAGGTATGTTCAAACCTGAATTTGCTATAGTAACCAACCTTGGATTCGGCTGGCTGGACTTTAAGAAAAGTCACCACAACATCAGGTATAAAACCATGGAAAAGGGATTTTATGAATCGGGCTTGCTGATCAATAATATATTAAACCTGCAGTTGTATTCTTTAGGAGTTGGAGCGTTTTACCGGTATGGGCCTTATACTTTTAAGAATGGTTGGGAAAATGTTGGAGCGAAGCTAACGTTGAAGTTTGCTTTTTAAATCGATTCCTAACAGGATGGATTATTTCCCTATCTTTGTTTACAACAGATGCCCTGTACGATTAAAGTATTTAGCATATGAAAATCAATTATAAACTCCTTGGTGGTATATTAACTTTCCTGCTTGGAATCTTCCTGGCATGGCGTTTTTCTGATATCCTGGTTTATGTTTTGCTGGCTGGAGTCCTGTCCTTTATCGGGCAACCGCTGGTTCGGCTTTTTGACAGTGTCCAGATCAAAAAATTTAAAATGCCTCATACGGCAAGTACCATACTTTCACTTATTTCACTGGTTATCATTTTAACGGCCTTGTTCATGATCTTTGTACCGATCATCAACAGGCAGGCTAATGTAATCTCTTCCATTGACTTTCAATACCTGGGTAAGCAAATGGAGCAACCCCTTCATAATTTTGAAGTCAAACTTCTTGAATGGAATTTACTTGAAGATGATCAAACACTTGAAACCATGATCTCTTCCGAACTTGAATCCATCCTGAACATGGCTTCTGTGAAGAACATCTTCGGTAATGTGGTTGGATTAGCAGGGAGTGTATTTATCGGAATATTTTCAGTGGTGTTCCTTACCTTTTTCTTCCTGCGCGATGAACACCTGTTCTTTAAAGGAATCATGTTGTTTGTTCCTCAAAGGTATGAAGACAAGGGAGCCATTATTTTGAGAGATACCAGAAGGTTATTATCACGGTATTTTGTAGGATTGAGCCTTGAGCTTATCTCTATGATGACATTGATTACAATCGGACTTTTGATATTTGATGTTAAAAGTGCTCTACTGATTGGGTTTCTGGGAGGACTAATGAATGTGATTCCTTACCTTGGCCCAATAATTGGCGCTTCAATGGGAGTGGTGATCGGTGCTACCAGTAACCTGAGTATGGGAATGTATGAAGACATCCTGCCAATATCGGCAATTATTCTTGGGACTTTTGCTGTCGCCAACCTCATCGACAATATGATTCTCCAACCACTTATTTATTCAACTAGTGTAAAGGCGCATCCCATTGAAATATTCCTAATTATTCTCATGGCTGGAAGCCTGGCAGGTATTCCGGGAATGATCCTGGCTATTCCAAGTTATACAGTACTACGTATCATTGCAAAGCAATTTTTCAGTGGTTCTAAATTGGTGCAGACTATTACTAAGAATATTTAGAATAATTAGAATGACTTGGATGACTAAAATGACTTGAATAATTAAAATATTGATCCGCCAGTTGGCGGAGAAATCCCGCATTTGCGGGGACTTGAATAATTAGAATGGGCTGAATTGAGCTGGCTAGTTGGTAGTAAGCAAAAATTACCATAAATTACACCCGCCATTTGATGGGCATATTACAATAAATGACTGCAATGACAGGAGGGCAATAAAGAAAGTTTGAATTTTAAAATGAATACAAGGGATACTTTAAATATACTTTCAAAACTCAACTTCACCAGGCTCTGGAACCTGATCCTTGTGCAAAAAAGTTACTACCTGACCTTGCTGTTCAAAAAACCAATTGTTTGGGGTAAACCCTTTAGTGTTTCCATTGAACCTACCACATCCTGTAATCTTCGCTGTCCGGAATGTCCTTCTGGTATTCGTAAATTTTCACGGAATACTGGTATGTTATCTTTTGATCTGTACAAAAAGATCGTTGATGAGATCGGTAACAAACTGATGTATATGATCCTGTATTTTCAGGGAGAACCTTATATGAATCCTTCCTTTTTTGAGATCGTTAAAGATGCACGGAAAAGAAAAATATACACAGCTACGTCTACAAATGCACACTTTCTAACAGAAGAAAATGCACGGAAAACCATAGAATCAGGCCTCGACAGGATCATCATCTCACTTGATGGTATCGGGCAGGAAACCTACGCAGCTTACCGGATTGGTGGAAGATATAAACGGGTCCTTGATGGAATTGAAACCATCGTCAGGATAAAAAAGGAAATGAAATCCCTTACCCCTCATATTATTCTTCAGTTCATTGTATTTAAGACCAATGAACATCAAATTGAAGAGGTGAAAGCTTTAAGCAAAAAGCTCGGCGTGGATGAGCTGCAACTGAAATCAGCCCAGGTTTACGAATATAAAAATGGGAACCCATTAATACCTTCTATTGACAGGTATTCAAGGTACAGACAGAAAAAAGATGGCAAATGGGAAATAAAAAACGACTTTCCAAATAAATGCTATCGTATGTCGGTTTCCTGTGTTATTACATGGGATGGATTGGTGGTCCCATGCTGTTTTGATAAGGATGCTGTTAATCAGATGGGAGACCTTAAAAAAGATTCCTTCGCAACAGTATGGAAAAATCCGACTTATCAAAAGTTCAGGACTCAACTTATTACAAACCGAAAATCAATCGATATTTGCAGGAATTGTACTGAGGGGATGAGTTTATAATAATAGTACACTGATTTGACTGATTATTATGATTGATTATGATAATAGGTGAAAATCATAACAAATCATAAAGATCAGTGTCTTATTCAAGTGTAATAAATTCCTTAAAATCACTGTGTAGTATCCAGTCCAGTTCCTTTTTGTTATCTGCACTTATTTCAGCAAATACAAAACCAAAGATCAGGAACTCTTTAAAATCTGCTTTTCTAACCTCCAATGGATTTTCAAATCGTTTGGTTAAACTTTCGTAATCAAATGATTTGATCTCATTAACGTTGTATCCGGAAGAATTGGTAAGAACAATATTAAGGTAGGTTTTATCTTCCCGTCCCTTAAATATTTCTTTCCAATTTGGTTTAATTTGTTTGTAAAGACACTCATAAGGATTAAACCCAAAGGAAATACCGGTCATGTCTGCTGTGGTACACCATCCACCTGTACGAAGCGGATTAAATTCAATGGGTAAAATCCTGCCTTTTTCATCGATCCTTACTTCAGCATGCAGAGGAAAATTTTTCATTTCAGCCATTTCACCAACTTCTTGCATGAATTGGCTTAGTTTATCATAATACTTTTCAAAAATTTCTTTGGAAGATGTGTATACCCTATCACTGACATCATTGGCAGATGCAAATAAATGTTCAAGCAAACTCAATAGAACGGCTTCTCCATTTTCATTGTAATAAATATCAAACGCAAATTCAGTTCCTTCAATAACCTCTTCAATTATAAACCGCTCTGTGTCGAGGACTTCAACTGGATACACCTTCCTGATCTTGTCAACTTCTTCAGATATAGCCTTCTTTATTACCGGCCATTGTGACATATCTTCAACCTTAAAAACTCCATGACTAAAAAATCCCACAGCAGGTTTAATGATAAAAGAAGAAGGGAGTTCATTTATGTCCAGAAGATCGAGATCACTAAACTTTACATCCCTGAAATAAAAATCAGGGATCAACTTTTTTAAAAATTCACGAAAACGGACTTTGTCTTTGAACAGATCTATTTTATCTGGTAATTCCGTAAAGTGAAGGTTTCTGCTTATCCATCCAATGGCATTTTCGGTGTTGGAATAAAGCAGAGGATGATTACCATTTGCAAAGAATTTGATAAGATCGGAAGGCAAAACAAAATTGACCTCTTTATCCGGAATCAGTGATTTTGAATAATCCGTTTTTAAAACAGGAATATTATACTTCACAATACTTTCCTTCAGGTAATCGGATACATAAGGCCCGTCAAGAATAAACATATCAGCCTCCTGATTTTTTCGCTTTATAACCAGCTTTTACAAGAAGTTGTAAGACCTTATCCCTAAAATCACCCTGAATAATTATTTCTCCTTCTTTAACAGAGCCTCCTACGCCACATTTTGTTTTAAGCATCTTACCCAAATCTTTCAGATCCTCATCCAATCCGACAAATCCTGTAACCAGTGTTACCGCTTTACCTTTACGGTGTTTTTTATCAAGGCTAACCCGGAAATTTTGATGTTGGGGAGGTAAGGTTTCTTCCTGCTCTTCACTGTCCTTTTCGTATTCAAAATCGGGATTGGTTGAATAAACAACACCCAGTCGATCTTTCCAGTCTTTTGCCATTGTTTTTTCAGCAAAAGTAGAATTATTTACTTCAAATTAACTGTTTAATGTTCATTTCTGATTGATAAAGATCTTTCTGAAGTGGTAACCATAGATGGAGTAGGTGATTACTTTGGAGAATACTTTCGGTTTTTTAAACACACTCCAGAAAAACAATTGCCAGTAATATTTCCTGCTTGAATCAACCAGTCCCAAAACAAAAATTGACCTGAACATAGCGAGAATATCTACAATCCTTAATTTACTATAATTTCTGGCATTGGGTTCAAATCGCTTTAAAAATTTCATCACCCTTGAATAGTAAGGTTTTGCTGAATAAATATTATTAAGAATATTTTGATATCCGTTTAATAAAACGTCTTTGTTCATTTTAGGAATAAAGTTTAAAGAGGAGTCAGTATTATCCCCACTCATTTCCTTTAGCAGCCTTCCTTCACGTTTGAGTCGTTGATAAAGCTTAGTTTTTGTTGGGGCATTAAGCAAGCCCACCATAGCTGTAACAATACCACTGTTTTGTATGAAATTCACCTGTTGCTGGAAAATTCCAGGTCGGTCACTGTCGAACCCTACAATAAATCCGGCGGACACTTCCATACCTGCCTCCTGAATTTTGTTTACACTATCAACCAGCTTTCTGTTTTTGTTTTGCTTTTTATTGCATTCGGTAAGACTTTGTTCATCCGGAGTTTCGATGCCCACAAATATATTGTGAAAACCGGCCCTGGCCATCAGGTGCAATAATTCAGGATCATCAGCCAGGTTAACAGATGCTTCTGTTGTAAAAGAGAAGGGGTATTTGTTTCGTTCCATCCAATGAATGATAACCGGCAGCAAATTTTCTTTGAGCTGCTTTTTGTTGCCAATAAAATTATCGTCAACGATAAATACATTTCCCCGCCAGCCGGATTTATAAAGACTTTCCAGCTCAAGGATAAACTGGCATGTTGATTTGGTTCTCACCTTGTGTCCGTACAACGCAGTAATGTCACAAAATTCACAATCAAAAGGACAGCCCCTGGAATACTGTATATTCATGCTGCCATACTTTCTTTGTGTAACTATTTGAAAATCCGGGACAGGAGTGTTATGCAGTGAAGGGAATCCATCACCCTGGTAAAATTTTTTTGGTATGCCCGCATTCATATCATGGATCAGCTGATCAATACAATTTTCCGCTTCATTCATGACAAAATGGTCCACCAACGGAAACTTTTCAGGTTCTTCAGTAAACAAAGAGCCTCCAGCTACAACCGGTGTATACAGGTCCTTACAAAATTGAATAACCTGCATGGCCGATTCACGTTGTACTGACATGGCACTGATGAATACATAATCTGCTCTTTGGATATGCTTCGATTTAAGCTGCTGAATATTCATATCGATTAATTTCCGGTTCCAGTTTTGCGGAAGCATTGCAGAAACTGTCATTAGACCTAGAGGTGGATTTGCCGCCTTTTTCATTATAAATTTCAACGCATGCCGAAAACTCCAGAATGTATCGGGATATTTTGGATAGACCATCAGAATGTTCATTATGAATAAGATTAAATGACTAAAATGAATAAAATGACTAGAATGACTATAATTACTAATCTGAATATTGGATGATTTTCTGTCAATTCAGTTTTATGCAAAATTACATTGTGAAATCCCGGTAAGTTGAATTTTGGGATTTGTAAACTATTTTTGGTGTAATATTTACTTCAACAGGGATGAATACTATTCACAATGGGGTGAATGGTAATGGCAGCTTAAGAAATTTCAGAAGGAATTTTAATGCACTATTTCAGTGTCTCTTTAATTTTTTCGAGGTATTGCCTGGAAACCACAATTTCCTCATCAAAATCCTTGATCTTGAGCTTTAAGCCTCCGGGTTGGCCCGCTAGCTTTAAAACATGATTAGTATTAATCAGGGTTGTTCTGTGGCATCGAATAATATTGGAATATTCACCTAACAACTCCTCTGTCTTTTTTAACGTAGTCCGAATCAGTTTTTTTTCGAGGCTGTCGTCAATTCTGTAGAATATTTCAATGTAGTTGTTAGCCGACTTAATAAATACAAGGGCGGATAAGGCAATTTCAAAATGTTCTGACCTGTTGTCAGACTTAAAGGAGATTATTGCTTCCCGTTCGTCCTGCTCTAATTTCACTCCTGCCTGTCTGCTCAAATCCAACAGATTCTGAGCATGTTTCTTCAACAGATTAAACTGATGGATCACAATTAGAATTACTACAGGAATAAGTGACAATAAAATGATTCGGAAAGAAACATGGAAAGTAATGCTGACCAATCCAACATACCTGGCATAAAAGTTATAGGCAACAGCTAGGAGGGCCCAGATCAGGATATTGAAAATTATGTCTTTGTATAACTTCCAATTGCCGGATAAAAAGGTTTTAGTAAATATGGAAGGAACTATAACCAAACACAAAGTGAGTATAACGAATGTAACTCCTCCAAAACCTGTAATAACCAACAACCGGTTATTAAACTCAAAGGTCCTTAATTCGATAGGCTGAAAAAAGAGAAAGAACAAAAACATGCCAAGGCTTATCCCTAAAATGGCTTTTAGATTGTAAGAAAGATCATCATAAAAAGGATAAGGCTTGTTCAAGTTTTTTAACATTCGATGCTGTATTTATTGCAAAGATAAAAATACAATGCTGAAATTTGAATATTAAGAAATGGAAAATGGATAATATAATTTCTAATTTCTAATTTTTCTAATTTCTAAATAAATCCAAAAGGCTTAAGCACCAAATTACAATTAATTGGTTAATTAAAGCTTATTGGGATTTACTCTTTGGTAATTTTTTAGAGCAATTAGAAATTAGAGCAATTTGTTATTTACCGTTAAACTCTCCTCTATTCATCAATAAAAAAAAGAAGTTCCCGGGTAGTTATCGAATTCCACCTTATGGACCTTTGGGATTCTCCATTTAAACAAAGTGGAATTTCTTCACAGGTAATTGGCTCAGCATAAAAAACAGTTGTATCCGATAAAAAGCTGAATTCCACCCTGTGTGAAAAAGACTCAGCATCACATGATGTACAATTTACGATGGAAATATCTCCTTGTGCTTCATAATAGAACAGGTAGTCATTGCCGGCAGGGACAAGTACATTTTTATTGATCTCGCTAAGAATACTCTGTGATTCAAGTTCGATTAACCTGATGATGCAAGTAACATAGCCGGTGCTTCCTATGTTCCGGCAGGCTCGTGTGGTGGTAAAAACACCATTGGGATAGCCCTGGCTACTGGTATCCATTGTTGTAACTGCATCCTCTTTCCAAAAGATCTTGGGTAGGGCCCTTGGCCTTGTGTGAACCTTAATGCCAGGAGATTTCACTCCGTCAATGTTTACTGTCCTTAGTTTAACCGTGTAGGTTGTGTCATTCAATAATCCGTCTATTTCAATGAACATTATTCCTTTTTCAACTTCAACAATATCATCCATGTAAGAAATCTCAACCTTTGAAAAATCATGATTTGCAGGATCGTTCCAAAAAATCGCAACCTTGCAGCTGTCATTAACGACCTTTAAACCATATACTTCTGGTTGATTAAGGTTTACATAATTATTTTGTTTATCGCACCTGATAATAAGTAGGACGGATAAAACAAGAAATACCGAAAAAATAAAATTAAAAGACCTCATGTTCTCTTGTAACTGGGGAATTCATTCTACGCTGTTTTTTACCAGAAGTTTAAGAAAAGAAGAAAAAATTAAAACCGGTAACAAAATTACTCAACTATAATGGTCGATGTTTGAATGCCTGAACTGCTTACCAACCTTACAATATATAATCCCTGCTGCATATCATTAGCATTGAAGTTAATCGTATTATTTCCCTTTGAAAACTGTGAATTGCACACTTCCTTGATCTCCTGGCCAAGCGAGTTATAGATAGCAATTCTTACTGCACTTCTTTCATCAACATTAAAAGCTATTGTTGCACTTCCAATAACCGGATTTGGAAATATGTTCAAAGGGTTTGCAAAATGTTTATCATCCAATAAATGAATCGAAGTCGATACAGGGGTTGCCTTGGACGCAATCGCACCTACAGCCAATTTCGACAATTCATGAAAGTAAGGAAGGTTAAAATGCTGAATACGATCCTGGCTTGTGTGGTAATAGGGATTGCTGTCACCACCAAAAAAGGCCTGGCTAAAAACCACAGCAGAATATCCTTCATTCCAGAAAGAGGAGTGGTCGCTGGCTGTTGTGCCCGGGTTATGGATAACAGGGTCCAGAGCCAGCTCATAAGTGTTATCAATGTTAACCAGAAAATTTGCCAGTTCAACTGAATTTGCATAATTCTGGGTATGAATATCAATCAACATGTCGTTATTACTGTCCCATCCAAACATTTCCAGGTTAAACACACCATTTATTAAATCATTGTTCATATTAGCTTCATTGGCATAATGGGCACTTCCTATTAATCCTATTTCTTCTTCATCCCAAAAGGCATAGATGATGGTATATTCGAAATCAATATTGGCTAACAACCTTGCCGATTCAAGAACTGCTACACACCCACTGGCATCATCATCAGCGCAATAATCCGCCACGGCATCATAATGTGCACAAATGATGTACTGCTCATCAGGATAAACCGAACCTTCCTGGACTGCATAAATGTTGGTTCCGTTTGAACTGTACTGTTGTTCGATAGGGTTCAATCCGAATTCAGTTAATTTCTGCTTGAGGTACTCTGCAGCCATATCATTTTGATAACTGATCCTGTTCTGTATTAAGGTCAAGTTCCCGTTCACAAGTACTTCATCTTCACCACTCAGTTCCCTTGTAAATTTAACCAGGGAGTCCAGATTTGTCTGCTGTACAAGGTCATCTACAATGGGATTGTACTCCTGGGAAATCGAACAAAAAGAAAAAATGAAAACAAATAAAGGTAATAGAATTGATCTCATGAAATATGTATTGATAACGTCTTATTTCCTAAACAGACAAAGATATTTAAATTTGGGTTGTATGGATCATTGCTATTAGTAATGTAACATCCTTCAACAAAAACATATACTTTTGTGTTGTATCCCAGGATGAACAGACATCTAAGCATATCAAACTGGCTTCCTGTAACTAAAAAGGAGGTTGACCAACGAGGTTGGTCAGAACTGGATGTTATCCTGTTTACGGGTGATGCATACATTGATCACCCTTCTTTCGGATCAGCCGTAATTGGAAGGATACTGGAAAAGATGGGTTTGAAAGTAGCTATTGTTCCCCAACCCAACTGGCAGGATGACTTAAGAGATTTTAAAAAGTTGGGAAAGCCAGGTTTGTTTTTTGGAGTTACATCCGGAGCCATGGACTCCATGGTCAATCATTATACAGCGCATAAAAGGTTGCGCTCTAACGATGCATATACTCCCGGTGACCGGTCTGGCGGACGGCCGGATTATGCTGCATCGGTATATGCAAAAATCCTAAAAAAACTTTATCCGGATACTCCGGTTATCTTAGGTGGAGTTGAAGCTTCCTTACGACGTTTTACACATTATGATTACTGGTCGGATCAACTGAAACAATCGATACTCAATGAAACTGGCGCAGACCTCCTTGTATATGGTATGGGTGAGGAAGCCTTAAAGGAGATTGTCATTCAACTTCAAGGCGGAAGAAGGATAGGTTCAATTACGGATGTTAAACAAACGGCCTATCTTACTTCGATTAAGCCTGATTTTCAAAAAGAAGAAGCGATTGAGTTGTATTCTCATGAAGAATGTTTGAACAGCAAAAGAAAGTTTGCTAATAATTTCAGGCACATAGAAGAAGAGTCGAACAGGGTCACACCAAAAACGTTGATTCAGCCAATCGGTAAACATTTCATCGTTGTTAATCCAACATTCCCCATCATTTCCGAAAGGAAGCATGATGAAGTATATGATCTGCCTTATACACGCCTGCCTCACCCAAAATATAGAAACAAACCACCTATTCCTGCCTATGAAATGATCAAGCATTCCATAAACATGCACCGAGGATGTTTTGGCGGTTGTAGTTTTTGTACGATTTCAGCACATCAGGGAAAGTTTATTGCAAGCAGGTCGGAGGAGTCCATTTTAAAAGAGGTTAAGCAGGTAGCGGAAATGCCTGACTTCAAGGGAGTAATAAGTGATCTGGGCGGACCATCTGCAAATATGTACAAAATGAAAGGAATACATCAGGCTATTTGCGACAGTTGCAAAAGGCCAAGTTGTATTTTCCCGAAAATTTGTCCAAACCTGGATACAGACCATAAACCCATGACCCGCATTTATAAAAAGGCACTGGAAACACCTGGTGTAAAAAGGGCTTTTGTTGGAAGCGGGATCCGGTATGATATGTTTGTCGGCCGACCTGAGGAAGAAACTAAAAAAAACGGCTATGAAGAATACTCCAGGCAACTGATTAAACACCATGTTTCAGGGAGGCTGAAAGTAGCACCGGAGCATAGTTCTGATGAAGTGTTGAATGTTATGAGAAAGCCTTCCTTTGATCTTTTTGTCAAACTCAAACAAAAGTTTGAAAAGATCAACAAGGAAGAAGGTAAAAATCAGCAGCTCATCCCCTATTTTATTTCCAGTCATCCTGGTTGTAATATTGAAGATATGGCTGATCTGGCCATAAAAACCAAAGAACAAGGATATCGCCTGGAGCAGGTACAGGACTTTACTCCAACCCCAATGACATTGGCAACGGTAATGTATTATACTGGAATTGATCCGCATACAGGTAAAAAGATATACAGTGCCAACACAACCGGAAAAAAGAAACTTCAGCGAACATTCTTTTTCTGGTACAAACCTGAAAACAGGAAAGTGATCAGGGATGTACTAAAGAAATCAAGGTTGTTTACCCAGATGAAGAGGTTGTATGGTTAGGTAGTTCCGGGTTCCGAGTTCGGTGTATCCTACTCGCTTAGCGGATGTGGCGGCAAGGCCTTAGTTTTTCAGGAACACTCCCAGGCTCAGCAGAGGTGATTTAGCTACCAGGTGGCCGGAAAAGGAACCTGCCCCATGTGCAATAAATCCTAGCTTCTTCTCTTCTTTCAGTGGAACTTCATAGATGATCTTCAAACCATATGCTGTGTATTCCTGGTAATTGGAATACAAACCCAGCTGCTTTTCCCAGGGTGGAGGAGTTTTATTCCCATCGGTATTGCTGATTAAGGCATTAAAATAGGTGATCAACCAAAGTTTACTGGTTGGTCGCCAGCCTCCCTCGACACCTACATCAAATTGTCCGCTATAATTGTTGGTCCGGATAATGTAGGACGCCCAGGAAAAGACATAGGTGCTGTTCCAGCCTCTGCCAATACTCAATGACGGAGTAAATGAAAACGCATCATAACCAGGATATAAACCGGAATTCTCCCCAACTTCGTTATTGGCAGGCAAACCCACTCTTAATTGAAATGCCGAAGCCCATTTGGCCTCCATTAATTTATACCTGACGCTTAACTGAATATTTCCCAAAGAATTAACCATATCTGATTCCGGGATCTCTTCAGTTTCGCCGAGGTAATTTTGATTTATGCTTCCCGTTTTTAAAAGTTTATATGGTAGGCTGGCCACAATGGCAAACTTGTTTGACAGTCCATATTCACTGTAAACTTGAAGTGTTTTATCACTCACCGACCGGGATGTTTCGATGGTTGGAAAATCCTTATTGAACAATGTTGTGTACTCAGGAATTGTATTGTAAGAGAATTGTAAATAATAATGCCCTTTGGCAGGTAACCAGGGGCTTTGTCCTACAGATACATTCATCAAGCCAGTCATTATGCTTATAAAAAATCCTAATTTCAGAATGTTGCTCATAAGTTGTAAATAATTTTTTGAGTATTAATACTAACGCAAATTATCCAAAAAAATTCCCGGTGAAATAAATTCACCGGGAAGGAAAATATGTGGGCTTTACGGATTTTTTAAATTATATCATATCATTATCCAGGAATATCAGGATCCATTTTTAGCAGTACCGGAACAGGCCGAACCCATTTTGTGGTGTAGTCAAACAGTTCATAAACAGGATCGATGATGTCTTCACCGTGCATGCTAATGATAAGGTCGGGTTCAACCTGTTCTTGGCCTGCCAATTCTTTCATAAAACCGATTCCATGTTTCTTTTCAAACTTAGTCGGTTCAAAACAAGCAACCTTACAAAGGGAGAGGAAATTATTATAAAAATAAAGAGATTATCGGGATGATTTATTCATCGTTTTCCTTGTCTTCTTTCAACATCCGGTAAATGGTGGAAATGCTGATATCAAGTTTATCAGCTACTTCCTGGTTATTGTTGTTGTACTTATTCATAAAGGCTTTGATGATCCTGATGTTGTATTCACGCATGGTGAGCTCTTCGCTTAAAACTTCAGGAAGGGGATCATCAGAACCAAAAATAAGGTCTGAAGCTTCAATAATACCTGTATTGGATAAGGCGGATGCTAATTCGACCACCGATTTCAGTTCCCTGATATTTCCGGGGAATTCATAACTTAAGAGTTTCTTTTGCGCCGTTTCAGAGAAAACTTTTTCCTCCATTTCATTTTCTTTGCAAAAGGAATTTATGAAGAATTTAGCCAGAATAAGTATGTCTTTATCCCTGTTTCGAAGGGGAGGCAATTCTATTGGAAGTCCAAACAAGCGATAATAAAGATCTTTTCTGAATTTGCCCGTTTTCACTTCTTCTCTCAGGTTTCTGTTCGTAGCTACGATAATCCTGCAATCGGTTTTAACGGGGGTATTGCTGCCAATCCTTACGATTTCCTTTTCCTGAATGGCACGTAACAATTTGGCCTGAAAACTTGGCTCCATCTCTCCTATTTCGTCTAAAAACAATGTACCACCGTGAGCTTCTTCAAATTTCCCGGTCCTCCTGTATGACGCCCCGGTAAATGCTCCTTTCTCGTGGCCGAACAACTCGCTTTCAATCAGTTCTGATGGAATGGCGGCAACATTAACAGGTACAAATTGCTTGTCTTTTCTTTTGGAATTATAATGAATGGCTTTTGCCACCAATTCTTTTCCTGTTCCGGTTTCTCCGGTTACTGTAACGGTTATGTTAGTTTCTATGGCTTTATTGATCAGTTCAAATACTCTTTTTATAGCTATGCTCTCACCAATTATGGTATTGCTGAAGCTGTATTTCTTCTGAATTTCTTTCCTGAGTGCGGTGATCTCTTTTTTGAGACCAGTTCCTTTACGAATGTTCTGAACAGTATTGAGAAGTCGTTCTTTAATGTCTTTAGACTTTACAATATAATCATACGCACCATACTTCAGCAGATCCACTACCGTATCTATGTCCCCCTGTTCTGAAATCATGATAACCTGTACATCCGGATATTCGGATTTAATTTTTTTCAGGATATCAAGACCGGTGGTATCCGGAAGACGGTAATCAAGGGTGATCACATCCGGAGTTTCATGAAGATTTTCAAAAAGGTCTTTGCCGTTAAAGAAATTTTTAACGACATAATCCGGATTCAAACCAAGGGTATGGACCAACAACCTGTTGTACCAATCGTCATCCTCTACTACAAATATTTTAAATGGTTTTTCTTCCATAGGTTGAAGACGGATCGTTTAATGTCGTAGATGCAAATATATGGATTGTAAAGGAAAGGGAAATTATTTTTTTCTTTCTCTTATATGATTATTGATCTCGTCCTTTACAATTTCAAATTCATTTAACGCATCAGCAGCTCTTGTATTGTAATTTATGGATGGATTGTTGGATTCGGATGCAGTTTCAATTTCCTTTAGAATTGCTAACAATTTATCCGCTCCAATGTGTCTGCATGGTGAAGCAAGCTTATGCGCTGAATTCCCGGCCTCATTATGATCGTCATTATCGATAGCATTAACCATCTCATCATATCCAGATTCAAAGGACTGGACAAATTTCTCCAACATTTCAATGACAAAAGAATCGTCTCCCCCTGCAACCCTGTACAACTGATCCAGGTCAAGTACCGGATCTGATTTAATGTCATCGTCCTTGACATCCGGCTGAACTTTTTGTACTCGGCTTTCATCAATCCTAAACAACTTCAGAATGGTTTTTAGTAATGCTTCTTCAGTAAATGGCTTTGGCAAATAGTCATCAATACCCTCAGTTTTATATTGACTAAGGTTTTCTGAAGAAATTGATGCAGCAGTTATGAGTACAATTACAGGTTTTTTTTGTCCGTCACTTAAATTATTTCGAATGACATTAGCAGCTTGAAGACCACTCATACCAGGCATATTTTTATCCATTAATACCAGATCAAACTTTTTATTTTTTACCAATTCGACGGCTTCATCTCCATCAACAGCTTCATCGTAACTCACCTCCCACTTCGAGAGAATGGATGCGATAAGTTTACGGTTGTATTCTTCATCATCGGCTACCAGAAAGCTAAGGTTTTGGACCTCTTCAGGGATTATAATATCTTTAATTGATAAAGATGTAATTTCATTGATGTCCCCAATTAAATAGTGGATCCGGCATGTGAATTCAGTTCCTTTCTTTAGTTCGCTTATCACACTTATTTTTCCGTTATGAAGTTCAACCAGTTTTTTTACGATGGATAATCCCAGGCCTGTTCCTCCGAACTTCCTGGATGTATCTGAACCTGCCTGGGTAAAATCTTCAAAAATATGTTCTAGTTTGTCATCAGGAATTCCGATACCTGTATCACTGACAACCACCATCAGGTCAACATGACCCGCTACCTGGTTTTCCGGATAAGCCACGACGGAAATTTTCCCTTCAATTGTAAACTTTATGGCATTCCCCAATAAATTGATCAAAATCTGTTTTAAACGAATGGGGTCACCCAGAAGTGTTTCCGGGATTTCAGGATGCACATCAACCTCCAGTATCAAATCCTTTTCTTTTGCCTGGTTTTCAAATAGCAGTTTAACTTCAGTAAATACTTCGAATGGACTAAAATGAACCGGTTCCAATTTCATTTTGCCGGATTCCAGTTTGGAGAAATCGAGGATATCATTAACAATCCGTACCAGATGATCCGAAGATGATTTGATGATCTTAAGTGTCTCACCTGTTTTTTTATCGTGTGGCTTTTTAAGCAATTGTTCCACAAAGCCGGCAATCACATTCATTGGGGTGCGGACCTCATGGCTGACATTGGCCACAAACATCTCTTTGGTATGAGCAAGGTTTTCAGCTTCATTTTTTGCTTTTATCAGTGCTTCAGTATAAAGCCCTGATTTTTTTATGTACCTGGAAATGACAAAAATAACTACCAGCAAGGCAAGGGTTGCTGAAAGTGCAAACCAGCCTATCCATCGATATGTTTCAGCCGCCAAATCATCAGCTGACTGAGCTCTTTGTTGTCGCAGAGAAAGTTCTTCTTCTTCAATTTTGTGAATAAGTGCATACAGTTGGTCGGTGAGTTTACTATTTGCGCGTGCAAGCTGTACCTCCTTTCCACGAATCAAATTAGCTGTTTGTTTTTCATCGTCAATTACCTGTTCAATATCCTCCACAATTTTTTTCTCATCCAGTTCAACCTTTTTCTTTCGCTGAAAAATCTTTCTAAATATGCTACGGTTTTTCCTGGCGCTGTCATTTTCAATTTTGGTTTCCAGTTCTTTCGAAATGGTATCCAGGTATTGTTGTGCTTGTTGGCGGTTGTACAAAGGGAGCATTTCATTCCATACCATCACTTTCCTTTCAATGAGGTAGGAGATGGTATCCATATTGGCCAGAAACAATTCATTTTCCGCCCCTTCTTCCCTAAGTTGACTTATCTGATCATCCACATTATTGACAAGGTATTGATAACCGGCAAGGTCTTTTTTCTTTTTGGAATAGGCATACAACCGAACGCCGTTTTCTGCTTTTTCAAGATCTGTTGCAAGGATTTGGATTAATGAAAGTTTAACATCCGGTTTCGATTCTCGATGAATAGTATCCACAATGGAAGAAATGCTGGTATAGGCCAGGTAACCGGTAGCCAACACTAAAGCTACACCGACAATAACAAGCAAACCAATTTTTAATTCCAACCAGATTCGTTTCATCTTTTAAATGATTGAATGCATGAATGAGTTAATGCATGAATGATTAAATTAGTCATAAAGTTACGCTATTCATAAATTCTAACATGGATTGGCAGGATATATTGTTTCAATGTTTAACCTTTCGATTTATAATACAGAAACAACCTATTGCCTTTTCACAGAATCAACATTAGTTACATGTGAAAAAGTCTATTAAAATTCAATGCAGACGTTGAGGCTTAATCCTTTTGAAACATCCCTTTCATTCCATGACAAGTTTCCAACTTTTATTATTGGAGTGTATTTACCTTTCCAATATGATGTTCTCTGTAAATCATATCCCAATCCAAAAGTTAACCTGTTTGTTTCATTTAATTTAAAACAAGCGCCCAACATGGCTCCGCCAAAAAAACCATACCGTTCAGCACTTGGCATAAAATCACGTGAATATCCAAGATCTATTGCAAATTGGGGAGAAATTTTATTATTCAGAATATTTGCTTTAACACGCATAAAGAATGGTAGCAAGTATTCTGCATTTTTCAGATCGCGTTTTATCCCAGTTCCCAAACCTACTCCAATAAAAGGATTGAATTGATAGCCATAGATTATATTGAATTTCAGGAAATTGAATCCATGTTCAGTAAAGCCATTCACAAATCCCGTTTCTATTATTTTTAGCAACCCATCTGAACCTTTATGACTACCCGGAGTTTTTAGTTTTGATCCTTTGCTATCCCAACCATTATAATCAGAAGGGTGATACTTAATAGTAATTAAATCATTATTTGCTGAAGGCTTTACAAACTGGTGGTTTTCTGTTTTGCTATTTGATGTGAACCGAATTATGCTTCTGGTACTATAAACCGTTGAGCTACAAATAATACTAAGGACAAGAACTACTATCAGTTTTTTCATCATGTCATTCTTTAATGATAAGCTCCCAGTATCCCACATCAATCCATTTTCCGAATTTAAAGCCCACTTCTTTAAACTGTGCTACTTTTTCAAAACCAAGTTTTTCATGGATGGCTACACTGGCTTCATTTGGCAAAGCAATCCCTCCGATTAGGGCATGAAGATTAAATGGTTTCAAACGTTTGAACAATTCAGTGTATAAATCGGATCCAATGCCTTTTCCTGTTTCCTCATGTTTTAAATAGATGGTAACTTCTGCACTGTGTTTATATGCACAGCGTGACTTCCACTCGCTGGCATAGGCAAATCCCAGGACCTGATTCTCCATTTCATAAACTATCCATGGGAACTTCAAAGTGGGATCTGAAATCCGCTTTTTCATTTCATTGGCAGTTACCGGAGCTTCTTCGAAGGTGATTATCGTATTGAGTATATAATAATTGTAGATATCCGCAAGCATTTGAGCGTCATCAGGAACCACATTTCTGATTATCATAATCCTTTCAAAGCTTAAATTTATAATTATGATCTTTCTCTCTTTACAAAACTATGATTTTTTAATAAATGAGGACTAAATAGGTTGATCCTTAGGGGGAACCTCCGCCCTCTTTACTAATTTGGTATATGTCGGGGCAGTCCCGCTTAGCGGGGGAACTCCCGACATCTTCGTCCTGAACGAAGCACCCCGCATAAGCGGGGCTACACCCTGCCAATCAACTTCCTAAAGGAATTGCCTCCTTTGTAACCTTTTATCTCTTTTTCTCTTTGTTAGAGCCTCTTGCTTTGTATTGAACTCTTCATAATAAACAAGTTCAAAAGGAATTCGATGTCTGGTGGATCGTTGTCGACCGGAATTATGAAACTCTAATCGTGCAATTAAGTCACTTGTGTAACCGATATAATAACGGTGATCCTTCTTGCTTTGAAGAACATAAACGTAAAACATAATGTAATTTGGTTTTGATTGTTTGTCGGGGTAGCCCCGCTTAGCGGGGGAACTCCCGACCTCTTCGTCCCGAACGAAGCGCCCCGCTTAAGCGGGGCTACACCCTTCCAGCCAGCTTCTTGAATGAATTGCCTCCTTTGTAGCTTTTAATTTCCTTCTCTCTTTTTAATGCCTCTTGCTTTGTTTGAAACTCTTCATAATAGATTAGTTCGAAGGGAATTCGATGTCGGGTCGAACGCTGCCGGCCTGAATTATGAAAATCCAGTCGTGCTTTCAGGTCGCTGGTATAACCAATATAATACCGGTTATCCTTCTTGCTTTGAAGAATATAAACATAGAACATTGTAATATGGTTTTGATTCTAAAGTCGGGGTGAGAGGATTCGAACCTCCGACCTCTTCGTCCCGAACGAAGCGCCCCGCTTAAGCGGGGCTACACCCTTCCA
>CAYQWA010000009.1:0-10818 GCA_964421215.1 uncultured Bacteroidales bacterium | reverse complement strand
TAAAGTCGGGGTGAGAGGATTCGAACCTCCGACCTCTTCGTCCCGAACGAAGCGCGCTGCCGGGCTGCGCTACACCCCGATTATAATTGTCAAATAAATATCAAGAATGACAAACGAAGCGTCCCGCGTTGCGGGACTATACCCCGATTAAATTCCAAAATCCAAATAATACTTAGATGTTTAGTCAGCATTGATTTGGAGGTGTAAAATTATACAATTCGGAGAAATCCAATATAAAAACCGAATTTTTTATTCCTCCTCAACCTCCCAGCCATAATCAAAATATTCCCAGGTAAAATCATCACCCTCTGTATTCACTACTACAAAACCTTCTTCCATTTCG
This sequence comes from uncultured Bacteroidales bacterium, assembly GCA_964421215.1. GTDB lineage: Bacteria > Bacteroidota > Bacteroidia > Bacteroidales > JAADJA01 > JAADJA01. The sequence goes on along the minus strand of CAYQWA010000009.1, from coordinate 10,475 downwards.
CCTAGTTTACCTCCCCACCAGCGGGCACTTACCGCACCACCGGTTATGAAGTGGGTATTCCCGACATGAATGTGCTCTACAAAATGCAAATGACCCTGCAAAACCAGTTTTAAATTATAGGGTTGGAAAAGCAAGAGGACATCCCTGGCATTTGAGACAACCGTACTTGGGCTGTTGGGCTCCAAAGATCCTCTCGATAATTGAGTAGCTACAGTAATAAAAGGTATGTGAATACTAACCACTACAGGTGTTTTTTCATCAATTTTTGCCAGATCGGCCTTTATCCATGCCATTTGAACAGAATCAATCTCACCAATATACCTGCTTTCGCCTGTATCTTCTATTCCATCCAATACCATAAAATGCCATCCTTTGTGATCAAAGGAATAATAGCGCTCGCCGAGGCGTTCTTCATACATTTTCTCTCCATATTCAGGGTGATCCGGGGTTATTCCAGCCTCATCGTAAATTCCGAAAATTTCATGATTTCCCATGGTGTTATATACAGGCATATTAAATTGCTTCAACGACTCTTCATACAAATTATAGAGTGAATCGGAGCGGTTGTATCCTTCACCCAGGACATCCATAACCAGGTCTCCACCCGTAATTACAAAGTCGGGCTTAAGTTTATTCACTGAATCAATGGCCTTTCTGAATCCTTCTACTGCATTGCGTTCCGGTTGAAGGTGAATATCCGTCATAAATACAAATGAGAAGCCATCCTGGCCGGCTGATTTTTCCTGCTGGAGAGCATCACAACCAACTAAAACAAAAGCGCTTAACGACACCAACAAAATTTTTAAGGGATTAATTTTATTCATGGTATTTTTTTTAGTTATTTTGAACAAAATTAAGTAATGTATTTTGTTTTTTAACGTTTTTCGTAACGTGCATGGATTGAATTTATTAACTCTTTCCTATTGCATGTAATTTGGAATGAATTAAAATCGTTTGTTAAAAATAATAGTTAAATTTGCGTCGATAAAAATTAATCATCATGGTAAACAACATTATTAAAGTTCTGTTATTTGTCGTTATAATAGTATTGGCCTACTTTGTAGTAGAAAGCGTAATGAAACCCGTTAGGTTTAATAAAGAAGTCACAAAAAGAAGTGATGCTGTAATTCAAAACCTGAAAGACATCCGTGTTGCGCAAATGACTTTCAAAAACATTCACAGTAAATACTCTGGTAGCTTTGATACATTAATTGATTTTCTGAGAAATGGTGAAATTCCCGTTGTTAAAATTCTTCCAGACTTAACTGACACACTGGGAATCAGGAAGATCCGCGACACCATTGGATATATCCCAGTTAGTGATTCACTGTTTGGGAAAAGAGCAGGTTATGATGTTGAATTATTAAGATATGTACCATTTACCGACAATGTTTTGTTTGAACTGGAAGCCGGAATAATTGAAAAAGGTGGTGTAGATGTTAATGTATTTGAAGCTAAAGCACACTTCGATACTTTCCTTGGTGAGTTGAATGAACAAAGTGTAGTTAACCTGATTGCCGGAAAAGAACAAATTGAAAAATATCCAGGTCTAAAAGTAGGATCGATGCTTGAAGCATCAACAGACGGAAACTGGGAATAACCATTATCCAGGATGCCCGGGCACATCATCAATGTGATAAAGAAATATGATGAGTCATTAAAAAAGGCTCATTCCGAAGAATATAAATTATCCATCCAGCTTTCGCCGGATGGATTTTCTTTTTCTATTTTTAATTCGCTCAACTCAAAATTTCTATCCATCGAATCGGTTGAAACGGATTTCTCATTAAGCAAATCAAGCTTTATAGAAGATTTTACAAACTTTGTTAAAAATCATGAATGGCTTTCTTTAAAATTCAGTGAGGTGCAGATCCTGTATGAAGGAGCTAAGGCGACCCTTGTTCCTACAGCTTTATTCAACAACGCTGATAAAGATACTCTTGCCATGTTTAATTTTGAGGTGGAAAAAAATGAGGTTGTCCAAACCGATTTTTTAAAAACAACGGATGCACACCTGATCTATACCTTACCATTAAATTTGCATTCTCAATTGAAAAACCTTTTTCCGGATTGTTCCCTGGTGAGCCATTCATCCGTATTGATCGAAATCTTAATGATCCTGAATAAAAATCATCCTTCAGGAAAAGGGATGTTCGTAAATGTTAGGAAAAACTACATTGACATTCTGTTAACAAAAGGGAAACAACTGTTATTGTTTAACAGTTTTAAATACACCTCTAAAGAGGATTTTATCTACTATATAATTTATGTCATTGAACAATTGAACCTGAATCCCGAAGAGGTCGATCTGAAGTTTTCAGGGATCATCGATAAAGAATCAACCCTGTATGATATTGCATGGAAATACGTAAGAAATATTCATTTTCAGGATTTATCAAGGGCATATACCTATAGCTATATCTTTAATGATGTCCCCGGCCATTATTTTTTCACTCTCCTAAACTCAGGGCTTTGCGAATCATAAGCGGAAAAAACAAAAGGAGAAAAATAGTTGCACCGTCCAACTTGCCTGTCAGGCCAACAACCGATATGGCCAAGGAAAGCCTGTTTAATATATTAAATAATCAAATAGATTATTCTCAGACAAAGGTGTTGGATCTGTTTGCAGGCACTGGAAATATATCTTTTGAGTTTGCCTCTCGTGGTTGCCCTGAAATAATAGCAGTTGATATCAATAAACTGTGTATCGCTTTTATTAAACAAACCGCTGAAAAATTGGATTATCCCATGCTTACTGCTCTACAATCCGAATATATATCCTTCCTCAGCCGCACAAATCGTAAATGGGATCTGATCTTCGCTGACCCTCCGTATGGTATGGAAAACACTGACAAACTACCCAGGGAAATTTTTAACAATGGGCTTTTAAACGCTGATGGGATCCTGATAATTGAACATGATAAACACCTTGATTTTACTTCATATAAGGAACTTTTCGACCACCGTAAATACGGAAAAGTTAATTTCAGTTTTTTCAAATCCACAGATGAAAACTAATTTCCCTGGCCAAAATTTGTTTTTCAGGAAATAATACCTACTTTTGCACTCCTTTTTTAAGGCCGTATATTAAATAAATTAAATTAAACTAAGTTATGGTAAATCAGTATGAAACCGTTTTCATTATGACTCCCGTTTTATCTGAAGATCAGGTAAAGGAAACGGTAAATAAATTTAGAAAGTATCTAACTGACAACGGGGCTGACATAGTCCTTGATGATAATTGGGGCATGCGCAAACTGGCGTATCCGATCCAGAAGAAATCCACCGGGTTTTATCACCTGCTGGAATTTAAAGCTGAAGGATCTATAATCAAGGATTACGAAGTAAGTTTTAAACGTGATGAACGCATCATGCGCTTTTTAACTGTTAAACTCGACAAGCATGCAATTGCATACAACGAGAAAAAACGTAAAAAAGCTAAAGAACAAGAAAAAACAGAAGCATAATTATTAACCTTTAAAACAGAAAATTATGGCTCAGTCAAATTCGGATATAAAATATTTAACCCCGATAGCAGTAGATACCAAGAAGAAAAAATACTGCCGCTTTAAGAAAAGCCGGATAAAATACATCGATTATAAAGACCCTAATTTCTTATTGAAATTTGTTAACGAACAGGGTAAACTCTTACCACGTCGTATTACTGGTACATCCACTAAATATCAAAAGAAAGTTGCACAGGCCGTTAAAAGGGCCAGGCACATTGCATTAATGCCATATGTTGGTGACTTATTAAAATAGAGGAGGCTATTATGGAAGTTATTTTAAAACAAGACATACAAAACCTCGGCTATGTTAACGACATCGTTAATGTTAAAGCCGGATATGCTCGCAATTACCTTATTCCTAAAGGCCTTGCGATTACTGCAACAGAAATGAACAAAAAAGTTCTTGAAGAGAACCTGAGGCAAAAATCCTTTAAAGAGGAAAAAGTTAAAAAAGAAGCTGAAACACTGGCCAAAGCACTGGAAGGAATTACAGTTAAGATTGGTGCCAAAGCAGCTGAAACAGGAAAGATCTTCGGATCGGTAAATAACATTCAAATTGCCGATGCCATTAAAGAACAATTCAAGTACGACATTGACAGGAAAAAAATTCTTGTTAATGGAGAAAACATTAAAGAATTAGGTACTTATTCTGCTGAGATAGTACTTCATAAAGAAGTAAAAGTGAACATTAGCTTTGAAGTGTTTGCTGAATAGAAGTGCAGAATTTAGTCAAATCAATAAGAAAAACCCCGACTGGCCAGTCGGGGTTTTTCATTTCAGGTCGATGTTGAGGAGGGTCAGGAATAAAAGTTATCGATAATGAATTGCTTAACAATTTCTATATTCCGATCTTACATCCTATTTTTCCTTAATCGTTCCTAATCAGCAATTGGTTTTCAATAGTATATCGTTTTATATTTTATGCAAACCCGATAATAAATAGATCAACAGAACATTATGATATGAGGTAAATAAGTAAATAAACCATCGATCTGTTTGAATAATTTACTTTTCTTATCCTTTTCACTAATTCTTCTCTTTGATTTGTCCTGTGATCTTTTGTTCTTATCCAATATTCAAAACCACACTGTAAAATTAATACACAGAAATCAAAAAAGCATCACTGAAAACCGCCAAAAAAAAATATAGCTGAAAACCACTAGATGAATATGGCAAGGTGCTGTATAAGAATATGTTAGGAATTATCAATCTGTGAGTTCATTCTCAAATGCCCATCGAACGAGACCTGCAACATTTCTTGTTCCGGATTTTGAGATCAGGTTTGCACGATGGGTTTCTACTGTATGGAAACTGATCTTCAGCTTCTCTCCTATCTCCTGACTTGAATAGCCCTTACAGAGCAGAGATAGTGTTTCTTTTTCACGGGAGGTAAGGTTTGGGAAAAGGTAACTGTCTTTTGAAATTTTTTGTTCCTGTTCGATCAATTCCTTGCGTGAGGAGTCTTTAAGCATATAACCACTTGCACCGTACTTTAACATGCGTTTAATAAAGCGACGTTCATCGTATTGAGAAAGTGCAATGATCTTAACTTTCGGGTATTTTGATTTTACCTGTTTGGTACATTCCAGACCGTCCATTTCAGGCATATTAATATCCATCAGAATAACATTTACTGTAATGCTTTTTAAAGCATCTAACACTTCAAAGCCATTTTTTGCTGTACCACTTAAGTTTATTTCCGGGGAATCTTCTAGAGCAGAAATGATACCATCAATCAGTAATTGATGATCATCGGCTATCAACAGGTTGATCATTGCGCAGGGATTTGATTATTTTCTACAAAAATAAGATTTAATTTGAATCGTAGAAACTCACTCAGGAGAGTGGAATAAAAATCGAGTACATGACTCCTTTTGATTCTTCTGTTTCCAGTTGCATTTCACCACCAAGGAAATCAATTCTTGATTCAATGCTTTGTAATCCCATGGATGGTTCGGCTTTGGACTCTTTCAGGCTAAATCCCTTGCCATTATCTGAATATTGTATATATACCTGATCATGAGTATAATTTATGACTATGGAGATGTTTTTTGCCTCTGCATGTTTCAAGGTATTGTTGATCAACTCCTGAAAAATACGATAGAGTATAATTTCGGTATTTTCTTCAAAATCATGTTCTTCACCAGTTACTTCAAGGTTGGCTTCTATCACGCCTCCTTCATTTATTTCATCAAGCAGATCCCTTATTGCCTCAAGCAATCCCAGTTTCATTAATACTCCAGGCATCATATTATGAGAGATCCTTCGGACATCGCTGCTGGCCTGTTCAAGTACATCATTAGCTTTTTCCAGCAAGTTCTTGTTTTCAGGATTTTTATCAATAAAGGAGGTAAACTGCAGTTTAACATTTGAAAGCAGAACACCCAGGCCATCGTGAAGTTCGGTAGCTACCCGCTTCCGTTCTTTCTCCTGTCCTTCGAGCAAAGCTTTTGCCGCCAGGGCACGTTTCTCCTCCTTCAAACGGGCAATCTCTTTCTCATTTAGTTGTCTTGTCCTTTTGGACCGCTGACGATTGTTTATTAGCAGGATTATAAAGATTAACAATAAACCTGAACCTATAGCAATGATAAGGTTCCTCTGCCCTTTTTGTTTTTTGATCTTCAGGTCCTTTGTCAAATTTACATTTTGCAGGAAAAGTATTTCTGATTCATTTTTTTCCTTCTGGTATTGTAACTCCAGTTTAGCGATCATTTCTGCTTTTTGAAGGCTAAAAAGAGAATCTTGTAATTGATAATGAAGCGATTGATATTCAAAAGCTTTTTTAAAATTACCTGCAAGTTCATGGGTTTTATAGATGTTGTAATAGGTGTGAGCAAGCTGGTGACCGTTATTGTATTGAATACAAAGTTGAACCACAGTATCATAAATTAGCAAAGCTTCTTTATACCTACCCTTACGTTCATGAATAAGGGCAATGTTACTTTTAGCATTCACAATTCCCTTTGTATTTTTTATTTCTGTAAAAATCCTGAGTGCTTCCCTGAACTGTCTTTCTGCTTTATCAAATTCTTTCAATTTGTCGTAAGCAGCGCCAATGTTCATTATTGCATTAGCCTTACCGCTTTTATTTTTAATTTTTTCATAGATCTCTCTGGCAGCTTCAAAATAGTACATTGCTGAGTCATTAATCTCAAGGTGTAAATTGACCCTCCCAAGGTTATTATAGGTAAGCCCTTCAAACCTCTGATGTTTTTTTGCAATGCAAACCTTACTAGCCAGTAAAAAAAGTCTTTTCGCCTTGAGAAATTCCTTTAGGTTTATATATGATTTACCAGTATTCCCAAGTGTTTTGATGATTCCAATACTATCACCTATCTGAGAAAATAATTTAGTTGCTTTTATGGAATAGTAAATACATGAGTCGTCCCTGCTTATTGACTGGAAGATCAATGCAATCCGATTGTGTGCTTCAGCCAAACCCTGAATATTATCATCTGATTTATGATAACCAATGGCTTTTTTTAACAGATGAATACCACCTAAATAATCTCCTTCTTTTTTATTCACACTTCCATATAAACTAAAAACATCTCCCAGTAATCTTTTATCTACAATTTCGTCTTTGAACATTAAAATTTGATCAAGATAAAATTTTGAGCTGTCCATTTCAAACATAAGAAAAAAAGATTGGGCTTTTGATAACATTGAAGTATATTCTAAATCTTTCTCTCCAAGTTTGTTTGATAAATCCAGGGCATATTCGCTATACTCTAATGCTTTAGAAAAATTGCTTTTTTGATATTCCTCAGAAATCTTCAAAAAATGAATTATCCGGTTTTTTTGTTCATGTATATGATTTAATGAGTCCAGAAGAACAACCAGCCGGCCATTATCTTGCCCGGATATCATATTAGGAACAAAAAAAACAATAAAAAGAATTGGTAATATAATCCTTAATGATTTCAAGGAATTGAAAATTGAAAGATTAATCATAATCACCGCTAGAAGTAGAAGCAGCACCTCCAGTACTTCCACTGCCGCTTCCAATAATGATGGTAACTTTGTGGTCATTGCCATCCCAATCCAGGACATGATCAACTTCCTTTTTATAGTCCTTTGTTTGTGATGTATCTGTTTCAATTGTGTACCTGAGTGTTGTTGTATTGTCCCTTGTTGAAACAGAGGCAATTGAAAGTCTTTCTTCTGCACGCAGATAAACGATAAAACTTGCCGTTAACTTGTATGGTCCAGTTTGTTTGTATAAGAATGAATACGGCTTATAAAATTCCATGATTATTAATTTAGATTTATACTATCTGATTAAACATTAAGCAATTCAAATGTAATTATAAATTCCAATAAAAAAAATATAATGCTAAAATCAACCCAATTTTCCTTCAGTTTTTTTAGGATTTTGGCAACCTGCCTGTTTGGTGAGCTAAAAACAGGCAGGCTTGCCATTGGTTCTCTTGTTCTCCTGCCCTTATTGTATAAGTTCTATATCTGAATTTTCTTTTGCCTTCACTTTTATACCTTTTACCCATGCAGGAATCTTTTTAATCTTATAGACCACATCCACTTCCATTTCCACATCTATTTCCTTTTCACCTGTTGAACCCAAAACAAAGTCGAGTTCATAGATCCCATCCTTTCGGGGCACCTGGTTTTCGGAAGATACCAGGACAGGAGATAAAAGGTTTTTCAAGGATGCGATTCCAGTAGCCATAACCGTCAGGATACCGGAATCAGCATCCTCTTTCACAATCCGAATATCTTTTATGTATTTTACCTTCTCCATGTTGGATGCAATATTATACTAAAAAAAACGAAAATACATCACTGAAAACAGTGAAAAAAAAATATAGCTGAAAACCACTAGATTCAGAGTTATCAAAAGTGAAAATTTTTAAAATCAATAATATGGCAGAATTCTACTGTTTTAAATATCAGTGGAATATTGCCATAGTTCCAGGTTTGTAGGAGACTAATTTTGTAATGATTAATAAAACAATTTAGACCATAAAAACAGGAGGTTACCATGAAAACTACAAAACTTGCCTTAATGCTTATCTTGTTATCTTTTGGAATGATTGCCTTCGCTCAATCTGATTTTGACGGAACTTGCAAAAGAGTTCCATTAGCGGAAGCTATTCAAAATCCACAACTTGTTCAAGCCATGTATCAGCAAATTGATCAACGTTTTATTCAAAGTGAACAGAATGCTTTTTACTTTGCAAAGGTGAATTTTGGCCATACAGAATACCTTATTTATGGAAAACTGTATGAATGGCAAAACTTTTTTCTAATGGATCCCAAAGGTAAAGTTCCCTATTCTGACGCATTTAAAAGGTAACAGGAAAGTACATCTTTTGAATTTTAAACTCACCACACCGGTGGGTTTTCTTTTTTTATAGAATACCACCAAAATAAAATCCGGTTGTTTTCTGCCATATTTTCTGTTCAAAGTGAAGCTAAATTTGTAAAGCAATCATCAATAATGTTTAACTAAAAAGTAAACGCCATGAAAACAACGAATTTAATTTTAGTCGCAATGATGATGCTCTTTGCGACGGTGAGTTTTGCTCACTCAGAACCGGATCCGGCTAATGCGGAACCAGCACCTACAACTAACGATGTAGTTAAAATCTCTTTAAAGGATGCTCTTGAAAATCGTGGTCTAACATTTGCCATTGAAAGGAAAGTTAGTCCAAAGCTTATTGAGAATGAGCAACCAGGTCCTTATGTTGCAAAAGTGTTGTACAATCACACAACCTATTTGGTTATCGGGACTCTCGAACAATGGAGAAGGTTTTTCTACGGGGTGAACGTTTTACCAATAATAAATGAGAGATAATTATAGGTAAATGCAACCCCAACTAAATCGAAAGCCCACCAACTCTGGTGGGCTTTTTTGTTGCCTTTCAGAAAACCACTAAATTAAAATTTGGTTGTTTTCTGCCATACTTTCGGTGTTGAGTGACATTAATTTTGTTAGGTAATCATTAATAATCAATAAAAACTAAAAAGTAAACGCCATGAAAACGACAAAGTTAATTTTAGTTGCAGCGATTATAGCAATCGCATCTCTGGGATACTCCCAGGTAGAATCTTCTCCTACATTGTCAGAAGAAACTTCTTCTATTTGTAAGTTTGCTACCAAAATTCATCTTAAAACAGCACTGCAGTATCCTGCCCTTGTAAGAGCAATGTATGCTCAGCTGGATCCACGTTTTTTGCTTAACGATCAGCGCATCTATACTGTTCGTGTAAACCTGAGAGGCACCATTTTTTACATTAGCGGCCCAGCTGCACATTGGAAAAGGTTTTTCAGTGTATCACCCAATGAAGTGCCTCCTGAAGGTTAATTTTACTGGTAGGATCAAAAACCAATCAAAGACCATGAAAATAAAAAACCCTCCGCTTGGAGGGTTTTTTATTTATTCTGTAAATCCGTTTTCCACCGCCCACCGGACAAGTCCGGCTGTATTTTTCACACCGGCCTTCATGATCAGGTTAGCCCTGTGTCCTTCTACCGTATGAAAGCTTAAAAAGAGCTTATCTGCAATTTCATGACTTGAATACTCTGAACATATCAGCTTTATAATTTCTTTTTCCCTGTCGGATAAATTCGGGAAAAGTGACTTCGTATCTTCTAGTTTCAGTTCCTGACTGGCAATTCTATAATACAGCTCATTGCAAAAATATTTTTCGCCTTTGTTAACTGTTTTAATAGCTTTTACAATAATATCCCCTTCAGAGTCCTTAAGAATATATCCTGAAGCACCATGCTTGAGCATCAGCTTCACAAATCGTTTTTCATCGAATTGCGACAATGCTATGATCTTAATTTCCGGATACTTTTTATGCACTTGCTTTGTACAATCCAATCCATCAAGCTTAGGCATGTTTATATCCATAAGGATAACATGGATCTCTAGATCATCTTCAAGTCTGTAAGTCTTCAGCCTAATTTGGACAGATTGGTTTAAAAATTTATAGAGGAAT
>CAYQWA010000008.1:141110-176099 GCA_964421215.1 uncultured Bacteroidales bacterium | reverse complement strand
AGGTCCATTTGCCAGCTGTAAAAGCCAAGCATCCAGTGTAACCGAAGTCTTTCATCTTGGTTATTATCAATCAGATCCTTACCAAAAGAAGCATCAAAATAATATCCCGGAGAATCGGTATACCTTGCATCTCCCAACCTGTTTCCTGATGCTGTACGACAGGCCATACGGAAAGCTACATCCGGGAATTTTTTGTTTTTCAGAACCTGAACCATTGTACTGAAATAAAAGTCCCCGATGGCTACACCTTTTCCATCAAGGTATCGAATGCGCCTTTCAAGAATTAATTCTTCCGTCATATTATACCTTTCATAGGGGACTCCATAAAATTCAACAGCAATTATGTCTTTTACCACCGGAATATAAAGGCTCATATGCAGGTTGCTCGTGTTATCTCCTTTACCCTTATGGTAAACTATCTCTGTTTGAAATTCTACTTTTTCTTTTATTAAACCCCCCTGAGATTCAGGAATCGCTAGAGCATTTGGTCCCATATAATAAGGGGAATATATAATGTAACTGGTCCAGTGTGTATGTCCGTCCCAGTTGTGTGCTTCGTTCCACCATGAATTCCCTGGTTGCGAAGATGCAGAATTTTGTATAAAAACAAAACCCAATAATATTGTGATATTCAGGAAAACATTATTTATCCGGTTCATTTGCCGTCAATTACTAGTCAATGAAGCAATAAAATTAAACAATTGTTGTTAAGTGAATAATTATAATGTCTTAAGTTTTGATTGCTTGAGATTATTTTCTTGACTGTAAGTATATATAATATCTGTTTACTACTTTTGCCAAATGAAAATTGAGTTTCTAAAAACATCTTTTTTAATAACTGCTTTATTCCTGGTTCTCATAGGCCGGACTCAGGTAAGTGTTAACGATTCTTCATTGAGCATTCCGATGTTTTATGCATCTTACTCCTTTCAGGCCCCTGGAGGAGACATGGCTGATCGTTTCGGTTTAAACTCATCCGTCGGTGCTGGATTTCAATGGAAAACACCTGGAAACTGGATGTTTGGAACAGAATTCAACTTTATATTCGGAGGTGATGTAAAAAATGCAGACTCACTGCTTACCAACCTTACAACACAAACTGGACATATTATCGACCAGACAGGTAATTTCACTGAATTCTCATTGTTTGAAAGAGGATATTCCATAACGGCAAAGTTCAGTAAATTGTTTCCGGTATTTTCTCCAAATCCAAATTCCGGAATATTCATATCAGGTAGTGCAGGTTATTTGCAACATAAAATTCGTATAGAGGTTTTTAACAATACAGCCCCACAGCTGAGGGACGACTATAAAAAGGGGTATGACCGCTTAACCGGAGGTTTTGTTGTTAATGAGTTTATTGGTTATATGTACTTAAGTGAGAACCGTTTGTTAAATTTCTACGCTGGTTTTGAATTTACCCAGGCATGGACAAAACCCTTCAGAGATATAAATTTTGACACAATGAAAAAGGATGAAATTACCAATCGATTTGACATGCTGAACGGTTTTAAGATCGGATGGATCATTCCTGTATTCCAAAGACAGCCTGAGAAGTTCTACTACTACTAATATTCTATGTATATCCTTTATAACATAGGCATACATGTTTACCATAAAGCTCTGCTCATTGCTTCTTTATTTAATCAGAAAGCAAAACAGTGGGTGGCAGGACGAAAAAGTTTATTCGAAAAACTTAAGCAGGACATTGACGGCCAACATAATGTTGTTTGGTTTCATGCTGCTTCACTTGGAGAATTTGAACAGGGCCGGCCGGTAATTGAGGCTTTCCGGCAAAAACACAGTGATATAAAAATTCTTTTGACCTTCTTCTCTCCATCAGGATATGAAATAAGGAAAGATTATAAGGGTGCAGATTATATTTATTACCTGCCCATCGATACCAACAGGAATGTTAAAAAGTTCATCAGCATTGTTAATCCAAAAGCTGTTGTTTTTATTAAGTATGAATTCTGGTTCAACTACCTCAATCAGATAAGCAAGAAAAACATCCCCATTTATTTTATTTCGGCCATCTTCCGGTCCGACCAGCACTTTTTTAAATGGTACGGGGGCTGGTTTAGAAAACACCTTCGTAATGTAAACCGGTTCTTTGTACAGAACGAAAAATCCATGGAGTTGCTTGATTCCATAGGTATAATAAATATTTCACTAAGCGGGGATACCCGTTTCGACCGGGTGAAATCCATTGTTGCTCAAAAAAAGGAATTTTCAATGGTCGATAAGTTCGCTTCTGGCAGCAATGTGCTCCTTGCCGGGAGTTCATGGCCATCAGACGAAAAGTTACTACCCGTACTGTTTGAAGGCAGGATCAAGAATTTCAAATTAATCATTGCACCGCATGAAATTCATGAGGAACGCATCCATGGAATAGAGAAGTTTTTTAAAGACTACAAGCCAGTTCTTTATTCAAGGGCTAACGATCAAAACATTTCCGATGCAAAAGTTTTGATTATTGATGGAATGGGATTTTTATCAAGTCTTTACCAATACTGCAAAGTGGCCTTCATCGGTGGTGGTTTTGGAAAAGGGATCCACAACATCCTTGAAGCTGTAACCTTTGGAAAACCAGTTGTATTTGGCCCCAATTACCATAAGTTCTCTGAAGCAGTTAACCTGATCCATAGTGGAGGTGCTTTTTCAGCAGATGAACACTGTCTTATTTCAAATATTGAAAATTTATTTCATAATGTCGACCAATATGAGAAAGCCTCTGCCGCCTGTAATGAATTTATAAATGAAAACACAGGGGCAACCGAAAAAATACTTGATAAAATAAGTTTTTAGAAAATTGATCATTTCTTCCAGAATGCAGGAGAAAACAAAATCATGACTGTAAACAATTCAAGCCTGCCCAACAACATTAAAAAGGTTGAAATCCACTTTGCAGCAACGGGAAGATCTGCATAATTTTCCACAGGACCAACCCCTCCTATTCCTGGACCGATATTGCCCAATGTTGCAATAGCAGCCCCAATGGCCGTATCAAAATCAAGGCCCAGCAAAGTCATGACGAATGTGCCGGCAAAAAATGTAAGGACATAAAAAAGGAAAAACGCCATCACAAGATGTATGATATCTTGTGATACAGACTTCTTGTTAAAACGGACCGGAATTACAGCATGAGGATGTATCATACGTTTAAACTCCAGGGCGCTGTTTTTTAGCAAAAGGATCTGACGGGCAATCTTTATACCACCTCCTGTTGATCCGGCACTGCCGCCTATAAACATAAGCAGGAAAATAAACATCCAGGTATAGCCTGGCCACATCAGGTAGTCCGAAGTAACAAATCCGGTTGTGGTAACAATGGAAACCACCTGAAACAATGCCTCCCTGAAATGTGTTTCAACTCCTGATCCTCCATTTACCGCAAGTATGGTTCCAATAACTATTGCAAAGGCCAGGGTAAAAAGAATATAGTACCTAAATTCCTCATTTTGCCAGATCTCTTTAACCCGTCCATGCAACCATAAATAGTGCAAAGTAAAGTTGGTTCCTGCTAAAATCATAAAAAAGACAATGGTGTATTGAAGGAATGGGGAAAAAGAAGCGATGCTGTCGTTGTAGGTTGAGAAACCTCCGGTTGCCATGGTGGCAAACGAATGACAAAGCGCATCAAACAGGTTAAGGCCTCCAAGCATTAAAACCAGGGTTTCCGAAAAGGTAAGGATCACATAAATTACCCACAAACGTTTTGCGGTTTGTGTGATACGAGGATGAAGCTTATCGGGTGTGATCCCCGGCATTTCGGCAACAAACAACTGCATGCCTCCGATTCCCAAAATCGGCAAAATCGCAACAGACAGAACAATTATCCCCATACCACCTATCCAGTGGGTCATGGACCGCCAGAACAGTAATCCTTTCGGCAGGCTTTCAATATCAGTCAAAATGGTTGCTCCGGTGGTGGTAAATCCGGATATGGTTTCAAAAAAAGCATCCGTAAAGTTTGACAATTCTCCACTTAATACATACGGTATGGTGCCAAACAAAGAAATTACAACCCAGGCAAGTGAAACGATTAAATAGCCCTCTCGCTTACCTATTGATTTTGAGGCTTTACGGGTAATGAACCAGATCGCCCCTCCGGCGATACCTGTTATCAGTCCGCTGTATAAAAGACTCAGGCAGTTGTTGCCACAGTAATAAATCGAAAAGGGGATGCCGGTGAACATGAACAATCCTTCGATGATCAGTAGAAAACCGATTATGTGAAAAATGATCGTCCAGTTTATCTTGGTATATTTCGACATGCCAGAAGACTATTACAACACTATGCCTAATTACATTTGGGTGAACTTCTAAATATATTATTGAAGCAAAAGTATAGAATTCTGCGTGTATTCTTTTTTTTGAATATTAATATTCGCTTAAATTTAAACAGAACCCGTTAAAGCAAATAATCAATAAATCTCTCTGTTTGATCTAATTGAATAATTTGTCAAGTTTATGAATGGCCTTGGGCAGGGCAAACACCACAACATGATCGTTTTCCTTTATCTGGAAATCACCAAGCGCAATGTAACTTGTTTTCCCTCTTACAATTCCACCGATGATAGATCCTTCCGGGATTTTAAGATCCATGATGGGTTTTGTAGTTACGTAAGACTTTTTGTGGACAACAAATTCAAGTACCTCCGCATCGATCCCCGAAAGGCATTTTATAGTGGTCACTTCGGCATCCATGGTAAAGCGTGCAATGTAACTGGCTGTTATCAACTTTTTATTGATGATGCTGTTGATCCCGATGTTTTGTGAAATATCAATGTAATCGATGTTCTCCACCAGGGCAATGGTTCTTTTTACACCTAGTTTTGTAGCGTGCAAACAGGTGAGGATATTTGTTTCTGAATTATCCGTAACAGCAATAAAGGCGTCCGTTTCGCTAATCCCTTCTTCCTTTAAAAGCTCTATATCGCGGGCATCTCCATTGATAATTAAAGTATGTTCCAGGTCGTTGGCGAGCCATTGGCTTCGTTTTCTGTTAAGCTCAACCAGTTTGATGTCTAAAATATTCTCAAGCTTTGTGGCGGCTTTTCTGCCAATCCTTCCTCCTCCTACGATCAATATGTCTTTTACTTCAATTCTTTCTTTACCTCCTAGCTTAAGGAGCCTGGTAATTCCATCTGGTTTGGTGATCACATAGGCCAGGTCGCCTTCCATGAACACATCATCACCCATAGGAATGATGGTATTGGAGTTTCGATGAATGGCAACAGCCCTGAAATCAAGGCCCGGATTTTCCGAGGCCACCTGGTTAAGTGTTTTATTCAACACCAGGGCATTTTTATCAAGCTTGATAAGGAACAAGGATAAACGACCATGAGAAAAGTTATAGATCTCAGTGGCAGCCGTTTGTTTTAGTAGCGCAACAATTTCATCTGCCGCAATACTTTCAGGGCATACCAGTTCATCAACACCTTGCTGTTTGAACAGGTCTTTTGTGGAAGGTATCAGGTACTCTGTATTATCGATGCGTGCAATGGTTCTTTTTGCTCCCAGTTTTTTGCTGAGCATACAGGCAATGAGGTTGGTTTCTTCATTATGAAGGACAGAAATAAAAAGGTCTGCTTTGCCAACTTTCGCTCTGTTCAAAACTGAAACAGAGGTAGAGTTTCCGGTAATGGTAAGAATATCGGTATGGGCCTCGAGCATTTTCAGCAGATCTTCATGAGGATCCACAATGGTAATATCATGTTTTTCATCGTGAAGCATTTTTGCCAAATGAAACCCCACTTCTCCGTCGCCTGCAATAATAATATTCATTGTTTACCAAATTTCGGGTGCGAAATAAAAGTATAAATGTTAATAATCAAAATTTTGTGCCTTTATTTTACATTAAACCAACTTAAATGGTTCTGGTAAAAAAATTTGTAATTTGGCAGAACCAATGATTCTGGCAATTAAACGCTTATGAACAGACCGTTGTTTTAATACACCTGAATTACAATTGCCTTGACACTGGAGAAGGATAATCGCTATCCTTTGTATACATTTGATGAAATTACTAATTACTGATTAACTTAGTCATTCAAAATAATGGGAGCATTAGACGAAAACAATTTAAACAACAGATTTTCAAAACTTAATACCCCTCAAATTGCAGATGCATGTATACGACTAGGGATTGATTTTTACCTGGCCCCTCCAGGAATACGTGCAGTTATTGATGGAACCCGATTAGCCGGTAGGGCACGACCGGTAAAACACTATGGGAGTGTAGATATTTTTTTTGAGGCCATGTTGAAGTCTGAGCCCGGAGATGTCCTGATAATTGATAATCAGAGAAGAAATGAAGAGGGGTGTATCGGAGACCTAACAGCAATTGAAGCAAAAGCAAGCGGCCTTTCAGGTATAATCGTATGGGGTTATCACAGGGATACTCAAGATATTGTAAAAATAGGATTTCCAGTCTTTAGTTATGGTAGCTGTCCGGCCGGCCCCCTGAGAACAGATAAAGCTGAAAACGACGCACTTGAACTAGCGGATTTCGGAGGAAAAATGATAACCAAAGAACATGTGGTATTCGCTGATGCTGATGGAGTAATATTTACTGAATGGAAGGAAAGATATGAGATACTGTCTACGGCAGAACAGATTTTAGAAACCGAACGGAAGCAAGCAGAAGATGTAAAAAAGGGGAACTTACTTAGAAACCAGCTCCATTTCAACGACTACCTGATTAAAAGAAAGAAGGATCCCGATTATACATTCAGAAAACATTTGAAAATAATTGGCGGGGCCATTGAAGAGTAAGGCTTAAAAACAGAAAAAATAAAAGTAACTTAAAAACTTAAAAAATGGACTACTTTATCTTAACTTCCGGAGTATTGGCTTCATTTGCAACAATTGGACATTTTGCAATTGGGCATAAAGACTTTTTAAAGCCTGTTTTAGAATCAAATATTGATGAAATACCTAAAAAGGTTATGCAGAGCTTATTCCATTACATGTCAGTATTTATGATCTTAACTTCAGTAATTTTGATTGCCATTGCAATTGGACAAAATCTGATCTTTGAAAATACTCAAGACATTGTAAAATTCATCGGAATTATTTATGCAGGATTTGCCATTGTGCAATTCCTTATTGCAATTAATTCTTCGATAAAAATGGGGGTATTTAAACTGTTTCAATGGATCTTTTGGGCATTAATTGCTTTGTTTTGTCTTTTAAGCGTGTATTAAAAGAGATTTCCATGAGCTGTGGAAGAAATAAAAATTAAATGGAGGATAACAACCGGATAACAAAATGGACCAACGAGGTTTTGGATGAGATCTCAAAACTAAATGACAAAAAAGGATTTGATATATTAGAAAAATGCGGAGCGTCCTGTTGCAAAGAGTCAGAACTTTATAAAGGAGCAGTTCATGTCAGGAATAAATTTCCCCCCGGCACAAGCATTGATCAACTGTTTACTATTTATAAGAAAGAGCACTACAACACATCAAGACTGACCAAAACAGGAAACACAATAACCCTTGTTTTTGAAAAATGTACCTGTCCTTTGGTGAAGGAGGGAGTGAGTAATTCCTATTTGTGCCATTGCACTGTGGGTTATACAAAAACCATATTTGAGACATTGTTTGACCACAAAGTGGAGGTCAAGCTGGAAAAATCAATTTTGCGCGGGGATAAAATCTGTAAACAAACCATAAAAATTAATGATTAAGGTCATTACATCTATCTTTTTTGTAGAATCAAACCTATAAACTTTAACCTGATGGATCAATACATTTTTTTTGTAATTGTTGTTGTGGTCGTAGCAATTATAATCTTAAGCCAGGTATTTAACAAAAAGGCCAGAATAAAACGGAAGCTGAAAAAGGCGGAGTTAAAAAAGATCGGTGAATTTAAAGACAATGAAATTGCAAGGATTGTAGGAAAAGTTGAATTGGTAGAAAAGCCTCTGTTTGCTCCTCTGTCCTACCGTGAATGTTCATTTTATTATGTTCATGTTGAACAAAAGGTGTCGTCGGGAAAGTCGTCCCGTTGGAGCACCATTATAGAGGAGGAGGTTGCAGGCAGACTTTTGATTCGTGAAGGAGATCATTGTGCATTGATCAATGATGACCACCTGAAATGTTACATCGTCCAGGACGAACGATTTTCTTCCGGATTTATGAACGATGCCACCGGAAACCTGGAAAACTACCTGAACAGCAAAGGCTATGAAAGTGAAGGCTTTCTGGGCTTTAATAAAACACTTCGATACAATGAGGGAATCCTTGAGCCTGATGAAAAAATTGCTGTTTATGGAAAAGGAATATGGAGGGATGCTCTAGAGCTGGATTTGCCCGAAAACTATGGAAGAGTGCTGGAGGTCGTAGCCCATGAAGGTGTGGCTGTGTATTTAAGTGATGACCCGAACACCACCTTAAAAAGTGCCAAAAAGAAAAAAAAGAATACAAAGAAAAGGTACAACAGGCATGAACAGGGTTATAAAAGATAAGCTAAATTTGCTGAAATATAGCATAGCCAAAAGGCAGGTATGAGCTGAATACGAAAAAACGACTGAAATGACAACCTCAAACTGTTGCAAGTCAACACTTATCATAGCTTTTTTTATGTTGCTAGTTTCCACATCCTATGGGCAATCACCAAGGTTTGTTGCCGAATGGGAGCCGGCCTGGGGAACGCTTATCCGTTGGCCACTAGGTATTCCCTCCGACCTGGTTGTTGAGCTGGCAAAAGACGACAGCCTGTATGTATTGGTTGAGTCCTATTACCAGAGAGATCAGGCACTTGCCTCATTCAACAACTGGGGAGTAAATACTGATTATTGCAGGTTTATTTTTGCCCCTACTTACTCTCACTGGACCCGTGACTGGGGCCCACATTATGTGTTCACCAACGAAGGCATTGGAGGAATTGCAGATCCTGTGTTTGATGGCTACCCCTGGGTGCCGGGCTGTAATTCCGACTCCAACAAAATACTATCCCCCGACAAGAGCAACAAAGGTATTTTGGGTTATGAGGAGGACGACGCCGTGAACGGTATCCTTGCCGATTCATTTAATTGTCCCCTTATCAGCCTTCCGGTTTACCTTACCGGTGGCAATGTCATGGTCGATGGCTACTCAACAGCCATATCTACCCAACAAATGCTGGACGAAAACCTTCCCGTTGGAAACGAAGACTTTTTCAGGCAGCTTATGCAGGATTCACTGGGGATTACAAACTACATCATCGTCGACAATCCTGAAGTTTACGGTATTCAACACATTGATTGCTATGCTAAATTGCTGGATGAAGAAACCATACTGGTAAAAGAGGTCGACGAATGGAATCCGGAATACGACTGTTGTGAAAACCTTGCCGAATACCTGGGCAATGAATTAAATTGTTGGGGAGAGCCTTACGAAATTATAAGGATCTATTGTGGAGCCTACAACGGAGCAGAAGTTGCTGCCTATACCAATTCATTAATCCTGAACAAAAAGGTGCTGGTCCCTTTGTTCGGAATAAGCTCCGACGAAACAGCCTTGCAAACCTGGGTTGAAGCCATGCCCGGTTATGAGGTTATTGGGTTTGAATGGGAGGACTGGTATTACTACGATGCTTTGCATTGCAGGACTAAAGCGATTTTTGACAGGGGCATGCTGCGACTGGAACATAAACCTTTAAAAGGACAGGTTGCTTTTGTGGGAGATCCTAAATTTAAAGTCAGGGTGCTGGATTACAGCCAATCCGGCCTCGTAACTTCCGAGCTCAGGTTTTACTGGCGGCTCTCAGGAACCTCAACATGGGATTACACCGAACTGGCACCGGTAAGCGGGACTGACTCACTGTTTGGTTTCATTCCTTATCCTGTAATCGGGGACACTTATGATTATTATTTTGCAGCAGCTGATTCCTCCGGAAGACATACAACGCTTCCAATAACTGCACCGGATAATTATTACACATTTACCATTGAAAACATTTCAACCGGCATAAACGACCACACAGAAGAAGTACTTTTTGTTTATCCTGCAGTTTTTAGCAAAAAAACCAATATTTCCTTTAACAACTCACAGCCCCCGGCAACGGTTTCAATATATAATATGGCCGGTACCAAAATAAAAGAATGGGCTTGTGAAAATTTATCAGGGACAACCAGTCCTATTGTCTGGGACGGAACCGATGAATCAGGGAAAAAGTGTATAAAAGGAATGTACCTGGTTCAGCTTAAAACCACGAATAGTTTAAATACAGTTAAATGTATCTTGCTGGATAACTAATGGGGATTTGTGTACCCAATGCTGGTTGGGATTCCTGCCTGGCCGGTTGGCGGGAGTATTCCAATCATCCAGCGTTAAACAACTACAACAAAATTTTACCTACTCCTGCATTCTTTTTTGGCATTCTGGTTCCGGCCAGAATATTTTGTAAATTGGCAGAACAAATGGGCATGATCTTTAATCATAACGAAAGACTATACACTTTATCTTGTAAACGATAAATTAACCTGAGTTTACAAACATATAAAAATGCCATGATGAAAAATATTACACTATTAATTTGGATTCTTTCACTCTCATTTATTAGTTGCACTAATTGTCCTTCAGTTTATTCTTATCAATCACCCGAATCTTTAAACGATGGAATAAGAGTTGGCACATTGGAGCAGATTGGTATGGATTCACTTATAATTTCAAAAGTAATGAACTGCATTTATGCCAATAAATACGACCAGGTCCATTCGGTATTAATTTATAAAAACGGATTGCTGGTATTTGAAGAATATATGCAAGGAAACCTATTTAAATATGAGGGTCAATATCATTATGGCGAACGCATACAGTGGGAAAAAGATAATTTACATTCTCTTATGTCGTGTACAAAAAGTGTAGTTTCAGCAGTAGCTGGAATTGCCGCAGATAAAGGTTATTTGGATGTGCAAGATCCCATTTTTAATTACTTACCGGATCATCAACAGTACAAAACAAACGGAAAAGAAAAAATTACTGTTGAACATTTGCTAACCATGAGTTCTGGTCTTGAATTTGATGAATGGAGTACTTCTCATGGTTCTAAAGCAAATGATATAGACAGGATTCACTGGGATTGCCAGAACAACCCCATAGCATGTGCGCTGGAAAGGTCCTTGAATCATACACCAGGTGAAGCCTTCAACTACAATAGCGGGGGCACCATTGTACTGACTGAAATTATAAAGAATGCGACTGGACAGGATATGGCCGAATTTGCGGATAAGTATCTTTTTGAACCGCTCGGAATTGATTCAGCTACATGGAATCGTTTTGAAAACGGAGTAATAGCTGGTGGCGGCGGGCTAAAGATCACAAGCCGTGATATGCTAAAAATTGGCATCTGTTTTTTGAACAATGGTGTTTGGAACGAACAGCAGATTATTTCGCCGAAATGGATTGAGCTAAGCAAAAAAAATTATCACAACAATACCGGCATTAAAGTACCAGGTAGTGATTTCAGAAAACAAGGATACAGTTATTCGTGGTGGACAGGAACGCTGAGCGCTCCTAAAAAAGAAGTAGATTTCTATGCTGCTTCAGGATGGGGAGGCCAAAAAATAATGGTAATTGATGATCTGAATATGGTTGTTGTATTTACAGGGGGCAATTATGTTGTTAAAAATCATCATCAAAAAATATTGGAAAGAATTGTTTTGCCTGCGATTGAGTAATATATGCTGTACAACACAACCTCTTTAAGCCGTGGATCATTAAGCCGTTAAACGTAAAATGGAATTAGCTGATTTATTTTCACAAAACAACAGGCCAATTAAACATTCGCACGGCCCTCGCTTCAAATCAAAAGGCGGGATCCTTTGCTTTTTTATTGCCATCGGGGTTTTAGTTGGTGTTATTGTAAATGGACTAAACAGAGATTATTACAGTGCAAGCGGACTTCTTTTCCTGTTTATCCTGCTAATCGTTTATGCGCTTGATATCAGGGGCATTCAAATGGACAGTAGTTCAAAACGCATCCGGGAGTATAAATCTTTTATGGGCATCAGGTATGGTGAATGGTTCTTGTTAAAGGATTTTACAATCATCTATTTAACCAACGATTTTGTCACGGAAAAATACTCTTTTGGTAATATACACTCCGACAAAAGCTCCGTAACCCATCATTATTATATTCTGCTTCTGGTCAATGTAAACACCCTTAAATCCATATTTCTTGCTGAATACAACAATTATTACACAGCCCTGGAGGAGGCCCGTAAGATCATCAAAACCACCGGCTTTGAGTTGAAGGATTTTATTAAACCTAACAAATATGCAATACATTAAAGCTCTCGCAGCTGTCTACAGCTGTCTGGGATTTGCAATCCCAGACCTAATAACCGGGGATTTATAATCCCCATCTCAAAAAGAAACATTTCTACTTCTATCGATCATCAGGTAACCTTTTGCCCGTTTTTTTTATTAATAATATAGAGGGGAGAAGCTGGCCTGAATCCAATGTTCAATTTCTCTTACAACCAAAAACGTCAGTCTATAGAGTCTTGTGTTATACTATAAAATTCGGCATCTCCCCTTGCTTTTAACCCGTCATTATAAATTAGTTTAATATAAGCTTCATGGCTAAAATACTGCTCCCTTTTAAAAACGGAAAAAAAGCGATTTCGATCGATGATGTTGTTTTTTGTGAAGCAGATGGGAAGTACAGCACGATTCATTTATCCAGCGGGAAGAATGTTTTAGTTTGCAAAAGCTTAGGAGAACTCGAAGAAATATTATCAAAAAACATATTTTGCCGGTCCCATCGTAAATATCTGATCAATTTAAACTACCTCGAAGAAATTAGTTCAGGCCGGAATTGTAATATCTCCTTAAGAAATAATGTCAAATTACCAGTTGCCGTCAGACGTAAAAAACAAATCATAGATTTTATCAAACAAACATTAGCAGAGCTTTGACTCAATCGTTCATGCAATAATATATTGCGCCTGTTCCCCTTAGGAGTTCGTTTATTAATAAACTGAAAATTCCCTTGACATTTGGTCATGTCATTGGCTAATTTTATAATCCCAAACCAAATGTTGAACTTAAATTATTAACCAATGAAAAAAATTCAAATAGTAACTTTTCTGGCTATTTTAGCAATGGTTGTGGTGATGATCCTGAACTCATGTACGAAGCAGGAAGACGCTGAAGTTGTCCTTGCTACTGAAGATGTCAAAGACTACACAGTTTTTAATAAAATTTCGTATTTTGCTGAAAAGATGACCTTCTACAAAGAAAACCCGAATTACAAAGATGGTGAAAGCCTGAACGCTGATGAAGCCATGTGGCTCATGGAAGGCGCGGTGAACCTGACCTATGGGTTTCCTTTCGAAGATTATGGCGAATTCACATCTGCTGATGCCACTTTAATAGTACAAAAAAACCAGGACGGCAAAATTGATATGGATGTTGTGGCTGTGAGGTATCAACAATTAATTGATGAAGCCCGGGAGGATTATTACAATTCCGGCTTTGATGACAAAGGCCTATACATCGTCATTCTTGAAAAGACAGAAGAAACAGATTATGAGGTTAGCTTTAATGTGGAAACGGTGACCGGAAACAAGGGAATTGATCCGTATCCGTTTAACATAGGAGATAACTGGTGGTATGGTGAATATGGCGGTGGATGTGCCGGGAATACCCAGCCAGGACTAGATGCGGCCCATGAGCTTGTTAATGTTTATCCTAAATATGACATGAATGAATGCATGGCTTTGGCGGGACCGAAGTCTGTTGAAGTAACGGGTGGGGAAGAATGGTTAAGAAGACCAAATGACCCAAAAGATAATTATAATGATTATTATATCTTTTGTATGAACAATATGGTTGTTCCGTTTAATCATGATGATGATCTCTGTTTAATGTCTAATGAAATGTCAACTTATTACTGGGAACTTGATTATGTCATTACCGATCTTGCGCGCGAACATGAAAATATACCACAGGGGTATAGTTTTATTAACTTTAAGGATGTCCAAGGAAATTTTATACTTAACCTAGAGCCACCTAACGAAACTTTATATTTTCACTATTTCGAATTAATGTACGCATTACCATATGCAAAACCTGATTGTAATTATCAACCAATAGAATTATAAGTTACAAAATGAAACTCCTGTTTTTAGCTTTCGGTATCAATTTAATAGTAACTGCAATATTGTGTCAAAGTAGTTTCGAAATTAAGTTTAATAGTCCTAATCAGGATTTTGGAATTTCTAGTTTTGAGGCAGGAGGATATTATTATAGCCTGGGAGGACAGCTGGATTCAAATGATTTTCAAAAAGCTTTAGTGTGCAGATTTAATAATGACAACGATTTGCTTGTAAAACAAATCATTAAACAAGATACACATTTTATGTATTCTTTTGGAATAGATAAATATAACAGCATTTTACTAATTGGAAGAATTGTTGATACATTATATCATTATTTATGTGTGGCAGAGTTTACGTATGATCTGGAGCTTGTTTCGGAAAAATATTACAATATAATCCCAAGTGGATACGATTATTTCACTCCTTACGATATGGTTATCAACCAGGAAGGTAATATTGTATTAGCTGGCCACATGGATGATTTCCCCTCTTCAACAATACAAGGATTTATGATGGTTGAGTTGGATATAGAGGGTAATCTTATCAATTATAATCACTACACCAATAATAGTTTTGATGGAGAAGAAGGAGCAGACCTGGTTGTAAAAAGTGATGGAACAGGTTATTACTATTTTAATTGTGGAAATTATGACTGGATAGAACTTGACAACGACTTGGAGTTTATTATGGGTGGGTATGGTTTAGAGGTTGGCGGTTTAGCTACATGCCGATACTTATCAGATGGTAATTTTCTTTTTATCTCGACTAGAAGCAATCTAAATTACTTTTATGATCTTCAACTAATCCAATATAATCCATCTTTTCAGGCCCTTAAAGACACCATTATTATTGAAGAGGGAAGACAATGGGCTGCCAGATTTAAAGGAATGGACTTTATTGATGAAAATATTATTTGGGTTGCTACACATGATTGTTGGGCCTCTCCATATGGAACAGAAATATACCAGATCTATATATTTGATTCAGATTTTAATGTGATTGGAAATAAGTATTTGGGAGGGGATACACAATACGATTTCAGGTATGTTACCGCTACATCTGATGGCGGATGTATAATTACCGGAACCACCAACCAGGAGCAGGGATCACTTTATCAGGACATCTTCATCAAAAAAGTAATGCCAGATGACATCATCACAGGGACAGATGAAAAAGTATTTTCAGAATTTAAAGACGTTTTTGTTTACCCAAACCCGGTGTCCGACAAAATTTATTTGAAAACAGAAAGAGAAAACCTAAGCTTAATTTTATACGGAGCAAATGGCAATGTTTTATATAAGGACTGGATAAGACCACACCAGCAAAGTGAAATTAACATTTCCTGGCTTCCAAAAGGATTTTACATTTATTCCATTATCAATGAAAGCGGAAAAGCCATTGATGGCGGGAAATTGCTAAAGCAATAAAACCAATTTTTTAATAAACATCTTAAATTTTATAATCATGAGAAGAATAGTCTTATTTTTCGTTATTAGCCACCTCTTTGCCCTTACCTTGCATGCCCAGAAAGGAGATGATAAAAACTGTGTGAGCTGCTCCAAAAATGAAATCATTGAATCTTCAAGTGCACTCGGAATTCAAAACACAGCCACCGGTGAAGCATCTTTTGCTTCGGGTATGTTAAACTCAGCATTGGGTAATTACAGTACGGCTTATGGCTACAAAAATTCAACATCCGAGATGGGCCTGTATTCACTGGCAGGAGGAGAAGAGTCTTCCGCAACTCAAAAATGGGCCTTTGCTTTTGGTCAAAGAGCCAAAGCAGAAGGTTTCAGAAGCTTTGCACAAGGAATGGACGTTCAGGCAATGGGAGGAAATTCAGTAGTTATTGGAAGATATGCCAGAACATTAACCAGCAGCGCCATGACAATAGGCTATGGTGTCGATCCCGATAACAACCTGGACAACAGCATTCCCAACTCACTTATGATCGCCTTTAACAGCGATATCCCCACATTTTTTGTAGGATCAGCCTATGGAATAGGATCCACAGGAAAGGTCGGGATCGGAACATCAAGTCCGTCGGAAAAACTTGAGGTGAACGGGACTCTCAAAGTAAACGACTGGTCATTTATGAATACTATCGATCTTGGAGATACTGACATAAAGAACATTGATGAATTACAGGGACAGGACGGTTTAAAGTTTAAAGGGAAAACATTGCAAACAAGCACCCAAATGATATTAACCGAAGAGGGTGATTTGGGAATTGGAACACTTACTCCAGGCCACAAACTGGATGTTGCCGGAGAAGTAAACGCCATATCATTTATTGGTGATGGATCTGCCCTGACTAATATTCCTGTTGACAATCTGGGCAACCACACATTAACCCAAACATTGACTACAAACGGAAACTGGATAAATTATGATGGCAGTCCGAATGAAGGTATTTTCATTAATGACAATGGGCAGGTGGGAATTGGAACCAATAATCCAGGGGTCTATTGTGTTGCGGTTGCAGGAGATATCATTGCTGAAGAGGTTATGGTTCAGCACGAAGACAGTTGGTACGATTTCGTTTTCTACGATGACTACAAACTCGTTTCGCTGACAGAGCTGGAAAGATACATTAAACATAACAAACACCTACCGGAGGTCCCTTCGAAAAAAGAGGTTCATGAAAACGGAATTAATCTTGGGGACATGACAGGTATTCTTCTGAAAAAAATCGAAGAGCTAACGCTTTACACCATAGAACAACAGAAAGAAATTGAATCGCTTAAGGATCAACTTTCAGAATAAACTGAGTTTACCGGGGCTGAAAACCCTGATAGTTTTTTATTAATCAAAACCATAGTAAAATGAAATATCTATTCATTTCAATAGCTATTGCTATCCTGTTTACCGGAATTACACAGACAGGGAAAAGCCAAACAGAGGGAATTTGCTTCACTTATGATAATTCTGGCAACAGATTAACACGAATCAATTGTGTTGTTGATCCAGGTGAACATATGACTGTTGATTTAACATCACATGATTATAAAAATTCCGGGATTGATAAAGATGAAATAACAAACCGGACATTAAAGCCTGGCGAACCAACCATTACTGTTTCTCCTAATCCCGGTAATGGGGCCTTTGTTGTAGAAATTGATGGATGGGAGCCAGGAGCGAGTATTGATCTCACACTACATACATTAATGGGAAATATCATTCTTCAGAAAGAAAGAATCCAGCCTGTTACTATTATAAATATCAATAACCATCCTGATGGTATCTATATTCTAAACATAAAATTCAAAGGGAAAGAAGAGTTCCGCAAAATTGTGAAGAAATAATTTTTAACGAATCAGCCAAATTACATCCATTTTAATAACCAAAATCATGAAAAAAGCTTATATCCTTCTTCTGCTATCAACTTGTGTTTTATTTGCTGTTGGCCAGGAATTTAATAACTACTGGGGCAATATTTATTACCTAAATACCGAGATACCTGATCCGCAGACCCCACAAAATCAGGAAAACTATTACGCAAGTGATTGTATCTATCTTTCAGAAGGATTTGAGTCCCACCCTGCTGAAGAGGGTCATTTTAAAGCGAAAAACCTTCCCTTATCTATTATTCCTCCAATGGAAGGCCAAACCGGGGGCCCAAATCCTGGTGATAATGGTGTGGTGGGAACAATTCCGGGGAATCTATCAGTTTCACCAACCGGAGCAGCGATATACACAATTCCAATCGAATTGCCTCCTGGTATTGCGGGCATGACCCCTGAACTTGCCCTAGTATATAATAGCCAGGGAGCAGACGGAATTATGGGTCAAGGGTGGTCAATTGGAGGCTTGTCAGCAATATCCAGAACCAATCATTCACACTATTATAGTGATGCCATTGATGATGTTGACTTTGAAAACGACCTGTTAACACTCGATGGTAGTGTTTTATTAAAGAAAGAAGTTTCAAAAAATAAAGATGTTTGGGTTGAATACAGGGCCGAAGTAGATAAGTTTTCCAAAATACTGGCCAACCACTCCCCGGGTTCTTATAAAATTAATTATTTCAAGGAGATCACCAAAACTGGCCTAACCAGGTATTACGGTTACAATGCTGCAGAAAAAGAGTCCGTATTAAGTTACGGTTACGATGGAAATTCCACCCTTAGCTGGCACCTGGATTCCATATCCGACAGGTATGGCAATAGTATTGAATATTTCTACACAGACTTTAATCAGGTCGACAACCCCGGAGAAATATACATTAAAAAGATTCTTTATACCAGCAATGTTGCTAATGGGATTATAGGAGAATATACCGTAGAATTTGAATATACTCAGTTGAATCCGGAACAAAGGAAAATAGTTTTTTTCCATAATGGCCCTGAAAAGTATGAATACAGCAACATCAGGAGGGTGGATAAAATATGCGTTAAACACAATGGTGTAGAAATAAAAAGCTATAATTTATCATACACCCAGAGTGGGTATTTTGATGAGCATTATGTATCAAATATTGAACTAAGATCCGGGAATAAAAAATTCAACAGCACATCTTTTCTTTGGAACATCCATGTAAATCCAATTAAAGACTCTTTGTTGATTTACAACGAGGATGATGTACAAAACATGTTCAATTTCAATCCTGTTACCGGAGATTTTAATGATGATGGTTTTGAAGACATCCTGATTTTAAAAGATTCATATGCTCCGGGGGACGAGCCCAGGATGGCCGTTAATAATAAAAATAACACATTTGGAATTAAGTCTGTCTTGTATGATGTTTCGGATGATCCACACATTACTGAAATAAAATCTTCAGTCGATTTAAACGGTGATAATATTCCTGAGTTAATAGCCTATGATGAAAATTCAAATTTACAATTATACGAGATAATAAATGATCAAAATAACGATTGGGATTTTATTAAGCATGAGAACATTATAGAGCTTGCCGGAATAGAGGCAACGCTCTCGGGAGATTTTGATGGAGACGGAGTTAACGACTTGCTCATAAAAGAATCAACTGAAAACAAGATCCATATTTATAGGGGAAGTATTACTGAAATTATTGAAACAGACTCATTTATCGAGTATTCATTAGGAGAGGCAAACTTTCTTCCCGGGGACTTCAATGGAGATGGGAAAACGGACTTTATAACACTGGATATATCAAGTTCTAATCTATATATGCTTAATGACAACAACGATGATTTTGTTATTTATCCATTGCCGGATCTAAGTGCTCAAATGTTATTGGGAATCGGTGAGTTTAACGGAGATAATAAAACCGACCTTTATGAAATTGATGACTATGACAACCTGCTTATCTATTATTCATATGGTGTCGGATTTACACCAGGTGCAACCATTACAGGAGATTTCTCAACAATTAAACTTTATCCTTCTGATTTAAACGGAGACGGATCAACCGATTTTATCATAAAGGACAACGGGGGTACACAATGGTCCTCAATACAATACATGTATATAAGTCAAAGAGGACAAAACACAAAAAAAATTACTTATGGTCCCAAATTTAATTTTAATCCTGATTCAAAACTACTTCTAAGTACGGATGTATATTCAGGTAAATTTAATGGTACCGGGAAATCAGATGCCATAGTTTTATTAAACACGGAAGATATCACAGCAAATGAAATTGACTGGAAGTTTTATTTCTGTTTTGACAAGGACATTAATTCCAACAGTATCACAAGCATAACCAATGGAATAGGGCTGGAGTCTGCTATTCAATATACAACACTGCCAAGATATTCCGGATATACCCGAGGTGATGCTTATGATGATCAGTTAAGTGAATTTTTTGCCCCTCTTTATGTGGCCACAAGTTTACACAAAGAAAATGGAATGGGTGGTTTTTTCCCTCCGACAAATTATCATTATTCTATGGGAATAACCCACAGAACCGGTAAGGGCTTCCTGGGATTCAAATCCATGACTCAGCTTAATTACAAGGAGAGTTTATTGATCCGGAACACATATGATGTATACATTCCACAAAACAACTACTTCTACCCATATAATGATTCAACATTTATATATACAATGTCTGAGGGTGAGCAAGAATGGTTAATATCAAAAACCGCCTATTCCCTGCACCATATCAACACTGTTGCCAACACCAAGATCTTTTTCCCATATATTAACACCAGTTTGACACAACAATTCGAAAGCAATGCTGACAATGAATTATATAAAGTAAGCAAGACCGTTTCATCAGAATTTGACCACTATGGAAATCCAAATGTAATTACAGCTTATGCTGGTTATGATGTTTATCCGGATGATGATCAGTTTCCATTTATAGAAGAGGCCAGCCACGATTATTTTAATGACGAAACCAACTGGGTGATCGGCCGATTATTGAAGACACAGGTAACCAAAAAAGCACCCTCAGTATATTCGGGAACAACTGAACCTGATTTGATATTCCGGGAATCCCAATTTGAGTATTATGGTATAGACTCTCAAACCGGTAGTTTTGACCCCACCAATCCACATTACGGAAAAACACAAAAAGAAATTATCGAGCCGGAAGTTGATCTGAAATGGGAGAAGGAATATACATATGATTCATTTGGCAACATTCTAACAACGACCGAATCAGCACCTGAAGATCCTTCAGGTCCTCCACAACGAATGAATGAAACAACCTATGGTATTTCAGGTCGTTTTGTTGATGAATTCATAAATGCAGAAGGCCATAAAACAGCATATGATCATGATCCTGTAACTGGAAACAAAACCTTTGAAAGGGTTTATAAAAACAATATTGAATACCTTGAAACACAGTTTTTTTATGATGAGTTCAGTCGACCAAATAAAGTTATAAATCCCGATAACACACAAAGAAAGGTGGTTTTAAGGTGGGCAGAGAATGATCCTGATAAGCCTAATAATTATGTTCATTGGTACAAATGGGAACAAAGTTCCGGGAATTCTCCGGTGAAAACTTTTTACGATCAGCTGGGTCGTGAATGGCGAATTGTTTCCTATGGATTTGATGGGACAGAAATTTATATTGATAAAGATTATGATCCGGATAATGGTCAATTGCTAAGTATTTCAGATCCATATTTTAAAGGAAGTGTCAAATATTCTTCATTACTGGAATACGATGAAATTGGCAGAGTAAAAACAAAAATATATCCGGGTGACAGACAAACAGATTACGAATACGCAGGCCTGACAAAAACAATAAAAAAATACAATCAGGGAGAGATCCAGGAAAGCAAAGAAATTATAAATGCAAATGGATGGACCATTTCGAAATTTGATGCGCTGAATGGAAAAGTAATGTATGCATACAATAGTGCTGGCCTGCTTGATTCAACATGGATATCGTGCGTTGCAGACTCCGGCCTCACTACAATAAAATACACCTATGATGTTTTTGGAAATACTTTTTCGGTTGATGACCCAGCGATTGGACTAAAGGAATACGATTACAACGCTTTCGGAGAATTAATTACACAACTTCATCATGGAAATCCGGAAATTGAAAACATCACTTATGACCGCATCGGCCGAATTACACAACAAACAGAACCAGGTACAGGCCAAACAATATGGAGTTACGATAATCAGATTGATGGTTTGCTTGACAACATATTGCTTGTTGAGGCAGGAGGTGAGATTCATAAAAAGGAATTTGTTTATGATGAGTTCGGCAGAGTTTTAAATGAAGAGGAATACGTTTATATTGATGGTGAAGAGCAGGTATTTGTCACTTCCAATGTTTATGATGTTTTCGGAAGATTAAAGGAATATAAATACCCTTCCGGATTCATTATTCAAAATAAATACAACCAGTTTGGCTACCTGGGCAAGATACTTGATATTCAAAATCCTGGCTCCCCGTTATGGGAAATGACACAAAAAAATGCCAGACAACAAATTGAAGAAATTAAGTATGGTAATGGTGTAGTAACTAACAAGAACTACTTCGAAGCTACCGGGTATCTAAATTCAATTGAGACTTTTAGATCATCTAACTTAATTCAGAATTTTATTTATGAATGGGACGACCTTGGAAATTTAACAAATCGAAATAAGGTTACAGCTGAAGGAAATTTTTT
This sequence comes from uncultured Bacteroidales bacterium, assembly GCA_964421215.1. Lineage (GTDB taxonomy): Bacteria > Bacteroidota > Bacteroidia > Bacteroidales > JAADJA01 > JAADJA01. Next base: position 153,938 of record CAYQWA010000008.1, on the reverse strand, counting down.
AAGCGAACTTTTTGATTACGACAACCTTAACAGATTGAAAGAGGTTGTAAACACTCTCAATTATTCAACTCAGGCAGTTGTTGAATTGGATTACGATGAATTGGGTAGAGTTTTATTTAAAAGGTGTTCCGGCAATCCTGATTTTCATACAGCCAATAATTATGCTTACGATAATGGAGATTTAAATCCTTACAACCTTGTATCAATCGATAATACTCCTTCATTCTATCAAGGAGAGGATCAGTTTCCTGAGGTTGAGTATACTTCATTTGATAAAATTACCCAGGTCAATCAGGGAAATAAAACCCTTAATATTACCTATGGTATTGGCCATAGTCGTCTGGTACAATCCATAAATAATCCCGATGCCGGTCTTTCCCAAATAAAAATCTATGTTGGAGGAGTTTTTGAAAAAAAGATAAAAAATGGTCTGGCTAAGGAAACACACTATTTAATTTCTCCTGACGGATTATTTGCCATCTATTCAAAAAAGGAAAACGCCTCAGATCAATTGGTTTATGTTCATAAGGATCATTTGGGATCAATCCAATCTATCACTGACAATACAGGGAGTTTATTAGAAGAATACAGTTATGATGCCTGGGGATTAAAACGAAACCCTGACATCTGGCTTCCCTTCAATGAGCCACAGCCCTCACTTACCGATAGAGGATATACCGGTCATGAACACCTCGATTTGTTTGCAATGGTCAACATGAACGGAAGAATTTATGATCCGGTTCTGGGCTATTTTCTTAGTCCTGATCCGCTGGGCTTTATTCCTTCAAACACCCAGGGCTTTAATCCCTATACCTATGTAATGAACAATCCTCTGTCATTAGTAGATCCTAGTGGCTACTCATGGTTGAGTGATAATTGGAAGCCTCTTGTTGCCGGAATAGCAGCTATAACTGTTTCAGCTATTACAGCAGGAACATTATCACCCGTCATAGCAGGCTTTTTGGGTGGTTTTACAGGAGGCTTCCTGGGATCAACCTTAAACGGATCAAACTTCAAGGATGCTATAGCGGCAGGATTTCAAGGCGCAATTATTGGAGCAGTTTCATCCGGATTTGCTATCGGAATTGGTGAAATGTTTGGGAATGTAGGAAAGTTTGCCAATGAAATAAGGAGGGCCTTTGCTCATGGGGCCATGCAGGGAACAATGAGATTAGCCCAGGGGGGAAGATTTGGGCATGGTTTCATTTCTGGAGCAATCGGATCCCTCTCCGGATCAATTATATATGGGGCAGAAGCAGGTGCTCAGCTATTTGTATCTTCAGCGCTCGGTGGAACCGCAGAATCATTAAGCGGTGGCTCATTTGCCAATGGCGCAATAACAAGTGCTTATGCTGTGTTGTTTAATCATGCTTTACATGGTCAATCAAAACCAGACGATCCTCCTAAAGATGAGAATGCTCAACCTGATCAAAATGATATAGAAAACATGTCACTGGAGGATAGAATAGCATATTACAGAGATCAAGGATATTTCTATGCTACAGATTTTGAAACACAAGATTTGTTAATGGGCACGAATGGAGATATTATGTTTGGGGCATCCTTCGGACTAGGTGTAACCTCACTCCTAGTTGGTAGCAATCCTTTAGGTGCGTTTTCATTGGTCTGGGGAGTGGCTAGTTGGGGAAGCACGAAATATGAAATGAATATATTAAATAATTATAATAAATTTGGAGAAAACTATGGCGTTCTTTATAAAGATCGCTATTCTATCTGCGGAGACCAAATGCTATATTTTACAGATTTCCGATACGCAAAAAACGGAGCAATTTTAGGAACTATTCAACATTAATCATAATACATCATGCTAGTAAAAAGATTCAAATACGAGTGGATATTCATTGTCCTGTTGTTTACAGTAATCACAGCTTTTTGCGTGCTTTATATAGCAGATCCTTTTAAGATGGATAAAGAAACGCCTCACGTTCACGCTATTATCATTTTATCCATTATGTTTCTTCTAAACCTGACCAATAAGCGAAAACTTGCTTATGCAGCGTCAATCCTCATGTTTTTGTTTATGATAGGAAGGTATTTCTGGTAACATTAAGCAGAGATCGGTGAGGGCAAAATTATTCAGGGTTGATGAAATGAAACAAACTACCAGATTTGTTATTTGCATCCTTTTCCTGGCAGGATGTAAGCCAGCCGCCAATGAATTATACCAGGATCAAATCATCAATGATATATTTACAAAGGCAGAAGTAAAAAGCCTTAACCGCATCCTCTCCTACTTCGACGATTTGGTCCTGGACTGGGCCACAAGCCAGGACAAAGAGAGTGCTTACCATCAATTTATGGATGGCCTGGTGAAAAAACGCAGGGATTATGAACAGGTATACCTTATGATAAATCCTGACAGTATCGCCAGGGAAGAGCTTTTCCAATCATTGAAGTCCGATAATTTCTTTAACGAAATTTGGATGAATTCGCAGGTAAATAAGATCAGGATTAAGGACACGGCGCTGATCAATCCACCCGGTTATTATACTTTAGACATAAACCTGGAAGGTAAATACCTGAAATATCTTGATAAGCTGGCAAAAAAGGACAGCCTGTATCAAAAGATCCACGAAGGAATAGCAAACACCGGGGATATCCCTCCATCGATAATGTGGGGCAGCATTCATGAACATCACCAGTTTGATTACAGTCTGGTCTACAACAGGCTGTTTATGGCCATTAACTGCATTTCGTTTGAGGAAAACTTTAAATCCAGGGCAAAGCGTTACTTAGAAAAAGGAGCAAACTAGCAATTTTTTTCACTTATAACTGAAATTCTATTCAACAGTATTTATTATCTTAGTCAAACCAAAATTTTTTTGGATAAAACACCAGACCTTTGCATACAATATCCGGTGATGAAATAATCAAAATCTAACGATGAAAAATGTAATAATGTAATTACATCAATATCCTATGAAAAAATGTTTTTCATTAATAATCGGTATTTTAAGTTTGTTATGCTTTACAAATGCTCAAAATTCACAGTGGGTCCATTATACATACGGGAACAGGATCAAAGCCTTGGTAGAAGAGGATAACCTTGTATGGGCAGCCACAATAAACGGAGGCTTAGTAAGCATTGACATAAATTCAGGCGATAAGACTTTTTACCTAAAGTCATTGAACGGTTTACCTCAAAATTACTTAAACGCTCTTGCCATAGAAGATAATGGGGACAAGTGGGTTGGCACAATTAGTAGAGGGTTGGCAAAGTTTGATGGATCAAACTGGGTTACCTACAATACTTCAAATTCTGGTTTGCCTTCAAATAGGGTTCACTCAATAGCAATAGACGAATATGGAATAAAGTGGATTGGATGTGGTTCGTACCAAGATGATGATGGCTTAGCAGCTTTTGATGGAACGAACTGGACAATATACAACACATCTAACTCAGGTTTACCCTCAAATTACATTCGTTCAATAGCAACTGAACAAAATGGAATTAAATGGATTGGAACAAGCGGTGGATTAGCAAAATTTGATGGATTAAACTGGACGGTTTACGACACTTCAAATTCCAGTTTGCCTAAAAATAGTGTAACTTCAATTGCCATTGATGCTAACGGAGTTAAATGGCTTGGTACTAGTGAAGGTCTGGTTAGATTTAATGGAACTAGCTGGACTGTTTATAATTCCTATAATTCAGGTCTTTCATCAAACAAGATCAAATCTTTGGCCATTGATGAAAATGGAACCAGATGGATTGGCACAGACGAAGGATTAATAAGATTTTATGGAACCTCGATCTGGACAACCTATAATACTTCAAATTCTGGAATTCCGATCGAAAATATAAATGCGGTGGTTAGCGACGAAAATGGAGCAATCTGGATTGGAACAAAACATATCATCGAGAATTGTGGGGTAACAAAATTTAACGGGGTGAATTGGACAACCCACAACACATCAAACTCAGGGCTGCCAAGTCATGATGTAATTGTTATAGCCATAGAAAATAATAACACGAAGTGGATTGGGACCGAAAACGGGCTTGCAAAGTTTGACGGAAACTGGACTACATATTCTACAACGAATTCTGGATTGCCTTCAAACTTTGTTAACTCCATAGCCATTGAAGAAAATGGAACAAAATGGATAGGAATGCATAATTATGGTGTAGTAAAATTTGATGGTACAAATTGGACGGCTTATAATGAATCAAACTCAGGCCTGCCTGATAACGATATAAATTCAATAGCTATAGACGAAAATGGAACAAAATGGATAGGGACAACTTTTGATGGTGTAGCAAAATTTGATGATACAAATTGGACAATTTACAACGAATCAAACTCAGGCTTGCCCTATGATTGGACCACATCAATAACTATCAATAACGGGGTAAAGTGGATTGGAACCGAAGCAGGTCTTGCAAAATTTGATGATACGAACTGGACTGTTTACAACGAATACAACTCAGGTTTACCTGCAAACTCTATCCATTCAATTGTCGTTGAACAGAATGGGACAGTATGGGTCGGGGCAATTGACTATTCAGGGTTTGGGGCTTCTGGGGGGCTTGCAGCTTTTGATGGGACAAATTGGACTGTGTACAACGCTTCTAATTCACCTTTAACAAGTGATTATGCAAATATCCTTGCTATTGAGGAAATTGGAATTAAGTGGATTGGAACCGAGTCAGGCCTTGCGGCTTTTGATGGAAACAACTGGAATTTATACACTTACGAAAATTCAGAGCTGCTAGGAAGTTTCGTGTGGTCAATCGCGATAGATGAAAATAATTCAAAGTGGATTGGGTATAATGGCGTGTCTGTTTATAACGAAAATGGCGTTCCTACTTTCTCTGATAAAAATACATTTTCAAACATTGTAAATATTTTCCCAAATCCAACAAATGATTATATCTTAATTGAAATGCCCACAAACAGAAGTAACCTGTTGATTGAAATAACTGATATGCAGGGAGTCATGGTTAAAAAACTCTTACTAGATAAAGATAGACATCCAATAAAGGTGAAGAACTTAAATAGCGGGTTATATTTATTAAGAATTCACTCTGAAAATGGTTCTTTTGTTAAAAAGCTTATCAAGCGTTGATAATAATAAAAGACTAGGATATCAATTAGGAAATTTAAGATCTGTTTTGAATATCAAAATGTTCTCAAACTAAACATCACAAAACCTCAAACCGATCCCAATCAGCAGCAAAGCGAAACTTATTCCTTATCTTCTCAAGAAGTGAATAAGAAAGGGTGACTGTTAAAGTTTTTTCTTCACCGGCATTTACCTGGTCAACAACATTGCCCACAGGATCAACAAGCATGGAATCGCCGGAGTGATAAATGCCATTCCCGTCTTTACCAATACGGTTAACCCATACAACAAAAGCCTGGTTTTCGATGGCCCTGGCCATAAGGAGTTTTTTATAGGCATCACTTCTGATCTCAGGCCAGTTGGCTATATAAACCATCACATCATAATCATGTCCGGCGGTGGAATAATTGTTCTTGCTCCATACCGGAAAACGAAGATCATAACATATTTGCAGATTGATCTTCCAATTTTTGTAATGTACAATGGTGTGTGAATTTCCCCTGGCCATTACCTTGTCCTCGCCAACCATGGAAAAAAGATGACGCTTGTCGTAGTGTTCAAAAGAACCGTCGGGTTGCATCCAGATAAAACGATTGTAATAGTTGCCCGACTCTTTGATCAGCAAGCTGCCCGCAACAACAGCATCAAGATCATAGGCTTTTTGCTTCATCCATTGAATGGTGTTGCCGGTCATTTGTTCGGCAAGGTTTTCCACATTCATGGTGAATCCTGTATTAAACATTTCAGGAAGGACAATGATATCCTGTTGCTGAGCTAATCCTGAAAGCTTAGCGTCATACATCTGCAAATTCTTCTCCGGATTTTCCCAGATCAGATCGGTTTGTAGCAGCGTTATTTTTAGGTCAGTCATGACTTACTCAGAGATTTTATGGAACGCTGATGACGCAGATTAAACTGATTTTCACTGATCAAATTTAAATCTGCGGAGATCTGCATGATCTGTGTTATCTGCGTTCTATTCTATATCTTATTCAAAATCGCAGCAGCCTTCTCCAGGGTTTTCTCCTCTTTCGCAAAACAAAACCGTAATACCTTATTGTCAATCTTTTTATGATAAAATACCGAAACAGGAATGGAGGCCAGTTTAAATTCTTTGGTCATCCTGACTGCAAAATCAGTCTCGCTTTCGTCGGTAATAGCACTGTAGTCGAGCAACTGAAAATAAGTTCCATGCGAAGGAACAACCTTAAACCTCGAACCATTGATCAGCTTAAGGAAATAATCTCTTTTTCGCTGATAAAATTTACCCAGGTCTTCGTAATTGGTGCTGTCGGTTAAAAACTCCGCCAGGGCATACTGAACAGGTGTATTACAAGTAAAGACCACGAACTGGTGCACTTTCCTGAACTCTTCCATAAGGTTTTCCGGAGCGAGTACAAAACCCATTTTCCAACCCGTAGCATGGAAGGTTTTACCAAAAGAGCCCACCACAAATGAGCGGCTGGCCAGCTCCGGGTATCCGCATACACTTTCGTGTTTGATTGAATCAAAGATCAGGTGTTCATACACCTCATCACTCAAAACAATTATGTCGGAATTCCGGGTTAATTTATCCAGCTCTTCCAGGTCAGAAGGCTTTAATACACTTCCGGTAGGATTATGCGGCGAATTGATAATGATCATCCTCGTCCGGTTGGAGATGAGTTTTTTTACCTCCTGCCAGTCGATCCGGTACTCCGGAAGTTTAAGCTCAGCATATTTTACGATCCCACCGTGTAGCTTTATCAGCGGAACATAGGCATCGTATGCAGGTTCAAAAACAATGACCTCGTCTTCATCACGAATGGTAGCTGCAATTGCCGAATGCAAAGCCTGAGTTGCTCCGGCAGTTATGTTGATCTCTTTGTGTGGATCATAATCCACTTTGTAATTCTTCTTAACCTTTAAAGCTATTTGTTCCCTCAACTCCGGAACGCCTGTCATGGGAGCATACTGATTGTGCCCCTTTTTCATGTATTTGAAAACAAGCTCTATCAGTTTACGTGAAATGGGGAAGTCGGGAAATCCTTGCGATAGGTTTATGGCTCCATGTTCGGCTGCCAATGCTGACATAACTGCAAATATGGACGTTTCCTGTTTGCTTAATTTTGATTGTATGGTCCCCTGAAATTTTTGCATTCAACCCTTTCTGAGATATTAAACGGCAAAATTAATGAATTATTAACCAAATACATTTTTAAGTAATTTTGAAATTTGGAATTTTGAACACGCCTTCATGTTTGAAATCAGTGTAATTGATTCGAAATAACTGACTTAGCAAAACAAATAAGAGAATTATAAAATATAAAACATAAATGAAAACAATTGATACATTTAATTTTCAGGATAAAAAGGTATTGATAAGGGTTGACTTTAACGTACCCCTTAATGACAAATTTGAAATTACCGATTCCACCAGGATCGACGCTGCTATCCCTACCATAAAAAAGATATTGGCCGGAAACGGTTCTGTAATTTTAATGTCCCACCTGGGAAGGCCAAAAGAGGGTCCGGAAGCAAAATTTTCACTGAAACATGTTAGTGGTTATCTTTCTGAAAAAATTGGAGTTCAGGTAAAGTTTGCTGATGATTGTATCGGTGATTCTGCAAAAAACTTAGCCGGCGAATTACAAAACGGCGAAGTATTGCTTCTTGAAAACCTGAGGTTTTATAAAGAAGAGATCAAAGGGGATGTAGCTTTTGCCGAAAAGCTTGCTGCCCTCGGTGATGTTTATATGAACGACGCTTTTGGAACCGCTCACAGGGCGCATGCTTCCACGGCGATCATTGCAAAGTTTTTCCCGGAAAACAAAATGTTCGGCTACATCATGGAAAATGAAGTAAAAAGCATTGACAAGGTGCTGCTGGATGCTCAAAAACCTTTTACAGCTATACTGGGAGGAGCAAAGGTTTCAGGAAAGATCGAGATCATAAACAACCTGCTGAGCAAAGTGGATAACCTGATTGTTGGAGGCGGGATGATGTTCACCTTCATCCATGCAAAAGGTGGTCATGTTGGTAAATCGCTTATTGAAGATGAATTACTTGAAGTTGCACTCCACACATATGAAGGAGCAGAGGATCTGGGTGTAAATCTTGCTATTCCAACCGATACTATTATTGCAGATAAGTTTGATAATGATGCCAACAAAAAACTCTCTAAAGTAGATGATATTCCTGATGATTGGATGGGACTTGATATCGGGCCGGAATCCATCAAAACCTTTACAGAGATCATAGAGAACTCCAAAACAATCCTTTGGAATGGCCCTATGGGTGTATTTGAAATGGAGAACTTTTCAGCCGGAACCAAAGCCATTGCTGAAGCAGTTGCGAAAGCAACAGAAAAAGGAGCTTACTCACTTATTGGTGGAGGCGACTCTGTGGCCGCCATCAACAAATATGGGCTTAAAGACAAAGTAAGTTATGTTTCCACTGGAGGTGGTGCCATGCTGGAATATATTGAAGGCAAAGTGTTGCCGGGAGTGAAGGCGATAAAAGGATAAGTCTACTTGTTCTTTTCTAAGAATTCATTAATCTCTGATGCCCAGAGGTCATATCCCTCATCATTCAGATGAATACCATCATCCGTCAATGTAGGTTTTAATCCGTTGGAGCCGTACATGTTTTGCCCAATGTCGATTAGCTGTAGTTTTTCCATCGTACAATAACTCGAAAGTTGGAAATTAATGGAATCGATCATGGAATTATATTCGGGATTATTTTGCCGGTAAATCAATTTCTGGAAAACAGGGGTAATGTTATGGGCGCTTAAAGCATCAGCCATAAATTTCAGGTTTGTAACGGTGTTGTTCACAGAAAAGCACCTGCTGCGGATGTCATTTCCTCCACATAATATTAAAACCTTTTCGGGTTTATAATCTATTGCAAAATGCACCAGTCCTTTGAGCTGGTCACTTGTAAAACCACCCCATCCCAGCCTTAATACAGATTGATCATTTATCAATGAATTCCATTCTCCTCTTGCAACATGGGAATCGCCAAACATAACCAAAGAGGCAGAGCCTTTGTATTTTATCCATTTTTGCCAGGCTTGTTCCTTATTCCGGAGAAGCATTGTCAGGATAAGGACAACCAAAAAAACATTAAGCGCTACTGAAACATAAAGCGTTTTGCTTTTCATGATCTATTTCAGTTCTCTGTTTATAATAATGTCTTTGTTTCTTAACAGTATTAGTGCTGCTTGTATCGCCATAATTTTTGCACCTTCTGCATTGGGATGGATCTTGTCAGGGAAAACATAATCCTTGCTTTTCAGGTTGCTGTAAAAGTTGATTATGGTCAGGTTTTTTTCTTCAGCAACCTGCCTGATTATTTCAGTGATATCACCTTCAGTCACCTCTTTGGTGATTCCCCACTGGTCTTCAATAACAGGAACCGGTATCCCGGCCATAACCAATGGCTGGGAATTGAGATTGGAAAAATAGTCGACCAGGTCTTCATAATCGGATTTAAATTCAGACTTATGATTGTCCCAGTTATCAGGCTTGGAATCATTGGTACCGAGGAGGAGAATTACAACATCGGGTTCATACTCAGGTACCTGTTTGTACTCCGGCAGTTTTGAATAAGGCCTGTTTCCATTCTTTAATGCAGTTGCCCCGCTGTGCCCATAGTTTCTTACTTCCCAATCCTGACCAAGTATCCTACCCAATTGTTGAGGATAGGCCAAAGAGTCACGCCCTTCAATTCCTGAACCAAATGTTATGCTGTTACCAACACAGGCTACTTTGATCTGTGAAAAGGAGAACACAGAAACAAAAACCAGCACAATGGTTAGTATTGAATTTTTTGATTTTCTTCCGTTTAGTTGTTTCACAATGGCAATGTTAATTACGAATGAAACCTAAATGGTAACACTGTCCATGTCTTCCTGCAACTCCTTTACTTTGGGATCATTAATATCCCAGTCCTCAATACTATCCCACAACATGGGAGCAATGCCTTCTATTGGTGTATATAGCATTGAACCGTCTTTCTTTTCTGCAGATATAAATTCATCGTTAAAATGATTGATGATCATCAAAACTATACTCATAAATACTACAGCCTTTAGAATCCCAAAAGCACCTCCGGCTATTTTGTTGATAAATCCAAGAGCCACCATATTGATCACCCGTTCAAGTATTCTTCCTACCATATACACCAGGAAAACGATAACAATAAACGTGATGATAAAAGAAACTACAGTTAAATATTTTGGGCCCATGTTGAGGTTGTTCACCAAAAAATTAGCCGCATACCCTGAAAAATACAATGCAACATAAATTCCAAGGATCAATGCCACCAGTGAGGCAAGCTCAATAACGAATCCCCGCTTAAAACCCTGGTAGGCAAACCAGATAATGGGGATGATGAGAACGATGTCGATAATGTTCATATGAAATTTCTAATGTCTAATTACTAATTTCTAAACAAGCACATCCCGCTAAGCGGGACAAAAGGTCAAAATTCAAAACAGGATTCATTATTAGTTGTAAGTTTGGGACAATTGAGATTTGAATCATTTGAAATTGTTTAGAAATTAGATATTAGGAATTCGTCATTTCTTCTTAAGTCTTTTCGTCAATTCCGTATCAAAAACAAAGTCGTTGAGTTCTTTATTGTCTGTATCCAGTATCTGGGTTTTATCACCTTCCCACCATAAATTTCCTTTGTATATGTAAGAGATCTTATCTCCGGTCTTAATCACAGAATTCATGTCATGGGTATTTACAACCGTAGTCATCTGGAATTCATAAGTAAGCCTTTGGATCAGGTCATCGATAACACCTGCTGTATGGGGATCCAGGCCGGAATTGGGTTCATCACAGAACAGGTATTTGGGATTCATGGAAATAGCACGTGCAATGGCTACCCTTTTTACCATACCCCCACTTAATTCTGCCGGGTAGAGTTTATTGGCATCTTTTAAGTTAACCCAGTCAAGACAGAAGTTTACCCTTTCTCTTTTCTCATCCATGGATTGATTGGTATACATGGTTAAAGGGAACATTACATTTTCTTCAACTGTTTTGGAATCAAACAAAGCCCCTCCCTGAAACAGCATTCCAATTTCTTTTCGGATGTTTTTTCGCTGCTTATAATTCATTTCAGAGAAGTTTCTGTTATCAAATATCACACTGCCCTCATCCACTTCATGAAGACCAACCAGGCACTTCATCAGTACTGTTTTTCCGGATCCGCTTTGGCCAATGATCAGGTTGGTTTTGCCTTTTTCAAGGGTAACCGAAACATCTTTCAACACCTGGTTGTCACCGAATGATTTTGATATGTTCCGGGCTTCGATCATGAGAGCAACAATTGTGTTAACACCAAATTGAAAAGAATGATCATAATACTACTCCATACCACGGCACGTGTACTTGCTGCACCAACCTGGATGGCTCCTCCTTTAACAGAATAGCCTTCAAAACCGGCAATACTGGTAATAATAAATGCAAATACAACAGTTTTAATTAAGGCATACACAATGGTAAAACTTTCAAACCAGCCTCTAAGCCCTTCAATATAATCCTGGGATGTAAAGAGGTTGGTAAACATAGCTACCAAACCTCCACCAATTAATGCAAATCCCATGCTTAGAATAATGATTACAGGATTAAAGATCATGGCTGCAGTTACTTTTGGAAAAATCAGGTAATTGGCCGGGTTTATCCCCATGATCTCAAGTGCATCGATTTGCTCTGTAACCCTCATGGTACCTATCTCAGATGCAATTCGAGAACCTACTTTCCCCGCTAGGATCAGGCTCATGATGGTAGGAGAGAATTCCAGAATTACTGATTGTCGAACTGTGAATCCAACCATTTTTAAAGGGATCAGCGGGCTGTCGATATTATAGGCTGTTTGAATCGCCACAACAGCACCCATAAAAACCGAAATAATGGCAACAATACCCAATGATTCAACACCGAGGTGCTGAATTTCAACAATCAGTTGTTTCCGGAAAACCCTGAACTTGTCAGGCCTCCGGAAAACTTTTAACATCAACAATATATACCTGCCAAACTGGCTTAACATATGAATGGATTGTTTCGGCTAAATTAATAATAAACACTTTCTCATTCAAACTAATTACAAATAATATCAAGGGCGCTACCTAAGAAAAATAACCATATTAGGCATATACGAAAATCCTTAAATGTCCTTATATGCCTAATATGGTTCATAATTAATCTTTGTTTTATGTTTCAATTGCAACGATACCGACTTTTATAATTGAAATCCTTTCGTTCAAAAATTCAATTAGGGCTTTATATTAATTTCTAATTTTGCCCGTTTATAAAATAAATTTTTATGCAATTCAAAACATTATTCAGGTTGGTTTTAGTATTCGGGATCAGTATTATTATGCTGGGATCTTGTTCTTCCTCCAAAAAATTAAAAAAGAAATGCCTTGATTGTCCGGAATTCAGCCAATCAGAAAAAACTACCTCCGGCAGCATTTATTTCAATGAAAAAGTATAAAGAAGTCCTTGAGAAATATCTTCCTGAAGCAGCTGTTCCTCAAATCCTTGAATGGCTGGAGAATTCAAACGTGCAGTTGAACATTACCAGGAGCAGGTCAACCAAGCTTGGTGATTACCGTTCACCCCACAAGGTTTCTTATCATAAAATTTCCATCAACCATGACCTGAATAAATACCACTTTTTAATAACCCTTGTACATGAAATTGCGCATTTAAAAACCTGGATAAAAAATAAAAACAGGGTAAAACC
>CAYQWA010000008.1:0-141010 GCA_964421215.1 uncultured Bacteroidales bacterium | reverse complement strand
TACATGAAATTGCGCATTTAAAAACCTGGATAAAAAATAAAAACAGGGTAAAACCGCACGGGCCAGAGTGGAAAAACAATTTTATCGAATTAATGCAGCCATTTCTCAATAACATGGTATTCCCGGAAGATTTGCTTGGCCCTGTTGCCAGCTATTTTAAAAATCCAACTTCCTCAACATCCAATACAAGATTACTCGCTGAACTAAGGCGTTATGACGGACCAAAAGATTATTTAACCCTAAATGATCTGCCCAACAATGCCACATTCAGAATACATAATGGCATTGTTTTTAAAAAGATAGAGAAATTAAGAACCCGACACAAATGTATAAGGCTGGATAACAGGCGGATCTATTTGGTTAGTGGGATGGCGAAGGTGGTGTTGGTAGATGGCTAATACAACTCCTCCCCGGATATCTCCCCTTCATCAGCTTCCAGTACCCTAACTCTGATACCATCATATTTCTTCTCCCTACCGTTTTCATAAAAGATGCTGATAAATGGGGTTCCGTCGAAATTGTATTTGATCCACTCGCCGTCTTTTAATCCCATGATGTAGTTGCCTTCTGTCTTTTTAATTCCGTTTGACCAGAACCAGGTGTGACGGCCGTTTGGATTGTCTTCTATGTACTTTCCTTCAAAACTCAGGACATCATCGCTATAGTAGCTTTTCCATTTACCATGACGCATTCCATTGAGGAATTCACCTTCGGATTTATGGTCGCCATAATTAAATACCCACTTCCCTTCCCGGTAATCCTCAAGGTATTCTCCTTCGGCAATAACCACTCCGTATTCGTCATACTCTATGCTGTATCCATCGATTTTGCCGTTGAAATAACTTTCCTCCCTTAATAGATCACCGGTAGCAAAATACCAGGTCCAGGTACCGTCTTCTTTTCCATCTTTATTATAAGATCCAGTTTGTTCCAGTACACCGTTGGGATGGTAAAATTTCCATAATCCTGTGCGTTTTCCAGTTTCGTACTGTCCATCGGATTTTAATGCACCATTGGGATAATAATCTTTCCATGGACCGTCCCTCATTCCTTCATCATCAATTATTCCTTCTCCTATAATATCCCCGTTCTTAAAAATGTATCCTGCCACCACTTGTCCTTTTGGGTTATATTCACGCCTTATCCCTTCAGGAACATCATCTTTATAGCTGGCTACGATCTTTACATTTCCATCGGGATAATATTCAGTTTTAATATCCAGCTTGGCAAGTTCAGCAACATCTTCCTGGATTAAGCCGTCAATGTATTTGGATGTACTCAACAATACACCCTCTTTCGAATATTCCTTGAAGTAGCCGTGTTTCAGATCATTCTTGTATTCACCTTCTGTTTTAATGGCCCAGTTATCCCAGAATTCTATCCATTTACCCTGTTTCATTCTTGCCTTATCGATCCTGTTAATGTTTTCAATATCAGAGATAAAGCCTTTTTGATAATACATCAGCTTGATCACACGGCCATCTGATTTTGCATATTCCCGTCCAATACCCAATTCCAGACCGTCAACAAATTCCATTTCTTTCCAAAGGGTTCCATTGGGATAATAATACCGGGTATAGCCCTGTTTTACATCATCTATAAAATTTTCTTCTAATATTTCGTTTTCGTGAAATGTCCTTCTTATACCATTCTTCTTTCCTAATTTATAAGTGATTTGTACGGCAACTTTACCCGAATCGCTATAGAATGTCCAAATGCTGTCCAACTCAAAATTTAGCCTGTTTCCTTCTGATTTAAGTAATCCGTTTTCATAGTATGTTTTCCAGTAGCCATCTGGTTTTCCGTCACGCATAGTTCCTTCGCTTGCTACCTGTCCGTTTTCATAATAGAACACATTGTAGCCGTTCGGATCCACTTCATTTTGAGAAGATGAAACCATCACGATTAAAAGCAAAAGACTTATGAGTACTGTTTTTTTCATACTAGATCAGCTTAAGTTTTTTTGAAATGTCAAGCATACGATGAATGGGTTTTTCAGCCTGCACAATTACATCTTCTTCTAAAATTATTTCGGGAGTTTCATTTTCAAGACACAGGTATAATTTTTCAAGGGTGTTCATCTTCATATAAGGACAGTCGTTGCATGAACAGGTTTCATCCGTTGGTACAATAATAAACTCCTTTCCAGGTGAATTTTTTTGCATCTGATGTAGTATTCCCGTTTCAGTAGCAACAATGTATTTATCCGAATCATCGCTCATGGTAAATTTAAGCATGGCCGTAGTTGAGCCAACATAATCAGCAAGTTCAAGTACCGGTGCTTTGCATTCTGGATGAGCGATGAGCTTAGCATCCGGATGATCCAATTTTAGCTGAATCACTGCTTCAGTTGACAATATATCATGAACTTCGCATGTCCCATCCCATAGAACCATGTTCCTGCCGGTAACATTATTGATGTAACCACCCAGGTTTTTATCAGGAGCAAAAATTATCTTTTGATCTTTTGGAAAAGATTCCACCAATTGAACAGCATTACCTGAAGTGCAAATCAAATCCGACATGGTCTTAATATCAGCTGTGCAGTTGATATAGGAAATGACCATATGATCAGGATATTTTGCTTTGAATTCCGTAAACGAATCTTTTGGACATGATGCTGCCAAAGAACAACCGGCTTCCAGGTCCGGAAGTAAAACTTTGGTATCAGGGTTTAATATTTTTGCAGTTTCAGCCATAAAATGTACACCAGCAAAAACAATAATTTCTGACTCAGAAGCTGCTGCTCTTTGTGCTAACCCCAAACTGTCTCCTACATAATCAGCAATATCCTGTATTTGCGGAATTTGATAAAAATGCGCCAGAAGAATTGCATTTTTTTGCTTTTTCAAATCTACGATCTTTTCGATTAATTCCGCATCTGTGTAGTTGGTAAGCCTTGTATCCACGTCTATTAGTATTATATTTTATATAAATTTATAATGTTAATAATAATAGGCCTGTTAGTAGTGTTAAAATATATTTGCCCTTATTATTGACTTTTCGACTTTCTACTTATTATTAACATCAGTTTAACACCTTTTAGTGTTATAAATGAACATTTTAAACAGGTTTTTAACTTTTGTTAATATCCTATATGGTTTATAATTTTGTTCCTGAATAATCCTGAAATAATGTTGACAAGGTGAATAAAACTAGTGGAATGTTTTAATAACTCCAGTTAAATTTTTACTTCAGCCACTGATTGTTAATATCTCAGCATATTATTAGAATTTTGCAACAAATTTACAACGATATCAACATATATAATGTTGAAAAAACTAATAAATTGAATTTTAACGAAATATAGAATTATTGAAAAATTCAAATTTGATTAAACCTTTAATTTTTAATCAGATATATTTTTAATCATTACTTTTGTTTGAAATAATTTATTAACATGTTCGATAAAAAGCAGGTAATTCCCATAGGATCAGATCATGGCGGTTTCGAATTAAAGACTTACCTGATAAATGAATTATCAAAATCAGGATATCAGTTTAAAGATGTGGGAACCTATTCTGAGCAAAGTGTAGATTACCCTGATTTTATTCATCCTGTGGCAAAAGAGGTCAACGAAAATGAGGATATGTTTGGGATTATTATCTGTGGTAGTGGCCAGGGAGCCAGCATGACAGCAAATAAATACCCAAATGTGCGTGCTGGCCTTTGTTGGGATCTGGAACAGTCAAAATTGACCAGGCAACATAACAATGCAAATATCATCGCTTTGCCAGGTCGTTTTGTTGAATTTGCGACAGCAAAAGAAATGGTTGCAACCTTCTTAGATACAATGTTTGAAGGAGGAAGACATATCAATAGGGTTGAAAAAATTCCATTAATTCATTAACTCCGAAAGATAAGATGAGCGAAATTTATAACAAATTTCTAAAAGATTCGGAGCGAAAAGCCTTTGATCTGGAACACCGGACCAAGATCAAATTTAATATTGCAAAATACAACATTGCTGTTGAGAAGGGCATGCAACAATACAAAGACCTGGAACTTGCCCGTAAAAGAGCCCATGCAATAAAACACAAGGTAGTTAATAACCTTGATAAATACCTTATCGAATTTGCAGCCAATTTTGAAAAACATGGAGGCAAAATTCTATGGGCCACAAATACACAGGAAGCCATTTCTGAGATACTGGAGATCGTTAAGACCCATAATACTAAAAAGGTGGTGAAATCGAAATCAATGACCACCGAAGAAATTGATCTTAACGATGCTCTGGAAACCAATAACATAGAAAGTGTAGAAACGGATCTTGGTGAATACATTGTACAAATAGCTGGTGAAAAACCTTATCATATTGTTACACCTGCCATGCATAAATCGCGGGATGACATTGCAGAACTGTTTCATGAAAAACTAAAAACTCCCCGAGAAAGCACTCCGGAAGAATTAACCGGTTATGTACGCGACGAACTAAGAAAAAAATTTATAACGGCCGACATCGGAATTACCGGTGGAAATTTTCTTATAGCTGATACAGGATCTATCTGTGTTACAGAAAATGAAGGAAATGGGATGATGTCCATGTCACTTCCAAAAGTACACATAGCCATAGTAGGTGTTGAAAAAGTAATTCCTTCCTTGTCCGATTTGGACTTATTCTGGCCATTGCTGGCAAGTTATGGAACAGGTCAAAATTTAACCGTTTACAACTCCATTGTTTCGGGACCCAGGCAGGAAGGAGAAACTGATGGCCCTGAAGAATTATACCTTGTATTGCTTGAGAACAACCGGTCGGAAGTTTTAAAAAGGACCAATCAGCGGGCGGCAATGATGTGTATTCGTTGCGGTTCATGTTTGAATGCCTGTCCTGTTTATAAAAATATTGGTGGTCATTCTTATTCAACTACCTACAGCGGTCCTATAGGATCGGTTATTACTCCTCATATGAAAGGAATGGAAGATTATAAACACCTGAGTTTTGCCTCTTCTTTGTGTGGCAATTGTTCAGAAGTATGCCCGGTTAAAATTCCTCTTCATGAATTGTTGCTTGAAAACCGGAATGAATCCGTGCTATCTGGTTTTGCTGCCAAAGGAGAAAAAATCTCCATCAATGGAATGAAAAAATTCCTTGCGAAGCGAAAACGCATGGACCTTTTTAATTCAAGGTTAAAAAATTTAGGAATACAGATATTCTTTAAACAATCATGGGGATCGAAAAGAGAATTACCAAAATTTGCCCGGAAATCCTTCAGGGAACTTTGGCTTGAAAAGGAACAAAATAAATAGTTCAGATTTATACGGGATATTACTTCCCTATTGATTGTTTCATTATAAATTTAAAACCTGAATAATGAGACTGTCCACTATTAAATCATTTACCCTTTGTCTTTTTTTCAT
This sequence comes from uncultured Bacteroidales bacterium, assembly GCA_964421215.1. Taxonomy (GTDB): domain Bacteria; phylum Bacteroidota; class Bacteroidia; order Bacteroidales; family JAADJA01; genus JAADJA01. The sequence continues at coordinate 135,652 of CAYQWA010000008.1, read as the reverse complement.
TTCCTTATTTATTTCCTGTAAGCAAAAGCAGGAAACCCATTCCTGGAAATATGCAGAAGCTCCCTTATTAACAAAGTGGGCTGAAACAATCAATCCTGAAAATGTGTGGAAAGAATACCCAAGACCTCAAATGGTAAGGCCCGATTGGATAAACCTGAACGGATTATGGGATTTTGATATCGTTCCAATTGACAGCCTGCCCTCATTTGATGGAGATAAAATCCTGGTCCCCTTCCCTGTTGAATCAGCTCTTTCCAGAATTGGTAAAAGCCCTGGAGTTGAGAATACAATATGGTATAAACGAAATATTACCATTCCTGAAGAATGGGATCATCAAATTGTTTTGCTGCATGTTGAGGCTTCTGATTGGAAAACAACATTATGGATCGACGATAATAAAGTTGGGATCCATAAGGGAGGTTATGACCCCTTCTATTTTGATATAAGCGATTTTGTTGAAGCAGGTAATAATTACGAGTTAAAGATATCGGTCTGGGACCCGACAAATGAGGGATATCAACCAAGGGGGAAACAGATCAATGATCCAGGCGGAATATTTTATACTCCTTCATCCGGAATCTGGCAAACCGTCTGGTTGGAACCTGTACCTGAATCCTACATTAAAGATTTTACAATAACAACTGATGTTAATAATTCGAAAATCCTGATTAATACTGAAGTTATAAATCCTGGCTCAAAGGATGAAATCCTTGTTCAGGTATTTGACAATAAACAAGAAATCCAAACCGGCACATTTGTTCATGGTCAACTGGTTGAACTCGAAATTCCGGAACCTAAATTATGGTCGCCAGATGATCCGTTTTTATATGATATAAAGATCAGTCTTTACCGTGAAAATACTGTTATTGATGAGGTAGAATCCTATTTTGGTATGCGAAAAATCTCCGTTGTAAAAGACGACAAAGGATTTAACCGGTTGGCTTTGAGCAATAATATACTTTTTCAAAACGGGCCACTTGACCAGGGATTCTGGCCTGATGGTTTAAATACACCGCCTTCGGATGAGGCCATGCGCTATGATATAGAAATTACAAAAGCCATGGGCTTTAATATGCTTCGAAAACATGTTAAAGTTGAAAACCGGAGATTTTATTACTGGTGCGACAAACTGGGCATTTTAGTGTGGCAGGATATGCCCAATGCTGATGGCTATGTACCTCCAGGTGGCGAAGACCTGAACCCATCTACTGAACATAAAAAACAGTTTGAACAGGAATTAACCCAATTGATTCACTCACACTTTAATAATCCTTCCATTGTGATGTGGGTACCTTTTAACGAAGGATGGGGACAGTATGAAACAGAAAGGATCGTTGAGCTGGTTAATGAACTTGATTCCACACGGCTGGTTAATAATGCAAGTGGATGGGAGGATCGCAATGTTGGTGATGTTATTGATATTCACCATTATCCTGATCCACGATTTCCCAATCCTGAGGTGGATCGAGCATCAGTTTTAGGTGAATTTGGCGGATTGGGTTTATTTGTAGAAAACCATACCTGGCAAAAAGAAAATTGGGGCTATCGTCAAATGAATGACAAAAACGAACTATTAGCCAAATATGAAGAGTTTTATACTGATGTCTGGAGATATAAAGAAGAGGAGGGGCTGGCTGCAACAGTTTACACCCAAACAGCTGATGTAGAAACAGAAACCAATGGTTTAATGACTTATGACCGTAAAGTTATTAAGGCAGATGTTGAAATATTAAAAAAGATCAACACAAACAAATATGTACCAAGACCACGAATTCTGCCTGAAGGAGCAATGTTTTATAAGACATCAACCATTGAAATAGAAAACAGAAATAAAGGTGATATTTACTACACTGTTGATGGTACAGAACCAACAAGAAATTCAAAGCTTTATGAAAAGCCGGTTGTTTTAGCTGAAAATACAATTGTAAAAGCAAAAACATTTAGGAATGAAGGGGAGAGTTTTACAGTGGAATCTGAATTTATTAAATCAAAAATAAAACCTCCCCTTTATAAGAGTTCTTATGTTGACCGGTATTCTGCAGGAGGTGATTTTGCCCTGGTGAATGGAAAGCGCGGGACTGAAAGGTTCCATGATGGAAACTGGCAGGGATTTCAGGGTGAGGACCTGGAGATCATCATAGAGCTAGAAAAGATAAAACAATTGAATAAATTGTCAGCAGGATTTCTAAAAGATCATGGTTCATGGATTTTCCTGCCTGAAAAGGTGGTGTTCTTTATATCTTTGAATGGTGTTGATTTTAAAGAGATAAAACGTTTTGATATAGGAATTGCGGAAAAAGAAGAAGAAAAAGGAATTCAGGAATTCACAACAGAACTTACAGAAGAAGTTTTATTCATCAAAGTGATGGCTTCAAATATCAAAACATGTCCTGATTGGCACAAAGGCTCAGGTGATAAAGCCTGGGTATTTTGTGATGAGATAGTTTACAACGTACACTGAAAATTTTGCCACAAAGACACTAATGCACAAAGGTTTATTTGTAGGATTATTAGTAATTAGTGATTTATTGTGCCTTAGTGTTTTAGTAGCGAATGAACAAATCTTGCCTAAATGTCATTCTGCTTGTCAAAAACATGTTAACCTTTAACTGCAAATGAAACTTATTCCCCTAGCAATTCTTTCAGTTTAGCATGAAGATCCTCTCCCCGGAGATTTTTAGCAATGATGGTTCCTTCAGGGTCAAGCAACACACTGGCAGGAATGGAATTTACACCATAAAGTTTACCGGCTGCATTTCCCCAGCCTTTTAAATCGGAAACCTGGTGCCAGGTAAGGTTATCAACCCTTACAGCTTCAATCCATTTATTTTGGTCTTTATCAAAGGATACACCCAGGATGTCAAATCCTTTTTCGTAGAATTCATTATAAGCTGCAACCACATTCGGATTTTCATGACGGCAGGGCCCACACCAGGATGCCCAGAAATCAACCAGTAAATATTTTCCATAAAGAGAAGACAGCGTTACCGGAGCTCCTTCCATGTCATTCATGGTAAAATCAACTGCTGGTTGGCCTACTGCAACTCTTTTCAAAGTGGCAACTCTTTCGGCAAGTGATTTAACATAGGTGGAAGATTGTATGCCAACATCAAATTTACTAACAACCGGATCGAGGTCATGCTCATCAAAATAATAAGCATTTCGTAAAACAGCATAGGCAGCAATTACTGATGTATTATTTTGCTTTGCATTATCCAGGATGAACTGCTTCTTTTGTTCATCTACCTTCTCCATTTCCATATCCAGCTCAGCTTCCAGCTCTTCATTTCCTTCTTCTCTGGCTGCTTTGGTTTTTGTCCAGATTTCATCCATCTGCTCTTCATATACTTTTATTTTTTCCTTATAAACCTCATATTCTGTATGAGCTGCAGAACCTGTTATATCAGGACTGGTAAAATCATCAACTGAAGTTTTGACATCTATTTCTGATTGTTCAACAAACATGGAAAGGAACCGGCTTTCACCTTCGATGCTAATATAATAGACTTCAGGAAGATCAATGTTTCCTTCAAACCTGAAATTGTTATTTTCAACCAATACAGAATCAAGATTTACCCAATCTCCTGCTTCCCTTTTATAGAGGAAGGCTTTCCCTGAATAATCACCATCGATGGTGCCATTGATTGCAAAGTTGTAATCTTGTTTTACTTCATTTGAGCAGGAAATCAGAATTGCTGAAAGGATAAATACCAGAACAATGTTTTTCATGTTGTTGTATCTTAAATTTATATAAATAACTAACAAAGAATAGATTCGCGCAAAGATAATGGCGAAAACAACAAAAACGATTTTGAATGATTATAAATTGTTAAGTAGATGTTAAAGGCAAGTTGGGAGATTGGAAGGTTGGAAAAATGCAATATTGTTTAAATTATTGCTGAACTTCAATTGTTCCAATATTCCATCATTCCAAAGCACCTCGATCAAAATTTCTAGAAAAGGATTAAAATAAATGATCCAAAACGGTTAACTAAAACTAAATACCTGTCGTATTCAAATTCCCTAAACTAACGGTGATCAGCCTGTTTCGTTTCCGGTCTTCATCATCATATAACCTGATGGTTGCCTGGAGGTGAAGGTTGTAAACACTGATGGATGTTTCTTTCGACTGGATAACCCCTACTTTTAAAATATCCGAATTAATAATACCATATTTTCTTGATGTTTCTTTTTCAAAAATTTCATCCCCATTATCGATGAATTTTTTGTCATACCCTTTACTGTATTCGAAAATATTGGCAATATCTTCAAGAGTTGCGATTTGAAGATTTTCAACCCCATCTAGATTGGTCATAAACCAGCTGTGAACATGTTCATCGATCAAACAGCGGTTCAGGTCGTCTTTTATTAATATTCTGGCATTGTTAATAATGCCTCTTCCGAAGTAATTTTTCTCAAAAGTATAGATCTTATCAAAAGTAATAGCATACCTCATGTTGATGGCTCCAATGATCCTTCGTAACCTGGGATAATAATGATAAGCATTAAAGGTTCGGAGTACTACAGCAAAGTTGGCAGCGAACAACAACGATTGCAAAGGGTTGTCAAACAAAAGAAATCCTCCGTCACCAGTGCTGATAAAATTCCTGTCGATCCTTTCAACCGAATATTTTTGAAAAATAAATTTGTGATTTTGCAAACACAGTTTAACTGTAGATTCAAACATTGATTTAAAAAGGAAGGGTATAAGTGTTTGTTCAAATTCACCAAGTGAGCTGTATTGATACATGTCGATTCCCAACACTGATTTCCTTGAGATCTTATCGTACCCGATATATTTTTTTAAGTCAGCATACAATTGTCGGTGATCGGGTATAATATTGGTTTTGTCGAATACTACACGCTTATCTTTTGTATTTAAAATATCACTGATTTCAGTGTGATGAAGGTTTTTTAGATTACTTTTATGTTTCATGCTTTTCGGATTAATTTTTTACTTGTCTTCCCTTCCAGCTATAACTGCCCAAAATCCCCAGAGCGCCTGTTAAAACAATGTATACAGGGTACAAAAAGATGAGAGGAACAGCATATAAAAATATTCCCGACCGTTTAACAAAATTACCAATACCAATTAATATAGGGACGTCAACGAGTATTTTAATCAATATAAGCGATAAGATTACATCGAACAACTGAGGAACAAAAGGGGATGCAATCAATCCACCAACAATCAGCAAATTGAACATATACACACTAAAAGAAACGAAAAGAATATTTAAATCATACCCTTTGTTTTTCGATGCCCATCGTGTCCGTTGATGAAAAAAATCTTTTACACTTTTTTTGGCTTCTGTAAAAACAATTGAATCGTAATTTTTTAAAAACCGAATGGACTTGTTTCCAAATAATTTCCGGATGTTCAATAACAGGAAAACATCATCACCCGAGGAGAACCTGTCTGAACCAAACCCACCGGCTTCAAAAAACGCTTCTTTCTCGTAGGCCAGGTTGGCCCCATTACACATTATGGGTTTATTGATCCGGATAGCCCCTCCTGTTATTGCGATCAAACTCAGGAACTCCTGTGTCTGCATTTTCTCGAAGTAGGATGTCTCGTTATGAAAAACCACAGGTCCAACGATCATCCTTGGTTTTTCCTTTTCATAAAAAGCAACAATGGTTTCAAGCCATCTGGATCCCACCCTGCAGTCAGCATCAGTTGTTACGATCAAGTCTCCACTGGACCTTTCAATGGCTTTTCTTATTGCCTTTTTTTTAAACGCTGTATTTTCCTTTTCTTCCGCAAGAGAAAAGAAGTGAAAAATTAAATCAGGATTATTCGATATAAACTCCTTAACTAAAGAAGCAGTATTGTCAGTTGAATGGTCATCAACTATAATAACCTCAAAGCTATTTGCCTTGATTGATTGTTCTTTCAAATCAGATAACAATTTCAAAATATTGGCTGCCTCATTTCTTGCCGGAATGATTACACTTGCTTTTGTCGTAATTGCAGGCGACTGCACTGGAGAATAATCCATGAGCCTGTACCAACCATATGTATAGGACAGTATGAATATCGAATATATTATTCCGAAAATAGCCAACAATGAATAAAATATCAACAGGTAAATGCTCATCTGTTTCTTTTCCTGAAAAATGTTAAGCGATATACAAAGAGAGTTCCTAACAGAGCCGGAATAGCAAGGTTAATTACCCACAACAATGAGGTTGATGAAAGGATACCGATCTCAATTTTGTCGGTTAACGTTCCAAACCTTGTAAAATACAGGCCAATCAGTTGCAAAGATACCGAGCCCCTTATTCCAAGTTCAGCCAGCGTAACTGTGGGTATGGCAGTCATTACAAAAAAGATCATTGAAATGATCATCAGGCCATGAAGTATTGGTATTTCTACTGAGAACATCATTAGCAGGATGTAAAATTGTAAAGCAAATACACAATACCGTAAAAAACTGAATAACAGGACAGTAACAAGCTCGAAAGTGCTGTATGCTGAAATTACGGAAATATAATCATTGAAATGGACAAACCTCTTCTTAAGGATCTTGTTGATGAAGCCGGGAATGGAGGTGATGTTCAGGAAAATAAGAAGCAAAGCCCCAATAATTACTATTACCAGAAGTATAAGCCCATAAAACAAATAATTTGAATAAAACTCAGCATCCTTGAAATAAACGGAGACATAAAAAACAAGACTTATGGCGCCAACAATGATCGTGATCAACAACTGGCTGAAACTTCCAATCATGGTGATAAATACACCTTTCCATGGATTGGCCTTTTTCATAATAAAAACGCGCCCAAACCATTCTCCAACCCTATTGGGGGTAAAAATACTCACGGATATGCCGGATAATATAGCCTCATATGATTTTAAAAAAGACACACGTTCAACTTTATTCAGCAGGAATTGCCATTTCAAGGATTCTACTCCCCAATTAACCAACATTAATACCACCGTCCAGGTGAATAAAAATGTTACATGGGGTTCGCCGATCAGCTCATTTAACGAATCAACAACATAGTCAAGCTTTTTCTTATGAAATACTTCTTTATAAATGAAGTAATAGGTTGCAAAAATGATCGCAATCCTGATGAGATAATTGTAGGTTTTGTTTTTATGTATATTTGTAAAATACTTCATTAATAGCTCACAAAAGTACTCTATATTTTGAATTCAGAACGAATAATATTGGGAATCGATCCGGGTACTACAATCATGGGATACGGGCTTATACATCATCAGGGACCTGTTCTCAAATTATTACATTTAGGCGTTATTCACTTAAGTAAATACGACAACCAGGCCTTAAAGCTAAAAAAAATTTTTGAGAGAACACTTTCACTTATCGATGAATACCATCCTGACGAACTGGCTATTGAGGCTCCTTTTTATGGCAAAAATGTTCAGTCGATGCTAAAGCTTGGACGGGCTCAGGGAGTAGCAATGGCATCTGCCTTATACAGGGATGTTCCAATTTATGAATACTCACCAAAAAAGATAAAACAGTCGATAACAGGTAATGGAAACGCTTCAAAAGAACAGGTAGCTGCAATGTTGATCAGTATGCTTTCCATCAACGACCCACCAAAACACCTTGATGCAACTGATGGACTTGCAGCAGCAGTATGCCACTACTTTCAGAAAAACCCAAATCAAAATTCAAAAAGCTATTCAGGCTGGAAACAATTCATTAATAAGAACCCTGAACGGATTAAATAAGTGAAAGTTTTATATTTGAATTGTCAGATGTACACCCTTTGCTAACTCAATACCTACCGATTTAACTGGTTCAACTGATTTAACCAATTAACCATTTTTACATCAGCTTTTGATAAGCTTGCCACCACCTGTCTGGAATATCATCCTTGCAGGCAACTTCATAATCATTATAGGAGCATGGAACCAGATGATGTCTTTCGTAAATATTGCCAAGGCTTTTCTTAACCGGAACGTCCATCCACCATCGGTCGCTTTTCTTGCTTTTGTAAAATACAATTTGATCTTTATGGTCTTTTATCGAGACGGTATATTTTACATATTCAGTTTTGTCTTTGTATGGATAATCTTTCTTACGGTTGTAATAGCCATCCACAAAATACCAGATCATCTGGGAAACCAGTTTGGCGGTTTGGTTATTAGGGTCAAGTTCCGGATTGTATTCATAAATACCAAGGGAGGTTAGCTTATCACTTAGCCCGGCATAACGCATGACCTGACAGATCTCTTCGCCATAAAATCCATTTGGATTTGCCAGCTTTGTTCCGGGCGAGTCAGAATGACGAATTGCTGCAACATCAATGGTCATCATATCGGCATTCCTGGTTAAGGGTTCAGCCTCTAAAAGATTCTCCCTGATCTTTCCTAACCTGTATACATCGAAGTATAAATTTTTCATTAGGTTAATGGAGTGTGGATCAACGTAGTAGGACTGGTAGCCGATGTTAGTGAAATTAAACAAAAAATTAGGCTGATGGAGTATGATCTTGTTCAGGTACGACTGGCTGTCAAGTTTCTGGTCGGTTTGTCCAAGGTCAAATCCCGGATCAACAGCCAGGATATTAATTACCTGGCCCAACGATTCATAAGCCCTGTAGTTAGCATAGGTCAGGTCTTGACCTCCTCCCAGAACAACTGGGATTGTTTTATTCTGCAACAAGTAAGTTAACACGTTTGACAGGGCGTAGTAAGTGTCTTTAACTTCATGGCCCTGCCGTATGTTTCCCAGGTCTGCGATCCTTGGTTTGGCTTCACCGTTAAACAGCTTGTATAGTTCCTGACGAATTTTGTTTGGTGCATTAGCACAGCCAGAATTTGAAACACTTCTTCGATCTTCATTTACTCCCAATATGGCAATGTCAGCATCGCCCAATTCGGGGAAGTCATCTTTTTTCAGGTAACTTCTGATCAGACCACCAAGTTGCAGGCGGGAATCGGGGGCATCAAATTCATAAGCAGGAAGATCAACAGGTTCAAAATAGATCGAAATATCCATACACCAAAATTTATGGTGCCAATATAAAACAAATCTACTATTGCCAGAAAAAAATAATCACTAAGTTTTCAGCAGCAAAACAGGAAAATTATTTCTTTTTTCCACCTTTTTTCGAGTCAGCGGCTTCAATGATTTTAAGGCAATCGTCCAGTGTAATGGTGGCGGGATCTTTGCCTTTTGGTATCCTGTAATTCTTTTTGTCTTTTTTGATGTAAGCTCCGTACCTGCCTTTCAGAATTTGAACGGAATCATCTTCTGCAAACTGCTGGATGATCTTTTCCTTGTCCGCTTTTCTCTTCTTCTCGATAAGCTCAATGGCTCTCTCAGCAGATACAGAAAGAGGATCGTCGGCTTTCTCAAGGGAATAAAATTTGTTACTGTGCCTTACGTAGGGTCCAAAACGGCCAATAGCAACTGTCATTTCATTGTCCTCAAACATTCCCAGGGTTCTTGGAAGTTGGAACAATTCCAGCGCTTCATCCAGTGTAACAGATTCTATGCTCTGCCCTTTTTTCATTCCGGCAAATTGCGGTTTGTCTTCGTCCATCGACTCACCGATTTGTACAATAGCACCATAACGACCAATCTTGGCGTAAACATTCTTCCCTGTGGCCGGATCGGTTCCTAACAACCTTTCACCACTCTGTTTTTTAGACTTTTCAAGCGTGTCCTGAATTCTTTCATGGAAAGGAGCATAAAAATCCTTGATCATTTCATTCCATGCCTTATTACCCTCAGCAATTTCGTCAAACTCCTTTTCAACACTGGCGGTGAAATTGTAATCGAGAATGTTATCAAAGTATTCCACAAGAAAATTATTAACCACGGTACCAATGTCTGTAGGAAACAATTTGGATTTTTCAAAACGGGTTTTTTCTAACAGCTCTTTGCCTTCGATCTTTCCATTGGCAAGAATATACTGGAAATATTTTCTGTCGGCTCCTGTCCTGTCTTCCTTAACAACATATTCCCTTTTCTGGATGGTTGAAATTGTTGGGGCATAAGTTGATGGTCTTCCGATTCCCAACTCCTCAAGCTTCTTAACCAGGCTTGCTTCTGCATATCTTGCAGGAGGTTGGGTAAACCTTTCGGTTGCAGAGATTTCCAGTCGGTCAAGTTTTTCACCCTGAGTAACTTTTGGAAGCAGGCCTTTTTGAGTGTCATTTTCTTCGTCATCAGTCGACTCAAGGTATACTTTTAAGAATCCATCAAAGGTTATCACCTCTCCTCTTGCAATGAATTTTTCAGATGCAGAATCCACTTTAATATTTATATTGGTCTTTTCAAGTTGAGCATCAGCCATCTGTGAAGCAATGGTTCTTTTCCAGATCAGTTCATATAACCTCATCTGTGAAGCATCACCACTGATTTCCGAGTTTTCAAGGAAAGTTGGCCGGATGGCTTCGTGAGCCTCCTGTGCAGACTTGGATTTGGTTTTGAACTGTCGGGGATTCACATACTTATCGCCATATTTTTCGCCGATAACCTTTTTCGCAACTGAAAGGGCCAACTTGGAAAGGTTAACAGAGTCGGTTCGCATGTAAGTAATTTTACCTGATTCATACAATTGCTGAGCAACAAGCATTGTTTTGGCAACTGAATATCCCAGTTTTCTGCTGGCCTCCTGCTGCAATGTGGATGTGGTAAAAGGCGGGGCAGGAGATTTTTTGGCCGGTTTCTTTTCAACAGCCTCTACTTCAAAATCTGCTGGAATACACTTATCCAGAAACTGCTTTGCCTCTTCGCTGGTTTTAAATCGTTTGTTTAATTCTGCATTAATGGTTGTCTTTTCTCTGTCCTGAACATTAAATTCAGCCAAAACCCTGAAAGAGGATTCAGATTTGAAGTTTTTTATCTCTTCTTCCCTTTCAACGATAAGCCTTACAGCCACCGACTGCACCCTTCCTGCCGAAAGAGCGGGCTTTACTTTTTTCCATAAAACCGGAGATAATTCGTACCCAACAAGCCGGTCAAGAACTCGCCTTGCCTGCTGTGCATCCACCAGGTGATGGTCAATGGTCCTTGGATTTTCAATGGCCTCAAGGATAGCATTTTTGGTAATTTCGTGGAATACGATTCGTTTGGTCCTTGTTTCATCCAGATCCAACGCTTCCACAAGATGCCAGGAAATAGCCTCTCCTTCACGGTCCTCATCTGTTGCCAGCCAAACAGTATCCGTTTCACTAGCAATCTTTTTCAAGTCCTTAATGGTTTTTTTCTTATCAGCCGGAATTTCATATTTTGGTACAAATCCCTTTTCCAGGTCAACACTTAGATCTTTTTTTGAAAGATCCCGCACGTGGCCAAAGCTTGATTTTACGGTAAAATCTTTACCTAAAAACTTTTCAATAGTTTTAGCTTTTGCCGGCGACTCAACGATTACAAGGTTTTTTGCCATATATTTAAGAGTATGAAGTTGTTATAAAAATTGTGCAAAAGTAAAAGAATAAACACTGCAAATTCAAAATGGTTTCATTTTTTCATCTGAGGAACAGCATAATCACCTCTGAAAAAAACCAAAATTACAAGCAAATTATAATCCTCGAAAAAGAAATTAAAGGCATTGTACGAGAAAATAATTTCTTTTCCCCTTTTGCACGATTATATACTTATTGTTCAATAAATCGGATTGAGTGATTTGATAATTATCTTTTACCTTGGCTTTGTTTACTGATACACCATTGTCCTTAAGCATCCTTCTTGCCTCTCCCTTTGAAGCAAAAATAGAAGTTGTTTCCGCTAGAAAATCAATTACTCCGATGCCCTCATCCACCACATTGCGCTGAACTTCAAATTGAGGCACACCTTCAAAAACAGAAAGAAAGATATTTTCAGGAAGGCCTTTCAGCACCTCTGTGGTACCTTTTCCAAACAAAATAGTAGATGCTTCTACGGCCATGTTGTAGTCGTCTTCAGAATGAACCCTGATGGTTACATCTTTTGCAAGGGCCTTTTGAAGCAGGCGCAAGTGAGGCGTCTCAGCATGCTGTTCTACCAGGTCTTCTATCTCTTCCTTTGATAACAAAGTGAAATATTTAATCAATTTCTCAGCATCCTCATCAGTAACATTCAACCAGTACTGGTAAAATTTGTAAGGAGATGTTTTTTCAGGATCAAGCCAGACGTTTCCTCCTTCACTTTTTCCGAACTTGCTTCCATCTGCTTTTGTTATCAGGGGGCAGGTCAATGCAAAGGCTTCTGCTTCTTCTGCACCTTCATCAAAATATTTACGTCGGATAAGCTCAGTACCTGTAACAATGTTTCCCCATTGATCTGATCCTCCTAACTGTAGCTTACACCCTTTGTTCTTGTAAAGCCAGTAAAAATCATAGCCCTGTACCAGCTGATAGGTGAACTCTGTGAACGACATGCCGGTGTCAAGGCGTTTTTTAACGGAATCTTTCGACATCATATAATTTACCGTAATGTGTTTTCCCACATCACGAATAAAATCGAGAAATGAAAATTCCTTAAACCAGTCATAATTGTTCACCACCTCAGCTTTATTGTCGCCATCCTTGAAGTTCAGAAATTTCATGAGTTGATTTTTTTGACCTTCCAGGTTGTTGTTTATATCGTCAACGGACAAAAGCTTTCTCTCCTCAGTTTTTCCTGATGGATCTCCAACCCTTCCTGTGGCTCCTCCTATCAACACAATGGGCTTGTGACCGCTTCTTTGAAGGTGCACCAATAACATTACCGGTACCAGGTTTCCAATGTGTAATGAATCCGCCGTGGGATCAAAACCAATGTAACCCAAAGTCATCTCTTTCTGCAGTTGCTCCTCTGTTCCCGGGGTCATGTCATGAATCATACCCCTCCATTGTAATTCTTCTATAAAATTCTGGCTCATGTCAAAAAAATTTGTGCAAAGATAAAATCATAAATTAAATAAATTCCAAAAGCAGAAAATTCCAAATTCCAATGAGCTTAGTTTAGAATTCAGTTTCAAATACCAAAACTACTGATCGAGTTTTGTTTGACATTGAAAACAATATATACCTTTCGGCAATTTGATTTGGAATTTGGATATTAGAGTATTGGAATTTCAATCCTTAGTAATCAGAAAAATCTTCAGACGTCGGTTTAATATCCTTGACGTTAAGCTGAAGATTAACCACACCGTTCCATTCGTTCTCTTCAATATGGTAGCTGATGTTAAAAGGCTTGTCGTTTACGATATAGTCCAGGTAGTTGCTTTGTTGAAATGCGATAGCAGGAATTGGATATCCCCTTATGTCCTGGTGAACAACTTCGAGTTTCAGGTGGTTTTTGCCAACAACCCTTCCGGATCCTGTGTCTATCAGGTTCTCGCTGATGAAAACCGGAGACATATTTCCTGGCCCGAAAGGAGCAAACTGTTGTAATACCCTAAAAAATTTCTTTGTTATGTCGTTCAAACAGATTCTGGCATCAACCTCTACTTCTGGAGTTAACATATTAGGGGTGATGTGCTCCTGAACAAACTCTTCAAACCTGTTTCTAAAATTATCCAGGTTTTCTGGTTTAAGTGAAAGGCCAGCTGCATATTTATGACCTCCAAAGTGCTCAAGAAGATCACTGCATGCATCCACAGCGTCATAGATATCAAAGTCTTTCACTGACCTTGCAGAGCCCGTAATCAGTCCGTTAGACTTGGTCAATACCACTGTGGGCCGATAATAGGTTTCTATCAGCCGTGATGCTACGATTCCAATAACACCTTTGTGCCAGTTTGGATTATATACCACTGTTGACCTGTTGTCAGAAATGTTGTTTTCTTTTCTGATCATTTCTGTTGCTTCAATAGTAGTCTGAGCATCAAGGTCCTTGCGTTCCGTATTAAAATCGTTGATGGTTTCTGCAAGTTCTCTGGCCTGTTCCAGGGTTTCGGCAACCAAAAGCTTGACGGAATTTTTTGCGCTTTCAATTCTTCCTGCAGCATTTATTCTGGGTCCAACCAGAAAAACAAGGTCACTAACGTTCAGGTTTTTACTGAATATGTTTTCAGAGTCATCCACTACTGAGTCTGCTTTCCTTGTAATCCCACTGAAGGTTAATATAGCCTCAATGCCTGGCCTGGGTTCGGTATTGATCAACTTAAGCCCGTAATAGGCAAGAATCCTGTTTTCTCCTGTGATCTTTACAATATCAGAAGCGATGCTGACGACCACAAGGTCAAGATACTTAGTCAGGTGATCGAAAGGAATGTTATGTTTGCTTGCATATGCCTGGATTAGCTTAAATCCAACACCGCATCCTGAAAGTTCTTCGTATGGATAATTGCAATCGGGCCGTTTGGGGTCAAGCACTGCAACAGCTTCCGGTAGCGTTTCTCCAGGCCTATGATGATCTGCAATTATATAATCAATGTTTTTGCTTTTAGCGTAAGCGATCTTCTCAACTGCTTTGATACCACAGTCCAGGACAATGACAAGTGAGAAATTATTTTCTGCTGCGAAATCAATGCTTTTGTAAGAGATCCCATAGCCTTCTTCATACCGGTCAGGAATGTAAAAATCGATATTCTCGTATATGGACTTCAGGAAGGTGTAAACCAGGGCAACGGCTGTGGTTCCGTCAACATCATAATCACCATAAACAAGAATTTTTTCTTTCCGGTCGAGCGCTAGCTGAATTCGGTCGACAGCCTTATGCATATCGTTCATTAAAAAAGGATCATGCAGCTCCTGGAGTGATGGACGAAAAAAAGATTTGGCTTCTTCGTATGTGGAAATCCCACGCTGGACCAACAGGTTAGCTAGGTTATGGTCAATATTCAACACTTTCGCAAGGTGCTGAATGCTGTTATCCCCCCCTTGTTCTTTTAATACCCAACGCTTGTTCATACAGAAAATTTGAACTCGTAAAGATAAAAAAATATCGCAGTCCTTCGGAAAAGAAATTGATTAAATTTAATCCCGGAGCTGCATGGTTTGATTACTAAGCCTTTAGTGGTTAAATTAAATCCAAGATTAAAAATCAAGCACTTAAAATGTCGACCGCATGGCTTCAACAGGATCAAGACGAGAGGCGCTATAAGAAGGGATTATTCCTGCAATAAGGCCAATTCCCACTGACACTGACATTCCGATAAGAATGTTGCCAAACGTAAGGTGTAGTGAAAATGGAAAACTTTGGGATAATAATACCAAAAGGTAAATGATCAATAAGCCAACAATACCACCGAACAAGGAAAGAAATACTGCCTCAAATAAAAACTGAAAAAGGATGAAGAACTTTTTCGCCCCCAATGACATTTGTATTCCGATCTGGCTTGTTCTTTCCTTTACCGAAACGAACATAATATTGGCTATTCCAAACCCTCCTACGAGCAAAGAGAATCCCCCAACAATCCAGCCCACAACGGCAATGACCCCGAAAAACTGGTCAAACTCTGCAGAAATTATACTGATTTCGTTGATTGCAAAATCATCCTCAACTTTGGGTTTCAGCTTTCGAACCGACCGCATGATGCCAACAAGCTCATCTTTAAGTTCATCATTGGAAACAAAGGGTTTTGCTTTAACCAAAATCGTTGTTCCCACCTCTTGAATGTCAATGTATTTCCTGCCGTAATTTACCGGAATGATAACCTGGTTGTCGGATGAATTCCCAAACATATCATCACCTTCTTTCTTTATAATCCCAATCACTTTGAGTTTTGATCCGAAAATTTTGATCTCATTGCCAATGGCGTACATGCCTGAAAACAGATTGTCTGCAATATTAGCTCCAATAATGGCCACATTTCCTCCACCCTGTGATTCAGCGAGCGTAAAATATCGACCATCACTTAAGTTTAATCCAAGAACCTTGTCGAAATCATGCGAAATCGCCAGAATAGAAGCATTTTCAATGCTGTTACTATGATGTTTAACGGTTCTCTGGACTTCAAACATAAAGGCGCTGGCTTCTGCGGCACGGCTTCTTTTCTGGATCTCCTTCAAGTCAGAGAGCTTGGGCTCCGGCCGTTTGTAATATTTCCACCAGGGATAGTCATTTCCCCCTGCCCATGGCCACTTTTGGACAAAAAGTACATTGTCTCCCAGCTGGTTGATGCTGCTTCGGATAGCAATCTCCATGGAGTCAAATATAGTAAGGACCGAAATCACTGAAAAAATCCCAATCGTAATTCCCAGCAACGAGAGCAATGTTCTTACTTTGTTTACGATTATGGCCTGGAACGCAAACAGGAAACTTTCTCTGATAAGTTTTACAAGAAGCATATTGTGGATCGTATTATAGTTTAACTAAAATTCTGAGCCCGCCTTCAGTTTGCCCGTTCCCATTCTCTTGTTTATATTTTTTCATCTTTTGGGCATTCATCAATTCAAACATTTTCGTGTAAAATTAAATCATTTCGCTGACACGCTAAAACAAATTTAATTGTTACTTTGTACTCCCTTAAAATGAGCATGGTGAAGATGTTATTATTTTCATGATACGGGCACAAATAAATTATACAAATGAAACAAATTAACAGCGCATTAATTTCTGTATTCCACAAGAACAGGCTGGAAGAAATTGTAAGAATCCTTAATGAGTTGGGAATAACCATTTATTCAACCGGAGGCACTTTTGATTATATCGACGGACTGGGTGCTAAGGCTACAAAAGTGGAGGCCCTTACCGATTACCCTTCTATTTTAGGGGGTCGTGTTAAAACGCTTCACCCAAAAGTGTTTGGAGGAATATTGGGCAGGCGTGAAAATGAGTCTGACATGGCACAGTTCTTAGAATACGGCATTCCTGAAATAGACCTTGTTATTGTTGACCTGTATCCTTTCGAAAAAACAGTTGCATCAACAGACCACGAACAGGAAATTATTGAAAAAATTGATATTGGAGGGATATCGCTTATCCGCGCTGCAGCAAAAAATTATAAAGATGTTTTGATTGTCCCATCTTCAGAATCTTATGACGACCTCATATCTCTACTCAATGAAAAGGAAGGAAAGACGACCTTGGAGGACAGAAGGTTATTTGCAGCAGAAGCTTTTAATGTGTCTTCCCATTATGATTCGGCTATTTATAAGTATTTCGCCGGCGGAAATCAAAATGGGTTTAAATCAAGTGTTCAAAAAAGCAATGCATTACGGTATGGGGAAAATCCACATCAATCGGGTGTTTTTTATGGTAACCTGAATGAAGTTTTTGAACAGTTGCATGGGAAAGCAATTTCATACAATAACCTTGGCGACCTGGACGCTGCCATTAACCTTATTGACGAGTTTGAAGAGCCAACAGTGGCCATCATGAAACATAATAACGCCTGTGGAGTTGCAAGCCGGGATAACCTTAAAGATGCCTGGAAAGATGCACTGGCAGGAGATCCTGTTTCGGCTTTTGGAGGGGTGATCATAACCAATCAGGTAATTGATGAAAAAACAGCTACAGAAATAAACAAGCTGTTCTTTGAAATTATTTTAGCTTCGGGCTATGATAAAAATGTTCTTGAAATACTTAAGTCTAAGAAAAATAGAATAATTTTGCAGAAGAAAGCATATGATTTTCAGGCAAAACAGTTCAGATCTTTGCTTAACGGAGTTGCTGAGCAGGAAAAAGACTTGAAGTCAGAAACCGAAGCAGATCTAAAGGTGGTAACCGAAATTGCTCCTGCTGAATCTGATGTTGCAGATCTGTTGTTTGCCAACAAACTGGTAAAACACACAAAATCAAATGCAATAGTCCTGGCAAAAGGGAAACAATTATTAGGCAGCGGCGTAGGACAAACATCCAGGGTTGATGCATTAAAACAAGCCATCACAAAGGCCGGTGAATTTGGACTGGATCTGAAAGGAGCGGTTATGGCATCAGATGCGTTTTTTCCTTTTGCTGATTCAGTTGAAATAGCTCATAAAGCAGGCATTACAACTGTTATCCAACCGGGAGGATCCGTTAGGGATCAGGAGTCGGTGGATTATTGCAACAAAAGCGGTATGAGCATGGTGTTTACTGGTGTCAGACACTTTAAACATTAATTTAAATTGTTTAGAGTTCTGGGTTCTGGGTTTGAATTTTGTCCGCCAGCTGGCGGATTGAGTATTGGAATTTAACATTTAAAATATGGGTCTTTTTTCATTTTTTACAAAGGAAGTTGCCATTGATCTAGGGACTGCAAATACCGTCATCATATTTGATGATAAGGTGGTGGTTGATGAGCCCTCCATAGTGGCAATTGAGCGAAACACCGGAAGAATAATTGCTGTTGGCAAAGAAGCCATGATGATGCATGGCAAGACCCACGAAAACATAAAAACCATCAGGCCATTACGCGATGGGGTTATTGCGGACTTTCAGTCAGCTGAATTTATGATCCGTGAAATGATAAAAATGCTTTGGCCAAAAAAACAGCTTTTTCCTCCTGCCCTTAAAATGGTAATTTGTATTCCCTCAGGCATCACTGAGGTTGAAGAAAGAGCCGTTAAAGACTCTGCAGAACAGGCAGGAGCCAAAGAGGTAAAACTGATCCATGAGCCCATGGCTGCTGCCATAGGGATAGGAATAGATGTAATGGAGCCCACGGGTAATATGATCATCGACATAGGTGGCGGTACTAGTGAAATCGCTGTAATTGCCCTGGGCGGTATTGTTAACAACAAATCCATCCGGATCGCAGGTGATGATTTTAATTCGGACATTGAAGAATATATGCGAAAGCAGCACAACATTAACATTGGTGAGCGTACTTCTGAACGAATAAAGATTGAGGTTGGCGCCTCGATGGCGGAGATTGAAAATCCACCGGATGACTATGCGGTTCACGGCAGGGACATGTTAACAGGGATCCCTAAAGAGATTAAAGTAAATTATGCTGAAATTGCACACTGCCTTGATAAATCCATATCTAAGATTGAAGCCGCCGTACTGCACGCTCTGGAAATGACTCCTCCTGAGCTTTCTGCGGATATTTTCCGAACGGGGATTTACCTTGCCGGTGGAGGATCCATGCTTCGCGGCCTTGACAAAAGACTTCATTTAAAAACCAAACTGCCGGTGCATGTAGCTGAAGATCCCCTTAGAGCGGTTGCAAGGGGTACGGGCATTGCACTGAAAAATTTTGATAAATTTACCTTCTTAATAAAATAGAAGCGACAGAATATTTCCCAAGCGGATATTGAAATGCAACGTTTGTTTTCCTTTATAATCAGGTATAATTTCACTTTCCTGTTTTTACTACTGGAAGTGCTTGCATTTGTATTCATTGTTCAAAACAACTATCAACGGGCTACATTCCTGAATGCAAGCAATGGTTTTACCGGATCCATTTTACATACCTACAGCAACATTTCTGAATATTTTTCTCTTAAAAAAACAAATGTTCTTCTTGCGGAAGAGAATATGATGCTGAGACAACAACTTGAATCTTCGTATTTGGTAACCGACACCAATGTTTTTCACCGGAAAGACTCTTTGTTCCGGTTTTTAAAGGCCAATATAATCAGGAATACCGTTAACCGCCAAAAAAATTACATTACCCTGGATAAGGGTAGTCGCCACGGGATAAAAAAAGACATGGGCGTTATCGGCTCAAAGGGTGTTGTTGGAACTGTAGTTGAAGTTTCAAAAAACTATTCCAAAGTTATGTCACTGTTGCATATCCAGAATAAAATTAATGCAAGAATCAAAAAGAACAGGCACCTCGGGAACCTGGAATGGAGTGGGGGTGATTATCGTATTGGAAACCTGACTGATATCCCAAATCATGTTGCTTTATACAGAGGTGATACCATTATAACCAGCGGCAACTCACACATCTTCCCGGAAGGGATCCTGTTGGGAACCGTTCATGAATACAGCAACAATTCAGAAGAAAAATTCAACACTGCACAAATAAACCTTTCAGTGGATTTTAATAACCTTCATCACGTGTATGTCATTGTAAACCTGATGAAACAGGAACTTGAAAAAGTGGAAGGAAAGGAGGAGGAATGAGCAGGTTGTTAGCGGCTAACATATTGAGGTTTCTTCTTCTTGTTCCTATTCAAGTGTTGGTTTTGGATAACATAAATCTCGGAGGATTTGTAAATCCCTATTTGTACGTTTTATTCATTTTATTGCTTCCTTTCGAAATTTCGGGATGGGCATTGCTGTTTTTTTCCTTTTTAATTGGATTAAGTGTTGACTTTTTTTCCGGAACCATGGGAATGAATGCAGCAGCTTCCACTTTAATGGCATATACACGTCCTTATGTCATCCGTCGGGTTGGAATGAATAAAGACTTTGATCCCGGAACCCAACCTTCGCTTTTTGTGCAAGGATTTCAATGGTTTTTTATGTATTCCCTGATCTTGATTTTTATTCATCACCTGGTCTTGTTCTTTATTGAAGTGTTCAGATTCTCCGGATTTTGGTCTACGTTACAAAGGGCTGTTTTCAGCACATTGTTTACCCTTGTCCTTGTTATCATTCTTCAATATTTGCTTGGCAGGCCTTCAAAAAAATAGCGGGTTCAAACCAACCACTATATTTTTTACTATATTTAGCGGACTAAATAATTGATGTTATACATCATCCTGTAATTCATCAACAAATCCAAAATGGAAAAAGCTCAGAAAAAAATTCAACAACTAATCACTGAAAATGAAAAGTTAAAGAATAAGATAGCCATCCTCGAAAAGAAAGGGATTGATCAGCCTGTTCTGGCAGATCCGGATTCAATAGAGTTGTTACAAAAAATCAGCAAACGATACATCGATCTATATGATAATTCACCCGATATGTTTTTTTCTGTGCGGCCTAATGGTAAAATCCTGTCGGTGAACCAGACCGGAGCCAGTCATCTTGGTTACACCAAAGAAGAGTTAATCGGAAAACCCGTCTGGAATGTGGTATTTAAAGACGATATCAAACAGGTAAAGAGAAAAATAAATGACATTGTTTCCAATCAAACAGCCAAAGGAGAGCTGGAATTCAGAAAGGTAAGGAAAGATGGTGGTAAAATATTTGTACACGAAAGGACCAGCCTAGTTTTTGATACCAAAGGTAAAATTTCTGAAATACGTATAACATGCCGTGACATTACTGACAGGAAGAAAAGTCAAAACATTATTCTTGAACAGGAAGAAAAATATAGATCGCTCACATCAAACCTTAATGTCGGAATTTACCGAAGTTCAGCTGAGCCTTCCGGCTCATTTGTGGAGGTTAATCCTGCCTTTGTAAAAATGCTGGGCTACCGATCCAGGAAACAGGTAATGGCATTAAAAGTGAATGACCTTTATGCCGAGTCATCTGACAGAAAAAAATTGTTAAAGGGCCTGGCCACAAAAGGCATTGTTAAGAATCTTGATGTAAAGCTGAAAAAAAAGAATGGGAACATATTTATCGCATCTTTATCTACAGTTGTTAGCAGGGATGAAAACGGAAGACCGATCTATTATGATGGAATTGTTGAAGACATTACCAAACGTAAAATTGTTGAAAATGCAGTAAAAGAATCAGAACATAAATATCGGACGCTTTTTGACTTTTCTCCCAGTGGCATTTTGATTGAAGATCCCAAAGGCAATATACGGGACGTTAATCCTGCATTTTGCAAAATGGTAGGATACTCCAGGAGAGAGTTGATCAGAATGAATGTGAAAAGCCTCTGTCACCCGGAATCAATAAAATTTGTAGAAGAAAACTTAAAGAAAATTTTGGGTGGGGAACAGCTTAAACACATAACAAAAAGTAAAAGAAAAGATGGCAGCCAGATTTATACCGAATTAAGTGAAACAAAGATTGAGCTGACAAACGGAGATCCGGCGATTATTTGTATCTCCGATGATATAACCGACAGAATAAAAGCCGAAGAAGCTTTGATTGAAAGTGAACAAAACTACCGCCTGCTCATCGAAAACCAAACAGACATTGTCGTTAAGGTGGATAAGGAAGGCCGGCTTTTGTTTGTAAGCCCGTCCTATTGTGATTTATTCGGTCGTAAGGAAGAGGAACTATTGGGTAAAAAATTCATTTCCCTGGTTCATGAACAGGATAGAAAACAGACAGAGTCGGCGATGAAGAGCCTCTATTCTCCCCCCCACAACGCTTATTTGGAACAAAGGGCGCTGACTAAGTTTGGATATAGGTGGATAGCCTGGGTTGATTCGGCGATATTGGATGATAAGAACAAAGTGAAAGAAATCATTGGTGTTGGCAGGGACATTACGGAAAGAAAAATTGCTGAAGAAGCCTTGTTAAAGTCGGAAGAAAGTTATAGGGGATTGTTTAACAGTACAACCGACGCCATATACATTCAGGACAAAGAAGGTCGATTTGTAGATGTTAATACTGGCGCGGTAAATATGTACGGCTACCCAAGGGAATTTTTTATTGGCAAAACACCGGAGTTTCTTTCAGCCCCCGGTAAAAACAACCTTAATGAAGTCGCAAAATACCTTCAAAGGGCATTTGAAGGAGAACCACAATATTTTGAATTTTGGGGATTGGATAAAAAAGGCAGGATTTTCCCCAAACAAGTGAAGCTCAACAAAGGATCATACTTTGGAAAAGAAGTAATTGTTGCTTTTGCTGAAGACGTTACCGAAAGAAAAAATGCTCAGAAATCACTTGTTGAAAAAGAAAAGAAATACCGTAGCATATTTAATGCATTTCCGGATATCTATTTTAAATCATCAGAGGAAGGAGTGCTTAAAGAGGTAAGTCCTTCGGTTAAAACAATTACAGGATTCAACCCGGAAGAGATAATTGGTGAAGATTCAAAACAGTTTTATTTTTCTGAAGAAGATTGGAAAAAAATTGGCAATGAGCTGAACAAAAAGAAGGAAGTAAAAGATTTTGACACCCGGATAAAAACAAAAAATAATGGCATTATCGATTGCTCCTTTACAGCGAAATTTGTAATAGATGAATCAGGGGCCCCGGTTGAAATTGAAGGTGTTGTAAGGGACATCTCACACCGTGTCAAAGCAGAAAAAGAAAACCGTAAATTGTTCCGTGCGGTTGAACAGTCACCTACCATTGTGATTATTACAGACCTGAATGCCAATATCGAATATGTAAATCCTCAGTTTACCAAAACAACAGGATATTCCCTTGAAGAAGCCAGAGGGCAGAATCCAAGGATATTGCAGTCAGGCAATACTCCTCAGGATACTTATATAACCCTTTGGAATGCCTTAACTGCAGGGAAAGAATGGCTCGGTGAATTTGAAAACAGAAAGAAGAGTGGGGAAGTGTTTTGGGAGTCTGCAAACATTTTTCCGTTAAAGGACGAAAAGGACAACATCACCCATTTTATTGCAATGAAGGAAGACATCACTGAACGGAAAAAAATGGAACAAGAACTGATTTCCGCCAAGGAAAAGGCAGAAGAATCGGACAAGCTTAAGTCGGCATTCCTTGCGAATATGTCTCATGAAATCCGTACACCTATGAATGCCATCATTGGATTTTCGCAATTGCTTGATGAACCTGGAATTAACATTGAAGAGAGAACGAACTACATTAATTTGATTCAAAACTCCGGCACCGACCTGATGACACTTATTGATGATATCATCGATATTTCGAAAATAGAAGCCGGACAGATGAAGATCTTTAAATCGCAATACTTCCTTGATAAAATTCTTAGGGAACTTTTAGATAACTACAAAGAGTTTCTTAAAACCAAGCCGGACAAAACAAAACTCAAGCTTAACTATAAACAGCGTGAAAACGCCCACAAGGTGGTTGTTTATACGGATATCGACAGGTTTAAACAAATATTCAGGAACCTGTTGAATAATGCCATAAAATTTACTGATGACGGTAGCATAGAGTTTGGATTCCGGATAAATAGTGAGCAGCCTGAAAATCCTTTCCTTGAATTTTACATAAAGGATACCGGCATAGGAATTCCAGAGAATAAAAAGAAGATTATTTTTGAAAGCTTCACCCAGGCCAACGACTCTGACACAAGACTTTATGGAGGGACAGGGCTTGGTTTGGCCATCACAAAAAAGATCGTTGAAATACTGGGCGGTAAAATATGGCTGGATTCCAAAGTTGGCCAGGGATCAACCTTTTATTTTACCTTACCCTATGTGGTCTACAAACAAAATCCCGATCTTAAATTTCCTTCTCTTGACCAGAAAGATGAACACAAATTTAACTGGAGCAAAAAGAAAGTTTTGATTGTTGAGGATGACGATAACAGTTTTACTTTCATCAAAAGCATCCTGAAAAGAACACATGTAAAAATCACCAGGGCGATCGATGGAGAGGCTGCCCTGGAAGAGGTCCAGAAAGACAAATTCAACTTAATATTGATGGACATCCGCATCCCCAAAATGGATGGTTACAAGGCCACCCGTAAAATCAGGAACAAAAATAAAAAGGTTCCCATCATAGCTCATACAGCCAATGCCATGGAGGAGGAACGTAAAAAATGCATGCAGGCAGGATGCAACGATTACATTTCGAAGCCGGTGATAATAAGTGATTTCTTAAATCTGTTGTCCAAGTACATTTAATGTGGATTAATCGTTCAATGGCAAAACAGAAATAGGTCTTTGCTCAACTTGCATAAAGCTCGGAATGCCCCGGATTCATTAGAAGAGTAAAAAACAGAAGAGAGGCTTTGTGTACTCCTTGCCTGAATGTTTTTGCCCAAAATTTTTTGGTCTTTTTCGCCAAACAGAGCACAATGATAACCTGGCATTTAATTTATGGCCCAATTCTGTTAGAAATAAGCATTTTGAAAGACCCCCCCAAGCCTCAGTTATGCAACCTTTCCCGCATTCAAAATGTCTATTTTCAACATATTACTCTTGTGAAAATCAAGAAATTAAAAAATAAGTTTAGGTTGTTAATGAATATGCATTTTGTGAATACCCCCATATAAGGCAGCCACCTTGCTGAAAATGTATACTTTTAAGCGCCGAAAAACAAGACGAAAACATAAACAGACATACAATGAGAAAAACCTTACTTTTTGCAATTGCCATCGTGTTTGTAAACATACTATTTGCCCAGAGCTGGAGGCCGGAAGAAAAACAGGTGTTGATAACAGCAACCTCCCAGGAGCAGGCAAATATAATTTGTGATATTGTATATAGTTTTGATGTTGTTGATCCCGGCACAATAAGGGCTTATGCTGTTCCTGCAGAAATAGAGCTGCTGGAATCCAATGGTATAAACTATAAAATTGAAATAGAAGACCTCAATAAACATAACCTGAACATACAACTAACAGAAGCTTCCTGGCACTCCTATCAGGAGATCATTGACCTTGCCGACAGCCTTGTTCTCGAGTTTCCGGATATATGTGAAAAACACATTTTTGGGACTTCAATGGGTGGAAGGCAATTAGCCGCACTAAAGATCAGTGACAACGTAAATATTGATGAAACGGAAGCCGAGGTTTTATTTGATGGAGGAATTCATGGAAATGAATACCCGGCCGCTGAAAATGTAATCCGTTTTGCCAGGGATTTTTGTATCGCTTACGGGACCGATCCGGACATCACTTTTCTAATCGATAACAGGGAAACCTGGTTGTACCTCATGGTAAATCCTGATGGCCGGGAAGCAAATCCCCCTACACGTTATAACAACAATGGCGTTGACCTGAACCGAGATTTTGGTTATATGTGGGATGCCTGGGGTGGCAGTACAGGGGCTTATTCACAAATTGAGTCAAAGGCCTTGCGTGATTGTATGTATAACAACCAGTTTGTGGTACATACGACTTATCATGCAGGAACAGAATTTATTTCATTGCCATGGAGCTACAGGGCCTCATCACCACCCGACTGGGATCACATTTATGATTTGGGTGGTATTTACTCTTCAACTTCATTATACCCTAACATGCCCTATGGCCAGGGAAGCTCAGGAATGTATTTTATTAACGGAAGTACGAAAGATTCAAATTATGGAGTTATGGGAAGCGTCAGCTGGTCCATGGAAATTTCATACGACAAAATACCTCCTTCTTCACAAATCCTATTGTATTACAACAGGAATTACCCGGCAATGCTTGCTATGATCGAATATGCAGGTTACGGACTTGAAGGAATCGTTACAGATGCCATAACGGGAGATCCTGTTACAGCAGTTGTGTTTGTTGATGATGGCTTACCAACCTATACAGATCCGACTGCGGGAGATTTTCATAAATATGTTGTTCCCGGATCTTACAGCATTACAATAGTAGCTAACGGATATGAAACTCAAACCATCGATAATGTTGTAGTTACTGCCAATAGTGCTACCGCAACGAATTTTCAACTTCAGCCTGAAGATGGACAATTTGTCTATAAGTTTCCCTCCTCACAGATTCCTAATAACAACGATGCCGATGAAGGCAATACACCTGCTGTGATTGGAGCTCCAGACGACATTAACTATTCCATTGGAAAGAATGGATGGGTTGTATTGGATATGCAATATCCTGTACTGGATGGCCCCGGAGTTGATATCATTGTTTATGAGGGCGATTCCTCGCCTGAAGGGTATACATGTTATGCCGGAGAAACAATAGATGGACCCTGGATTAGCCTGGGCTCTGGCGATGGTACTACTGAATTTGACCTTTCTGACGGCCCCCTTGTTGAGGCTCAGTTTATAAAGATCGTTGATGATGGCGATGGAAGCGCTAATGTCAGTAATGCTGGATTTGATTTGGACGCCATTGAAGGCATGTCAGCCATTTCAGGAGTATACATAGCCTTGTATGATTATGTAATCGATGACAGTAACGGAAATAATAACGGCAGGATTGATCCCGGAGAAACCGTGGATATTATAGTTGATCTGAAAAATAACGGAGACATTGTTGCTGACAATACAGTTGGAACAATATCTACGACATCACCCTACGTAACCATTGATAACAATACTGCAAACTTTGGAAGCCTTAGCCAGGGACAGTCGGCCGAAGGAACCTTCACCATAACAGCCAATCCGGCTACCCCTGAAGGAGAAGCTGTAACCATATCATTAGGAGTGTCAGCAAATGGTGGTGCATACAACAATGCCTTTTCAATGAGCTTTACGATTGGATTGCTTGTTGAAGACTGGGAGTCAGGAAACTTTGAACAATATGAATGGGAAACCGGAGGAGATGCTGACTGGACCATATCAAATCAAAATCCTTATGAAGGAACCTATTGTGTGAAATCCGGAAGTATTGATGACATGGAAACATCATTTTTATCAATTACAATTGATGTTTTGGCAAATGGCGAAATCGGCTTTTATAAAAAAGTATCTTCTGAAGCCAATTACGATTACCTGAAGTTTTACATTGACGGAAACATGATGGACCAATGGGCCGGTGATGTTTCCTGGGGTGAATCATCCTATTCGGTTACTACGGGCCAGCATACCTTTAAATGGGCCTATGAAAAAGACCAAAGCGTCTCCAATGGTTCGGATTGTGCGTGGCTTGATTTTATTACTTTACCTTCCGGAGCCATGACTGCGTTAAGTGCAGGGTTTATCGCAGATTTTACACAAATTTGCGAGGGAGATGCGATTAGCTATTCTGATATGTCATCAGGAAATGTGGTTTCATGGGATTGGGTTTTTGAAGGCGGAACACCTGCTACTTCTACTTACCAAAATCCATCTGTAGCATATTTGAACTCCGGCACCTTTGATGTAACCTTAACAGTATCTGATGGAGGCAATACACAATCTGTAACTTATGAAGATTACATAACTGTTTTAACAGAACCCGATACCCCTGCTATCCCTGATGGGAATCAATATCCCTATTCAATGCCAAATTTTGAATATACATACACCATATCTCCAGTAGCAAATGCCACAGAGTATGAATGGATGGTTAGTCCTGCAGATGCAGTTGAATGGCTTGAAAACAACGGCGCTGAATGCATCATTGACTTTACAGACTGGTATGACGGAGTTGTAACTCTGGAAGTAAAAGCAATTAATGATTGTGGTGAAAGTGAATATTCAGAATCGCTTACACTTTATGTAATATGGGAAGGAGTTGATGAAAACAAACTAAATCCGTTAAGCATTTTCCCGAACCCAACTCATGATTTTATTACAATAAACTTCATTGATGGAAAATCAGGAAGATTTGACCTGATGCTGTTAAACAATCTGGGTAAGACTGTATTAAGTGAAAACAACAGGAGTATAAATGAAGATAATACTTTAATCCTGGACCTTGAAAACCTGGAACCTGGAATTTACTTCCTATTGGTGAAAGGAGAGGACAGCGTTTATAAAGAAAAGTTGATTATTAAATAAAAACGAAATTGGATTGGCCGGGTAAAACCAGCTGTTGAAACAATAACAATTTAAACGCATGAAACAAATCTATTTATCAGTTTTAAGTGTGTTTCTGGTCTTTGCCGGAATAGCACAGGAAATTTCGTATAACGACAGTTGGGGTGAAGCCGGCTTATCTTTAAAAGGTCATTCGGCAGAAACGATTATGCTGAACTTTTCCATTCAAAAATTCAATGTAGCCAATACACAGATTAACGGAGAAAATATGCAGGAAATACTTCTTCCTGATGTATTTCTTCCCAACAACGAAGGAGCTCCCAATTTGCCGGGAACTGGCAGGTATGTTGCTTTGCCTCAAGGTGCAATTGCAAAGCTTGAAATTAAAAATTATCGTACAGAGTTAATTGAAAATGTTGAGGTTGCTCCTGCTCCAAGGATTCCCTGGGATACGGAAACAACACCATTGGAATACAACAAAGATGAATCCATCTATTCGGCAGATAAATTTTATCCTGAAAATCCGGTAGAGCTTTCTGAAAATACTATTATTCGTGGCATTGACGCTGTAATGATAGGAATCACACCCTTTCAGTACAATCCTGTTACAAAAGAATTATTGGTTTACCGAGACCTTGAAATAGAACTTACTTTTGAAGGTGGAAACGGCAATTTTGGAGAAGAAAGATTAAGAAGCCGCTGGTGGGATCCAATCCTAAGAGATGCATTTATCAACCACGAAAGCATTCCCTCGGAAAATTACAATAAAAGTTACCAGGGATCAAAAGATGAAGGATGTGAGTACCTGATCGTAACACCAAATGGCCCCGAGTTTCAAAGCTGGGCAGATTCAATTAAGACCTTCAGGATTCAACAGGGAATAAGTACAGATATTAAAACCCTGGATGAAATAGGCGGCAATAATGTGAATACATTAAAAAATTATTTCAGCACGGCTTACAACACCTGGGATATTGTTCCGGCGGCTGTATTGCTTTTGGGAGATTACGGTACCAATGCCGATAACAGAATCATTGCTCCAATCTGGCAAAGCTACTGTGCTTCCGATAACATTTATGCCGACATCAACAACGATGACATGCCGGATATGATCTTCGCCCGTATTACTGCTCAGACAGAAGATCATCTGGAAACCATGATCACTAAATTCCTGGATTATGAACGAAATCCACCGGTAAGTGAAGACTTTTATAACCACCCTATTACTGCTCTTGGCTGGCAGACAGAAAGATGGTTCCAGATTTGTTCCGAAAGTGTTGGTGGATTCTGGAAAAATGAATTGGGAAAAGAACCGGTAAGGATCAATGAAGTTTATGGTGGAAACCCCGAGAATGATCCCTGGTCAACAGCCACAAACACCAATATAGTTTTAAATGTTTTCGGTCCAAATGGCCTAGGATATATTCCTTCTTCTCCTTCAGAACTTGGAGACTGGGCAGGTGGAAATGCACAGGATATCAATTATGCAATAAACAACGGTTCGTTTATGCTTCAGCACAGAGACCATGGATATGAGCAGGGCTGGGGTGAACCCGATTATTCGAGTAGTCACATCAACAGTCTCACTAACACAGACCTTACTTTTATCTTTTCGATCAACTGTTTAACAGGAAAATACAACCTGAGCAACGATTGTTTCACGGAGAAATTTCACCGCCATACATCGGGAGGACAAAACTCCGGAGCCCTTGGTCTAATTGCTGCCTCCGAAGTGTCGTATTCCTTTGTGAACGATGCTTTTGTCTGGGGAATTTACGATAACCTCTGGCCGGATTTTATGCCTCAATATGGCAGCAGTGTCGACCACTATGGTATCTATCCTGCTTTTGGTAATGCAGCTGGTAAATATTTTTTACAGCAATCTTCATGGCCGTACAATACCAACAGTAAAGAAGTAACCTACAACCTGTTCCACCACCATGGTGATGCTTTTCTTACTGTGTTTTCCGAGGTTCCCCAGGAACTTGTTGTTCTGCACAACCAGGAAATACTTGAAGGTGCAACATCCTTCACTGTTTTTGCAGAGGATGGAGCACTGGTTTCCCTCACCGTTAACAACGAAATTATCGGAACAGGTACAACTGAAAACAATATGGTTGAGGTCCAGATCCCTTCTCAGGCTGCAGGCAGCCAGGTGTTGATCACTGTGACCAAACAAAACTATTACAGGTTTCAATCAACTGTAGATGTCATTGATTCAAACATTCCTTATGTAATTATAAACTCAGCTGAACTAAACGATGAGTCAGGAAATGATAATGGCTTGATGGATTACGGTGAATCCATCATTCTTGCTGCCACCATGGAAAACATAGGCACTGTGCAGGCAAGTAATGTTGAAGTTACTCTTTCAACAGAAAATGAATACATTTCGATTACAGATGATACAGAACTTTATGGCGACTTTACTGCAGGGTCTTCATTGACCGTAGCAGATGCTTTTACTTTTGATGTAGGTTATGAAATCCCGGATAATGAAAACGTCTATTTTTCTCTTGAAGCTACAGATGGCACTGAAACCTGGACCAGCCAGGTTGTGTTCAAATCCTATGCTCCAGTATTAGAATTTGTTGATTTTCAGATCAGCGATCCAACAGGAAACAACAATGGCCGAATTGATCCGGGCGAAACGGTCCTGATAACCGTTTTTGTTGCCAACAACGGATCTTCAGAAGCTTTTGACGTAATGGGAGAACTAATATGTGCAGAGCCAGGAATAACAGTAAATACTAGCGCACAACTTTTTGGCGACCTTGACAGTGGCAGCCAGGCCGATCAAACATTTGAAGTTATGGCTGATGGTTCCATGGAAGAAGGCCTTCAAATTACATTTAATGTAGACATTTCAGGAGAAGGTGGAGTAAACGGTCAGGGTAGTTTTACAACCATTGTTGGCCAGTACATAGCTTTGATCCTTGATCTTGATCCTATAAATTATTCCGGCCCCGGAATTCATGAGACATTCGGCGATATGGAAGTGTATGCCGATTACCTTACAACATTCCCGGAAGACCTTGGCTTATATAAAAATGTATTTGTTTGCTTAGGCCTTCATTTTACAAACTACGAGTTAAGTGAAGAGGAGGGACAATTGTTAAAAGACTACCTGCTTATGGGTGGCAATTTGTACATGGAAGGAAGGGTTACCTGGAAAGATGACCTGCAAACTCCTGTTCACAGCATGTTTAATGTGGAGGTAGAGGACATGGGAATGTTCTTAATTGAGGAAGTTGTTGGTGTTCCTGGATCCATCACATCCAACATGACCTTTGGGTATGAAGGAAACAATCCGGTTTGCGACCATTCTATCAATCCGATAGCTCCAGCTTACAGCCTGTTTTATACACAAGATACTGACCATGTTACAACCGTAGCTTACAATGCCGGCACCTACAGGGCCATTGCATCAACAGTTGAATTTGGAAAACTGGTGGATGAAGAAGCCCCTTCTACTAAAACAGAATTAATGGAACTTTATCTAGATTGGTTTGAAGGCCTTATTACCGGATTGGATAAAGAAGGACCACCTGCCATATCCGGCACGAATATTTCCTGCATTCCAAATCCATTTAAAAATGAAACTTCTTTGACCATTACCGTAGAAAGAGACTCTGAGGTTTCTCTCATTGTTTATAACCTTCAGGGTAAAGAGATAAAAACAATCTATACAGGAGAGCTTTCGCAAGGGAATCATCAATTTATATGGTCCGGAGAAAACAACAAAAATGAAAAAGTTGCCCCGGGATTATACTTTGCTGTTTTGAATTCAGGCAACGGTGTAAATGTGAAAAAATTAATTTTGTCCGATCAATAACAAAATAGAATAACAAACACATATTTTAAAAAGTAAATTATGAAACGTATTAAACAATCACTTCAAACGATGGCCATGCTAGTTGTAGCTGGTGTGTTTATGTCTCTGTCAGTGTATGCCGGAGAATATAAATACGATGACAGTTGGGGAAAGCAGGGCTTTCAACTCACTCAACAAAAATCAAATGGCGTTGAGGTCATTTATTCGATCAACTCTTTTGCACTGACAAAAAAATCAATCAATGGAGAATCAATGGATGTTCTGGAACTGCCCGGAACACTATTACCAAATAACGAAGGCGCACCAAACCTTCCTGGTAACGGTAGGTTTATTGCTATACCACAGGGTGCTGTTGCTCAATTTGAAATTGTAGCCACACGCATTGAGACCTTCTCCAACGTTGAGATGTCACCTGCTCCCAGGATTCCGTGGGAAACAGAAGACGGTCCACTGGAATTTGCAAAAAACAATGAAATATACACCAAAGACGCATTTTACCCTGAAAGCCCGGTTATGCTTTCTGAGGTTACCCAGATACGGGGAGTGGATGTTGTTACGCTTGGTATTACACCATTTCAATACAACCCGGTTACAAAAGAACTAATCGTTTACCGCGATCTGCAAGTGCAGGTTAACTTCAACGGAGGAAACGGACAGTTTGGTGAAGACAGGCTCCGTAGCCGTTGGTGGGATCCCCTTATGGCAGATATGTTTCTTAATTATGAGTCTTTACCAAAAATAGATTATAACAAGTCATATCAAGCTGTTGAAGATGTTGGATGTGAATACTTAATTGTTACTCCTACCAATGATGAATTTTTAGATTGGGCCGACTCCATAAAACAATTCCGTACCTTACAGGGAATCATGACAGACGTGATGACCGTTGAGGACTGTGGAGGCAACAACGTGAGCACACTTGAAAGCTTCTTTAACGATGCCTTTAATACATGGGATATTGTTCCTGCGGCTGTTCTGCTGTTGGGCGATTACGGAACAAATTCAGCCAATAGCATTATATCTCCAATTTGGCAGAGCTATTGTGCATCCGATAACATTTGGGCCGATGTCAATAATAACGACATGCCGGATATGGTTTTTGCCAGGATGACGGCACAAAACTCCTCTCAGCTCGAAACCATGGTAACGAAATTCCTGGATTATGAAAGGACGCCTCCAACAAGTACTGATTTTTATCAGAATCCGATCACAGCCCTGGGATACCAGACTGAAAGATGGTTCCAGATCTGTTCGGAGTCTGTTGCCGGTTTTTGGGAAAATGAACTTGGTAAAACAACCAACAGAATTAATAAAACATACAGTGGAAACCCAACAAGTGGCCCCTGGTCAACAGCGACAAATACCAGTACAGTTATGGGTATATTCGGACCCAGCGGATTGGGTTATATTCCAGCAACGCCGGGACAGGTGAACTGTACATGGAACGGAAATGCACAAAATGTAATTAACGGTATTAATAGCGGGGCTTTTATGCTTCAGCACAGGGATCACGGTTATGAACAAGGCTGGGGAGAACCTTCTTTTACAAGCACACACATCAACAGCCTGAACAATACCGACCTGACATTTGTATGGTCCATCAACTGTTTGACAGGAAAATACAACATGTCAAGCGAGTGTTTTACAGAGAAGTTCCACCGCTATACTTCTGGAGGACAAAACTCCGGAGCACTTGGTGTGAATGCCGCTTCCGAGGTTAGCTACTCTTTCGTTAACGATACTTATGTTTGGGGAGCCTACGATAACATGTGGCCGGACTTTTTGCCAACTTATGGTTCTACTCCTGAAGAAAGAGGCATTTTACCTGCTTTTGGCTGTGCTGCCGGAAAGTATTTTCTACAGCAATCCAGCTGGCCTTATAACACTAGCAATAAAGAGGTTACTTACAATTTATTCCACCACCATGGTGATGCTTTTATGACTGTTTTTTCAGAAATGCCACAGGATTTAACTGTTACGCACAATCCGATACTTTATGCAGGAGTTACTTCTTTTGATGTAACTGCAAATAATGGTGCATTTATAGCATTTACTGTTAACGGTGAAATTATTGCAACAGCAGAAGGAACTGGCGCGCCGGTATCAATTGATATTCCAGCTCAGCAACCCCCTGATCAGATGCTGGTTACAATTACCCTTCAGGATTATTACAGGTATACTTCTTATGTGGAAATTATACCTCCGACCGGACCTTATGTTGTTCAAAGTGCTGTTGAAATTAATGATGATGCCGGAAATGGTAACCAAATAATGGAGACATCTGAATCTATTCTTGCATCACTCACTGTTGAAAACGTAGGTGTTGAAGATGCAGAAAATGTTGTTGTTACCCTTTCATCAACAGATGAATATGTTACCATTACTGATAATAATGAAACTTATGGAACTGTTGCTGCCGGAACTACATCAGTTATGTCAGATGGTTTTGCATGGGATGTTGCTGATAATATTCCTGATTTGCACAATGTAATTTTCGAAGTAAGTGCAACTGATGGTAATGATACCTGGGTTACTTCTTTTGGAGTCCAGGGTCATGGACCTAATATTGAAATAGGTAATGTAACGATTGATGACGCCAGCGGAAACGGAAACGGCAGACTGGATCCGGGAGAAGATGTTGATATCATCATCGAAACCTTTAACAACGGCTCCTACCATGCAATTGGTGCAATTGGAACTATGTCGGCGACGAGCTCCTTTATTACAATAAATACAGCCTCTTATGATTTTAATGTAATTGGCTCCGGCTTAATGGAAGAGGCCACATTTAATGTTTCAGTTTCTGCCAGCACTCCTACCGGTACTGCTGTAAACCTTATATATGATGTTACTTCAGGAGGTTATAACGTTGTTGAGAGTTTCGCAACCACTGTTGGATTAATTGTTGAAGACTGGGAAACAGGAGATATGGGACAGTATGACTGGACGACCGGTGGTAATGGAAACTGGTCTATTGTTACTTCAGATCCATATGAGGGAACCTATTGTGCCAAATCAGGCAATATTTCCCATAACCAGTCAACCTGGATTGAAGTTGAATATGAGGTCTTTAGTGATGATGTATTGTCATTCGCTTACAAAGTATCTTCTGAAAGTAACTGGGATTATTTCAGGTTTTATATTGACGGTAACATGCAGGATGAATGGTCCGGTGATGTTTCCTGGACAATTGGAGAATATCCTGTAACAGCAGGAACACACACATTCAAATGGGAGTATGATAAAGATGGCAGTGTTTCTTCTGGTGGCGACTGTGCATGGCTGGACTACATAGTATTCCCTGCTCCTCCAATGACAACTGCATATGCCGGTCCTGATGCTGAAACATGTGGAACCAATCCATTTGAAACTCAGGGATCAGCTACCTTGTATAATCTTGTTCATTGGGAAACTTCAGGTACTGGGACCTTTGATGACAGCCAGGAACTTGAAGCCATCTATACACCTAGTATAGAAGATGCAACAAATGGAACAGTTATCCTTACCTTAACTGCCTACGGACCAGACAATAACGTTAGTGATGAAATGATCCTAACCGTTGCTGCTTCTCCGGAAGCATTTGCCGGAAACGATTCAGAAGCCTGTGCAGACACTCCTTATGAGTTGGCTGAAGCAACTGCAGAAAACCAGGTTTCTGTTCTATGGGAAACTTCTGGTGACGGAACATTC
The DNA here is from genome assembly GCA_964421215.1 of uncultured Bacteroidales bacterium. Classification (GTDB taxonomy): domain Bacteria; phylum Bacteroidota; class Bacteroidia; order Bacteroidales; family JAADJA01; genus JAADJA01. The sequence continues at coordinate 99,973 of CAYQWA010000008.1, read as the reverse complement.
GATGACAACCAGGTCATCAACCCATTCTATACTCCGGGTGCTGATGATATAGCCAATGGAATGGCAACCCTGTCGTTTACAGTTACCGGCAACAGTGCATGCGATGATGCAATGGATGAAATAGAAATTACATTCGTTTCCGCAGCAACTGCAAGTGCCGGTGATAACAGCTCTGTTTGTAGCAATGAATCTTTCGACCTCGCGGCTGCAACCGCAGAAAACTATAGTGCTGTATTATGGTCAACTACAGGAGACGGAACCTTTGATGACACTGCTGCATTGAATCCGATGTATACACCGGGTACAAATGATATCGAATCAGGAGAAGCTGTATTAACACTTACTGCTACTGGCTATGGAAATTGTGGTGAAGTGAGCTCTGATGTTACCCTAACAGTTATTAAAGCTGCTGAGGCCTTTGCAGGAGATGACAATGCAATTGTTCCTGAAAGTACCTATACAATAGCCGACGCTTCGGTAATGAATTATTCAAGTGTAATGTGGTCAACAGCTGGTGATGGCTCATTTGACGATGCCGGAGCTGTTAACCCAACTTACACTCCCGGAGCAAATGACATAGCTGCCAAAGAAGTAACCTTAACCCTTACGGCTTATGGCAACAGTCCTTGTGGTGAGATCATGGATGAAATGATGCTTTCCATTAATACAGGCATTGGAGAAAATACTGCAGGATTTGATGTATCTATTTTCCCCAACCCGAACAGTGGAAACTTCGCTCTTGAGCTGAATGGAAACAGCAATGAAAACATCAGCATCAAAGTATTTAATGCACTGGGTGATGAGGTGTTTGTTAAAGAAAACATAGATGTTGTTGGTTCTCACACAGAATCACTTAACCTCAAAGTGAAACAGGGCATCTATTACATTCGCATTGAAGGCGAAGACCTGCTCATTAATGAAAAAGTGGTAATAAGGAAATAATAATTCCATAACAATATTAATAAGGCAAACCCTGAAGCTCATATGCTTCAGGGTTTTTTGTGTTAAAATACTGTTAAAAATTCTTTAATGACAAAATGAAGAAAGTCTTTTAAAATTGAACGCGACTAAAGTATTTCAATAATTACATGAGTCGGCCCATGAAATCAGATGCCTCTCGTCTTATATTTTCCAATTATTTATAATCCTGATAAATATTACAAACATTTGATTCGCATCAATTTATTGCTATATTTGCACTTCATCAAAAAAGCACTTAATAATTAAAAAACAAAAACTATGAAACGGATTTTATTTACTCTTTTCGCAATTCTTACTGCTTCAGTGGTAGTTATTGCTCAACAGGTTCCCAGGGAAAATGTTGTAATTGAGATTGGAACGGCTACCTGGTGAGGCTACTGTCCTTACGCAGCAGCAGCAGCTGACGATATGTTAACAAATGGATTTGATGTGGCAGTAATGGAGCATCATGTTTCTTCCTCAGCCGGAGGATTGACAAATGTTTATTCTCAGGCCAGAATTACGTATTACGGTATCGGTGGTATTCCTGAGTCATTTTTCGACGGAGTAACCAGTGTATTGGGTGGTGGGTCCTCCACTTACAACGCCTTTGTCTCGAAGTATAACCAGCGAATAGCAGTACCATCAAACTTCACCGTTGGTATTAACGGATTTAATGATGGAAATGACTACACTGTTTTGGTTACTGTAGATAATGTTGAGCCCTATACAGGAACCAATATTGTATTGCATTTTGCAGTGACGGAATCAGGTTTTGCCTATGGCGGAGATGTTTATAATCATGTTACCCGTTTATTGGCCCCGGATCAGAATGGAACACCGCTGGATTTCACTTCGGGTGATTCAGAATCAGTTATGTTGGAATTTACAATAAGTGGCTGGGTTATTGATAACTGCGAATTTATCGCATTTATTCAGGACAATGACTCCAAAGAGATCTTGCAGGCAAGTAAAGTTGCCGTTCCAGACCTTATGCCAATGTATTTCGATAATGCAGGATGTCTGGCTGTTAACATGGTACCTTTAACAAATTGTACAGGTGACATTGAGCCAACAGTTACCATCGCAAATGGTGGTGCTACAAACCTGACTTCTGTTGAGGTGAATTACCAGGTAAACGAAGAAGATATGAATACATATAACTGGACGGGAGACCTGGCCTACGGAGAAACAGAACAGGTTACGCTGCCAACTGTTAGCTTTGATATACTGGATGAAAACGACCTTTTGATTTATACTTCCAATCCTAACGGCAACCCAGATGAAGATCCATTAAATGATACGACCTCCACAACCTTTACTTCTGCTGTGGATGTGGATCCGGACATTCATCTTTACCTGAAACTGGATGATTATCCTGAAGAAACCAGCTGGGAACTTATCAACTCAGCCGGAGAGGTACTCTATTCAGGTGGTCCTTACACTGAACCACAACTGTTTGTTCAGGAAACACTTGCTCTTACAGATGACGACTGTTACACCTTCTATCTTTATGATACTGGTGGAGATGGTCTTGCAAGCCCGGGATTTTATAAATTAATGGACGGTAATTTCGGCCTGATTTTTGAAAACTATAACTTCAATGGTGTCGATGAGTCCTATCAGTTTGCCATTGACCTGGTTTCCGTTGAAGAATCTGAAGAACTTACAGCTTTTAGTGTTTTCCCGAATCCATTTGAAGACTATACACACATTTCTTTTGTTCTTGAAGAAAAAACAAATGTGGATATTGTGGTTTATAATGTAATGGGAGAACTTGTTTCTTCATTCGAAAGTAAGTCATATGAGCCAGGACGGCATGTTGAAACCCTGAATGCAGAGTCGTTGAACTCTGGGGTTTACTTCGTAAACGTAAAGATCGGAGATAGAAACATGACGAAAAAGATCTCTTTGAGATAAAATTAAAATCCATACTTAAAAAACCCTGAAGTGATACTACTTCAGGGTTTTTTTTGCGCTTATGAAACCAAACTGAAAGAAATGAATATAAAGATGTGCTCCTCTTAACAAATGTAGTTTATATGAATTCTAAACAACCATTTGTAGCAACGGCTTGTCTTGGGAGCAAAACTTGAAGTTCATTATAATCTTTACTTCTTAACAAAAACAAGAACATGAAGAAAGCTACGTTTTTAGTTCTTTCGTTATTGGGCTATTTTGTACTGTTTTCAGGTGAAATAGTAAAAACGTATACGTTTGATAATCCACAGTTTAATCAAATCAAAGGTTATACAACTATAGGATTTGAAAACTTATTATTAACAGGAAAAGCAGGAGAACCCGTATTGCCTTATCAGGATCTAAAACTGCTATTACCTCCTGGCCATTCTGCCATTTCCATTGAATTTGAAGGAGTTGATGAGATCACTATCCCGGGATATTTTGAATTATATCCACAGCAACACTCCCGCCCGCTCTCCGAAAATAGTGTTGGTGAGTTTTTAAAGAAGCAAAATGTTTATACCTCTGGAGAGAACTACCCATTAAATCATACAGGTGTTTTAAACACCAGCTTTCTGAACGGACATGCAATTGCCATGTGCACCTTTACACCTTTAAAATACATTCCTGCCACAGGTCAGGTCTCTTATTACAGACAGGTCGATATTAAAATTACCTATGCTCCAAGCATAAGTGCTGAAGCTGCTCTGCAAAACCTTTCATCATCAGCCAATTCCATTGAAAGGGTAAAAAACTACGTACAGAACTCCGATGTATTAAAACATTACGAACATGAATCATCCAAAGATGATGATTATCATTTGCTTATTATTACACCTTTGCAGTTTGCTGATGATTTTGATCCCTATATTAATATGTATATTGAAAGGGGAATAATTACTGAGCTGGTCACGAAAGAAGATATCGACGCTTCAGGCACCGGCCAGGACCTTGCAGAAAAAATCAGGAATTACATTATCCAGGAATACCAGGATCATAACATCGAATTTGTATTACTAGGAGGGGATGTGGAACACATTCCTTACAGGGGTTTTTACTGTTATGCCCAATCAGGTTCCGGTTATGAAGATAACAATATCCCTGCCGACCTCTATTATTCTGCTCTTGATGGTACATGGAACGACGACAACGATAACATGTGGGGTGAACCTGGTGAGGATGACCTGCTGCCAGAGGTTACTGTTGCCCGTTTCTCGTTCAGTAATGCTTCTGAACTTGAGAACATGATCCACAAAACCAACATGTATCAAAACGAACCGGTCCTGGGAGAATTCAATGATGCTGTTATGGCAGGTGAATGGCTGTACAACAACCCCGAAACATGGGGCTCAGATTATCTGGAGCTTCTGATAGGATACCAGAATGAAAACGGTTACGAAACCTGGGGCATCCCCGAAGATTATACATTTCATAAACTGTATGAATCCGTTGGATCCTGGAGTGCAAACGACCTGATAGCCGAGATTAACTCAGGCAGGCAGTATGTTCACCATGTTGGTCATGCCAATTCAAACTATGTTGCTTACATGAACAACTCAACCATCACCAATTCGAACTTTTCCGGTGCAAATGGAACAGATCATAACTTTACCATTTTCCACTCGCATGGATGTATTTGTGGTGCTTTTGATGACAGCGACTGCATAATGGAAAAAATGCACAGTATCGACAATTTTGCTGTTGCAGTTGTCGGGAATTCAAGGTACGGGTGGTTCAATGAAGGACAGACCGAAGGCCCTGCTGCACACCTCCACAGGGAAATGGTAGATGCTATTTACCATCATAAAATGGAACACCTCGGTGCAGCTTTTGTAGAAACCAAAATCCAAACAGCACCATGGGTAACAGCACCCGGACAATGGGAAGAAGGTGCATTGCGATGGAACTTTTATGACATCAATATCCTGGGAGATCCTGTAATGAGCTTATGGACCGAAGAACCAATCGATATTGACGTTGACCATTCCGGTGTATTATTAACAGGTGTTCCCACCTACGAGGTAACTGTTACTAGTGGCGGACAACCCCTGGAAAACTTCAGATGTGTGATCTTGTACGAAGGCGAAATTAAGGGAGTTGGTCTTACCGATGCAACTGGTTTTGCTGAAATCGAAGTAGGCGTAATAACACCCGGAGGAAATACTGACCTTGTTGTTTCAGGATACAATTGTTTGCCTGAAAGCCATAATGTTACTGTTGCAGCACCAGGCTTATATGTTTATTGTAAGAGCCACATGGTGAACGATGAACTGGGTAATGCAAACGGTGTAATCGATTTTGCAGAATCCATTCTTTTGGGTGTGGAACTGGAAAACCTCGGTACTTCGCAGGTAAATAGCGTTTATGCCGAACTAGCAACCACAAATCCCTATATAACCATTACAGATGATTATGAAGACGTTGGCAGTATCGCAGCCAGCACAATTCAATTGGTTGAGGATGCTTTTTCTTTTGATGTATCTGATGATATTCCCGATCAGGAGATAATAGAATTTGAAATAACAATACATTGGGAAGGAGATGATTTTGCAGTAAATACATTTTCTGAAGTGGCTAATGCTCCGGCACTGGCGGCTGGAGCAATTTCAATTGATGACTCACAGGGAGGAAATAATAATGGCCTTCTTGATCCGGGAGAAACAGCTGAAATTACTATCGAAGCCATAAATGAAGGACATTGCGATTGTGAAAATGCACTGGCAGAGATTACATCATTAAATTATTATGCAACAGTAACAAACGGAAGTTGTAGCTTGGGTTCAATGGCAGCAGGAGAAACGAAAATGGCCCAATTTACCATTGAAGTAAATGAAGATACGCCCCAGGGGGCAGCCGTCGGTCTTGATTTTGAGCTTACCTCTGGTGCATATAGTGCTCAGCACATGTACTCATTGCCTGTGGGCCTCGTGTTTGAAGATTTCGAAACCGGTGATTTTTCTCAGTTTGAATGGAGTTTTGGTGGCAATGCCAACTGGACCGTTTCTCCAACCGGAGCCTATGAGGGAGCTTATTCAGCAAAATCCGGAACCATTGGTGATGAGCAGGAAACAGAAATGATCATTACAATGGATGTGATTTCTGACGGAGAGATCTCTTTCTTCAGAAAGGTATCTTCAGAAGACAATTACGATTACCTGAGGTTTTACATCAATGATCAATTGCAGGACGAATGGGCAGGAGAGGAAAGCTGGGCCGAGCAAGCTTACCCGGTGAGTGAGGGCAGCAATACATTCAAATGGGCCTATGAAAAAGATTATTCTGTTTCTGGTGGTTCTGACTGTGCCTGGGTGGATTACATCATATTTCCCGGGGCTGGTGGTACCATTTCTGGCATGGAGGATCAAAAGGATAAAAACTTAAAAGTTTACCCTAATCCATCTGCAGGACAATTTACACTGGAGTTCTCTGGCAATACACAAGCTGAAGTTTCCGTTGTTAATGTTTTGAATGAAGTAATTTACGAAGAAAGCATAAGACCTGCCCATGGGAACAGTCATAACATTGATCTGTCAGGATATCCCGCTGGCATTTACTTTATTTTGGTTAAATCATCAACTTCGAAGACCAGCAAAAAGATAGTTATACAATAACAAATTTTGTAGATTTTGGCCCCGTCCTTTTTGGGCGGGGTTTTTTATTGCCTTAATCCGGACAAATTCAAAGATTGCCTCCTCCGTTATAAAACTTTATTCCTGGAATTTTTTATATCAAAAGTCCTGAACCCAAACCATTAAAAATATGTTATTCTCCATTACAGAGGCAACGAATTCATAGTTTTCGGTGTCAGGTTTTTATATTGGTTTTTATTGTTCCCTGGTTTTGGCCTATTATAACCTGACCATTCCGGGAGAACTAAAAAGACTACTTTTGTCAGTTTTAAACAGGCCGGGTAACCAAAATTCCTTGAGCCGGTTTAAAGCATACTCTACAAAATTGGAAAGCACGATTGAACTAAATCTACATTAAGTTATAAAAACAACATGAAACATTTAAAACTACTCTTTATTGCCGCTTTAGCGGTACTAATTACAGGTTTGGCTGTAGGCCAAAAACAAAATTATCCTTCAAAATTAAAAGAAGGACAATCCAAGCTTATTGATAAAAGGATTGATAACATGAGGTATTGGAAACAGCTTGCTGAAGAAGGCCTGGTTCCGGTTGCTCAACCCATTCCACTCTTACCAGCAAAATATACTGGAAGTGAAATTATTGCTAAAAGTGTTAAAGGGGCCAAGGATGATTCTCCGGATGTTCCTGTGACAAACCTGACCAATGTGTCCGAGTCGGAAAACTCCGTATTTGTAAATCCGACAGACAATGAACATATCATTAATTCAAACAACTCCACATCCTGGTCTGGTGGCTCTGTTGGTACACTATACGGCGCCAACTATTTTTTATCTGAGGATGGTGGATTAAATTGGGGTGGATCCCATCAGGGTGCCGGAGGAGGTAATTCAGGAGACCCAACTACTGCAATAAATCTTGATGGAAGCCGAATGTATGTAAATTATATTTCAAATTCATACGGTCAGGGAATCGCTTATTCAACCAACAATGGATCAAGTTGGAGCACTGCAACCGTAGCACCCAATCCGGGTTCGATAGCAGATAAGAACCACATGTGGATTGATAACAGCCCCACAAGTTCGCATGAAGGAAATCTTTATGTAGCATGGACTGCTTTTGGAGGTTCATTTAGTGATGACATTGAGTTTGTAAGATCAACCGATGAAGGGCTGAGCTGGACAACAAAAATTAATATCAGCTCCGGAGTTAATGCCGGTAGCCATAACCAGGGAGTGCATATTCAAACCGGTCCCAACGGAGAAGTGTATGCCTGCTGGGCCATTTATGACGGATTTCCATCTGACGAAACAGCCATTGGTTTTGCACGCTCCTATGATGGCGGACAGACTTTTGAAACCGCAACAAGGGTTATTCAAAACATTCGTGGTGTCAGAACAACCGAAGTTGGAAAAACAATCAGGTGTAACTCATTTCCTGTAATGGCAGTGGATATCAGTGGCGGCCAGGACAATGGTAATATCTATATTACCTGGACCAACATTGGAGTTCCTGGTGTAAATACAGGTAGCGATGCCGATGTATACATTATTCGTTCTGAAGACGATGGAGATACCTGGTCAGATCCTATCCGTGTAAACCAGGATCCAAGCGGACTTGGAAAAAAGCATTTTTTCCCATGGATTACATGTGACCCCGAAACAGGTATTCTCAGTGCAATATTTTATGATGACAGGGATGTAGGCAGCAGCCAGCTTGAAGTATATTGTGCCAATTCTTTCGATGCGGCTGAAACCTGGGAAGACTTTAAAGTTAGTGATGTAGCCTTTACTCCGTCACCTATCCCTGGGCTTGCGTCAAATTACATGGGAGACTACCTCGGAATAACAGCCCGCGGAAGCATGGTCTATCCGGTATGGACGGACAACCGGGACGGCCTTTACATGACCTATGTTTCTCCTTTTGTAACCAACAACCTTCCCAAGCCTGAAAACCTTGTAATAGCACTTGATGACCTTACAGGAACAATTCAGCTTAGCTGGGAATTTACAGGTGAAGACTTCCTCTTTTTTAATGTTTACAGAGATGGAGTTGTTATCGGAACAACAACAGACCTGACTTATGTGGATGCTCTGCCGGACTATGGTGTATATGCTTATTCAGTTACCGCTGTACATGATGACGGTGAATCGGTAGGGGCTTCAGGGTCAATCCAGTGGGGTAATGCTCATATTGCTGTTGATCCGCTTGAATTTGAAGAGATACTGGCTCCAGGCGAAACCACAACAAAAGGAATGACTATTGAAAACGTTGGTGAACTGGAATTATCCTATAGCATCTCAACAGAGGTCCTTTCTAAAAAAGACCCGAAAAATTATTGTGATGCCAGTGGCGGATGTGATGAATTTATCGGACAGGTTATTTTTGGTGATATCAACAATTCATCAAGCTGTGATGGTTATGCTGATTATACAGATCAGTCTACCCAATTAAACATGGATGAAACCTATGATATTACTGTTGTTAATGGAAATGTTTGGGACTCGGATGACCTTGGAGTCTGGATTGATTGGAATCAGGATGATGATTTTGAAGATGCAGGTGAAAATGTAGTTTGCGAAGTAGATAACGGAGGACAGGGAACTTATTCAATCACCGTACCTACAGATGCATTACCAGGAGAAACACGCATGCGTGTACGTATCAAATACTCAGGATCTGATTGTGGTGATCCTTGTGGCACTACCTCTTACGGTGAAGTTGAAGATTATACGGTTTCTGTTCAGGGTTGGCTTTTTGTTGATCCAAAACAAGGAAACATTGCCCCTGGTGATTCAGAGTTAATTGCTGTTACCCTTGATGCAACCAACTTAGAAGATGGTACTTATTCTGCCAATATTCATGTTGAAAACAATGATCCGGATATGGCAGTTGTATCGGTACCTGTTACTTTGCATGTTGGATTTGATGTACTTCAGGTGTTTGCTTCAGCTGATCCTGAGGAAATTTGTGAAGGTCAATCTACTCAATTGACAGCTACTGCAGAAGGTGGTACGGGCACGTATACATTTTTATGGGAGCCGGCAACCGGCCTTGATGATCCAACCAGCGCCACACCTGTTGCTTCACCAACCGAATCAATAACCTATACAGTTACTGTGGATGATGGTTTGTCTACCTGGGATGACGAGGTAACCATTCAGGTGAGCCCATTGGCGGTAAGCCCAGCAGCTCCTGTCGGAGAAGTAGAAATGTGCCAGGATAGCCCCAACTCTACTTACACAACTGTTGATTCTGCAGCCTTTACATCATACAACTGGTATATCGAACCGGAAGAAGCAGGAGTGATTGCAGGAAATACCAATGAATGCTCAGTGGACTGGAGTCCGGATTTTAATGGAACGGTAACCATCGTTGTTAACGGTGTGGATGATTGCGGAGAAGGTTATCCTTCAGAAGCACTTGAGGTAACCATTCATTCTATTCCTGAAGTAACACTTTCTGTTGTTGACAGTCTTTGTGTATACAATGAAACAATCGAACTCACAGGAGGCGTGCCTGCTGGTGGTGTTTATTCAGGAAACGGGGTCACTGAAAACGGAGGAGTTTATTTCTTTAACCCGGGTGATGCAGGCCTTGGAAATCACACCATTTCTTATTCATACACAGATGCCAATGGTTGTGAAAATACAGGTGATGCAACAGTATATGTTGGAGAATGCCTTGGTGTAAATGAATTTGGAGCTGAAGCCGGATTACAGGTTTACCCCAATCCTAATAACGGAGTATTTGTTGTACGCTTTAACCTTGGAACAGAAGATGATGTTGTCATTCGTGTGCTGAACCATTTAGGAGCAGAAGTATATAAAGAAGAATTGACATCTGCCAACAATACAGGGGATAAAGAGATAGACATTTCCTCCTTTGCACAGGGAATCTATTTTATTTCTGTTTCATCTGAGAATGAAAGTTTATTGAAGAAAGTCGTAGTTAGAAAATAAAATTGATTTACAAGACAATAGTAAAAAGCCACCCTGATATATCGGGGTGGCTTTTTGTTATTGTTCTAAATAATCTGGAATACAGTATCTAATGCAACTATTTACAAGGATGTTATGTCAGTATATTGAACTATAACGTACCATTTCAGGATTGCAAAAGTGTTAATTACAAAGTCCATATTTGATATTCTCAGGGATATTGCACCAGTGAGCACATTGCTGATTTGGTATTTTAATCTGATTTACTGATATTTGCCGCATTTAAAGAAATATACAAATAGTTAAATATTATAAACGAGCAATCATAATTAATATAAATTAAAAAACTATCACATGAAAAGGATTTTACAATCTTTCACAAACATTAACCTGAGGGTTTTGTCTGTTATCTTTGGATTGATGTTTCTGGTTTCATCGGCCACCCTGGCTGATAATATTGAATATAAGGACAGCTGGGGTAAAGCCGGCTACACCCTGGAAACCCAAAGCAACGCAAATGTTGTTATTAACTATTCAATTGAAAACTTCGCCATTGCTGACGCGTTGGTGAACGGAGAGTCCATGGTAAACATTGAGTTGCCTGGAAATCTGTTATTTAATGATGAAGGCGCACCTAACCTTCCGGGAGCAGGTCGTTACCTGGCTATCCCGCAAGGTGCAGTTGCCAACGTAACCATTACATCTTCTCGCATTGAAAAGATATCCAATGTTAATCTTGCTCCTGCCCCTCGTATACCGTGGGAAACTGAAGACGGACCATTGGAATACAGCAAAATTTATGAGATTTACAACAAGGATGCTTTTTACCCTGAAAATCCTGTTCAGCTTTCTGAAGCCACACAGATCAGGGGTGTTGATGCTGTAATGTTGGGAATTACTCCTTTCCAGTACAACCCGGTTACTAAAGAATTAAAAATTTACCGTGACCTCAAAATAGAAGTTACTTTCGAAGGAGGAAACGGATATTTCGGAGAAGACAGGCTACGTAGCCGTTGGTGGGATCCATTGTTGGCTGACATGTTCCTCAACCATGAGTCACTTCCAAAAGTAGATTACAACAAATCTTTCCAGGCAATGGAAGATGTAGGGTGCGAATACCTTATCGTGGTTCCAACAAATCCTGAGTTTGCACAATGGGCAGATTCCATCAAGCAGTTCAGAACGCTTCAGGGAATCATGACCGACGTGATGACCGTTGACGATTGCGGTGGTAATAATGTAAATGCTCTGGAAAGTTTCTTTAATGATGCTTTTAATACCTGGGATATTGTTCCTGCGGCAGTACTTCTGTTAGGAGATTACGGTACGAATGGTGCTAACAGCATTATCTCACCTATCTGGCAGAGCTATTGTGCATCCGATAATATATTTGCTGATGTGAACAACAACGATATGCCGGATATGGTATTTGCCAGGATGACGGCTCAGAATTCTACACATCTCGAAACCATGGTAACCAAATTCCTGGATTACGAGAGGACGCCTCCAACCAATGCTGACTATTATCAAAATCCAATTACAGCACTTGGATTCCAGACTGAACGTTGGTTCCAGATCTGTTCTGAATCTGTTGCCGGTTTCTGGGAGAATGAACTGGGAAAAACAGCTAACCGTATCAATGCTATATACAGTGGTTCACCAGGAGCAACCTGGTCAACTGCAACAAACACCACCACAGTAATGAATGTGTTTGGTCCTAACGGATTGGGCTATCTTCCTGCACAACCTAGCCAGGTAAACTGTTCCTGGAATGGAAATGCGCAGGATGTAATTACTGGAATAAACAGTGGTGCCTTTATGTTACAGCACCGTGACCACGGTATGGAAACCGGTTGGGGAGAGCCTGATTTTGTCAGCTCTCACATCAACAGCCTGAACAATACCGACCTCACCTTTGTATGGTCTATCAACTGTTTGACTGGTAAATACAACATGTCAGGAGAATGTTTCGCGGAAAAATTCCACCGTCATACTTCTGGAGGACAAAATTCAGGAGCACTCGCTATCAATGCAGCTTCTGAAGTAAGTTATTCATTCGTAAATGATACATACGTTTGGGGTGCTTATGATAATATGTGGCCTGAGTTTATGCCTGATTACGGCTCTACTCCAGCTGAGCGTGGAATATTACCTGCATTTGGTAGTGCAGCCGGAAAATATTTCTTGCAGCAATCCAGCTGGCCTTACAATACAAGCAACAAAGAAGTAACTTACAACCTGTTCCACCACCACGGTGATGCATTTAACGTTGTATATTCTGAAATGCCAACAGCTTTAACTGTTTCGCATGATCCTATTCTTTATGCCGGAGTTACCTCTTTTGATGTTTCGGCCAATGAAGGAGCTTTCATTGCACTGAGTGTAAATGGTGAAATTATTGGAACAGCTACTTCATTAGGAGCCCCTGTTTCTATTACCATACCCGGACAGGTTCCTCCTGATCAGGTAATTGTTACCATTACTCTTACAAACTATTATCGTTATACTTCTGTTGTGGATGTAATTCCTCCGACCGGACCTTACGTTGTTAAAGATTCTTACACCATCAATGATGCAACGGGTAACAGCAATGGCCTGATGGACTATGGTGAAACCAACCTGCTTTCTCTTACTGTTGAAAATGTTGGTGTTATGCAGGCTGACAATGTTGTTGTAACATTAACTACAACTGACAGCTACATCACCATTACTGACGGCACAGAAACCTATGGCAACATTGCTGCAGGTGCTACCGCTGTTGTTGCTGATGGTTTTGCATATGACGTTGCTAACGATATACCTGATGGCCACAATGCAGTATTTGAAGTTTCTGCAACTGACGGCACTGATACCTGGACAAGCTTTGTTTCTATTCCTGGCCATGCCCCTGTACTGGAGTTTGTTGATTTTGTTATCAGCGATCCAACAGGAAACAACAATGGCAAAATTGATCCGGGTGAAACAGTTGATATTACTGTAGAAATTGAAAATTCAGGCTCTTCAGAAGCTTTTAATATTGAAGGTGAATTATCAGAAAACAGCACCTATTTAACCATTGTTTCCGGTGCAATTGCTTTTGGTGACCTTACAGCAGGAAATACTTCTACAGGTACTTTCAGTGTAACTGCAGATGCAGGAACACCAGCAGGAGAACTTGTTGAAATTACATTTGATATGGAAGGCGACCTTGGAATTATCGGCTCAGGATTATTCGATGTTGTCATCGGACAAATCCCGGTTCTGATTCTTGACCTTGACGGTAACGGTAACTCAGCTCCTGATATGGGACAGGCTATCGCCGATATGGATGTTGCTTATGAAACATTAAGCTCATTCCCACCGGACCTGAATTTATATTCTAACGTATTTGTTTGTCTTGGAATCTATTCCGACAACCATGTACTTTCAAGCTCAGAAGGACAGGCGCTGGCAGATTACCTTAATGCAGGTGGTAACCTGTACATGGAAGGTGGTGATACCTGGTATTACGACTCACAAACAGCAGTTCATGCCATGTTTAACATCAATGGAACTTCTGATGGTTCCGGAGATATGAGTACTGTAGTCGGACAAACAGGAACCTTCACTGAAGGAATGTCATTCAACTACAATGGTGATAACAACTGGATGGACCACATTGAAGCTGTTTCACCAGCTGAGTTGATTTTTGAAAACCAGTCACCCAGCTATGGAACCGGTGTTGCTTATGATGAAGGCTCCTACCGTACAATTGGTGCATCTCACGAGTTTGGTGGATTATCTGACGGATCTTCACCTTCAACTAAAGAAGAGTTGATGGCACAATATCTTGATTTCCTTGGTATTTCATTATCAATCCAGGCAATGTTCAATTCAAGTGCTACCGAATTGTGTGCAGGTGATGCAATTGATTTTTATGACCAGTCAACAGGTGAGATTGTAAGTTGGCTGTGGACATTTGAGGGCGGTATGCCTGAAACATCTACCTATCAGAATCCTTCTGTTGCATATATGGCTACTGGAACATTTGATGTAACTCTTGAAATTAGTGATGGAACTGAAACCGTTTCCATAACTATGGATGACTATATTACTGTCTCTGACGTGCCAGAACAGGCTTCAACTCCTGAAGGAGATGATGAGATTTGTACAAATACAATAATTGAAACATTGTACTCAACTACCGGAGCTACTGATGCCAGTTCATATGTTTGGGAAATTTCCCCGGCAGATGCCGGAACCATTGAAGGTGACAACCTCATTGGTACAGTTACCTGGACCACCAACTGGGAAGGATTTGCTACTATTACGGTTAAAGGGGTAAACGATTGTGGTGAAGGCGTCTTTTCAAGTGGCCTTGAAGTTGAATGCTGGGTTTGCACTGGTGTTGCCGACCTTACCAGCTCAACAGGTGTTTCAATTTATCCAAATCCTTCTAACGGTAACTTTACAGTTCAGTTCAACGAATACTTTGGTGTTACAGAAGTAACAGTTGTTAATTTACTGAATGAAGTTCTTTTTGAAAACAAAACAGAAACCAATACAGGTACAACGCTTACCATTGATCTTGGTGAATATGCTGAGGGAGTTTATTTTGTTAAACTTAAAAATGAAAATACCGAAGCAATAAGAAAAATTGTTGTCAGGTAAGCGATAACCTTTAGGTTAAAACTAATTATGAAAATTGCGTAATTTTGTCCCCGGATGAAGGTTACGCAATTTTCATTTTTCACAAGAGCAAAACAAACAATTAAATAAGAAATGAAACGTATTTTATTTTTAGCTGCGACAGCTAGCTTTGTTTTCCTACTTTTTGCTGCACCTGCTATAAGTCAGGTAAGCAACAAAAATGCGAAAACGGAAAGTATTGAAGACTGGGAGACCGGGGATTTTTCACAATTTGAGTGGCAGTTTGGTGGCAATGCTGATTGGACCATCACCGAACTGGAACCTTACGAAGGAACCTATTCCGCACAGTCAGGGTTTATAACACATAGCCAGGTTTCTCAGCTTATCCTTGAGTACAACGTTTATGATGAAGAGGTTTTATCTTTTTGGTATAAGGTTTCATCAGAGTCAAATTGGGATTACCTCAAGTTTTATGTTGACGGTACCTTAATGGAGGAATGGTCGGGTATCATTCCATGGTCTCTTGCTGAATATACCATCCCCGTTGGAATCCACACCTTTATGTGGGAATATTACAAGGATGGAAGTGTGTCAACAGGTAGCGATGCCTGCTGGATTGATTATATTACATTTCCACCGGAAGAAATTGAGGCCAATTTCATGGCCGACACCACTGTAATTTGCCAGACAGATGTTGTATTTTTTACCGACCTTTCAATAGGGCCTGTAACAGAGTGGAGCTGGATATTTGAAGGTGCTGTACCCGGATCTTCTACCGAACAAAATCCGGTAGTTGCTTATCCTAATGTGGGCAGCTGGGATGTATTTCTCGAAGTTTCTGACGGCATTGAATCATCTACTCTCTATATGCAAGGCTACATTAACGTTAGTGCAACTCCTGATGCCGCAATTACACCAATGGGAATTTCAAGTTTGTGCGCAAGCTGGGGAAATACAACTTATAACACAACTGCCATGGGCGGAGATGTTACCAGCTACGACTGGCAACTTGATCCACCTGAAGCAGGAACTATATCCGGGAATGGTGGTACCAACGTTACTGTAATCTGGGAGGATGGTTTTCTTGGAGAAATTGATCTTAGCGTTGCAGGAATTAATTATTGTGGCATTGGCACATATTCTGCGCCTCTGACCATCACCAGATATTTACCTGATGTGTCATTAACTGTGCCGGGATGGGTGGCATTACCAGAGCCTCCGTTTGAATTAACAGGTGGTTCTCCTTCCGGTGGTGAATATTCAGGAACAGGAGTTAGTAACGGATGGTTTGATCCAATGGCTGCAGGAATGGGACCCCACACAATTACCTATACTTATACAGACGTAAACTTCTGTACCAATTCTGCTGAAGCTGTCATTACTGTTACTGAGTTTATTGGCATTGACGAAGCAACTGCAGGATTAGAAATGAGCGTCTATCCCAATCCGAACAGTGGTAATTTCATTGTTCAGTTAAATACTGATATTATGGAGATTGCTACGATAAATGTGTACAATACAACCAATGAAATTGTATACATGGAAGAAAATGTTAACATGGGCAATTCTTATCAAAAGAATTTGAACCTTTCCGAATTATCAAACGGAATTTATTTCCTTAAAATAAGCGGAGCGAAAAAGGAGTACTTCCGAAAAATTATTATCAGGAAATAAGGATTTTTTCACACAGAATAAAACCTGCCTGTAAGCAAATATCAGGCAGGTTTTGTTTTTTTCAACCAACGTATTGTTTTTTGAAATTGTCTTAATTTTACTTCGAAATAAATTAAACATTATGCATAAATACAAATCCTCTCTTATACTGGTCTTACTACTGGTTTTTACTGTGATGCTGAACGCCCAGAAAGAAACACCTCCTCCAGGTTATGAAAACCTTCCAAAGCTTACAGCCTATGACTCTATAGGGTTGGTTAACCTGCCTGAGCTCACTCTGCCGGATTGGTTAAAAGGGCCAAACAAGCTCAACCTGCCTGATGTAGTTGATAATTCAGAGCAGATTTACTGGAGGCCGGTATTTGCCCAGGTTCAGTATGAATGCGGACAGGCAAGCGGTGTAGGATTGGGATTTACATATGCCATAAACCGATTACGTAATTTACCATCCAATGTTGAAGACAACCAGTATCCTTCCCATTTTACCTGGAATTTTGGAAACGGGGGTGACGGCTGGTACGGAGTAAGTTATTTCCACAGTTTTGAAATAATCAAAAGAGAAGGAAACCCCAACGTCATTGATTTTGGCGGCATGACCGGAACAGGACCTGAAATGTGGATGTCAGGATATGACAAGTATTACAATGCCATGCATAACCGCATTGCAGATGTTTATAAAATAGACCTTACAACAGAAGAAGGAATAAATACATTAAGAAACTGGATCCACAATCACCTTGAGGGTTCAGAAGTTGGTGGTGTTGCAAACTTTTATACTAACGCTCCTTATGGAATGCCGACACTTCCGGAAGGAACACCAGAAGAAGGAATGTTTGTAGTAACCGGATGGGGAGGGGCTAACCATGGCCTTACCATTTCAGGTTACCATGATTCCATTTGTTGGGATTACAACAATGATGGTTTTTACACAAACGACATCGACCTGAACAACGACGGTATTATTACCCCACAGGATTGGGAAGTAGGAGGATTTAGGTTTGCAAACACATACAGTGGTGGACCATCATTTGGCAATGACGGATTTTGTTACATGACTTATAAGTCATGTGCTGATCCATATGGAGATGGGGGCATCTGGGATAATGCTGCACATGTATTGTATGCAAAAGAAGGAACAGAACCATTGTTAACAGCTAAGGTATATATGCATCATAATTGCCGCGACAGAATAGGAATTAAAATGGGAATGACAACGGATCTGAGTTCAGAAACACCCGACTTCGTAATGGGTTTTCCGATTTTTGATTACCAGGGTGGATGCCAGTATATGCAGGGAGGCTCTACAAACCCTGACCATAAATTTATTGAGTTTGGGCTCGACATTACCCCTTTCCTGAATATGATTGAACCGGGAACACCAGCACGCTTTTTTCTGCTTATCGATGAAGACGACCCTGAAAGTTGGGCCGGAGGACAAATGATGACATTCTCTGTTATCGATTATACCAATGGAGTAGAAGAAGTAGTTTGTGACCAGAACACGGTTACCCTTATAGATAATGACGTTACAAAATTTTGGGTGGACCACACTGTGAATTTCGAAAGTGTTGAAATCTCAAACGACACATTGGCGCCAGCAACTGTTTATGAGCCTTATTCTGAACAGCTTGAAGCCGACGGAGGAACAGAGCCTTACACATGGGTTTACGATAAGAACTTTACAGAATCTTTCACAACAACCTCTTTTCCTCTTGTGAATGCTGAACTGATAACACCAGGAAATACCAATGATGGATATACTACAAAAGACCTTGATTTTGCCTTCCCGTTTTATGATGAAGAGTTCGATTATGTTAGGGTAAACGTTGATGGTTTCATCTCTTTTGAGAATATGTTCTCCTGGCCTTACCAGGTATACGATTTTTTCCATTTTACAAAAAACAAACTGATTTCCCCTTTTCACACTGACCTGAGGATATATTCATCAACAAATGATGGCATGTGGTACGAAGGAGATGAAAATTCTGCAACCTTCAGGTGGAAGGCATCCATTAATGGTTACGAAAACACATCCGAAGTAAACTTTGCCGTTCAGCTGTTCAGCAATGGAGATATCATTTTTTATTATGGAGCAGTAAATGATTACCCGGAAATCGACTGGGTTTCTGGCCTGTCTTCTGGAGATAATATTTATTACCAGTTTACCGAAGTTACAAATGATGCATCCATAGCTCCAAACCTTGCCATTAACCTGGAGTCTGCACACCAACCTGAAGGACTTTTTGTATCACGCTATGGAGACTTCCATGGAACCGTAACACAGACCTATGATAATTTTGACGTGAAATTTCTTGTGACAGATGAAAATAATCTTACAAGTTCAAGAGAGATGAGTTTTTCAACTGATGGATCCAATTACCTTGTGATTAAAAGTGTTGAAGTTAATTCGGGGGATGATGAAATTATTGAATTTGGCGAAACAGCTGTTCTGAGTATTGAAGTTGAAAGCCTTGGGGAGGAAACCATTTATGGTGCTGACATGTTGATTACAAATTCAGACATGTACGTAACACTTGTTGATAGTACAGAAACCCTCGGTGATTTTGAACCGGGAGAGGTTAAATCATTTGATGCTGCTTTTACCATCACTGTTGACAATGCTGTACCTGATGACCACGAAATCGACCTACCTACCTTAATTACAGACAATACCGGGGATGACTGGGTAAGCCACATCTACCTGACAGCCTTTGCACCTGATATTTACATAAGCAATGTAACCATCGATGATGGTGGCAACGGAGGGCTTGATCCCGGAGAAACCGCTGATATGATTGTAAGTCTTTTCAATAGCGGTGGCGCGCGTGCATCCAATATTGAAGCTCTTTTATCCTCAACGGATCCCTATATTACTATTAACTCGGCATCATATAACCTGGATGAACTTCATGCAGGAACTTTCGGAGATGTTGTTTTTAACATAACCTGCTCTGACGAAACTCCTCCTGCTTACATCGCAGAATTTGATGTGGAAATAGAAGCCGATAATGATTATTATACCACCGATCAAGCGTACGTGATTTGTGGACTGATCACTGAAGGATTTGAATCAGGAAATTTCGAAACATTCCCCTGGACCTTTAGCGGAGATGCTGAATGGGAAATTGATGATGTTGAATTTTTTGAAGGCAGCTACAGCGCACGCTCAGGTGATATTGATGATGACAAATTATCGTCAATGGAGTTTGAAGCTTATGTATTGGGTGACGGAGAGATCAGTTTTTACAGGAAAGTATCAAGTGAAGCCAATTATGATTACCTGAGGTTTTATATAAATGGAGTTCTCATGGATGAATGGGCAGGCGATGTAAGCTGGTCTGAGGTATCGTTCAATATAACTTCTGGGATCAATACCTTTAAATGGGCTTATGAAAAGGATTACTCTGTTAGCAATGGAGAAGATTGTGCCTGGGTTGACAATATTTCCCTGCCTCCGGTAGGCGATATGGATCCACAAATTATTTATACTCCTGAAACCTTTTTGGTAATAGTAGAAGATAATATTCTTGCTCAGGATACACTAACAATTTCTAATACAGGAACCGGACTTTTCATGTATACCATTGACATTGTGGACACTGCTGGTAATGTTGTTGACTGGTTAACCGTTGATGATTATAATGGCGGACTGAACGCCGGTGATGAAAATGAGATCCTTGTATTTTTTGATGGAACGAATCTCGTAGAAGGATTATACAAGGCTGAAATAATAATAACAGACCATATCAGCAATGAATACATTGTTCCTGCATGGTTTTATATTGATCTGACCATCGGAATTGATGAAAACAAATTGATATCCGGATCCATGAATATTCCTAATCCTTTTGAAAGGGAGACAAATATCCAGTTTACAATTAGTGATTTATCCGAAGTGAATATCGATGTATTCAATTCCCATGGTGAAATCGTTAAAAGACTCGTCCAAAGCCAGTTGTTCAAACGAGGAGGCTATTCTATATCATGGGATGCCACAAATGATATTGGTGGTAAAGTGAACAGTGGTTTGTACTATTACAGGATTTTAGCTGGGGAAGAAACCGTTACTGGTAAAATGATACTTCTGGATTAGTTTTTACCACAGATTACACAGATTACACAGATTTTTTACTGATGAGTATCAAGAAAGTCTAAATGATCCTTCTCAATATTTCTTGTTTTAGGTTGGGAACATTAAAATTTATCATTAATCCCAACTTGATCTTGGAAAGTTTTAAATAGGTGAGTAACTGAGCTTCATAGACGGGAGCCAGTGATTCAACGGCTTTTATTTCAAGCAATAATTTATTCTCCACTACTAAATCTATTCGGTAACCTGCTTTGAGTTTTACATCCCAGAAAACAATTGGTAAAGTTTTTTGCCTTTCAACATTAAATCCAGCCTCGAGCAGCAAATATTCAAGGCAGGTTTCGTAGGTCGATTCAAGCAAACCAGGACCAAGTTCAGAATGAACCTTATATGCAAGACCAATTACTTTATAGCTTAAATCATTTAGATCTTTCATTTGAACTCGAATTTCGAAATAAACTCTACCCAACCATGAAGAATTCATGATGGTTTGGCTTTGATTCTAAAATTAGGTTATAATTTACAAATATAGTTATTAATTGCTTTTTGCTCACTTGCAGTGCTAACATGTAAGTTTAAATATCAAAGATTTTTCAACTCACCAATGTTTAATACAAGTATTCTCTGTGGCCATCTGTGTAATCTATGGTAAAACACATTGGACACAAGATTCATTTTCCAACTAAATAATTGAATTGATTAAACCTCTCAGTTTTTAATCATTTGTTCGGCAGCAATTTGCAACATCTCATCAAACGAAAGCCGGAAATGTTGTGCATCGGAGTGGACTTTACTTTTCAGGAGACTATCCTCAAGAATAATCTTTTTGTTATCAGCTATAGATTTGTAGATGTTGTATGATTCCGGAAAGTCCATTGACAAAGCATACACAGCATCTTCTTTAATCATTTCACCAAGGCTAAGGTTATTTTCTTGTGCCTTCTGTTTAATGACTTTAAGCCAGTTTTTATCGTTGCGAATTTTCTTCTCTATATCCTCTATACCATAAAAGGTATTGTATTTTACAGGCTCTTGCATTTTGTAAATATACTTCGCATCTATCAGCAACATTTCACTTACCGGAAGGTTTTGTTTTTTGGCTTTCTCAATAATGTCCTCGAACCATTCGTCACTCGTTAGAATACCGGCCATGTATTCATACACCTTATCGTATTCCGAGTTTATACCATACAAAGCATATAACCTGTCAACAAATTTCCAGTCGAATTTATATAGAAAACGCTCTGTGGTCATAAGCAGGATCACATCTTGCTTTTCTACCTCTTTCATTACATTTAGGTCATCCACATTTTTTTGGTTGTAATAAGTATCAGGATATACCTGCACACCGAAATACCAAAAAGCCTGGTTGTTGAAAATCTCAAAAGGAATATCCGTGTTAAATATGTTCCAGAAATAGCTATCCCCGACAACTAACACATTGGGATAATCATATTGTCCTGAATCTTCTACAAAGGTTATCTCAGGATAGGCCAGGGATTCTTTTTCCGGAAGGGTGAACAACAGGTTCATGGCAGCTGCCATATCATAATCAGGCCTGCGGGCTCTATTTTCTATCACAATTGTATCCACCCTGGTTTTGCGCAGGTTAATATTGCGGGTATGGGATATAAGGTTCAGAATGGAATCCGCCGCGAAGCTCATGCCGTAAATGCTCCAGTGGGTGCCATGCTGAGCATATAGGGGGTATTTTGATTGAGACTTTAATTGAGCGAACCAGCTGTTCAGGTCAATGCAGTTTACTTCATGTTCTTCAGCTTTGGCCAGAATGGTTTTATAGTTCGTTTGCTCTTTGCTGTTTTTAAGGTATTTATCCGATATATATTCAGGATAACAACTTGCTTTGCCCGGCTCAAGAATGAATATAAGATCAATGTCAAATTCTGTCTTCAGGTGGTCTTGCAGAAACTTCAAACGGTTAATTCTTTTTTCAATAAGTTCTTCCCCAACAAAATCAAGACCTGTATATGCCCGGATGTAGTCGTATTCGTAAAGGTGGCCGTTTTTACCTTTTACAACCCCATCTGCCTTGATTACACCGTAAAAGGAATAGTCGATCTGGTTCGTGATCCTGACAAGAATATTCTTAAATCCACCATTATCATTTAGATATTCATCATAACCTGTCTGAAAAGATCCGCTGTTCCAGGATTCCCAGGAAAGTTCAGGTTTTGGTGCAAGCGTGAAGTCGCCATTAAGTTCTGGTATGGATAAAAGGGAAAACTGTTTTTGAATAGCTGGTACTACCAGGACCAAAACTATCAACAGGAATACTATTTTTTCTATTGCTTTCACAATCTTTAAAACCTGAAGTAGATGAAAGGATTAAATCCTGATGAAACAATGGATCCCAGGCTTATGATCAGCAACAATATTGAAATGAAAAACATGGGCAAAATTGCTTTTAGTGATTTATTTTCGCTGAACAACTTGACCTGCCAGTTCTCAATCTTTCGGAACCCTCCCCAAAAGGCGAAAAACACAGCAATTATTAAGATGGTATAAAACTTGGAATTGAATTCATAATCATCCTGGCTGAATTCAAAACTGAACATATTGTTCAAGTACTTGATGGCAGAATAAAAATCATCAGCCCTGAAAAACACCCAGCCAATAAGTGAAATAATAAAAGTAATGACGATACTTGGGATTTTACCAATGACTTTGAAAAACCGTAACAAGATCAAACGGTCAAGCACCAGGAACAATCCATGAAATGCACCCCAGATCACGAAGGTCCAGGCAGCACCATGCCATAATCCGGAAATAAGGAAAACCACCCAAAGGTTAAAGTACAACCTTTTAGCACTGACCCTGTTTCCTCCCAAAGGAATGTAAAGGTAATCACGCATGAATCGCCCAAGCGTAATGTGCCATCTTCTCCAGAATTCCGTAATGTTTTGAGAGATGTAAGGATTATTAAAGTTCTCTGGAAACCGGAAACCGATCATTCGTCCGATGCCGATGGCCATATCAGAATAACCTGAAAAGTCATAATAGATCTGAAATGCATAAGCTAATATACCCAGCCATGCTGTTGCTGAGTTAACATTGGCCAAGTCATCAGCAAAAATAAGGTCAACCTGTTCTCCAAGCACATTGGCGATCAATACTTTTTTTCCTAATCCTATGGCAAACCTGAAAAAACCGGTGATCCGGTTGTTCATGTTCTCGTTTTCTTTTCGGTCTTCGATCTGGTCGGCAATTTCATTGTACCTGACGATAGGCCCTGCGATCAATTGGGGGAACATAAGGATGTACAGTGCATAATCGGTGACTTTTTTTAATGGGCCATGTACTTTCCTGTAAACGTCCACAGAATAGGTTAACTTCTGGAAGGTAAAAAACGAGATGCCAATAGGGAGCGCTACTTCTGTCCATTTAACATTTCCGCTACCCATGCTGGTCAGCAGGTGGTTTACATTTTCAATGAAGAAGTTGGCATATTTGAAATAAGCAAGCAGCCCTATATTCAGAATAACTGAAATGGCGAGGTACAATCTTCGTTTTTTACCCACAGACCTCGACAACACTTCAACCACGTAATAATCAATGATAATGGAGCCTAAAACAATGAATATAAAATCAGGAGCTCCCCAGGAGTAAAAGAATATACTGGCAATAAGCGCAAAGAAATTTTTTAAGAATCGCGGCAGTAAAAAATAAACGATCAGAAAAGCCGGTAAAAAATACAAAAGGAATAAACTGCTGCTGAATACCATAGACTTACAATACTGTAATTTGCCGATTAAATTATAAGATGTGCAAAAGTATGTTTTTTAGTTATATAAAGAAAAATGGGAGAATGGAATATTGATGGAATTGATGTTTGTTTCATTTAATTGCTAATCATCGAATGACCAGCTGGTGGGCAGGGAGCCTGTGACCAAAAAATCCACAGCACCGCTCCATACAAGCTATGTGAAATGTCTTAATTTATGGCCAACGGTCATGTTGAGCGTAGTCGAAACATGCTTGTATTAACCACTGTACACATTTCGACTTCGCTCAATGTGACTGCAGACTCCAAGTCATAAGATGATTAATCTATGTCAAAACCTTGGTGATTTCATTGAGATTTTGAGTCTTAGTGGCAGAAAAAATTATCTTTTACTCCTATCATAAACCACCCCCATCAAAAAAATAAAAACCTCCCCCACCAAAAACCACAACCTGCTGGCAACCGATAAAGTAACAGCAGTTTCGGTGTCCAAACCATAAAGTGTTAAACACAACACAAGAATTCCTTCACGAACACCTACACCTCCGGGTGCAATAATGGAAATGATCCCAAATGTTGTGGCAAGGGGAAAAAACAGGCCGGTTTCAATTGAAACCCCAGAAACACTCAAAGCCATGCACAAGAAATAAAATCCTATAGAAACAATGATCCAGTAAAGAAAAAACCAGGGCATTACCCGCAGCACTTCTTTAAATGACAGGGAAGGGATATTGAATGTTTTTTTAAATAGCCGTTTTGAAAGATTTTCAACTAATCTGTGGGGCCATGAAAAAAAGATGACCATTGACAGGGCAATCCAGGCCACTAAAATTAATAAAGCATAGTACCCGGTTTCATTGATAAAACTCAACCCGATGGCGCCAACGATCAATCCGGACCACAACGAAATAAACTGATCGGTAAATGAAAGCGTAATGAGCCTGTCATTAGGATAGCCGTACTTTTTATTAATGTATCCGGCTTTCCCCAGAACAACCATCAATTTACCCGGGATGTATTTTGCAAAAACCGATAAACCGACAGAAGAGATGGCTGCCCCGGTACTTACTTTAAATCTATGGCTGTTCATGATAGCTTTCCACCTTACAGCCAGCACAATGAATCCGGCGAACAATAACAAGATTGATCCAACAAGATACCAGGAATCATAGACCTTTGGAATTACAAGATAATCAGCTTTCACCAGCGCAACAACCAGAAAGACAATTGAAATGTAAAGGAGATATTTAAACCAATGGATCTTCACGTTGATTTTCTGGATTTTTAATAACAGTATTTCTTCAGCATATCGGTATGTTTTTCAATAAACTCGGCTTTATGTGTTTCCGAAAGCTGATGCCTGTCATCATTCCTTTTCGATATATTTTTCCGGGCCGTCAGCCATTTTTCGTTTTCTCCCTCGTGGAGCGGAGGCAATTCCAAAAACTCTCTGATCTTGTTCAAAGTTGGAAGCGATATGCTTTTATCCTTTGAAAACAGATCTTCAAAACGAACCGCCAGGTATTTATTCGTTTTTTCATAGGATTCAATCTGCCGGTTGACATACACCCATCTTTCAAGCAAAACTTTTATAGGATCCCTTTTCGACTTTTTATCAAGGTTTAAATCTTCAACCCAAAACCAACCGTATTTTGCAACAAATTTTTTATGTCCCCGCCAAAATCCCTTATTAAGGTGCGAAACCACATAAGTAAAAGGGTTTCGAATTATATGCAGTACCTTCACATCTTCAAGGCAGTTATTAAGGGCAGGAATGCAACCGAATATAAAATTACTGGACTCCACATAGATTTTCTTATCAGCCTTTTTTCCGATCTTTAATCTGCTTTTCTTAAAAATATAGCAAACCAAATTCGCACTCACCTTCCCCTGCAGGTACATGTTCGAAAGGAACTTAAACCTCCTGGACGGTTTAGGCTCGTGCAAGCACAAAGCATTTTCAGAAGTGCTGTTAATGTAGTCTTCAAAAAACTGTGTACCTGTCCTTCCTGTAGACAAAATAAATGCCGGTTTATTTATCGTCATAAACCTTTTGTTTTAAGAGGTACATGATCTCTTCCTGGTTTTTTCTCATCCTGGAGAACATGTCAAGAATAAAACCAATAATAAGCAGCAGGATAGCCTGGATAGCAAAGTATGCGGCCACAAATCCAGCCCATTTGTTTGGAGTAAAGAATCCGGTTTGCAGGTAATGAATAAGCAAAACCATTCCAAATCCAACAGATGCTAAAAATGAGATAAATGCCAGGAATCCAAAAAGCTTATAGGGCCGGTAATCACGATAGGTCCTTATGATAATTTTAAAAGTCCGGTAAGCATATTTAAGTACGTTGGATGCCACCCTTGATTTCCCAAACTCCCTTTGTCCTCTTACCTTTGTAGGGATTTCAGCCATTCGCATGTTTTTGAAAACAAGGTCGATAAAAGTTTCCTGTGTGTAGGTAAAGTCCCCGAACAGGTTGAGCCGGAGCAAGGTCTCTCTTGTATATGCCCTGAACCCACAGGATACATCATAGAATTTTTTCCTGGTAAGTTTGGATATGAACCAGGACATGAACCTGTTACCCCAGAACTTAACCTTTGTCATTTTCGGGTATAAGGAAGGATCTTTAAATCTGCTGGCTGTAACGAAATCATAATTGCCTTCGAGGATGGGAGTGATTAAACTTTTAATGTCTTCAGGATTGAACTGGCCATCGGCATCCATGTTCACCATAATGTCGATTTTATCGCGAATGACCTTGTTTACTCCAGACTTAAAAGCTGCCCCAACACCTCTATTTGTTTCATGAGAAATAACAAAAGCCTTATGCTCTTTGGCAATGTTTGCTGTTTCATCAGTTGATCCATCATCAACAATAATGACTTTATCAACAAAATCAGGAATTGCAGCAATGGTTTTTCCTATCTGAATCTCTTCATTCAAGGCAGGAATAACCACAGCTATGGATTTGTTATTTAACATGGTATTTTTTTCATTAAAAATTAAAATTCATCCTCAATAACATTAAAATTCTTTTTCTCCAACTGTTCCCATACATCGCAGTCGAATTCAACTGACACCGGCTCAAGAGGCGGATCAAAATCTTCCATGGAGAGGTTGATGGTTGAATCGGCATAGATCTTTTGCATGTATAAAGCCCAGATAGGTAGCGCCATGTTGGCGCCCTGTCCCAAATAAAGAGAGCGGAAGTGGGCTGCACGGTCTTCACAACCCACCCATACACCAGTGGATAACTCAGGTGTTAATCCCATGAACCAGCCATCCGAATGGTTGTTGGTGGTTCCCGTTTTTCCTGCGATGGGATTTTCAAATTTGTAAGTTGTTTTCAAACGAATTCCTGTACCATAATCCACAACTCCTTTCATCAATTCCAGCATAAGGAATGCTGTTTCTTCATTCATGGCTTCATTTTGTTCGGGGACAAATGATTCGATCACATTACCATTTTTATCCTCAATGCGTGTTATGAATACCGGTTCGATGTGTACTCCTTTGTTGGCAAAGGAATTCATTGCCCCTGTCATTTCATAAAGTGAAATATCGGAAGAACCCAAAACGATGGCAGGTACAGGATCAAGAAATCCGGTTACACCCATTTTTCGCGCAATTTTTACCACTGATTGGGGCGTGAATTGTTTTATCAGCCATCCCGAAATCCAGTTGTTGGATGTTGCCAGTGCATACTGCAAAGTAATTTCCGTTCCTTTGTCTTTTGCGGTGGAATTTCTGGGTTCCCAAATGTCGCCGTTGTCGAGATAGATGGTGGGTTGAATGTTGGCATATTTGGAACACGGTGATAATCCGTTCTGCATGGCCAGTGTATAAAGAAAGGGTTTAAAGGTTGACCCAACCTGACGTGCTCCCTGCGACACGTGATCGTACATAAAGTGCTTGTAGTTAATTCCTCCCACATAGGCCTTCACCTGTCCTGAGTGCGGTTCCATCGACATCAACCCTGCCCGCAGGAAGAACTTATAATAATGGATGGAATCCATGGGGGTCATTACTGTATCGATTTCACCTTCCCAGCTGAAGATACGCATAGGAGTGGGGGTATTAAAAATCAGTATTATGGAATCCCCAGGTGTCTCGGCCTGTTTTAATCTTCTATACCGGTCTGACCGGCGCATGGCCTGGTTCATGATCTTTTTAATCTCCTCTTTTGCATTGTTTTCAAAATAAAACGGCGCATTGGTATATCCATCCCAATGTCTGAAAAATGTAGGTTGAAGGTCAAGACTCAGGTGATCAATAACAGCTTCTTCGGCGTATTGTTGCATGCGAGAGTCGAGGGTGGTGTAAATCCTTAATCCGTCTTTATAGAGATCGTAAGGTGTTTCGCCATCCGCTTTATAATGTTCTGAACACCATTTCTTTAATATTCCACGAAGGTATTCCCTGAAATAGGTAGCCTGTCCTGTAATGTGGCTTTGCCGGCCAAAATTACTCATATCAACAGTAAGCTGAGAAACAGAATCATAAATCCCCTGTTCCAGGAATCCGTATTTAACCATTTGTCTCATCACGGTATTGCGTCTGAATTTTGCGGTATCAGGACGCCTCACAGGATTAAACAGGGCCGGGTTTTGCAACATGCCTACCAACAATGCCGACTCCTCAAGCTTTAATGAATCGGGAGAATTGTTGAAATATATTTTTGTGGCCGATTTAACACCAACCGCGTTATTCACAAAATCAAACTTGTTGAGGTACATGGTAATGATCTCCTCTTTGGAATATCGCTGTTCGAGCTTAGCGGCGATTACCCACTCTTTGAGTTTTTGGATCACCCTTTTTACCTTTGAGTCGGGCCTTTTGTGAAACAGGAGTTTTGCAAATTGCTGGGTGATAGTACTTCCCCCTCCCCTGTTCCTGCCCGAAAAAGCATAAAACACAGCTCTTCCAAGTGCACGGAAGTCAATGCCTGAGTGATTATAAAAGCGAATGTCCTCTGTTGCAATTAAGGCATTAACCAGGTTGGTATCCAGATCCCGGAAATTAATGTCGGTCCGGTTTTCGATAAAATATTTACCCAGGATTTCACCGTCGGCAGAAAACACTTCTGAAGCCAGGTTGCTTTTCGGATTTTCCAATTCTTCAAAAGAAGGCATGTATCCAAGTTTCCCTTCCGATACAAGTACAAACAGCAAGGCAATGGATAATATTACCACAACGAAAACCGACCATAAAAGTATGATGTATTTCCTGTAGCCGGACCTGGTCCTTTTTGTTTTGGGGTGAGTTTCTTTAGTGTTCAATTTCTTGCTTTATGGTTATTCAGTATCCATTTAAACTTCAAAAGTAGAAATTTATTATTTTTTCGCATTCTGAACTTGTAGTTCTTTTCTAAGCATGTTTAATGCAGTTAATGCAGTCCGTTTTATATTTCTTTCGCGTTCGTTACCAAACTGGAACTTTTTTGTAATTGTTTTGTCTTTAGTTGAAAGAGCAATCCAGGTTGTTCCCACAGGCTTGTCTTCTGTTCCTCCTCCAGGGCCTGCTACTCCCGATGTTGCAAGAGCAAAATCAGTCCTGAACTTCTTCATTACTCCTTCTGCCATTGCTTTTACAACCTCCCCACTGACTGCACCAAAATCAATCAGGTATTGTTTCCTCACGCCAAGGATGTTTTCCTTTATATCGTTTGA
The DNA here is from genome assembly GCA_964421215.1 of uncultured Bacteroidales bacterium. Taxonomy (GTDB): domain Bacteria; phylum Bacteroidota; class Bacteroidia; order Bacteroidales; family JAADJA01; genus JAADJA01. The sequence continues at coordinate 69,735 of CAYQWA010000008.1, read as the reverse complement.
ATAAGCAACTACTGATCCCTGAAAATAATCTGAACTACCTGCAACGGATGTGATCAGATGAGCAATGTAACCTCCGGTACAACTCTCCGCAGTTGAAACCGTCTTGTTCATTTTTCTTAATCCGCTTCCGATAACCTCCTCCAATGTTTTTTCATCACCGCCAAAAATTTCACCGGGCATTAGTGTGGTGAGTTTATCAACCTCATTAGTGATGGCAGCTGTTAAATCTTCCTTTGAGTTTCCTGTTGCAGAAAGCCTCAACCTGACCATTCCCGGCTTGGGGAGGTAAGCCAGTTTAATGTATTCAGGAAGTTCATTTTCCCAGGATTCGATCCGTGAAGCCAGCTCAGACTCTGGGATTCCTTGAGTATACACGGTTTTGTGAACGATCGCTCCCGGACTTAATCGCTTTAAAATTTCCGGAATAACCTGGTCGGTGATAAGGGGCCTCATTTCAAAAGGAACTCCGGGCAATGAAAAATACAACACCTTGCCTTGTTCGAAGTACATGCCGGGAGCTGTACCGTGGTCATTTTGTAAAACTGTACAATTCTCCGGGACATAGGCCTGCTGTTTGTTTAATTCGTTCCATGTCAGGCCCCTGTGTCCAAAAAGTCTTTCAATGTTTTGTGCAACAGATTCATTGAATTTTAAAGATGTATTGAAATACTCACAAAGTGTTTGTTTTGTAATGTCGTCTTTGGTTGGCCCCAGTCCACCAGTGATAATAATAATGCCGGCCCTTTTTGATGCATCTTTCAGTGAATCCAGGATGTGGTCTTTGCTGTCGGAAATGGTCGTAACCTGTTTGACCTGAACTCCTGATTTGTTTAACTCCTCGGCAATCCAGGCTGAATTGGTGTTAATGACCTGGCCGATGAGCAATTCATCACCTATTGAAACGATTTCTGCAAACATCTGTTTTATTTCTATCTTTGTGTGATTATTCTTAATCGATCAGCAATTGCTGACGATAATAAACCACTAAATCATCATTAATGTATTCCGTAAGTAAAACCCGCAAAATTAGGAATAAATCGTAATGACTATCGGCAAAAAGATACAAGAATCAGAATTGATCCTGAATCCCGACGGATCGGTCTATCACCTGAAGATCAAACCAGAAAATCTTGCTGACCATGTAATTCTGGTTGGAGATCCCAAAAGGGTAGGAACGATCTCTGATTTTTTCGACACCACAGAATTTGAAGGACAAAACCGTGAGATTTGTACACATACGGGGACTTACAAGGGAAAAAGGATCACAGCCATGTCAACCGGAATGGGCACGGACAATATCGATATTGTGATCAACGAACTGGATGCGCTTGTTAATATTAACCTTAAAACAAGAACAATTAATCCGCAACACAAATCCCTGAACTTATTCCGACTTGGGACGTCTGGTGCTGTGCAATCGGACCTGCCATTAAATGCTTTTGTAGTATCGGAATTTGGTCTTGGTTTTGACGGTATGCTTTATTATTATTCGTTTGATGAGGGGATTACCTGTGCGGAAATGAAAGATGAGTTTATTAAACACACGAATTGGAATCCCAACTTACCCAATCCCTATATTATTCCGGCATCTCCTTCACTTTTAAAAATGTTCAGTGAAGATGATATTTACAAAGGGATTACAGTAACTGCTCCGGGATTTTACGGGCCCCAGGGAAGGGAACTCAGAATTCCACTTGCCCATCCTGACATGAACAAGAACCTGGAATCCTTTAATTATAAAAACCACCGGATTTTGAATTATGAAATGGAAACTTCTGCCTTGTACGGCTTAGGAAATATTCTGGGGCATCAAACGTTAACAATTTGTGTTGCGATTGCTAACAGGCGAAAAAAGGCATATAACCAAAATTATCAAGTGGCCATTAAGGAGCTTATCGAACTATTACTGGATAAAATCGTTCAACAGGAAGATTAATAACGCTTTGAATTAATGCTCATTAGCTAATATGCTTATAGAATGTTTCAATGTTTCCGATCCATATTTTTTAACTTAATACCCGTAAAGGGCATTTTTGTTTTAATTGGATTATTCCTTTACTCTATTGGAATAAGCCAGGATGTGGATACATCCAATGAAATATTTGAGCTGGAAAGAAAACTGAAAAAAACACCTGTTGAGCAAAAGGTTGAGATCTTTAACCTGTTATCTGAAAAAAACCTATCCATTGACTCACAGCGATCAAGGAAATACGCTGATACTGCCTACAAACTTGCTCTTGTTCTCCATGATTCGGCAGGCATGTCCAGGGCTCTTTTTTATCTTGGCGATGCACATTACAATTTAAGTAAATATGATGTTGCCATTAATTTTTACAACGACGCCATTCGAATTGAATCTCTGGCCGGCAACGATTCGGTAATAGCAGTTCTAGAAACAAACATTGCATTATCCTACATGAATGCCAATAAATTTGAACTGGCTTTTGAACATTATTCCAATGCACTAAGAATACAGGAGTCATTGGGCGATAAGAAATCAGCCTCATTGTCCAATTTCTATATGGGAGCAAATCAGCATTCTCTTTCTGATTTTCCATCCTCTTTGAACTTCTACAATGCCGCTTTAGAGTATGCCCTCAAGGTAAATGATTTGGAATTTATAACGGATATTTACAACAACCTGGGCATCGTTTATTTTGATCTGGGAAGTTTTGAAAAGGCGCTTGACCTTTACATGAAATCGTTAAAAATTGCCGAAGAATTAAAAGACAAACAGAAAACAGCCTATGCGCTTAACAACATAGGGATTGTTTACTATGATTGGGGAAACAAAGAAAAAGCCCTTGAATACTATCAAAAATCCATGCGAATGGATGAAGAAATTGGTGACAAGGAGGGCATTGCTGATTCTTACAACAACATTGGAATTATCTATAGTGATTGGGACCAGAACACTCTGGCCATTAATTATTATACCAAAGCCCTTGAAATATACAAAGAGCATAACGACATCGTTGGTATTGGGGATGCAAAGCAAAACATTGGTGAAAGCTTCGCGGTCCTCGGACGTTATGATGAAGCCCTGGAAAGCCTTTTCGAATCTTTGGAAATCGGAAAAGAGGTCGGCAGCAGTGGTGGCCTGTCCTATATATACCAGTCTATTGCTGTTGTTTATTCCATTATGGGAAACTATAGCCTTGCCCTGGACTACAATACAAAAAGTTATAACATTGCAGATTCCATTGGCCTTACTCATATGAAAATGACCAACCTGGAACTGTTTTATGAGATCTATGAGAAGAAAAAGGAATTTGTAAAAGCAATGAATTACTTCAAGGAGTTTAAACTGCTTGAGGATTCCATTTATAATCGCGACTTTCATCAGAAAATCACCGAATTGCAAGTGACGCATGAGATTGAAAGGGAAGAGCAGGAGCGGGAACAGCTTAAACAGGAATACGCAGATAAAAAAGTAGAGATCAAAACCCAGAAAATTTACCTGATAATCATTTTTGTGTTGATGCTGGTTTTTGGGATTTTGGTTTATTATGACTTTAAATCCAAGGCCAAAGCAAATGAAAAGCTCCAGGAAATAAACACCGAATTATCCGGACAAAAAATCAAACTTTCAGAAACACTTGAAGATTTGAGCAAAAGTGAATCAAAGTACCGAATTCTGGTCGAAAATTCACTACAGGCGATGCTGATCCTGCAGGAGGGCAAAATTATTTTTGCCAACCCTAAAATGCAGGAACTTACTCAATACAGTTTTGAAGAGCTTTCAGAACAGAGCAGGCGCTGGTTAAAACTATTGATACATCCTGATGATTACAGCCGATCTATGAAAAATGTAAGGGATGCACTTGCCGGGAAAAATGTGTCATCCATCCATGAGTACAAGATTATTCGAAAGGATGGTCAGGAAAGGCTGATGCAAACCCTTGGTTCGGTTGTAGATTACCAGAAAAAGCCTGCTATGCTTGTTGTGGCCATTGACATAACAGAAAGGAAAAAAGCAGAACAAAGCCTTATCGAATCAGAACAGAGATTGAGAGAGGTAAATGCCATGAAGGATAAGTTCTTTTCCATCATCGCTCATGACCTGAAAAATCCGTTTAGCTCCATTCTGGGATTTTCAAACCTGTTAAACGAGGCCTACGAAAATTTCTCAGAAAAGCAACGCAAAACCTTTATTAAAAACATCTGCGATGCTTCTGAAAACACCTATAAACTGTTACAGAACCTTCTTGAATGGTCAAGAACACAAACCGGGAAAATTGAATACCAGCCGGAAAACATTGACCTGGAAACAATAGTAAAGGACAATATTGATATTTTAAAATCCGGCTTCCTGAACAAGAAAATTACCATATCTGTTGATATTCTTTCTGATACAGTTGTTTTCGCTGATGAAAACATGGTTAAAGTCGTGCTGCGGAATTTACTGTCCAATGCCCTTAAGTTTTCATTTCCTGGTGGTAATGTGGATGTGTTCGCTTCGTTAAAAGAAGATGAAGTTGTTATAACGGTTAGGGATAACGGAACAGGAATGGAAGATGAAAATAAAAATCGCCTCTTCCGAATAGATGACCAGTATAAATCTTTAGGCACAGCTGATGAAACCGGCTCCGGGCTTGGCTTGATCCTCTGCAAGGAATTTGTTGAAAAAAATGGTGGATCCATCTGGGTGGAAAGTAAAGTAGGTGAAGGAAGTTCATTTGTATTTACCCTCCCTTCAGGCAAAATGAAATAGTTTTTGTATTTATCGATTAATTTATAATTTAGCTGAACGTAATAAGTGATTGGTAGAAATTGTGGAAGATCAAACTAAATTAAAAGAGCTCGATGCCCTCATCAGGTTACTGGATGAACCAAATGAAAACATGTTCGGGCAAATTCGTGAGAAGCTGGTTTATTATGGCTCGGATGCCATCCCAAAGCTCGAAAATGCCTGGGACAACTCCTTTGATAACACCATTCAATACAGAATAGAGGAGATCATACATGACATTCAGCAAAACCAACTGCAAGGAGAACTTAAGGAGTGGAAAGACGAAAACCAGTTTGACCTGTTCAAGGGATTTTTCTTAGCCTCAAAATACCAGTATCCGGATCTTGCCTCCAAAGAGATATGGAATAAAATTGAACTCGTGAAAAGGGATATCTGGCTTGAACTCAACAGCAACCTAACTGCGCTTGAAAAAGTAAAGGTCATCAACCATATCTTTTTTGATGTTCATGGCTTCAATGGAAATAAAACAAATATAGACGCTCCTCAAAACCTGTTTGTCAATAACCTGATTGAATCAAAAAAAGGAAATCACCTTAGCCTGGGGATGTTATATATAATAGTTGCACAAAAACTGGGAATACCCATATTCGGGGTTGACTTACCCCAACATTTTGTGCTTGCTTATGTTGACGAAGTGCACGATGAAAAATACACTGTTGCTGATGAGAATGAGGTATTGTTTTATATCAATCCTTTCAACAAAGGAGCAGTTTTTACCAAACGGGAGATCGATGTATTTATCAAACACATGAAGATCAAATCGACACCCGACTTTTTTAAGCCTTGTGATAACAATACCATCATTAAGCGATTATTCGAAAACCTGATCGCGATTTATACTAAGCTGGGATATTCTGATAAAGTGGATGAATTGAAGATTTTGTTGGGAGTGCTGAATTAGCTATGTAAGATCTAATCATTTTACATCCACAAATTTTATCTGTGATAATCTGTGTTATCTGTGGTGGTTACCAGAAATTGAAAATGCGTCCAAAGGTTTTCAAAATAATCCTCAAATCCGTTATAAATCCCTTTTCCCTTATGTATTTAAGGTTTAATTCCAGTTTCGCCGGCATGATCTCATCAATATATACCCTTTCAGGATCACTATGTTTGGCCAGTATTTCCCCTTCGTTGATATATTCTAAGGAGGCAAGGTCGGTTAATCCTGGTTTTACAGAAAGTGCCTGCATCTGATCTTCATTATACAGGTCAACATATTTTCTTACCTCAGGTCTTGGCCCGACAAAACTCATGTCGCCCTTAAAGATATTTAATAGCTGTGGTAATTCATCCAGCTTATATTTTCTCAGTTGCTTTCCGGTAGATGTTATTCTGCTGTCGGATTCACCCGTAGACAACAGCCCCATTTTTTCAGCACCAATAAACATAGTTCTGAACTTATAAAGTCTGAAATCGATGTTACTTTTTCCAACCCGTTCCTGTGAATAGAAAATTCCTCCTTTTGATCCGAACAGGATGAATAAAGAGATAAGGATAAAAAGCGGTGATAAAACGATCAAGCCAAATAATGAAAAGACAATATCAAAGATTCGTTTTATCATTTTTTTGAGAAACTATTCGCGCATTCGCAGCTATTTTCAGGAATTAGAAGTATTTATAATGCACCTTGGAACTGCTTCAGGAACCGCAGATCATTTTCAAAAAACAGCCTGATGTCATTGATCTGGTATTTGAGCATGGCAATCCGTTCAATGCCCATACCGAATGCAAATCCAGTATATTTTTCAGAATCAATATCACAGCTTTCCAAAACATTGGGATCTACCATTCCACAACCGAGTATTTCTACCCAGCCAGTACCTTTACATATTTTACATCCTTCTCCTCCACAGATAAAACAACTGATGTCCATTTCTGCCGAAGGTTCGGTAAACGGGAAAAACGAAGGCCGTAATCGGATCTTTGTTTCCGGCCCGAAGAATTCCGTTGCAAAATAATAAAGGGATTGTTTAAGGTCGGCGAATGATACATTTTCATCGATGTACAAACCTTCTACCTGGTGAAAGATACAATGTGCCCTGGCAGAGATGGCTTCGTTTCGAAATACCCGGCCAGGAAAAACCGCCCTTATCGGGGGCTTCTGCTTTTGCATTACCCTGATCTGGGCTGATGATGTATGTGTCCGTAAAAGGATGTCAGGATTTTTCTCAATAAAGAAAGTGTCCTGCATATCCCTTGCAGGATGTTCCTCTGGAAAATTCAGTGCAGTAAAATTATGCCAGTCGTCTTCAATTTCAGGGCCTTCGGATACAGAAAATCCTATCCTTGAAAATATGGCTAACAATTCACTTCTAACAATGGATAGCGGGTGCTTTGATCCCAGCTCAAGAAAATTCGCAGGCATACTAAGATCAACAGAAGACCCATTCTCTTCTGTACTTGCTGATAAATTGTTCTTTAGCTCATCAAGCTTTTCCTGTGCCCTGTTTTTAAGCGTATTCAAAAGCTGGCCGGCAGCCTTCCGGTTTTCGGGAGCTACATTTCGCATTTCCCCAAACAGTTGAGGGATCAACCCTTTCTTGCTCAGATATTTTATTCTGAAAGCATCTACATCTTCGATGGTTTTAGCTTTCAGTTCATTTATTTCCTCAAGGTACTGATCAACTTTTTCCTTCATGTCCAAGCGAAGTTTTATCAATTTGTTCAATCCAACTCGGAAGCTGGGTCTGTGTTTTCAGGTAAATAAAGTTAATAAGTCAATATGTAAATAAGTGAAAAAGGAGTGCTATACATTTTACTATTTACGTATTTACTTATTCACGTATTCACTTCCCGCTTTGCGGGATTTCTCCGCCAGTTGGCGGATCAACATTCAATCATTCAATAATTGTTACCGTCATGGTCACCTGGTTTACAGGTACGTCCCCCTGCCCGGTTTGTACCGCTGCAATTTTATCGATCACATCCCAACCGCTGGTGAGTTCACCAAATACGGTATAGTCACCATCAAGGTGAGGGGTGCCTCCAACAGTGGTATAGGCTTCAATAGCTTCATTGGTCAGGACTAGCTCATACCGTTTGGCATACATGTTAATTTGTTCGGGGGTTAAGACTTGTCCCTGAACAACATAAAACTGAGATCCTGATGAGGCTTTTTCAGGATTTACCTGGTCTGGCATCCTTGCAGCTGCCAGAGCGCCTTTCTTATGATAGAGCTCTGGATTAATTTCTGCAGGAACGGTATATCCAGGATCTTTCATTCCATTGGCATTTTGCCCTCCCTGTATCATGAAATTTTTTATCACCCTGTGAAAAGGCGAATCTTTATACCAGCCTTCATTAATCAATTTTACAAAATTATCCTTGTGCTGCGGAGTTTCATTGTATAGTACAGCTTCCATGTCGCCATGGCTTGTGCTAATACGTACTTTTATCCGGTTTTCATCCTGTGCGTTTATACTCATCGAAAACAGCAACCCAAAGACTATCGATACAAAAAACAGTTTTTTCATTTTTATATAATTTATTGTTTAAAATCAGGTGGGCAAAGGTAAAAAAATTAGTGGGAAGTGAAGCTAAGCATTATTGGCTTCCATATAACACTTCCGGCACAGTGGTTCATAATTGTCGGTTTCTCCTAAAACGACCAGGTTGTCGTCTTTTATAATCCTGTGAGAATACTGAGCCAGGTTACCACAACGGATGCAAATGGCATGGACTTTTGTCACATATTCAGCGGTAGCAAGCAATGAAGGAATCGGCCCGAAAGGTTTTCCTAAATAATCCATGTCAAGGCCTGCAACGATCACCCTCACGCCTTCATTGGCGAGTAGATTACAAACGGAAGCCAGCTCATTGTCAAAAAACTGGGCTTCATCTATCCCTACCACATCTACATCATGAGCCAGCAATAAGATCTGAGAAGCTGCCTGAACAGGAGTGGATTTAATAGCAGTTTCGTTGTGAGAAACGACATCTTCTTCATCATAGCGTACATCAACCGAGGGTTTAAAAATTTCAACCCGTTGACGGGCGATCTTAGCCCTGTTCAGCCTGCGGATCAGCTCTTCGGTTTTTCCTGAAAACATAGAACCGCAGATAACCTCTATCCATCCTCCACCTCTTGGCTGTTTGGTTGTGTTTTCAAGAAACATACGATCCGCAATAGTTTAAATTTGTAATTTTACCACCTGCAAAGATAAGTAGTCTGCTGGAATTATTAACAGCTGATTTTTACTTGATTTTCGATGGTGGAATAAAATTGATAAAATGAAGACTTTAAGCAAAATTTTAAAGGAAATTGAAAACATTACCCAAGAAAAGGAAGTTAAAAACCTATCTCAAATCGAAATTGATCTTGTAAAAGAAAAGCTTCGGGATTGTTATGACCTTTTGCTGGGGCAGCCTGTTGAAGAAATCATCGAGAAGCCGGAAAAAGAACCGGAACTGAAAAAGGAACTGGAACCTGAAATCGATCCGGCGAGCATTGAAGAGGAGATTCATCAGGCAGAGTCAGAAACAGAAGAAATAGAATCGGATGAAATTATTCCTGTTGCATCTTCAGAAAAGGAAAAAGAAGAGACAATTGAAGATGACACACCTGAACCCGACCTTTTTTCCACCCCTGATTCAACCCCCGATGTAAATGAAGAAAAAAGAACAGTTGCCGAAAATATTTCAGAAGAAGTTGTTGAAGAATCTGTAGCTGAAAAAATACAGAAAACTACCAAAATCGACAGCCTCAAGGTTTCTATTGGTATCAATGAGAAGTTTTTCTTTATCAATGAACTGTTCGACGGCAACCTGAACGATTACAATGATGCCATTGAAGAATTTGATAAAATTGAGTCATTGGATGGAGTAACTCCATTGTTAAATTCCTATTCAGAAAAGTTTGGCTGGCCACAGGAAAGTGAAGCGAAAAACCAGCTTGTGGATTTTATTGAACGCAAACTGAAATAAGATGTGGCGGTTTACCTTTCTGTTTCTAATGACATTTTTAGGGGTTTTATCCCTTCAGGCACAGAACAGGGAATATGCTGCCTGGCTGGTTGATACATTGTCTTCTGAGTCCATGTACGGAAGGGGATACGTCAATAAGGGGGATAAAATAGCAGCTGAGTTTATCAGTTCTGAGTATGAAAAAGTGGGATTGATACCTTTCGTTGGCACGGAAGAAGAAAACAAAACTTCAGGCCAGCAGCATGTTGATAAACAATATTCCCATATTTCCAAAAAAAGCAATCCGCTGGTGTATTATCAAGCCTTTACCATTCCCATTAACACCTTTCCCGGAAATATGCAGATAAACATTGATGACAAAGAACTTGAGCCGGGAAATGATTTTGTTGTGTCATCCTCTTCCCCTGCTGTGAATGGAACATATGATCTCGTGTGGGAAAAAGACATTGATTTTGAAAAAGGCAAATACAAAAAAAAGCTTAAGAACAAAGTAATAGTATCTGAGAGATCACCACATGAATTTAAAGGAGAGAACCCATTCCATTCAGCTGGCATTATATATTTAATAGATGGAAATGTTAGCTGGCATGTTTCTGATGGTTTCCAGGTAAAAGACTTTTTCACTATTTCAACCTTTAAAAGCACTGTACCGGGGACCTCAAAGACAATCACGCTGGACATTGAAAACAAGTATTACGAAAAATACCCCACTCAAAATGTGATCGGTTATATTGAAGGAATCGAACTCCCTGACAGTTTTATCGTGTTTTCTGCACATTATGATCATCTTGGACAGATGGGCAGCGAAATCTTTTTCCCCGGAGCTCACGATAATGCCAGTGGAACAGCCATGATGCTTGATCTGGCTGGATATTTTTCTGAACCAGAAAATCAACCGAAATATTCCATTGCTTTTATGGCACTCAGTGCTGAAGAAGCCGGATTACACGGATCGTTTTATTATGTTCACAATCCCTTATTTGACCTTGAAAAGATCAGGTTTGTGGTGAACCTCGATATTGTTGGTTCTGGCAGTGAAGGAATCAAAGTGGTGAACGGCTCTGTTCATCAAAACGAATATGACCTTCTGGTGAAGATCAACGAAGAAAAGAATTTGCTTGAGAAAGTAAGTAAAAGGGGTGAAGCTGCAAACAGTGACCACTTTCCCTTTCACTCAAAAGGCGTTCCTTCCTTTTTTATCTATACCCTTGGGAAGGAAAGCCTGGAATACCATACTGTACATGACACTCCTGAAAATGCACCTTTAACGGAGTATGAAGACTTTTTTAATTTAATCCTGGAATTTGTAGATCAGCTATAATATGTCAAAGCTTTACATTGTCCCAACACCCATAGGCAACCTGGAGGATATAACCTTCCGGGCCATCCGGATATTAAAAGAGGCAGATTTTATTCTCGCCGAAGACACCCGGGTTTCGTCTCGACTGCTGAACCACTATGAAATATCAACGCCGGTTCGTTCCCACCATAAATTTAATGAACACAAAACGGTGGATTCGGTAATCGACAAAATAACATCAGGAATAAAGGTGGCATTGATCAGTGATGCAGGTACTCCGGGAATCTCTGATCCTGGATTTTTACTCATCAGGGAATGCCTTAAAAACAACATTGAAGTAGAAAGCCTGCCGGGTGCCACTGCTTTGATCCCAGCCCTTATAAACTCAGGATTTCCTTGCGACCGTTTCCACTTTGAAGGATTTCTTCCTCCAAAAAAAGGAAGGAAAACCAGGCTTGAGTACCTGGCCGGCCTTTCAGGCACTATTGTTCTTTATGAATCACCTCATAAGCTTGTCAAAACACTGACACAGTTAGCCGAATATTTTGGCAGCGACAGAAATGTTTCTGTTTCCCGGGAGTTGACCAAAGTATTTGAAGAAACTGTCCGTGATTCTGTTTCCAACCTTCTGCTTTTTTACAAGGATAAAAAAGTCCGAGGTGAAATTGTTATTGTTGTGGAAGGTGCGAAATAATATTGTTCGTTACTGGACAATATTGGAGTGATCCGAACACCATTTGTTTCTTGTTTCTTTTTCGGCAGAATTTAAATCATCTTATTTGCAGTCAGTTAGCTATTTTGGCATATGCTTGGCACATCTTTTTTTACCAACAAATTTAAACCATGAAAACTTTCATGATTCAAACAACCTGAATACTACCTCTCTAACCTTATCTCCATAAGGTTTATGTTGGATTTAACAACGTGCTTCAAAAACCCTGTAGTGATTCTGCTTCAGGGTTTTTTTTTACCTTAGCTTAATTATTACTGATTATGAATTCAGGGAAAAAAGAACAACAAGGTGATTACATGTCATTAAAAATATATGCACCGGATATTAAACCGGGAGATGATCTGGAGTTGTATGCTAACAGGATTCCGGCTGGATTTCCATCACCTGCTGATGATTTCTTGGAAAAAAGACTTGACCTAAACGATTACCTTATTCATAACAAAGAGGCAACATTTCTTGTGAAAGTTGAAGGTCGGTCTATGGAGAATGCAGGAATATTTGACGGGGATGTTCTTGTGGTTGACCGGTCAATTGAAGCCACAAGCGGCAAAATTGTTCTGGGTGTTCTCAATGGTGAATTTACAATAAAACGGATATTGTTAAAAAAGAACAAATTGTTCCTTGTTCCCGAAAGTGATAAATTCAAACCCATTGAAGTATCAGAGGAAATGGATTTTCAGATCTGGGGGGTGGTAACTTATACACTGCACAAAGTTTAACATAAAAAAAGGGCAGCTTGAAAAATCAAACTACCCATGAGAAAATTTACCCTACAAATGTTTAAATCTTCTGGCCCGTTTCTGGGTATTTCAAACTAAGTTCCAAATGATTACCTTACCTTGATTGTTGTTTTTTGCAGTGTTCAATTGAACAGAAGAACTTATTTTGATATTTTTTTGTCGTAACGTTTTTACGATTTAAGAAAATTGAACCTGTTATTTCAAATTTCTGGATATGCATTGTGCAACATGAGTGCCAAACTGTTTGTTGGATGTAAAAAAGATTTTGTGAAATTTTATGAAAGGCTTTGTATGATTGGGATAGAGGAGCAACATTCTTTACAAATTTACTGGACAGGGTTTCTGTTTTCTGCTTGAAATAGAAAACATGCTTTGTATTTTATCCAGATTTGAATAATAAACCTTCGGAATAGGAGAGCATTAAAATGCATTGAAGACATGCAGGTAATTGCCGTCGAATTCAGTTTGGTACTGAAGCAGAGGTCTGTTTGAAGGACCATCAACCGGCAATCCGTCAAGCATCTGAAACCTCGACATGCATGTTGAGTCGATAAGGGTTAAGGTTGTTGGGTCGACATCAACCCTTGCATTGGGTTCATCCGGGTCCCACGGACAGCATCGTTCGTAGGCAATGAATATGTATTCATCAAGCCGGTATAAAATTACTCCACGGTAACCTTCATGGTCATAAATTTTCCATGTACCGGCAGGAAGGTAATCTATCGTATTAGGTTGGATATAAAAGTTTACACCAACATTGGGAATTAGGCTGGTGTTCTCATTTTCTTTTTCTCCACAAGAAAAAAGAGCAGCAAAAAAGCCGATTACAATAATTATTAAAGAAAGCTTGTTTTTATAGTGCATTGCTCTCATTTTCAGCAAAAGTAGTATTTTAATTCATTTCGTTTTTGTGTAAACGAATAAACGATTTGTAAAGTATACATTTAATTCTGTTAATTTTATCTCCTGAATGAGTATGAAGTTTCGTAAATTTATAGCCATACTGTTGATCCTTGGACTGGTGATCTATTTCCAGAGTTGTAAAACAATCTTTGTGAATAATCCTGAAAAAAAAGCATTAAAAAAACAGGAAAAGGAAGATAAGGAGTTTGCAAAATCTTATTCAAAGGCAAGAAAAGATCACTACGAAATACAGGACAAGGAAACCAGGAGAAGAATGGAAAAAAATCTAAAGAAAATAAAACGGCAAGAAAAAAAGAAAAATAAAAAAAAGAAAAAATCGAAATGGGATTGTAATTAGTTTGGGCAAAATTTAAAGTTTTTATAACAGATTAAGCAAGGACTTACTCATCAAGTTCGACAAATAACAAAAAGCCCCAAACTTATGGTAGTATAAAAACCTCTTTTATGAAGTGTATCCGGGCATACTTCTTTTTATTCCTGATAATGGCTTTATCACTATCCCCCATTTTCCTTAACTCCCAGGAAATTAGCGACACACGGTTTGACAGACTTTCTTCAGAAAATGTAAAGCTTGTCAAAGGATTGTCCCAGAACTGGATATACAGCATTACCCAGGACAGAAACGGATACATCTGGTTTGGGACCTGGGACGGACTCAACAAGTACGATGGTTATAACTTCACAACTTTCAATGTGGAAGATGGATTAAGTGATCATGTGATCAATTCAATGATTGAGGATTTTAGTGGAAACATATGGGTTGGTACGGATAAAGGGTTTAACAAATACGATCATGTAAAACGAAAATTTGTGGAGATTAAAAATCCCTCGGCTGATTCCACCGTAAGGTATTTCAACCGGGTCAATTATATTATGCAATCCCGGGACAGTACGATCTGGCTGGGATCGGGATCCGGGTTAAAAAAATATGATCCTAAAGAAGAAAAGTTTACCAGCTACTTTTCAACTCCACAGGAATATTTTAGTCCGCGAAGCAATTATATCCTGCATGTATTTGAAGATAATAGAGGGATGTTATGGGTGTCTACAACTTATGGGCTGGTCAGGTTTGATCCCCAAACTGAACGGTCCACCAGGTATTACCATATTCCTGGTGATTCAACAGGTTTAAGCCATAATAACATCCGATGTGTTCTTCAGGAACGGTCCGGCAATTTCTGGATAGGCACTAGGTGGGGCCTAAATTATTTTGATACAACCACCCAGGTCATCAGACAATACTATTTTGATCTAAACGATAAAAATAGCATAGGAGATAACTGGATAAGAGACCTGTTTGAAGACCGGGCAGGAAACATCTGGGTTGGTACTGATGCCGGCGGATTGTGCCGTTATGACCGGGAAAGTGACCGGTTTACCAGGTTCAGCAACGAAATCGATGATAATTCAAGCCTGAGCAACAACAGAGTATATTGCATATTTGAGGATTTTGCCGGCAACCTTTGAGTTGGAACATACAACGGGGTAAATAAAATAAATAAATACACCAATAATTTTTATCAGGTAAAACAGAGTGTTCACCAAAGTGCAAGTATAAACAACAATAATATCTGGGACTTTGTTGAAGACGATAATGAACAGCTATGGATTGCCACATCAAACGGAGTAAATATTTTTAACAAAAACACACAGCAATATACTTACCTGACTCATGATCCTGATGATATAAACTCCATAAATTTTAATGAGATCTGGGCATTATTGTATGTTCCTGAAGACAACTGCATATGGTTTGGCCTTTATGGCAAAGGGATTGACCATTACAATATTGAAACAGGAAAGTTCAGGCATTTTGTTCCGCTGCCGGATAAAAACAGTCTGAGCGATGCTTACGTAATGGACCTTGAGAAATCACAGGACGGCTATCTGTGGATCTCCTCAAGCAGGGGTTTAAACCGTCTTGATCCTGAAACCGGTATCTTCACTGTTTTCAGCCATTCGGTTAAAGACTCCACCTCTTTGTCCAACGACATTTGTTATGCCATATATGAGGACAGCCATAAAGACCTTTGGATCGGAACCGACCAGGGCCTCTGTAAATACATTTCGGAAACCGGAACTTTTCACCGGTATTTTATGAAAAAAAATGCCGATTTGGTCAACAATTCATTTTTTGCCATAACGGAAGACGAAACAGGCAAACTATGGTTGGGAACATCCGGAAGTGGCCTCATTAAATTCAATCCTCAATCGGGTGAACACAAAATTTATACATCAGATGACGGATTACCAAATAACATCGTTTACGGGATTGAAGTAGATGATGATGGAAACCTTTGGTTAAGTACAAATATGGGCCTTGTAAAGTTTTATGTAATAAGTGAACGGTTTGTGGTGTATGACGTGAAGGATGGAATTCAAAGCCATGAGTTTAACCTGGGATCACATTATAAAGGTAAAGACGGATGGATGTATTTTGGAGGGATCAACGGCTACAATTTTTTTCATCCGGGGGAAATTAAAAAAAATCCTGAAGCTCCGGTTATTGTAATATCCGCTTTCAGAAAGTTTAACGAATTGCAACCCCTTGAATTGTTCAATGGTGATACCATTCAATTGCAATATGATGACAACTTTTTTTCATTTGAAATTTCAGCACTTGATTTTACAAATCCGGCCAATAATAAATACAAATATTACCTTGAAGGATTTGACAAGGACTGGACAATGGTTGATGCAGGAAACAGGGTCGCAGAATACAAGAAGGTAAGACCCGGGAATTATACCTTCTATGCTACTGGTACTAACAATGATGGCATATGGAATGAAGAAGGTATTTCCATTCGTGTTGAGATAACACCACCGTGGTATGCAACCTTATGGTTTAGAATACCGATGGGCCTAATCATAATCTTTATTTTCTGGATCCTTATATACAGAAGAATTAAACAGATCAGGAAGGAACATGAAGTTGAAAAGAAAATGCTGGAAATCGAAAAACAAAAGTTTGAACTTGAACAAAAATCTTTAAGATTGCAAATGAATCCCCACTTCATTTTCAACTCCTTAAATTCGATCCAGAGTTATATTTTGAACCACAACGCTGAGATGGCAGTTACCTACCTTGGCAAGTTTTCGCAGTTGATGAGGTTGATCCTTGCCAATTCAGGAAACAATTACGTCCCTATAAAAGAAGAGTTAAGGGCCATTACCTATTATCTTGATCTTGAAAAATTAAGGTTCGACAACAAATTTGACTATACCATTCAGGTAGATAAAAAAATTGATCAGGAGTTCATTGAAATTCCACCGATGGTCATTCAACCCTACATTGAAAATGCCATTATCCACGGCATCCTGCATAATTCTCGTAAGGGTAAAATCCTGGTAGATTTTAATTTGAGAGGGAAAAGTATCTATTGTGCTGTAACAGATAATGGTGTGGGACGTGAAAAATCTGCAAAGCTTAAAGATGAAGCTGGCATAAACCGGAAATCCAGTGGAATGTACATTACAAAAGCACGACTGGAAATGCTAAATCCTGAAAGCAGCGAAGATTTTTCAGTTAAGATTACCGATCTAAAAGATAAAAAAGGGATGGCTAAAGGCACGAAAGTTGAATTGATCATCCAATACAATGATGAATAAAATATTAACCTAAATACAAAGCTCATGCTTAAAGCAATAATTGTTGAAGATGAATTAAGGTCAAGAGAAACCTTGAGCGGTATGCTTAAATTATATTGTAAAAATGTAAATGTAATTGCTGAAGCCGACGGCGTCCGGGCAGGTCTTAATGTAATAAAGGAAAATAAGCCCGATGTCCTTTTCCTGGATATTCAAATGCCCGATGGCAGCGGGTTTAAATTGCTGGAGTCTCTTGACAACATAGATTTCGATATTATATTTACAACAGCCTACGACCAGTTTGCCATCAAAGCCATTAAATTCAGTGCCATTGACTATCTGTTAAAACCTATATTCCCTGATGACCTGGTAGCTGCTGTTAAAAAGGCAGAAGAAAAACAGGAAGCAAGAAACACAAAAAAAAGTGTTGAGGTATTGCTGGAAAACATCAGAAGACCAGAGTCGGAAACTCCGAAAATTGTCCTTTCTACATCAGAAAGAATAAATGTGGTTAAAGTAAAAGACATTGTCAGGTGTGAATCGGATAATTATTATACGTTTTTTTATTTCACCGATGGCAAAAGGCTCCTTGTTTCAAAAACTTTAAAAGAGAATGAAGAGTTGTTAAGTGACTACAATTTTATAAGGCCTCATAAGTCCCACCTGATTAATGTTCTGTATATAAAAAGTTACAATAAACAGGATGGTGGATCCATATTGATGACCGATGGTAGCCAGGTCCCAGTCTCCAGACGGAAAAAAGAAAAGATTATTGAGATAATCAACAATCTGTAGGTAAGTATTTCCAATATATACGGGATAAAAATAAAGATAACCTTTGATAACATGAAATGGTATATTAAAACTTAGGATCATGTTCCTGGATTTTTATGGGGATAATCTAAGTCTGGTTGTACAATGTGATATTCCTTTTGTATGGTCTTTTGGTGGTTTAAATCCAGCGTAATCCTGCTCTTAAACTTACTCCTCTTTACCGATAACTTATTTTCTGCTGCCGAAAACTGATTTACTCATCTATTTATTAAAAATTGTTTTATATTTACGCACATTTAATTTGGTTGTTATTTCACTAGAACAGAATGGAAGAACTTATACCTTTAATTATAGGAATTGTTTGGTTGGTGTACTCCTTTTACAATAAAGGACAAAAAAGGAAAGCAAGGGAAGGGGCACCGGATTCTGCTGATGATGCTCAAAAAAAGCCATCTGTCCTGGAACAATTGTTGGCCGGTGAAGGCTTTCAGGTTGGCGAGCCCGAGGAGGAGGTTTACGACGAAACACCTGTTTATGAGCCAGTTGAAGAGTCGGAAGTCAGACAAAAAGCAAGGCAGGAGTACAAGCCTTTCCTTCAGTCAGAGATCTCACAATTCTCAGAAGAAGGAGAATCACAATTTTCAGAATTTTTCGATGATGAGGAAGAGGATTTTTCAGGACCTTATTTTTCCTCAGATTATGTTCTGGATGAACAGGGATTTGATTTAAAAAAAGCGGTTATATATTCGGAGATTCTAAATGCTCCTTATATTGATTATAAATAAGAACAGCAAAGGGGTGCAGAAAGAAAAAAGTTTTGGAGATTACATTTAAATATTATTAACTTTACCCCCTTTTTTGAAGCACAGTGTATATCTAACATAAAAATATATGGTATGTTAAGAAATTTACTATTAACTATTGGGTTTATATTATCGGCAAACCTGGTCATCGTCGCGCAGTCAGGAGCTTTAAAAGGCAAAATTTTTGACAAGGATACAAAAGAGCCAATTCCATTTGCCAACATTATTCTTGAAGTAGGAGGAACAATGTCCGGAGGGGCCACTTCCGACTTTGATGGTAATTACATCATCAAACCTATTCAACCAGGAACATATGATCTGAAAGCAACATATGTTGGTTATAAAACAGTATTGTTGACAAAATTGATCATTAATTCTGACCAAATCAGGTTTTATGATGTGGAGATGGAGTCTTCTGCTCAGCAGCTTGAAGAGATCGTGATTACCGAGTATGCCATTCCACTGATCGATAAGGATAAAACCGTATCAGGGGGTAGTGTTACAGCCGAGGACATCAAAAAGATGCCTAACCGTAATGCAAACGCCATTGCAACATCTGTTGGGGGTGTATTCTCTGCAGATGGTGAACGTGGTGAAGTAAGGGGTGCAAGGTCTGACCAAACCGTGATGTACATTGATGGTATCAGGGTGATCGGTTCGTCCAGCCTTCCTCAGTCAGCAATTGAGCAGGTATCTGTTTACCTTGGAGGACTACCGGCTCAGTATGGTGATGCCAGAGGTGGTATTATTAATGTAACAACCAAAGGGCCCAGCCGTTCGTTTGGTGCAGGTATTGAACTGGAGAGTTCAAAATTCCTGGACGCCTACGGACAAAGCAGGGTTGGTTTAAACATGCAGGGACCACTGATCAAAGGTAAATCCAACAGCCAGACTTCATTACTCGGTTATTTCCTTTCAGGTGATTTTACTTACCGTGAAGACAGCAGGCCTTCTGCCCATGGAGTTTATGTAGCCAAAAATGATGTTTTGGACTTTATTGAACAAACCCCACTCCGTCCTTCCGGTTTGTCTGCTGGAGGTACATATTCCAACGGCGAATTTCTCGGATGGGACGATGTTGAAAACAGGGACGCCACTCCAAATACAAGCCGTTACGGTGCAAACATATCTGGAAAAATCGACGTTAGAACAACACAAAATACTACCTTAACCTTTGGAGGTCAGTTTAACTACAGTGACGGAAACAGTTTTAGCTTCCGCAACAGTATGTTTAACTATGACAGAAATGCACTAAATATGGGCAATACCTGGAGGGTGTTTGGTAGATTTACCCAGAGATTCCCATCAAGCTCAGAGAGTGCATCTCTGATTAAGAATGTATATTACAGTTTACAGGTTGACTACTCTGAGGTACGTGCACGGAACATGGATCCTCATCATGAAGATGACCTCTTTAAATATGGATACCTTGGAGCATATACTACTTATAAAACCAACTCATTTGAAAGAGGTACAGAAATAATTGATGGTGTTGAGTACAACAACATTGCTCTTCTTAACAGTTGGGATTTCGATACAGCTTATATATTCAGCCCGAAGAACTACAATCCTTATACCGCAAGGTATACAAGCATGGTTTATGAGCTGTTCCCGGATAAAGGAAATTTATTTGCTCCTAACGGAAACTGGAGAAATGAGGATGATTTAGCTTTAAGGGGTGGACTATTAAACGGACAGGGGCCTCCTTCGTTTTATGGTTTGTGGAATCCTCCCGGAACAATTCAGACCCGTTATGGCGAAACCAACAACAACCTGATCTCACTAAATGCATCTGCTGCTGCTGATATCGGCAACCACGAGTTGAAGTTCGGATTCATGTACGAACAAAGAACAGAACGTGGATTCAGCTATAATGCCCAGGCGTTATGGTCAAGAATGAGGCTTCTGACCAACAACCAGATTCAGGACCTTGACCTTGATAACCCAATTCCTGTTTATAGCGATGATGGATTCTTTCAGGATACAGTTATGTATTACAGGAATTATGCAGAACAGCTACAGTTCAGGTTCGATAAAAGTTTAAGGGAAGCACTCGGATTAGAAGAAGATGGACTTGATTTTATCCTGGTGGACTCTTATGACATGGACAACAACACCATACAATATTATGATAAGGATGGTGTAATGCATGTTGCCAATGTTAAAGAAAATCTTTACTCAATTGATATGTTCAGTGCAGATGAGTTGCTTGACAATGGTAACTACACTGCCTATTATTACGGATACGATTACAAAGGAAACAAGCTTACCGACAGGCCCAGTCTTGACGACTTCTTTACTTCAAAAGATGATCGTGGTGATTATGCACGTCCTATTGCTGCTTTTGAGCCTATTTACATGGCAGGTTATATCCAGGATAAATTTGCATTTCGCGATCTTATTTTTAATATCGGTGTACGTGTCGATCGCTTTGATGCCAACCAGCCTGTATTAAAAGACCCTTATCTTCTTTATGCAGCAAAAAGCGTAAAAGAAGTTTCAGATATTGGCGGACAGTCAGTTAGTCACCCACAAAACATGGGCGAAGATTATGTTGTATATGTTGACAATGTAAATACGCCGACCAAAGTTATGGGATACCGTCAGGATCTGGTTTGGTACAATGCAGAAGGTGTGGAAATTCAGGATCCAAACCTCCTTGATGCCGGTTCTGGTGTTTCTCCTTTCCTTGTTGATCCAAACGAAGGAAGCATCAACTCCAGTGCATTTAAAGATTATGAGCCACAATGGAGCGTAATGCCAAGGATTTCATTCTCATTCCCAATTTCGGATGAGGCACTCTTCTTCGCACATTATGATGTATTAACTCAGCGCCCTTTGAACAATGTTAGGGCACATTCTGCTGACTACTATTTTATTAATACACTTACAGGAAACAACCTGAATAATCCCAACCTGAAGCCTACAAAAACAATTGACTATGAATTAGGTTTCCAACAAAAATTAACCAACAAGTCTTCTTTGAGGTTAACTGCATTCTACAGGGAAATGCGTGATGATATTCAGATTTACAAATATGTTGGAGCATACCCAAGGGATTATACCTCTTTTAATAACATTGACTTTGGTACCATTAAAGGGTTAACCGTTACTTATGACCTTAGAAGATCCAACAGCAACACAAGGCTGAATGCAAGTTATACCCTTCAGTTTGCTGACGGAACAGGATCCAGCTCAACCACTGCTGCTGCTTTGATCGCATCAGGATTACCAAACCTGAGAACAGTAAATCCTTTGAACTGGGACAGGAGACACAACTTCAACATTTCAGTTGACTACAGGTATGCAGATGGTAAAAATTACAATGGACCAACAATCACTGTTAGGAAAGGCACTGAAAACGAGAAAACAGTTCAGTTGATGAAAAATACTGGTGTGAACTTCCTCATAACCGGTGGTTCAGGAACTCCATACACTGCTCAAAGAAATATTACGAGCCAGACTTCTGGTGGGACCCGCGAATTAAAAGGAACAATCAATGGATCACGTTTACCCTGGCAGTTCAGGGTGGACATGAGGCTTGATAAAGACATCTATCTGAAACCAGAAGGCGGGAATAGCAACACTTACCTGAATGTATATCTTCAGGTACTAAATTTATTCAATACAGTTAATGTATTAAATGTTTACCCGGCAACCGGTGTTCCTGATGATGATGGATACCTTGCTGCTGCCGAATGGCAGAGAGAAATTAACGAGACTACTGACCCAATGTCTTACCGTGCACAATATGCTATGGCTCTTGACAGACCCTGGTATTACAGCTCTCCAAGGCAAATTCGTATAGGTGTTTTGTTTAATTTCTAATTTAACGTTAAGAGAAAAATTAAAAATATATAATCATGAGAAATATTTTTCGAATTCTGCTCATTTCGCTGTTCATACTGAGTTTCTCAAACCTTGGGCTTGCTGAAAAATACAAATTTGGCAGCTACAAGGATACTAAGTCGATAAAATCCACTGCCGCGGGGTGTCTTGCACCTTCTGGATTTAAATTCTTACAGGTAAACAATATTCGTGCACGTATCAACAGTGGTGGAGATATGTGGTGGAATTTTGATTTGTCACAGTATTATGTTCCGGCAAATACATCAAAAACATCCATGTTCTCAGGCTCACTCTGGATTGGAGGGCTTGACATTAACAACCAGTTAAAACTTGCCGCTCTCCGTTATCGTCAGATTGGACAGGACTACTGGACCGGCCCGTTAACCATTGATGGTACAGCCGCTATTGATGAAGAAACCTGTTCGGAATGGGATAAATTATTCCAGATTAATCGTGCGGAGGTTGATGAATTTATTCAGTGGTTTAACAGTGACAATAAAGGTGAAGAATTCCCCGGATATACAATTCCACAGGCAATTCTTGATTACCCGGCACACGGTGATGTAACAAAAGGTCAAAGTTACTATATGGCTCCTTTTAAGGATATGGACGGTGACGGAGATTATGATCCGAACCAGGGTGACTATCCTTATTATGATATTACCAACGAGCTTTGTCCATTGAATTATGTTGGAGATCCCAACTATATTCCAACACCCACAATGGAGTCTGAGTTGTACGATGATTATTTCGGTGGTATCCTGGTTGACCAGGTGCTTAAAGGAGATGAAACATTATGGTGGGTCTTTAACGACAAAGGAAATGTACATACTGAATCAGAAGGATCGGCAATTGGTATGGAAATCAGGGCACAAGCCTTTGGTTTTGCTACCAACGATGAGATCAACAACATGACCTTTTACAGTTATGAGATCATTAACCGTTCCACATACGAACTCACCAACACCTATTTTTGTCCTTGGGTTGATACCGATCTCGGTTATGCATGGAACGACTACGTAGGTTGTGATGTTGAGCGTGGACTGGGTTATTGTTATAACGGTGAGCCAACTGATGATGGTGGCCCCGAGGCTTATGGAGAACAACCTCCTGCCATTGGTGTTGACTTCTTCCAGGGGCCCTACATGGATCCTGATGACTTTGATAACCCTGCCTACCATGGTGACGGATTATTAGGACCAACCATTAACGACTGCTCTATCGTAAGTTTTGATGGTAGCGAAATTACCATGACCTATGGTGCTGGCGATACTGCATCAGGAACTTTCCTGGTGAAAGCCGAAGCAATTAACGGTGTTAACTTTGGAAACGGCATTGTTGATGATGAGCGATACGGAATGAAACGTTTTGTATACCATAACAATGGTGGCCCTCAATATATGTCTGATCCATCAGTCGCTCCGGAATATTATAGTTTCCTTAGGGGTATCTGGAAAGATGATTCCAAAATGCTTTATGGTGGAAACGCCCACGCTACTTCCGGTGCATTAGGCCCTGAGTGTAACTTTATGTTCCCATACGATTCTGATCCATGTAACTGGGGAACCGGTGGTTTACCGCCCAATGGTGGATTTAACCAGGAAGGCCTTTATTGGAATGAAGAAATAGTTGGAAACAATCCTGCAGACAGGAGGTTTATGCAGTCAGCCGGACCTTTTACGCTGAAACCGGGTGCTGTGAACTACATTACTGTAGGTATCCCCTGGGCAAGAGCAATTGCCGGTGGACCCTGGGAGTCTGTTAAGCTTTTAAGAATTGTTGATGACAAGTGCCAGGCTCTGTTTGATAACTGTTTTAAAGTAATCAATGGACCTGATGCTCCAGATCTTACTTTCCAGGAGCTCGACGGTGAGTTGATCGTTTATATTACAAATAGCAAAAACTCTAACAACTTCAAAGAATCTTATGCTGAGCTTGATCCTCAGATCAAAGCTCAAACTCCAGACTCTCTCGTTGGAACTGATGAAGAGTTTGATGCTTATTATAAATTTGAAGGATACCAGATCTTCCAATTAAAAGATGCAGCGGTTACTATTTCAGATAGCCGTTACGATCCTGACAAGGTACGACTGGTAGCCCAGTTTGATGTTAAGAACGGTGTTGGTCAGCTTGTTAATTATAATTTCAACCAGGCCATCGGAGGTAATGTTCCTACAATTGAAGCTATTGATTCAGATAATGGCGTGGTGCATTCATTCAAAATTTCAGAAGACCTGTTCTCAACTACTGGAGACCCGGCCCTTGTTAACCATAAGCATTATTATTATTCTGTTCTTGCTTACGGACATAATAATTTCAAAGAATACGATCAAACTGATCCGGGTAAACTGGACGGACAAAAGAAGCCTTATCTGGCTGGTCGTAAAAACATCAAGTTATATACTGCCATTCCGCATAAAACAGTTAACGGACTTCAGATCAACGGAAACTTTGGCGATGGTCCTCAGGTGACCAGAATAGAAGGAAATGGTAACGGTGGACAGGAAATTGCCCTTTCAGATGAAGCCATTGAGGAGTTGTTAAGCAAGCCTCCTGCCGGTCTTACGAAAAGTGGTGATGTAATTGAATACGGTGATGACGATTATCCTATACTGTATGAAGCAGCTTATGAATATGGTAAAGGACCCGTTAATGTTAAAATAATTGATCCTCTGAATGTTAAACCAGCAAACTATTTGTTGAAGTTTGATACTGTATTTGAAAGGATTACTTATTACAATGTGACCAATACTGACGGTATGAATGGTGGTGGTGATACGCTGAGTACTATGGCTACACCAAGATGGATACTTGAAGATGAAGATACCGGAGACAAATACCTTTCTGACACAAGTACTCATATGAATTATGAGCAGTTGTTCCCGGAACTGGGTATCTCAGTAACTTTCGGCCCAGTATTCCAGGCTGGTCCTTATAAAGTGGGTGAAATAATGAATGGTGATGAATTTAATTCCATCTGGGTTTACCCTGCAAACAATAACGGCCTTATCAATTCAAGTATTGAATATTCTGATAGTTCAAGGCAATGGTTAACCGGTGTTCCTGATCAGGATATTGTTGGCTTCCCCATCAACTGGATACGATCAGGAACCTATGAGGATGACTGGCAAAGTGCATTAAATCCATGGGATCCCGATGAGTACTTTGAAAAAATGATCGGAGGTACCTGGGCACCATACTCTTTGTGTGCTTATAACGGACAGGATGAAACCGGTGCTGCTCCGGCATTTGGAGAAAGTGGTACATCTAAATCAATGGCTGACAGGCTTAAGAACCTGTATAGTGTAGAGGTTGTATTTACTCCGGACCAATCCAATTGGACAAGAAGCCCTGTGATTGAAATGTGTAATGATATGATTCTTGCTGAAGGAGGTGCTCCTAAATACTCACTCAGAAAATCTGCATCACTCAATAAGGATGGTGTTGCTTCGGATTGGCCTGCTTCTGATGAAAGCTCCTTTAATGCCGATGACCCGAATTTCATCTATCCTTATGGTATGAGCTGGTTCCCCGGATATGCTGTAAATCTCGAAACCGGAGAAAGAATGAACATTGTTTTTGGTGAAGATTCATGGCTGTCTGCTGATAACGGACGTGACATGCTGTTTAATCCAACTTCAAGTGGATTTGACCTTCCTTCATTAGAGCCTCTGTTTGGTGGTAAACATTATGTTTATATAATGGGAAGTGGTGATTTTATTAAAATTACAGGTGGAGATACACTTGCTTATAGCTTTGGCGCCTACGACGCAGGCCGTGCTCATGTTGAAGCACTTGCCGGCTTGCCGGATGATTACGATCACCCATTGTATGAAATTTACGGTAGCCTTATTTATGCAAGTTCTCAATATGTTGGTATACCACTTGCTATGCCTAACCAGGAATGGTTATCCAATGAAGTGAAATTGCGGTTCAATGTTATTCGTCCTTACCAAAGGTATTATACAGGCAAAGAAACTCCTGAATCTCTCGGAGATGGAATTAATAACCATTATCCGGTTTTCAGGTTTTCAACTGAAGGCGTTGCAACCACATACTATAATGCTGAAAAGGCCGAAAGTGATTTGGATCAGATCAATGTAGTACCAAATCCATACTATGGCTTCGGTGTTGATAATGGATATGAGCAGAATGCCCTGGATAATATGGTTAAGATTACCAATTTACCAGAAAAATGTATTGTTACGATTTACAGTGTAAGCGGAACAATGATCAGGCAGTATACGAAAGATGATCCGATTACTTCTATTGATTGGGACCTGAAAAACCACGCGGGAATTCCAATTGCTGGTGGTGTTTATATGATCCATATTAAAGACCAGACCCTTGATTCAAACAATGAAAAGATCATTAAGTGGTTTGGTTCACTACGGATTGAAGATTTCAATGAATTTTAAAATATCGGTTTAAATACTTTAAATAATATAAGCATGAAGAACTTTTATAAATACCTGATTGCAATAATAATAGCAAGTATGATGATCCTTCCGGCGCTGAATACCTTTGCTGGGAACAAAGATCGTTCAGGACAGGCGGGAGCCGCCGAGCTGCTTATTAATCCGTGGGCAAGAAGTTCCGGTTGGGGTGGCGTTAATGTAGCCAATGTTCAAGGCCTCGAAGGCATGTTCAACAATGTTGCCGGAATGGCTTTCACTCCCAAAACAGAGCTGTTGTTTTCATATACAGACTGGATGAAAGGAGCAGATATTTCAATCATGAGCTTTGGCCTTTCACAACGAGTAAGCGAATCCGGAGTGTTCGGGCTGAGTGTAATGTCCATGAATTTTGGAGAAATTGATATTACAACCATTGACCTTCCAGAAGGTGGTATCGGACAGTTTTCACCAAGGTATATGAACCTCGGCCTGTCCTATGCAAAAGCATTCTCAAACAGTATTTATGGTGGAATGACGTTGAAGATCATCACTGAGTCTATTGCAGATGCTGCTGCTCAAGGCGTAGCCATTGATGCAGGTATTCAATATGTAACAGGTGAAATGGAAAATGTAAAATTTGGAATCTCATTACGTAATGTTGGCCCGAAAATGAGGTTTTCAGGAGATGGATTCTCACTCAGAACTTTTGTTCAGAATAATGAAAACCAGTTTACGATGACACAAAGAGGGGCTGCATTTGAAATGCCTGCCCAATTAAACATTGGTGCAGCTTATGACTTCCTCTTTGATCTTTCAAGGTTTACACTTGCCGGAAACTTTACTTCCAATTCTTTCACAAAAGACCAGATCATGTTTGGAGGTGAGTTCTCCTTCAGGGACTATATTCAGCTGAGAGCTGCCTATACTTATGAGGAAGGCATTTGGGAAGAGATCAATAATCCGGAGAGATCCAATGCCAATAAAGGATTTAGCGGTGGATTTTCTGTACAGGTTCCAATGAACAAAGAAACCGGTTCAGTATTTGCAGTTGATTATTCTTACAAACCTACGGATCACTTCCAGGGAACACATGCAATCGGTATCCGTATTACCATGTAATACCGGAGTTTAGCGAATAAATATTTTTTACATAAATTAAAAGGACCCTTGTTACAAGGGTCTTTTATCTTTTTTTGAAACTATAGATATTGAGATTATGAGTAAGGTTAACTATTATACAGAGGAGGGTTTGCAGAAGTTGAAAGATGAACTCGAGCATCTCGTTAAAGTTGAAAGACCTGATATTTCGAAACAAATTGCTGAAGCCAGGGATAAAGGCGATCTTTCGGAAAATGCAGAATATGCTGCAGCCAAAGATGCACAGGGCCTTCTGGAGTTAAAGATCAGTAAGATGCAGGAGCTGTTACAAAACGCCAGGATCATTGATGAGTCAAAACTTGATACATCGAAGGTGTTGCTTTTATCGACAGTCAAAATAAAAAACCTGAAGAACAACAAAGAAATGCAGTATACCCTGGTTCCTGAGCAGGAATCCGATTTGAAATCAGGGAAAATATCCGTAACCTCTCCAATTGCAAGAGGACTCCTGGGAAAAGAAGTTGGCGAAACGGTTGAGATTACTGTTCCTGCTGGAGTTGTTCCATTTGAAATTATTAAAATAACCCGTTAGATTACTAATTATGGCCAGCATATTTACAAAAATAGTCAAAGGCGAAATCCCTTCCTACAAGGTGGCTGAGTCAGATAAGTATTATGCGTTTTTAGACATTAATCCATTGGCAAAAGGCCACACCCTGGTGATCCCGAAAGAGGAGGTGGATTATTTATTTGATCTTGATCAGGATACCTATAGTGGTTTTATGGACTTCACCAAAGGAGTAGCTGCTGCAATCGAAAAATCAATAGCATGTAAACGCCTTGGGATGGTAGTTTACGGACTTGACGTACCTCATGCACATGTTCATCTTATACCACTTCAAGGCACCGGGAATGAAATTAATTTCAGCAATCCTAAAGTTAAATTATCTCCTGAAGAGTTTGCGGAAATAGCTGATAAAATACTATCGAACTTTTAACCCTACGAGGGTTTCAAACCCTCGTAGGATTTGTTTTTTAATAAGCCCTTTCGTTTTTCCCTTCAATATAATTGATAAATGATTTATTAACCACCTTATTGCCTCCGGGTGTAGGGTAGTTGCCGGTAAAATACCAGTCTCCTCGGTCGTTAGGAACTGCTTCATGCAAGTCTTCGATGGTTTGGTAGATGATGCTTACATCAGCATTAATATCTTTTTCCGTTAACATTTCTGCAATTTTGGAAGAGATTTGCTGATGTGTAAAGGGACGATAAATCTCCTTTACATGATTGACGATCTTTTCTTTTGGAAGGTGTTCCTGCTCTTTACACTTTTTATAAACCAGGTTAATTATATCTTGTTGATTGGTATCATGAAGCAACTCTATCGTTGCCTTGAATGCGATAAAATCATTTAATTTGGCCATGTCAATGCCGTAACAATCCGGGTACCTGATTTGAGGCGCTGAAGATGCAATTATTATCTTCTTTGGTCCCAACCTGTCTAGAATACGAATAATGCTTCTTTTTAAAGTTGTTCCCCTGACAATGGAGTCATCAAGAACCACCAGGTTATCAGTACCTTCCTTAACAATACCATAGGCCACATCATAAACGTGTCCCACAAGGTCATCCCTTTGGGTATCCTGGGTGATGAATGTACGTAGCTTGACATCTTTAACAGCAATTTTTTCTATCCTTGGCCTTATCCTGAATAGTTGGTCAAGTTCTTCTTTTGTAAGGTCTTCACCTAGCTGTAAAATGCGGTCCTTTTTAACGGAATTGCAAAATTGGTCAAGCTCTTCAGCAAAACCCCGGAAGGCAACTGAGGCTGTGTTCGGGATGTATGAAAAAACGGTATTTGTCAGGTCGTGGTCGATGGCTTTTAAAACAGCGGGTGCAAGAAGTTTTCCAAGCTTTTTACGCTCCAGGTAAATATCACGGTCGGTCCCCCTTGAAAAATAGATCCGTTCAAAAGAGCAGGATTTTTTTTCAACCGGTTCCCTGTATCTGAATTCTCCGTATTGTCCGTTTTTTTTGATGATCAGGGCATGGCCTGGTTGTAACTCTTTTACTTCATCAAATTTTAAATCAAATGCAGTTTGAATTGCAGGCCTTTCTGAGGCAGCAACAACCACTTCATCATTTTGAAAGTAAAAGGCCGGTCTGATCCCAGCAGGATCACGCATAACAAAAGCATCCCCATGTCCAAATAATCCGGCAATGGTAAAACCACCATCCCAATACGTTGCAGAATTTTTAAGAATATCAAGTACATTTAGTTCTTCTGCAATTTTTATTGTGCTTTCTTTCTTTGTGAAACCCTCTTTTTTAAGCTGCTGATAAAGGTTTTCGTTTTCTTCATCCAAAAAATGACCAATCTTTTCGAGAATAGTTAAGGTATCTGAAGTTTCAACCGGATACTGCCCATAATCCACAAGCTTATCAAAGAGTTCATCCACATTGGTCATGTTGAAATTTCCTGCAAGGACCAAATTTCTTGTTTTCCAGTTATTGGCCCGGATAACAGGATGCAGATTGCTGATTACATTCTTTCCGAAAGTTCCATAACGAAGATGTCCCAGAAACAATTCCCCGGTAAAATCAATGTTGTTTTTTAACCAGGACACATCCTGAAGACGTTTCGGATTATCCTGGCTCAGAGATACAAACTGTTCATTAACACTCTCAAAAATATCTTTAATTGGGGTACCAGAGTTTGATCTGAACCGGCTGATGTATTTTTTGCCCGGAAGAACATCTATCTTAATTCCTGCTATCCCAGCTCCATCCTGGCCTCTGTTATGCTGCTTTTGCATCATCAGGTGAAGTTTTTTTAATCCGTAAAAACTTGTCCCGTATTTTGCAAGGTAGTGCTCCAAAGGTTTCAGTAACCTGATCATAGCAATCCCGCATTCATGTTTTATCTGCTCACTCATGGAAAAATCATGTTTTCAGGTTGTCTGCTTTTTTATAATTTCGCACATCAACCAGAAGAATGAATTATTCAGCTTAATCTGCAAAAATAGTATTTAATGAAGAAGTACATAACTTTCGGTTTACTTTTCGTTTTTATGGCCCAATTTGCTGGCGCACAGTATTCAACTCCCGGAACAGGTGTTGTTTGGAACTTCAATGAGCTGGCTTTGAATTCAGGTGGTGCTGTTACACAAACAGAGGACGTATATTCAATTCATGAAGACATTATAATTTCATTAAATGATACCATCAGGCAATATGATAATGCAACATTGCAATTCTATCCCGAAAAATTGATCACTGTGCTGGGCGTTTTACAGGTCATGCCAACCGACAGTATTCTCATAACCGCACAGGATACCTTACAATCCTATAAAAGCTTCAGGTTTGAAGATTCGGATTTCTCAATAATTAAAAACTGTAGAATTGAATATGGAGGAGGTCTGGATTTACTGGATTCGGATGTTTTGATTGAGAATTGTACTTTTTACAGGAACGATCAATCCAACTCAAGTGGGGTGGTCGATCTGTTTTATTCCAATCCACAAGTGATAAATTGTGGGTTTTATGAAAACGAAGGGCCTGCTGTAATGTCTGCAGCAAATGGCCAAAGTTCTCCTTACATATACGGAAATGAAATTTACCGGAACACGGCTTCCAATGCCAATATGCCACAGATTAATCTTGGTACTTCAGCTCCTGAAATTCCTATTATGATTAAAAATAATTCCATTGAAGGCTTATATACTAATGTTGGCGGAATTGCTGTAACAACACTAGCCGGAGGATACCTCGATTGTGTAATCGACAGCAATGTAATCAATGACAACCGGTATGGTATAACGGCGTATGGATTTGATATTAGCTCTGTTATTTCAAACAACATCATTTCCAACAATAACATTCAAAACATGCCCATGCAAGGAGGAAGTGGCATAAACTTCTGGGGTGGTACTTCCAATTCTTCCATGGTTTTTGGCAATGAAATCTATGGCAACTTATGGGGCATTACAATTACAGGAGATGCTTTACCCAATTTAGGCCAGGTTGATCCGGACACTATAAACAAAGGAGAGAACTACTTCTATGATAACGGCAACCTTGGTGAAGTATATGCCTTATATAACAATACACCCAATGCTATTTATGCAGAAAACAACCATTGGGGCTCTTTTAACCTTGACTCTGTCGAGAATGTTATTTTTCATTACCCCGATGATGAATCCCTGGGTTTTGTAGATTATTTGCCCATTATGGATTCTGTAATATCCACCAATATTAATTTAGTTAAACTAATACCAATTGTGCTTTATCCAAATCCTGCAGTCAACTTTGTATATCTGAAAAGACCTGATATATTCAGTAGGGATGAAAATACCAATGTGCAGATATTCAATTCATTCGGACAATTAATCCTTGGTGAGAAGTTCAATGCACAGGTCTATAAAATCAACATTACACAGTTTGAGCCTGGCACGTACTTAATAAAACTTTCGAATGGAAAATCCATAATGTCTTCCCAATTTATAAGACGGTAGGTAACTTTATTTTTAAACATTTTCATCAAATCAGCCCAATATTCCTTAGATTTGTTACGAAGGAATATTTTCATTTATGAACATCAGAAAAGCAATTCGTAGTGACATTTCTGTTATCGTTGATTTTCAAGTAAAAATGGCCCTGGAAACAGAACAGGTTCAACTTGATGTTTCTTTACTACAAAAAGGAGTTGAAGCAGTTTTTGACGATCCTTCAAAAGGATTTTACATTGTTACTGAAGATGATCAAAGGGTAATAGCATCCATGTTATTAACACCTGAATGGAGTGACTGGAGAAATAGCTTTTTCCTTTGGATACAATCACTGTTCGTGATGAGTGAGTACAGAAAAATGGGAGTGTTCAGGAAAATGTATGATTTCACCCAAAAAATGGTTAATGGCTCTGATGATTATGCAGGGATTAAACTTTATGTTGACAAACGCAACATCAAAGCAAAGGACACCTACAGGAATGTTGGGATGCTTGATAATCATTACGACTTGTTTGAATGGAATAAAAAAGAAATTTAAAACTTTACTATGAAAAGATTACAATTAATTATTTTCCTTGTAGGAATTTTTGTTTTGCATTCAGGTTTTGCACAGGTAGATAAATCGGACTGGGAGGCAGGTTTTCCTGATGGTTGTACTACCATTACTGTAGGAAAAGATGCCAGCAGTGATGGCTCTGTTATTACTTCACATACTGACGATAGTCACCGGACCCGCTCCTGGATGGATGTTCAACCAGTAAAGGAACACAAAGCCGGGGCAACAGTCCCGATGTACAAGAGGGTAGCATGCGATACCCTTGATATGCCTACTTATGCCCATAATAAAATTGGAGAGATACCTCAGGTTGAAAGCACATATGGATTTATCAATACTGCTTATCCCAGCCTGAATACTAAACAACTGGCTATTGGTGAATCTACTTTTGGTGGTAGAGAGGAATTGCAATCCGACGAAGGATTAATTGATTGCCAGCGGCTATGCCAGCTAATGCTCGAGCGTTGTTCCACAGCAAAGGATGCCATTAGAATGGCCGGTGAATTAACTGGCAAATACGGTTGGAATGATGCTGGTGAATGTTTGACTATTGCTGATAAAAAGGAGGTCTGGCACTTTGAAATTGTCGGGCCGGGCAAAGGTAAGGTCGGATCAGTGTGGGCTGCTCAGCGAGTCCCTGACGGCCATTTAAGTGTAAATGCCAATGCCAGCACCATTAAAGAAATAGACATTAATGATCCGGATAATTTCATGGCATCCGAGAATATTTTTGAGCTGGCAAAGGAGAATGACTATTGGGACGGTACTGAAACATTCAAATTCTGTTATGCCTATGCACCACATAGTCGCGAATCTGTTGCAGCCCGGAGAAGGGAATGGAGGGTATTTGACCTGTTGGCCCCATCCTTAAACCTGCATCCGGACGACAAGGACTATCCTTTTTCAGTTAAACCGGACGAAAAAATCAGCATTCCTAAACTGGTTGAAGTTTTTAAAGATTATTACCAGGGGACACCTTATGATATGAGAAGGTTAATAACAGATACGGACAAAGAAGGAAAAACCCGAATCTCTCCTTTGGCTAATCCGTTTATGCCCTATGACCATTTGAAGATTCAGAATGTTAACGGAGGCTGGTATAGCATAAATAAAGAAAAAGGAACGATACGTTTTCTTGGTGAACGAACCATTGCAAGGTGGTATACTATGTATGCTACCATCATCCAGTGTCGCGAATGGCTCCCTGATGAAATAGGAGGCGTTGTGTGGCTAGCGATGGACAATGTGGCTTCATCCATCTATATTCCGGTTTACGGCTCTGTAACCGACCTCCCTGAAGCTTACAAAACACCTGGCAGACCAAATGGCTATACCTCGAAATCTGCCTGGTGGGCATTTAATCGTTTAGGCACTCTGGCTGCTCAACGGTGGGGAGATATGCACAAAGACATTGATGCGGTTTGGAATCCATGGCAAAAAGAGTTGTTTAATAATCAAAAAGCTTTTGAAGAAAAAGCCCTGGAAATGTACAATCCTAAAAAACCACAGAAGACCATTCGATACCTCAATGATTATACCAATGAATGGGGCGAAAAAGTAGTAAACGAAGCCTGGGAACTTGGTGACTTTTTGTGGACAAAATATGATGAGAAGTTCTAATTAAAATAGAACTTACTTCATCCCAAAATCCTAAGATTATGAAAGCGTTTTGCGTAATTGGTTTGCTGTTGTTTTTTGTTACCTGTTTTGATCCCGGATTTACTCAATCACCTCAGGCATTAAAATATCAAACCGTTGTAAGGGATACAAATGGAAACATCCTGGCCGGAGAAAATGTGACCTTTAGGTTTTCAATACTTAAAGACAGCATCAACGGCAATGAAACATACGTTGAAACCCATTCATCCATTACATCAGATTTTGGGTTTGTAAATCTTGTTATTGGAGAAGGAATCCTTGTCTTCGGCTCCTTTTCGACCATCGACTGGGGAAACCACTCCTGCTTTTTAAAAACAGAACTTGATGTTTTAAACTCCGGTTCCTATGAATTGATGGGAACATCACAGCTGTTATCGGTTCCCTATGCCTTGTTTGCAGAAAATGTTTCCAATTATGACAGCGATTGGATTATGGACGCAAACGATATCTATTCTGGTAATTCTGGTAACGTAGGAGTTGGGATAATGGATCCCACTGAAAAGGTCCATGTTAATGGGAACATCAAGACGGAAGACACCCTTAAGTTTGCCGGGAGCATAAACCATGGTCAGGTATTGATTGATAACGGTGATATAAAAGTGGGCTTTAGCAATGATAATTTCGGGAACATTCTCATAGGAAACAGCCTTTACGGTAAAACTGTTTTTGACCTGGGATTAACCGGTAACGGAAACATAGGAATAGGAACTGATGTGTTTCATGAAATGACCTCAGCCAACTCAAACATTTGTCTGGGCATTTATACAGGATATAACCTGTCAACTGGAAGCAACAATGTTTTCATAGGTTCTTCTGCCGGAGAACATGTGTCATCGGGACTGGTCAATGTAAGCATTGGCAACCAGGCTGGAAATGGCCGCAACGGCGATCGTAATGTATTTATTGGTGACCGGGCCGGTTATGCCTGGAATGGAGGTGGATCCGATAACATAATGCTGGGAAATTTTGCTGGTCATTCAAATGGAGCATCCAACTCAAGAAGCATATATATTGGGAAGTATGCCGGGCATGAAACAATTTCGGATGACAATGTGTTTATTGGCCCGCTGAACACGGGAAGAAGCTCTTCAGGGACAAAGAACATTTTTCTGGGATATGAAGTTGGTTATGGTTTTACCGGGAACAGCCACTTGATCATTGATAATAAATTAGACAATGTATCACCTTTCATCAAAGGAGATATGGATAACGATGAACTGGAGATCAATGCTGATGTGGATGTACAGGGAAAGATTTCCGGTGAGTCCTTAAACATTAATACTGTCCTTCGGCTTCAGGAGTTGACCGAATATCCTCCTTCTCCCCTTGAGGGAGACTTAATTTACATGAACGACACACTACGTTTTTATAATGGGCTTGAATGGAAAAATTTATGGTAGGATTGAACAAATTGCAATAATCTGTCATTTTATCCGTCGTATAGGAAATTTTTCAATTAAATAATGTAGAACGATATTTCTAAATATATGCGGAACATGCAATTCATAATTTTCTTCTCAGTGGTTTTTGCAGTTTTCTTTGCACTTACTTTTTATATTTACAGCAGAGGAATTCAGGCTTTTACAGTAGGATCAGTCGAAAGAATCTGGTTTAAGGGTATTTTTATTTTCCTGTCCCTTAGCTATCCTGCTGCCCGTTTTCTGGAGAGGATCTGGTTGTCATCTGTTACGGATGCACTTACATGGATAGGATCATTTTGGCTGGGTGCTTTTTTTTATTTCCTGCTAATTGTTCTGACAATCGATATTATCCGCCTGGTTGATCTCGCTATTCCTGTGATACCGGATTTTTTTAAAACCATGGCAGGAATAAAAACAGTTGTTTGGTCTTCTGTTGGCTTGGTTTCCATCCTGTTAATTGCCGGTCACATTAATGCTCGTTATCCACGCCTGACTACGCTGGATGTTCATATCCCCAAAAATGTAAATGGCATGGAAGAGCTTACCATTGCCTTTGCTTCAGACCTCCATCTTGGCACCCTGATTGGCCCTCGGCGTACAAAACAACTGGTTGACAGGATAAATGAAATCAATGCAGACATTATTTTGTTGGGGGGCGACATCGTTGATGAGGATCTTGCACCAGTGATCAGGAATAACCTTGGAAATGATCTTGCGAGGTTGTCAGCACCTTTTGGGGTTTATGGTATTACCGGTAACCATGAATACATTGGTGGAGCAACCGACGCGATTAAATATTTATCGGACCATGGCATACGAATGGTCAGGGATACTTCTGTATTGATAATGGATAAATTTTATATTGTTGGCCGGGAAGACCATGATAGTCCCAGGTTTGGATCTACAGGCAGAAAATCTGTGGCAGAAGTGATGCAGAATATTGATAAAACAAAGCCTGTTATTCTTCTTGACCATCAACCCTACGACCTTGAAGAGAAAGCACAACTTGGTGTTGACCTGACCATGTCGGGCCATACCCACCATGGGCAAATGTGGCCGATAAACTACGTCACCAAAGCAATTTTTGAAGTGAGCTGGGGATATAAGAAAAAAGGAAATGCACATGTATACGTTTCTTCAGGTGCAGGAGGATGGGGTCCGCCCATAAGGATTGGTAACCACCCTGAGATAGTTAAAATCAAATTAACGTTTTCTAAGGATAATAATTAATTTTGGTGGGGTAAACACACCAAGATGAAAATTAAACTTCCGGATATTGAAATTAACTCAGCGTTTGTTTTCATCGTTGTTTCTGTGCTGCTGTTACCTTTTGTTTATTCTTCTGCAATACCGGATCCTTCTCTGTCCCCGCGTCTAGCATCGCTGTATTTAATTATTCTTGTTTTCGCATGTATTTTACTATTCTATCGTAAAAAGAACCAAAAAAAAATTGATGGATCAATCCTAAAACGGAACATTTTTACCTACTACCTAATTTGGATCGTAATTTCTGTCTTATCCATTTTTTTTGCAATAAATAAGTCAGAGGCTATTTTCGAATGCTTTAAGATGCTGGCGTTTTTTATCTATTTCGTTCTTCTTTCCCTGTATTTAACAACAACTAAAAAACACCTGAACCTGCTTGTAAAAGCCATCATCTTGTTCTTGATATTAATTTCACTAAGGGGGTTTTATGAAATTCTGATGGTAACCTCCCTGACCAGTTTTGATCATCAGTCTTCCTATTTTATAAGGGCCTTTTCATCCAACAGGAATCTTTTTTCACAGATCGTTTTTCTTGGACTTCCATTTAGTTTTTATGGGATTTACAGATTCCCACGAGCTTGGAAAATTGTGAGCACATTTGCTCTGGTGTTTGGTATCATACTAATTGTAATATTGCTTACCCGTTCGGTATGGATTGCCTTTCTCTTTTCTGCTCTGATTGTTTCATTGGTTCTGTTTATTTACCGAAAGCAATTTTTTGCAAACAGAAAATTTTTTCGTGTATTGGCTTTCTCAGGTTTATTAGGCTTGGTTATTATTATTTCCGGAATTTTTATTTATTCCAGGATCGGCAATGTTGATGTTTTTAAGGAGCAAATGTACTGGGTGCAGAATTATAAGTTTGGCTCCTCACTTGAACGTGTGGATCTATGGGAAAAAACGCTAGAAATGAGTAGTGACTTTCCGGTCATTGGTGTAGGGCAGGGAAACTGGAGAATAGTCTTCCCCTTATACGGACAAGATGATCTCCGGTCGGCAACCGGTGAAACCTTTTTTCAGCGCCCTCACAATGACTTTCTCTGGGTGTTCTCAGAAAATGGGATCATTGGATTGTTGTTTTATTTTCTCATTTTTTTGGCGACTTTTCATTATGCCATTAAAACCATTAGAGCCGCAAACAATCCGGACAGTAAATTTTTGGCACTCGCTATGATATTTGGCCTGGCCGGTTACTTCGTCATTGCACTTTTCAGCTTTCCTAAAGAGAGGGTTGAACACCAGGTTTTTCTTCACATAATATTTACGGTAACATTGATCTCATATCATAACTATGTTCCTTTACCAAAAAAATCCAAAAGATCCGGAAAAAATCTCAAGCTGGTGTTGTTGATTTTGGTTGCGATTCCTGGATTATACATTACTGCAAACCGTGTGGTGTCAGAGTCTCATATTAAAAAGGCGCTGCAATTCAGGATGGGCCAGAAGTGGCAATTGGTAGTTAATGAAATTGATAAAGGATTAAACAACATGACGACCCTTGATGCCTATTCAACACCATTGGCCTGGTACAGAGGAGAAGCATTATTTGTTTTAAATAAAAAAGAGGAGGCGTTTCGAAGTTTTAAGGTAGCCTATAAAGCCAATCCAAACCATTTGCATGTTTTAAACAATTTGGCTACTACTTATGAAATGAAAGGGAAAAGAAAGCTTGCAAAAAGTCTCTATCTCAAAACGCTTAAAATATCTCCGCATTTTAAAGAGTCACTTTTAAACCTGTGTGCGATTTACTACAACGAGAATAAAATAGACTCTGCATATAAAATGATGTGCTTAGCTGAAGATACTAATAAATCTGAGAGACATAAAACATTCCTCAATACAATATTAAAGAGGCAACTTTATGATCTCAGAAAAGTTGTTGACGATTCAATTGTGAGAAAATCCCTTAATCGAATTAGATATGACGAAGAGTGGCTGTTAAAAGTGCATTTAAAGGCTGTACAAGAAGAAAATAAATTTAGTTATGCCCTCGTTAAAGAAGTACTTTATTTAATTGAAGTTGTTGATAGTACTGCAACTGCCGAAGAAGCAGGATTATTACGTCGAAAATACCTCGAAATAGAATAATAATGGTTAATTTTGGAAAATAAAATTATTGGCCTCATGAGTCGGTTTTTACTTTTCATAGTTTTATTTTTTATAATGTTTACGACAAATGCTCAGATAACGGGTGTTAGTCCTACCTCCGCAACTATCCCGGAGGAATTAACGGTTGAAATTTCAGGATCAGGAACTCATTTTGCTCAGGCAACAATAACCACTGTTTGGTTTAGCCAGGGATCAAATACCATATATTCTGCCAACAATTCAGCCATAAACGACGAATTACTTGAAGCAGATTTTGTCTTCGGCCCTTCGGTTGACACTGGTTATTACGATGTTGTAACCTATAACGAAATCGATGGGACACTGGTTTTGGACGATGGCTTTTATTTACACCCTAATCCATTCACTCCTGAAATTGTTTCAGTGGATCCGGATGAAGGGGAGTTAGGCGAAAGCCTGACTGTTGCTATAAGCGGACAATATACTCATTTTAGCCAGGGTACAGGTACAACAATATGGTTTAGCCAGGGAGAGGAAACCATCTATCCTGAAAGTGTTACCATTCTTGACGATGAACAACTGAATGCTGATTTCTATATTGATCCGGATGTTAATCCCGGAGAATATGATGTAAATACATCCAACTATTTTGACGGACAAATTACCCTGATGAATGGATTTACTGTGCTTACAGCATTTCCAAAGGTCGTTGGTTTCGATCCTGGCACAGGATATCAAGGAGATGAACTTGTGATTAATATTACTGGTCAAAATACGCACTTTTTATCAGGAGAAAACCCTGTGGTTTGGTTTAATCTGGGAACCATAAATGTATATGCTGACAGCTATACAGCCACCAATGAAGAAAATCTAGTAGTAACATTTCAATTTCCATTTACGATTCCTGTTGGAGGTTGGTACCTGAACGTAAAAAATGATTCAGACGGCCTATTGACTGCTGATGAGTTGTTTATACTTGAACTTAATCCGGACCAACCGGCCATTGGCTATATCCTTCCCGATTCAGGGCAGGTTGATCAAACACATCTGATTTCACTAGTTACTCAAAACACTCACTTTGAAAAGGAAGGGCTGGAAACCACACTATGGTTTACAAGAGAAGACGAAACGATTTTCCCGACCTCAACCACAGTCATTTCCAATACAGAGCTACAATCTGAAATTTCAATTCCTCAGGACGCAGAAACAGGATTGTGGAATGTGTATGTTGAAAATGAGTTTGATGGTCAATTGATCCTCGAAGATGGATTTAATATCAAAGATTCTACAAATAGCATAAGCCAGGTTTCTGTTATCCGAGAAATTAAACTTTTCCCTAAT
Organism: uncultured Bacteroidales bacterium; assembly: GCA_964421215.1. Lineage (GTDB taxonomy): Bacteria > Bacteroidota > Bacteroidia > Bacteroidales > JAADJA01 > JAADJA01. The sequence continues at coordinate 29,031 of CAYQWA010000008.1, read as the reverse complement.
CCGAATAATGGTGAATTTTACTTAACAGTTAACCTGTTTGAAGAGACGGAACTCTCGGTATTCATTATAGATATTCTTGGCAATACTAACGAATTGTTAAACTTTGGTATTGGTAATTTATATGAGGAGAAAATTAGCCTTTCACATCTCCCGGATGCCGTTTATTTTATTAAGATTGTTGCTGGAAATCAGGTTTCAATACGTAAGCTGGTGGTCAGTAATTAATCTTCACGTATAATCCCATTTTATTGAAGTTTATTACATATTTTTCACAGAATTCGTTTCTGAATTCTCAGCATTCTTATTATTTATATTTTTGACAATTCAATAGAATCTAAGCGGTTAATTAGTTTAAAGATGTTCAAAAAAATTCCTCATACTTACGTTATCATATTTTATGTGATCGTTTTTGCAGCAATCCTTACCTGGATTATTCCCGGTGGCGAATTTGAAAGGAAAACAATAATAGCGGATGGTGTTGAACGGACCGTGATCGATAAAGACTCTTTTCAATACATTGAAAGCAATTCACAATCCTGGCAGGTGTTTTCTGCACTATTTGAAGGATTTGTAAGGCAGTCAGGGATTATCATACTAATCCTTATGATCGGCGGAGGTTTCTGGATCATGAACGCCAGCAAATCAATTGATGTCGGAATATTTTCTTTTTTAAAGTTTTCAAGGAATCTTGAGCATTTAAAGTTTTTTAAGGCCGTTGGTGTGAACAATGTGATCATTGTGCTGGTGATGGTTTTGTTCAGTGTGTTTGGTGCGGTTTTCGGAATGAGTGAAGAAACCATTGCCTTTATCATTATTGTTGTTCCGCTTGCAATATCCATGGGCTATGATTCAATCGTTGGTGTTTGTATGGTATATGTCGCTGCTCACATGGGTTTTGCAGCAGCGGTTCTTAATCCTTTTACCATAGGAATTGCCCAGGGCATTGCCAACCTTCCCCTGTTCTCAGGATTGGAATACAGAATTTTTTGCTGGTTTGTGATCAATTTCATTGGAATCGCCATTGTTTTGTGGTATGCAAAAAGAGTCAAGGATAAGCCTGAGCGATCTCCCATGTACAAACTGGACGAATACTGGCGTAAAAGAGGTACCACAGAAATAGAGAATATCGATTATAAAACCCCTGGAATTACATGGATCGTTTACGGTTTTATAGTACTGTGTCTGGTTCTTTTCTCTTTTGAATTTCCGATGTCAGACATGAGAATAGGAAACATTGTAAAAACAATTCCTGCTGTTCCCCTAGCAACAGGCCTGTTTGCACTTTCTTCAATTCCTGCTCTCTTAAAATCGGCCCATTATTTTGTTCTGAATTTGCTTGCGTTCACCATTGTCTTTTTGGTAATTGGTGTGATGGGTTATGGCTGGTACCTGATGGAGATCGCTTCCCTGTTCTTTGTCATGGGAATTTTGTCAGGAGCTGCCATGAATTACAGCGGTAATCGCATTACCAAGCTATTTGTTGAAGGAACTAAAGATATTCTTTCAGCTGCAATGGTTGTAGGCCTGGCAGGAGGTATTCTGGTTATTCTTGAGGAAGGTAAGATCATAGATACAATTTTGTACAACATTAGCAACTCCATGCAGGGAATGGGGAAAGTGGGATCAGTTAGTGTTATGTATGCCATTCAAACGTTTATCAATGTAATCATTCCTTCTGGCTCTGCAAAAGCAGCACTTACTATGCCGGTTATGGCTCCGTTTTCTGATCTGGTAAATATTTCAAGACAGGCAACAGTAATGGCCTTCCAGTTTGGTGATGGCTTTACCAATATGATTACACCCACTTCACCGGTTTTGATCGGATCACTTGGTATGGCAAAAATTCCCTATGATAAATGGGTTAAATGGGTGATACCTCTTATCGGTATCATGATAATAGTGGGGTGGTTGCTTTTACTTCCAACAGTTATGATGGATCTAAATGGATTTTAGTATGCACACAGAAAATTTCTGGCAGGATCTAAAAAAACCCGTGTTTACTCTGGCTCCTATGGAGGATGTTACAGATACTGTGTTCCGTGAAATTGTGCTAAGCGTTTCGGATCCGGAATGTATTCATGTTCTGTTCAGTGAATTTATGTCCACAGATGGATTTACTCATGAGGTAGGAAGGCCAAGGGTAAAACACCGCATTCAGATCAATGACTCAGAGATCAAATTATTAAAAGAAACAGGTGTAAAGATTGTAGCTCAGATCTGGGGAACCAAACCAGAGAATTTTGCAGCCACCGCCAGGTCCATTTGTGAAGAAGGGCTGTTTGACGGGATCGACATAAACATGGGTTGTCCCGTCCGAAAAATTGTAAAACAGGGTGGTTGCTCTGCATTGATCGGGCAACCGGAACTGGCCAAAGAGATCATTTATGCCACACAGGAAGTATCTACAATTCCTGTGAGTGTAAAAACTCGTATTGGGTTAAAAAAGGTAGTGACTGAAGAATGGATCGGCCATTTGCTTGAAACAAAACCTGTGTTGATCACCATTCACGGGCGAATTCAAAAACAACAATCCGAAGGCCTGGCTGATTGGGATGAAGTAGCAAAAGCGGTAAAATTACGAGATGAATCCGGTATTGATACTTTAATTCATGGCAATGGTGATGTAATGTCCTATGAAGACGGAATGAATAGAGCTGAACAATACAATACTGATGGCATTATGATCGGTAGGGGTATATTTCATGATCCCTGGTTTTTTAATAAGGAAACCGTTGAAAAATTGCCTGAAGAAAGATTAAGACTGCTTTGGAAACACGCCTCTTTATTCACCAATACCTGGTCCAAAGAAAAAAACTTTGCTATACTCAAGCGTTTCTTTAAAATATACACATCCGGTTTTTATGGAGCAGCCGGTATACGTGCTCAACTCATGGAGACTAACTCCCTTCAGGAAGTGGAGGAGGTGCTTAGGAAATGTGAGTATTCCCTGTTTTAGAAGGCGTTAATTGATGGTGAGGACACCATCAAAAGCCATCGCTTCACTGTTATCAACCAAAGCCTTAAATGCCCAACTAAAAAGATATGCCTTGCTCAATACAAATGCAGAGCAAATAACTGAATCATGATTACTCGCCAAATTTAAGAAGAAGTTTTTTTATATACCTAAATGACCAATTGCTTTTCATTTGTTGGACTAAGTGTGTTGGTAGGATAGCAGGTAGGCGAAGGTGTCCTCACCTTCACTGGGGTATTTGCAGCTTGGAGTTCCCGGGAATCATTTCCATTTCTTTTATATCTTTGATCAATACAGTAGAAGCCTAATTGTTTAAAACCTGTTTATCCTTGAAACCAATATATTTTACAACTGAATCAATACTTTATTGGCTGCCATTGCTGAATGAAGATTCATATAAGGATGTTGTTATCTCATCATTTAAATACCTGGTGGATAATAAAAGGTTGATAGTTTATGGTTTTGTAATAAGGCCTACCCATATGCATGTTATCTGGAAGGACATTCAGCCTGAAAACCTGAAAGAATCTGCCTCCGGATCTTTCTTTAAAAATACTGCCCATGAATTTCAAAATAAAATCAGAAAAGAAAAACCTGAATTGTTGAAATCATTTTATGTTGGTTCCCGTGACCGGAAATACCAGTTTTGGCAATCGAATCATCATTCTAAAGAAATTTATTCAAAAACCTTCTTTGATCAAAAACTGAACTATATCCATAATAATCCTATACAAGAAAAGTGGAAGTTAGCGGATACACCGGTTAACTATAAATATTCATCATGCTGTTTCTATGAAACAAATGATGATTTCGGATTTCTGTCGAATTATTATTTTGAGTGAAAATTGGGGTTTTAGTCAGGGGTTTAGGAAATGCTTTGGTGTTTTGAGGGTGTGGACACCCTCGCAAAGGTCAGCCTATTTTTTTTTGCCATTGTATCCCCACTTCAGGTAAACAGATCCCCAGGTAAAACCACCACCAAAAGCAGCGAGGATAATGTTATCTCCTTCTTTCAGCTTGTTTTCCCATTCGTAAAGACACATAGGAATTGTTCCGTTGGTGGTGTTCCCATAACGCTGAATATTGATCATTACCTTTTTTTTATCAAGCCCCATTCTACGTGCGGTTGCATCAATGATCCTGAGGTTGGCCTGATGAGGTACCAGCCAGGCAACATCATCAGCTTCAAGGTTGTTCTTCTCCATGATCTCCACCGAAACATCCGCCATATTTGAAACAGCAAATTTAAATACGGCCTGTCCTTCCTGGTAAACAAAATGTTCACGGTTGGTGATCGTATCAATTGAGGCAGGTTTTAAGGAACCTCCAGCCTTTTGGTGGAGATGAGTTCTGCCAGCACCATTTGTCCTGGTAATGGAGTCCTGAATTCCTAATCCATTCTCTGAAGGTTCAAGCAAAACTGCTCCGGCAGCATCTCCAAAAATAATACAGGTTTGACGGTCGGTATAATCAACAATGGATGACATTTTATCGGCTCCGATAACCAGAACCTTTTTGTACATTCCGGATTCAATATATTTTGATGCAGTAACCAGTGAATAGATAAACCCTGAACAGGCGGCATTCAAATCAAAGCTAAACGCGTTTTTAATTCCTGCTTTATCACTAATAATATTTGCAGTGGCAGGATAAACCATATCGGGAGTAACAGTAGCACAGATAACAAGTTCAATATCAAGTGGATCGGTATTTGTTTTTTTCAACAGGCCCTTTACAGCTTCAACAGCCATATCAGAGGTGGCCAGTCCTTCACCTTTTTGAATATGACGCTCTTTGATCCCTGTTCTTGTAGTAATCCACTCATCACTTGTATCCACCATTGTTTCCAATTCTTTATTGGTAAGAACGTATGGAGGTGCATATGCGTGAATTCCTGTAATTGCTGCCTTAATCTTTGTCATTTTTCAAATTGCATTTTATTATCCGTGCGCAAAAATAATATTATTTGCTTTGGGTGTATTTGTACATCGCCCGCTTTATTTTATCCGTAAGTTTTGCCTCATGTATCTCCTTGGTTAATAAAACCATATTCATAATGGCTTTGGCGCTGGAAATTCCATGACCGATAACAACCGATCCGTTTACACCAAGAATCGGGCTGCCGCCGTAATTCTCATAGTTAAACTTATTGATGTAATCATCAACGAGGTTTCGTTTTACAAGAAGCCTGTACATTGCTTCAATTTGCTTAAGAACAATGTTTCCGGTAAATCCGTCGCACACGATTACATCTACTTTGTCCTTAAAAATATCACGGCTTTCAATGTTGCCGTAAAAGTTGAAATTTTCGGAACCCTTCATTAACCTGAATGCTGACTGGCAAAGCAAATTCCCTTTTTCGTCTTCTTCCCCAATATTCAAAAGCCCTACCCTTGGATTCTTAATATTAAGAACACTTTGTGAATATATGGATCCTAAAATGGCAAACTGGTAAAGAATATCGGGCTTGATATCGGGATTTGTTCCAATGTCAAGCATTACATTCATGGAACCGTTTTCTTTAGGGATGCAGCTTAGTGTGCTAGGGCGAATTACTCCGTGGATGTTGTTCACACTGTACATTGCCCCGACCATAGTTGCTCCGGAGTTTCCTGCGCTGGAGAAAGCATCGATCTGTTTGGATTTTAAATATTTTAATCCTTTTGTAATACTTGATTCGGGCTTCCGGGTATAGGCCTTTATCGGCCTTTCACCCATTCCTATTATTTCCGGTGAATGAACAATGGTAAAGTGAGACGGGTTGATGTTTTTTGATTCCAGTTTATCTTCAATGGTATCCTGGGGACCAAATAAAAATATTCTGTCATCGGAAGACAATTTTTCCAATGCAAGGATTGCTCCATCCATAGTAGCATCAGGGGCATAATCCCCTCCCATTACATCTAGACCTATCTTCATCAACAGAATATAAGTTTAACAAGAAGATTCCTTTGAAATTTATTCGGCCTCAGCTTTAGAATAAACCAGTTTACCTTTATAATAAAGGTCTCCATCAATATAGTAACCCCTGTGATAGCGATGAACCTCTCCGGTAGTTGGGCATGTTGCCAGTTGCGGAGCTTCAGCCTTGTAATGGGTTCTCCTCTTGTCTCTTCTAGTCTTCGATATTTTTCTTTTCGGATGAGCCATTTTTTATTGTTTATTTATTGTTCTCAGTTTTTAATTTCTTTAATGCTTCCCACCTTGGGTCAGTCTTTGTTTTGTCTTTGTTGTTCTCCAGCATTGAAAGGATCTCACTGTTGCACATTGAAACCCCGTTTTCATTTTCCGGATGTACTTTTTTTATTGGCATTGCCAGGGTGATGTAATCGAAAAGCAGTGGAGCAACATCCAGCTGATAATCCGATTCAGGAATTACCAGAATGTCCTCAGATTCTTCTTTCCGTTCTTCCCCAAATTTAATGTAATACCTTTCATTGATAGTAACCGGTAAATCTAAATTTTCCAGACAACGGTCACATGCAACTTCCAATGATCCCATAAAGCTTAAATCCAGGATCATCATCCTCTCCTGCTTCTCCAGGTTTAATTTTACCGTAAGTGAACAATCAAGTACATCAGGGTTTTCAAATGCTTCAAAGAACTTCTTATCTATATCCCAGTCAAATAAATGTGATCCCAGGCTTAGTCCCTTAAAAGGGATTTTAAATTGTTTCAAATAATTCAAATCTATTCGCTTTGAATTTATCCTTGACTAAGGTGAGCAATAATCTAAGCTCTAACCTGCAGCCACAGATATTAAAATTGGGGTGCAAAGGTAGAAATATTTTTATGATTTACAAACAGACTGAAAAAAAATACAAATCCAGCACGAAACCTACCTGATTAACCAAGAAGCAGTTACACCTGCATGAAAAAACAAATCCATGTTTCCATCAATGGAAGCCCCATCAATTGAATCATCAAATGGATAAACAATCATCAGTTCAGCGCTTAATCTCCAGTTTTTAGCCGCTTTGATTTTCAGTCCCATATCAATGGGTAAAGAGAAAGCAGTATTGTTTGTTTTTTCTAACTCATCATTTCCTGAATTTTTGGTAAGCAGAAGACCCGGGCCAATACCAATAAAAGGATTCAGGATGTTTTGTTCAGCTAAAAACGTGTATTCCCCTAAGATGCTTATGCTTGTCATTCTTGTTATAAAGCTGCCTGTTTCAGGAGCTGTATATCCCATGTCGCAGGTGTTGTAGTTTATCCTGTTGGCCAGATGTGAGTCATAGTTATACCTGACAAAGCCACCCAATGATAAATAAAGGTATTTTGAATTGAATGAACCATAATACAGATCTCCTGTATAAAACGACTGACCAGCATAACCACCAATCTCCCATGTATTTGTTAAAGGTTTAAAAACAGCTGCAAGGGAATAGGATTCAATATTTTCCACCCTTTCCGACAACAAGTTTATTAGGCTGTCAGCTGTTGCTGAATTTAGTTGTCCTATCAACTTCAAAGAATCGAGTTTGTTATTAATTTTTTTAATGTCCTTCTTATGTCTCTTGTTTTGATTTGAGAGAGATTTTAGTTGTTTTAAGCGGTCAGAAAGCTTGTCGATGTTTTGTCTTGTATGGGTTGTTGTGTTGATGGAATCAAGTTGATTTGTCATTACCATAATCAGGCTGTCGTAAGCAAGAGCGCTGGTAGTTAATTCGTTGATGTATTCCAGTTGGCCGGTTAACTTTAATAAAACAGAATCCTCCTGATCTGTCAGGCCCGGTAAAGTTTTTAAAGAGTCTATTTTATGCTGAACCATATTCAGGACAAACTTTGATTTTTGATTGGCCAACTTCCTGTTTTTCTCAATTTCAGCAAATACATAGTTTTTACCTGGCTCAATGAATGGAACAAGAAAATTATCCAGGCCTTTAAGCCCTCCGATTACCAGATATCCGGGTTGATGCTTTAAAAAAACACTATCATTGAGTTGAAATGATATTACCTTTTGGTTTCCGGTATAGCTCAGGTTAATATCACCAGTCAGGAATTTTCTTGAATGTAGAGCAAACTTATCATAGTACAAATACTCTGCGTAAAGGTCTTGCTGGTCATTTTGTACAGGCTTGTTCAAATGAAGAACAACGGTCATAACAGATGTATCAACTGGCAAGGGAGAAGACGGGAGAAATTCCTCACCGTTTATTCTTGTTTTCCAAACGAAAGCATGAGTTCCGGCAGGCGGTTCAGTTAAAAATGGGTAAGGTTCTATATATGGGGATGAATTATTGTTAGAAAAATGATCAAACGTAGCCTGAATATCCATCTTACTTTTATCCCCAAAATAATTGTTTGCAAGTGAAAACTTATCGCCAAGTCCTGCAATTCCAAAATTTAGCTCTGTTAATAAGGTGTTTGATAAATCATTAACCAGAAAGTTATTCATTATAGCATTGCCTGAGAACAGTGATTCATATTTGGTGTTGCTGGCATTATACATGACATATACTGGAGATTTATTCTCCCCTCCTACTTCAAAGCCTTTGTAGGTATTTTGTGTTATCAGATTATTTGTAAAGCTAAGGTCAAGGACGTTTGATTCAACATCATAGATGTAAATGTTACAGGAGTTGTTCGCAAAAACATTATCGGAAAAATCAAATTGAATATCGGTTGGTGCCAGTAATTCATCCGGCCGATTTATTATTATACCGGATTCTCCTGACCTGTTTTCCATAAAGCTGTTGTTTTGTATTTCGACATTCGCCCTGTACCATTTTGGAGAGAAAATGAGTGGTAGGATCAGGTTGGTAAAAGTAGCGTTGGAAATTTTAATGCTGGATTCGTCAATGGATGAAATTTCAAATCCAAAACCTTCATTGGCCTTGCTAACACTGCTGATCAGAACAGGCTTGTCATTTTCCCCTTCAATTATTAATCCTCCTTCAACAATAACTGTTGTTTTGGGAGAAAATAATAGACTGGTACCGGGTTGAACAACCAGTAATCCTCCACTGGTCACTTTCACATTATGTTGTACAACATAGTCCTGTCCCTCCAAAACAAAAACCTCATTTATTAAATCTGGTAAAATTTGCTGATCATTTTGAGCAAAGACAAAAACCGGAGTAAGGATGCATAATAAGGCTATTCCTGTAATGAGTTTTTGTCTGATGTAGCTTTTTAAGTAATTCATATGTTTATTTTACAGCGAGTACAACAGGTGGAACCTCAAGCTGTTTCTTGTTCCTGCTTTCCACCACGATATTTTCAAAGATATATAAATCGCCGGCTTCTGCTTTTTTCAATAATCCTGATATTTCCTGGCTAAAGATACCACCTCTGTTTGTTTCAGCTTCAATCGTATTTTTAAAACTTTGTTTGTGAATTCGTTTTACTTTAAATGTTTTTATAACAAAACTGGCATCTTTTGCCAGATCACTTGATACCCTAAGCTGACCCTGTTCATGCAACTTCCCTGCAGAGATTTCACCATTGGTCCTGTTACCTACAGATGCATACAGGTCAGGTAACTCTTCTATCTGGTATTTTTGTGTTGCCAATAACTTCTCCCCATCTACATCAATTCCATACACCTTAACAACGGCTATTCCCAATGATTTCATGCGCAGGTAGAATTGACCTGATTCCTTGATCACAGTACCCTGTGTGGTTGTTACTTTCAGTCTTTCAAAAGGAAATTCCATGTGCTCTACATTAATCCGGTTATCTATTCCGGCATATAAAACAGGCAGTGTTGGTTGCTGTACAACAGGTCCGATATCTTTAACATAAAATGTCTTTTCAAGCTTCCGAATTTTGTCATACACTGTGAAAACATACTTACCCTCTTCATAAGGGAAAAACCGGATTTTGCCTGAGGAATCAGGAATCAGAGCATTTATTCTGCCATCTTTTGTTACAAAGGCCCGTACATCATTAAAATCCTGGTTGTAAACTTCAACCAATAAGGAATCATTATCACCGGAAAGGAATGAAATGTAGTGTTCAATAATTGTATTTGTAGCTTTTCGCAAATCGTTCTGAAATTTTGATAAAACGGTAATGGCTCCTGAAACAGGCATTTTGTTAAAGTAATAATTTGCCCATGTTTTTTGCTCGCCGGAAGATGACTCAATTACAGTCCTGGTTTCAATCAGTCCGTCAACCTTGTTGTAGCAGTTGTCGTTAATCTTTGGTTTTACAGCACTTTTATATGACAGCAGGTTGACCAGCAAGCTGTCGGCCATTTTTTCTTCGAAAAGAATAGACTCTGTTGCACTGTAGTTTTTCGAATTTTTAAGATACCCGTATTCGTTAAAGCCACCGACCTCCTCCACCAGCGATTCTTTGATTTTTTCTATTTTCTGAATGCTTGCATCCGTATGATCAGCAACGAAATCAAATTTTGATTTGATCTCCTTCGCTCTTACATCAGGCCCGGTTGTCAAGTAATTTAGCAATAAGGTATTGAAATTATACAGATTGTTTAGCTGATTTGCAGTAAGGGTGTTGTCGAATTCTTTTGCTGACTTTTCAAAGGTCGAATTCAAATCTTTAAACACATCAATAAAATTTGATGGAATGTATAAAAAAGCCAGAACAATAAAGATCAGGTACATCAGATTAATGATCTTCCGACGTAAAACCCTGCTTGTTCCTTTTTGATTGACTTCTTGCTCCATGCTTAAATTATTGTTAGAACTACCGGATCAAGGTTGACCAATGAACCATCTGAATATTCAACCACGATCTCATTAAAAATGTACATGTCTCCGCTTGAGGCCTTGTTGATCAATTCCCGCGTTTTTGCATTGAAAAAGGCACCCTTATTATAAACTGTTTCAGTTACCAGTTCATTGATCCTTTTTATTTCATATCCATTAACCTTCATATACGCCTCATCGATTACCTGGTTTTTTACATCAAGCCGTTTTTGTACCTTGAACATTTTTTCAGAGAGTTCACCACATTGTTTGTTGTATATGAATGCTTTTGGGTCGGGGAGATCTTTTATCTGGAATTTTTGACTTGATAACAACACTTTTTCTTCTTTATCCTCTTCGGTTCCGAAAACAGTTAATCGTGTAAAACCAGGTTTGCTCACACGAATAAAAAAGCTCGAATCCTTTCTGATAATCTCTCCTGATGTAAGTTCCGCAAAGATCTGGCGGTTACCATAATGGATGTCTTTAATTCTAACAAGGTTGTTTATACCCGTATACAAAACTGGCGTATAACCCGACTGAATAACGGGGGTCTCTGACTTTTTCGAGTCTGAAACTTCAAGGTCTTTAATTCCTAATATTCTTTGATTTAGAATCATACTGGAAGAGGGAATTGAATTGAGCATACCGTCAACAAAATATTCAGGAAAGCTTAATTTGCCATCCGAAATTACCTCAAGGGCAAAAACGATTTCCTGCCCAAGCTTTGAAACAGCTACTTCGTATTCTTTCGAATCCACCTCCTTGATTTTTTGGCTAACACCAAAATCGAGATTGTCATTTAAGCTCATCAGGGATTTGTAGTGGGATTCAATCACAAAATTGTCCAGGCGCTTAAGGTCATTTTGAAGTTTTGATAAGAATGAAATGGCTGCAGAAACAGGAACCTGGTCGAAATAATACTCAGAAAATTTTTTGGTTTCACCCGAAGAGCCTACCATGGTGCCAAGATATAAAATTGAATCCATGGCATTGATCATACTGGAATGCGCTACTTCCTTTAGTAACGATTTATGACCTTCCAACAATTGACTGATGGTATCTGCAATTCTTCCCCGGATCAAATAGTTTTTCGATAATTCATAATTCTTTCCTCTGGTTATATATCCTGTATTTGTTAAACCTCCGCTTTGTTCAATCAGGTCTGTCTTATACCTTTCAATCTCTTGAATGATCTTATCTGAAGAAAACTTTACTCCCTGGTAATAATGAGGGATGGACTGATCAAATACGGTATCCCTGTTCGTGAAATAGTTAATAATTCGATAATTGTAATCATAAAGCTTTTCATTCTCATAAACGGATTCTTCGTAATAAACGTTGATGTCTTTAAAAATGTCAACAAAATCAGCTGGGATATAAAGAAAGGCCATTACAATAAAAATAATGTATAGCAATCCAATCTTTTTCTGGATCAATTCAATACCCCGTGACTGATTATTTTGGTTCATTGCGAGAAAGATCTTGAATCCTATTTCTTTTCTTCAACCAGGTCGAGCATTTCGCTGTAATACGAATTTGCATTTGAAAGACGATTCTTGAGATGGGCCAGTTCTTCTTCATAATTTTGAGAAGACTTTTCAAGCTTCGACATTTGTGTATCAATCTTCCTGACACTGTTTGCAAGCCCTTCGGAAACACTGGTGAGGTGTTTAATGGATTTTTCCAGCTCTGCCACCGATCGTGATACGGCATCGGTGTTTTTATAGTAGTCGTTAAATCCTTCCCGGAGGTTTATCTTCTCCTCCTCTTCCATGCTGTCGTTTACAAGCTGTGGAAACAGGTTCTCCCATTTGTAACCCTTCGAGTTTACTTTCCATTGGAAAGCTGAGATCAGGAACACAATGGCTTCGGTAGTAAGCCCCACAATAAAAATCTCGTTGGCATAATTCCAACCTAAAAACTTAAACATTGCTGCTATGAGAATAACAGCCGCTCCCAGCCCATAAGCGAAGTTGATAAAGTCGAATTTTGGTTTAGTGTTTTCCATAGTATTTTTTTGATTAATTCGTGGTCAATTACTGCTTAAGCTGGTTTTGACTCCAATTTGGCAGATTGAATAATTTCACCTTTATAGTTAATTTGCGGAAGAATAACTTTGCTAACAATTACATTGCCATTACCAGTGCCGGCTGGTCCTTTAAGGTCAGCCTGTTTCTTTAACTCTTGGGTGACAGGCACTCCCATCAAATCCACCATTTCATATCCGATTTCCTTAAGAATGCGCTCTACTTTTTCATACTTTGTTTTTAATACAGTTGCATCCGGAGTATCCCCGGGAATTTTGGTCAATACATTTTTTATCTCATGCAATTCATTGGCCATTTTAATGGACAATGTATGATCCAATTTTCCTTCCTCATTTTTTTCTTCCGCAGGTTTTCCCTTTTTCCTGGTTTTTGTATTTTTTGACTCACTGCCACCCTGTTGATGGAGCGGCAACGTTTTCATAAAGTCATTTAATAATACCAGCTTTTTAGTATTGTTGTTTTGAGTGGTTAAGGATTTTTCGAGGTTTGCAAGGGATTTGTCAAGTTCATGTGAATGCTTATTCAGGTAGGTGTTGATGTCATTTTGAAAACTTGAAAATTGTTCTTTGAATACTACATTCACCTTTCTGTACCTGGACCATAATACCAATAACGTTATGAAAACAAGAATAGCCATTATTCCGACTCCGGTAATCCAGAATCCTGTACGTTGTGTCACGGTTTTATTTACTTCACGGATATCTGCTTCGGTTTCGGCTTTTGCCTGCACCATTTGTTGATGAGCTATATTCAAAGAATCATTTAATCTTTGATTAGCCTCGTTAGCGTAAATTAATAGTTGGGTTAAGCTGTCGATCTTTGAGTTTAAAGTGGAAATTTCGGATTTGAATTTTTCCGAATGGTTGATCTGCTGATTAAGCCGAACTTTTTCCAAATAATTGTACCGTTTAATCTGAAGGATTTCATCGGTATATTCCTTTTTGGTTACATATTCTTCTGTTACTTCCTGTGAAAAACAAATAGAAGCAATAGCAAATAAAAAAATGATAAAGCTTATCTTTCTTAACATATAGCGTATTGTGTAAAAACTGAAATATTTTAAGGTAGAACCAAAAACAACAACCTGGATTCTAGTCTCCAAATCTAATGAATTTTAGCGAAAGGGAAGTTTTACCGCTGGTTGACGGTCTTAAAAGATATTAAACGCTTAAACACCAAATCAAGAGCCATATAATCAGTGCATTAATAAATTTTGCGAGAGATAAAAATGCGATACTAACAGGGTTATTAACAATATTTTCATCTATTTGTGAATAAATCCTTGTTCATCCCAACTGAAGGGTATCACTGAATTTTGGGAGAATACTGTGTTGTTTAAGGAGTTTATCTCATATTTGCTAATTTTGGTTTTTATTATAAAATGAAGCAACTCAATCTACCACAATACAAATTCAGTTTTAAAGAGAAAGAGGGTAAAATGCTGGTATTCGACAGGTGGAGAAAAAAGTATGTTTCTCTGACTCCTGAAGAATGGGTAAGGCAAAATTTTGTAATGTACCTTGTTGGTAAATTGAATTTCCCGGAAAGGCTAATTGCGGTTGAAAAAGGACTAAAAGTTGCCCAAAAGTCGAAAAGAACTGATGTTGTGGTCTATGATAATCAGGGCTCACCCTTACTTATTGTAGAATGTAAAGCACCGGGTGTAAAAATCAGCTCGGAAGTGTTTGATCAGATCGTTCGATACAATATAGCTCTGAATGTTAATTACCTCGTTGTTACCAATGGTATGGAACATTACTGCTGTAAACTTAACTATCAATCAGGTACTTATTCCTTCCTTAAGAACATTCCCTATTATAAAGATTTGGTATAGTGCCAATCTTTGCTTATATTTATAGGGCAAAAATCCATATGACCATTGTAATTAAGAATAAGATAGCAGAATCATGAAAGATCAAATTGTAACCATCACAACCTGTCCTTATTCCAGGGCTCAATTGATTAAGAGCCAATTGGAGGCTGAAGGAATAGAGTGCTTTTTATCTAACATTAATCTTATCCAACCCGGTATTGCAACCGGAGTGAAAGTTAGAGTAAATGAAACCGATTTTTCTGAAGCATTCAGAATTATAGAAGATTTGAAAAGTTCCTCAGGAACAGGAAAGCTGGAAACAATTAAAGCAATGAAAAGTATCCGGCGGATACTGGTCCCCGTTGACTTTTCAGAAAACTCTATCAATGCATGTAATTTTGCTCTTGGCCTGGCTGACAAGCTGAAAGCGGAGATCAAGCTGCTGTATTCATACTTTAATCCCATCGTAAATTCAGAACCCTACCTCGAAGGCCAGTCTTTTATCTTTCACATGGACAATGTAGTTGGAGATATTGAACAGGATGCCCGTAAGCAAATACTTCAACTAAAAAGCAGGATCCAAAATCAAATTAAAAAAGAGTATAAAAATAGGATTAAGATCTCTTATTCCCTCGACCGCGGATTCCCTGAATCAGTAATTGTTAAATTCATTGATAAATACAAACCCGGAGTTGTAATTATGGGGACAAAGGGTTTTGGAGGAAATAGTAAAACTTATCTTGGAAGCGTCACCAAAAAAGTGATCGAAAAAGCCTCAGTACCGGTGCTTGCCATTCCGGAAAAATCGATCTTTTCCGGAATGAAATACATTAACAGGGTGTTGTATGCCACCAATTTTGATGATTCTGATTTTAAATCGCTTCGCAAGCTAATGACTCTGGTCAGACCATTTGAAATGAAAATATTTTGTGCTCATATTTCAGTTTCTGATCCCATGCATTTCGACAAATCAAGGATGGAAACCCTTAAAGGGCATTTTACCGAGGAATATGAGGGCTATGACATTAACTGTGACCTGATAAGGCGTGAAGACATTGTTCAGGCACTGGATGACTATGTTGAAGAAAAAGAAATAGATCTAATCGCCTTAACCACACACAAACGGGGCATTATTGAAAGACTCTTTAATCCAAGCATTGCAAGAAAAATGTTGTTCCATTCACACTTGCCTTTGCTGGTGTTTCACTCCTAAAGAGTTGGGTAAAAGGCATCCTTAATATGATTTATTATCTGCTTGTTTCCTTCAAGGATAATAGCAATAATATCATACCTTACTTCCCAATGTAAGTCTTGTATGTTGATGTAGGCATCGGCAGCCCTGATCAAATATTTTTGCTTTTTATTGGTTACAGCCTCTTCCGGAAGTCCGAAAAAATCTGTACTTCTTGTTTTTACCTCAACGATTACCAGAAAATCTTCATCCATTGCAATGATATCGATCTCATCTTTTCCATGTCTCCAGTTGCGTTCTACTATTCTGAATCCTTCACGAATTAAAAAGTCACATGCAATTTCTTCTCCTTTTTTTCCCAGGTTGTTATGTTTGGCCATTTGGGGTTGTTGGTTATTAAGTTAATAGGTCAATGGGTTAATAAGTAAATATGTAAATAGGATTAATAATATTATGATCCGGTATTCTGGTTTATTTGTATTGCGAATATAATGGTTTTAATAATTGTTCTAACGAAAATTATAATGAACCAGCTTTATTTGGTTAATTATGGAGGAAGAGATCAGGGAAGAACTTACAAGGTAATATTATCAATTATAATTATCTGTGAATTTTATTCCTGTTTTGCTATCAACAGTTAATTCAACCTTTCTGCCCATGATCATTGCCCGGTTATCTTTCTGATGTCCGGCTGGAAAGCCAAAACATACTGGATAAGATCGGTTTTTAACAGCATCAAGAACGACTTCATAAGCCGACATTCCAAAATCCTGTTTTTCATCAGGAATGTCTGTCATTCCTCCAACAATCAACCCCTCAATTGCATCCAGTTTCCCTGCTCTTTTTAACTGCCACATTAACCTGTCGATGCGGTAAAGGTGTTCACCAATTTCTTCAATGAACAAAACTTTACCCCGGGTGTCAATTTCAGATACAGAGCCCATCAGGCTGTTGATCATGGCCAGGTTTCCACCTGAAAGCTGACCTAAACTTTTGCCCGGCCTGGAAAGTTCATGAGTGACAAATTCATATTCCAGCTTCTCACCAAAAAGCCCTTTACGCAACCATTCAGCAGATGTTTTACTGTCTAAAAGCCCGGCTGCCATAGTAGCGTGCAAAGTTTCAATATTATAATTATGATTTATATGTGCATGAAGTATGGTAACATCACTAAAACCCACAATCCACTTTGGATCTTTATGAAATCGGCTAAAGTCCAATTTGTCAATGATCCTGATTATGCCGTACCCACCCCTTGCACACAAAATGGCTTTTACAGAATCATCGTCAAAAGCCTTTTGTAGGTCAATTACCCTGTTTGAATCGTTTGATGCATATCCGTAGTAATGATCAAAAAGGTAATCTCCAAGGTCTGCTTCAAGTCCCCATCCTTCTATGATATCTTTGGCCGCCATTACTTTTTCCTGTGCAATCTTACCGGATGGTGCAACAATTTTAATTTTATCGCCTTTCCTGAGGTATTTAGGTTGTATCATAAAAAGTGTTTTTATGGTATCTAACAAAAGTATAACTTTGTTGGCAATTAGGGAATAAATGGTAAATTCGATGAACACTACAAACACGAAAAAAAAAGACTTTAAACGATATACTGTAACTTCTGCATTGCCTTATGCCAACGGACCTATTCATATTGGGCATCTGGCAGGTGTTTATGTACCCGCTGATGTATATGTTAGGTATTTGAGGTCGCAGGGAAAAGATGTTCTTTTTATTGGCGGATCCGATGAACATGGTGTGCCTATCACCATTAAAGCCAGGCAGCAGGGAGTTACTCCCCAGGAGATTGTCGATAAATACCATGGAATGATTAAAGACTCCTTTCAGAAATTTGGAATTTCATTTGATGTGTATTCACGCACTTCCAATAAAATTCATCATGATACTGCTGCTGAATTTTTTACAACGCTTCATAACAAAGGTGAATTTATTGAAAGAACCTCAGAACAATATTATGATGAGGCCAGCAAACACTTCCTTGCCGACAGATACATAACAGGTACCTGTCCGCATTGTAATTTTGAAAAGGCCTATGGCGATCAGTGTGAAAACTGTGGCACTTCGCTCAGCCCCAACGACTTGATTAATCCCGTTTCAGTATTAAGCGGAAACAAACCGGTAAAAAAGGAAACCAAACACTGGTTCCTGCCTCTTGACAAATATGAAGACTGGTTAAGGGAGTGGATCATTGACGGTCACAAAGAAGATTGGAAAACAAATGTTTATGGTCAATGTAAATCGTGGATCGACCAGGGATTACACCCCAGGGCGGTTACCCGTGATCTTGACTGGGGTGTCCATGTTCCTGTTCCGGAAGCAGAAGGCAAAGTGTTGTATGTGTGGTTTGATGCACCTATCGGCTACATTTCAGCTACAAAAGAATGGGCAGAGCAAACCGGAAACGACTGGAAACTTTACTGGAAAGACAAAGAATCGAGGCTCATCCATTTTATTGGAAAGGATAATATCGTTTTTCACTGTATAATATTCCCATCCATGTTAAAGCAAGAAGGGTCATATATCCTCCCGGATAATGTTCCGGCTTTCGAATTTATGAATCTCGAAAACGATAAAATATCCACCTCAAGGAATTGGGCGGTCTGGTTGCATGAATATTTGGAGGAATTTCCCGGCAAACAGGATGTGTTAAGGTACGCTTTAACAGCGAATGCTCCAGAAACAAAAGACAATGATTTTACCTGGAAAGATTTTCAGGCAAGAAACAACAATGAGTTGCTTGCGATTTTTGGAAATTTTGTTAACCGCACACTGGTCCTAACACAGAAGTATTTTGGTGGTAATGTACCAGCAATCGAAGAATTAAACGATTACGACAAAAAAGTGCTTGAAGAGATTGCTGATTATCCAATGAAAGTGGGTAGCAGTCTTGAAAACTTCAGGTTCAGGGAAGCTTTAAATGAAATGATGAATCTTGCCAGGTTAGGAAATAAATATTTAACTGATTCTGAGCCCTGGAAGGTATTTAAGACTGATGAAGCAAGAGTTAGGACAATCCTCAACATCTCACTTCAAATTTGCGCAAACCTATCTGTGCTTTCTGCTCCCTTTTTACCATTTAGTGCTGAAAAATTATCAGGTATGCTTAATTTGTCCGGCTTGTCATGGAAAGATGCAGGAAACACCGAACTTTTAAAAGATGGTTTCCAATTAAACAAACCGTCGTTGTTATTTGATCGAATTGAAGACAAGGAAATTGAAGCTCAGGTTCAAAAACTGCTTGATACCAAAAAAGCAAATGAACAAAATGAAGTTTCTGTTGTGCCGGCAAAAGAGAATATTGATTTCGAAAGTTTTGCAAAACTGGATATTCGGACTGGAACGATCATTGAAGCTGAAAAAGTTGCTAAAACAAAGAAGCTGCTTAAGTTAACCATTGATACTGGTATCGACAAACGTACAGTTGTTTCCGGAATCGCTGAGTTTTATGAGCCAGAAAAGATTGTTGGTAAAAAAGTAAGCATCCTGATCAATCTTGCTCCAAAAAAATTAAGAGGAATTGAATCCAACGGCATGGTTCTGATGGCTGAGGATATAAATGGACAACTTTGTTTTGTAAGCCCAACAGAAGACATTGGCAACGGCAGTGAAATCAAATAATTCATTGAAGAAGCACCTAAAACTGATCAAATGCCTTATTCTTACGATCACCCACGTCCTGCATTAACGGTAGATGCTATTGTTTTCAGAAGAATTAACGAATCGTTTGAGGTGTTATTAATCCATCGAAAATATGACCCATTTCAGGGTATGTGGGCTCTTCCGGGAGGATTTGTTGACATGGATGAAACATGTGAGCAGGCCATTGAGCGGGAGCTTGAAGAAGAAACGAGCCTCAGGCTAAAAGGATTAAAGCAACTTCATACCTTCAGTGCACTGGACCGTGATCCCAGGGGCAGAACTGTATCCGTTATTTTTTATGGAATTGTTGATGCTGCTTGCTCCGATGTAAGCGGTGGCGATGATGCAGAACAGGCAAAATGGTTTCAGGTAAATAAGCTTCCTGAGCTCGCTTTTGATCATTTGGAGGCTATTAACCTTGCAATTAAAACCGATTTATAAGCTCCAATCCTTTCATATTCACTATCTCCGAAAAATATTCCTTGCTTATCTCTATAATTTTTCATATACTTGCTGGCGTATTTATTGAAGCACACCTTAAACATTATTGTATAACTAAACTAAATTATTATGAAAGTTTTTACAAAATTAGGACTTGTACTCCTTGCGTTAGTATTTGTAGCAGGCGTACATGTGGCTCAATCACAAGTTGATTACGGGCCAAAAATCCCGCCTAAGGTAAACATTCCTCAAACCGATGACTTATTCGACCTGCAGTTTGATTTTCCTGTGGGAGTAGGTGGAGGTGAAGCCGGAATTGAGACCGATGGAGACTACATCTACACATCGATGTGGAACGGAGGAGGGGAATTCCAGAAGTACGACATCAGCGGAACCTGGATAGAAACCTTTACCATAGCAGGCACAGCCGGCTGTAGGGACATTGCCTACACCGGTACTTACTTCTATGGAGGAGCAGCCTCAACCACTGTATTCGAGATGGACTTTGCAGGAGGTACTATGGTAAGTACCTTTTCAGCACCCACCGATTGCCGTGCGATTGCTTATAACGAAGACGACGATGCGTTTTATGCCAACAACTGGGGCAGCGCCATCACCAAATTCGATATGGCAGGAGCCAACCTGGGAAGCTTCCCGGTAGGACCAGTAGGTGACAGCTATTATGGCTTTGCTTACCAGAGTTCAGCCCTTTGTGGTGACGGACCTTTCCTTTGGGGACATGCTCAGGTAGGAAACACACAAAACGAACTGGTACAGATCGAACTTCCTTCAGGAACAGAATCCGGAGTTTATTTTGACGTTGGAACTGTTGCTGCTGTTGGAACCGGTATTGCCGGTGGTCTTGCAATTCACGAAGGACTTGTAACAGGATACTACACTATCCTTGGAACTTCACAGAACGTTAACATCTGGGGTCTTGAACTTTGTGTTTCCGGACCATTACCTGACAACGACCTTGGCGTACAATCCATAGTAGAACCTACAACAGGCGTTGAACTTACTGCTACCGAAGAAGTAACTGTAGCTGTAAAGAACTATGGAAACAATGCACAAAGCAGCTTTGATGTTTGGTTTACCCTCGACGGTGGAGCAGCAGTTACTGAATCAGTATCTGTGACCATCAACCCAGGTGAAACTTACGACCATACTTTTGGCACAACCGTTGACCTTTCAGCTATGGGTTCGTATGAATTCGAAGCTTGTGTAGTACTTGCAGGAGATGAGAATGCTGACAACGACTGTGCAACGAAAACAGTTGAGAACCTGGTACCCAGCCTTTGTGTACCTGCCTACACAACAGGATGTTCTCTTGGAGATGGTTTCACTGATTTTGCACTGGAAGAAATTGTAAATAACGGATCAGGCTGTGACGACCTTAACGGCGTAGGCTGGAGCCAGTATTTTGGTTTAGGTCCAGCCACATTAATAGCAGGTGGAACCCACACCATCACCATGGCCACCGGTTATGACAACAACTATGCTACCGTATGGATTGACTTTAACGATGACCTATTGTTAACAGAAGATGAGAAGGTGGTTGACAACTTCCTGATGGCATTGGCTGCAACTTTCTACGATGTAGATTTTGATGTACCAGCAGATGCACCTGCCGAACAGCACATCATGCGTGCCCGTACCAACTGGAATGCAACCTGTGATGATCCTTGTATTTCCTATGCTTATGGTGAAGCTGAAGATTACTATGTGAATGTTGGCGGAGCACCTCCGGTAACGGATTGCCAGGATTTTGATGCTCTAACCGTTGGTGGTTACGTAGCCGGCCAGTTAGGCGGTTTGTGGACTACCTGGAGTGGAGCTCCCGGAACAGCTGAAGATGCACTGGTATCAGATGCTTATTCAGTAAGTCCTTCCAATTCCATGCTGATTGAAGGTGGAACAGATGGATTGCAACTCTTTAACGCAGCTACTTTAGAATCAGGAAAGTACTATTACAGCCATAACATCTATATTCCTGATGGTACAACAGGTTACTGGAACCTTCAAAAAGATATTGTTCCTGCAGTAGAATGGGGATTCCAGATCATGTATGATGACGACGGTATGTATTATGTGGATGCTGGCGCTGCGGCTGCAGTAGTTGCTCCGTTTAGCTATGATACCTGGTACTTTAATGAGTTTATTGTTGACCTTGACAATGACTGGGCAGAATTCTACATTGACGGAGTATTGATCATAGAATACCAGTGGACCTTAGGTACATTTGGTAATCCTGGTTTGCTAACCCTCGGAGGAGCTAACTATTTCGCTAATCCAGGCGCAGGAGGAGCACCAGCGGGAGCCCACTTTGATGATGTATGTTTTGAAGACATTTCCCCAAGTCCATGTGAAGACTTTGATGCCTTAACCGTAGGCGGATTAGTAGCCGAACAGCTTGGAGGTTACTGGACTACCTGGAGTGGAACATCAGCAGATGATGCTACCGTAACCGATGCTCAATCCAACAGCCCAAGCAACTCATTTATCGTTGATGCAGGTACAATTGATCTTGTTTTGCAATTCGGAGATAATCCGATATCTTCTGGACAGAAACTTTATTCACACTATATGTATGTACCCACCGGTTATTCAGGCTACTTTAATGTACAGTCAGAACCCACACCAGGTGTAGCCTGGGTCATTGAGCTGTTCTTTAACGATGACGGAACGGGAGAATTCTTAGTACAGGGAGCCAGTACATTGTTCGACTATGATATGGATACCTGGTTCATGGTAGAAGTTAACTTCGACCTTGATTCACAATTAGGAGCTGTTTATTTCGACGGCACACAAATGGTATTGTTTGACAATGCACTTACTATTGGTGGATTAGACTACTACGGTTGGGATGTAGGAGGAGCACCAGGAGCATACTATGATGATGTATGTTTTGGACCTGGTTGGGTATTAGAACCACCTCCACCACCTCCACCACCATCAGATCTGGTAACGGATATTGTTGGTTCCGACATAGTACTGACATGGGACGCTCCCGGTGGAGACCTGATTGAGCTGGTACAACATGGTAACGACCCACAGAATGCATACTACCAGGCTTATGACAATGGTTATGGTGTTGTATATGACATTAGCGCATATCCAGGTGCAACCCTTGAACTGCTTGACTTCCGTCATTCATCATGGGGAATCTTTGGAACCTGGGATTACAAACTTCATATTGTAGACTGGGATACCTATACATCAGTGACTGTTCTTGATGGTTTCCAAACCACGGGTGATGACCAGTGGGAAGAAGGCATTTCACTTGGTTCTGTTGCCGGACAGTCAGGTCTGGTAGGAGTATTCCTTGAGCCATTAAGCAACGATCCAGCCGATGCTTATCCATGTCTGGATTCTGATAATGTAGGCCCAGACGGTATGTCTTACAATGGAGCATTGGGCGATTTCAGTGCCTTTACGCTTTCAACCATTGGCGACTTCTTGATGGATCTTTGGATCATGACGGCCGGCGATCAGGTACTTGTTAAGCCACCGAAATATTATGCCACAGGGCTTTCAACCGGAACACCAAGACTTACCGGAGCGACCTTACCAGCAGGTGAGTATACCTTGGAGCAAAGTTCCAATGAAAGCAAAGACCTGACGGGTTATAATATATATTACTCTTATGAAGGTGGAGCATTTAACCAGATTGATTTCACTGCTCAGACTACATATACTCATGTAGATCCAGGTGTTGGATACCATTGTTATTATGTAACAGCAGTATATGATCCTGAAGGCGAATCAGATCCTACAAACACAGAGTGTGAAACCATCGTAGGAATTGATGAAAATTTAGCTAATAGCACACAGGTTTATCCAAATCCTGCCACTGATGTGGTACACATTCAATCAGAATTAATGATTGAATCGATTGTAGTTTACAATCAGACTGGCCAGGTAATTGCCACAGAAGCGGCAAAAGATAAACAAGTACAACTTAATTTATCTCAATATAATCCGGGTATCTATTTGTTAAGAATAGAGACCGAAGAAGGTGTAGTATCCAAGCGGATTATAATCGAATAAACGGATTTAGTTAATGAGAAGGGGATTGCAATATTTTGCAATCCCCTTTTTTATTGGCTAGACTTTATAGCGTAATGAATATCAATTGTTGTATTAAACATCCCCCTCATGCCTCATTAAGCTTTCATATGAAAGTTTAATTATCTTTATAGTTTGATACTTTGTTGAATATGATTAATCCATCTATTAGAATATCCTTCACACTCATTTTAGGGTTGATCTTAATAAATTCTATATCACAGGATTTGCAAACATCTGACAGCCTGAAGCTGGAACTTGCGATGGTTCAGGATGTTAATCATAAAATGGATATTTTGGTTGAACTTGCAGAAATTCACTCTGCTTCAGATCCTGACCTAAGTTTAGACTATGCAAATCAGGCTTTGAATTTTGCAAATGAAAATAATTCTCCAGGTATTAAAATATTGGCCTACCTTCTAATAGCTGATGTTTACTGGAGCAAAACAGACTTAAAGTCTTCCATGGAAGTAGCTACTACGGCTAAAGAGATGGCGGAAGAATTCGGCAGGAACAAAGAATTGGCAGAAGCCACTTTGATTATTGGCAAGATATATAATGACCTGGGAGACTATGATAAAAGCTCAGATTTGAATTTTAAAGCATTAAAAATTTTTGATGACCTTAAAAACCTGAAAGGAAAGGGTAAAACACTGAACAGGATTGGTTACGATTATTTTGAACAGGGAAATTTTGATAAAGCATTGGATTATTATTTCCAATCTTTGGATATTGCCAGGGAAATCTATGATCTTGTTGGAGTTGCCAGGGGATTGAATAATGTTGCTGCTGTATACGGCAGCAAGAATGAGTATGAAAAAGTGGAAATATTCCTTCGGGAAGCAGTTGAAATTAATAAAAGAACAGGCAGAAGGTTATGGGAAGGAATAAATTATTTGAACCTTGGGGTGATAAACAGGGAGGTTAACTCTTATGATACGGCTCTGTATTATTTTAATAAGGCATTAACAATTTTCGAGGAGCTGAACAATGTTCCTAAAATTGCAACCTGTCAACTAGGGCTCTCAAAATACTATAGTGAAACAGGGGCTCCTGAAACAGGATTAAACTATGCAATAAATGCATTCCAGTTGGGAAGGGAAAATAATTTGAAAAGAATTATTCAGGAATCGGCAGGAGTATTGCATGACCTGTTTGTTGAAATGAATGATGTAGAAAATGCTTACAAATACAGCCGGATTCAGTCGCAGGTAAAAGACAGCCTGGACCTTGAAACCACCATGACCAGGATGTCACAATTAGAAATGATGTATGATTTTGAAAAAATAAATCAGGAGAAAAAAATAAAACAACAGAAAAGAGAATATACTTACATAATTTTGGGTACAGCCATCATATTCATAATGGTCCTGTTTGTTATTTCTTTATTCTACAGGAATCGAATACGAGCAAAAAATGCACTGATAGCAAAAAAACAACTTGAAGCGGAATTGGAAGCCAGCAATAAAGAACTTGCATCCAATGTGATGTCCTTAATGAGGAAGAATGAAGTCCTTACTGAGATAGCAGATAAATTAATGGAGATAAGACAGGAAGCTGTAAAAGATGAAACGAAGTCGGCCATAAAGAAAATTGCAAGTAGATTACACCGGTCTACAGATGAGAAAATATGGCAGGAATTTGAGCTCAGGTTTAAGCAAGTTCATAGTGGTTTTTATGATACATTATTAAATCATTATCCCGATCTGTCTCCTAATGAACTTCGGCTATGTGCCTTACTTCGGCTCAATTTAACGACAAAAGAAATTTCAGAACTTACAGGGCAACGGACTGGCACCCTTGAAATCGCCCGCTCAAGACTACGCAAAAAATTAGGCATTACTAATACCCAAACCAATCTGGTTACCTTCCTTTCTCAGATTTAATTAATACACATTCTGTTTAGTTTGTTCATACAAATCAATCAGACTATAGTTTTTTAAGTTCAAAATAGGACAAACCTAGTCTCAAACATAGCAATTTGTAAAGTTCTACAGCTTGTATAGGATAAGTATAGGTTGAAATTTTGTTCTGCTAAGCATTTGTATAGGTGAAATATTTTCATGAACATTAAGATTATTTCACCTTTGTATAAAATCTATTATTCATGGAAGATCCAAAAAAACTAAAGGATAAAAAGAATCAATCATCGGAAGAAGAATTTGATGAATTACAAGATTTTATCAAGAAGAAAAAAATTCAAAACGATGCTTTGAAAAAAATTATTGACAAATTACATTCTCCTGAAATTCATAAAAACAAAAAGAAATAACATATCATTTTCTAACTAAATTTTAATCTTATGAAAAATCTTACATTAAAATTATTGTTGATAAGCCTGATGGTTTTTCCGGCGATGATGACATTTTCTCAGGGATTGCATGACCTGCCAGATCAAAAGGTCTGCTATCTTGAGAACTACAAACCCGTACCTTTGAATTTGAATGGAATAAAATCATTCTTTTCGGAGGATTTTTCAAGTGGAACATTCCCTCCTGCCGGTTGGTCCATTATTGGAGATGGTCAGGATAACTGGCTTGAAAGCGCAACCAACAATGCAGGAGGCGTTGCCCCTGAAGCCATGTTTTCATGGTCTCCGCAATTTGTTGGCAACTCAAAACTGGTCACAGATCCTATAGCAACATCAGGCTATAGTGCTATATTGTTGGATTTTAAACACTATGTTAACGATTTTGCTGGAACCGGTTATACACTGAAAGTTGAAACAACCAGCGATGGAACTACATGGAATGAGGTATGGTCTGTTGATCCAATTGGCGCCATAGGCCCTGAAACACTTACCTTGCTCATCGATAATGCAGATGTAGGATCTGACAACTTCCAACTTGCATTTACTTTTGATGGCGATTCCTATCAAATCAATTACTGGTATATTGATGATGTTATATTGTCTGAAGCACCTATGTATGATGCCGGCGTTGTTTCAATGGATATGCCTACACTGTCTACAACTGGACTATCTATTGATCCTGGTGCTGAAGTTATTAACCTTGGATCAGAAACGATCACTTTCGACGTTATATTCGAAATTATAGATGGTTCAGCTGTCTATTCAGAAACTGTGACTGTTACTGACCTTGCTCCTTTTGGAACTGAAACAGTAACTTTTCCATCCTGGACAGCGATTGAAGGATCATATGTAACAGAAGTTACCGCAATCCTGGCTGGCGACGAGAATCCTGCTAATGATATTCTAAGTTCAACGCTGGAAGTTGTTTCAGGCCTCGTTCTTAAAAAGCCATTGTATGAAGAATTTACCAGTTCTACATGTGTTCCTTGTGTAGGTGCCAATGAAATTATTTTAGAGGTACTAAGTGCTAATCCGGATGAGTATACGCTCATCAAATATCAAATGGACTGGCCGGGAAGTGGTGACCCTTACTATACTGAAGAGGGCGGTGTTCGAAAAGATTATTATGGAGTAAGCTGGGTGCCCGACCTTTATATTAATTCAGATCAGTTCGATCCTTATGATTTAACCCAGGAAGTTTTTGACACCTATGCCAGCGCATTAACTGGCCTGGAAATAAGTATTAATGAAGCCGCCATCGATGAAGATCATATCATATCTATTTCTGCTGACCTTACCCCGGTTGCAAATTATTCCGCCGGTTTAACAGCACACATCGTTGTTATTGAAAAACTTACAGTTGGGAACATTGGATCCAATGGCGAAACAGAATGGCACAATGTTATGATGAAAATGTTACCCGATGCTTCTGGAACGACCTTGGATGCATTGACCATTGGTCAGCCTGTAACATTAACTGAATCATTTGATATGGATCAGACGTTTATGGAAACCCCAAACGATCTTGCAGTCGTTGTTTTTGTTCAGGATGATTCGGACAAAAGCATTATTCAGTCTGAGGTAATAGACGTTGATGGCACTTTTGCAGCATACAATGTAACTTATTCAGTAGAAGATACTGATGGTGATCCTGTTGAAGGTGCAGAAATTCAAATGGAAGGTAATGGTATAAAAACAACTGATGAGAACGGACAAGCAGTTTACGATGGTGTCTTTCCGGGAACCTACACATATGATGTAGAAGCTGCAGGATTTTTCCCGGGCTCAGGAAGTGTTGATGTAATCGATCAGGATGTTTTTGAAACGGTAGTTTTAGAAACTCCACAATTTTATTGGTTTGAAATGTTTGATACAGAAATTCCTGCAGATTGGACTACACATGTCAGTGGCTGGGATGCGCTTTACTGGTATGGCGGAAAAGTTATTTTCTTCAGGCAGAGTGGAACAAACAATCCTATAATGTTGATTACTCCCCTTATTGACATTAGCCCGGCTGAAATGCTCAACTTTGATATGGGAGAAGCTAATGGTACAGCTCCTGCGGTATTTGGAACAGTTACCGATCCTTCTGATCCTTCTACTTTTACAGCATTACAAACCTATTATCCGGGAGCCGACTGGCAAACCTATGAATTTGACCTGTCAACGATCAATGGAGGTGATTCGGACGTATATTTAGCCTGGCAACTTAATACTTCAGACTTCTCCTTCTTTAGTTTTGATAATGTGATAATTACTGAAGGAGGGGCAAATCCAGAATTATGCGTTCCGGAGTACACAACGGGTTGCACATTAGGAGATGGATTTACAGATTTTGCACTTGAGGAAATTTCCAACATGGGATCCGGCTGTGCCGACCTGAACGGAACAGGTTGGAGCCAATACTTAAACCTTGGACCTGCTACCCTTGAACAAGGCGGAATTCACACACTTACTGTATCTTCCGGATATACAGGAAACTTTGCCTCAATATGGATCGATTTTAACGATGACTATGTCCTTACTGAAGATGAAAAAGTACTTGATAATTACTGGATTGAGCTGGCCAATCAGCTTTATACGGTAGATCTTGAAATTCCTGCAGATGCAGCTCTTGGAGCTCACATCATGAGAGCAAGGACCAATTTTGCCAATTTCTGTGATGATCCTTGTTTGGAATATGCATATGGTGAAGCCGAAGACTATATGGTGAATGTAGTTGATGGCGGCCCACCACCAGTAACGGATTGTGAAGATTTTGATGCTCTAATCGTTGGTGGATACGTAGCCGGCCAGTTAGGCGGTCTTTGGACTACCTGGAGTGGAGCTCCCGGAACAGCTGAAGATGCACTGGTATCAGATG
>CAYQWA010000007.1:183528-184818 GCA_964421215.1 uncultured Bacteroidales bacterium | reverse complement strand
GGATCTCTGTGCTACCTTTGAGAAACTTTGTGGTATAACTCCTTCTCCGTAATACTTTGAAGGGGAAGCTATTACACAGAGTTACACGAAGAAAACACAAAGGACCACAGAGGAAATAATCATCAAATGGTTTTATCTCTCAATCTTTTCATCGACAACCGAGTCAACAACTGATTTAATAACAATCTCCACCTGCTCATCCGACAGAGAATAATAAACTGGTAAACTAATTACCCGTGCGTAATTATCATAAGAAACAGGAAAATCTTCAATCTTGTGTCCAAGCCCTTTGTAATATGTCATCATGGGCAAAGGAATAAAATGTACATTAACTGCAACACCTCTTTCATAGATCTTTTGGATGATGGCATCACGTTGTTCCTCTGTCACATTTTTTATCCTGAGGAGAAACACATGGTAGGATGATATTTTGCCCTTTGTTTCATAATCCGGGATCTGAGCCCAGTCATGCTTTGAAAAAGCATTAGCATAAGCATCAAAAATCTCCTTTCTTCTAACAAGCATATCCCCATCGTAGCGTTCAAGTTCAACAAGTCCCATTGCAGCTGCAATATCAGTCATGTTGAACTTATACCCTGGTTCCACAATGTCATACTTCCACCCTCCGATCTGAACTTTTGAAAAAGCATCCTTCGATTGTCCGTGTAATGATTTCACCCTGAGGTAATCATAAATTTCCTCGTTATTAAATGGATCCGGCAGGTTGAGACAAACTGCACCACCTTCAGCTGTTGTCAGGTTTTTTACTGCATGAAATGAATAGACAGTAATATCCGTCAGCTTCCCGGTTTTTTCTCCCAAATAAACTGCACCCACTGAATGGGCAGCATCCGACAGGATGAGAATCCTTCCCAGTTTTTCCTGTTCTTTACTTAGGGGATTAAACTTCTCTCGAATTTCAGTCGATCTAACCAGTTCATTCAACTCGTTATAATCACAGGGAAAGCCAGCAAGGTCAACAGGGATGATCACTTTTGTCCGCTCTGTTATAGCTTCTTTGACTTTTTCAACATCGATGTTAAAATCAAATCCTACATCAACAAAGACCACTTTCGCTCCACAATGAACCACAACATTTGCGGAGGCAGAATAGGTATATGCCGGAACAATAACCTCATCTCCTTTCTGTACACCAAACCACCTTAACATCAATTCCAGGCCGGCTGATCCGGAGCTGGTGCAGAGGGTGGATTTATGTCCACCATACCTGGTTAGGTTTTCTTCAAACCTTTTCACCTTAGGGCCAGTGGTAATCCAACCGGATTTTAA
>CAYQWA010000007.1:130879-183428 GCA_964421215.1 uncultured Bacteroidales bacterium | reverse complement strand
GGTTTTCTTCAAACCTTTTCACCTTAGGGCCAGTGGTAATCCAACCGGATTTTAAAGTATCGATCACTTCATCAATGACCTTTTGGTCCATACGTGGAGGAGAAAATGGAATCATATATGTTTGCAATAATAGTACACTGATTTTTTATGATTATTAAGATCAATTATGATCTTTTTTGAAAAATCAAAATTCAGCTGAAACTGAATCATTAATCATAATAAATCATATTAGATCAGTTTAATCAGTGTACCATTTATGATAAGTTTTCATCTAAAAAAGAACGAATATTCTTTTCAACCCTGGCGATTGCATCATCCACTTCTGATTTTACAAATTTTTCTCCGGTAATGCTTTCATAGAGTTCAATGTACCTGTCGGAAACGCTGGTTACATACTCTTCAGTCATCTCAGGTACTTCCTGGCCTTCCTGTCCCTGGAATCCGTTGGCCATCAACCATTCACGTACAAACTCCTTGGAGAGTTGTTTTTGTTGTTCACTTTTGTCAAAGCGTTCCTGGTAACCATCCTTGTAAAAATACCTGGATGAATCAGGGGTATGTATTTCATCGATCAGGTAAATGGTATCGCCCACCTTACCAAATTCATATTTTGTATCCACGAGGATCAGGCCTTTTTCAGCTGCAATTTCAGAACCACGTTTAAATAGCTCAATGGTGTATTTTTCGAGTAAAGCATAATCTTCCTCTGAAACCAAACCCTGCTTGATGATCTCCTCTTTGGAAATGTCTTCATCATGGCCTTCATGTGCTTTTGTGGTAGGAGTGACAATAGGTTCCGGGAATGCCTGGTGTTCTCTCATTCCATCAGGAATGGGTACACCGCAGATCTCTCTTGCTCCTTTTTTATAAGTTCTCCATGAACTTCCGGTGAGGTACCCACGGATGATCATTTCCACCGGGAAGGGATCACAATAATGGCCGATAGTAACCATAGGATCAGGGGTAGCGATTTTCCAGTTCGGACAAATGTCCTGGGTGCTGTCCAAAAACTTGGAAGCAATCTGGTTCAACACCTGGCCTTTGTAAGGAATTCCTTTTGGTAAAACCACATCAAAGGCGGAAATACGGTCGCTGGCAACCATCACTAAATATTTGTCATCGATGTTGTAAACGTCACGTACTTTTCCTTTATAAACATTCTTTTGTTTAGGAAAATTAAAATCTGTTTTGATAATAGCGTTACTCATGTTTAGAAAATAGTTATTTGTTATTGTTATCAGTTATCTGTTGTCTGTTGTCTGTTCTTTGTTATTTTACTGGTTCTTTTCTTTCTTTACCATACGCCCTGATGATCTTGGTAACCAGTCCATGCCTTACCACATCCTTGTTATCCAGGTAAATAAAGTCAATTCCGCTAATGTTCTTTAATATTCTTTCGGCATGTAATAACCCACTTCCCTGGTTTCGCGGTAAATCGATCTGTGTAATATCTCCTGTTACGATGAATTTTGCAGATCTTCCCATTCTTGTAACAAACATTTTCAGCTGGGGTTCAGTAGCATTTTGTGCTTCGTCGAGAATAACAAAAGCATGATCTAATGTTCTGCCTCGCATAAAAGCCAGGGGTGCAACTTCAATGGTACCGTCCTCCAGGTATTTTAGCAGCCGTTGTGTGGGAACCATATCTCTCAGTGCATCATACAGTGGTTGTAAATAAGGATCAAGTTTATCCCTGAGGTCACCGGGTAAAAATCCCAGGTTCTCCCCTGCTTCCACAGCTGGCCTGGTTAGAATGATCCGTTTTACTTCTTTCCTTTTCAAAGCTCTTACAGCCAGTGCCACAGCGGTATATGTCTTCCCTGTTCCTGCCGGGCCAATTGCAAATACCAGGTCATTTTTCTGGCTGCTCTCCACCAGCCGTTTTTGGTTTTTTGTCAGGGCTTTAACCAGTAATCCACCGGTACCATGAACAAGGACATCGTTGGCTGCACCATTCTCATTCAAAGTTAATGCTATGTCATTGTCCTCCATGATCTGTTCTATTTCCAGTTCCCTTAACTTCCCAAACTGTTCAATATTAACCAGGAGAAGATTAAATTTTTCTTCAAATTCCACAAGGTCATCATCATTACCAATAGCCTTTACCATATCACCACGGGCAATAATTTTCAGTTTTGGAAAATAGGACTTGATGAGGTTCAGGTTCTTATCGTTTATTCCGTATATATCAACCGGATTTACTGATGATAAGTGAATGATTTTTTCGTTCATATATTGCTTTTTCTGACGACCGGCCGAATCAAATTATTAACCATTAATTCGTTAAAAAGATTTTTATTATATGCCCTGCATGTTACAGAATTCGTAATTTTGATTGCAAAATTAACTAATTCTTATTAGCTTTCTAATAAAAGCTGATTTGAAGTAGTTAATGCCGAAAAAATCAGCTTATCACTTTCATTTCAATGAAATGTGAATTCAGAAGATGCATGATTTCTTTCGGTATCATAGGAAATAGAGGTTTATTCAACACCTGTTCAAAATTTTATGGCGATCATCACATTAACCAGCGACTGGGGATTAAAGGATCATTATGCAGGAGCAGTGAAAGGAGCGATACTGTCGAAAATGCCGGGCGCCAGGATTGTTGATATCTCTCATCAAATACCCTCCTTTGAAATTGAACAGGCTGCCTTTGTCCTTAAAAATGCTTATTCAAATTTTCCAAAAGGATCAGTTCATATTCTGGGGATCAATACAGAGGAATCAGATAAATATGCTCATACTGTTGTTGAGGTCGACGGGCACTTCTTTATCGGAACAGACAATGGGATCTTTTCCTTGTTGTTCGATAAAAAGCCGGATAAGATCATTGAACTTACAATTACACAGGAATCCGACCACTTTACTTTTTCATCCCGTGACCGATTTGTTAAAGCAGCAGTACACCTGGCCAAAGGGAGCAAGATTGAAGAACTTGGTGATCTGAAAGAAACCATCGTTGAAAAAATGTTGCTCAGGCCGGTATTGGATAACGGAATAATTAAGGGACATGTGATGTATATCGATTCCTATGAAAACATCATTACCAACATTACCGAATCCTTGTTTAAAGAAGCCCGGCAAAACCGCAAATTCAACATTGTATTTCGTTCTTACGAGATCAAAAAGATCAGCCGGTCCTATACCGATGTTGCTCCCGGTGAGATCCTTGCACTATTCGATTCCAACGGCTACCTCGAAATTGCCATGAACCAGGGCAATGCTGCCGGGTTGCTGGGATTGGATTATAAAGATATGGTGAGGATTGAATTTCTATAAATTTTAAATTTGCCTTCCATTAGATATTCGTATCTTTATTCAGAAATATCAAAACCTCCAATCATGAAAAATGCACTCTTTATTTTCCTATTTGTATCGCTAACATCAAGTATTACAGCTCAATATTCCCGTGAAGAAGCTATTCAAATCGTTGCAGAAGAAGTAGTCGGAATCGATTCTCTTGAAACAAACCATTTGTATTCAAAATTCGAGTCAATGGAATTGGGCGATACAATGTGGTTGGCTGAGAATTATCTGGGCTACTACATAATGCCCTATGAAACGCAATGGGTATTTTTTATCGACGATGCTCCTTTAGCTTACTGGACTCATCCTTGCCGATATGTATTCTTTGATTCGAATACAGGTGAATATGAAATTCATGAAGAAGGCTGGCCACCCCAACCCTATTTTGATGGACCAACTGCTTTTTTGGAGGAATGGGAATGGGTACTTTCTTTAACCACCGGATCAATAATGTTAAATGATCAGGGTGTCAACCTTTACCCAAATCCGTGTAGAACAATTGTCAACCTGGATATTCAAAATGTATCACAAAATTTAACTTCATTTTCAATTACAAACTTGCAAGGGAGTGTCATTATGCAGAAAGAATTGAACAAGGGTGAAACCAAAATTGATCTTAATGAGCTCGATGATGGATTTTATATATTCAATACCTGGAACAATCATTTGAAAGTTCATCAAAAGAAATTGCTAAAGATTAACTAGCAAAAAACAGGTAAGCAAGAAGGATGGAAGCAATGATGCCAGCAAAGTCGGCGATCAGGCCTGCACTAACTGCATAACGGGTGTGTTTGATCCCTACCGAACCAAAATACACTGCAATGATGTAAAATGTGGTATCTGTTGCACCCTGTACAGTGGAGGCCACACGGCCTACAAAAGAATCTGCACCGTAAATATCCATCGCATCGACCATCATTCCACGGGCACCGCTACCGCTTAATGGTTTCATAAGCGCAGTGGGTAAAGCCTCAACAAAAGCGGTATCGATGCCCATGGAATTCATTGTCCAGCGAATTGCCTCCACCAGAAAGTCAAGAGAACCTGAATTTCTGAAAACGCCTATAGCCACCAGTATGGCTACCAGAAAAGGAATGATCTTTACTGCAATCTGAAATCCTTCTTTTGCTCCTTCAATAAATGCTTCGTAAATATTTACTTTCTTCCGCACTGCAAGAAGAATAAAAAGAATAATTACAGAAAAGAGTATCAGGTTACTGGCAATGGTAGACACTAAAGTGATCTGTTCCTGAGTAAGGGTAGAAAAGTAAGCAATTATTAAAAGAACAACTGCAGTCAATCCACCAAGATAGGCTAATATAACCCTGTTGAACAGGTTGATTTTTTGAAATATAGATACTGCTATTAAACCTGCCAGGGTTGAAAAGAACGTAGCAAGCAGGATGGGCAGGAAAATGTCAGAAGGATTAGCTGCTCCCATTTGAGCGCGAAATACCATAACACTGATTGGAATGATAGTAAGTCCGGATGTGTTCAACACCAGGAACATGATCATGGCATTGGAAGCAGTATCTTTTTCTTTATTGGTTTTCTGCATTTCCTCCATGGCCTTTAATCCCATGGGAGTTGCTGCATTATCCAGCCCAAGCATATTGGCAGATATGTTCATCATCATGGGTCCAAAAGCAGGATGGTCTTTTGAAAGGCCTGGAAACAATTTGTTAAAAAACGGACCTACCAGCCTGGCAAAAATATTTACAACGCCACCCTTCTCCCCAATTTTCATTAATCCTAACCAAAGGGTAAGAACTCCAGTTAAACCCAGTGAGATCTCAAAACCGGTTTTGGCAGAATCAAAAGTCCCGTTTACCATGGCAGGAAATATCTCTGTATCCCCGAAGAAGATCAATCGTACAAGACCAACTACAAAGGCGATGATAAAAAAACCGATCCAGATATAATTGAGTGTCATCTGTCTAATTTAATCCTCGAAATTAGGGTTTAAATAAAAGTTTTGAACGTGGATTGTTGACAGATTACTAAATGTGAATTGTTAATAAGCATAAAAGGATCAACTCAAATTTTCAGCAGGTAAATCGGTATGTGTAATTCCTAAATCCTGTAATCTTATGTACGATCAAATGTTTTATCTTTGAGTTTCGTATTATTTCACCATCATGATCAGAATTTTCTACCTGGGCCTTTTTGTACTTGCAATTTCAATTAATGTCCATTGCCAGACATTAAGCATTAATAATGGCTATGAGAAAGGAGAAATGAAGAACGGATACAAAGTGGGTGTCTGGCAATATTTTGATTCCACCGGAGCAATGGAGATGGAGATTGATTATTCCAGCGCTATTATCAACCATTTAAAAGCCGACACTTCCGATTTTGTGATTTTTAAAGATGGGGAGTGGATCAGCTCAAAAGTTGATATTCCACCACGTTATATAGGCAGCACCGTTGAGTATTATGACATCCTGAATACCAACGTGGATTATCCGAT
This sequence comes from uncultured Bacteroidales bacterium, assembly GCA_964421215.1. GTDB lineage: Bacteria > Bacteroidota > Bacteroidia > Bacteroidales > JAADJA01 > JAADJA01. Next base: position 177,649 of record CAYQWA010000007.1, on the reverse strand, counting down.
GCAAGCATGGTACCGTGACCTGATTGGTAAAGTTTACATTATGTTCGAAGTGGATACAACCGGCAGGGTAGACAATTATGAAGTACTTAAAGATATCGGAGGTGAATGTGCGTATGAATTCGGCCGTGTATTAAAACTTGTTCCAAACTATTGGCTTGTGGCTGTAAAAGATGGAGTAGCCTGCAAATCCCGGTTTATTATTTCCTGTGAATTTGGAATTATAATGGATGGAAAGCGACTCAAAGAACGTATAAAAAAGAAAAAGAAAAAAGCGGTCTATGAGGAATCATTTCCCCTGGCAAAGGAACTGGAAGGCATTTCCTACATTATTAAGAAAGGACATAGGGCGAGAGAAAAGGAGTGATCTATGGAGTCAGTAAAATTTTTCCAGCTGACATGGATTTAATGTAAGCCCTGATCCCTTTCACTATATCATCCAGTTTAAAGGTTCCCTGAATTTCTGTGATAAAATCACCTTGGATAAACAGGTCCTGAATTTCATCTGTAATTTTAAGGAACTCACCATCCGATAATTGTGGGATCCATTCGTTTAAGTTAAATCCTTCAATGGATTTTCTATGAAATATGATTCCCATTGGATCCACGCCTGAAATTTTTGCACCGGATAATCCGCCGTATACAACAACCTTCGATCCTTCAGGCATAACATTCAACATCTGACCGGTAATATCACCCACCACTGCATCAAAAGCGATGGTTGGTTTTAATTGCTGTGAGATTTCCAGAAAGTCGTCTGCGAAATTTTCATCTTCAACATTTAGTACAAACTTTTGCCCTTGCTCCATAAGTTGTATAACGTGTTCAGGTTTTCGTACCAGGTTGATTACATCAATCCCACTTTTTGCTGCAAGGGTATTTACGAAACCCGGCACCTGGCCACCTGCTGCATTCTGAATAATGGACTTGCAATCAGCTTTAAGTACCATTTCAAACATACCGAAAGCCGTGAGGGGATTTATGGATAAACAGGCTGCCTGCTCACGATTCAATTCTTCCTTCAAAATGATACAATCCCTGGCATTGGCCTTAAAATATTCGGCCCAGGTACCACCAGTATTTTCCTGAACAAAACAACTGACATGTTTATCTTTCAAATGAATTGCATTTTTACCCGTTTCAACAACTTTACCTGCTCCTTCAAACCCAGGAACTGCCGGTAATGGTTTAACAATATTATATCCTCCTCTTAAAAAGGCAATATCAGATGGATTGCATGGTGCAGCTTCCATTTTAACAAGGACCTCATCATCATCAATGGGTGGAATATCTACCTCCTCAATCCTTAATCCAAGTAAGGCACGGATCAGGTTATCGCTGTAAGCTGGCAAAACTACCGATCTGGAAACTTTCATAGCAATTTATTTTGATAATGCCAGATCAGCAACGGCATTGGCATGCAAAGCTGTTGTATTGAACAAGGGATAGTCACAATCAGAATCCTTAATGATTAAAGGTAATTCAGTACAACCAAGGATTACACCTTCAATATAATCTTGCTTACCGATTGTATGTAAAAGATACTCTCTGGAAGAATCTTCAAACATACCACGAACAAGTTCTTCATAAATTATATAGTTGATCCTTTTTATCCTTTCTCTGTCTGGTATAACAACTTCAACACCGTAGTTATTCTTAAGCCTGCCTTTAATAAAATCGCCTTCCATTGTACGGTCGGTTCCTAACAACAATACTCTTTTTACACCGGTTTTATTAATAGCCTTACCGATTGCATCTGCAATATGAACAATTGGGATGCTAATCTTTTCCTGGATCTTATCGGCCCACAAATGTGCAGTATTTGCACCCAGCATCAACAATTCTGCTCCGGCATTTTCAAGCTTAACTGCTTCTTCGATCAGGCGTTTACCAATACCTTCAAGATCATCTACCCTGTTTCTTCTGTCGATTTCTTCGAAGTCGAAAGAATACATAATGATTTTGGCGGAGTGTTTGCCCCCAAGTCTTTTGTTTACTTCCCGGTTTAATAAGCGGTAATACTCCTGGGTGGACTCCCAACTTGTACCACCGATGATTCCTATTGTCTTCATATTAACTGTTAATAAATTCAGCAACTAATTTAACTGCTTCAGTCTTTGCTTCTTCCAGATTATCGTTGACAAGAACTACATCAAACTTATCGGCAAATGATAATTCCTGTAAAGCTTTGTCAAGACGTTTCTGCAGATCTTCCTCACTTTCTGTTGACCGGCCTCGTAATCTTATCTCAAGATCTTCAGGGGTAGGCGGTTGAACAAAAACTGCAAGAGCTTTTTCAGTATAGTACTTTTTAATATTCATTCCTCCAACAACATCCACATCAAATATTACATGTTTTCCTTCCTTCCAGATCCTTAAGACTTCCGATTTTAAGGTTCCATAATAATGATCTTCATAAACCTCTTCCCACTCCAAAAATTCATCATTTGTGATCTTTGTCCTGAATTCTTCTGCAGAAATAAAATAATAGTCTTTCCCATGCACTTCATTTTCACGTTTAGCACGGCTGGCTGCAGAGACAGAGAATTTCAGGTTTAACTCCAAACTGATCAGGTGCTTTACAAGGGTTGTTTTGCCTGCCCCTGATGGAGCTGAAAAGATTATAAGTTTACCTTCTTTACTCACTTCCAATTTATATGATGTTAAACAATTGTTCCTTTATTTTTTCCAACTCATCTTTCATCTGTACAACTATTTTCTGGATGTTAGCATCGTTAGCTTTTGATCCGAGCGTGTTGATCTCCCTGCCCATTTCCTGGGAAATAAAACCAAGCTTTTTCCCTTGAGAATCCTCTTCGTTTAACGTTTCCTTAAAATATTTACAATGTTTATTTAGCCTTACTTTCTCTTCTGTTATATCCAGTTTATCCTGGTAATATACCAGTTCCTGTTCGAAGCGGTTTTTATCAACATCTTCTTTGTCTGCAATTTCGTAAACATCCTTCTTGATTTTGGTTTTCAGGTTCTCAATTCTTTGTTTTTCGAATGGCACCACTTCACTTAAAAGTTCCTGGATATTTGAATTCCTGTATTCCAGGTCCGACTTAAGTGTTTTACCTTCTTCGATCCTGAACTCCTCAATTTTATCCAGGGCTGAATCAATGGCTGTTTTAAGGTTGTTCCAGTCTTCTTCGGTCATTTCATTCTTTTCCGGAACCATAACATCTGGCATGCGCATAACAACCGGCAGGTAATCAACAAAGTCAGTGGTTTTAAAATCTTCTGAAAGGGATTTGAGTTCATTGTAGTATTTTTTTGCAAGGGCTTTGTTAATGGAAAAATTTCCGGTTTCTCCGGTTTCCTCTACGTTTAAATTAAACTCTACTTTTCCTCTTTGCAATCGGGCAGACAGGATATTCCTGATCTCAAGTTCCTTATCCCTGAATCCATTGGGCATCCTAAAAAAAACATCAAAAAATTTACTGTTTAACGACTTAATTTCGATGGATATCTTTTGGTTCAGGCAAACACATTCTGCTTTTCCGTAACCGGTCATTGATTTAATCATACAGACATTATTTTTGACAAAGATAGAAATTTCAGATCGAGTTCAAAGTTCAAAGTTCGAAGTTGTCCCCCCTTGAGGTGGAAGGGGGGTGATAAGTTCAAAGTTGTGAGTTCTGAGTTCTGTATTCAGAGCCTGCATGTATTATTATTATCAATTTTACTTTTTACATTATTAATACTTTTGCAATTCCAAACAATGACTATGGCACAAACAATTTTTTACATCATCATAGGAATTATCATCTTTGAATACCTACTTGAGCGGTTGCTGGATTACCTGAACAGTACAACCTGGAGCAATAAGCTTCCCATTGAACTGAAAGGAATTTACGATGCTGAGAAATACAAAAAAGCCCAGAACTATGAAAAGGAAAAAACCAGGTTTTCTTTAACCACAAGTTCATTTACCCTTATTGCTATGTTGCTGGTTCTTTTTTTAGGGGGATTTGCCTGGCTGGATGAACTTGTAAGACAATACACTTCAAATTCTATAATGATGGCGCTGATGTTTTTTGGGATTCTGGGATTTGTTGCTGACATAGCATTAACACCATTTTCGCTGTACAGCACTTTTGTGATTGAAGAGAAGTACGGATTTAACAAAACCAAACCAAAGACCTATATTCTGGACAAGCTTAAAGGCTGGTTGCTGGCCGCTTTGATTGGTGGTGGTCTGGTAGCTCTTGTGGTCTGGATTTATGACAATACCGGCGAATGGTTCTGGCTGCTTGCCTGGGGAGTCATCGGCCTGTTTGTAATCTTTATGACAATGTTTTATTCTAACATTATCGTTCCTTTATTTAATAAACAGGAACCATTGGAAGATGGGGAATTGAGAACGGGTATTGAAAATTTTGCCGGCAAGGTAGGATTTAAGCTGAATAACATTTTTGTGATGGATGGTTCCAAAAGGTCAACAAAAGCAAATGCTTATTTTTCAGGGCTCGGAACGAAAAAAAGGATCGTACTTTTTGACACCTTGATTAAGGACCATACCAAAGAAGAACTCGTCGGAGTACTTGCCCATGAGATTGGCCATTACAAAAAGAAACATACATTAACCGGAACATTGATATCCTTACTTCAAATGGGAATCATGTTATACCTGCTTGGACTATTTATTGGAAGTCCTGTTTTATCTGAAGCATTGGGAGCTGCGCAAGGAAGTTTTCACCTTGGTGTTCTGGCATTCGGTTTACTATACAGCCCTATGTCAATGCTTCTGGGCCTGATCATGAATGGTATCTCCCGCAAAAATGAATTTGCGGCCGACCGGTATGCTGGAGAAAATTTTGATCCGCAGCCATTGCAGGATGCATTGAAAAAATTATCCGTAAATCACCTGAGCAATCTCCGCCCTCATCCGGCTTATGTTTTCTTTTATTATTCGCATCCACCGTTGTTACGGAGGTTAAAGGCATTGAGTAAGATATAAGGATACGATGCATAAAAATATCTGTGAAAATCCGTGAAATCTGTGGTGATATATTTTTACCACAGATTACACAGATGGACACAGATTAAATTACTAACCAAATTTTATATTATCATTTATTTTAAATTGTGATGCTCAGCAAGATTACACCGGCATCTCTGAAGGAAATACATCCAGTTCTGCCACACTAGCTTTTATTTCATCCTCAGTTACACTGAAATCTTCAAGTTCGTTGGCAAAATACTGGTCGTATGCGGCAAGATCCACAAGACCATGGCCGGAAAGGTTGAATAAAATAGTTTTCTCCTTACCTTCCAGTTTTGCTTGCTCAGCTTCCTTTATTACTTGCGCAATGGCATGTGTAGTTTCAGGAGCAGGAATAATACCCTCCGACCGTGCAAATTTAACTCCAGCTTCAAAGCACTCTTTCTGATGTACGGAATTAGCTGATATCAAACCGTCTTTCAATAATTGACTAACAATCGGGCCGGCTCCATGATACCGTAATCCACCTGCATGAATTTTGGGAGGCATAAAGTTATGTCCCAATGTATACATAGGAATTAAGGGTGTTAATCCAACCGTATCACCAAAATCATAATGAAATACACCACGTGTTAATTTCGGGCAGGATTCAGGTTCTACAGCAATGATCTTTGTATCATGGCCATTTGTTAAGTTATTCTTTATAAACGGAAATGAAATTCCGGCAAAGTTGGAACCACCGCCAAAACAGCCGATCACTACATCAGGGTAGTCATCTGCAAGTTCAAATTGTTTTTGAGCTTCCTGCCCTATTACTGTCTGATGCAGCAATACGTGATTCAGAACACTTCCTAAAGAGTATTTGGTTGATTCATCCTGAACAGCTGCCTCAATAGCTTCAGATATTGCAATACCCAGGCTACCTGGTGAATCAGGATCAGATTCCAGAATCTTTTTTCCGGATTGGGTCAGGTTACTTGGAGAAGCCACCACACTGGCACCCCAGGTATTCATCATGGATTTCCGGTAAGGCTTTTGGTTGAAACTTACCTTTACCATAAAAACCTGAAGTTCAATACCGAAGAACTGGGTAGCAAAGCTCAGTGCGCTTCCCCACTGCCCGGCTCCTGTTTCTGTCGTCATCCTTTTTACGCCTTCTTTATAATTGTAAAAGGCCTGGGGAACTGCAGTATTCGGCTTGTGTGATCCTGCCGGACTAACACTTTCGTTCTTGTAATAGATTTTAACCGGAGCATCAATCAATTTCTCAAAATTACTTGCACGGATCAATGGGCTGGGACGCCAAATTTTATATATGTCTTGAACTTCCTCAGGAATGTCAATAAAACGTTCCTGTGAAACTTCCTGTTTGATCAATTCCATTGGGAAAAGCGGGGCAAGGTCGTCCGGTCCAACCGGCTGCTTTGTAGCAGGGTGAAGAGGTGGCAACACTTTGTTTGGCATGTCGGCCATAATGTTATACCATTGTTGTGGCATTTCATTCTCGTTCAAAAAAAACTTCCTGTACTTCGACATAATTAAAATATTAAAAGGGTTAAACAAAAAAAAGGCGTACCGTAATCGGCACGCCCTCAAAATTTATCTTTGATTAACAACAATACCAGCTACGTCACATGTTTAATTGTGAAGAGCCACCACCAATTTGTTGTTAATGTTAATTGCATATTTGTTTGTTTCGAATGCAAATATATAAATATTAATCGAAATGAACATAAATTTAATTTTTTGTCGTTCAACTACGTCAATCACTTTAATAAATTATTTTTTTGCAATCCTGATATTTTTTGTATTAATCTCAGAATAATGGTGTGTGTTTTTTGGCCGGCTGCCGGGCTATTCGCTTTAGTGCCGTATGTCCGTTGGTGTTTTGCTCGACCACCAGGTGTCTTCGTCCCTCAACCCCTGTCAACCGGCAAAAACATCCACCTACCAGAACGGCAGCTATCGCTCCTATCCCTGCCGGGGGCGCAACATAATTGTTAAGGTAAGCAATAAAAGCAATTATTCTACTCATTGAATTCACTAAATCATTACATGACTAATACCAATCATTTAAATCCTTTATATTTGTTGTTAAGGTCTTACTTAATACTATATGCGATATATAATTTTTATAACAGTTCTATTACTACCGATTTTTGCTTCACAAGCCTCAGAAATCGATAGTTTATTGCAAAAAGACAAAACACTTTCCGGCGAAGACAAAGTAAATAACCTTGTTAGGATTACTCGACATTATTTTATACAGGGTGATTCATTAGCATTGTTTTACGGAAATCAAGCAATCGAATTCTCAAAACAAATTAGTTTTGATGAAGGAATAGGCAAAGCAAATTTTTTCCTGGGTTGCTGGTATGACGGGTTAGACAATGATAAGGCATTAAAACACTATAAAATTTCAGAACAAATCTTTGAAAAATATGATCATCCATGGATAGGTTATAGCTACAACAATTTATCAAGGATTTACAGGGAAAGAGGTTGGTACCCTGAAGCGCTTGAAATTGTGATAAAGTCACTTGAAGTTTTTGAGGAACTGGGAGATTCAACACAGATAGCTACAGAATTAACATCTATAGGCTATATATACAGCAAGATGGGTGATTACGCAGAATCTTTAAAATGGCAGAAGAAAGCCCTCGCGATCCCACATGGGTATAGTGACTCAGCCAACATAGGATTAATGTATGGCAGAATAGGTATCATCTATGATGAGCTAGGCATGTATGATAGCGCTCATTATTTTAACAACATTGCTGTTGCCTATTTTAAGGCTGTTCATGATGAACAATACCTGGGATTATGGTTCTCGAACATCGGAAATACTTTTATTAAAGAAAAAAGGTATGACGCTGCTGAGAAATATTTTAATGATGCGTTAACCCTTTCATTAAAGGAAGAAGATAAGTCAATCATATATATAAACCTTGGTAATGTTTACACAAAAACCGGCCTGTTTGATGAAGCTGAAAGAACTTTAAACCAGGCAGTTACCCGATGTATTAAGCATAAACAAACCAGCTTTCTTTCAGAAGCCTATTATAGGAAATACGAACTTGCAGAAAAACAGGGGAAAACCAAGTCTGCTCTAGAGTTTTTTAAAATGTACAACAATCTCAATGATTCAATTTTAAACATAGAGAAGACCGAACAAATCGCACGAATGAGGATCAGGTTTGAAACGGAACAAAAGGAAAAGGAGTTGCTGGTTGAAAAAGCAGAGAAAGAAAAAATAGCCAAAGAAAAAGCACAGGCAGAAATAAAAGTTTACAACCGAAACAAGTGGATCATAGGAATTAGCTCTTTGACTCTTATCCTGCTGTTTTTCGGATTGTATATTGTCCAGCGGAACCGACGTAAAGCCCAGGCAGAGAAAGATGCTGTAATTATAGAAGAAAGAGAGAAGGGATTGAAAGCTGTTATTACAGCTCAGGAAGACGAAAGAAAGCGAATTGCCAAAGACCTTCATGATGGGATTGGTCAACAGCTTTCAGGCTTAAAAATGGCCTGGCAAACATTTACCGGGGATGTTCAGGAAAAGATCCCGGGTGAGGAAAAACGATTAAAAAAACTCACAGGCATTCTTGATGAAGCAGCCAGTGATGTAAGAACCATCTCCCATCAGATGATGCCAAGGGTACTAAGTGAATCAGGACTTATCCCGGCTATTGAGGATATGCTGGAAAAATCATTGGGACCTACAAAGATCAAGTATAATTTTGAGACTTTCCAGGTTGAATCCCGGTTTGAGGAAAACATCGAAGTGAGTATTTACAGGGTATTGCAGGAGTTGATTAACAACATCATCAAACATGCCGGTGCACTGGTCGTTAGTGTCCAGCTCTTCACAAACAAAGGCTACCTTATTTTAATGGTAGAAGATAATGGAAAGGGATTTGAATTAAAATCAAATACTGAGGGCCATGGGCTCTTGAATATAAAAAGCCGGATCAACGCCATCAATGGTGAAGTGAGTTATAATCCCAGCCCTGAGAGTGGAACAGTTGCAACTGTGCGTGTACCGATCAAGTGATAAGGGCTCTCCAGCCTAATTTAACTGATTCAACCGAATTAAACTCCAATTAATGACAACAAGGCTCTCCAGTATTCATCTCCCGTTTAACCTCAAGTTTATGTGTTTTCGGGCTGATGTAAGGGATTCCCAGGTTCATTCCTCTTAAAATAAATAATAGTCCAAGAATCACTATAAATACAGGAATAACTTTGCTAGCCTTCCTCCTAAAACCTGATGTTACTACATTGCCAGCGAGAGAAAGAATCAATAGTGTAGGTGTTGTACCAATGCCGAACATGATCATAAAGGCAATCCCCATTACAACACTGTTAGTATTAATTGCACCGGCCAGGGCCATGTATACCAGACCACAGGGCAACAATCCGTTTAATAAACCAATTAGCAAAAGATTGCTTAGTGAACTTTTGGTAAATAATGTTCTGAACCTGCCTATCAGCCGTCCTGAATAGCCAGTAAACAACTTATCAATTTTGATCTTTTCACGGAAAACAACAGGAAATAAAACAGAAATGATCATTACAGCACCAATTCCTATTGATGCCCATTGTTGCAATCCGGCCAACTGTATCCCACGGCCCAGAAACCCAAAAACAGCTCCCAGCAGTCCATAGGTAATTATTCTTCCAGAATTATACAATAATCCTCCGGTAACCTTGATCAGCCAGTTCTGTTTATGCAGAGGAATTCCAATGGCAATGGGGCCGCACATTCCAAGGCAATGCAAACTGCCAACTAAACCGATCATTAAAGCTGTAAACAAATCCATACTTTCCGTTTGTTACATTTTCACAAAAACAGTTTCTTCCTGGAAATATTCAATTCCATTCACCTTGTAATCCACCTTAATAACGTATTTTCCTTTTAGCATTTTACTTACATCGAAAAACTGTCTTCCGGTTATATCAGGTTTAATTTGATAAACGATATCGCTTCCTTTGTCTGAAGGCCGGTAAAATACTACCTCACCTGTGATTTCAGAAGGTTCGAAGAACGATTGAAAGGTTAGCAGAATGAATTTATCTCGGTTATCAATTTTCACCTGATCATCAAGTGCTTTTGCATTGTTGGTTTTATCAATCTTACCCTGGTATTCCAGGGCTTGGGGATAATAATCCTTTTCAACAAGATGAAATGTCTGCCTGGCACTTAAAAAAACAAACGTCAGCAACAACACCATAAATAAGATCATGGCGATAAGTAGTTTTGTACCCCAGTTCCAATTAAGTTTCATTCGCTTTACATTTAAACTATTATCTAATCCAGTTCGTTGGGTCCCAAGAAGGTAACTTCGTATTCTTTGATTAATTCCTTACCTGAATAAACACCAAGAACAATTTTCGTTTTTGATGATTTTACTACAGATTTTTTAAGCACAGTCAGGAATGTTCCGGATCCTAACTCTCCTTCCTTCAGCGTGATCTTTCCGCCCATCAACACAACCTCACCATTGGGCTCAAGCATTTTAACCTCCACTTCATGGGATTTTCTTGTTTTATTGACTACCTCAATCTGGAATATATTACTATAGCTTTTTTCCCCATATTCCTGGAACAGTGTTCCCCTTTGCCTGATGATGGTTGTTTCAAAATCTGAGCGTAACGTAAATAGAGTGGCCACCAAAATCAGAAGCGCTGATAAAAATACAGAATAGGCAATTGCCCTGGTATTAAAAATAGATCGAATCCCCTGGGAAATGCCTTTTTCAGAATCGTACCGTATTAATCCTCTTGGTTTTTTAATACGATCCATTACTGAGTTACAGGCATCAATGCAAGCCGTACAATTGATGCATTCCATTTGAGTACCATTGCGGATATCAATATTAGTCGGGCAAACTACCACACAACTCTTGCAGTCAATACAATCTCCTTTTTCTGTGCTTCCTCTTTCTTCCAGGGGATTATGTTTCCCACGAGGTTCCCCCCTTTTATAATCATACGCTACGATAACAGATTTATCATCCAGTAAAACACCCTGTAACCTGCCGTATGGACAAGCAATGGTACACACCTGTTCGCGAAAAAAGGCAAAGATGAAATAAAAAGCTCCCGAAAATAAAATAGCTGCAAGAAATGTAACGGGGTATTCAACAGGTCCCGCTTTCATTATGGCAAGGACCTGATCCATGCTTATTACATATGATAAAAAGGTAATTGCTATAACAAAGGATATGAGATAAAAAAGAAAATGCTTTAATGTCTTTTTCCAGATCTTTGTAAAATTCCAATCCTGCCTGTTAAGCTTTTTCTGATTGTTATAATCACCTTCGATCCAATATTCAATTTGCCGGAATACAAACTCCATAAAGATCGTCTGAGGACAAACCCAGCCACAAAACAACCTACCAAAAATTACTGTAAACAGAATTATAAATACAAGCAGGGAGATAATGGACAATACGATCAGATGAAAATCCTGGGGCCAGAATATCACCCCGAAAATAACAAACTTCCTCTCAATTATATTGAACAATAGCAAAGGGTCACCTTTGTACTTAATAAAAGGGGTAATGAATAAAAATGCAAGTAACCCGATAGCCAGTAAACCTCTGTATGTATAAAGCTTCCCTTTTGGCTTTTTGGGGTATACCCATACCCTCTCCCCTTTTGCATTAACCGTAGATAGTTTATCCCGAAAAAAACTCTTGTCTTTTGTCTCTTCACTCATATCTATCAAAATTATATATAATCGAACAGGCCAAAAAATTTGGCTACAGCAGAACCATAGCCAGATTTTTAATTGATTGTTCAGCTTAATACAGCCATTCCATTAGTTCCCCTTCAGGAGCTCTTGGATTTGCAGGAGTGGTTCCATGCATAGTAGCAATGTAACTCATCACTTCCAGACGTTGAGTTGGAGAAAGCTGGTCCTTATAAGGTATCATACCTGTTGAAATATCAGGTGCACCATTAGTTACGATATCATACCAGTCTTCTATAGTATTCCCATGGATCCAGTAATCATCAGTGAAGTTGGGTCCTACAATTCCACCACCGTCTGCTAAATGGCAAACCAGACATATCTTGTCATAGATTTCTTTTCCGTTTGCCAGCGATGATGCATCGGTTAATAACCTGATCTCAAAATTATCATCAGAAGTAGCAGGCATCATGCTTGCAGCATCTGCCATTTCCTTTTCGAACTCTTTATCCTGGTAAAGATCATCAGCCTCAAACACCCACAATCTAACCATATAAACAATACCGAAAGCGATGGTAATATAAAACAACCACTTCCACCAGGGTGGGAGGTCATTGTCAAGTTCTTTAATGCCATCGTAATCATGATCAGCAATCAGCCGATCGTTGGTCAGGGTATCTATTTCATACTTTTCTCCCTGATTATTTACTTGTTCCTCTTTTGTACTCATAACAAAGTATTTATTTTATTTAATTTAAATTGTCGGGGTCGTTATCTACGAGTGGCATGTTCTTATACTCCTCTACCTGTTCTTTTTTCCAACGTAAAACACCGACTACAATTACAATAAAAAGTAAAACAAAGAAAACGGTTAATACACTGGACAATTCATCCAGCCAGGCAACATTCTCTAGTAAGTTTTTTACAATTTTTGACATGTTCAAGAATTATTTTGATGCCGTTCCACCATCCTTTGTTATATCAGTTCCCAGGCGCTGCATATAAGCAATCAGAGCAACGATTTCTTTGGTATCGTCCACATCAATTCCAGCATTACGTAAACTTCCGGCTATTTCAGCAGCTTGTTTTTTGAGGTCATCCACGGCTTTTTCGTCATAGCCATCCGGATAGGGTACACCTAGTTTCTGCATAGCGCGAATCTTTTTTGGTGTAGCATCCAGATCCACCTCCCAATCAGCAAGCCATGGATAAGGTGGCATTATGGAACCATCCATCATCTGTGGATTCATAAAATGTCGATAATGCCAATCGTTCGACCTGTAATTTTTACTCTTATCACCTTGTCTTGCAAGGTCTGGCCCGGTCCGTCGTGATCCCCACTGGAAGGGATGATCATAAACAAATTCACCTGCCTTTGAATATTCACCATACCTTTCAACTTCTGATCTGAACGGACGGATCATCTGGGAGTGGCAGTTGTAGCAACCTTCCCTGATATAAACGTCGCGACCTTCTAATTCAAGCGGAGTATAAGGCTGAACACTGGCTATTGTAGGTACATTGGATTTAATAAGGAACATTGGAATGAATTCTACTATTCCTCCAATTAATATGGCAATTAACGCCCAGAAAGTGAAAGCAACTGGCTTTCTTTCCAAACGACGGTGCCAGCTTTCTTTACCATGACCTTTCAATTCGCGTGCAGGAGCCTCATCTTCTTCAAATCTGAGGAATGATCCGGCTTTAGCAGTTTTAACAAGGTTAACAACCATTATTACAGCACCAATGATATACATAACTCCACCAAGAGCACGTAACATATGCATCGGACGAATCTGAGTATAGGTAGATAAGAAATCAATGTATTGCAAGTATCCTTCAGAAGTAAACTGATTCCACATCAGAGCCTGAGTAAATCCGGCAAAATAAAGAGGAATTGCAAAGAACAACATACCTAAAGTAGCTAACCAGAAATGAGCATTTGCCATCGGCACAGAATGCAGTTTTACCTTATAGAATTTAGGGAACAACCAGTATAACATACCAAATGCCATCATACCGTTCCAACCCAGGGTACCGATATGAACGTGTGCAATAGTCCAGTCGGTAAAGTGACTTATTGCATTTACACTTTTTAGTGAAAGTAAAGGCCCTTCAAATGTTGCCATACCATAGGCTGTTACACCCACAACAAACATTTTAAGCACAGGATCCTGACGTACTTTATCCCAGGCACCACGGAGCGTAAGCAAGCCGTTGATCATACCTCCCCATGAAGGAGCAATAAGCACTACTGAGAATACAACACCTAATGCCTGTGCCCAATCTGGAGTAGAAGAATACAAAAGGTGGTGAGGTCCGGCCCAGATATAAAGGAAGATCAGTGCCCAGAAGTGAATGATGGAAAGTTTGTAGGAGTAAACCGGACGGTTTGCCGCTTTAGGAATAAAATAATACATCAGGCCCAATACCGGTGTTGTAAGGAAGAATGCTACCGCATTATGTCCGTACCACCATTGTACCAGAGCATCCTGAACCCCTGCATACAACGAATAACTCTTAATCATTGAAATGGGCAACTCGAAAGAGTTGACAATGTGCAAAACAGCAACGGTTACAAATGTCGCAATGTAAAACCAAATGGCCACATAGATGTGGGTAGTCCTTCGTTTCAGGATGGTTCCAATCATGTTCCATCCAAAAATTACCCAAACGGCAGCAATAAGGATATCAATTGGCCATTCCAGTTCTGCATATTCCTTACCGGTTGTGATACCTAACAATAAGGTAACCGCAGCCAGGACAATGATCAGCTGCCATCCCCAAAAATTTAATTTTCCAAGTACCTTGCTAAACATTGATGTTTTTAGCAAGCGTGGCATGGAATAATATATGCCTGTAAAAATTGCATTCCCTACAAATGCAAAAATGGCTGCATTTGTATGAAGAGGTCTTAGCCTTCCAAAAGTCAGGTAAGGAAGTTTGAAACTTACTTCAGGCCATAAAATGGCCAGTGCGGCGATAAGCCCCACCAGGAATCCAACAATTGCCCAGAGGACGGTCGCTATAGCGAAATCTCTCGCAAGCTTGTTGTCATAGGTAAATTTTTCAAGTGCCATAAACTCAAGATTTGTTATTATTTGATTGTTCTGATTTATCCTCTTTTTTATTTTTTTCTTCGGTGGAGATAGTTTCGGATTCTGTATCCTCTGAGCTCTGGTTATCAAAAAGTATTCTTACTGAAGGGGTATAGTCATCATCATATTGACCGGATTTTACCGACCAAATAAATGCAACCAGAAAGCCACCTGCTACAAGTACTCCAACACCTATCAAAAAATATATTACAGACATTAATTTTGTATTCAGGTATTTCGATACAAAAATAAGTAATTAAATCAATTTAACAAATTTTTAACAAGTCAATTACTAACAGTCTCCTTTCTTACTGACTGACTGGAAATTCCACATTTTATTGTTGAAAACTCAGCTAAAAATACCACCTTTTCAGATGCAGGCATAAAAATACAATGAACAAAATGTAAATTATTTTGTTACCCAACACTTTATCCTGGTTGTAATCACAGAAATTAATCAAGAAAAAATTAAACGAACTGTTTCTTTAACGGAATGCCTTTTTCGACAGGTAGGAAATGGCAAAAGTGGCAAAGGCTACTACTGAAATAGAACTGATAGGCATCAATATTGCAGCTATCACCGGGGTTAACATGCCCTGAATTGCAAAATACAAACCACCAATGTTATACAAAAAGGAGATGACAAAACTTATTTTTACAATATTCAGGCTTGTTCTTGTAAAGCGTATGTATTTATTAAGTGCCCTGAACTGACCTGATTCAAGGATGGCATCACATGCCGGGGAAAAATGGTAAATATCATCCGCGATGGTAATACCCACATCGCTTTCATTGAGTGCACCAGCATCATTTAAACCATCGCCAACCATGAGTACTTTTTTCCCATCTTCCTTTAACTTTTTTATATAATTCAGTTTATCGGATGGGGTTTGATTGAACAGCAAGTTGGATCCCTCTCCAAACAATGGCAAAAGATTTTCCCTTTCTGCTTCATTATCCCCGGTCAACATGTGCAGGTTAAAACTTTGCCTTAGATCGCCTATTACTTCTTTTAACCCGTCGCGATAACGGTTTTCCATTTGGAAATAACCCAATACCCTGTCTTTGTAGTAAATGAAAACCTGACTTTTTAAACCCTGTTCATTTTCATCCTTCCCGGTTACAAATTTCCTGGAACCGACGTTTAGCTTATCACCGGCAATTTCTGATGCAACGCCAAGACCCGGCAATTCTTTAAAATTATCCACTTCATAATAGTTATCACCCGGAAGATTTGCAAATAGAGCAGCACTTAACGGGTGTGTTGAGTGCCGGACAACTGATTTAATTTTAAGCAGCATATCCTCATTCAACTCCTTCCCAACAAATTCTGTATTTAAGGCCTGGTTTTGGGTTATGGTTCCGGTTTTATCGAAAACGATGGTGTTAACTTTAAAAAGTTGTTCTATGACTTCGGTCTTTTTCAGGTAAAAACCCCTCCGCCCAAATTGCCGAATCGTACTGCCAAAAGTAAACGGAACGGTGAGTGCCAAAGCACATGGACATGCGATGATCAATATGGAGGTGAAAACATAGATCGCTATTGTTTTGTCAACAAACAACCAGTACGCTCCTGAAGTGAAGGCAATGGCCAGAATGATGATGGTAAAGTATTGGCTGACTTTATTGATAAGAACATTTAATCTTGATTTGTATTTATCCGCTGATTTTTCCTGGTTCCATAACTGAGTCAGGTAACTTTGCTCCACTTCTTTCGCCACTTCCAGCACAACAGAGCTACCTACCTGCCGGCCACCGGCAAATACGCTCTCCCCTGCCTTCTTTGCAACGGGAATGGATTCACCTGTTACAAAGCTGTAGTCGATGTTGCCGTTGCCACTATGAATTATTGAATCAGCCGGTATCAATTCCTGGTTTCGTACCAGGATCAGGTCTTCTTCTTTTAAGTCCTTTAATGGGATCACCTCCTCCCTATCATTGCTTACCTTAGTTACAGCAACAGGGAAATAGGATTTATAATCACGTTCAAAAGACAAGGCCTGGTATGTTTTTCCCTGGTACCATTTCCCGATGAGCAGGAAAAAGACCAGTCCGGCCAGTGAATCAAGGTAACCAATCCCGGTGTTGGTGATGATATCGTAAGCACTTTGCAAAAATAAGGTGATAATTCCCAGAGCTATTGGGAGGTCGATACTGATGACCTTATGTTTTAAACTTTTTATTGCGGTGAGGTAATAATCGTTGCTTGAATAAACAACCACCGGTATGGAAAGCAGCAGGCTAAGCCATCCAAACAATCTTCGAAAGTTATCTTCCAGCAACTCCCCTCCCGGCAGGTATTCCGGGAAATTATACATCATCACATTCATCAACACAAAACCGGTTATACCCAACTTTAATAAGAGCGTACGGTTACTTTTACCCGGCGATTTTTTCTCAAGTTTATCAAGTGTGATCTCCGGAATGTAATGGATCGATGCCATCAATTCCACCACCTGCCTTAAACTCACCTCCTCTTCCTTGTAGGTTATGTAAACTTCCTTTTTGGGAAAGTTAACCGTTGAATGACTGATACCCCGACTCAGGGCATTTAAGTTTTCAAGAAGCCAGATACAGGAAGCACAGTGGATTGATGGTACAAACAATGTGATTTTGCTTATACCTCCATCTGAAAAATCCAGTAGTTTCGATTTGATCTCATTAAGGTCAAGAAAAGAATACCGATCTCCTACTGATTCCATCTCCACCTTTATGCCAGGCATTTTTTCGATCTCATAATACTGTTTTAACTCTTTTTCGTTGAGTATCTGGTAAACCGTTTTACACCCGTGACAACAAAAGGGCATTTCTTCCCACAGGATGGGATGTTTACCGCAATCGTCACCACAATGTATACAAGCCTGGCCCATTCAAAAAAATTTTGGCAAATGTAGTAAAGTTTGTCTGACTCGTTTGAAAGGAAGAAGAATTAAAACAAAGATATATGTTAAATGTGATTATGATTTATATCACAAACTCAAACTTAAAAAATTGTAATCTATTTAAACCAAAAGGATTAAACCCGGCACCCAGAATATCACCTCGGTAAGTAACCGGTAGATACGCTCCTTCTTAAATACCGTTGGAAAAGAGACAAGAGCAAGGCTTAATAATCCCATGATCATGTATATTTTTGCAGCTACCCTAACCAGAATTTCATCATTATTTATTATAAGATAGATGGCAACCAAAAACACAAAAAACAGAAGAAGAACGATTATCTTTCGCGTTTTGTCCTGCCCGAAAATCAGTGCAAAAGATCCATGTCCATCCTGTTTGTCTGTTTTAGTTTCATAAAATGAAAATACAAGTGTATTGGAATACGCTAAAATGAGAAAACCAATTACACACAAAAAGTGAACATCCGACAGACCTTTATCCAATAGAAGTACCGGAACTCCCCACAATCCCAGAGTATAGATCAATGTAACAAAGAATTCTTTTTGTTGCACAATGAATTTTTTATTGCCTGACAGATGTATCATAAAGAGATAAAATGCTGCAAAAAAGCCAATGGATATACCATACATTAAAACTTCTTTTTCCAAAAAAATAACCACCAGTAAAATATCCACAACAGATAAAATAGTAACCAACATCAAAATGGGTTTAAAGTACCTGTAAACAAAGAGGTGTCGGTGGGTATGGGCATAATTTTTTAAGCGGTTTGCATCCACCAGGTGATCAAGGGTATAAAATATCCAAACTGAAAGTGGTAGCACAACCCAATAAATCCAGGGGGGATGTACATCCAACAGGCTGGAAATAAACATTCCAGTAAAAACTGATCCGGCAATCACATCGAGGCATAATGTATTTATTATGCTGATGAGGTTAAATGGAAACCTAAAAGTAGTTTCTGGAAATTGGTTGTTCCTGTTCACATCAAATTAATATCTTTGTAAAGATAACTCATAAGAAAATACCATGTTCAGACCCATTTCCACAATCACTGCTTTTGTTCTTCTGGTAATAATCATTGGGGCATGCAACAATTCAGAAAACCGGGGCCCTGTAAAAGGGATGCAGCAAAGGGATTGGCGATATTTTGGTCAGGAATATCCTGCAAGTCAGCCTGTTCTATTTTCTCCCGGAATTATTTCAACACCGAAAAATGAGCGTGATTTTGCCATATCACCCTCTGGTAATGAAATATTCTACAGCAGAGTTATGCCAGGGAACAACCTTAGTGTTATTGTTCATTTAAAGCATGATGGTGCATTTTGGTCACAAGCTGAGGTTGCCTCTTTCTCAGGAATGCACAGTGATCTGGAACCGGTATTTTCACCCGATGGCAATACCTTGTTTTTTGTTTCTAAAAGGCCGGTAAGCCCTGATGACACTACTGATGACTGGAACATCTGGTTTGTGGAAAAAGCCGGAAGAAACTGGTCCGCACCAAAAGATGTCGGAATTCCAGTAAATACTGAAGGTGATGAATATTATCCTTCTGTTGCATCCAATGGAAATTTATATTTCACTGCCAGCAGAAAAGACTCACTTTTCGGTGGTGAAGACATTTATTATTCTGAATTTATTGACGACAAATACCAGGAACCCAGAAACCTTGGAGAGGCAATAAATTCTTCACTTTTCGAATTTAATGCATTTGTTTCTGCGGATGAAAAATTTCTGATCTTCTCTTCTTTTGGCCGTGAAGATGGATTAGGTGGCGGGGATCTTTATGTTTCATTAAAAGATCCTGACGGCAACTGGTTGAACGCAAAAAATCTGGGATCAGTTATAAACTCCGACAAACTCGATTATTGTCCTTTTATCAGCTACGACAATAAATACCTCTTTTTTACCAGCCAGCGAACCGATCCTTCAACTGCCAGCCATCAAAAGAAAAACCTGAATACAATCAACAGATTGGAAGATGCCATTGAGAATGGGTTTGGTAATATTTACTGGGTTGAATTTGATCTTAAGAAATACAATTAGAAAAACATTAATTAAATTATTCGATTAAGTATTGTGGTCTTATTTTTGCAGAATAAATTCAATTCGTTTCTATCGGCATACTGAATATGATCAGGTATTTACTATTCTTAATATTAAGCATTTCATTCATTGCCCTTCATTCCCAGGACACAAAGTTCATCAGTACAGATGATACAACCTACCTTTTTTCTGATCCAGGATTCGAATTGCTGGATGCCGCCGCCATTGGAGATACAAATAAGATTAATGCTTTTCTTAAGATTGGAACCGATGTAAATACTACTACATGGGAGGGTGTAACTCCTTTAATGTTTGCTGCTCAAAACGGGCACCTCAGTGCTGTAGAAATTCTAATCGACAATGGTGCTGATGTCAACGCAAAGCCGTACAGCCAAATGGATGCATTAATCCTTGCTTCAATAGCAGGACATGTTCACATTGCCGATACATTGATCCTGAATGGTGCCAACATTAATACAAAAAACCTTGATGGGATCACTCCGTTAATGTATGCTGCTGCTTTTGACCACCAGTTGTTGTGCGATGTTCTTCTTTTCTATGGAGCCAGGATCAATGAAAGTGATGATTACAATAATTTCGCTCTCCATTATGCTTCGTTTTACGGAAACCTGGAAATTGTTCAGCTTCTTATTGAAAGTGGGGCTGAGATGGAATCTAAGGATGAAGATGGATTTACTCCATTCATGATTGCAGCCCAGAACGGCCATATAGAGGTACTTGGTTATCTCTATGAAATAGGCTCTGATATTACAGCTACCAATAATTATGGCCATACAGCGCTTGCCCTGGCAGTTTATAATCAACAATATGAATCAGCAGAATTCCTGTTGTCCATTGGTGCTGATCCTAATTTTGTTATTACTCCAAAAGTTAAGCTGTATGAATTGGCTATTGAAACAAAAGGGAAAGAAATGGCCGAATTGCTAATTAGTTACGGCGCAACACCCCGAAAATCAACCAGTTTCAATAAATTAATTTTAAACTATGACCTAAACTGGAACAGCGATGATTTGATGATGGGTGGTAGTCTTGGCCTTATGGAGTCGAAAACAGGATTAATTATACAAGCCGGTTATGCTACTCGTCCGGCTGTCAGGAGCATATTACTAGAAAGTGGACCAAATACCTGGTACCAGTTGTGGGAAAAACGGTCGGTTATATTCACTGGCCTTGAAAAACAATTTGTACTATACAGGCCGGATGTAAAAGAACAATGGGGAGCATTCTTTTCATTAAACGGATGTTATAATTATGGCAGCTACAGGGGATCAAACCAAAAACCGGACGCTTTTATCTCGGTCATTCCGAAAGCCGGAATTTTTGGAAATTATGACATTGTTAATTTTAAGATGAATTATGAATATATGAAACTAAAGGGCTCAGCTGTATCCTCACATAGAATCTCCTTTTCATTAGGTCTTAAAATAAATCTGTTAAAAAGCAAAATACCTCTAAAACCTGAACCATATCTATAATAAATGAAACACATCATAACCAGTCATAAAGCAATATTTATCTTCATCATCTTTATCTTGTTTGTTTCCTGCGAAAGGTTCGAAGATGTGACCATTGAGGGTTTCGATTGTTACTATTGTTACCAGGAAAAACCGGAGTGGGTAGACCTAACGGTTTTTGCTACCCTGAACGATGAAAACCCTGAGGTTCCTCTTGAAATCTACATAGGGGACTTTGAAGAAGGTAACTTCGATTGGCACGACACCGCCAGGAATGAGGAATGGTATGTACCTGTCAAGCCCGGTAATTATTATTCTGTGCTTGCCAAATATAAAGACGGCTCGAGAACTATCATTGCTGTTGATGGTGATAAGATCAAAGTTAAGTATAACGATACTGATTGTGATGAAGGCTGTTATTATCAGTCAGGGGGGCACATTGATGTAAGGCTACGATGAAGTTCAACATTTTGGGTTCCGGGTTCTGAGTTAACCCGAAAAAAGGAATCCGAAACGTTTTTTATCCTCTATCCGAAAAATACTTCATAAACTGTACCCGTTCATAAACGGATGGATTCCCGCTTTCGATCTGGCTCATTTTGCCACGAAAATCTTCAATCCTTTCAAACTTATTTGCAATCATCCATTTCTTTACATCCTTTAAAATATTCTGGATCTTTTCCGGACCATTGTTATAGATTGAAGAAACCACCTGAACAGCATTGGCACCTGCAAGTAATTGTTTGATCATGGCCTCACCGTCATGAACTCCTGTTGAAGCAGCCAGGTCACAGTTCATCCTGTTGGCCATAATAGCCATCCAGCGCAATGGGAGTGTTAGTTCATCAGGGTTGCTGAGCACATTTCCGGAACTGACTTCCATTTTATTGATATCAAAATCCGGGCTGTAGAAGCGGTTGAATAACACCAATCCTGAAATTCCGGATTCAGAAAGTTTTTTGATCATTAATGCCAGATTGGAAAAATAATAGCTAATCTTTAGTGAGATGGGGATCTTAATTTTGTCTTTCAATCGGTCAATAATCTCAAAGTAAAGCTTTTCATTTTCCTCGGGTGATTTGTTTACATTGGTAGGCAAAACAAACAAATTAACTTCTAGTGCATCGGCACCGGCCTCTTCAATTTCTTTTGCAAAATTGGTCCATTCGTGTTTCGAAGAACAATTAACACTTGCTATTACAGGGATATCCGTTGCTTTTTTCGATTCAGAAATAAGCGTAATGTAATTGTTGATGTTTTCTTCTTTAATCCTGTAATCCAGGTAATCCAGAAATTCATCCTTGTACCGTTTTGGTGCTTCTTCTGCTACTATCTTTTCGTATTCGAGGGTAATTTCCTCTTCAAAAATGGATTTGAGTACGACAGCACCTGCACCATGGTCGGCAAGTTTTTTGATCTTCTCTGCAGAATCAGTTAATCCGGAACTACCTACGATAAGGGGATTAGAAAGCGAAAGGCCTAAATAATTCGTTGAAAGGTCTACCATATTTTTGGATAATTTTAATTAGAAAACAACAAAAATAAAAAATAAAGCTTTGGAAATTGAATTAAGAACTAAAATGTCTAATTGATCTAATTTCTAATTGACCTAAAAAAATCCAAAATTGTAAATTCCGATATTTGAATCTCCAAATTCCAAAAATGTGGGTAATGTTATGCCATTGAAGTTTGGTATTTTGTGTATTGGAATTTGGTCCCGATAGTTATCGGGATTCCTATTGGAATTTTCCTATGAATTAGAATAATTAGAAATTGATCCCATTTAATCCTCCATCAACTTCCCGACAATATCTTCCACTTTCACCCCTTCTGCTTCTGCTTTGTAGTTTCTAACTATGCGGTGACGTAAAACATTGGCGGCAACAGCTTGAACATCTTCAATATCAGGGGAATATTTTCCTTTGATAGCGGCGTGGCATTTGGCACCAATAATGAGGTATTGTGATGCTCTGGGACCAGCTCCCCAGGTTATAAAATTATTGGTCCATTCGTGTGCTTCATCCGTTCCTGGCCGTGTCCTGGATACAAGTTTTACGGCAAAATCAAAAACATTATCAGGTACCGGAATCCGTCTGATCAGGTTTTGAAAATATAGGATCTCTTCTGCATTAAGAACAACCTGTGGATCAGGTTCTGATTCGGTAGTGGTACTTTTTACAATGTCAATTTCCTCTTTATAAGATGGGTAGTCGAGCCAGATGTTAAACATAAAGCGGTCAAGCTGAGCTTCTGGAAGCGGATAAGTACCTTCCTGTTCAATAGGATTCTGAGTGGCCAGAACAAAAAATGGTTCAGATAAAGTATACCGATGACCGGCTACTGTAACTGCCTTTTCCTGCATGGCTTCCAGCAATGCCGATTGAGTTTTTGGTGGAGTACGGTTGATCTCATCAGCTAGAATAATATTTGAAAAAACAGGTCCTTTAATGAATCGAAATTGTCTTTTTTCGTCCAGTATTTCTGTACCGATAATATCCGAAGGCATCAGGTCAGGAGTAAACTGTATCCTGTTATAGCTTAAACCAAGTATCCTTGAAATGGTATTCACCAAAAGTGTTTTGGCCAGTCCGGGGACACCCACCAGCAATCCGTGGCCTTTGCTAAAAATTGAAATAAGCACGTCATCAACTACCCTATCCTGTCCAACTATCACTTTGGCTATCTCCTTTTTGAGCAACCCATATTTTTCTACTAAAGCATCTACAGCTTCAACATCTGATTTATACATACTTTTAAACTTGATTAAATCCTTAATTAATAATCAACCAGGATATTGAATTTAATTCATCTCCCAGGATTGCAAAAATTCACAATCCTGAAATTCCTCTGCTACCTTGATATATGTATTTTCAACTTTTTCTGTTATCCAGTTGTTCAACTCATCCTGCTTTTTTTGACCCAGTGACCATTCCTGCAGTTTGTCATAGTCCTGCTTTAAATTGGCTTCGTGTGGCTCTGTCCGGTTCTCCAGATAAAGGATTCGGTAAGCATCCTTTCCGTCCTCGGTTTGAAACTGGACAGGCGCTGACAATTCACCTACATCCAGCTTATCGATAACGAAAAATACTTTCGGATCAAGCTGGTCGGCTTCCCACAGTGTAGTTCCGCTCATGGGATTAACTAGCAGTCCGCCATTATTCTTGCTGGGATCTTCCGAAAACTTTACAACGGCATCATCGAAAGTATATTCCCCATTTTCAATTAGTCCGCCAATGCTATCAAGTTCTATTTTTGCTTTTGCAAGGTCTACTGGAGAAACTTTCGAACGCATCAATATGTGCCTGACATTAACATATTCCCCCCTCCTTTCGATGGATTGTAAAATATGAAATCCGGCATCTGTTTCAACGATTTCTGAAACAGCATCTTTTTCAAGCGTAAATGCTGCGGCTTCAAATTCCGGGTACATTTCTCCCCTGCCAAACAAACCCAGTTCACCACCTTGTTTTGCTGATCCTGGATCCTCTGAATAAAGAATTGCCAGTGTTGCAAAATTTTCACCGTTTAGGACCCTGTACCTGATCTCCTGCAGTTTATTTTTCACTCGTTCAATTTCTTCCCTGTTAACAGGTGGCATTTTTACAATTTGGGCCAGGGTAACTTCAGAATTTATATATGGTAAGCTATCCTTTGGGATCTCTTTATAGAAAGACCTAACTTCACTGGGTGTAATTTTCACATTTTCGGTAAGTGTTTGCTGAACCCGCTCAACCAGCATCATCTCACGAACTTCTTCCCTGAGTTCTTCTTTAAACTCTACAACCGACTTCTGATAAAACTCCTCGAATTTTTCTTGTGATCCTAAAAGGTTAATATAATACCTGAGCCTTCTGTCGAGTTCCGACTCTACCTGTGCATCTGAAACCACCACACTATCCAACTCCGCCTGATTTAAGAGAAGTTTTTGAATAACCATGTTTTCAAGAATTGTACATTTCATGGTGGATTCGCTGCCTTTGATCCCTTCCTGCATGCGGTACTGCATGTATTGTGCATCCAGGTCGGATTGAAGAACAGCATGGCCACCAACAACAGTTACAACCTGGTCAATTATTACACCTTCATTACTGGCCTGAGCTGACAGTTTTTGTCCTGTAATCGAAAATAACACCAGGGATAGCATTAGTACTGCCATCCTATGATTGAAACCAATTAATTTTCTGTAAATGAATAAACTCATGTATGTAGAATTATTTCAAAGCTATAAAACAAAATGTAGGGTACTTTATTATATACCGATCAATAAATATCAAAATCTCCCTTTTCGGAAGCCATCTCGTAAACTTCCTCCCTCATGTTGTTGATGATGGTAAGTTTTCGCTTATTCAGAATTATTTCACGGATGTTTACTTTCTCAAAACTTAAAGGTGAAACACCCTCTTTAATCCTGAAATCAGAAAAATGGACGAAGTAAACATAAGGTTCACTTGTGATCTCAATCTTGCGGTGATTCTCCAGGTAAGCTTCCTGATTATAAGTGGTTATGGGAACAAACCGGATAACATCATTAAACAATATCCAAGTCTCATCATTTAAAAAATACAGATCGGAGAAGTTCTCGATGTAATGATCAACTGAGTCCCTGTGTTCGGCCTGGCTGGAATAGAAGAAATTTCGCACCCTTCGAAGGTGTTCATAATCCTCTTCAAACCTTGCATAATAAACCTTGACAATGTTGTTTTTTAATTGAAAGTTCCCAAGGTTATCATTGTAGTAATTTTCGATTTCCTGGTCGGTGACCAGGGTATCCAGGTTTTGCCTTACCAGTTCTGATTCATATTTGTAAATAATAAGGGAATTTCTGTACTCTTCAAGCTGGCGTTTAAAATCTTTATCCTCTGCAAGCAGGTTTTTATCGGCTTTATCCAGGAACAACCTTTGTGACACCCACTGTTTAACATAATTTCTTATGATGGAAATACTATCCGTTACAGGGGTTCCAGGTGGAACAAGGTCTTCCACATCGGATTCATAAAGGTATTCGTTCTGAACTCTGGCCAGAACATTTTCAGAACTTTTGTCGGATCCGCCTATACAGGAGGTCAGTGCCAGAAGTGCAAGCCAGAGTATGTTTTTCACAGGAATATGTTTAGTTTGTCAATGAAGAAAGCACCTCTTCATTTACCTCCACAGTATATTTTTGCTTTAATTCAGTGATCCAGTTTTTTTCCAGTTCTTCCTGGTAACCGGCAGTGATCAATCCTCTTGCCTCATCAAATAATTTAGGTTCAGGTGAAAGTTTGCCATGTACGCTTACAAATACAGTTTTCCCTGCCTTCATTGTATTGTCAGTCAATCCTTTTTTCCACTTGATACCATCAATCATATCATCTTCACCTTTCTGAAATTTCTTTCGTTCGATCCTAACAATCCTCAGAGAATCATTATGAATTTCAGCTTTTATCTCATCGTCATTTTTCCCTTCTTCAATCCATGTTCTGATGGTATTCACATATGCTGAGTCATTAACGGTGTAAACAGAAGCGTCCAGTCGCTGGCCCCACATAAAATCTTTTTTATGTGCATCATAATACTTTTGCAGACCAACAGTATCCTGGCTAGCAAAAGCCCAGACTTTTTCATTTGTCAGCTCAAACAACAGAATGCCATCACGGTATTCTTTAACGATGGCTTTAAATTCAGGATATTTATTTTCAAGCTGGCTGTCCTCGTAAACCCTGCATTCTTCATCACCGAACTCTTTGAATTTTTTGTTGACGTATTCATTGATCTTTTCAGAGGTCCCGATATTTTGTTTCTCAGCAACAAATTTGGCAAACTCAAATTGAGTGATGGATTTATCACCGATTTTCAAAACAGCTTTTGACAGGTTCAGTTCTTCAGGCACAGTCCATTTTCCTTGATAAATATTTGAATCAACAAGGTCATATATTTTATTCAGTGCTTTCGGATAGGATTTGTATCCGTATTCTTTTTTAATGTCCTCAATGATGACCTCTGTGCTTTTTTGAGCACGTTGGTCTTTTTCCAGACGTTTCCTCATTTCAGCTTCGACATCTTCAAATGGTTCCAGGCCGGTTTTACCGTGAAGCTTAACGATGTGCCATCCATAAGATGTAAGAACAGGTTTGGAAATATCACCTGAATCACTCATGGTTGCAATAACCTGAATAAATTCCGGTACCATCCGATTTACGTTAAATTTCGGGAGCAACCCACCACGAACTGCTGAACCTTTATCATCAGAATATTCTTTACAGAGTGCCTCGTATTCTTCACCGTTTTGTATCCTTTTATACAGGTCGTTTGCTTCTTGTTCTACGGCAGCTGAATCAGCGGCATCAGCACTGTCCGGCATTTGAAGATAAAGATGCGCTGCTTCGATGGAGCCCTGAGCATCAATTTTATCTGTAACCTGGATTATATGGTAACCAAAATCCGACCTGACCGGCATGGAAACCTCATCTTTTTCCAGGCTGTAGGCTCCTGATTCAAAAGGATAAACCATATCAAATACTGAAAAATAGCCGAGGTCACCACCATTTCCAGGTATAGTTCTGTTGTTCCTTGGTGAAACCTTATCACGAGCTGAAGGATCCTCTGAAACATCCATGGCTACTTTATTAAATGATTCCCCACCTAAAATCCTTTTCCTGGCATCCATTACCTTTTTGTAGGCAGTTAATGTATCCTCAGGCATTGCATTGGGCCCTACCATGGCCAATATATGACTTGCCCTTAAAACAGTTTTTTTCCGTTCGTATGCTTCTTCAAGCAATACATCCATGATCTCCTCATTGACGAAGTAAGGTTCTGCAAGTTGTTCACGGTAACCGGCAAGCTCATCAATAAAGGCCTGAACAGTATCATAACCCAGATTTTCAGCTTCTTTTACTTTGAGCTTAAAATTAATATAGAGATCTAGGTATTCCTTAACCGACTTTTTATCCATCACTTCACCCTGTGTATTGTTTTTCTTGTAAACGTATAAAAAGTCATCCACAGAAATTTCCTCACCACCAACGGTAACCAATACCCTGTTGTCTTGTGCAAAAGTTGCCAAGAAGGCTAAAGAAAAAATACCTGCTAATAAAAATCTTAATTTATTCATACTTATCTGAATTCAGGTTAACACATAAATTTTACGAGGCGCAAAGATAGTTTTTAATTTATTACAATAGTAATCCCTCAACAGGGATTATTTTCAATTTTAGTTTTTTTAACATTACACCCCCCTTCAGCACGCAAGCAATCGAACTCGGACCTAGAGGGTGGATAAGGATCTTAAGTAATATTTAATGGGTCTTAATCCTCGAGTGAGGATAAAGAATATTCATAACAAATCATCAAAACGGATAAATGAAACCAAAACCCCAAACTCGGAACCCGGAACTCAGAACTCCAAACCCGGAACCCGGAACTCCAAACTACCTGCTATAGTTGGGGGCTTCCCGTGTAATGGTGATATCGTGAGGATGACTTTCAACCACACCAGCTGCAGTGATTTTGATAAACCGGGCTTTTTGAAGTTCATTTATACTGCTTGAACCGGTATAACCCATACCTGCTCTTAAGCCACCAACCATCTGATGAATTACTTCAGAAAGACCTCCTTTAAACGGTACTCGTCCAACAATCCCTTCCGGGACCAGCTTTTTAATATCATCTTCAACATCCTGGAAGTAGCGGTCCTTTGAACCTTTTTGCATGGCTTCGATGGAACCCATTCCGCGGTAGGTTTTGTATTTCCTACCTTCAAAAATAATGGTTTCTCCGGGTGACTCATCAACACCTGCAAACAATGAGCCGGCCATAATAGTATGTGCTCCTGCTGCAAGTGCTTTTACAATATCGCCGGTATAGCGAATTCCACCATCTGCAATTACAGGTATGCCAGTTCCTTCTAGTGCTTTAGCAACATCATAAATGGCTGTCAATTGCGGAACACCAACCCCGGCAATAATTCTTGTAGTACAGATTGAGCCAGGGCCGATTCCTACCTTTACTGCATCAACTCCAACTTTTGCCAGATCTTTAGCTGCCTGTGTTGTACCTATATTTCCAACGATAAGTGGCAGATCAGGATATGTACTTTTTACTTTTCTGGCCATATCCATAACACCTTTACTATGTCCGTGAGCAGTATCGATGACAACAGCATCAACCTCTGCTTTTACCAGACCTTCAACACGCTCAAGGGTATTTCCGGCTATACCAACAGCTGCTGCTACCCTTAACCTGCCCCTTTTATCTTTACACGCATTGGGCCTTTCTTTGATCTTGATAATATCTTTGTATGTGATCAGCCCAACCAGTTTGTATTCCTGGTCGACAACAGGCAACTTTTCAATTTTGTTTTCCTGCAATATATCTGCTGCTTTTTCGAAATCAGTAAACTCAGTGGTGGTGATAAGTTTTTCCGTGGTCATCACCTGTTCTATCGGTTTTTCAGGGTTACGTTCAAAGCGCAGGTCCCTGTTGGTCACAATACCAACCAGAATATTTTCTTCATCCACTACAGGGATTCCACCAATGCTGAATTCTTTCATCATTTGCAAGGCATCGCTTACAAGTGAATTTTTTCCGATGGTAACCGGATCAATGATCATCCCATTCTCAGCACGTTTTACTTTTCTCACCTCATTGGCTTGATCTTCAATGGACATGTTTTTATGAATCACTCCAATACCGCCCTCCTGGGCAATTGCAATTGCCATTTTGTGTTCGGTAACCGTATCCATAGCAGCCGAAACAACAGGAATATTGAGCATGATGTTTTTAGTAAACAATGTTGAAGTACTCACCTCCCTTGGGAGAACCTGGCTAAAGGCAGGTGCCAAAAGCACGTCATCATATGTTAAGCCTTCACCAGCAAATTTATCGTTATCGTTGAACATAACAGATCGCTTTAAAAAATTGGCGCAAAGGTAGGGAAATTTGTAATGATAGGAGAAAAGATTGTTTAAACAATATTGGTTCTAAATCAATTCCATATCAATGATAAAAATGTCAAATTGAACAAATTTCTAATTGCTCTAAAAAAGCACCATGATCAAAATCCCAAAACTCTTAAGCTATTGGAATTTGGCCCCGATAGCTATCGGGATTAGCAAATTCGAATTTGTGTAGAAACTTTAAAATTTAGAAATCTGAGATTGGATCTTTAAACTAAATTTTCTAGTTTTTTCAAGATATTGTTATTCTGTAAGTTAGAAACATACATCCTTATTTTATTGTTTATGGAATTAAAAAAAATCAAAAAAATAATTGCTAATTTAAAAAATAGATATACTTTTGTCGTTGTAAACAAATGTTGTTTATGCAGACTATTAAAACTTATAACAATTGGAAGATTCCAAGTCCATACATGCAATAGCTTATTTCAATTTATTGAAAACGGGTAGTTGGATAGAGGAAAGGGTAAAAGAAGCTTTGAAACCTTTTAACTTAACCCATGCTCAATTGAATGCCCTGCATATATTGATGGAATTTGATCCCAGCCCTGTCTCCGCAAATGAAATGAAATCCAGGATATTGGTCAATAACCCGGACATAACACGATTACTGGACAGATTGGTCACTAAAGGACTTGTACAACGAGAAACCTGTCCTGCTAATCGAAGGAAAATAGATATTTCTATAACGAATGAGGGGAAGAAAGTATTTAAAGCAACCCGATTACCTTTAAATCAAGTTTTGGGTAACTTTTTTAAAGATAAAATTACGGAAGACGAAGCAAAAGAACTCAGAAAAATTCTGCATAAAATAAGAGAATAATTTTTTTTGATTAAACAATTGTTTTAAACAAATGTTGTCTTAAACATATTATAATTATAATAACTTAAAAATACTAAGCAATGGATCAAGAAAAAGTAAAAGAATTCAGTAACGGAGAAATCACCATTGCATGGAGACCCGGTAGGTGTATACATGCAGCCAAATGTGTCGGTACATTACCTCAGGTTTACAAGCCGGGTGAAAAGCCGTGGATTCAAATAGAAAATGCAAGCACCGAAGAACTGATAGAACAGATCAAAACCTGTCCTTCGGGAGCGCTTACTTACACTGAGAATAACAATTAAATAAAATCAATAAAATAACAAAAAACAATTAGAAAATGAAAACAATAAGTTTCCTATTTGCATTAATCATTTTGACAGCTGGCAATTTAACATTTGCCCAAAATGTAGAAGTCAACCCTGAAAAATCAACTATTAAATGGTACGGTGAGAAAGTACTGGGTGAGCATGAGGGCTACATCCAAATAAAAAGTGGATTTATTGAATTGAATAATGATCAGATTACATCCGGTAATTTTGTAGTTGACATGACGACCATTACCAACATAGATCTTGAAGATGAAGGTTACAATCAAAAGCTGGTCGGACATTTAAAATCAGATGACTTTTTTGGTGTAGAAAAATATCCTACTGCAGAATTTGAAGTTAAAAGAAGTTCAAAATTCAGCAATGGTAAAGCAAAAGTTTCAGGAGATATTACCATAAAAGGTACAACAGAAAGTATTTCTTTTGATGTTGTAAGAACAGGTAAAGAATATGCTGCAAAGATTGAGATCGACCGCTCCAAATTTAATGTGAGGTATGGTTCAAACTCATTTTTCGATAATCTTGGTGACAAGGCGATTGATGATATATTCACGCTTGACATCAAACTTGTTGTTAATTAAATCATTTAAAATATCTAAAAACGTTGACAGCATTAAATAAAGTAAGGTAGAGGTTCAAATACCTCTACTTTACAATTTAGAAAGTTGTACAACTCATATGTTGAGTTTAAATTTAACGGAATACTTTGATCCCATGAAATGATGTAAAAGAAGGCAAGTAATAGAAATACTATAAAATAAAGATGAGACAATTGTTAAAAAAACAGACAGACTCAGCCACATACCAATAGGACTTCTTCAAAACCAACCGGGCTGAAAATTGCAGATTAATCGATCTGCCAAAAGAAATAGAAAGAGAATGGAAAACAGTTTAGCGTATAGTTTAATTGATAACAAGGAGGCCAAACAATACCAATTCCTGGTGGATGGATATACTGCTAAGGTTGAATACATCCTGGCAGAAGATAAAATATTTCTGACACACACGGAGGTACCAAAACCATTAGGAGGAAGGGGATTAGGAAGTATACTTGTTAAAAGTGTTTTGGAAGAAATTAAAAAAAGAGAGCTTACACTTGTTCCTCTTTGTCCTTTTGTTGCTCTGTATATCAAACGCCATCCTGAATTTCTAAAACTGGTAATGCGAGGAATCAACATTAAATAGGACTGATACAAAAATGAAATTAGAAAGAAATACAGATCTGGGTTTATTTATCCTTCGGATCGCCATTGGAATATTAATGCTTCTGCATGGAATTGCTAAACTAAAAGGAGTCACTTTTATTGAAGGTTTACTGATTGCAAAAGGGCTTCCTGCTTTCATCGCCTACGGCGTTTATATTACAGAAATTATTGCTCCGCTACTTCTCTTGATCGGATTTAGAACAAGATTAGCTGCAATGGTCTATCTATTGGGAGTAATCACCGCGATACTTTTAGTACATGCGGCTGATATTTTCGCCCTGAATCAACATGGTGGTTGGGGAATTGAGTTATTAGGACTTTATCTTTTTGGAGCACTTACACTAATCTTTACCGGTGGTGGTAAATACGCTCTGTCAGGTTCTTCAATTTGGGATTAACCATAAAAAAATGGGTATTGACAATGAAAAAAATTATTGCTTTTGCCGGAAGTAATCATTCCAAATCGATTAACAAACAATTGGTTTCTTCTGGTGTTTCTTTAATAACAGAGATGCAAGTTGATGTTCTGGATATTAGCAGTTGGAATATTCCGATTTATTCAATTGACATGGATCCTGATAAAACACCGGATGAAATAGCAAGTTTAATTAACTTAATTCATGAATATGATGGATTTATTGTATCCTCGCCCGAACACAATGGAGGAACTCCGGCATTTTTTAAAAACATTATTGATTGGTTAAGCAGAAGGTCGAAAGTGGTTTTTAATAATAAGCCAATGCTATTAATGAGTACGTCACCTGGACAGGGGGGAGGCAAAAAAAACAGGCAATTTTTAGAAACCCTGTTTATGCATTTAGGAGCAAATATTGTGGCATCCTACACTCTCCCTTCTTTTTATCGAAATGTAAAGGAAGGGAAGATTGAAGATGGCTTGTCAAATGAGTTGCAGAGGCAGGTTGATAAACTTATCCATTACACATCATTATAAAACTTGGAATTATGGTTGCCATAAACAGCAGAAGAAAATTCATTAAAAAGACCGGAATAATTACAGCGGGATCATTTTTATTATCAAAATTCGGATTTGCTAAAAAACTATTCACCATGGAAAATGATAAATCGATTAAAAATATTGAACCATTAAGTTTACCGTGGAAAACACAGGACCCTTTTATTTTCTGTTCTTATCATTATGATTTGTATCCAGGTGGGAATAGTGAATTGGGGCCAAACACTTCCCTGGAAGGACGAAACATCGGGCAGGATTTTGAGGATATTGATGGTTGGAACATGTACCATGGAACAAAGGTTCCTGGCTTTCCGGCACATCCTCATAGTGGTTTTGAAACCGTGAGTATTGTTACCAAAGGTATGGTTGATCATTCTGACTCACTTGGTGCAACAGGCCGATTTGGAGAG
Source organism: uncultured Bacteroidales bacterium (assembly GCA_964421215.1). Taxonomy (GTDB): domain Bacteria; phylum Bacteroidota; class Bacteroidia; order Bacteroidales; family JAADJA01; genus JAADJA01. Next base: position 143,814 of record CAYQWA010000007.1, on the reverse strand, counting down.
GGTGATGTTCAATGGCTTACGGCCGGGAAAGGTGTACAACATGCTGAGATGTTTCCCCTGCTAAATAAGGATTCCAATCCATTTGAGATTTTTCAACTCTGGCTAAATTTGCCCGGCAAAAGTAAAAAAGCAGACCCTTATTATAAAATGTTATGGAGTGAAGATATTCCTAATATCATCGAGAAAGATGACAAGGGAAAAATGACAAGTATAAAATTGATCGCAGGTGCTTTCAGGGATAAAGCCGCACTTTCTCCCCCACCCGATTCATGGGCAGCTGATCCAAATAATCATTTACAAATCTGGACCATGAGGATGGAAGCCGAAGCTGTTTTCACTGTACCTCCTTTAGCGGAAGATGTAACACGTTCTCTGTTTTTTTACCAGGGAGATACAATTACAATTGGAGTAACGGAGATCAGTTCAAATCATTTGATTGAACTTAACCCGAGACAGGAAATACAAATAAAAAATAGTTCAAAGGAAGGCTTTTTGTTATTCCTTCAAGGACGCCCTATTAATGAACCAGTACTTCAGTATGGTCCATTTGTTGCAAATTCTGATGCAAAATTGCAGGAAACAATACAAGCATATCAGAGAACAGAATTTGGAGGATGGCCATGGACTTCAGAAGATCCGGTTCATGATAAAAATGCCGGCAGGTTTTCAAAAACACCTGATGGGAAAATGGTTTCTAAATAATGTGAAAGATTATCTTTTAATTTTCAGTCGCTGCATCTCAGAAAAATAGCTTTTCGTTTCCCGCATCACTACACCGGATAACAAGAGCAATCCTATCAGGTTGGGGATGGTCATGAAGGTAATCACCATGTCCACAAAAGCCCAAACCAGTTCGCTGCTCCAAACGCATCCAAAGAATACGAACAGGCCATACATATAATTGTAGGGCTTAATGTATTTCTCCCCGAATAAATAATTAATGGCACGGGTTCCGTAGTACGACCAGCTGATGATGGTACTGAAAGCAAACAGTAGCAAACCAATGGCCACTACATGCGTCGCCATGTAGTCGATTCCGATTTTACCAAGACCGATCTGCATACCAACAACAGTCATTGTGTTATCATCTGTGGCAGTATACCAGGCTCCTGTCAGGATGATCACCAGAGCAGTTAATGTACAAATGATAAGTGTGTCAACAAGTGGTTCCAGGGATGCAACCAGACCTTCCCTTGCCGGGTATTCCGTTTTAGCAGCAGCATGTGCTATGGGAGCAGATCCCTGTCCAGCTTCATTGGAAAACAAACCTCGTCGTACCCCCCAAAGAAGTGTAAGCATAAATGTAGATCCTACAAAACCTCCTGTTGCAGCTGTACCCGTAAAAGCATCGCTGATGATGAGTTTAAAAGCTCCGGGAACACTTTGATACATAATGACGATCACAATCATAGCGCTGATGAAATAGAGGATGGCCATAATAGGAACGAGCCTTGAAGTAACATCAGCAATTCGTTTGATACCACCAACGATAACGAGCAGTACAAAAGCAGTAATTATGGCACCTGTGACGTATTTTGAATTTAATGTAAATCCTGCGAATGTGAACATCTCAGGAAGGTTATAACTGGTATGGAATACCTGTGTCATTGAATTGGACTGGGCCATATTGCCGGTTCCAAGTGAACATACTACAGTTGCCACAGCAAAGATTATGGCCAGTATCTTAGCAAAGGTCGGAGCATTGTAGATCTCAGATATTCCACGACGAATGTAATACATCGGTCCTCCCGATACAGATCCGTCGGAATTGAACGTACGGTATTTATGAGAAAGGGTACATTCTGCATATTTAAGCATCATACCAAGAAATCCGGTAACCCACATCCAGAAAATTGCTCCCGGTCCTCCCAAATAAATTGCTAGAGAAACTCCAACAATGTTACCTGTACCAACAGTGGCCGAAAGTGCAGTGGTTAAAGCTTTAAAGTGGTTAACGTCACCCGAATCGCCTTTCTTATCAAATTTTCCGGCCACTACTCGTATCGAATGACGCAGCGCGGTAACATTCAAGAATTTCAACCGGATAATAAAATACAATCCCGTGGGAAGCAACATCAGTAAAACAGCATAAACACCGATGTAATCATTGTACCCATCTATAAGGTTACCAAGACTTTCTAAAAAACTCATAAAACCAGTTTAACGGATTAAAAAAGAATCGGCTAATATAGAAAATTATTGCTTGAAGTTGATGAAGAATTTGGAGTGTTGAATAGGAATATCTCGATGGACATAGGGGATGTATAAGGAAAGCACAGAACCCGGAACCCGAAACTTTGAACTTCGAATTAAGAGTGCCGGTATTTTACAACCCTCACATTCTCCCTGGTGATAAGTCCTTCTTTTACAGATTCATCAAGGAAAGGGATCAGGGTATCAATTTTTTTGGGAGTATCAACGATCTCAATGACCATTGGTAGATCTTCAGAGAGGCGGAGGATTTTGGTGGTATGGATCCGACTGGTAGCGCCATAACCCATAACACCCCTCAAAACTGTTGCTCCTGCAAGGTTCAGTTCTCTTGCTTTTTTAACGATCTCTTCATACAATGGATGTCCATTGCAAGTATCGTTTTCATCGATAAAAATTCGCAACAACTGCCCTTCTTCAGGAGATTTCATTTGCCATTATTTTAATGTGGTTAATATACCTTTCGACAGGAAATACCCGGCAAACACAAGTATCAAAGCTAACAAATTATTCAATACAATATTTAAAACAGCCATTTTAATATCCCCGTCACGGATAAGGTTCAACGATTCAAGGGCAAATGTGGAAAATGTAGTGTAACCTCCCAGGAAACCAATAAAAAGAAACATACGAGTGTTGGGAGACAGTCCTTTCATTTCAAACAATCCCCATAAAAATCCGATTACAAAGGCTCCTGTAACATTTACCATCAGTGTGCCCCAGGGGAAAATGCCTGCAATATACCTGTGGGTTAATCCGGATACTGCATAACGGGATAATGAACCAAGCGCCCCGCCAGCCAACAACAATATTATCTTAACCATATATAAATATTTTTACAATCTCTCAACTTACCGAATTCTGATAATGAGATTTCTGCAATAAAATACCAGATTTCCTGCAGAATAATACAATATTTCAAATGCTATTAAGTTAATTAAGCTGTAAATTTTGAGGAAGCGGAAAGTTTTATATTTTCGCGGCTTCTTTTTTACAAAAAAAGGCAAAAAATCCTGAAGCAATATAATTTTTAAATAATCGTTACTTTTGCACAAATTTTAAATCGAACATCTTTAATATGAAAAAGATACTTTTTCTGGTTGTTACAGCCGCTTTTTTAGTCTCCTCCTCGCAAATGTTTTCTCAAAGTTCCGGCAAACCAAATTATGTCGGACAACAATCATCTAACACCATCACTACTGCAGTTCCTTTCCTGAACATTGGACCGGATGCACGCTCTGGAGGTATGGGAGAGCTGGGTGTTTCCACATCACCTGATGCATTATCACAACACTGGAATCCCGCAAAATTTGCTTTCATAGAGAAAGACATGGGGTTTGCTGTTTCTTACAGCCCATGGTTAAGAAAGCTGGTGAACGACATTAACCTTGCTTATCTTTCAGGATACAAAAGAATAGATGACAGGTCTACAGTAAGTGCCTCTCTAAAGTTTTTCTCCCTAGGTGATATAACATTTACAGAAGTGGATGGCCAGGTGATCGGTAACTTCAGACCCAACGAATTTTCCGTTGATGCCGGTTATTCCCGGAAATTTTCTGATAAGTTATCTGGTGCCGTGGCTGCTCGTTTTATTCACTCTAATTTAACACAGGGACAAACAGTATCCGGACAAACAACCAAACCAGGTACATCAGTAGCCGCCGATATGGGCATTTTCTACACCAATGAAATAAACGTGAACTGGCTGGAAGGATCGACCTTTAATTTTGGTGCTACCATAACAAACATGGGAAGGAAAGTATCTTATTCAAATGACGATTCTGACAGGGATTTTATCCCAACGAATCTTCGTTTCGGACCAACCTGGATAATGGAAATCGACGAATACAATTCTTTTACTGTTTCATTAGACCTGAACAAACTATTGGTACCAACACCTCCCATTTATGCACTTGATACGCTTGGCAATCCAATCATTGATGCGTCAGGCAACAGGGTGATTGAAGAAGGAGGCGGAATGGATCCTGAAGTATCTGTTGTGCAAGGAATGATCCAGTCTTTTTATGATGCTCCCGGAGGATTTAGCGAAGAGATGAAAGAATTTATCTGGGTTCTTGGTGCTGAATACTGGTACGATAACCAATTTGCTATTAGAGGTGGTTATTTCCATGAAAGTTCGATGAAAGGAAACAGGCAGTTTTTTACTTTAGGTGCCGGATTAAGATACAATGTATTTGGACTTGATTTTTCATACCTGATCCCGACTGACCAGCAAAATCCTTTACAAAATACACTGAGGTTTACATTAACATTTGATTTTGACGGATTTGAAAATCAAAATTAATAGCTAACACATAAGGACTTACAGGCTGACGCTTTTTAGTGTCAGCTTTTTTTTTAATATTTTTGAACTTTTTACAAGAAGCTTCGTATTAAAGAATGGTGAATTTCTAACCTGCAGAATTACATGGAGATTAAAGTGGGATTTGGCTTTGACGTGCACAGACTGGAAGATGGTGAAGATCTTTGGTTAGGCGGTGTTAAAATACCATCTGACAAAGGGGCCATCGGTCACTCTGATGCAGATGTCCTGATACACTCAATATGCGATGCATTGTTGGGTGCGATTAACCTGCGTGACATCGGTTACCATTTCCCAAATACCGACCCTCAGTACAAAGGCATCCAAAGCATAAAACTTCTCGAAAAAGTATGTGAACTTGTGACCAGTCATGGGTATGTGGTAAACAACATCGACTCCACACTTAGTCTTGAAAAACCACAAATTGCTCCATTTATTCCTGAAATGAAAAAGATGCTGGCCGAAGCATCCTGTCTTACCGAAGAAGACATCTCGATTAAAGCTACAACCACTGAGAAGCTTGGTTTTACAGGCCGGGAGGAAGGCATAGCTGCTTATTCCGTTGTGCTTGTAAAAAAAGGATAATTCATTACTTCACATTAAAATCCAACATTTTCCTGTTTTCTAGATAACCTTTAAGGTTGTCACCTATTTTTACAGGCCCCACACCTTTAGGAGTACCGGTAAATATCAAATCACCCATTTTCAATGTCATAAATTGAGATACGTAGGTAATTACCTTATCAACCGAAAAAATCATATCTTTTGATTCTCCTATTTGAATTGTTTCACCATTCAGCTCAAGGTGAAATCTAATATTTTCCTTGTCTTCCAGATCATTTAGGGATATAAAACTACTCAAGGGAGCAGAATTATCAAATCCTTTGGCAATCTCCCAGGGCAGCCCTTTTGCCTTGCAATCCTTTTGTAAGTCACGTGCGGTAAAATCTATTCCAAGTGCAATGGAATCGTAATACTTTGGAGCAAATTTTTCATGTATGTGTTTGCCATTCCGTTTGATTTTTACCACAAGCTCTGTCTCATAGTGAATATCCTTTGAAAACTCTGGGTAAAAAAAGGGCCTGTTTCTTATAAGTATGGCTGTATCAGGCTTAAGAAAAAAAACGGGCCTTTCAGGTAACGGATTGTTCAGCTCCTTGGCGTGCTCGACATAATTTCTTCCAATACAGATTATTTTCATGTGTTTAATATTTTTGTTCAAAACATTCCTGAGACAATAATAATAAAATTCTGACTGGCAGGGTTTAATAAATAGCAAAAAGTGAAATTGTTAATAATCCATGGAAAACTTTGTTAAAAAAATAAATCACACAAATCATGAAATTGTTCTACTAAAGTGTCTACTTTTGAACTATGGCTAAACAAGAGAACTCCAAAAGCAAAACACCTGAAAATCAGGACAGAACTAGTAAACGACCTCGTCAGAATATCCTTCAGCAAGCTTTTGCTGAGCATGGCAGGGTTCCTCCCCAGGCTGTTGATCTTGAAGAAGCAATTCTTGGTGCACTTATGCTTGAACAAAATGCATTAACTACAGTAATTGACATTTTAAAACCGGAGATCTTTTACAAAGAAACACATCAAAAAATATATGCAGCCATTCACCGCTTATTTGCAAAATCAGAACCGGTAGACATCCTTACTGTAACCAATGAATTAAAATCAAGCGGTGAACTTGAATTGATCGGCGGAGCTTACTACATTACTCAGTTAACTAACCGTGTTGCATCTACTGCCAATATTGAATACCATGCACGCATCCTTTCACAGAAATTTATTCAAAGGGAACTGATCAAGATCTCCTCCGACATCATAAAAGATGCTTTCGAAGACACCACCGATGTATTTGATCTGCTGGATAAAGCTGAACAAAATCTCTTCTCTGTAAGTGAGAATAATTTCCGTCGTGATTACGATAGCATGCAGTCGTTGGTTAGCGAAGCCATCCGGGACATTGAATCAGCCCGCGATCATGAAGGGAACCTACGTGGTGTTCCCTCAGGATTTACAGACCTGGACAGAATTACAGCTGGCTGGCAAAAGTCAGACCTGGTGATCCTTGCAGCACGGCCAGGTATGGGTAAAACGGCATTTGTTCTCTCTATGGCAAGGAATATCGCAGTAGACTTTAATGTACCTCTGGCCATATTCTCTCTTGAGATGTCTTCCATTCAGTTGGTCACCAGGCTGATCTCAAGTGAAACACAATTATCGGCCGACAAACTTAAAAAAGGAAACCTGGAAAATTATGAATGGGAGCAACTGAATGCAAAAATCGGGAAACTTGTAGATGCACCTATGTTTATAGATGATACCCCTGCACTTTCGATCTTTGAGCTCAGGGCTAAGTGCAGAAGGTTAAAAGCCCAGCATAACATTCAGATGATCGTCGTGGACTACATCCAGCTGATGTCAGCAGGAGCCGATCTAAAAGGCAACAGGGAGCAAGAGATAAGTACAATTTCCCGTTCATTGAAGGCACTGGCCAAGGAATTAAATGTTCCGATCATTACTCTTTCACAGTTAAACCGTTCGGTAGAAACACGAGGTGGGTCAAAACGACCACTGCTTTCCGACCTGAGGGAATCAGGAGCTATTGAACAGGATGCCGATATGGTGATGTTTATCTACCGCCCGGAATATTATAAGATCGATCAGGATGAAGAAGGCAACTCAACGAAGGGCGTAGCCGAACTCATCATTGCGAAACACAGGAACGGTGCATTGGCAGATGTTAAAATGCAGTTCATCGACCGCTTTGCTAAATTTATTGATTTTGAAGGTGGAGGATTCGATCTTCCAGGTGACATTCCTTCTGAATATGACTATCCGGGTGACAACTCCATTACCATGCAGTCGAGGATGAATGATATGCCTGAAGATGATCAGCCGTTTTAGACTTGGAGGGAGAGATCTTCAGTCACTTGAATGAGTAATAATCGTTTGATTATACCAGACTCCAGTTGAACATTTTATGGCATATTGGAATAATGGAATAACTGTTGTTCCTGAAGCTTTATGGGCCACCCCATACTTCCAATATTACACTATTCCAACATGCTAACCCCTGATTTCGCAATGCTCAAAAGTCACTCTTCACACATTCTTCAGCCCAATATTCCGATTAATCCCTAATTTTGCCAAACAAATACCAATGATCCGGTGTTAAAATATTCAGTTTGATAATTCGTTTGTGATTTTGAAACATCTATGAAAAAACTCATTTTAATACTTGCCCTTACTATAGGAACTTTAAGTACCGAAGCAGCCTATTTATTGATCCCAATGGATGAATCACAGCAAAACCACTTAAAAGCCTATGGAATTGCTTACTGGGTTCTTGAGCAGGAAGTGGAAGTGGACTGGCTGCTGAATTACCGTGGAGGAAGCTTTATGTGCCAGTACCACGACCTCATTGAACAGGAATGTGTTGTAAGGGGTGTGACTTACCAGATCATAGCTGATGCGCAGTCAACGGCAATCTTAATGGAAATAAATGATCCACAGGCCAACCAGGATGCTATCAAGTTACACAAACCACCAAAAGTAGCCGTGTATTCTCCAAAAAACAAACAACCCTGGGACGATGCAGTTACGCTGGTATTGACCTATGCAGAGATACCCTATGATGTTGTATATGATGAAGAGGTAATGGAAATGAAACTCCCGCTTTACGATTGGCTCCATTTGCACCATGAAGATTTTACCGGACAATATGGCAAGTTCTGGGCACGGTACCGTAATGCGGACTGGTACATCCGTGATGTTGAGTCCAATGAAGAAATTGCCAATAAGTTAGGATTCAGCAAAGTATCACAATGCAAACTAGCAGTAGCCAAACAAATCAGGGATTTCACAACCGGAGGAGGCTACCTTTTCTCTATGTGTTCCGCTCCTGATAGTTATGATGTTGCCCTGGCAGCTGAAGGCATAGACATTTGCGATCATATGTTCGATGGTGATCCTGCTGATCCTGATGCCCAGCAAAAACTGGATTATTCCAAATGTTTTGCTTTTACCGGCTTTACCATCAGCACAAATCCATTTGAGTATGAAATTTCTTCCATTGATGTGATCCCTACACAACGAAGGGCCAACATGAACAACGATTATTTTTCCCTGTTCGAGTTTTCGGCAAAATGGGATCCGGTTCCTACCATGCTTTGCCAGAATCATACACAGGTGGTCAAAGGATTTATGGGACAAACAACAGCTTTCCGGAAAAAACATGTGAAACCCAATGTGCTGATCATGGGCGAAAGCAAATCATTGGATGAAGCCCGTTATATCCATGGTGAATACGGTAAGGGCACATGGACTTTCCTGGCAGGTCATGATCCCGAAGATTATCAACATTTTGTTGGAGATCCTCAGACAGATCTTAACCTGTTTCCAAATTCACCGGGCTACAGGTTGATCTTAAACAATGTTTTATTCCCAGCGGCTAAGAAAAAGAAGCAGAAGACTTGATTTGACTGATCCGCTTAACGGGTGCAAAGACTACTCAGGTATCTGAACCGATTTCCCTTCGTTAGGCAACCAATGATCATTTTTATCTTTATTATTAACCTGCGTATCCAGGTTAAGGTCAGACTTTAGATAGCCGGATATTCCTGCATCGTTGAACCAGTTGATGTCTTTATCAGAATCATCGACAACACCATCTGAGTTTGCATCGCCGGAAATCATACCCCAAACTCCTGTGGCTACTTCATTTACAGCTTGACTACCATATGATTGTGTGGATTCATTGGTAAAATCAAAGGAAAATACTCCTATACTGTCCTCCAGACCGAATGCAGACATAATTCCCAGGTGGTTGCGATGCCTGACTACTACAAATAAGCTATCTGCGTAATTAACATCAAAGCGAAGATGGCTGGCACCATCAAGCCCAGTCACCTTACCATCTTCCAAAATAAATCCTGCCTGTTGGGCGATCATCGAATTTTGTGTTGCCGTTGAAGAAGTCGTTGCATCCCTTAACTCAACCAATATCCAGTCTACTACCTTTGCCAGGGGAATGGCCTGTACATTCTCAAGGCCTTGATAATTCCATGGCTCTGTGTTATAAGGTTGGGCTAACGGAATACCAGGATATAAGCCATTATTCATATCATTGTTCTCAAATGGACCCTCAAGAAAAACTTTAAGATCAAGGTATATTTCAACTGCATTTGAAGCTTCAGGTGTAGGGTTGGGCATAAATACCCACTCATCATCCCCGTCAGTTTTCCTCCCATAGGAAATATCTGTGGTCTGTGGCCCAAAAGTTATCGAGTCCAGCACTGTTACTCCATCTTCATCATACACCCCTATGTATTCTCCTAATGCCGACAATTTCATCTCAAGATGTAAAATCCCATCCGATCCATCAGAGTCTGCCCAAAACAGCTTGAACTCATTAGGCAAGATTATAGTCGAGTCAGGAGAGTCAAATGAGACCTGGTTTTGAGTAGGATCATAGATAAAATCAGTAAAATATTTTCCACCCATATCAATGTATTGGTCTCCAGCATTGTAGAGTTCGATCCAATCTTCGTACTCACCCTGGGGATCAGGGATTATACTATCATTGTCCGCCATAAACTCATTGATATATAATTGAACAGGAGTCTGGATAGAGTTTGGTTCTCCTGGAGTTCCTAACATATTATAACTGGCCCTCCAGTTTATAGCAAAATCATTATTAAGGGTGTCACTTTTAAGTTCCAGCGTAGGGCCATAACCATCAGGCAAATGGGTCCAGGGGTTGGAATCATAATAATGCACAGAATCAACCACTTCTCCTTCGGTGTTGAAAAGCCTGATGACTTCATCTGTTCCGCTTAAACCATAACCCAGATTACCAAGAATATTATCGATTTCAGGATAAACAGATTTAAACACTGCCGTGTCATTACATAATACTACATAGTCATTGGCTTCAAGTATGGTATTAGGGGGTATTTCAAAAATATGAATATCGTTTTCATCTTTAAAAATCCAACCTGATATCTCAATTGGCGATAAAGACCTGTTCTTTAATTCAACCCAATCATCCGAGTTGGAGGAGATCAGAGAATTATAATTTATTTCATTGATGATGATGGAGTCCCTGACTTCTTTTAATTTAAACATGGCTACAATATTGTCCGCCATTGTCAAGTCTAAAATCACGTCATCAAGTGTATCTGATGGTGAAACTGTATGGTTATCCAATACCCACTGATCAAACTCATAATTTGGATTGGTAGGGATAGCTTTCAACTTATTATCAATTCCTCCAAAGTAATCTCCGGTCCATACATAATCATCCAACACCGTAGAATTGAGTTGTACTTTACCAACACCTTCAGGCATAACATCCACAGTAATTTGATAGGGACCGTCAAGGTTCCAGCAATTCATAAATCCAGTGGGTAAGTACGCATGCCTGGTATTGATAAAGTTTCTGATTTTTTGGACATTGTTCTCCCATTCGGCTACACTCCCACCCCACCGTGCCACCTGGTTCGGGATTTCAGGAGCCATTTTAGCTTCAATTGAGTCCAGATAGGTGATCATTCTGTCAGGTTGAAATACGGTATTATAAAGGTCGATATACCGGGTAATATAATACTGGTCGAACTCAGGATTGTCTCTTAGTTTATTTAGCAGGTAAATGTGTTCTTCGGGGTCATTGGTCAAACCTTCCGGAAAGCAGGGAGATGCTAAAGGACTTATTTCCGGCACGCCAGTATAGTTTATATAATGGGCAAAAGTGGCGTCTTCATCCCACAAGGAATATCCCCATTTCTGATGCCCGCCTTCAGGGTCAAGGCCTTTCCACCAGCCTACATTCCAGTTTATCCAGTCGGAACAGACTACAAAGGAATTAATGTGAACATAATCCACAAGGCTTGTGTAATCGTATTGCGATTTTACATAATCCCAATTCGACTGGTTGCTCATATCATTGTACTTAATAAAATCATGAAGTGCGTCCCAGTCGTTCCAGGCTGCCTGTCCACCATATTCAGCCCAGCTGCTGCCCCATAGTTTCAGGTAATAAATGTTGTATTTATCCTGGTTGTAATAATATTTCGTAAAGTCATGATCACTAACCTTTTCCCTGTATCCATAAATTCCCCAATATTGACCATTGCAATAAAGCAGGCCTTTTTCACCTTTTCGTACAGTCAGCTGCATACCTCCTTTATGGGCAGTATTTTGAATAAAATAATCCCTTAACAGCGCACTTGAATCTATACCCGGATAGTTGTCATCACCGGCTGCCCTGAGAATAATCCTTTGAAATTCATCCCTGTCAGTTAGTGGGATAATATTGTCCCTGATGGCATAATTAATACCACATTCATCACGTGCAATATAATCGATGCTACGATGATCATGAACCCAGGAATCCTGGCCATGCTCATTAAACTCACCATATCCAAAGGTTGTACGGTTTCCATCTTCATTAAAATATTCAAAAGTCCCGAAAGGCCTTAACCATTGGTTACCGTTCAAGAGATTATCCAATTGTTCAGCAGCACAGGACATTATTGCCATTGAATGGGACTCATTAATAAAATAAGTATTAAACACCACCCGGCTTTTGAGGATAGTATTATCGATACTGTATGTCCGTGCAATTAAAACGGAAGTTTCTGTTATCGTAATAGGCCCGGTATACAAGGGAGATGTCCCTGTAGGTTCCGTACCGTTCAAAGTGTAATGTATTTCTGAATCGGGCTCTGTAGTAAAAATTTCAACGGTGACGGTATCTGTATAAAAGCCTGCCTCTACACTCATCGTGGGCATGGCACAATATCTCTGGTAAACATTGGATGTGTTATTGGTTGCTCCTGGCGTTTCTGTACCAAAAACACTCCAGTTTTCTGATGCATCGGGAGCTCTTCCGTTTGAATGGCCTCTTCTTGTTATGGCTAATTCGTGCTGTTCAATCAGGACACCACTGGAATCCGAAAAAACAACATGTTCCTGTATATCTTTCGTTTGTTGAAGTTTAAAGTTGGAGTGGTAATGTCCTCCTGAGACTTCATCTCTACCCGAAGCCCAGACAACCAGAAATCCACCTGCCGGAATTGTGACTCCAGCAGGAAACTGCCACTTCAGAGGATTTAATATTTTATCGCTTAAATAATAACCGCTTATATCTGCTGTACTTGTGCCTGTGTTATGCAATTCGATCCAATCCTCGTATTTGGAATAATTGTCGGTAACCGTAGCCAGGTTTGAGGCCGAATATTCATTAACAATAACCTGGCTGGTAACCGGTGATAAAAAGAGTCCGAATGATATGCAAAATATTAGCAGGGAAGGTAAAAACAATGACTTCATAAACAGGGAATTTAAATTTGTATCTGACCTCTTGGACTGACAAATATACGGAAAT
>CAYQWA010000007.1:0-130779 GCA_964421215.1 uncultured Bacteroidales bacterium | reverse complement strand
TTCTGTTCCTTGATCAGATTTAGAGCACTTCCTGCTTTGAACCACTTAATCTGGTTTTCGTTGTAGGTGTGGTTGACAGGGAATTCATCTTTTGTTCCATCAGCATGATTAAGAACAACTGTAAGTTGTTTGCCGGGAGTAAATTCATTTAATCCCAATATATCGATCCTGTCATCCTCCTTTACTTTATCATAATCTTCTTTGTTGGCAAAGGTTAATCCCAGCATGCCCTGCTTTTTAAGGTTTGTTTCATGGATCCGGGCAAAGGAGCGAACAAGTACAACCTTCACTCCCAGGTTTCTGGGTTCCATGGCAGCATGTTCGCGTGAAGAGCCCTCTCCGTAATTTTCATCACCCACGACAATGGATCCAACACCGGCAGCCTTATAAGCCCTTGCCGTATCAGGAACTGCACCATATACTCCATCGATCAGGTTTTTGACTTTGTTGGTATCGTCATTAAAATAGTTAACTGCACCAATCAACATGTTGTTTGAGATATTATCAAGATGACCCCGGTACCTTAGCCATGGGCCAGCCATTGAAATATGGTCGGTCGTACATTTGCCTTTGGCTTTTATTAAAAGGCTTAGTCCTTTATAATCTTCACCGTTCCAGGCATCAAAGGGAGTAAGAATTTGAAGTCTTTCAGATTTTGAATCGACGATTACATCGACACCGCTGCCATCTTCAGCAGGTGCCTGGTATCCTTTATCTTCAACGGAAAATCCTTTAACTGGCAAGTCGATGCCTTTAGGTTCATCCAGTTTTACTTTTTCTCCGTCTTTATTAACGAGGTAATCTGACATTGGATTGAAAGTAAGATCGCCGGCAATAGCAAAGGCAGTAACCATTTCCGGAGAAGCAACAAATCCATGGGTATTTGGATTTCCATCATTTCGTTTTGCAAAATTTCGGTTAAATGAAGTCATAATGGAATTTTTTTCTCCTTTATCTGCATTATGCCTTGCCCATTGACCTATACATGGTCCGCAAGCATTAGCAAGCACAACACCACCAATTTTTTCAAATACATTTAAAAATCCATCCCGCTCTACGGTATAACGGACGAGTTCAGAACCAGGTGTAACCGTATATTCGGATTTAACATCCAGATTCTTATCCAGCGCTTGTTGTGCCAGCGAGGCTGCTCGGCTAATGTCTTCATAGGAGCTGTTTGTACATGAACCGATCAATCCTACTTCTAGTACCTGCGGCCAGCTGTTTTCTTTAACCGTTTTAGCAAATTCTGATACTGGTGTTGCAAGATCCGGTGTAAATGGTCCATTGATATGAGGTTCCAGTTCCGATAAGTTTATTTCTATCACCTGGTCAAAATATTTTTCAGGATTGGCATAAACTTCAGGATCACCGGTCAGGTGTTCTTTGATAGCATTTGCAGCTTCAGCAACATCTGCCCTATCAGTCCCACGAAGGTATTCAGCCATTTTTTCACCGTAACCAAAAATTGAAGTGGTGGCTCCGATTTCTGCACCCATATTACAAATGGTTCCTTTTCCCGTACAACTAATACTTTCAGCTCCTTCTCCAAAATATTCTACAATGGCACCAGTTCCGCCTTTTACAGTAAGTATTCCCGCAACTTTCAGGATCACATCTTTTGCTGCAGTCCAACCACTAAGTTTACCCGTAAGTTTTACTCCAATGAGTTTTGGAAATTTTAACTCCCAAGGCATTCCGGCCATTACATCCACAGCATCCGCACCACCAACACCTATTGCAACCATACCTAAACCTCCTGCATTAACTGTATGTGAGTCGGTACCGATCATCATTCCACCGGGGAAAGCATAATTTTCCAGTACCACCTGGTGAATTATCCCGGCTCCCGGTTTCCAAAACCCAATCCCGTATTTATTGGAAACAGAAGCGAGAAAATTAAATACTTCTTTATTGGTAATAATCGCTGATTCAAGATCTTCTTTTGCACCTACTTTAGCCTGGATCAGGTGGTCGCAATGAACGGTGGAAGGAACAGCCACTTTATCTTTACCGGCCTGCATAAATTGCAACAATGCCATCTGTGCGGTTGCATCCTGCATGGCCACCCTGTCAGGATTAAAGTCTACATAGGAATTACCTCTATCATAGGCCTGTGTAGCGAGATTCTCATCAAGGTGCGAGTATAAAATTTTCTCAGTTAACGTTAAGGGTTTATTTACAACTTTACGGGCAGCTTGTATTCTTTCAGCCATCCGGGTATAAACCCTGTTTATCATGTCAATATCAAATGTCATTGGATAAGTTTCTTAATTAGTAAATTGATTTAGTTCATTTATTTTCAAAAAATATACATTGATCAGGAGATAATCATTCAGAACTCTGAACTTTAAACTCTGAAATTTTTCCGGTCTGCAAAGGTAATTTAAAATTAGAAATTTCAGGATACCTCAATAAGTAAGAATTCATCAATCAAGGTTCTGCAATAAACAACAACGGTTCAGAATTGTTGTTCTAAATGTCAATCAAAACATCTGAAATTTATGAAAACAAATCTATTCGGACAGTTCCTATTCGTAATGCTGTTAATGGTTCCAGGAATTGCTATAACGCAGGATAACTATTTTACAGATCCCCGCGATAAAGAAGTTTACAGAACAGTTACCATCGGTTCTCAAATATGGATGGCTGAGAACCTCAGGTATAAAACAAAAGAATCGAAGGTATTAAAAAACAAAAAGAACAGATATGTGATCTTTTACGATCATAGCTATAAAACGGCTAGAACATGTGGAGAAAAAGATCAATATGGAGCTCAAAATATAAGTTGTAAACAGCTCGAGAAAAATGGGAGGTATTATGAATGGGAGGAAGCCAATACTGTTTGCCCTGAAGGATGGCATTTACCAAGTGAGGATGAATGGAAAGAATTGTTCAGAGTAGTAAGTGGAGATAGTGAAGTAAAAAAATCGAACAATAAGGTAGGCAGGGAATTAAAATCAGTAAACTGGGTTGATGGTGACTCGGGTAATGATCCTTCCGGATTTTCTGCTTTTGGATCAGGTTGGGCAACATACCGAAACATTAAGGACCTGGGATATAAAGCGATATTCTGGACGTCCAGCAATGAGATCATCGGAAGTAAGGTGATCAAAGGATATCATCTTAATGTTACTATCGCCAGGTACAATGATAAAGCAGAGATTGATGGTGGTATGGACGGCTATGGAAAAAGTGTCAGGTGCATTAAAGATTAACTATTCTTTGAGTTTGCTCCTCATTATAGAGATCTCATAAAATATAAATCTCACCCGAAAGTGAGAATTGCGTATTTTTGGATAAATAGAAAATCATTCAACGAAATGAAATGAATGGTATTTAATTTATCCTAGATGAAAGTCACTATTGTTAAACCCAATGAATATCTAAAGGATCATATCCAGAAGATCACCATTTTTCGGACTTTACATAAAATTATATACCAACAAAAAATTACTGTCAGTCCATTCTCATGCCTTTCCTACAATCATTATGATATTCCTGATTTTAAAGTTAAATCTAAAGTAATCAAACAAAAAAACAAGATTCAGCTGACGGGACCAAAAACCGATGATAATATTTACGCACTCCATAATGGTAAACTAAGTCAGGTCTTGATTGAGCTAAATCCCTCCTCTTTTTATTATTTATTTGGACAATCCCCTGCCAGTATTGTTAACAAAACTGTAGCCTTAAGTAATTTCATTCCTGAGTCAAAATCATCCGCCTTATTAGAGTGCTTGGTTGAAAACAACAACTCCAGGTCTCACATCAGAAAACTTTCGGAATTCCTTGTTGACAAAATGACTTCTGCACTACCTGCTGTCGGTTACATAGACCAATCCATCAAACTGATAGATAACTCAAGCGGTAATATCACGGTTCGTTCTGTATGCGACCAGGTCAACAAAAGCGACAGACAATTTAACAGGAAGTTCAATGAAGTTGTTGGCATCCGACCTATTCAATACATTAAGATCAGGCAATTGCATTTTGTGATCAACCGTATTCACAGGAATCATTTTCATTCCATCAAAGAACTGGCTTACGACACAGGATTCTATGATCCGGCCCACTTTGCAAACAGTTTTAAAAAGCTTACAGGAATGACCCCGGGTGACTTTATTCAAAGCGATGAACACATCGCACTGGATTATTTTTCTGAACTGATATAACTCTTTCTGAGCGTACCTTGATCTAATCATCCGACCGCTTCAAGCCTGCCTTGTTGGCAAACAGGCGGTCAGACGGGTTTTAAAGACGGGTTTCTATATTCTAATACCGGTAATCCAAAGGCCGTTTTTTACAAGTGAAAGTCCGAATTTTACAATAATTTTCCACCTCCTACTTATTAACTTTGATGACAATCATTTTACGGTTTAATATATTGATTTTAAAACAGGAGGTACTATGAAAGTCTACTACAAATTACTCATACTGTTCATGATCTCAATGTCGCTTATAAATTCGATGAAATCACAATCTTTTGACGGAACTAACCTTTGTAGTACAGATCCTTTTTACAAATTGGAACCCTATCAATTCCATCAAAATGAGATATTTTTTATAACATTTAAAACAGATCCTGAAATAATCAGGGCTTTGGTACCTGAACCCCTAAAACCAATAGGCGATGAGATACAAGTTGCCTTTAACGATCTGAACCTGGTGTCTCCCTTTAAGGTTAAGTATATGGAAGTCCTGATGTCCATCCCGGTTTCCCTGAAAGAAAGATACGGTAGCTATATGCCGGTTCTGTATCTTGACGCAGTGGAAGGAATAATACCTGGAAGAGAAATTGCCGGTTTTAATAAAGTTGGAGCAGAGATACAGATCGAACAGTCCGGTGGCAATGTTTCGATAAATGTATTTCAAATGGACACCCTTATCATTGAGGCAACATTTATCTTGGGTGAGCCATTCCCTCCTCCGGAACAACCTGATGGAGGGACCTTTAACTTAAAATATATTCCTTCGATTATTGACAATGCACCTCCGGAAGTGAAACAGCTCACTTTTACAAAAAGTGAAACCAGGGAAACAATAGAATTCAGAATAGGACAGGCACACCTTAATTTTTATTCATCCTTCTACAATCCTTTGGGTAAAATTGAGATCAGAGAAATTACACAGGTTGGTTATATAAAAAACTCATTTGATTTGACAGAAGGGGAAATCGTTTATGATTACCTAAAAAATCCATTGAAACAGTAATTGTATGAATTTTCTTTTCTCAGAGTTGATTTAGTTGCTCGGTAATTCACAGACTGATTTTTTCTTTTGACACATCCCTCTGACCGCCTAAAATCGTAGTACAGGTTTCTAAAAGAGGCTGTTTTTTACAATTAAATGTCTGATTTTTACAATGGATTCCCCTCCCCATGTACCTAACTTTGTTAGGAAATAAAAACATTGCAAATGATTCTTAGCCCGGATCGACAGTATTCGGGCTATTGAATCTATTATAATGTAAAAATCCTACACCCATGAAAAAATATCTTACTCTGATTTTCCTGTTAATTTTGATGTTCAACGGCTTGTCTCAAAAACAAAATCTTGCTGGTGATACAAAAAATAATGAGATAATCCCTGAAAATTCAAAGGCATACTGTTCATCAACCTACACCAATCAAACCGATGACTGGATCACAAATGTTACTTTTAATACAATCAACAATACCTCCGGTCAGGAAGGTGCAATTTCATACGGAGATTATGATACTGTTAGCACGGGCTTACTGGCAGGAAACACCTACAGCTTATCCATAAGTTTTTTTTCAAGCGGTTATACACAGCATGTGTGGGCATGGTTCGACTGGAACGGTGATGATGACTTTTTAGATGCAGGAGAAGCCTATGACCTTGGTTATGGTATTGATGCAACTTTAACAACCAGCATTCTTGTTCCAATGACAGCTACAGTGGGCCATACCATGATGCGTATAATAGAACAATATTCAACCGATCCCACACCTTGTGACCCCCATGGAACAGTTTATGGAGAAACAGAAGATTACTCGCTTTATATAAGCTCAAATTCTTATTGTAGTGCATCAGGTAACTGTGATGAATATATACAAATGGTGCAGATTCCGGGAGTTTACACTATAATGTCAGGTTGTGATGGTTATCTGGATCTTTCTTATTTCAATCTTTGTAACATCCCGGTAAACTCAAGTGAAACCATTGACATTTATATCGCGAACCCATATTCTTCAGATCAATGTGGGGTTTGGGTTGACTGGAATAATGATAATGATTTTTATGATGCCAATGAAACAATTTCAGTTACCGGTATACCAGATTTAGGAGTATATGCCGCGACAATTGTTCCTCCAGCAGGAACAACACTTGGAAATTATCATATGCGAATACGTATTATGTATACAGGAACGCTTGATCCATGCGGAACGACCACTTATGGCGAAGTTGAAGATTATTCTTTTACTGTAACACCTGAAATCCCAGCCACGTGGACCGGTGCAGTGGACAATAACTGGCATAATGCAGATAACTGGAATATCAACACCATCCCCGATGCAACAACAGATGTAACCATTCCTGATGTGACAAATAAATGCTGGGTATATGCCGGTCCGGCGTTTTGTAATAATATTACTGTTGAATATGGGTCTGGTTATGATTTGAGAATTTATGATAAATATTTAAACGTAAGCGGTAATATGAATTGTTACGGGGAATTATTAATGGATCATACTGATGGACATTTAATTATAAATGGGAATATGATTTGGGAATCGGGTTCCATGGCAACAATAATGGCTTATTCAGTTATTGAGGTTAAAGGTGACTGGATTTTTAAATCAGGGGCAAATGTGACCATGGATGATGGATTAGTTGGAATTTCAGGTACAGGAAGCAGCTACATCAGAACATTTGAAGAAAATTGCTATTTTAATGATCTTGTGATCTACAAAAGCAGCCCAGATTGGGCAAGTATTGGAAGTACCAATACTGCAAATATGTATATCCATGGTGACTTTGGCGTAGAGCCAGGTTCCATTTTATATATGTACACACCTGAATCAGTATTTTTACAGGGCGACCTGATAAACCTTGGTTCGTTTCTCGGTTATGATGGCACACTGGTAATGAATGGTGATGATCAAATGATTTATGGCAGTTCACCTGGATCAACACAGCTTTTTAATGAGCTTACTATCAGCTCAAACGTTTCAACAAACATTTATGGTAATGAAATTACTGTTGCCAATGATCTGCTAATCGAAAGCGGTCAATTGATTTCAAATGATTTTACGATTTCTGTAGGTGGCGACTGGAACAATCAGGTCGGACCAGCAGGTTTTAATGAAGGGACCGGACGGGTAATTTTTACAGGGCTATCCACTTATATTAATGGAAATGAAAACTTTTACATCCTGGAGCTTAATAAAACGAGCTTCAGCAGTCTGCTCCGGGTTGAAGGTTATACAGTTACCTGCCAGCATTATGACTGGACTAATGGAACCGTTAAAGTTAGGTCAAATGGGGTATTTACTGCGAACGATCTGGTAGATAACGGTATTTTCGGAGGTTGGGAAACTGATATTACTAACGGTACGATAAACCTTTCAAATTATGGTTCAGGCCAGTACGTTGATTTAAATGGGTACCTTGACATAACAGGAGGGACCATAAATGTATATGGTGGAGATGGGCCCAGCTACTGGCCGTATGCAGCAGATGCGGAAATATATTTACTAAATGGTATCCTGGATTTTCACGATGTGGGAATTTATATTTACGATTCACCAACGTATACATTAACAGATAATATTGTAGGTACCGGAGGACTGATCCGGACGGCCGGGGGTTTTTGGGGTGAAAGCAATGAGTTTACTGCTGATTATGGAACAATGGAGTTTTACGGAAGCAACGATGCCTATATTTATACTATAAATGGCTGTTATTTGAATGATGTAATAATTAATAAGTCGACAAAAGGAAAATCCGTTACTCATCCAAAGATAAAAAAGAAAACGATCCCTTTATTTGATGAACGAAGTGGAAAGACCATCGGCAACGGAGCAAAATCCAATACCTTAACAATGAATGAATTCCTTGATATCAACGGAAGTCTGACAATAAGTGACGGATTCCTCAATTCAAATGGTTACAACATTCAGATTGAAGGCGACTGGACCAATTTTATGGGTGATCCGGGATTTATCGAATCAACTGGTTGGGTTACATTCGATGGGGCATACGGCGCCCACATTCATACCAATGAAGTTTTTGCCAATCTTATGCTGAATAAAAACTATACTGGAATTGATGGATTGGAATTAAGCAATGGAATCATTGTGGATGTCCGGGATGATCTAAGTCTGGATGATGGCACTATGGAAATGAACGCTAATTCTGTGTTAAGAGTGGACTCGAATCTGTTTATTGCCAATGAAGCCGGCCTTAATGCTGATGATTTAGACAATACAATTTACGTGGGTGGTGATTGGACCAATGAAAATACATCCAATACTAGTACTCAAGGATTTTATGCAAGTGGAGAATCTGTCATATTTAATGGAGGTGTCTCCTCAGTTTTGACTACAAATGCCAATGAAGAACATTTCACGAATCTTACCATAGATAAGCCAGGTACTTATTTTTTTCCTGCAGACAGTATTAAAGTGAGTTCTTCTTTATCTGTTTTGAATGGGAACTGGACAGATCTTGGTACCAACCTAAACCATAAATTTGGCGGGGATATTCTTATTGAGTCGGCTGGAGTGTACCGTTCATTTGGAACTACCACTATCATGGGAAACAATGATCAATACTATCAAAACAATGGGGGAATTGCTATATTTAAAAATTTAATGATTGATAAATCCGGTAGCTTTTATATAATTTCCAATTCATTTGAAACTGTTGATGAAACGACTACTATTAATAATGGTATTTTAAACTTAAATGGAAATGCCTTCCACTCGGATGATATCATTGAAATTAACAATGGAGGGGAATTAATTGTAAACGCAGGAGCCCAATTAGCTCTGAATGATTATATGAGGGTTATGACAGGTGGCACTTTAACAATCATGGGAGAGCCCGGCAATTATGCTTATGTTCATTATCCTTATGCAAGTCCATCCGGATATCAGATTGAAATATTCGGAGGAACTGTCCATGCTGATTATGCTTATTTTCATGATTTAGGTACTCCTGGTATTTGGATTCATAGTGGATCATATGTTGATCCCATCAATTCATTTAATAACTGTATATTTGAAGGAAGTGGCTCTACGGGTGGTTCTACTTACTTAGCCATAGACAATGATCAGGTAATTACCATTGATAATGCAAGTTTTCCTCTTCACACGGGAGCAACCAACATTACTAATATTTCTAAGAACTTTGATCAGGGAGAAGTTAACCTGACCAATGCAAGTGGTGAATTTGCAGGACCTTTGTATGAAAACGATTTATATGACCGCATCCACTGGCCTGGTTTTGTTCCGGGGTTGTGGACAGGTTCTGTTTCCTCGGATTGGTTTGATCCAGATAACTGGTCAGATTTTGTTGTGCCCGGCTCGACAACAGATGTGGTGATACCTTCAGGAACACCGAATGACCCTGTTATTAACAATTCGTCAGCAAATGCTTTTACAGTCGAAATTCAATCGGGAGCTTCTTTGGAAATAGGAAATGATACCCTGAATATTCTGAGTGTCAACTTTTTTGATTCCTTCTTTATATCTGGAGAACTCATCATGACAATTTCCCAGTCCCGGCTTTTTACACCTTATATCACATGGGAGCCCGGATCTACTGATGATATTACTGCAGGAGAAATTTACACTTATGGTTGGATTTGGGAAGACGGTACCTATGCCAACCTGGGAACAGGAAACACAGCTTACGTTTCTTCCTTATTAACAGCGGATGATCCTGATGCTGCTTTTGGTAATTTGGTCTTCACGATGGATCCTTTTTCAAAATCAAAATCAAAAAATAAAAGCTTACACCCAGTACGGGTAAATGGAAACTTTGATGTGTTGCCTTTGTCACCCGGCTTGTTATGGGGATTGTTTGATGATTGGATAATATATGGAAACTGGACTATTGCATCGGGTGCCTGGCTCAACATTACCGGTGGAGCTCATTTAGAATGTTACGGAGCACTTAATCTGCAGGGTAAACTTGAAATAGATGCCAATGCTGAAGTCTGGGTACATGACAACTTTATATTTCCGGTCACAGGAGAATTGGTAATCAATGAGGGACTATTTATGTGTGATCACCACCTTCCTTCAGGATGGATTGATTTGTTTGGGAATGTCCAAATGACACTGGGATCATTGGAGTTCCCCGATGCCAACATTAGCTTCATAAATCCCCAGAGCATCAGTGGAGGAACCATACTCGCAGGACGTTCAGTTTCTGCAACAGGTGCAGGAGCTTTTGTTCCTACCGGAGGTATCCTGGAGCTAATTGGATCAGGTACTGGACATTATCTGCAGCTTACCAACGGGAACCAGCCCTATGAGCTTCATGTCAGCCGTTTATCGCCTATTGGAATTCATCCGGGATCACCTTTGATTATACAAAGCTATCTTATCCTGAATTCCGAATTAAAAGTTCAATCCAATCCCATTACTGTTTACGGTGATGTAGCTATTAGCGCTGGAGGTATCCTGGATCTTGATGAATATGCAACCCTGGAGATGGCCAACAACAGGTGGATCAATATAAATTTTGACGGGACGCTAAAAGCTATCGGGTTCCCGGGAAGTGAAGCCATCATACGCAGTATTTCAGGCTACTATTATTTAAGCGTTGAAAATGGCGGAACAATCAGCGCTGAAAGTACCATTTTTGAATATCTCGGAAGTGAGGGTGTAACTGTTCAGTCAGGAGCCTATGTTGATCCAATTCATGCATTTCATGGTTGCGTCTTTCAAAATGGGGTATCCGGAGGACAACTCCTGTCAATATACAATACCCAGAGTTTTACTGTTGATGATGCAATTTTCCCGACCAACACATGGGGCGGATCATATAATGTTTACAAAAATTCAACTCCTGGCGATGTTACTTTTAGTAATGCAACCGGAGATTTTGCGGGTGAGCCTTTTGATTACGATCCATACAACCATGTACACTGGACAGTACCAGGTATACGACTGTCACTTACTGTATTTCTTGAAGGCCCTTTTAACGGTACCGATATGAATCCGGATATAAATCCCATTTTACCACTGGCACACCCGTTTCAACCTGTTCTGCCTTATTTCGGAAATCCCCTACCCGACTGGTATTATACAGGTGCTGATGCAGTGGCAGCCATTCCTGATCCAAACATTGTCGACTGGATCCTGGTTGAATTGAGGGATGCTCCGGATATATTGAGTGCAATCCCTTCAACAGCCATAGCCAGAAAAGCCACCTTTTTACTTAATGATGGAACAGTAGTAGATCTGGACGGTTTTTCAGAACTGGAATTTACCAATTCCGTTAACGATCAATTGTTCGTGGCTATTTGGCAACGAAACCATATCGGGATCATATCTGCCAATCCATTGGTCCAAACAGCAGGAATATATTCCTATGACTACTCTTCAGGTTCAGGCCAGGTTCATGGGGGTGCATCTGCACATAAGCACCTGGGTGGCGGAACCTGGGGTATGTTCAGCGGAGATGGGGATGGGGATGGATTTGTTGATTTCCCAGATAAAGTAAATGTATGGATGATCCAGGCAGGTCTGCCAGGCTACCTTGAAAGCGACTATAACCTTAACATGCAGTCGGATAATACTGATAAGAATGATTACTGGTTACCGAATTTAGGAAGTGGGTCTGCTATTCCTTAAGCATAACGATTAATTTACCTGTCCGACCGCTTATAGCGGTCAGACGGATTTTCTTTGAACAGATTTCTGCAAGAACGTCCGATTTTTACAACGTTTTGCTCTGCACATATCTTAATTTTATAAATATTTAAACACCTCCCGTTTTCAAAAGATTTTTAGGAAACCAGGATATACAAACATAATAATGTGAACATCAAAAATATTAGCTATGAAAAAATTCATCCTTACCTTAACAATTGTTTTAATGGTAGTAGGCTTAATTGCCCAGGTACCACTGGCCTTCAAATACCAGGCTGTGGTGCGCGGTAATGCAGGAGACATTATGGCTAACCAGGCAGTAGGCCTGAGAATAAGTATTCGTACCGGATCACCAGGTGGGACCGTAGTTTACCAGGAGACTCATAGTACAACTACAAATCAGTTTGGGTTGGCCCAGCTGAATGTTGGAGAGGGAACCGTAACAGTCGGGACGTTTTCCTTAATCGACTGGGACAATACAAAATACCTCGAAGTTGAGCTAGATCCTTCCGGAGGAAGCAGCTATGTTTCAATGGGAACTTCACAATTGATAAGTGTACCCTATGCCATATATTCAGAAAATACGGCCAATGTGGATGATGCCGATGCTGATCCCGGAAATGAACTACAAACGTTATCACTAACTGGCGATGAACTTTCGATTAGTGATGGGAATGCTGTAGTATTACCAGCTGAATTACCACCAGGAGTATCAGGGCAGACAATATTTCATAATGGTGCTGAATGGGAGGCTACCGGCAATGTTTCCCATGACGGAATAAATGTCGGTATCGGAACAAGCAATCCAGACAGTAAATTGCATGTAAATAAAGGTAGTGCAGGAGCTGTAACCGCACATGGAGAAAGTGCCCTGGTGATTGAAAATAATTCAACTGTAGCAATGAGTATACTCACACCATCCAACAATGAAGGTGTTATTTATTTTGGGGATAACACAAACAGTGTTGCAGGAGGGGTTGTTTACAATCACCCGAATGATGCCATGTCATTCAGGACAGGTGGCAACTCTGAGAAAATGATAATTACGTCAGACGGAAGTATTGGAATCGGAACATCTATACCTGCTCAGAAACTTGATGTTATCGGTACCGCTCAAATGACAGGATTTCAAATGCCAACCGGAGCCACAGATGGTTATGTATTAACATCTGATGGAGGTGGAGTTGGGACATGGCAAGAATTGTTAGGTGGAGGTGATATAACTGCTATAACTGCTGGTACAGGGCTGACTGGAGGAGGTACAACTGGCTCCGTTACACTTAATGTTGAAGTTCCGCTTTCTTTGTCTGCCACAAGCTACGATGGGATAATAGTAGGTACAAATAGCGGTGAAGGCTACGGTGTTCACGGTATTAATACCACCAGTGGAAATTTTGGAGTTCTGGCCACCAACGATGGAACATACCAGAACGATGGTGTTTATGGATATGCACCGACTGGTTCAGGTGTGCATGGACAAACTGACAACGGTACTGGTGTGTTTGGTGAATGTAATACAGGTACAGGAGTTTATGGGGTGAACTTCAACACCATGAATTATGGGACACTTGGCACAGGAAATTATGGGGTTTATGGTAGCAGTAGTACTGGCCATGCTGGTTATTTTGATGGCGAAGTGTTTGCCGGTGGGAATGTGGGAATCGGAACGACAAGTCCTGCCCGGTTACTACACATCTATGGAACAGCAAATCCAAGGATTCTTGTTGAATCACCA
This sequence comes from uncultured Bacteroidales bacterium, assembly GCA_964421215.1. GTDB lineage: Bacteria > Bacteroidota > Bacteroidia > Bacteroidales > JAADJA01 > JAADJA01. The sequence continues at coordinate 117,192 of CAYQWA010000007.1, read as the reverse complement.
TCGGATCAGGCACCTGAGCTGAACCTTAAGAGAGGTTCAGTTACCTATTCGACTTATATAAACTCTAATAATGATCTGGTGTTTTACCAGGCTGGTGACAGAGTTACTTTCAAAGGCAGTGGAAACGTCGGTATTGGCACCTCTGATCCGTCAAGCAAACTGCATATTTCGGCTGCATCTTCATCCTGGGGGATGCTTCGACTGGAGAATTCCAATACAGGGCAAAACGAGGCAAGCATATCATTCAGGGAAGGAAGTGATGTTTCGGGGACAAACACCTGGCTGGCTGGTGTGGGCCTATATGGAAAACCAGGCAATTTTATCATTGGAAGAAATGGAGAGAAATTTATTATTGATGCGGATGGCAATCTGGGTATCGGATCATCAAGCTTTAGCGAAAAAAGTACATTATTTACCAGCAACAAAGATGGTTCGAATGGTAAGGCCATTAGCCATAGGTTGACCGTAGGAAATACCTCGGATGATAATGTAATACGACTCGTCGGACCGGATGGCTCCTTTGGACATGGCGCAAGGTTAAATTTCGGAGACAGCGATTACGCTTATATAGAGGAGGATGAAGACGACAGACTATACATATACAGTAGCAGGACTGCCATCATGGGCGGATATGTTGGTATAGGTACCACTTCCCCGAGTGAGAAATTGACTGTTCGTGGTAACATCAGGGTTGAAAGTACTACCACTGGATTACCGGTAGTAGAATTGGGCGAAGGACTTGACTATGCGGAAGGATTTGATGTTACTGAAACATCCAGAGTAGAACCTGGAACTGTCCTTTCAATTGATCCAAATAATCCAGGAGAATTAACGGAGAGCAATACTCCTTATGATACCAAAGTTGCCGGAATTGTAGCTGGTGCTAATAATCTGGGATCAGGTGTTAAATTAGGCGCAGGTCAATTTGATTGTGATGTGGCCCTGGCAGGCCGGGTTTATTGCAATGTGGATGCAACCTATGGTGAAATTTCTGCGGGCGACCTATTGACCACATCCCCGACACCGGGATATGCCATGATTGTTAAAGATAATTCAAAAGCACAGGGTGCCATCCTCGGAAAGGCAATGGAATCGCTTGAGAAGGATAAAAAAGGACAAATACTTGTATTGGTAACATTGCAGTAAAAAGGAGGTTTATCATGAAATTAAAAAATAGAATAGCATTATTGATTTTGTTTGGAATTGGCCTTTCATCATTTTCTCAGGACTACTTTTTAATTATTGCCCCCGATGACTTCATTGACGAACTACAGGTTTTGCAAAATTACAAAAACTGCACAGGACGACCGACAATACTGGCAAATTTAACCTGGGTAGATAATAATTTTACAGGAAGTGATCTGCCTGAAAAGGTTAAAAAATGCATTGACTATTTCAGACAGTACAATAACATACTTTATACTATGTTGGTAGGAGATTGCGATAAATTCCCGGTTAGGTATTGCAGGGCTTACAATACGGAATGGGGAAGCAAATATTATCCATCCGACCTTTATTATGCCGATCTCTACAACAGTTCCTATAACTTTGATGATTGGGATGGGGATAACGATGGAATTATCGGGGAGATGGATTTTACAGGCGGAACCAATATCAATCTCGTCAACCTTGATGACATCGATATGTATCCTGACATCGCTTTAGCGCGTGTACCTGCTTCAACCGGAACAGAGGTTACTACCTATGTAAATAAGATTATCGACTATGAACTGAAAGCTCCGGGTAACTGGTTTAACAATGCTATGGTATTGGTTGATGGTGACGGAGGCTGGGGAGATACTACTAAAATGAATGAGGATGTTGTTCCTTATTTAACCGGAAGCAGTTTTAATGTGATTAAAAGATATATGGATGATCCGTCATGGTCCGGTTTAACCTATGCAAATCGTGCTAATGAATTCAATACACGTCTGAATAACGGAGTTGGTTTTGTAAACTTTTATGGACATGGAAACCGTTTGTTACTGGATACGTGGTATGACCAATCTTATATGTCATCACTAACCAATACAAATAAACTTCCGGTGCTCTTTGCATCAGCATGTTATACAGGGCGATTTCATTTTCACCGGGAATATTATATGGATATAAATGGTGTTGAGTGGAACCGCTTGGGTGGACCCTACCCTGTTGTAAATTTCCCAGAACCCATGGCCATTCAGCCCTCTACTTATGATTCGTATGGTAATGAATCCCTGGCTGAGCATTTCCTGGTTAAGAGCAGTACCGGTGGAGTCGGATATATTGGCGTTACAAGCAAATCCGAGCACGGGTTATGGTTGAGCAATCCTGCCTTAAGTATTGGATTATCACCCTATTTTTTCCAGGACTATTACAATGGAAATCGAACGCTTGGCATATTATGGGAAAATGCTATGGCCACTTTTGTAGCAGATGTGGAAAATATTGCCATGAATAACTATGCATTTCTCCACATTCATAAAATGCAACTGTTTGGTGATCCCTCTTTAACAGTTGGCGGAACATATACCAATGATCTCAGCGGAAATATGTATGATAGCTGGGGAGGTCCGTGGAGCAGCTATTCACGCGGCCGTATTGTAGGAAATGTAACTGTTCCCACCGGACAAACATTAACGGTATATAATGGTGTTTCTATTCTGTTTGAAGATGGACATAAAATAACCGGTATGGATCCCAGTTATGGATATGGTTTGGTTGTGAACGGAACACAAAATGCACCTGCATGTTTTTTCTCTCTATCAGATGAACCGCAAGCAGATTATTTTTTACATGGAATGAAAATTTATGGACAAACAAGACTTCGAAACGGAGGAGAGATAAAATTGTATTGATGCAATAATTGGTAAAAGGGATTAGGATTGAACAGATGACCAGGATTTATTAGTTGTTTCTCTTAATTAGTGTCTGTCTATAAACTCTGTAAAAATCAAAAACGTCTGATTTTTACAATGGAATCGCCATGGCTGTAATGTAACTTTGTATAGATACCAGATTATACATGATTCAACTTCAAGTTAAATTCTCATACCATGGAAAAATTCAGCATAGTACTTATCCTGTTTGTTTGTCTTCTTTACAATAAAAGTTTCTCCCAGGATTTTAAAGGAGGTGAAAAATTCCAATCTGACTTTACACAAATTACCATCAGCGATCTTGAAGGTAAAGCTTACTGCTCATCAACCTACACCAATCAATCCGATGACTGGATAACCCATGTGTCGTTTAATTCAATCAGCAACTACACAGGACAGGATGGCCCCAGTTCTTACGGAGATTACACCTTCTCCCATATTACTGGTATCGTAACCGGAACTACTTACACATTATCAGTCAGCTTCTATTCAAGCGGATCATACACTCAACATGTACGAGCCTGGTTCGATTGGAACGATGATGATGTTTTTGAGGCTAGTGAAAGTTATTATCTGGGCAGTGGAGTCGATGCAACATTAACAGCTAGTATTACAGTTCCCGTTTGGGCAGATCCAGGTGATTCGAGATTTAGGATTATTGAACAATACAGCACAGATCCCGGAGCTGACGGAGCATGTGATGGTTACGGGAATCATACTACAACCTATGGAGAAACGGAAGACTACACCTTCGTTATATATTCAAATTCGTATTGCCAGGCATCTGGCGGTTGTGATGAATTTATTTGGATCGTAGAATTTCCTGATCATGGTTATAGTCATAGTTCGGGGTGTATTGGTTACGAGGATTTTGCCCCTTATTGGTCAATTCCTGTACCAATTAATACATCAGCCTACATCACAGTGTTAAATGGGAATCCAATCTATCCACAGGATCAGTGTGGCATTTGGGTGGACTGGAATAGGGATGATGATTTTTACGATGCATATGAACAAATTACAGTAAATGGTTCACCCGGTGTAGGTCCGTATTCTGCGACACTCGTTCCTCCTCCCGGAGCAACACTGGGTGAATGTGTTGTGCGTATCAGAATTCAATATACTTCAGGTTCTATGGATCCATGCGGGATCATGCCTTATGGTGAAGTAGAAGATTACCGAATCAACCTTTTGCCTGAAGTTCCCTGTACCTGGACAGGAGCAGTGGATAACAACTGGCACAATCCGGATAACTGGAATACAGTCCATATCCCAGGTGCAACAGACGATGTGATCATACCCAATGTGACCAATAAATGCTGGGTGTATGTTTATGGAGCAACTGCAGAATGTAACAATTTAACTGTTGAGAGCGGTACAATACATGATCTTAGAATATACAATACACAACTTACTGTTCATGGGAATATGGAGGTATATGGTTATGTTACTCTGGATCATCCCAGTAGTGAGTTAGAGGTCGAGGGGACTATTAACTGGCAATCAGGTTCAACTCTGTATATCCCTGACCTTACTTATGCTATCGTTGAAGTTCATGGCGACTGGATAACCCAATCGGGATCAAACATCTATTTTAACCATGGCTTGCTAAGTTTTGAAGGTACTGGCGGGAGTTACTTAAGAACTTTCAGCAACAACTGCAATTTATACGATTTAGCAGCCTATAAAACCGGTGCTACCCAATGGGTAAGTGTCAGTATAAACTCAACACAGGATCTGAATATAAATGGCAGAATAATGGTAATGGACGATGACATTCTTTATATATATTCCCCCCATGATGTTAATCTAGTGGGTGATTTGGATATCATGGGCCAACTGTATTGTTATGATGGTGATTTTATATTCGATGGAGATGTTCAGGAAATTGATGAACACCTTTCCTATACAACAACATGTGAGTTCAATAATCTTAAAGTAAGTTCCAACACTTCTACAACAATACTAAATAAGGATATCACCATTAATAATAACCTTACGATACAAAGTGGCCAGTTCGTATCAAATAATAAAACAATTACCATCGAGGGGGACTGGAACAACCAGGTCGGACCTTCAGCATTTGATGAGGGAACCGGACGAGTAAAATGGATCGGATCTTCACCATGGACTGAAATACACAGCAACGAAGACTTCTATATCCTTGAAATTGATAAAACATCTTCCGGATTTCTTAATATTTGGGGGCCTATCGTCACCTGCCAGCAATATGATTGGACTTCCGGAGGAATTTCTGTTAGAATGGGTGGTGAATTCACAGCATTTGACCTATTAGATAATGGTATATATGGAATGTGGGGAATAGACAATACCGGCGGTACGATCAATATTTCTAATTATGGCGGATATGTTGATTTGAACGGTCAAATTTCAATAAATGGAGGGACAATGAATGTATACGGTGGAACCACACCAAGTTACTGGCCATATGTTGCTGATGCAGGAATTCAAATGATGGATGGTGTTCTTGACTTTCATGACCAGGGTATTTATATTTTTGATTCCCCAACCTATACTTTAACCGAAAGCATTACAGGTGGTACCATTCGAACTGCAGGTGGATTTTGGGGGGAATCAAACAACTTCTCACCCGAATACGGAACAATGGAGTTTTACAGCCCTACTGATGCCAGTATTTATACCATTAACAATTGTAATCTTAATGATGTAGTCATCGCTAAATCAACAAAAAATCCATCAAGTCCTACTTCACAGCCAAACAACCTTGTTGATGAACGAAGTGGAAAATCCATTGGCAATGGAACAAAATCAAATATGTTAACACAAACAGAACTTGTTTATATACACGGTAGCCTGGTCATCAACAACGGTTTTCTAAATTCAAACGGTTATGATATTTTGATCGAAGAGGATTGGACCAATAATATTGGGGATGCCGGATTTATTGAGTCAACAGGATCGGTAGGATTCGTAGGCTACAATAAAGTTTCGGAAATCCATACCAATGAAACATTTTATGATCTGCTATGTTCCAACGCTTCCAGTGGTATTTTTGGACTTACCCTGATGGATGGAATAATTGTACAGGTCAATAACGACCTTGATATATATAACAGTGCCCTTGAAATGAACTACGATTCAGAATTGCATGTTAACGGCGATGTATATATTGGTTTGGGAGGAGGATTAAATGCCGATGATGGAGCAAACATTTTGTCCGTTGGAGGAAACTGGACCAATGAAAATTCTAACAACACACAATATTACGGTTATTGGAAGGGAGGAGAAGTTGTGACTTTTAACGGCGCCGGAGATCAAATTCTTAATACCGATGATACAGAAGAAACTTTCGGAAATATCGTCATCAATAAAACAGGTGGATTTTTCAAGCCTAACGACGATATACATGTCCATGGAGCTCTAATAATACAGGATGGCGACTGGTGGGATAATGTTGCCGGACTTGACCACTGGTTAACCGGGCATGTGCTATTAGAGGCAACCGGAGGATATTATCCATTAGGAACAACTACTTTCAAAGGCCTAAATTTTCAAACCTATCAAAGCAATGGTGGGATTGCACAATTCGGAGATATTGTTATTGACAAGCATTACACAAAAGGAAAAAACACAGGATCGGATTCAGGGAGTACCCAGGAAAATACAAAAGCCGGCACATTGCAGCTGAATTCAATAATGACTGTTTATAACAATCATACTACAACTATTGAAGAAGGTACATTTGATCTCAACGGCAATAGCTACAAATCTCATGGAGACATTTACATTAATGATGGTGGTATTCTGGAAGTGGATGCAGGTGCATGGTGTTCCATAGTTTCCGGCCTGTATGTCCATAATGGCGGGCAGTTTGTTGCTTCAGGTGCAAGCGGTAACAAAGCTAGGGTCTGGAAAGATGTGGTTGGTTTTTATGATTTCCAGGTTTTTAGTGGGGGAACCATCAGTGCAAACTACACGGATTTTGAAGACATGAACGAAAATGGCATTTGGGTGCAGGATGGAGCGTATGTAGATCCTATAAATTCATTTAACAACTGTGATTTTATTTCCGGAATTAATACAGCACCTTCGTTAAGACTGGTCATCGATAATGATCAAATATTAAACATCAGTTATATTGATTTTGACAATAATCCATTTTTAGCAGGAACTTACAATGTTGGCAAAACGATTTCACATGGGGAGATTACTGTAACAACAACAGGTGGGAACTTTACAGGGCCCCTTTATGAATATGATCCCTATTCAATTATCCACTGGACTGATTATCCTCACGGAAGATGGACCGGTAATGTTTCATCCGATTGGTTTGATCCTATGAACTGGGCTGATTTTAATGTTCCGGGAGCCGCCTCTGACGTAGTAATTCCTAGCGGAACACCAAATGATCCTGTTATTAATAATTTTCTGGCATATTGCCAGGACATTACCATTGAAACCGGAGCATCATTGGAAATTGGCAACAGTGAATTACATATTACAAATGATTTCGACAACCATGGTCAGTTAATCATGACCAATGGTTCAGGAAAGTTATATGCTTCCGACATTGACTGGTCTTCGGGTTCATCAGCAAACGTCACAGCAGGCGAAATCCATGGTTCATGGTGGACTTGGGGAAATGGAACAAATGCATCGCTGGGAACCGGTTCAACGGTATTCCTTGATTCAGATATAGATCAATACGATGATGATGCCTCTTTTGGAAATCTTACCCTTTCCTGGGGAGATGAGGCAAACGGATCCTATCCTATTCGTGTGTCTGGCGACCTAATCATGGTCCATGATGCAGAGTGGGATTCAAACGCAGACTGGATCATCGACGGTGAATGTACTATCGGTCATGATGCAACACTCTTTGTTCAAAACGGTGCGCATTTTTTGTGTAATTCTACTCTTGCTTTCATACAAGCCAGTGAATTATTTATTATGAACAATAGTATGGTAACCGTTCACGGCTTGCTTAATTTTAACTATGGATTTATGGTTATTGAGAATTCCTCCTTTATTTGTGATTATTCATTGCCAAGCGGATGGATAGATATTGGAGGCGGAATTGATATGATAAGTGGTTCTCTCGAATTCCCTGATGCCAACATAAGTTTTATAGGTGGACAATATATAAGTGGCGGAACGATCATTGCCGGAAGGTCCGTTCATGCGGATATAGCAGGAATTTTTCAGCCAGGTGGTGGAACCCTTGAACTCATTGGTTCGGATTTAGGTCATTACGTTCAAATAAGGAATGGAAATTATCTGCATGATCTAAATATTAACCGAACGGAATCCTTTGGCATACATCCAGGATCTCCATTAATCGTTATGGGCTCTGTAAATGTGAACTCAGAATTTATGCTTCAGGGCAATACCATGGTAGTTGTGGGAGACCTCGATATAAATGGGGGCGGGATATTAAATGTTAACGACAACGCATTACTGGCCATGGATGATAACAGTTGGCTGGCTGTTAATACAGGTGGTACACTTGAGGTAATTGGTTCTGCTGGAAATGAAGCATATATTTCTCACAATACAGGTTACTATCATTTCTGGACAGGATACGCAAGCACAATCAAAGCAAAACATGCAGTATTTGAATTCATGGCTCCCGAAGGAATATTGTTAAATCCCGGGGCATTTGTTGATCCGGCCTTTTCTTTTGATAATTGCACCTTCACAGATGGTTATGCGGGTGGTCGTTTATTGACCATCAACTCTGATCAGAACTTCAATGTAACCGATGCCATCTTCCCTGCCAACACCTGGAGCGGAAGTTACAATGTTTATAAAGATGTGGATGACGGATCGGTAAATTTTGATAACGCGACCGGTGCCTTTGCCGGCGATGGATTTGAGTATGATCCTTATAACCGAGTTCACTGGGATGCCAGTTTACATACAGTTTATGGGAATGTTACCTATCTGAACGTTATTAGTTCTCCCTTAAGTGACATCAATGTTACCCTTATGGATGGGACAGTTCCTTTAGCCTCGGATGTTTCAGATATCAATGGTGACTTCAATTTTCCTGGCATCGCTCCGGGAAATTATCATATTGAAAGCACAACAACAAAACCCTGGGGAGGATTATCCATGAATGACGTCCAGTTTGCACGCCAGTATGTAACCAATCAACCTCCCGGTAACGGTCTGTCAGGCTTATTGTTACAGGCAGCAGATGTCGACATATCCGGCCTTCCGATTAACATGAATGATGTACAATTTATGCGCCAGAAAGTAATCGGTCAATCTCCCGGATTCCCTGAATTCTGGATATTTGAAGAGCCCTCGGTTATTGTAACCGGTGGCATGGGCACTCAAAACTTTCAGGGTGTTTGTGCCGGGGATACCGATGGAAGTTATACACCTCCGGTAAAATAGTAAAGTTTATTAGTCAAAATAAATTAACATAATGTTGATTACTTAGTGAGATACCTGATTAGGATGAGATTTTCTTATGATAATGATAACTCTTTTGAAGTCTAAAAATGAATGACAGAAAACAATAACGGACTGACTAAAACAACTATAACACCTAAATTCAGGCTTATGAAAAAAATTTCAACAACCGTACTGGCTGCTATTTTAGCAACTTTTTTAATCGCTCAATCCCCGCAATCCTTCAAATACCAAGCTATCGTCCGGGATAATGCCGGACAAATCATCCCAAATCAGGATGTAAATTTCAGAATTAGCATACTTGATGGATCAGCAGGGGGAACAATCGTTTTCCAGGAAACACAATCCCACATTACCAACCAGTTCGGATTGGCAAACCTGGAAATAGGAAACGGGACCCCGGTTATCGGTACATTCTCTTCAATAGCCTGGGGTAACAATGCAAAATTTCTTGAGATGGAAATTGACCCGGTCGGAGGTAGTAGTTATATATCTATGGGGACAACCCAGTTATTGAGTGTCCCCTACTCCCTGTATGCAGAAAGAACAGAAGGTGTTCAGTCGGTTTCTGACCTTGATGGTGATACATACATTACCACAGAACAAAATCCCGATGATGATACAGCAAGGATTTTTATTGGTGGTCTGGAAAAATTAAGGATTACATCACGTGCTATTGAGCCTATAAATACAGGTTGGTCGACTTTTCTGGGAGAGCGAGCCGGTATGAGTGATGATTTGACCTATAGGGGAAATGTTTTTATTGGCTATGAATCCGGAGCTCTTAATACTTCTGGGCATAGCAACACAGCCATCGGATATCACTCCCTGATTCTGAACAATACGGGAACGCAAAATACAGCTGTTGGAACAAATGCACTTGCTTTTAATGATGGCCATAATAATTCAGCATTTGGATTTCAATCGTTACATTCGAATACAAATGGATATGAAAATACAGCAATAGGTGTGGTTTCTTTATTCTCAAATCAGAATGGAGCAAGGAATACTGCTATGGGCAGTCAGGCATTATACAATAACCTTGGAGGACACTATAATTCAGGGTATGGTTATAACGCCCTCTATTCAAATACAAATGGGATGAACAATACGGCTATTGGTCATGATGCACTTAAGACCAATACAACAGGATTCTCCAATGTGGCAATCGGTATTCGTGCTTTATTTTCAAATACCGAAAGAAGTAATCTGGTTGCTGTAGGGGATTCTGCACTCTTTAATAATATAGCTGGTACCAATCCATTTGATGGGAGTGAAAATACAGCAGTAGGCTCAAAAGCGCTCTTTTTCAATACATTAGGTGGCTGGAATACGGCTTGTGGCTATAATGCAATGTATTCCAATACAACGGGAAACTTAAATACTGCATATGGTGTAAATGCTTTATTCTCAAACACAATAGGCTGGGGGAATGCAGCTTCTGGTTATTGTGCTCTTGAATCTAATACGGAAGGAACACATAATACAGCCATGGGTTACTTGGCACTTTGGAAAAACACTACCGGAATTGAGAATACTGCTGTGGGAAGAGATGCTCTTCAGGAGAATACCATTGGAAATCAAAATACAGCTATAGGTACCAATGCTTGTCATAACAATACCGAAGGGAATGAAAACACTGCAACAGGAAATTATGCATTGTTTGGTAATAGTACAGGCCATTACAATACAGCTATGGGAGCCCATGCTTTAAGTGTTAACTCAAATGGTGGTAATAACACTGCTATTGGTGCTCATACACTTACCTTTAATCTTTCAAGTTACAACACAGCTGTCGGGGCATATTCACTTTATACCAATAGCAGTGGATGGGCGAATACTGCCGTTGGTTACAATGCACTATATACAAATGATGAAGCCACTGGCAATACAGCTGTTGGATATTTATCGCAACACCTAAGCTCAGATGGTTCCAGCAATACATCCCTTGGAGCACAATCATTGCAAACCAATACTACCGGAGATGGAAATGTGGCAGTGGGATTCGATGCCATGGCAAACAACCAGGATGGTTTTGAAAATACAGCAGTTGGAACATCCGCATTAAAAAATAATACCTCAGGCGCTGCAAACACAGCACTTGGATATAAGGCCTTGTATAATAATGCAGGTACAGTTGCATCTTTTAACACGGCCCTTGGATATGAATCTCTATCATGGAATACAACAGGATCCTCCAATACAGCATGTGGTGCACAAGCATTACGTTACAATGATGAAGGTACTAATAACACGGCTTGTGGCTATCGTGCACTGTACAGTAACAATACAGGAATATTCAATACAGCAGTAGGTTCTTCAGCTTTATACTATAATTATGAAGGGGAAAACAATACAGCATTGGGTTGGGCACTCAGGAATAATACATCTGGTGATGATAATGTTGCTCTCGGGCATTTATCAATGTACAATAATACAATTGCAAACCGAAATACAGCTTGTGGAACTTTCTCATTGTATAATAACGATGCTAACAATAATACCGCTCTCGGATACTATGCATTATATTTTACAACAATAGGTACTGATAATACAGCTATTGGTTATAATGCAGGTCCACAATCCTCCGGAGCTGCTCTTAGTAATACCTCATCACTTGGCTATTTGGCCACACCTACTTGGTTCGACTACATTTGTATCGGCAATGCAAATGTTGTAAATATTGGTGGTTATGCCAACTGGACAAACCTATCAGACAAACGGTTTAAAACTGAGGTTAAAGAAAATGTTCCCGGTCTGGAATTCATAAAGAAACTCCGGCCAATATCCTACCAGCTCGATATTGAAAAGCTGAGTCATTTTTTAAGATATTCGGAAAAGGATTCAGAATATCAACCTTCCAAAGAAAAATCCAATATCACATATACAGGATTTATTGCCCAGGAGGTAGAAAAAGCAGCGCAATCCATTGGCTACAACTTTAGTGGAGTAGTGCCTGCAAAACATGATGGTGACCATTATGGGCTCAGGTATGCTGAATTTGTTGTACCGCTTGTGAAAGCAGTGCAAGAACTTGCAGAAGAAAATGAAGCATTAAAAGCTCGCATTGAAAAATTGGAAAAAAAATTATAACTAATCAAATGAATCAATTAAAACTGACAAAATGAAAATAATAACAATAGTTGTATTGATGATGTTGAGTTTCTCTTTTCAATTCACAGCAAATGCAAATAATCCTGCAGTTGAAAAAAATAAAATTACGTATACATGGACCGGGACAGCAGATACCAACTGGCATAATCCAAATAACTGGTCGGACTATTTAGTCCCGGATGCTACAATAGATGTCATCATCCCTGAAACAACCAATAAATGCTGGGTATATGCAGCAGATGCCGAATGTAATAATCTGACTATTTATCACGGAACCGGGGCTAACTTTTTTAAATTGTTTGATGAAGACCTGCATGTTCATGGAGATTTAACTATTCATGGACAACTAATTCTGGATCATCCGGCCGGAAGACTGATTGTTGACGGAGATGTTAACTGGGAATCGGGTTCAACTGCTTTCTTTCCAAATTATGATGAATTCCTGGTATATGGCGACTGGTATTTTAAAGATGGGGCCAACGCACAAATCAATGACGGTATGGTTTCTTTTCTTGGTAGCGGAGGAAATTATATTTACAGTGAGGATACCAACTGTTATTTTAACCACCTTAACTGCTTTAAAACCAGTCCAGGCTGGTTAAGTTTTTCCTATGCCTCTTCACAGGATCTGAATATACATGGTAACTTAATCATCCAACCCAATTGTTTATTGTTCGGTTCCAATCCAAATTCCATTATTCTTCAGGGGGACATCTTAAATTACGGAGGTTTGGATTGCAACCATGGAACATTTGTTTTTGATGGTGATGTACAGTTCATTTATCAAGATATAACATACCCAGCCACCACCACTTTCAACAACCTAACGATCAGCTCAACGAATTATACAGCTTCTTCCTATGATAATATAACGGTTAATGGCCAGGTAACCATTGAGAGTGGTCATATTGCAAGTAACAAAACTATTTATGTAGGAGGAAACTGGGATAACCAGACAGGAGTGTCCGGTTTACTACCAGGAATTGGGAATGTTGAATTTAATGGTGGTAATTACGACCAGTACTGTTCTAATGAAACATTTAATGTCCTGGTAGTAAATAAAACAGTAGGAGGATTACTAAAAATAAATGGCACACAAGTTAATTGTGCTATTTATGACTGGACATCTGGTGGAATAGAAGTAGAGGCAAGTGGCTCGTTTACAGCCAATGATCTAATAGACAATGGGATTTTTGGTACTTACGTAATATCCACAGGTGGAACTGTTAACCTCACCAATTATAATGGTGATGTTGATCTAAATGGAGATATATATATTGGGGATGGTACAATGAATGTTTATGGTGGCACATCACCTAGCCGCTGGCCTTATGTTGATAACGCTTCAATTACAATGAGCGACGGTATTCTTGATTTCCATGACCAGGGAATCACCATTAATGATGCTGCCCCATACCATTTAACTGAGAGTATTACAGGAGGCACTATCAGGATAGCCGGTAGTTTCTGGGGTGAAACCAATGAATTTACACCGGATGCTGGAACCCTTGAATTGTATGGCAATACAGATGCTTCCATTTATTTAATAAACAATTGCAATTTACATAATCTATTGATCAATAAGATTTCTGAAAAGGATGCTAAAAATAGTAAGGTGCCGGTATTAGATCAAAGAAACGGCAAACAAATGGGAGGTGGTACAAAATCGGACAATATTTTAATGATAGGTACTTTAACCATTCATGGTTCACTAAATATTACCAATGGAGTTTTGAATTCAAACGGTTTCCCAATATATATTGGCGGTGACTGGACAAATAATGTTGGGGATGCAGGTTTTATCGAATCATCAGCTTCAGTAATATTTACAGGTGGCGAAAATGCAACAATATTCAGTAATGAAACCTTTTACAATGTCATTATCGATAAAAAATATTTAGGTCAAATGGTGTATGTGGCTCCCGGTATAACAATTAACACCAACAACCTTAATATTTTATATGGATATTTGATACAAGAAAACAACTCCCAGGCAAATATTGCAGGGGATTTAGATATGTTTTGTGGCTATTTGCTGCTAAATGATAATTCCTCAGTAAGTATTACGGGTAATGTAAATATGGATAATGGCCACATAGATGCAAGTCAAGGCACAAATATAGATATAACCATAGGAGGAAACTGGACAGATAATAATAATCTAGGTGGATTTCATGTAGGTGGAGAGACAATAACCGTTAATGGGTCCACCGACCAGGTCTTCTATGCTGTATTTCAAAACTTAATCTATTTTAATAATCTTACAATTAATAAAACAGGGGGAGCATTCAGGCCTGATGCTATCATTGCTCTTCTTGGGAATTTGAATATAAATGCCGGGGATTGGTTAGACTATTCACCAGGACTGAATCATTATATCTCCGGGGATTTTACAATTGAAAGTTCAGGTAATTACTATCCCGGAGGAACCACATCATTTAATGGAGCTATTGACGCGTTTTATCAAAACAATGGAGGTTCAGGTTTCTTTAGAGGTATATGCATAAGTAAGATATTTAATAAAACTTTAACTCTGAATTCTGATATGGTTGTTTTTATGGACAGCACAACTGTAATTGAAGAAGGAACATTAAAACTTAACAGCAATTTACTAAAATCCACAGGTGTGGTCAGGATTAATGATGGAGGTCATCTGGTTGTTGATGCCGGAGCCAGTCTTTCATTGGGCTCGCATTTACTGGTATCCTCAGGTGGTCAACTAACTACAATAGGCGAATCCCTCAATAAGGCACTTATTTACAATGATGGGTCTCAACCATACGCTATGGATATTTTTGGTACGATCAGCGCGAACCATACAACAATTGAAGATGTCGAATATATTAATGTACAAGGTGTAGGAACGGTAGATCCGGATAATTCTTTTAACAACTGTAGCTTTGATGGTTTTGTTTTTCCTCCCTCAACAATCTGGCTATCCATAAACAACAATCAGGATTTAACCATTGACAATATTAGTTTTCCAAACAATCCGGGTGTAAGCTATGCATATAACATAGGTAAGATTTCTGACATAGGACATTTAACTGTGACCAATGCTAGCGGAGATTTTTCTGGACCCTTGTATGAAGCAGATCCTGGGGATAGGATCGATTGGATTGCTCAAGAAATAGAATTGAACCTAAACGTTTTCCTTGAAGGACCATTTAATGGGATAGATATGAATCCTGATTTAAATGGTAATCCTTGGCTTGATGAAGGATTGCCATTATCACAACCTTACAGCATGCCTCCATGGAATTATGAAGGAAATGAGGCTGTAGCTGCTATCCCTAATATCGACATAGTTGACTGGTTGCTCATTGAATTTCGGAATGCCATTGATGCACCCTCTGCAGTACCAGAAACTAAAGTCGCACAAAAAGCTGTTTTCCTGAAAAGAGATGGTTCAATAGTGGATCTAAACGGTTCTTCAAATCCTGAGTTTTATAACTTACCAACTGATCACCTTTTCTTAATTATCCAGCACAGGAATCATTTGGGTATTATGTCTGCAAATCCTATAACCGAATCCGGTGGAATTTACAGCTATGATTTTGCAATATCAGCAGATCAAGCTTATGGTACAAATGCACAAAAGAATCTTGTTGGGGTAATATATGGAATGTTTGGAGGCAATGCCAACACTGATGGGGATATCAATACAAACGATAAAATAGTTTGGACAAACGAGGCCGGAACGCAAGGATATAAATCCGCTGATTTTAACATGAACGGACAAATAGAAAATCAGGATAAAAATGATGTATGGGTACAAAACATAGGTGAAAGTTCACAATTACCTGCAGCACCCTGGCAATGTGGCGATGATCTATTTGATACTCGTGACGGTCAATCCTATGCCACCATCCAAATAGGCAATCAATGCTGGATGGCAGAAAACCTAAACATTGGTACAATGTTAAATGGAACTACTATCCAAACTGATAATGGCACCATTGAAAAATACTGCTATAACAATACTATAAACAATTGTGATTCTTATGGTGGATTATACCAGTGGGACGAAATGATGCAATACAGCACAACTCCAGGAGTTCAGGGAATTTGTCCGCCCAACGACGGATGGCATTTACCTACAAATGCCGAATGGTGTACACTTGAAAATGAGGTAGATATTGGTACAGTTTCATGTACCGCAATTGGATGGAGGGGCACAGATGCAGGTAGTAACTTAAAAGAAACTGGCACAATCCATTGGCACCATCCCAATATAGGAGCAACCAATTCAAGTGGTTTCACAGCTCTTGGAGGTGGTTACCGTAAATCGAATGGCACGTTCGGCAATCTGACATACAGCGCTTACTTTTGGACTTCAACTGTGACAAGTTCAAATACATGGTGGTATCGTGCCCTGTTCCACAGTTATGCTCAAGTGAATCGTTACTATGATAGTAATACATTGGGCTACAGTGTGAGATGCATTCAGGACATACTACCAATAAACTAGGCCGGTACAATTTCATCGGCAGCAAGAATTGATTGACCTCATATTATCAACTTACTGGCAAAAAACCCAACATCATCTTTACAGGATTCATACCACTGGAAGTAGAAGAATCTGCCGAAAGCATTGGCTATGATTTCAGTGGTGTTGATCCTGCCCAACATGAAAGAGATCATTACGGTATACGTTATGCAGAATTTGTTGTGTCTTTGGTGAAAGCTGTTCAGGAGCTGGCTGCAGAGAATGAAGAATTAAAGTCAAGGATCGAAAAATTGGAAAATAAATAATTCTGAAATGCTTCTCAGGTCTTACAATTAAAAAGGTGAGGCAGGTAATAAGAAAAAAAACAATTATTGGCATCCATATACAAGCATAGGATCTTTCATTCCTGTATAATCGATCTATAAATTACACTTTATCAATTTGGCAAGTTCTAGAATCATTGAATTATATTTTGTTCCGCAAGCTAATTTGTAACTACCTGCCCCTAAATCAAATCTGCCGCTTCCTAAATCTCATCCACTCTTAGGCTTTTTATAGTTATATTTGTTTGGAATTGTACATTCTTTCAGGTTATCAATCAAGCACAAAATCAAAAACATATACTGAATGTCATGAAAAAATTTACTCTATTAATCGGATTCCTTTTTCTATTTACCATAATAAACCATACCTCTGCTAAGGAGCTTTCCCAGAAGCTTGAACCTAATATGGAGAAAAAACATAAAGTATTATCTCCCGATGAAATCCTTAAAAGAAAAGCCAGTGGAGCAAAAGCAAATGCTCTATGGACCGGAGCCATCAGCTCTGATTGGGATAATATCGGAAACTGGGACATTGGTTCCGTGCCAACCTCAGATGATAACGTATCTGTACCGGCAGGTACACCAAATTCACCTGTTATAGGAGGTGGGACTTACGCGAATTGCAAGAACCTTTACCTGTACTCCGGGGCCATGCTGACTCAGAATTCCGGAAGTTATTTCTATTGTTACGGAACCTTCGATGCCGGATTCGGACAGTTCACCATGAACGGAACAAGTTACCTGTATTTCAGAGGACCGGATAACAACCTGTGGTGGGATGATAACCAAAACGACACATACACCTATGTAAGAGTCCTGAAGGCAACAACTTCCGCTACCATGACCATGCAGAACGATATGAGTTGCAGTGGTACATTTGAAATAAGGGAAGGAATATTTGTAATGCCCAGCAACAGTACACTTGACATTACAAATGCAGGTACGTCTGCGTTTGAAGTTGAAAGTGGGGGTACTCTATATATTGGTGGATATTTGAATTTGATAGTTGCTGGAGGTGTGGTTTTTCAGGATGGAAGTCAATTAGATTATGCTTCTGGAGTATTCCAACCCTATTTTCGTATCGATGGTAATTTCCGTGTTGAGAGCAATGCTCTATATGATATTGATATGAGCAAAATGGGATTAGAAATGACAGGTTCCGGGACTCAATATATTGAAGACCTGGATGGTGGAAATTTGTATATTAATATCTTCAGCGTAAATAAACCCTCAGGAACTTGCTATATTGCTAATGCTGACCTTCATATTGAACTCCTTTATATTCATTCAGGGGAGTTTAGTTGTCGCAGTTCGTCGGGTTCTTCAACTATTTATGATATTTATGTTGATGGATCCTGGAGAAATTATGTGGGTGATTCAGGATTCGAAGAAAGTACTGGCCGTGTCATTATTACAGATAACGGAAGCATTTGGGATAATAATATTGCCACAGATGAAACATTCTATGAGCTGGAATTGGACAACACAGGTATTAACTGTAAAATTATTGATGGGGCGAATGTTGTTTGTACTGCATATGACTGGACTGCTGGCACCCTTGAGGTCGTAAATGGTACATTTACGGCAAATGATCTTTTGGACAATGCGGTTCAGGGTGAATTTTATGTCCATCCATCCGGAACTATAAACCTCACAAACTCAGGAGGAAGTGGAAGTGACTATGTTGATTTGAAAGGTGATCTTTTTATTCATGGAGGAACTATGAATGTTACCGGTTCTCTGAGTTACTGGCCCTATCAGGAGGATGCATCTATTGAAATGAGTTCAGGTATCCTTGATTTTAACTGTACCGGAATTCGAATAGATGCTAACGCGTTTGCATTTACTGATAACATTACAGGTGGTACCATCAGAACATCAGGTTATTTCCAGGGGAACAGAGCGGACTTTACTCCAACTGCAGGTACTATTGAGATGTATAGCAGTTCTGATGTAAATATCAGTCAGCTGAACGGAAGTACACTCTTTAACCTTAACATTGACAAATCAGCAAAAGGCAATCTCCAAAATCAGAAAACTGGTCAAATGCTAATTGATGAAAGAAGTGGCGAAATCATTAGCGGTGGTGGAAAATCGAATACGGTAACCATGGCCAGTAATATGGAGATATCTAATGATCTAATAATAAATTCAGGAACTTTTGACACTGACAACAACGATGTTTACATTGGTGGTGACTGGACCAATAACATTGGGAATGTAGCCTTTAATGAAGGTACCGCAACTGTACACTTTGTTGGCAGCCATTTAGCCGACATCCTAACGGATGAAACATTCTACAATTTATCTGTTGAAAAAACCAGTGGATATTTCGATGCGCTTGAATTAGCTTCAGTGAATACGGTTAATGTTTTAAACAATCTGAATATTGTGGATGGTTCTTTCGAGCTAAACCTGAATAATACCCTAAACGTAACCGACAGTTTAACAATAGCCGATGGTGCCGGCCTAAATGCAAACGACGATTTCGCAAACATTATGATCTATGTTGGTGGAAACTGGACAAATAATAATACTACAGCTCCATCAACAACTACTGGATTTAATGCCGGAAGTTATTCCACCCTGATTTTTAACGGAACAGACTATCAATACATTAAGGCAGCCTATAATCCTGAAACATTTGCCAACCTGACGATAGACAATCCCCTGACGGGTCCTCATGGTGCTTTTTGTCCCATAGATCCGCTGTGGATCACAGGAGATGTTCATATTCTCCAGGGTGAGTGGGAGGATGGTACTTTCGGACAAACTCATCATTTTGAAGGTAATATTACAAATGATGCAACATCAGGATACGGTATGAACTTTGGTAATGGGAATACAACTTCTGTTTTTACAGGTACGGCAGACCAGAATATTTATGCGGATAACATTTCTCCTCAGAATCCCAATTTCGGGCCGGTAATAATTGATAAAGTCAGCTCAAAGAAATCAGGTAAAGTTAATGATGAAGGAAAACCAGTTTTTACTAATCCTGAAAACAAAAGTCTAACTGTCACAATTCATTCAGATGTGCAGTTGGCAAGTGACGAACTGACTATTGAAGAAGGAATACTTAACGTTTCAGGAGTAGATCTTTCAAAAGTCGGGGATGTAAATATCAATGATGGTGGAACATTGAACATCAATGCAGACGGACAACTACTACTGACGAATGGCGCTGAACTGAATGTAAATTCCGGTGGATTGCTCGCGGTGGTTGGTGCACCAGGATCTCCAGTAACAATTACTCACTCCTGGCCGGATTATTATTATGATATTAATATAAATACAGGAGGTACAATTAGCGCTGAGGATGCAGTTTTTGAATACATGGGGACAAATGGTGTTTTTGTGAAAGATGGTGGTATTGTGGACCCAGGGCATCCCTTTAATAATTGTACTTTTCAACATGGAGATAATTCAGGAATCTCAGCTTTCCTGGTGGTAAACAATAATCAATCTTTAATAATAGATGGTGCAAATTTCCCCGTTAATCCGGGAGGTACGACATCCTATAATGTTGCAAAAGCCATGGATCAGGGTCAGCTTACATTTACAAATGCAAGTGGAGTGTTTGCCGGACCAATATTTGAATATGATGGTTTTGACCGTATTGACTGGACAGGGTTTATCCCGGGATTATGGACGGGATTGGTATCTTCTGACTGGTCAACAGCTGAAAACTGGTCTGATTTTGTTGTACCGGATGAAACAGTAGATGTAAATATACCGGCCGGCACACCTTTTTCACCGGTCATTGGAACCGGAGATAATGGCTATTGTAAAAATCTATTCCTGCAATCGGGATCTACCCTCACTCAAAATACTGGCAGCTACTTTTATTGCTATGGTGATTTTGATGCCGGTTTCGGGCAGTTTACCATGAATGGAGCTTGTTACCTGTATTTTCGTGGTGCAGATGACAACTTGTGGTGGGATGATAACCAGGATGATACTTTTACTTATATCAGGTTATGGAAGTCAGCACCAACAGCTGTAATAACCATGCGACATGATATGACATGCAGTGGAAATTTTGAAATCCGGGAAGGTACTTTTGAGATGCTTGATGACTTAACACTTACAGTAACAAATACCGGCTCAAATGCATTTGAGATTGAAGGAGGAGGAATGCTAAATTTAACTCCGGATGACAAATCTTTGATAATATATGGGGGGATGGTTTTTCAGGATGAAAGTCAGATATATAACCTAAACAACACAATTTATGTGGGGGGTGATCTTCGTTTAGAAAACAATGTTCTTTATGATTTAAACCTGTTCAATGTTGTAATGAATGGAACCGGAACTCAATATATACAAGATCTGGACGGAAATACTATATTCTATTCTTTTACTATTGATAAACCATCAGGTACATGTTACATAGCAAATGCCGATATTAATACAAGAAGCCTGACTATAGATCAGGGAACACTTAGTTGCCGTACTTCAGCGGGGTCAGGAACAACCTATGATATTGTTTGTGGAAACTGGTATAATTATGTTGGCGAGTCAGGATTTGACGAAGCCACAGGGCGTGTAATATTTCAGGGTATTGAATTCATGTATTGTAGCTCGGAAAATTTCAATGAACTGGAAATAAATGGAAGTTTATCGATAACTGGATCTGATGTTGTTTGCTCAGCATACGATTGGACAAGTGGAGGTCTCTCAGTACTTTCCGGGGGAAGTTTCACAGCAAACGACCTGTTGGATAATGCCGTCCAGGGAGGATTTTATTTATTCCCTGGAAGTACGATAAACCTTACAAATTCAGGGGGGGCTGGCAGTGACTACGTCGACCTGAGAGGTGACCTGCACATTTCCGGCGGTACAATGAACGTTAACGGTTCTTTGAGCTGGTGGCCCTACCAGGAAGATGCCTCCATTGAAATGAGTGATGGCATCCTTGATTTTAACTGCACCGGAATCCGAATTGATGATAATGCTTATGCTTTTACTGATAACATTACCGGTGGCACAATAAGAACTTCCGGATATTTCGAAGGAAACCGGGCCGATTTTACTCCATCTGCAGGAACTCTTGAATTGTATGGCAGTTCTGATGTTAATATCAGTCAATCAAACGGTAGTACACTTTATGAAGTCAACATAAACAAATCTGCAAAAGGAAGCTCTTTATCACCAAAGCAGAACAAAGTGATTATTGATGAAAGAACAGGTGAAAAAATTGGTGGTGGCAGCAAATCAAACACAATTACATTGAACAGTGATTTTGATATTACTTATGATTTGACAATTACATCCGGCACATTAACTCTTCAAGGAAATGAACTAACTGTTGGAAATGACTTCGATGTGTATGGTACATTAATTATGGATAATCCGGCCGATGTTATAAATGTTGGAGTCAACTTTTTACATGAACTTTATTTTCATTCAGGATCGATAGCCGATCTTTCAAACGGTATTATTAATATTTATGGTTGGATTATTCCTGGGTTCGGCTGTTCTTTTACAGCATCAACAAACAATACAATTGTTTTTACCGGCATTAACGGTGGTGGTCCCGAAAACCATGAATCCAGTGCAATATTCGGAAACTTAGACTTTCATAAAAATCCCAACCAACGTACCTATATTTCACATGCCACAAGTGAACCGATTGTCGTTACTGGTAATGTTACCATATATCCTGATAACGAATTCGAAATGCAAAATGAAACCATGGTTGTTCAAGGTATTTTCACCGATGATCCTTCAAGCGAAATATATGTATATGAAACTTCTAAAAGCGGCAAAGCAGGAACATCAGAAAAAAATGGTAAAGTTGATTATACTGCATCATTGATAGATTTACAAAAAACTAAAAGCAAACCTCCAACAAACTCTGGATCCAAAGGGGGTGCCCTTGAAATCGATACCGATTTCACTCTGAATGGCCTGCTGGATGTAGCTGATGGTGATGTTCTGCTTCATGGCGATTTTGATATTGCCTCTACAGGAACTCTTGATATAACAACCGGAACTGTTGTTGCTGACCAACCCTATCAAACAAGTAAAGCATGGCAGGAACTTGGCGGGACGATCAACATGACAGATGGGTTGTTTGAAATCAGTCATAACAGTATGAGGTTTGGATCAACATCAGTAAATAATATAAGTGGGGGAATATTGCGTAACGGTTATTCATTCAGTGCAGCATATGCAGGGACATTTCAACCCTCCGGTGGAATAGTTGAATTCACAGGTAACAGCAGTACTTATATTATTTGCAGTAGTGGTAACTATTTTAACAATGTGCTTGTTGACAGAGCAGGATCCATTGAATTGTGGACGGATATCGATATAAAAAATGATTTGCAGATCATTGCCGGGCCTTTAAAGACATACAATTGGGAATCAACTCAATATAATATTAGTATTGAAGGAGATTGGACCAACAGTGGTGGTGACGCAGCATTTGACGAAGGAACCGGAACCGTAATATTTGAAGGTTCAGAGGATTCAGATATCTTCGGGGAAGAAACTTTTTATAATCTCTCCATTTATAAATCATTCGCAGACAATTTAGTTAGAGTAAACAATGATGTTCTTATGCTCAATGATGTAGTCGCAGATTTCGGGTACTTAATATCATTTAATACACATACGGTTTCAATAGCCGGCGATGCATTAATAGAACACGGAGGTAGAATCAGTATTCAGGACGATAGCAGGCTTGAACTTGGCAATGGATCCCAGGTTACAATAAATAACGGTGGTGGACTCTTTGTGGTGGGAATCTTACCTGGTGAGACTTCGGTACTATCCAGAATTTCTACTGGCACATATGGTATAGAGGTCAACCTGGGTGGAGCAATTGCATTTTCAAATTCCATTATTGAATACATGAATGGAGATGGAATCACTATAAATACCGGTGCAAATATATATGAACCATACACTTTTAATAACACCATTTTTCGAAATTCCTCACCATCTCCTTCAACCATTCTGACTATAAACAATGAACAGGTCCTGACATGTACTGATGTTACTTTCGAAAATACCTTTGGGAATACACAGTTTAATGTTACCAAGACCAATGCTGCAGGCAGTATTACCTTTTCAAATGCCTCCGGAGATTTTGCAGGCCCTGAATACGAAAATGACCCGAATGGACTTGTTCACTGGACAGACATGGACGTTGAACTTAACCTTAATGTTATCCTGGAAGGACCCTTTAACGGTTTTGATATGAATACTGACCTGTACAGCCTCGGATTAATACCATTGAGTCAGCCTTTTAACAGTAATCCCGGAGCCAACTGGTTTTACACCGGCTCAGAAAGTGTAGGTTCCATACCTCCCAACGTTGTGGACTGGGTATTGGTTGAATTAAGGGATGCTGAAAGTGCAATTGCCGCACATGGTTCGACCACTTTATTGCAACAGGCCTGCTTTCTGCTAAGTGACGGATCTGTCGTAGACCTTGATGGAAACAGTAATTTGTTTTTTCCTGGTTTAACTTATACAGAAGGATTGTTCCCGGTAATCTGGCACAGGAACCACCTTGGGGTGATCTCATCCGATATGGTACCTCGGGTTGGAGGGACATACACCTGGGATTTTTCTGTAACAGGAGGAGCTTTCAGTAACACAGGCCCGGGACAAAAAGATCTCGGCGGAGGAACATTCGGAATGTTTTCCGGCGATGCCAATGGTCAGCAGGTTATTGATCCGACCACTGACCTGCCTGTTTGGGCTGTCGATGCAGGAACATGGGGCTACCTGGAAGGTGATTTCAACCTGAACAGTCAGGTGAATAATATTGATAAAAATGACTTTTTGGTTCCTAATATTGGGAAAGATACACAGATACAGGGAAGTAAATAGTGTTCATTGGTTCAACTGGGATCCAATTCGGCTATTACTGCCGAAAATGGCCTAATGAACAATGTGTGGCTCTGTGAATGAACCTTTTACAAAAATTCAGTATTTTTGTTAAAATTCACCTTTTTACTAAAATTATCTGCCATGAGATTTCAGTTTTTAATTGGAGCATTGGTAATGCTTATGTTACAAGTGTCTTCAGCATTCACCCAGATTACCATAACTTCCGATGATATAGAATACCTGGATGGAGATTACAATAAGATGTACGGGCGCAATACCCTGTATATCGTTCAGGGACTTACCGGGAAGATCGGAGGTCCGCATACATGGGATTTCTCCGGCGGTCCAACTGATATCGACTACACCTTCGATTATGTATTGCCGTCTACTACTCCTTGCAGTGCTGACTTTCCTCTTTCAACCATTGCTGAGAAACGGACTGGTGATGGAAGCGAGGCCTATTTGTTTCTTGATTTTCCGGCTGGAACTGGCCGTGTTAATTATGGTGCATGCCAGCCAGGTGTCCTTACCATACCTTACGTTTTTAATCCACCAATAGTTGACTTTCCCGAAACAATAAATTACATAGATAGCTGGAGCGGGACCACTTATTTTCCTGCACAGAGCGGAGGTATAGATGTAGACGTGGAATATTCTTTTATATCCTTCTGTAATGCCTATGGCACATTAACTTTACCAGATGGCTTAGGTGAGTTTCCCTGTTTGCAGGTCAATAACCTCGAACACTACAAATTTTACTGGATGGGGTACCTGGTAGGTGAATCCTATATTCGATCATTTTACTGGCTCATAGAGGATGGAGGCCTGGCGGTTATCATCACTTCTGAAGAAGGAACTTCTGCTCCACCTGAAGATTTTGCGTACTCATCAGGATATAACAGGATGTATGAAAGTTCAAAGCTTTCGGGATCCGATGAATTTCAACTGGTTGTGACCGCCATGCTTGAAGGACCATTTAATTCTGCATCAGAACTGATGAACACATCACTGAATCCTAACCATATTCCTCTAAACCAACCATTTAATAATCCTCCCTGGGATTACAATGGAACTGAGTCTGTAGTTTCTATTCCAGATCCGGACATTGTTGACTGGTTGCTGGTAGAGTTACGGGATACAACAATGGCATACCTGGCAACCCCTGCAACAACTATTGCGAAACAAGCTGTCTTTGTAAAAAATGATGGATCGATTGTAGGAATGAACGGCATCGATCTACCGGTTTTTGATGTCCCTGTGAACAATAACCTTTTTTTGGTGCTTATCCACAAAAACCATCTGGATGTCATGTCTGCCATCCCTTTGGTAAATATTAGCGGTATTTATGCCTACAACTTTACCAATGCTCCTGATAAAGCCTATGGAGGGCTAACCGCCCAGAATCAGGTTGCAGGCAGTGTATGGGCAATGATCTCAGGAGATGCAAATGCAGATGGAGATATAACTACCGATGACATTTCTAATGTCTGGATAACAGAAGCCGGGCTGATGGGCTACAATAATTCTGACAACAATCAGGATTCACAGGTTGATAATCAGGATAAAAATGATCATTGGTTGCCGAACCTGGGCAAAGGTTCCTTTATTCCTGAGTAGAATCCACCTTTCACCCAGACACCCGTCGGACCACCTGCCTGACGGCAGGCAGGCTTAAAACGGTCGGACGGATATTAGCCGAGAGGGCAGATGAAAACGTTCAATTCAGATTTGATCTTAATTTCTAAATCGGTACATTTGCTTCACTAATCTAAATTCTCTCCACATGAAAAGGTCGATTGCTTCATTTATTCTACTTTTTGCATTTGTATTTTCTCAGGCTCAGGAAAAGTTTATTGTTAGGATTGATAATCCAAACAGGGAAGATTTTAAGAAAATTTATTCCAAGGAATACGATATTGCTGCATATTCTCCAAGAAAATACATTGATCTTATCGTCGACAAACAACAATCAGAAGTACTTCAGGTTGAGGGCTTCATTTTCAAAACAATTCAAACCGAAGCTCAGGTCAAAAATAAGCTCGTTGCCGGCAAAGCCTTGGATGGTTACAGAACCTATGAAGATGTTTTGCTTGAGTTGCAGCAAATTGAAGCCGCTAATCCCGGGATCTGTAAACTTTATGATATTGGTGAAACAAGAGGTAAGGAATATTCATTAGGCGGAAATTCCAACTACGATAATTACAACCATGAATCATGGGCTTTAAAAGTTTCAGATAATGTGGAAACAGAGGAAGATGAACCGGCAATTTATTACTTCGGAGCCCACCATGCCCGGGAACCCATAAGTGTAGAAGTTACCATGTATATTCTGAATCATATACTGGCAAACTATGGTTCTGATCCTGATATTACCTATGATGTAAACAACAAACAAATATGGTTTGTTCCCCTTGTCAATCCAAACGGTCATAAAATTGTGATCGATGAACTGGATGTTTGGCAACGAAAAAATATTGCAGATAATGATGGGGACGGTCAGATTGATCTGTACCATGCTGACGGGGTTGATCCCAACAGAAATTATGCCTGGGAATGGGGAGGTGGTGGCTCATCCGGAAATCCAGGAAATGAACTTTACAGGGGACCCAGTCCTTTCTCCGAACCAGAAACACAGGCAATACGTGATTTAATGTTTGACCACCATTTCATTGCTGGAATAACATACCATAGTCATGGCGAACTGGTGTTGTATCCTAATGGGTACTCTTCCGGTGCTACTGCACGTGATCATGATGCTCTGGAAGATCTGGCGGTAAATATGGCAACAAATATCCCCGGGTTAAGTGGCGGGAATTATACTCCGGAGGAAGGATGGCAATTGTATCCAGCCGATGGAGTAACCGACGATTATGCCTACGGTCAACATGGTATCTTTTCATTTACCATTGAACTTGGACAGGTTTTTATTCCACCTCAGGGAGATATCCTTACCATTTGTCAGGACAACCTTCAGGCAGCCATGATTTTATTGGACAGGGTTGACCAGAACACATTGACTGGCCTTGTAAAAGATGCGAATACACTACTCCCGGTAGAAGCTGAAATATTTATTGATGGGATTGACAACACAGGCGTGTATAAAGAGCCGTATTTAAGTGATCTGGATTTTGGCAGGTATTATCGGTTTTTACTGGACGGTAATTATGATGTAACCTTTTCAGCATATGGCTACATTCCACAGACTTTTACAGGTATAAACATTAATGGTTCAGGCCAAACAATTCTGAATGTAAACCTGGTTCCTGCACAAACGGTTACTGTCACAGGTACCGTTACAGACCTGGATACCGGCCTACCCATTGAAAACGCAACCATTGAGGTTTTGAATACTCCACTGGCACCAGTACTCACAAATGCATCAGGAGATTACACAATATCCAACATCATGGAGGGTACTTTTGATTTCAGGGTATACGCTATAGATTATTCAACAATAATTGAAGAAGTTATGGTTACAACATCCAGTACTGTTTTTGATTTTCAATTACAGGAATCCAATGCATGGAGTTTTGAAACCGGCACATTTGAACCGGAATGGGTTTTCAGTGGTAGTGCACCCTGGACCATTACAACCGAAAATCCTTATGACGGGCTTTATTGTTCAAAGTCAGGAGCAATTGGTAACCAACAAACCTCTGAAATGGAAGTTACGCTGTTACTGACATCAGGAGGAGATGTTTCTTTCTTTCGGAAGGTATCGTCGGAAGCTACCTATGATTTTCTAAAATTTTATATCGATGGTGTTCAGCAGGACCAATGGAGCGGAGAACTGGACTGGGAAGAAGTTCAATATGCTGTGACCTCAGGTTCCCATACCTTTAAATGGGTTTATGAAAAAGATTACAGTGTTGCCAATGGAAGTGATTGTGGTTGGGTGGACTATATTAATTTCCCACCTTATGCCCCTTCACCTGATCCACCTGATATTGATGTAAATCCTGCAAGTCTGCAAGTAACATTACCCCCGGACGACCAAACCACAGAGATTATTACCATTTCAAATACCGGAGATCTGGAACTCGATTTTTCAATTACTAAATTTTATCCACCCACTAACAGCATCAAGGCATATTGTACATCTGTTGGTGGTGGTAGCGATGAATATATTCAGAATGTGACTATTGGTTCCATTAATAATACCACAGGGCAGGATTACTATACAGATTATACTGCAAGCCTGTCAACTGTTGTCGTACCGGGCCAGTCCTATCCAATTACTGTTACAAATGGTGATCCGATATGGTCATCGGATCAGTGTGGGATCTGGATCGACTGGAATCAAAATGAGGATTTCCTGGATGATGATCCGATTACAGTTTCAGGTACTCCGGGTGTTGGACCCTATACTGCAACTATTATACCTCCGGCAGGTGCATTGCCGGGTTCCGCCAGGATGAGAATACAAATAATCTACAATTCAACACCTGATCCGTGTGACGCCTCATTTTCTTACGGCGAAGTGGAAGATTATACCCTTGTTGTTGACAGCGACTTCACAGATTGGCTATCCTTTAATCCGGAAACAGGTACGATCCCAGGGTCAGGAACAACAGACATAGATATAAACATAGATGCTACAGATATGGATGAGGGGGATTATTATGCCGATTTGAATATCAGCAGCAACGATCCGGATGAGCCTTTGCTCACAGTTCCTGTACATCTGATCGTTTCAGGCACAAAACAATTGGAATTGACAGTTTTCCTTGAAGGACCATTCACCGGATCAGAAATGTCAACACTTCTGAATCTCTCCGGGAATATACCATTGAATCAACCGTTTAACGAAAATCCATGGAATTATTCAGGTACTGAAAGTGTTGCCAGCATACCAAATTCTGATGTCATCGATTGGGTATTGATAGAATTACGCGATGCCCCTGATGCAGCCTCTGCAACTCCTGCAACAATTATTGGCCGTCATGCCGGATTTCTTTTGAAAGACGGAACCATCAAGTCTTTGGATGGTTTTACCAACATTGAAACCACTATTTCTGTGACTAATCAATTATTCGTAGTGCTTTACTCACGAAATCACCTTGGCATTATGTCATCCATACCGGTAGCATTGAATGCGGGTAAACACACTTATGATTTTTCAATTGGGGATTCACAGGCCTATGGTGGTGTTACCGCACAAAAAGAGATCAGCACAGGGATCTGGGGCATGATCAGTGGAGATGCCAATGGGGATGGTCAAATTGATACGAATGATAATTCAGCGTATTGGGATACAGATGCAGGTGCATCAGGATATTTGAAAGGTGACCTGAATCTTGACGGACAGGTCAACAATCAGGATAAAAACGATAAGTGGTTGCCCAACCTGGGTGCAGGATCCTTTATACCACAATAGGCCCACTAATCATCGGATGACTTAATAGAAAAACACGTAACCGTGGATTAATCATCGGATGACTTTACTGGTTTTGTGATCCAGAAATTGAAGATATTAACCCTGTCTGAATTTATAGTCATCCGATGAATTAAATGGATGAAGTGTTTATCTCAGAAGAACCATTTTTGTGGTAACAGATATGCCTTTACATTCCATTTTACAATAATAAATCCCAGCCTCAAGGTTTTCAGCTTTGAAACTTACATGATGTTCGCCCAAAGATTTTTCATCATCCACAAATGTACTTATCAATTGACCTGTAGCGGAATAAATCTTCAATTCTGTTTGGCTCTTATTCGCCAGTCTGTAATGTATCACAGTTTCCTTGGAAAAAGGATTTGGGAAATTCCGGAGATTTAATCCTGAATTTATACTTTGAAGATGATCTTCAACATCCAATATGGACGACCAACTTACGTTAAGCCGAAATACCTGAGCTCCACCATTCATATTCTGAAAAAGTCCGAGGCCATAGGATATATTCGTATCATTTGTGGCTGATGAAAGAGCAGAGGAAGGAACCTGGGGACCTGGCAATCCCATATTGTTTTTCTGCCAGGTTACTCCATTATCATTAGATAAGCTGAATCCTCCTGGTTGTGTGCCTTCAGGCCATTTAGAAATACCATGTACCTTTTTATTTTCAAGGGCAAGGTAATTTCTCACCAATCCGGAAACCTCAACGTTTCCGAATATCATAACCATGCTAGCTGTTAAATACATGCTTTGATCAAAGGACTCATATAACTTTCCGTTGCTTGTTCCCGAAATTAACCTGGTTTCATCTTTTTCACCAACAAGAGGATAATCAAAAATGATCTTTGTTATGGTGTCGTTCTCTATTCCTCCACCGGTAGCCAGTTGCCATGAATCTCCATTATCATCAGAAGAATACTGTCCATTTGTAGTTGCAGCCACCACAATACCTGAAGAATCCACTTCGATATCCCTCACCCATGAATTAGGGGCTATGCCTGAACTTGAATAAGCCCAGTTGATTCCATTGTCGCTGGAACGGTATACTCCCTGACGGGTTCCCGCAAAAATTGTTGCAGGACTGGTTGATGTACTAAAAGTTATTGAAAATATGTTATTTCCGGTTGGCACAGTAGTCAATAATTGCCATGTATCCCCGTTATCAGTTGAGCGGTATACCCCTTCAGCTGAAGGATAGGGCCAAATACTTGCATACAGGTGTCCGTCAGCACCCAGTGTAATTGTCCGTCCCGAGTAAGCATCATACAGGTTTTCCCAGGTGTTTCCGTCGTCTGTTGATCGTCTGACTCCTCCATCATCTCCGTTAGGCCAGTTAAAAGATGCTGTTGTTACAAAAATGTTGTCATTCTCCGGGTGAATGATGATTTCAGTGACTCCTGCCCCTTCAGGTGTACTGGCTGTTTGTTGCCATTCCTGAGCAAAAAGCAGATTTGTTGGGACTAGCATTCCGAATAAAATGGCAATTTTTACTTTCATGATTATAACCTCCTGTAATTTAGTTTGAAATAACTTCTTATAAAAAGCTGAATGAGTCTAAAATAGGAAAAAATACTGAAAATTGCAAATAGGGTCATTCAATCAGGAATACCAGGATAACTATCTTTGTATAAACAGAAACAGATCAAATCAACTATGAAACTGCTGCAGATCCTTATCTTAATTGTACCCATTGCCCTTTTTTCACAGCAGAAAGAAGAGCTATTTTTCTCTTTTGACAAACCCCTGGGAAACATTGCCGTTACTTGTGCAGATAATCAGCCAATTCAATTTTTTTTCACCCTACATCCTGAAGGCAAACCCAAAGGTGCCCGGGTATTTGAGATAGTGGATGGTAAGGCAATTCCGTTTCCTGACAGTTCATTCCAGGAAAACTTCACTTCACCTCTTGGAATCTTCCTCGACCGTCAAAACAGACTTTGGATCCTGGACCATGGTAACTATGCCTTTAAAACACCCAGGTTGTTTGGTTTTGATGCTCAATCCGGTACACTTCTGTACAAATATGATTTCCCCAAAGATGTTGTAAGGAAATGGGTGATGCTGAATGATCTGACAGTTACACCCAATGGAGAGTATATTTTTATATCTGCTCCTGGAATTTTTAAAAAACGATCCTCCATAATCATTTTTAATACCAGGGAAAGAACCTCCAGAAGAATACTTACAGATCATCATAGTGTTATGAGGAAAAAAGTCCTGATTGAGGTAAGTGGAAAGAAAATGCGATATCTCTTTGGATTATTGAAAATAAGGCCCGGTGTTGATGGGATAGATGTGGACAGAAGGGGTAAATATCTTTATTATACAGCTCTTGCTGATACGTCAGTTTATCGATTGCCAATTGCTGCTTGTATTGATCATCTTGTAAGTGATGTAAAGCTTGAAGAAATAAGCGATTGGGTTGGCAACCGGCCCTATTGTGATGGTATCAGAATGGATCATAAAGAAAACCTTTACCTGACCGATTTTACAAATCATAGAATTACTGTAATGGATCCTGCAGGAAACAACCATACTTTAATTGAAAACAAAAGGATCAGGTGGGCGGATGGTTTATCCATCGGTGCTGATGGCTACCTTTATATTACCGATAGCGCATTGCAGCATGTGATCATGAAATCGAAAAAGAACATATCGAAATACCAACCCTTTGGAATATGGAGGATAAAATTAATCCCTGAGCACATTCGAATAATAAACCTTTGAAAAAATTCCCCTTTAACTTAGGATCTACTTTAACAACAGCATTTTTCGACTAACTGAAATTTCGTCCGATTCAAGTTGATAATAGTAAAGCCCATTTCCCAAACCTTCTCCGTCTAGAGCAATATCATGGTAGCCGGCGGTTTGCCATTCATCTAATAGCGTTTTGACCAATCGGCCGGATGTATTGTAAATACAAAGTCTGGTGTGACCAGAATTATCTAACCTGTAAGAAATCACTGTACTTTTTGCAAACGGATTAGGAGAATTCTGATGTAATTGGATTGTTGATCCAAGATCTTCGTGATTATTAACACTGGTTGGGCTTTCAATTGTGAGGGAATAAACTTTAGCTCCACCGGGCACGTTACCATACAATCCCAGAAAATACTTCAATTTGGGATTGGCTCCCTGATCTTCAACAATTCCGTCATAATTTGAAACCACGGGATCGGCTGGTAGACCTTCATTGTAAGCCTGCCAGGATTGACAATCATCTACGGATAAATAAAATCCAGGGCTTTCCAGACTCTTTTTGAATGATTTTAATCTTAATCCAACAGTCAGGACATTATGAATATCTTCGTCTTCTTCCACTGCTAAACTATTTACTCGTGCAGTGGTGTTGGCAAGTCCGAATTCGTATGATTTATTCAATAAAGAAAAATTGTCGGGATCAGAACAATAATAGTTGGCCTTTATCGAACCCGCAATTAGTCTGTTGCTAAATCCGGTTTCAAAAGCACGCAAAAAAGTGACCATGGTAACCGTATCCTCATCATCAACACCTTCTGCTTCTTCCCAGTTGCTTCCGTAATCATATGACAGGAATAGTCCCTTATCGCTGGCAAATGCCAGGCTGCCTTTATAATCTGCTTCAAGATCAGTGGTCCAGGAGTTAGCAGGTATACCATTAGTTGCTATCTGCCATGAAAATCCAAAGTCATAAGATGCTCTCACATCAATCCTGGTACCAATGTATATGTTGTACTCCTTTGATTCAGAAATTCCGAGGGTAATGGCAAAAATATTATTCCCTGTAGGCACTGAAGTAAGCAGGTCCCAGGATTCACCGTTATCTTCCGACCTGTAAAGACCTTCATCCTGGGGGTAAGGCCATACGCTGGCATATAAGTTTCCGTCCGGGCCATCAATTATTGTTCTGGCAACATAGGCTTCAAATACAAGGTCCCATGAATCACCATTGTTATTTGACCTCCAAACTCCCCCCGTTTCTCCAGTGGGCCAATTGTAAGATGCGGTGGTTACAAAAATGTTTTGATTACTTTCCCTGACCACCAGGTCGGTTACACCTCCTCCTTCCGGAGTTGAGAGGGTTTGCTGCCATTCTTGTCCTGACAGTATTGCCGAAAACAGAATTCCAAATAAAAATGTAAAGTTAGTTTTCATGTGAGTGGCCTCCTATGTTAAATCACGGAAATGAATAAGTTATCATGTTAAAGATAGTAAATAACCATAACATAACAATGTCTTTAACAAAGCTTTAACAAAAGAATATAGCGAAATTGTTACCTGAAAAAGGATAGGCTCCCTTTTCAGATGATGGATATATCGGAAGAATGAAATTTAGTTCTTGATAATTCTCCTGCAAACAGAATATGTAGTTGAATTTAGTTTTAACACATAAACTCCGGTTGCAAGGTCAGCAATACTAACAGTAAGCTTTTGTCCTTTTCCGCCAATCTCGAAATTTTGATGGAATTGAGCTTGTCCATCCAGAGAGAGGATCTCCACCAACATTTTATCGTTTACCTCCGTATGTAATTCTATATTGAGAAGTTCACTGGCAGGATTAGGATAGATCAAAACTTCATTTTCAACATTTGTAGTTGTTTCCACACCCGTTAAAATTGAAGTGTATTCGGCTTCCCATCCGGAACCTGTAATTGACGGTCCACTTGAAAAAGCAACAAACATTTTTCCGCTTGGCGAAGTTACCGGATCAGGAAGATTTGAGGATGAATAGGAACCGGAGTATTCAGCCAGCAGGTCCTGTGTTTCTGTATCATAAATCAAAACCTTATCAAACTCATTTTCCGTGTCAAAGGAGGTAAAACTTAAAGTGACCGATTCAGCCATTTCCGGTTCAATTTTCCACATGCATGTGGTACTGTTCTGATAATTGAAGTTTCCACTACCATCGCTTATGGTACCTGAAGGATCTATGTAGACCTGCATCATGGAACAAAACTCAGGTTTGTTAGCTTCGTATTCTGCATAAAAACCAGCACCAGCACCGGAATCATCACTGTTAAAAACGATGTACATTTTATTGCCACTCGATGTGATGGATTCGGGAATATTATCTCCTGAAAATTCTCCCAGCAAATTGTCCTGGGCAGATTCACCATCATAAACAGTAACATAGTCATTTACCTCTGTTTCAAATGCAAAAAACTTGAGTGTTATACTGCTTATTGAATCTTCTTCCGTTTGCGGATCAATCAGCCATGTACAATTCGTGTTGTTGGCATAATCTTCAACAGGCCCGCTTCCATCGGTAAATGATCCCGAGATATCTGCCAATACAAAATCATCCTCCCAGAAATAGGGGTAACCTGATTCAGGGTAAGTATCAAAAATTGCACCCTGTCCCTGATTAAATCCATTGACGGACAACAAGGTATAGAATCCATCAGAAGAACCTCCCCAGCCAAAATTAAAATGAAAGTAATCATCCTGGTAACCATCACAAACAAAAGCATGGCCACCTGCAGAACTATAGCCCGAATAATACATAGGCCAACCCTGGTCGATGTTATCCTTTAGCATATTCTTCCAGGTAGTGTTGTTATAATCATCTTTTGAGGCATAATAACAATCATTATCATACCCGAAATAGTTTTCCAGAGCATAAGGAACATCCCAACTATATGCACCAGAACCATTAGGCCCATACATCATTTCAACTGCCACTCCGCAATGATACTGCAATTCAGCATTGGGCTCGGGATATGAATGATCGATGCTGTTTATCATCCCTGTCCATCTATAATTAGTTGCACCAAAATTTGCAGACAGGTTACCATATGGATAATAATAATAAGAGTGCGAACCGGTTCCTTGTAATGGATATCTCCAGTAATACATTACCTGGGCCATTGCTGTTGCGACACATCCTGAATAAACATATCCACCCGGGCCATTTTGGTCTTCAGGACACAAAACATTGTAGGGGTATCCCTGGTCCCATTTACACAAAAGTAAAGGATCAACCGATTTTTCTTTTCCATTTTGCATCAATGCTTCAGGATCATTGTTCATATATAATTCCCAAAGGTTCTTTATCTCATCTGATTGTGGAATTTTGTTGTGCCTGACAAATAAAATTGCATCTGAATAGGATTGCATAAAATTCCGGTAAGCATCAGGAGCTTCAAATTCAGAATAATAGGAATTGAAGGAGTAACCAAGTACAGCTGGTAAAACATCTTCAGCTGAAACGATTACATAGCCCGTTTTATCAAAAGTAAAGATGTAATATACAGGGACGTTCTCCAAATGTTTGGTTTGCTCACCTGCAATTGTAATATCATCAAATTTTATGGTTTGATCAAATTGGTTTGTTTTGGCAAAATAGAAATTTTTCGCCAGGGTTCTCGCCTTTGATATATCAACTTCAGAGGCTCCAAGAAGAGAAACAACTAAAACTAGAATGCAAGTAAGAAAAATAGTATTGACTTTCATGATCAGTATTTTTTTGAACAGGCAAACATAAGGAAAACCTGAGAATGATAAAAATGAATCTTTGGATTTGTTGATTAAGACAATGACTTTTACATTAAAGTTGCCTTCTTCTTTTATCACTTGATTATTCCTGTCAGAAGAAATCTTAGAAATTGTATCTTTACCCACCTTAATCGGGTATTGTCAAATTTATTCCTTCATTGTGAAACAACATCTTTTTCATCTCCTTAAAAATCAAACAGACAAGTACGGTAAAAATGTAATCTATAAATTTAAAGATGCATCATCTTCAGATTACAAAACGCTTTCGTGGAATGAGGTATATTCAAACGTTGAGAAGGTATCAAAAGCTTTATTATCCTTTGGATTCGGTTACGAATCCAACATTGGTATCTTCAGCAACAATCGTCCTGTATGGTCCATTAGTGATTATGGTATTTTGGGCATCCGGGCTGTAACCGTTCCCTTTTTCAGCACAGCAACAAAAGAGCAGTTAAAATACATTGTTGATGAAACGCAAATGAAAATCATTTTTGTTGGAAATGAAGAACAGTTTGAAAAAGCGTTTTGGTTATTTGATTATACGGAATCTCTCGAAAAAATAGTTTATTATTGTAAGGAGATCATTAGCGATGATTCACGGTGCATCAGCTGGGAAAATTTTCTTGAACAGGGGGAAGATGATCATTTGAATGCTGCATTTGAAAAAGCGGTAAATTCTGCAAAGCCTGATGACCTGGCAACGATTTTATATACTTCGGGTACCACCGGTGAACCAAAAGGAGTTATGCTATCTCACGATAATTTCATGTACTGTTTTGATATTCACCAGGAGCGGCTGGATATCACAAAAAACGATGTGTCCATGTGTTTTCTTCCTTTAAGTCATGTTTTTGAACGTGCATGGTCGTATTACATGATGTTCAGTGGTGTAGTAAATGTTTTTCTTGAAAATCCCAGGGAAATCATCAATGAATTGCCGAAAGCAAATCCCACGGTAATGTGTGCGGTTCCCAGGTTCTTTGAAAAAACACATGAAGGGATAATTAAAGAATACAATAACTGGTCCGGATTAAAACAGAAGATCTTTGACTGGTCTATAAAAACAGGGCATGCTTTTTCAGCATATAAAAGTCAAAATAAGAGAGTTCCTGTCTTTACAAACATTAAACAAAAGATCGCTGACAAACTTGTTTTACAAAAACTCAGGAACATCTTCGGACACAATATGCGAACAACACCATGCTCTGGTGCAGCCATCCGGCCTGAACTACTCAAATTTTTTCATGCTACCGGTTTATTTGTAAATTATGGATATGGGGCTACCGAAACCACAGCAACAGTTTCCTGTTTCAGAACCGATGTTTATGATCTCGACTCCTGTGGATCCATTATGCCTGGTATTCAGCTGAAGATCTCTGAAGAAAATGAGATATTGGTAAAAGGCAGAACCGTATTCAAAGGATATTACAACAAACCCGAAGAAACCGGAAAAGCTTTGGTAGATGGTTGGTACAAAACCGGGGATGAAGGCCATTTCCTTGAAGGAAATCAGTTGGTAATGACCGACAGGCTGCGCGATCTGTTTAAAACCTCCATCGGGAAGTACATATCACCACAAAAGGTAGAATTGCTTATTGGACAGAATCATTTCGTAGAACAGGTCATTATTTTTGGTGATAATAAAAAGCACATCACAGCTCTTATTGTGCCTTCGTTTGAGAACCTCAAGTGGGCCACAGTTCGTATGGGAATTTCATCCTCCAATCCGGAAGAGCTAATTGAACTTGAACAGGTAAAACAATTTTATAACGAACAAATTGAAAAAAGTCAACAATCACTTGCACCTTTTGAACGGGTTATAAAATTTGCTTTATTGAAGGAACCCTTTACCGTTGAAAATAAAGCCATGACCAGTACCCTGAAGATACGAAGAAAGATCATAGCTGAACAGTATAAAGATCTGATTGAGGGAATGTATGCAGGAGAATGAATGTGTGAGTGAATGCAAGAATAACTACCAAACTCAGAACGCAAAACTCTGAACATTGAACTCCGAACTACCTGCTATGCTTCCACCGCCGATGCGACCATAACCAGTTCTCAGGCTTTGCCCGTATCATTTCTTCCAGTTTGTGGGCGTAAAGCCGAGTAATTTCACCAGGCTCCATATCGATGGGATTTTTAACCAGCTCGCTGAATTGGATCTTATAATGACCTCTGCGTTCACGTTGAACTTCTACAAAAACCACGGGCATGTTGTATTTTCTGGCATAAAATTCCGGGCCATGTAAAAATGCAGTTTCCCTGCCCAGATAATTTACCCAAATAGCTTTACTGACATTTGAGGGACTTTGATCAGCAGCCATGGCAAATATGGTAGTATTGCTTACGGATTGCTCAAATGTTTCGGATGTTTCATAGATGGAGGCAAGTTTTGTTCCGTATTTGGTTCTGCTCCATTTCACAAATCTATCCACCAGGTGGTTGCTAAGCGGCTTATACAGGGCAACTGAATTATGTTTTAATTGTAATGATCCCGACATACTTCCCCACTCCCAATTGCAATAATGACCTGTAACAGCAATTACACTTTGTCCTTTATCGAAAAATGCATCAGGTACTTCGGGATTCATAATTTGATGTCGTTTTCTGATCTGGTACCTGGTCATTGAAAAGCCTTTTATTCCTTCAATGGTTACATCCGCCAGGTTTTTATAAAAGCGAGCAGTTAATTTCTTCAATTCAGTTGTCGATAAATCCGGAAATGAATTCTTCAGGTTGAGCTCTACAACAGCCCTTCTGTATTTCAAAACCCTGAACAATATGAAGCGCACAAAATCAGACAAACCATACAACAGGAAAAAAGGAATAATCCCGATGAGCACAATAAATAATATGGTAAGTACGGCCAGAATATAATTCATAAAAACTCAATGAATGCTCAAAAATACAAAAGTGAATGAATGTATTTCATTTTGGTAAGAAATTCAGGAAAAAGTTGCTATTATTCCTCACCGAATACTTCAATAACAGGCAACACTTTATTATCAAAATCAAACACAGTAACATTTTCCCAGACAGATCCATTGTCTGCCTCCGGACCTTTAAAAGCTACCCACTCTGGAGCCCAATAGCAATATCCGAGACCTTGTTTGCCAAGGCCGGTTATTATGCTGTTCAATTGTTCCATAAACAACTTTTGGCCTTCAGGTGTTGCCGGGTATCCTGCGATCAATTGGTCTTCCGATCCGAAAAAGTTATTGGTCCAGTCGTTCCAACCCAGACTCCATGGGTAACCTGTTTCTACTACCATAATCTCCTTTGAATACCGGCCAGCAATCTCATTTAACTGTGTCTGAAATACTGAGAGATCATTGCCATGCCACAAGGAATAATAGGATAGTCCGATGATATCAAAATCAACCAGGTATTGTGAGTTGTTATCGAAAAACCAAATGGCACCATCCAATCCTGCAAAATGAAGCATAATCTTTATTTCCTGATTTTCATCCACTTCATTGATCCCATTGATAGCAGATTTTACCAGGGAGGAATAATTTATCCAGTTGTTATCGAACGCTCCTCCTACTCTACCCTGGTCCCACAAAAAGCCGGAGTTGGTTTCATTTCCGATCTGCACCATTGACGGCATTACACCCTCTTCTTTAAATCGTTGCAAAACACTTTTAGTATAAGCATAAACACTATCATTCAACTGACTGATTGTTAACCCTTCCCAGGCAGCAGGCAAAAATTGCTTGCCGGGATCAGCCCATGTATCTGAATAATGAAAATCAAGAAGAATCTCCATATTGTGTACACTTGCTTTACTTGCATATTGAAGTACACTTTCCAGTCCGTTGTACGAGGTATCAGGAGTATGCCAAAGCTTCAACCTGATCAGGTTAACACCTTTCTCAGCCAGGTAAGACAGGAGTTCTACTTCGTTACCGTTTTCATCGTAGTATTTGGTTTGCCAGTCTTCTATTTCCGGTTGGAATGATAAATCCATTCCACGGTAATACACAGAGTCTGTTTCAGGCGGTACCGGAGGATTTAAATTATTGGTTTCTTCATTCTTATTGCAGCAAGAGAACAAAAGCATTAAAGCCAGAGCCAGGGTTACACTTGTTATTCTGGAAATTATCTTCTTATTATTAGATCTCATAACAACATGTTTTATTTAACAGGTTCCCACTCCGCAAAATGATCAGACACGACATTTGTTTTAGGATCTGTCACCCAGAATTCATTTGAATTATAGGTCCATCCCATGGTTTCTGAACCGCCACCACTTTCAGTTGTAATTAAAAACCTGTGTGCAAGATGGCCAATATAGTTTGCCTGATCACGGGGCCAGTCACGGTCACCCCCTGAAGGATCAATAGGTACCCAACCTACATTTGGAAGGTAAACCTCCACCCAACGGTGGAATACATCATCATGGCTGGCATAATCCCCGCGAACCACTACTGAGCCTACATACCTTGCCGGCAATCCAGCAGACCGGCACATGGAAATATAAACAAATGAATACTCGGAACATGAACCGTTTCCTCTTTCCAATACTGTTGGAGCTGTATTCCAACCCCCGGCCATTTCATAATACATGTTGTCGATCAGGTAGTTGAAGATCTTTCTGAATATCCAGTAGGGATTGTCTTCATTGCCGATGGCTTCTCTTATGGCACTTTTTATTACAGGATGGTCGTACTGGTATTTTTCATTGTTCTCCAGGTATTTCTCAGAAATGGCCTGTGGAATGTCCTTAAATGTTCCAACATCTTCCGGATATATGAAATACCTTACTTCATGGATCTTGGCTACTACACTCATTTCTCCCGTAACTTTTTCACCGGGTTTGATATTTTCAAAATGGAAATGAGCCGTTTCCTGTCCCCATTTGTCAGTAACTATTTCAGAACCGTTTGGTTTATAAACCGGCGGAGTAATGATGCTCTGGTTAGGTCTGTCATGTGGAATGGAAATGTGAACATCAGCCTCTGTAACTGTACCGGGACCGAAATTCGTGATTTCATGTGTATGTGTAATTCTTGCCTTATGGGAATTGTATGCCCTGAATTTCACACCATCACGTACCTTCAACTGATAAAGTTTGTCCTCCTGGTAATCAACAACCCATAAATGCTCTCCATCAAATGCAAGTCCACGTGCAAATGAAGCCGGAGCATCTGTGATGATCACGACACTTCCTGTTTCAGGATCTACCATATAGATCTCATCCTTAATGCGGTCAGATATCCAGAGGTACTTTCCATCCCAGGTCAATCCTCTTGGATCAGAGGCAGGAGAAGAAAAAGACTTTATTGTTGTTCCGTCTTCAGGGCTGAATTGTATTACCTCATCCGAACTGTTGTCAACACACCAGAGGTATTTTCCGTCCCATGTGAGTCCTCTTGGTGTAGAAGTTGGGGCCTGAATGGTTTTAAGCAGTGTTCCTGTTTCAGGATCAACTCTGTATATTTTTCCTGCATAATTTTCTGAAAGCGGAATACCTCCTTTCACGTCAGCATTCCATAGGGCCTCACCGTCCCATGCTAATCCTTCAGGCCAATATGCCGGCGCTGATATGCTACTGATCACCTTGCCCGTTTCAGGATCGATACAATAAAGAAGGTCCGACTGGTAATCTGCAAGCCAAAGGTTTTCTCCATCGAATGTCAGTCCGGTTGAATAGGAACCCGGGATATCAAAGGATTTTACAACTTCACCCGTGTAAGCAAAAACCAATAAGGGCAGAGCTGCCAAAATGCTGAAAGTAATTTTTCTCATCATGATAGAATAGTTTTAATGAAAACATAGGTCATTACTGACTGAACCAATTTTAATATTTAACAAAGGTAAATAATAGGAGGATACTATTTCCGGTAAAATATGGCATCTGCCTGTAGCAACTGACCTGTTTTTTTATTTTGAAATACCGGTTCAAGTGAAAACAATTCAAAGCCCATATTCTGGATAAATGGCATCAGTTCATGGAAAAGTGATTCACCTTTGTAGAGTTCAACAAGGGATAACTCAATCTGTAATCCGGCTATATGACGAAGGATTTCTTCAG
Organism: uncultured Bacteroidales bacterium; assembly: GCA_964421215.1. Taxonomy (GTDB): domain Bacteria; phylum Bacteroidota; class Bacteroidia; order Bacteroidales; family JAADJA01; genus JAADJA01. Next base: position 74,288 of record CAYQWA010000007.1, on the reverse strand, counting down.
CACCATCCAGTATTCTCTTTTCAAATCCCTGGGTATCAATTTTCAAGTACATATGCTCTTTATAGCTGACATAATCATTGATGATAGAATCCAGCCGGTGAACAGAAACTTTTTCCTTTGAAGTATTATAGGATCCCGGCTCAACTGCCAGTTGTACCGGCATCATTTCCAATATTGAGCTGCTTACAGAATTGGCAGCAATGAACATTTCTGCTTCACCATTTATGTTCCCAAGGGCATAATTAACAACATCCCATTTTTTATCATATTTCGAAAACCTGCTCAAAATATTAAAAGGTTCCCTGACAGGTTCAAAAGAAATGATCCTGTTTTTATAACCAAAATACCTGGTATAATAGGCGAACTGGCCAGTATTGGCTCCTACGTCTAAAATGGTCTGGATGTTAAAGTGATTGAGAAGACTGACCCTGTTCTTCAATACGGAGTTACCCATGAATTTAAAGCTCAAGGCTTTACCCTTTCGAAGAATCCTTCTAATGAAAAAATTCATAGTACATCCCCGGATTTTAAGCAATAGAAATATCTGTATTTTTACACAAAATAATCAATTTTTGCTTTTCATAAAGACTATTTGTTACAATGTACGATAAAATAAAAGAAACGACAGATTTTTTAAAGCAACAAGGAATAATCCAACCTGACGTTGCGATCATCTTGGGAACAGGTCTTGGGAAAATGGTGAATGAGATCAACATTGAAATAACCATTGATTACGAGGACATACCCAATTTCCCGGTATCGACTGTTGAATTTCACAAAGGAAAACTGATCTACGGTGATATGTCCGGGAAAAAAGTCCTGGCCATGCAAGGCAGATTTCATTATTATGAAGGTTATTCCATGCAGGAGATCACTTTTCCTGTAAGGGTGATGAAGGAGTTAGGAATAAAATACCTGTTGATCTCCAACGCTGGAGGAGCAATGAATCTGAACTTTCGGAAAGGTTCCATTATGCTCATTGAGGATCACATTAATCTTCTGGGTGATGGTCCTTTGATTGGTCCTAACCACAACAACCTGGGACCACGTTTCCCAGATATGAGCCAACCTTACTCCAAATTTCTGAACGACAAACTGGAAAGGATCGCTAATGAGGAAAACATAAACCTGTACAAAGGTGTCTATGTTGCAGTAGCAGGGCCGAACCTTGAAACGCGTGCTGAATACCGTTTCCTGCGAGGAATCGGTGCTGATGTTGTTGGCATGTCCACGGTTCCTGAGGTTATTGTAGCCAACCATGCCGGTTTACCATGTGCAGCAGTAAGTGTACTAACTGATGAGTGTGACCCGGATAACCTGGGAACTATCAATATTGAGGACATCATAAAAACCGCTGCGCTGGCCGAAGTTGATCTGATAAAACTGTTTAAAAAACTCCTGGCTGATTTGTAAATTCTGTTCTTCAGTAAGTTTTCCCGGTTCAATTCGTCAACAGTTTATCTAAAGAACAATATGATGAGCAATTACCTGGAAACTACTAAAGACGTTTATAAAGATGCTGCTGAAAATCCCAATGTCGGCCTTTGCTGTACAACCACTCCTATCTGGCAAATGCCTGATCTGTACATCCCGTTAAAAATGCAGAAAATGAATTATGGATGCGGAAGTACTGTTCATCCAAGGGATTTAGTGAATGATCCGACAGTGCTCTATGTTGGTGTTGGAGGAGGAATGGAATTGCTGCAGTTTGCTTATTACAGCCGGAAATCCGGAGGAGTAATCGGTGTGGATGTTGTTGATGAGATGATCAAGGCCTGTAAGGAAAACTTCAAGGATGCAGAAAAACAGAATCCCTGGTTTAAATCGGAATTTGTGGATGTTCGTTACGGCAACGCCCTTTCCTTGCCCGTGGAGGATGAAAGTATTGATGTAGCTGCTCAAAATTGCTTGTTTAATATTTTTAAACCTGAAGAGTTGCAACAGGCACTGAAAGAAATGTACCGGGTACTAAAACCTCATGGAAGGCTGGTGTTGTCAGATCCTGTTTGTGAAACAGAAATGCCTGAAGAACTTAAAAATGATGAACGCCTTAGGGCACTTTGTTTAAGCGGAGCTCTTCCTTTAAAGGAATACATCAAAATGATTACGGATATTGGTTTTGGCACCATTGAAGTCCGGGCAAAAAGACCTTACCGAGTTTTGGATCCCCAGAATTACAATACGGATGATATGATCTATATCGAGAGTGTTGAGATCGCTGCTATCAAAGATCCGATGCCTGCAGACGGTCCGTGCATATTTACAGGGAAAACTGCCATCCTTTTTGGAAATGAACCTGATTTCGATGATGGCAAAGGCCATTACCTGCAAAACAACATGCCTCTTTCTGTTTGTGATAAAACCGCCGGACAACTCGCTGCTCTTGACAGAAAGGATATTTTCATTTCGGAATCCACCTGGTTTTATGATGGCGGTGGGAGTTGTTAATGCTGGAATGATTGAATGTTGATTCGCCAACCAGCGAAGAAATCCCGCATAAGCGGGTAGAGAATTTTGAGGGACAAGAAAATTGATTGAAGTAACGAATCTGTAGGGATAGATTTGGACACTTAATAGAGAATTTCCTTGTGTTAAAATTCGTTAAGTCCACAATATACTAAGCGATTACACATTTCTTCCTAAATATAAATCTTAAGTTTGCAATCGTGATTGAGTTGTAATATTCAATCCGAAGCACTTTTGTAAATTTGAAGATTACAGCACATAACTCTTGACATCATATAAATCAACATATTATTTCTTATTGCTCCTGTTATTAACTTCCTCACTTGTGGTGGTGAAAAGCGGAACAGCTCAAAAGACGAAATACAAATTCGGGGATTATATACAATTTGGCAGGGTTGAGTTAGACAAAGGGAATTATTCAGTAGCCATCAAATACCTCAATAACGCAGTCAAACACAGACCTGCTTCTTATGAAGGATATTACCTGCGCGGAATGGGGAAATACCACCTTGAAGATTATATTGGTGCAGAAAGCGATTTTACGGAATCCATGAAGTATGATCCTTTTAACTCTGAGATCTACCATTTCAGAGCTATTGTCAGAAGTTCTCAATACAACCTTGGTGGTGCCCTGACTGATTACGCCAGAGCCATAAAACTAAATCCTAAAAATCCGCTATTCTATGTTAACAGGGCAAGAGCATTGCTGTTCCTGCAGGAATATGATTCCGCAATAGCAGACTGTAACCGGACCATTGAATTAAAATACCGCAAAGAAGATGTTTACCTGATCAGGGGAATGTCATACCGGGAGCTTGATCAGTATCAGAATGCTCTTGCTGACTTTAACAATGCAATTAAAAAAAATCCGGATAATACTTACAATTATGTACAAAGAGGATTGCTCTATGTGGACCGCAACCAGCCCGACTCAGCCATTATTGATTTTAACCATGCCTTAAGTATTAATGCCGATGATTCCTTTGCCCTTTTTCAGCGAGGATTGGCCAGAATAGAAATTTCAGATACCACTGGAGCCTTTGATGACCTCAACAAGGTAATTGAACTGGCCCCACGTAATTCCTATGCTTACTACAACAGGGCTATCCTTTGGCTGGGTAATAACAACGATAAAGCCGCTCTTGAAGATCTTAACCGGGTTGTTTCACTTAATCCTGAGAACATAATGGTTTACCTGTACCGGGGAAAGGTTAAGGTAAGTATGAACAACCCTGAGGATGCAATTGCTGATTTTGACAAGGCCATATCCATATATCCTGAATTTGCAGATGCGTATTATGAAAGGTCTCGGGCAAAAAAACAATTGCAGGATTATGATGGAGCAGAACAGGATTACCAGATGGCGTACACGATGAACGCATTTAACTTCCAGCGAAGCGATAGCCTTAAACTACAGGAGGAAATGTACATTAGAAGACTGATGACACTTAGTGGTGACTTTGATGACACCGAAAATCATGATCGTCGGTTACAAAATCAAAACATCGATATAGAAATTAAACCTGAGTATTCAACAATATTATTTGCAACTTCTTTGGAAAAGGTGGTGTTTTACGATACCTATTCAAATCCTTATTATAACTCCCCCCTATTGTCTTTAAGTAATGATGAGAACATCAATAATTCCAACCTGGCAACAAAGGAACTTGTGAAATATATTGATACTTTAAACATATCCAATTCCGATTGGGAAATAAATTTAAAACTTGCCGAACTATACCAGGAAGTAAAGGATTACAACAATGCCCTTAAACATTTTGACAAGGTTATCCTGCTTAATCCTGAGTGCATTCGGGCTTGGTTCGGCAGAGCCAATACAAGGTTAAAACTAATCGGGTTGATGGAACTGGAATTTGACCGGCAACAGATTTTCGAAGCCAGTTCAGGTGATAACAAAAATGATCTTCTCTCTTTTAAATCAAAAGAAAAATATACACTCCGGGATGTATTAACAGATTACAACAAAGCGCTCGACCTGGATCCCGACTTTTACTTTGCCTTGTACAACCGAGCAAACGTAAAATCAAAATTGGGGAATTACTGGGGAGCTGTTAGTGATTACACGGAGGTCATCCAGATCAATCCAACGTTTTCAAATGCCCATTTTAACAAAGGATTAATCCTGATCATTTTGAACCTTAAAACCCTTGGGTGCAAGGACATCAGCCAGGCTGGTGAACTTGGGGTGGATGATGCCTACGTAGTACTCAAACGCTTTTGCACTAAGTAATTTCTTCCTATCTTGTATTAATTAAATAACCTTCACCATTAATGCTTACTAAATTAATATTGAGAACTCTTGAAATAGCTGATATAACTGCAAATGCTTCCTGTTTAATTTGATGACGATTTGAAAATGAAATTTGTTTTAATTGTACACTGATGTTACTGATTTATTATGATAAAAACTGATTTTGAGAATCTTAACAAATCATAAATAATCATCCCGCAAGTACGGGATCAGTGTTCTATTTTTAGTAGACACTAATGAACCTTCACTTTTAATCGGAAAAAAGTGATTGAAGTATAGAAACGAGCCAGATGCAAACTATTTATAAATGCACAAATAGGCAGCTGGTGCTACTGACTTCACCTTAAAACTTTTGTTTTTCGCTACGAAAAACTCATCCCCCTTATTAAAAGTCTTCCAATCATCTGCATCCGGTAGTAATACATTCATGCTGCCACTGGTAACGGTCATGTATTCATCCGTTGATGTTCCGAATTCATATTCACCTGCTTCCATAACTCCAACGGTAGCTACTCCCTCAGCATTCTCAAATCCAATTGATTTTACTTTTCCATCAAAATATTCATTGTTCTTTAACATAACCTTGAATTATTAATTTTTGGGCAAATGTAGATAAGAATCCAAAATCAAATAACAAAGAATGTTTCCAAATTAACACACTATTCTATTAAGAATCCATAAACAATTGCAGGAATTCAGGCACTTAAATTTGGTATATTCATTTTTTTTTATACTTTTACATCTAAATACCTTCAGGTCGGTATCTAGTGTTTATTTCAATTTCAGGTTTCTACGCATGATTTTTTACTTATAGTACTAATGATCTGTTAAATTTCATTTTTGTTATGAGAACTTCGTCAAGAAATGTCAGGGGGTTTCTTTATCGTCAACGCGAAAGAATACTCGAGATTACCATCAAAGACGGTTCAGTATATCAGTATTTCAATGTGCCGGAAAAAATAGTTAACGAATTAAAAAATACAGATAACCCAGACTCATTTTATGAGTATGAAATTAAAACCCGTTTCAGGCGACTCTTCAAATCATACGATTATTCTTTGTAACTATTCTGATCAACAATAATTCTTCTCTATAGTTTCTGCATTTGGTTAGTAAATTTTATGACCATCAAATGCTCTTTTTTTTTCATAAAATATTGCTGTCCAGGTCAAACCAAATCATTGATCATGGATGACCATGTAACCATTTATTGTTCTATACAACCCATGTTATATCATATTGGAAAGAAGTAACAAACTGTCAGGACACACATATCATTTGAGCAATTTAGTCCCTAATTCTCATTTTTTATACTTTACAAAGTAAGGAACATTCAGTATCTTCGTCTAAGCTACCAACTTCATAAACAGATTCATGCAACACGTAGTCATTGTAGGAAATGGTATTGCAGGTATTACTGCTGCAAGGCATATTAGAAAGATGAGCAATCATCGCATTTCGGTAATCTCTTCTGAAACAGAGCATTTCTATTCACGCACTGCCCTCATGTACATTTACATGGGGCACATGAAATATGAACACACTAAACCCTATGAAGACTGGTTCTGGGATAAAAACAGGATAGGGCTAATAAAGAAGCATGTTGAAGCAGTAGATACCGATAAAAAAACACTTCTGCTGGATGATGGGGATAATATACAATTCGACAGTCTGATTCTTGCAACAGGTTCCAAATCCAATAAATTCGGATGGAAAGGGCAGGATCTTGAGGGTGTTAGCGGCATGTACAGTTACCAGGACCTGGAAACCATTGAAAAGTATACCAATGGAATTCAAAGGGGAGTAATTGTTGGTGGAGGACTTATTGGTGTTGAACTGGCTGAAATGCTTCAATCGAGAGGTATTGATGTTACCTTTCTTGTTAGGGAAAGCAGTTTTTGGAATATCGTTTTGCCGGAAGAGGAATCTAAATTGATTAACCGCCACATCAGGAAACATCTCATTGATTTACGACTGAATACAGAGCTGAAAGAAATTGTTCCCGATGAACACGGAAGGGTAAAATCAGCAATCACAAATTCTGGAGAAGAGATCAACTGCCAGTTTGTGGGACTCACAACAGGTGTTGGTCCTAACATTGATTTTGTAAAAAATTCTTCAATTGAAACAGAAAGAGGAATACTTGTAAATGAATTCCTTGAAACCAATGTTCCGGGAATTTATGCAATAGGCGATTGTGCACAGCATAGAGTTCCTCCTGGAAAAAGAAAGCCGGTCGAACAGGTTTGGTATACAGGAAGAATGCAGGGAGAAACCGTTGCTCATTCTATTTGCGGGACCAAATCAAAATATGAACCGGGGATCTGGTTTAATTCAGCCAAATTTTTTGATATCGAATACCAGACCTACGGTTGGGTATGGAATGAATTACAGCCCAATGAGGAAAAATTCTACTGGGAAAACCACAAAGGAGATAAATGCCTGAAACTAATTTATGATAAAACTTCCAGGGAACTGTTAGGGGTAAATGTTTTTGGGATACGATTAAGGCATGAAACCGTTGAAAAGTGGATTAAGGAGAAGACAAGTATTTACGATGTCATAGGAATTTTAAGGGAGGCCAATTTTGATCCGGAATTTTCCATCAGGCATGAAAAGGAAATTGAAGAAAGTTATCTAATGCAAGTTAATCAATAAGGAAATCTCAATGAAATTTATCAAAAATACAGGTTCTGCAATTGTTTTGTTTTCTTTTGGGATATTTATTCTGTCGTTGTTTCTAAACAGTTACCAATTGAAGGATAGTACCATCAGGGAACTGGGGATGACCACCGAACAACAGCAAGTCTTTTTATCCCATTCGGGTGACCTTCAAAATTCTTCCAATGCAAAAATTCCATTCCTTAATGGATTAAAATCTGCGTTGGATAATACCAATAATGAAATAATTACTCGATGGTCAATAAGTGCGAATGAAATATCAGAATTAACAAACCATCTTGAAGATCAGGGAGGATTGACTTATTCCTCCGAAATTGCGGCGGAATATTTCAGCGGACAGGATGAATTTTCTGCTTTCAAAAAAAAGGGTTTATCTGACTATACATCATGGATGGATGGCAGGTCATACAATTCCAAAGAAGAGTTATATAATGAGCTGTACAATACACTTGCCGGATTCAATAACAACATCATTTACCAGAAGGGAATTGACGATTACAAGGCGGGGGCATTAACCTTGCAAATTATGCTAGCTTCTGGAAATGGATTGCTGGCTGGCAACCAGGTACTGTTCTTTTTTCTCACTTTCATACTCGGTTGTATCGGTGCTGTGATCTATATTGTCCCCAAATTCTTTGAGGGGGAGCCTGGCATTAAGAACAACAATATCTTTAAAGACCCCCTCAACAGCAAAGGATGGTCAGGGATCATGTTCGGCACATTTCTCATTCTTTTTTATATCCTGCTTTATTTCTACCCGGTATACATTGTGGAATGGATCTACCTTTCCGATGTGGCAAGCCAGGGGTTGTTTAACCGGGAAACCAGCCAGTGGTTCTTATACGGCTTGTTGTACACCATTGCAGTGATCGTCATGGGATTACGCTTTTTAACAAAATACAGGCACAACAGGTACCAACAGTACCGGACCTATTCGGTAATGTTTTTTCAGCTGGTATTTGCATTTGTCTTGCCCCAGATTTTGTTTGCATTGAATCTGCCGGAAGTAGACATAAAAAACATATGGCCGCTGGATTATACCTTTTTTTATGACTGGAGAGTTGAAAGCTATACCCAATCAGGGGCCTTAGGATTATCCATGATGATATGGGGAATCGGATTGATCGTTATCGGAGTGCCTGTCATCACTTATTTTTTCGGAAAACGCTGGTATTGCTCATGGGTATGTGGTTGTGGTGGTCTGGCTGAAACAGCCGGTGATCCTTTCAGGCAGCAATCCAGTAAAAAATTAATTGCATGGAAAATTGAAAGGATACTGATCCATTCGGTCCTGGTATTTGCTGTGATAATGACAATCTGGGTGATCTATACCACTCTTTCTTCTACCAGCAATCTATTGTGGATTAGTTCATATGAGGTGAGAAAAGTATACGGATTCCTGATAAGTTCAGTCTTCGCAGGTGTGGTCGGGACAGGATTTTATCCATTAATGGGAAACCGTGTTTGGTGCAGATTTGGTTGTCCGCTTGCTGCTTACCTGGGAATGGTACAGAAATTTAAATCCCGTTTCCGCATTACAACAAATGGCGGGCAGTGTATTTCTTGCGGAAACTGCTCCACCTATTGTGAAATGGGGATTGATGTGAGATGGTATGCACAGCGTGGCCAGAACATCATAAGGTCATCATGTGTTGGATGTGGTGTATGTGCAGCAGTATGTCCGCGTGGAGTTCTCAAACTGGAAAATAACGGTGAAAAGGGAAGATACAACGAACCCCTTTTGATCGGGAACGATGGTGTAATTAACATCAGGGAACAAAGACAAAAAAAAACAAGTTAGTGTTATGAAAATAAATTTTAAACTGTTGTTATTATTCGCCCTGATTGGTGCGTTTACCCTTTCCGGGTCAACTAAACCGGTAGTTGCAAATGAGACGGAGCGGATAAAAACAACCATTTATTATACAAATGGACACCTTCGGGAAGAAGGCTGGACCTTTCAGAATGAAAGACAGGGGTTATGGATATCCTACCACGAGAACGGTACAGTCCATACCATGGAACAATACATAAACGGCCTTTTAAACGGAGAATGGAAAGAATTTAACCCGGACGGGAATCTTGTTGCTATCGGTAAGTATAATGCCGGTGAAAAATCCGGTTATTGGTTCTATTTATACGGCAACGGAAAAATACGGGAAGAGGGAGGATTTTTGTTTGATAAAAAAGATGGCTGGTGGAAAGAATATAATCCCGAAGGTTATCTGATTTCCGTTGGATCATATGACCACGGACTAAAGGAAGATCACTGGAAAATTTATCATAATTCTGGGAAAATCAAGGAAGAAGGAGTATATTGCAGTCATAAACGGTCAGGTTGGTGGAAAGAATACGATGAAGAAGGAATTCTGATTTCTGAAGGCGATTACGAGAATGACATAAAAAACGGTTTTTGGATCCATTACGAAAACAGTTTGAAGTTTTGTGAAGGGTTATACCGTGATGGAGTTCGGGTTGAGCATTGGAAATATTTTGATGAACAAGGGTTATTAAGCGAGGTACTGGAATATTAATGGAAAAAACAATTGTGGATGTAGTAATTCCTGCATTTAATGAACAGGAATCAATTGGGAAAGTAGTTGCTGATATTCCAAAAGATATTGTCCGCAACATTATAGTTGTCGACAACAACTCCTCAGACAATACTGCTGAATCAGCAAAAAAAGAAGGAGCCATCGTATTGTTTGAAGATAACAAGGGATACGGATGGGCCTGTCTGAAAGGAATTAGGTACCTGCAAAGAAAAGAAGCACAACCGAAAATTCTTGTATTTCTTGATGGAGACTATTCAGATTATCCTGAAGAGTTAGGAAAAGTGATCCGGCCAATTACAGAAAAGGGAATTGATTTTGTTATCGGATCCCGTGCAACAGGAAAAAGGGAAAAGGGATCAATGACCTTTCCACAGGTCTTTGGTAACTGGCTGGCAACTACCTTGATGAGATGGATATACGGAGCAAAGTTTACTGATTTGGGGCCTTTCAGGGCAATTAAGTTCGACAAACTGCTTGACCTGGACATGAAGGATAAAACATATGGATGGACCATTGAAATGCAGATAAAAGCAGTTAAACAAAAATTATCATATGAAGAAGTTCCCGTGAACTACAGAAAGCGAATTGGGTTTTCCAAAGTATCAGGTACCGTAAAAGGAACTGTAATGGCAGGCATTAAAATTATCTTTTTAATTTTTAAATACTTATAGAATGAATATAATCATTCTGGCAATTTATGGAACAGCGCTCTTGCTGATATTAATTTACAGCGTGATGCAGATGTCGTTGGTGATCAATTACCGAACCAGGTATAGAAGGAATCAAAAACATCAAAATCCAAACAATTTGTCTGATAATCAAGAGGTACCGTTTGTTACCATTCAATTGCCCGTTTACAACGAAATGTATGTCGTTGAACGTTTGATTGAGGTCGTATCAAAATTTAATTATCCCATTGATCGTTTTGAGATCCAGGTTCTCGATGATTCAACAGATGAAAGCTTTGAGATCTCAAAACGAAAAGTTGAAGAGATTAAAAAGAAAGGAATAAATATTGAATTGATCCAACGTCCAGACCGGATAGGATTTAAAGCCGGAGCATTGGATTATGGAATGAAAAGTGCAAAAGGTGAATTTATCGCAATTTTTGATGCCGACTTTATTCCTGATCCTGATTTTCTTCAGAAAACAGTTCCTCATTTCGACAATGATAAGGTTGGGGTTATTCAAACACGATGGGGACACATCAATAAGAACTACTCCATGCTGACCCGACTTCAGGCGTTTGGCCTGGATGCCCATTTTACCGTTGAACAGGGAGGCAGAAACATTGGAGGCCATTTTATTAATTTCAATGGAACAGCCGGAATATGGAGAAAAACATGCATTGAAGATGCCGGCGGTTGGGAACATGACACCATCACTGAAGACCTTGATCTGAGCTACCGTGCTCAACTGAACGGCTGGAAGTTTAAATTCCTGGAAGACGTAGTTACACCCGCTGAATTACCGGTAGTAATGAGTGCACTCAAAAATCAGCAATTTCGCTGGACCAAGGGAGGAGCCGAAAACTTTGTGAAGATGGGAAACAGGATCATCAAAAACAAAAATATACCATTAAAGACAAAAGTACACGGACTGTTCCATCTCTTTAACAGTGCCATATTTTTATGCGTTTTTGCCACCGCCCTTTTCAGTGTTCCTATCCTTTTCATCAAACACAACAATCCGGAGTACAACCTGCTTTTTAATATAAGTAGTTTATTCCTGGTTTGTACTGCCATGCTGATGTTGTTCTACTGGACTTCTTTCCAGGAGAAAAAGAACAGCATCCTTCGGAATTTTCGAGGTTTTTTCTCCCAATTTGTCCTTTTTCTGTCAACCTCTATGGGTATGTCGTTGCATAATTCTGTAGCTGTAATTGAAGGTTACTCAGGAAAGAAAAGTTCGTTTATCCGTACACCAAAATTTAATATTGTTTCAAAGAACGACCAGTGGAAAGGGAATGTTTACCTGAAAAACAATCTAAACCTGATAACAATCTCTGAAGGGATTATGGCATTGTATTTTTTATTCGCCATTGTTAGTTCAGTATTTTTACAGGAATACGGATTGCTTCCATTTCACATCATGTTGTTCTGGGGGTTTGGGTTTGTGTTTTGGTTATCGGTTAAACAAGTAGGATGATTAATTTGTTCTGAGTTCTGAGTTCTGGGTTAATCGATGACTCCAATTCTCTGGTAATTGATTGATTTTTATGCGCCATATAATATCATATTTTATCCTTCTGATTTCCATTGTTTGGGTGGGGTATTTTCTTGAAAGGGATCAGTTTTATTCGCTGCTTTTGTTTTATACCGCAGGATTTTCAGCATTTCTATTTCTTTATTACCAGTTTCGCCAGAAAAACGATCTTCGTTTTGTCATCCGCTTTTCTTATTTCCTTCGAATTGCATTGTTGTTTGCATTACCCAACCTTTCCAATGATTTTTACCGTTTTATCTGGGACGGCAGGATGAGTGTTTTGGGATTTAATCCTTTTACTGTACTGCCCAACGATTTTATCGGTACAGAGAATTTTGCACTTGTTGGAAATGATGCACAGGAACTTTACGACGGTCAGGGTTCTTTATCACCTGGGAACTACACCTGCTACCCTCCTGTCAATCAGGTGTTCTTTATCATTCCAGCTTTCCTTTTTCCACAAAATATTTTTCTGAGTGTGGTTTTTATGCGCATAATGATCATTGCCTCAGAAATAGGAACCATTCATTTCGGCCGAAAGATCCTTAAAAAACTAAATCTGCCTGATAGTAATATCCTGTTCTATGCATTAAATCCTTTTGTGATTCTTGAGCTGACCGGCAACCTGCATTTTGAAGCCATCACCATCTTTTTTCTTGTAACGGCCATTTATTACCTGCTACAAGAAAAATGGCTGATGTCGGCTCTTTTTATGACCTTGTCGGTTTCTGTAAAGCTGATCCCGCTCTTGTTCCTCCCGTTAATGGTTAAAAAATTAGGTCAGTGGAAAACAGTTTATTACACCGTAATTGTCATTGCCGGATCAGTGATTCTGTTTCTTCCTTTTTTCAGCCAGGAGTTGATCTCCAACTTCATGTCCAGCATCGATCTTTACTTCAGGAAATTTGAGTTTAATGCAAGCATTTATTACCTCATCCGCTGGATTGGTTTTCAGACACATGGCTGGAACATTATTCAAAAGGCCGGGCCCTTGCTGGGTATCCTGGTTTTTTCCATAATATTGATATTATCGGTGGTTCCGAAAAACCACTTTAACAGACAAATTATGGTCTCCATGCTGTTTGCAGTAACATTGTATTATTTCTTTGCAACAACCGTTCATCCCTGGTATGTTGCTGTACCATTGATTTTGTCAATCTTTACCAGGTACCGCTTTGTGGTTGTCTGGAGTTTTCTGGTAATACTAAGCTACAATGCTTACCAGTATGATATCTATAGTGAAAACCTGTGGTTTAATGTTTTCGAATATGGAATTGTTATTGGTTTTATGATCGCTGAGTTAGGATTGAAAAAAACCGGTCTCAGACACCAGGCTTGAATTCTTAATTCATTTAGTAGGGATAATTCAAAGCAAATTTTTCATATTGAAGTAAAATACTACCAGCAAGGCACGCTATTGCCAAAAGCACCCTGTTTATTTATCTGAAATCCTTGAATAATAAACAATACGATTATGAAGAAAATATTGATTATCCTTAATACTGCGATTTTTTGTTCTTCAACTTATATCCTTCCTGCCCAAGATGCGGGCTACAAAATAAATTCACAACAAGTGCTGGCAATCTCCAATGGACTTAATTATACCGAAGGCCACTTTGAAAAGAGACTGAGGTTTCTGGAATTTCTGCTTGGAACAACAATAACCAAAAAAGAGAAACATATTGGAGTAGAGGAAAGTATAGCATAGTTCCAAACAAATCCTGTAGTATCGATTCAGCACCCACAACAAAATGCTTCATACGATGTGGAATGGCTTGCAGGAGTTGAAACAAAAGAACAAAAGCAGGCTTACCTGAGAGAAATGCAGGCAAACATGAATGCAAACCAGGCATCACTGAATATCATGAACGATTTGATGATGAACAGCCACGTCTTCATTAAATATCATTGAAAACATTGGTGGTTGCGGGGATTACTGGGAGGTGAAATACGACTATTATTAAGGCGCACAATTTATGACTAGCGTCAAGTCAATACAGATGGAGGATAAATTTCTATTGCCATTTAAAATCAATAGTAATTGAAATTGTAGTGTACCTACGGTACACAATTGCTTCTTCGGTTTTTTCTACCCATATTCAGCTCCTACAGAGCAATTAAGATAAATAAAAGATAGCACCGTAGGTTAATAATATTGGTAGAATAACGGACAAAAAAGTGAAGCCGCTCCGTAGGTGCGGAATATTAATCTTTATTCAGAATTGTTTATTACATCAATATAAAGATAACGTAACACTAGCATAAAAACTACCGTATCCTTTTGTACATAACATAGCCATTTTTGGAATCCAGTTTAAGGAACCCTTCCTGCTCGTCCCAGTATTCTTCCATTCGTTTCTTGCTGAATACATAAACATCACGGTCGACAGACCTTCTGAGTATTCTGAACCGGTCAGTCTGGGGGTGGTCATCTGGCTGTCTTTTTGTATAAAACAAATGGACATAACTTTTAAACCCTATGGTTTGTACGTACGCTTTTTCACCAACCAGCGACTTACAATTTTCCACATAAGCGTTTTGGGTATAACCCTCTATGCGGCCGATGAAGAAGATCAGACCTGTGAAAATAAATACAGCTACGCTTAAGAATAATACCTGGAAAGCTCGTAACAGCATATCCTTTCTTATCATTATAAAGGCGAATATACCAGTCAGCAGTATCAAGCCGGGGATTATTTCATAACCGGTCCAGTTGACATCTGCCTCAAGGATTGCAAGAGCCTGGGGATCACTCTTTAATAAAGGTTTAATAACCTCTGTATTCTGGCCAAGAAACGGTATTGTAATAACAATGGCTGCTATTAATATCCCCATGGAAAGCACACCAAATTTCATCCATTTATTAAATTCAATTTTCCCCTGTAAAAGATGGTAGATTGTTAGAGCACCTAGGTAGGTAATCGGGAAATAAGCCAAAGATGAATAATGAACAATTTTTGATTGAACAACAGTAAACAGTACAAGTATTACCCAGAATAAAAAGATCATCCATTTCCTGAAATCCTGCTGATAACTTTTCACGGGTTTTAATTTGTAAAAAGCCCTGATGGCAAATATGGAAGCAGGGAAACAACCAAACAACAAAACTACCACATGGTATCCCGGAAAACCTCCGTGACCTGCATCTTCTGTACTGAACAACCGTATTTGATAAACAATGAACTCAAGGATAAATTCCGGGCCATTGGCCAGATATTCAATCCCAAACCAAACCAGCATAACACCAGCTGCATACAGGGAATATAAAATGTAATTCGGAATAGAAACAAATAACCTGAACCTTACTGATACCCAATAAACCAGAACGGTTAGTAATACGATCAAATAAGCTACAGGCCCTTTGGTCAGAATAGCCAGACCTATCAATAATCCACCAAAAAGCAGGTAGCGAAAAGAAGAGGATTGAAGAGCCGGAAAATCCTGGTTCTCTGTTTTCCATTTATATTTGATAAAATAATAAATACCAAGAAATATAAAAAGGTTAAAAACAGGATCAATGATCCCGGAACGAAAGTAAAAATGAGGCAATATACTTCCGAAATAAGCAAGTGCCCATATAAATCCAAATTTGCGGTTGTATAAAAGAGTTCCGATCCTGAACAATACAATCAAAGTTATTATCCCGGTTACCGCGTTGGGGAATCGTGCAGCAAACTCATTTACTCCAAACAGTTTCATCGACAACACCTGGAACCAGAAAAACAAGGGTGGTTTTTCAAAAAAAGGCTGATAGTTGATCTGCACCTGAAGATAGTTTCCTGTGGCAATCATTTCCCGGGCTACTTCAGCAAAGTTAACTTCATCCCAATCGAAAAGATGTACCCCACCCAAAAAAGGGATAAAGAACAAACTTCCAATAACAAGAGCCAGTAGGTAAAATTTTTTATTCGATAATGAGTCCGGATTCATTTACTGTAATTATTCGGCAAATATACACCGAGGATTTTAATGAGGGGGTATAAACATCAGATAATCTAAAAGTCGATTCCTATTCCCAGGGATATGCTTAACACATCAAATTGTTGCGGAATATCAGCTCCACTGATCTGAACCAGTGTATTGTTTACATAGGATTCAACAACTACAGCCTTAAATTCCGGCTTTGCATTTACATAGGTTGCATCCAGCTTAACAGACAGGGTTTCGGTAAATGGATAGGTTAAACATAAACCTCCTCCAAGTGTAAAAACGGATGTATTGTTCCTTCTGGTAATTAACTGTATTCCGTTAGACGCAGAAGAAGTGATCTCAGGAAGCACCGCAATAGAATAACCGATAAATCCTTTTAACTGAACCATTACATCACCTTGTGGTATAGAGGCAAAAGCACCACCTAAAAGGCTGGTCATCTGGTAGTTTTGAGCATCGAATGTATAATCCAGTGAGGGATCTTTTGTTTTAAAATCAAGCAAATATGCCTCCTCATCCAGGGGGTTGTTGTTATGGATGATTGTGCCGGCAAATCCCCACCAATCGTTAATGGGAAGGTTTACAATAAATGAACCGCTAAATCCTGGGATTGCAGTTCCGGCTTTATCATTTGAAAAATCTGATGAACCAAAATCCGATACGGGAATAGCAACTCCGGCAAGCAGTCCAATGGATCCTGTTTTCTCCTCAAATTGTGAATAAACGGGCTCCATCAAAAGAAAAGCAATCAACATTGAAAAAAAATATCCCTTCATGGGTTTAATACATTTTAGTTTCTACAACGATTCAATCTCCAGTATTCGTATGACCTGCAAATGGTCATAAGGATGATCACAGGTAAAATACTGATTTAATTTCCGGTATTTTAATCCAACCGCCAGATCATGAATTTTAAATTCCTCCGGAAGTTCCTCCGGTTTGTAACGTGATTGGAAGATGGAGATATAAAATCCACACAATGTATCTCCGCTATACTTTATTTTTCCAAGACCATAAACCGGACATTCTCCATCGACATATGGTACACCATCGCATTCGGCCTCACATTTATTCGGATAGGTTTTGTCATTCTCCCCACATACCGGGGCATAAAAATCGGGACAAACACAGGCAGGATCAGGACAACCATAAAGGAAGAATACCATGACCATAATTAAGATTTGTCCGCTAGTCCTCATATTTATTATAGAACTTCACCTCCATCATGCGGGGAGGCGTATTTAAGGGAATAACTTTCAGCTCAAGGGTACCTGTATTAAAAACCATGCAACCATTTTCTTTCATTCCATTAACAATGCATGGTCCAACAATCCATTGTAGCTCATCGTCAAGGCGTTGTTTACCAAAATCATACTTTTTCTCCTCCGATAAGCTTGCCCTGAACACACCTTCCACATGTTTGTGTCCAGAAAATCCAATAGTGCAGTCATTTTCCCTGATAAAGTTCAAATGCCCTTCTATGGGTCCGAACAGTTCATAATATTTTCTGGAGGAACCGGATAGATCCGGAAACATGTAGTGCGAAAGGAGGATCCGGGAATTTCCACAATCAATTGTCAGGAATTCAGGAACAGATCTGAGGAATTCAATGTCTTTGTGGCTGAGAAGAGGAGAAAATTCATTTTCTTCATTCAACCAGACTTCATTATTGGCGAGGTAGTTTCTCTGAAAATAATCAAGTTCAAACCAATTCTCCGGATAATCAAATCCTGCTTTAAACTCAGGAATTTTTCTCACAGCGTGAAGATCATGGTTACCTGCGACAACGAACCTGCAATTTGTTTTAACAGCCTGAACACATGCTGAAGCATCACGCGTTTCAAAATGGCCAAAGTTGGGGTAAGTATAACCGACGATGTCACCCAGACAAGCAATTTCATCGCAGCCAAGCTTATCAAACAATTGCAGGGCCACGTTTAGCCTGTCGATGTCTTCATGTATATCGTTGATTATTCCCAGTATCATTCCTTATGTATAAATTATGTCAGTGTCTTTTATCATCGGACGACCAAGATAACAGAGCAGAAGTTGTGCAACGGCAAGGGTGTCACGCTGACAATATTCCGCAATTCTTTTCAGGTCATTCTCTTTGTAATATACTTCAGCTACCATGCTTCCATCTATGTCTTCTTTGGGTGTGGGTATTCCAAAAACAGCCGTTAAAAGATCAAGGGAGGTATAGTTTTTATAGTCCCCGAATTTCCATAGCTCCATGGTATCAAGATGTGCGACTTCCCAGGGCTTTTTACCGGCTATATTCAATATGAACGGTAATTGGATTCCATTGATCAACATCCGTCGGGCAATGTATGGAAAGTCAAACTCTTTGCCGTTATGTGCACATAATAGCTGATCGCGTTGAGTATAATATTTATTAAGCATTTCAGAAAACTCCTTCAACAGAATTAATTCATCATCACCATAAAACGATTTTAAGCGAAATTCCCTGTTGTGCATAAAACCTACCGATATGCATACAATTTTTCCAAACTCAGCATAAATACCGGCACGGTTAAAGAGTGTGTCAGGTGTATCACCCTCCACTTTTTTCAGGAACTCAGCCTTTCTGTCCCACAGCTTTTTGAATTTATCCGAAAGCTTATCGTATTCCTCAACCATCGGAACAGTTTCGATGTCGAGAAATAATAATTTTTCAAAATTTAAATTACTAAACATGTTTATTCTTTTTAATGCCTGATAAAAATACAATTTTAGCCTGAATAATTCACAAGTTTGCAATAACTCACTGAATAAAACCCGTTAGATTTACTGTCAGAGTTATTAATTTGTATTTTTATAATTTAATTTTTACACATGAGTTTCATTGGTAAACGTTATGTTGAGAGCTATAATCCGATCCTATTGGTTTTTCTGATCCTATTTTTTGGATGCAGGGAGGAAGAGACCTCTATCCCTGAAATATTATTCTACTCACCCGTTCATAATGAAGAATTCAATGAATCTGATTCGATTTATGTACATGCATTAATATCAGATGAACGCCCTATTCAATACATCAGGACCAACCTTACCGATGAAAACCTGATCTCCGTCTCGCCCCACCAAACAAATAATCCAGGCGTGTACCGCTATGAGTTAAAAACATATATTTCCCTTTCTGATATTGATTTTGAGTCGGGAACGTTTTATGTGCTTATCAGGGCAGAGAATGATTCGGAGTTTAAGAATAAATATCAAAAAATATTCCTTCATGCAGAGGACAGAGTTTTTGAAAGGCCTGTCGTTATTACCTCTCCCTCTTCAACTACTATTGAAATAAGCGGAGTTGAGAACTACGACAGTATTTATCAAATTACATCATTTACCGGAAGTTTTGCAGGTGCTGAGATCAGTTCAAAAGATAAATTGCTCTTTATAGCAGGGAAAACAGGATTAAACCTGACAGCTTTCGATCTGAAAGAAAATCAAATTGCATGGCAACTTGACCAGGTTCCCGGCACTCCTATTCATAACGATCATTGTCTTTATTTTGATGAGTTGCTGTATACCACATTTAATTTTGATTATATATTCGGATATACAACAAATGGAGATATTGAGTTTAATGTGACACTTGAGGAAAGTGATGCTCCCGGAAGAATTATCAAAAATGGAAGCTATGTACTGGCCGATATAAAGCAAAAAAACATAAGTACTCCGTTTATCGCGACCTATTATACAGTTACAGGTTCTGAAAAACAGCGAAGGTTAATTTCCTTCGATGTGGTCAATTTCCATCCCTATGACGATGAAAATGTAATCATCGTAGCGAATTTAAATGGAGAAGGAAAACTTTACAAATACAACCTCAATGAAGATATTCTGTCAGAACTTAAAACTGTGGATGAACTGCTTACGGCCTCAGTTCAAGTGGATGTGGAAAGGGTAATACTGGCAACCAACTCAAAACTGTATGA
Source organism: uncultured Bacteroidales bacterium (assembly GCA_964421215.1). GTDB lineage: Bacteria > Bacteroidota > Bacteroidia > Bacteroidales > JAADJA01 > JAADJA01. The sequence continues at coordinate 54,240 of CAYQWA010000007.1, read as the reverse complement.
ATTTAGCGCAACGGGAGGTGAATTAACAGTGGTGCTTAATTCGGGAGCCTCTGGCCTTTATTTCGAAGAAATATCGAAAAAATTACTGATTACCAATGGATTGGAAGCGGAAGTGTATGAATACCCACAAATGGAAAATCAGAAAACGCTCTTGTTTTCTGATTCCATTTTGTGTATCCTTTTTGAGTACTCTAAATAAAATGCGGATTAAATATCTTTAGGCTTTAAACTTTTTCTTGACACCATCCCATTTAATGTACTGAGCGGCCTGATGTTTAGCAATAAATTGAAGATACTTTTCTGCCATCTCAGGATTGGTTTTCAAATATGTTTCATACACCCTACGTTTTCCTGCATGACTATAAATAAGGTTTAAACCAACTTTTTCTTTTTTTGTCATGATTATAAAATTTGTTAGAATTTAGATTAACTTACCTTGATTTGCGGCATCACTTATTCAATGTTTATGCCAAAGGACAGAGTCATCTGATTTTATGCGAGTTACAAAATGAGTGTATGTTTTTCGATGTAAAATCCTCGCTTTTTTCATGCATATCCGTAAATTTCTTCTCCATTTTTAAAAAACAGGAAGTGCCCGGATTTATTAAAATACCGATACAGGTCTGATTTTACAGGGTTTACGAGAATATAGTATACAATTGAATGTTTTTACTATTCACCACTTTTATACATTTGCAGAAATAATTTTTACGATATCGGAGAATAGGAACATGACTATACGCGTAATTCGCACTGAAGACGGCTCTGATTCCCTTTTCGACAGTGAACTTCAGGAAATTTACCATTCAAAGAACGGAGCAGTTGCAGAATCCAGGCATGTCTTTGTCAATGCAGGCTATTCCAGCATTTCATCTGATTTTGAAGAAATTAACCTTCTGGAAATTGGTTTTGGTACCGGTCTGAATGCACTGCTTACATCAATTGTTTGTGAGACGGACAAACGAAAGGTTAACTATTTCACCTATGAACCCTATGAAATCGAGCCCTCTGTTCTGCATCAATTAAACCATGGCAGCCTGTTCGACTCAACCGGTGAAAATTATTTCAATAAGATTCATAACCTGGAATGGAATAAATTGCAGTCGGTACACTCTTATTTTCAACTAAAAAAAATCAAACAAAAAATTGAATCCTCCCTGTTGGATCAGGATTTTTTCCATCTGGTCTATTTTGATGCCTTCGCACCTCAGATCCAGCCTGAACTATGGACATTGGATATATTTCAAAAAGTGTACGATGCTATGGTCAAAGGGGGTGTATTAGTAACTTATTCAGCAAAAGGGGAAGTAAGACGAAACTTACAATCTGCAGGATTTAAGGTGTTCAGGTTAGAAGGCCCAAAGGGAAAACGGGAAATGATAAGGGCTGTGAAGTAAACTAGCGGTTTATATCAAATGATTCATAATGTTGTAATTCACCTTCTTCAACCACCACATTGTTTATCCTTGCCCATACTGGGCCTTTTTGGCACCAGAGTCTAAAATCCTCCAGATTTTTTTCCTCGCCTTCAGCTTCAATAAAAACACTTCCATCTTTTAGATTCTTTACATACCCGTTTATGTCGTGTTTATAAGCGGCTTCCATACAGGAAAATCTAAAGCCCACTCCATGAACTTTGCCTCTTATCGTAAGTTTGAAATGTTTTTTCATGTATAGGAAGTTAACAGACCTGAATATGCAAAGTAAAGCAATTATAATTGAAAATCAAAATTAAGCAGGCAGCCTTTTTCTTATCAATCCATGCACCTTTTCATAAAATTTCACCGGAGTAAGATTTCTCCAGACAATGTCGTTCAATGAGCCTCCCATGGCCATGTAATAGTCGAGCCGGGCATTTTCGAATTCATGCAACACATGCTCCCTGCAGTTTACAAGAACAATCCATCCTTCGTCAACATCATCAAACCATTCCTGGTAGTAGTCATCCTCTGAGGAGTGAAAGTTCAGTACATTCTCACATATAAGAACAAACTTATTGATGCCTTGTTGCATTAATTCATCAGCAATATCTCTTTTCAAGAACATGATGTCGTTGTGTATACAATCGTTCCATTCGCCGAGAAGTTCAATTACAGCATAACCAGTATCGTAGTTAACGTATAGAATTTTAATGTAAAGTGTCGGGCTTCCAATATGATCCCATTGGGGATGAATGAAATGGTCATATATTGAATTCGAAAACTCAAATTCGCTATACATGCGCCCGTAAAAGGGTGATAATCTGTCCTCTGATGAGATATACAAGTGCCTCCAGTTGTAGTGTGGTTCTATCGTATGCATTTGTTCCACTTTTAGTTCTTCAAATAGCTGCTATCCGACAAGCCTGGTGATATTAACTCCATGCCAGCTTTATCCGTTCATAGTCCGAATTCTATTTCCAAAATTAAATAAAAAAGCTGTCAAAAGTATAACACTTATCTGATGTTAAAAGTATTTCGAATAGCAAATTAATGAGGGATTTTCTGAAATAAACCGTAAATTCCTTTATTGCCCTCTGTCAGCTCGATTCTGAAGTTATTTATAAAGAAGTAGGCTTCATCCTTGTTCCACAGGTAGATACGTATGGTTTCATCGGTATATTGAAATTCCTGATCGATTAATTTTATTCCCTGGTGGATAGAATAAATTCCTTGCGAAGTATTGATATACTTACTGAAATCCATATCCGTTTTATAAAGAATGGAATCACCCTGTAATATCTCACAAATTAACTGGGATTCAAAATCCGGCTTGGCAGATTCAACATCAAGACGAATTAATAGATAGTTGTAATTTTCAGGGACAATGGAACTTAATTTTGAATCATAAAAAAGGGTAAAACCCAGCCATCCGGGCATCCTTAACCGGTCATTTTCCCATAGCATGGCATAGTCGTTTTTCGTCATGTATTCATACATCTCCTCTTGTCCCTTTTCAACTACTAATGCAAGGTCATCAGAACCAGGTGAGGACAGTGAATCCTGACTGTTTTTACTAAGGAGATAAAAATCACCGGTGTAATAGGTTTCTTTCTTCACAAGGTAAGGAAATACCTCTCTGGCTATTGCAAAAATTTCAAGGTTTGGGATATTTACAAACCCGATAGCCAAATACTCACTGTTGGATTGATGCAGTTCTTCACGAAAATCAATATAGGTGGTCAGGGTATCGAACCTGATCAGGGCATCACTATCCAGTGAATAATTATCTGCGTAAAAATCAACTATCTCTTTCCTAAAATTAGTTACCCCTGTTACATTCTGATTTCCATACGCTTCTTTTGCAATTGAAATTTCCTCCATTACCTCATTGAAAACCGATCGGTATTGCATTGAATAATGATTTCGCTCTGTTGAAAGGGTGTATATACTCAGGCTGCCAAAAACAATAACGATCACATACTTGCTGTAGGCCTTCAGATCTCCCATAAAAGAAAAAACCAGGAGGACAAGGAATGGGTAGGTAAAGATCAATACAGAATACTGCAATACAGCACTATGGTAGACTGAATAATAATAGGCTGTAATCCATGTCACCAGTATCCAGCAAAGCAAAATCAACCTGTATTTATTTGATGACCTGATGGTTTTAAGCACGAAATAAAATGACAACAGGAACAAAATGACTGCTGCAACATACATCAGGTAATGATAATGCAGTATGTATTTTGCATAGTCCATAAAAAATGATGGATCAGGTTTCTTCAACCATGATTCAACCCCACCTTTACCAAGCTGAATAAAGAATATCCGCAAATGAGGTATGTACAATACAAAAATCATTATCCCCGAAAGGATATAGGTCAGGAGCTTTTCCTTTTTCAGAAGGAAAATGCCCAGTGTTCCTGCAAGGCCAATGAAAAACAAACTAAAGTGATGATTGTATGCAAGAGCAGCTCCTGTTAAGATATATCCAACGATATAGGATTTATGTTTTTGAGTGCGTTCGATAAAAGCCCTATGGAAGAACCACACAAACAGTACAGCAAGAAATACTCCGCTGGTATAAGGTCTTGCATACTGAGAATATGTTATTGGATACTGTAAAAAAGAAATAAACATGGCTGCAATTAATCCCACGCTCGAATTAAACCATACTTTGCCTAATCTGTAGGTAAAATAGATGGTCAATATTCCGGATACTACAAAAGGAAGCTTCACAATCATTGCCCCTTCGCCGAACAGCTTCACCCATAAAAACATAAAGACCTGTACACCTGCAGGATGTGTATCAGTTTTAACCACACCGTATTCTATCAAGTCGAAAAAGTTAGTAAACCTGGTTCTGAAAAGTGCACTAAATTCATCGTAGGAATATGGCAGATCGGAATAATTGTAAAACCGCAGGATAGTTCCTGTAATTATAATTATTCCAATCAAAATGGTATCCGTGGTGAAATATTTATTTTGGATCAGTTTTTGACTCACTGTAAAGTAGGGCTAAAAGATTTTAGGGTATTTCACAGGATCATCATCATGCATGATGTTGTATATGGCATCAAACACATCTTCAGCGTTTGGATTAGAAAAATAATCACCATCTGTACTGTAGGCGGCCCTGTGGTTTTTGGACGTGATCGTTCGTGGTTCTGCATCCAGGTAATAATAGCCTTTTTGTTCTTCAAGAACTTTTTGCATCATATAGGCAGTGGCTCCGCCCGGAACATCCTCGTCAAAAAACAATATTCTGTTGGTCTTCTTTAAGGATTCTGTAATGGTATGATCCAGGTCGAACGGGAGAAGGGTTTGAACATCAATGAGCTCGCAGCTTATTGAAAACTCCTTTAATTGTTTTACAGCATCCTGGGCAATTCTCACGCAGGAACCGTAGGTAACAATGGTAATATCTGTACCGTAATCAAGGATTTCGCATTTGCCGACGGGTGTTATTATTTCACCTATGTTTTCCGGCAGTTTTTCTTTAAGCCTGTAGGCATTCAGAGGTTCAATAATTAAAGCCGGATCATCTGATTCAAGAAATGTATTGTAGAATCCGGCAGCTTTGGTCATGTTCCGTGGAACACAAACATAGATCCCTCTGATGGAATTGATAACCATACTCAGGGGTGAACCGGCATGCCATATTCCTTCCAGCCTGTGTCCCCTGGTGCTGATGATCAACGGGGCCTTCTGCCCTCCCCTGGTTCTGTATTGTAAGGTGGCCAGATCATCGCTCATTACCTGCAATGCGTACAACAAATAATCGAAATACTGAATCTCTGCAATTGGTCTTAATCCACGCATAGCCATCCCGATCCCTTGTCCCACAATTGTTGCTTCCCTGATACCCGTATCGAATACCCGCTTATCTCCATATTTCTCCTGAAGCCCTTCATAGGTTTGGTTAACTCCGCCTATTTTCCCAACATCTTCACCAAAAGCAAGTAGTTCAGGATATTTGTTGAATAAATAATCGAAGTTATCCCTAAGAATCACCCGGCCAGGAACCCAGGGAGATTTATCATTGATCTTTGGTTCAATCTCTCTTATTTCCTTGGCCGATCGGGGGGTGTTGCTGTACAGGAATGTGTTATAACGATCCCTGTCATCGTTCATTTCCTGACCAAGCCATTCCGTTACATTTCGTTTTAAAGAATTCATCGGATTGCTGCATTCATCGCAGATCAATCGTAAGATCTTCCTGGCCGAAGAAACGATATCTTTCCTGATGGGATCAGCCACCACTTTTAATTCTTTCTTTATGGTATCTATCTTATCGGTTTTGGCACAATTACAGGTAGTAATATCCACCAGTTTAATAAAATCATCCCGTTTTGCTTTCAGGGGAGCAATATAATTGTTCCAGGCATTTTTTCTTGCCTCCCTGGCACGTTGAACCGCTTTTTCCTCAATCTTATCCAGTTCACTTGCAGTGGCAATTTTTTCACTGATTATCCATTCCCGCATTTTCTTGATTCCATCGAATTCAAGCTCCCATTCCAGTCTTTCTTTTGATTTGTACCGTTCATGTGAACCTGAAGTTGAATGTCCCTGAGGTTGAGTAAGCTCCGTAATGTGGAAAATAACCGGAACATGTTCCTCCCTGCATTTATTTATCCCTTCCTTGTAAATCCTGCAGAGTTCATGATAATCCCAGCCTTTGGCTTTATAAATATAAAAACCTTCACCTTCACCGTTTATGGCAAATCCGGCAAGAGCTTCCGATATGCTTTGCTTCAGGGTCTGGTATTTATTGGGTACAGAGATTCCAAAGCCATCATCCCAAACGGACATAGCCAGAGGAACTTTTAATACTCCGGCCGCATTTAATGCTTCAAAAAAGTATCCTTCACTTGTTGATGAATCACCTATTGTACCGAAGGCGATCTCATTTCCATTATCGGAAAACCTGGAACCTTTATTGAATTTTTCCAGTTCCTTATTCTCCCTGAACAATTTAGAGGCAAGGGATAAACCAAGCAGTCTTGGCATATGGCCTGCCGTTGGTGAGATATCAGCTGAACAGTTTTTAATTTTCGACAACTCAAGCCAGTTACCCTCTTTGTCGATGGTTTTGCTTGAAAAATGATTATTCATTAACCGTCCAGCAGATTGAGGATTAAAATCCGAATCCGTATCACCATACAATTGGGCAAAAAACTCTTCCAGCTGCATCATTCCGGAAGCAAACATAAAAGTTTGGTCACGGTAATATCCTGCTCTCCAGTCACCTTCCATGAACACTTTGGCCATAGCAAGTTGTGGGATTTCCTTTCCATCACCAAAGATTCCAAATTTGGCTTTTCCTGTTAATACTTCCCGCCTGCCTATCAAACTAACTTGTCGGCTTTCGCTGGCCAGCCTGTAATCGTTCAGAACTTCCTTAATGTATGCTTTCGTGTGTGATCTAGATTTTGCCATGTATAGTTTACAAATAAAGCAGCAAATTTATAAAATTTGTATCAAAGGGATTATTTCATCGGGCAACGAATGTATCAAAAGCACAGATATTGACATAGATCACATTTGCTGGGGTTATCATGTTTGATTTAGCGAATTTGGAATCCAAATTTTTTAATTATCGAAAATAATGCTATACATTTGCTGACAATGATATTACAAGGCCACATAAATCATTCCTGGAAGTTTATTTCGATATACAAAAGCTTTAGTTAAGCATAAAACATTATGTTTCAGTGATGCTGACATGGGATTGAAAACAGGCCAGAAAATGGATATTATCTACTGATTTTAAAAGAACTATAAAATATCAACAAAATTATGAATACTAAGGACAAAGGATTTAATTCAAAGCTGGTTCACGGAGGCGGATTTAAAGACAGTTTATTAAGTGCTGTTACACCCATATATCAAACATCAACATTTGCTTTTAAGGATGCAAATCATGGGGCACAGTGTTTTGCTGGTGAGAGTGATGGATTTATCTATACCCGCCTGGGCAATCCTACCATTATTGATCTTGAAAATACCGTTGCCGAGCTTGAGAATGGATTTGGCGGCATCGCCACATCTTCAGGAATGGGAGCAGTAAATACTGTATACCTTGCCCTTCTTGAAGCCGGCAGTCACATGGTGGGACATGAAGCTTTATACGGTCCTTCAAGGGCAATCATGGAATCCCTTTACCCAAAATTCAATATTGAATCCACTTTTATTGATACTACGGACATTGAACAGGTTAAAAATGCCATACAATCTAACACAAAACTTATATTTATTGAAACTCCTGCTAATCCGACAATTGGCATTGCTGACATTGCTGAGATCAGTAAAATAGCACACGAACATGGTATTCCTGTTTGTGTTGACAATACATTTTGCAGTCCTTATTTACAGAATCCCCTGGACCTGGGAGCAGATATCGTACTTCATTCCATGACAAAGTTTATCAACGGGCATGCTGATGTGGTTGCAGGTATGATCGTTACAAAAACTGAGGAACATTATAAATTGCTTCGAGGTGTTATGATGAACATGGGCTGTAACATGGATCCTCACCAGGCTTTTTTAACAAGAAGAGGATTAAAAACCCTGGCCATACGGATTGATAGAGCCCAGGAAAACTCGATTAAGGTGGCTGAGTATCTTGAACAACACCCTAAAGTTGAATGGGTATTGTATCCTGGCCTGCCATCTCATCCACAATATGAACTGGCAAAGAAACAGATGCGTGGCCCTGGTGCAATGATCAGTTTCGGATTAAAGGGAGGCTTAGAAGCCGGAAAAACAATGATGAACAGTGTTCAGCTCGCCTTGCTTGCAGTATCGCTAGGAGGTATCGAAACACTGATCCAGCATCCGGCTTCAATGACTCATTCCAAACTTTCAAAGGAAGCCAAAGAAAAGGCGGGTATCTCAGATGGACTTGTAAGGCTTTCAGTAGGAATTGAAGAATCGGAAGACATTATTGCCGATCTTGAACAAGCACTAGGAAAAGTTTAAATCTTTCGTTCGTGTAAAAATATTAATTTTACATTCGAGTTATTATTACCGGATAGTTTGATGGGATAAGTTTATACGACTTCAAATTGTGAGTAAAAGTTTATCCATATTCAAAACCATAAAATCATTTTATTGCAACTATTCATGATTTGAATGGTCAATCATTTTGTATGCATCGAAAAGCTAACATACCCTACATTGCACTTCTGATGATCCTTATCATCCCCGTTCTGGGATATTCCCAGAAAGTTGGAGTGGTTTTAAGTGGAGGCGGACCACGAGGTGTTACACATGTCGGCGTATTAAAAGCGCTTGAAGAAAATAATATCCCCATTGATTACATCACTGGAACTTCAATGGGAGCAATCATAGGCGGGCTATATGCTAGCGGTTTTACTCCTGATGAAATTGAGGAATTAATAGCTTCTGATGAAATGATTTCGTGGCTTTCAACTGAATCAAAACCTTTGAATGATTATTTTTTTAAACAACCTCCTCCCAATGCATCATGGCAGTTGTTCAAAATAACTTATGATTCCATTCCAAGGGCAAAACTTCCAACCAATATCGTATCGCCTCATAAACTTGATTTTGGATTCCTAAAACTATTTTCAGGTGCAAGTGCGGCATCAGGTTATAATTTCGACAGCCTTTACATTCCGTTCAGGTGTGTAGCTTCCGATATAGTCTCCAGCCGGGAGATCGTATTAAAGGATGGCCAGCTTGAAAAAGCAATCCGTGCTTCAATGACCTTTCCTTTTTATTTTAAACCGGTTAAGATCAATGAAAGGCTGATGTTCGACGGAGGGATGTACAACAATTTCCCCATTGATGTTCTCACTGAGGAATTTCAACCTGATATAATTATTGGAAGTAAAGCTGCATCAAATTATGATGCTCCAAAAGAAGATGATGTGATCTCACAGATCCAGTCAATGCTGACGGCCAATACACAATACACGGTTAACTCAGATTCCGGCATTCTTATCGAGCCTGAATTATGGACTGTAAATGTTACTGACTTTTCAAACACCCGGAGATTTATTGACAGCGGATATGTGGCCACCAAAAGGCAGCTAAAAGATATTAAAGAATTCATTTGCCGTACCGAATCGGCTGATGAAAAGAACAGCAAAAGAGAAAAATTCAAATCAAAAATCCCGACAATAAGAATTAATGATATTCTTTTTGAGGGAATTTCAGAAAACAAAAAGACTTATTTAACCAAACTGATCAAAAAGGATAAACGACTAACCAAATTAAATAAAGGAAATTTAAGCCGGTTTGAGATCTATAAAGAAATTAAATCCATGTTCTTTTTCTTACTGGCTGAGGAAAAGATCGAAGCGGTTTACCCCGAGCTTGTTTATTATAACGGCTTGTACAACATTGTTTTCAACATCACTCCGGGAAGCAAACTGGAAGCAGAGTTGGGAGGACTTGTTTCTTCAAAATCCATTAATGAAATATTCTTTCAGTTGCAATACAAAAGGTGGGAAAAAAATGCCCTGGGTTTAACAGGAAATGCTTATTTCGGTCGCTTTCACAACTCAGGTCATATCCGAGGCAGGTACGATATCCCAGCTAACGTCCCTCTTGCTTTTACTATGGCCTATACACTTAACGGATGGAACTATTTCAATACAAGTACATATTTTTTTGAAGACGAAAACCCCGGATTCCTTATTCAACAGGACAACTTCTGGGAATTTTCAGTAAGCACTCCAATAACAAGATTATCAAGACTGACTGCTCAGATGGAGGTTGGAAGAAAAAAAGACGAATATTATCAAACCAACAGATTTTCCCGGCTCGACACTGCCGATTTTACATTTTTTGATTTTTACAGCCCGGGGCTAATATTTGAATTAAACACTCTTAACAGAAAGCAATATGCTTCAAGCGGTACGAGGTTTCGTGTATGTGGTCGATTTATTTCTGGATTGGAAAAAAACAAACCCGGATCCACCAGCATCGATACCAATGAAATTACAATTTACCACAATTGGTTTTTAGTTCGTTTCCTTTATGATAAATACTTCGATATTTCTAAGACCGTTGATATCGGATTTTTCGGACATGCTGCTTTCAGTAACAAAGAGATCTTTAATAATTACACCTCCACGGTTCTGGCAGCTTCAGCTTTTGAGCCTCTACCTGAAAGTCAATCCATTTTCCTGCCACATTTCAGGACAAATTCCTTTGCTGCCGCTGGAATTAAATTGGTTTTACATCCACTCAAGAACATTGATATCAGGGCAGAAGGCTTTGTTTTTCAGCCCTACAAAGAGATCCTTAAAACTCCGGAAAATAAAGCCTCCTTTGGTGATCCTTTTGAAAAAAGATATTTTATTCTTTCGGGGCGATTTGTTTACCATGCACCGTTTGGGCCTGTTAGCCTTGGAGTTGATTTTTACGACCAGGCTGATGATCCTTTGATTTTTAATATCAATATTGGGTATTATATATTTAATAGCAGGCCGTTTAATTAGGGTGGATTTACGAAGACGAATTACGAAATGGATTTACGAAAATGGAAAAGGAAGGGGTAGTTGCAGCGGCAGGAGCAGTTGTAGCGGCAGTTGCAGGAGCAGCTGGAATAGCAGGAGCGGTTGATAATAAATGACGTCCGCCACCTGGTGGGCAAATGATAACCAATTACACCCGCCGGCTTGTGGTTAAATCACACCCGACAGCTAACGGATAATGAAATAAACAGCAGGTGTAAAAATGCTGGAAATGAGGAATTAATTTAAATTTTAAATATTGATCTTAAATTATTTTTATTTTTGCTGTCCTTTTAAAATTTGCAAAACATCTACAGTCAATTGACTGATTCTAATTCAGTAGTGAATTAATACAATATGGAAACAAACAACGAGCTTAATCAGAATCCTGAGAAGCTGGAAAAAAGCGCTCAGGAGGAGAACTCCGAAGTAAAAACCGAATCGAAAGATCAACAGGAGCCAGATACCGAAAGTAAATTCGGTACTAAAAAGAAAGTAAAAAAGTCAACTGCATCCGACAAAAAAGAGAAGGTGGAGGAAAATGCTGTAACAAGCAAACCATCAGCTGAACCGGCAGATAAGGAAACAAAACCTAAAGCCGCGACAAAAAAGAAAAAAAAGGAAGAACCAGTTGCTGAATCCTCAAAGGAAGACAAAGCAAAGGAAAAAACCACCAAAAAGTCAGTTGTCAAGGAAAAGCCAGCTAAAGAAGTAAAGGAAAAGACGACCAAAACTTCAAAAAAGGCAGCAGCTTCAACCAAAGAAACTGAAAGTACAGAAGAACCCATTGCCGACCCCCAGCCTGTTTCTGAAGAACCCGGTGTAAAATCAGAAAAATCTGTGCCTGAAGAACAAACGGACACAAAAGAGGATGTTAAGGATACTGCTTCTGATCCCCCAAAAAAGGAAAACATCACAAAAGATGAAATGAAGGAAGTATCCGGGGATGTGGAAGAAGATCATGATGACAACGACGAAGAGCCACATGAAGAAGAGGTTGCAGAGGTAATCAACTACAATGAGCTGAGCCTTGAGGAAATCGTTAGTATGCTTGAAGAAATCGTTAATGAAGGCGAAATAGAAAGCATTCGTAAAAAAGTAGCATTAATTAAAGTCGCTTTCCTGAAAAAACATAAACTGGTAGAAGAAGAGCATCTTGAAAGCAAAGCAAGTGATAAAGATGAAGATAGCGGGGAAGGCTCAGGAATAATAATAAAGGATGAACTGCAGATCAGGTTTAACGAGGCATTTAAAGTTTACAGCATCAAACGTAAAGCATACCTTGAAGAACAGGAGAAGTTAAAGCAAACCAACCTGGAGTCAAAAAAGCTGATCCTTGAGGAATTAAAAGCACTTGTTGAATCGGAAGAAAGCCTGAAAAAAACATACGATGATTTCAAAATATTACAGGATAAATGGAAATCCATTGGAATGGTTCCAAAAGCTGAAGTAAACAACCTTTGGCAAAACTACCATTTCTATGTAGAGAAGTTTTTTGATAAAGTAAAAATTAACAAAGAGCTTCGTGACCTTGACCTGAAAAAGAACTTTGAGTCAAAAATTAATCTTTGTGAAAAAGCGGAGGAGTTGTTACTGGAAACTTCCGTTCTTAAATCATTTAAACAACTTCAACAATATCACCGCCAGTGGAAAGAAATAGGCCCAGTTCCGCAGGATAAAAAAGATGATCTGTGGGAAAGGTTCAAAAACGCTACAGAGAAGATCAATGAAGCCAGGCGGGAACATTACAATAAATTAAAGGATACTCAGAAAAACAACCTGGAAGCCAAAACGGCACTTTGCGAAAAAGCCGAGGAAATCCTTCAGATTGAGAACACCTCCATTAAAGAGTGGCAGGAAAATACTGAAAAAGTGACTGAACTGCTCAAAGTATGGAAAACAATCGGACAGGCTCCACGTGTTGACAATGATAAAATCTGGGAAAGGTTCAAAACCTCACTCGATATATTTTTTGCCGGCAAAAAAGAGTACTTCCAACAGATAAAAGGGGAACAACTTAACAATTATAATTTGAAGCTCGACCTCTGTGCCCAGGCTGAAGCCATTAAAACCAGTACGGACTGGAAGAAGACCACACAGGAACTGATCAATCTTCAGAAAGATTGGAAAAAAATCGGACCTGTACCCAGAAAACATTCTGACAAGATATGGAAACGTTTCAGAGCTGCCTGCGATGAATTTTTCAATAGCAAATCGGAATATTATTCAAACATTAAATCACACGAATCCGATAACCTTAAAGCGAAAGAAGATCTGATCAAAAAAATTGAATCGTTTGAATACGGAAAGGATAAAAACGAGAACCTTGAAGTTTTAAAGGGATTCCAACGTGAATGGTCAGAAATAGGACATGTTCCTTTTAAAGAAAAGGACAAAATACAGAATACCTTCAGAAATGCAATCAATGCCCAGCTTGACAAGTTAAAAATCAGCAAGGCCGAGATGCAAACAGTTAATTACAGACAACGCTTTGAAAACCTGAAGGACAATCCAAATGCAAGGAAGATCATTAGTAACGAACGTCACTTCCTGCAGCAAAAGGCTAAAAAACTGGAGGATGAAATTCAATTGCTTGAAAACAATATGGGATTCTTAGCTCAATCTAAAAAAGCAGATCTGCTTAAGGCTGAGTTCTTGAAAAAAATTGACGATGCCCGTAATGAGGTAAAAGTAATCCGTGAAAAGATAAGGTTTCTTGAGAAAGAAGGTAATTGATAAGCGAAATAATACGCTACAACAAAGCCGCAATATTAATCAATACTGCGGCTTTTTTTATATAATTATATTATCAATTCCATAGCGTATAATTGACCACGAAACTCCCTAACACTCTACAACTTCAATTGTAGCTGCAATTTTAACTCTGTCTTCTGATTTCCATCAATCTTTTCCAGTCCACTGCCTATGGATGTTTGATTACTGTACCACGTATGTGAGAGCCTGAGCCATGTGGTAAATCTATTTGTTGCCTTAAGTCTAATCAACACAATTCCCCTGGAACCTTTGAAATAATATGCCGGCACTGAAAATGCATAGAGAACATCATTTTCATAAGCATAAATCCTTTCTTCATATGAATCAGAATCAAACAATGCATACCTGAAATAAACGACCAATCCTGAATTCAAAGAGGTGTACTTCACATCCTGGTAAATAAGATAACCTCTGCCCTTATACCCTGAACCAATTTTAACCCAATTGCATTCCACCCGGTTCTTTAAAGAGAAAGTTGGAGATACTTCATAATCAATATGGTACCTTAATCCCGATCTGCTGGTAAAAATTACCGGTTTGATGTAAACTTCCTGACCTGATTTATTGGACTGTTTGTTTTTCGATCTGAACCTTATATTCATCCTCACGGTTTCTGAAACGGAGTACTCAAATTTGATCAAACAGTCATTTCCTTTTCCGGGATGATTAGCCGAATACCTAAGCCAGGCGTATTTAAAACTATCGAAATAAGCTTTAAGCATCCACCTTTTTCCAAGATCTATTTTTATGCCGGTATACAATCCTTCCTCATTGGAATTGTAACTTTCCGCAACCGGATTACAATAAAAATTCTGGTAATTCCTTTTGTAATTGCGGTAAAGAACCGAAAAATCCAGTCTGGGGTGAAGTCGTGCAGAAACTCCGTGTAATTGTGCAAATCCTCCATTTTTGCTTACAGCTAACTCTCCAAAAAAATTCATTTTATTACGAATCCAATTGTAGTCTACTCCAGCATTGATATTCTCTTTACCTGAAAAATCGAATAGTTTATGCAAGCCGGGATCCTGGGGCATTTTGAATTCAAGACCTGTATGATAACCGGTGACTCCGGTTGTCAGACGTTTGAAACGGTAATTCATATTTCCTCCTATTACTCTGACATACATTTCATCCTTATTTAGCAGTTCATTAATTGTGCGGTGGTAGCCGGTTTGGATCATCGTGGCATATGCATTTTCATTTGTTAATGAATCACCTGGGGTGAGGTTCGCATCTACCCTGTTTTTTGAATAGAAAAATGTAGTTTGAAAATTCTTCATTTTTGTTGCCAGCGCAATTCCCCTGAAAAACCTGTTCTCATCAGCAGAGGTATAAGGGCTTAATCCAACAGGATAACGCTTCACATCCATTGCTTCAGAAGATTTACCAAATGCAAGACCACTCCATAAGGTTAAACCCTGTCCAAACCTGATGTGGTAATCACCAACAGCAATGGACTTGAATACCCCAACCTTTCGCAGAAATAAATGAAAGGAGTAAAAATCAAATCCTCCTGACAATTTTTCTTTCGTCAGATTCATTATGGAATCATTGATCTCTTTTAGTAAAAATGTTTCACCAGGATCTTTCTCAGCAGTAAAACCTAATCGGATCCTGTTGTTGAAATTAAATCCGTAACGGAAATATAGCTTTTCCGGACTACCCAGATAAACGGAATTCGGATTTCCGGATAAACCATAAGCACCATCAGCTTCATAGCCCTTTCTTGGCTGCATTATTTTCTGGTACCTGCCAATGATTTTATGCTTTCCAAAATTCAAAACATTTTTAAGCTTTATGGGTCTTTCCTCTTTTTTTCCTGTAACAGTTACAAAGGGTAGGATTCTCTGAATGGTATTGTGGTCGTATCCTTCAATGGATTGCAATTCGTATATCGTAACTAAGTAGCCATAGGTTTCCCGGTACGCCAACAGCTTATGAATTTGTCTTTCACTTAAAAATGCCAACCTGCTAAGTTCTTCATATGTTGCATGATTTAAGCATAATGGATGTTCAGAAAAATACAGAAGGTCTTCAATAAATTCACTATAGTCCTCCCCTTCTTCCAGGGATTCGGCAAGGTTTTCGATCTTTTCTAAAAGGGGTAATTCATCAATTGGGGATACTTTCTCTGGCTTTTGAGCAAATAATAAGTGGCAGGAATATACCAGAAGGAGTATTACCAGGAACGATCTGTAAGTCGCAACTCTGATATTTAGATTATCATTGTCCAACTTTTCTGATTTTATATATAATTGAGAAGGATGGGGACCACCCTAAAACCTGATGCATTGATGCAGCAACGTCCAAAACAATACTCTGGTAGTTCAGTCCAAAACCAAAAGTATACTCCGATGCGATGTTAAAATTTCCCGATTGAACGGGACCCGGAAGTGTGGAATAACCAAAACGGACAAAGGACTTTTCAAAAATCCTGTATTCAAGCCCTCCACGGATCAGTGGTTTATATACCAGGTCTTTTTCTGTTTCAACTGATATAGATAATTCCCTGCTAACTTCAAACAGCAGGCCAAGCCTGAAAATGCTTGTCGCAGTTTCTCCTGGATTTGCGACTGCTTTCACAGCAATAGGATTGAAAGCATGAGCGGCAAGAATTATCCTGTCAGAGATCCTTGATCTGATGCCAATTTCAAAAGTAAAATAACCTGCATTCCCGTAATCTTCAGCAATATTTACCGATAAATAATCAAGTTGCAGGCCAGCAGAAAAGTTATCTCCAAATTTTCTCCCAAATGCAAAACCAAACTTGGTCTCACTGTATGATGGATAACCGAAATACCTCACCATCAATCCAAAGCCTCCATATTTTGTGGGAAGAACAAATCCTAAAGTATTCAAACTAAGAATATCAATTAGGAACTTGTTTTCGTAAGCTAATCCCAGAGAAATATCTTTGCAAGCGGCCAATCCGGCCTGGTTATTTTGAATGGACCAGAAATCCTGTTGAGTAACTGAAACCCTTCCCAGTCCCAAAGACCGGGCACCAGCAGTTACATTGCTGTTTGATGAAATCAAAAAAACGGGTATAAAAAAGAGAATACACAGGAATACCATTCCGGCTAATAAGCGGTTTAATCTTTTCATGAATCAAATGTACAAAAAATATTAATTTTGAACAATCCACCCTGATTAACTGTATTTGTATAAAATAACTCAATATGAAAAACATTCTTGACTTTTTAACAACCCTCAAAAGCAACAATAACCGTGAGTGGTTCAATGCTAATAAAAGCCTTTATATAGAAGCAAAAGATACTTTTGAAGAATTTATAAACGGAATTATCCCGAAAATCAATAAGTTCGATCCGGAAATAGGATCAATAACTGCTAAAGATTGTGTTTTTAGAATTTACCGGGATGTTCGTTTCTCAAAAGATAAATCGCCTTACAAAACCAACATGGGTGGATTTATGGCAAAAGGCGGTCGAAAAGGAGGCTTTGCAGGTTATTACATTCATATTGATCCTGAGCAATCCTTTATTGCAGGAGGAAACCACATGCCCCCTCCCGACAAACTAAAAAAACTACGGCAGGAGATTATGTATAATGTTGATCAGTTTAAGGCAATCATTAATAAACCTTCTTTCAAAAAGGCATTTACAAAGATTGATGGAGAAAAATTGTCGCGGCCACCAAAAGATTTTCCTGCAGATTTTCCTGACATTGACCTGCTAAAGTTTAAAAGTTATGTTGTCATGCACAATTTCGACAGCAATGAAATGCTAAACAAAGACTATGAGAGCTATGTCCTCAAAATTTTTAAGGAAATGTATCCCTTAAATCAGTTTTTAAACAAGGCAATGGATTAATTCCTGCCTGCTTTTTCTTCTGAATTATCCAACGGGTAATTTATTCCTGTAAGTGAATTTCTATTGTTATTTGCTATTTACCTACCTCATATGTATTTTTTAGCCCTGAATGAAAGGGTATCAATTAATAAATTATCTGCTATAGGATAGAGCACTCTCCACTATCATAGAAACAAGCTATTTCACCAACCAAAAATTATTGCTTACTACATGTATAACAACTACTTACAAGTTAAGGCACAAACTTTGCTTTGAATAGGCTGTCCTATTAATCGTGAAATAATAAAAAAAGTGAGTTCAAATCAAGGTGAGTCAAAAGACTATAACATTGCAGATAATGCCGGTTCGGATTTAAAGGAAAAATACAAGATCATTATCGTCAGCAGAAATGATCAGATCAACCAGGCACTTCAAACCACACTGCAACATTTTTCAATCAAAGGAAAAGGAATTCATATATTCACCGCATCCTCTTTACAGGAAACACAATTAATTGCAGAACAAAACCCCGACATTATTCTCGTTGTAATTGATAACAACATCCAGGTGAACGGATCCTATACGGTCTTGGTTGATTATTTAAAGAATAAGCTGGGCAATAAAAATTGTTGTGTTACTTTCAAGGAAGACCTGATCAAGACAAATTCCTGTACAGAGATGCTTAAAGAACAAACCAAGGAATTCCAGAATGATAGTTTCAATTTTGCACGAGAAAGGTTGGTGGACATCACCCGTATGGTGATGATCACAACAGAAATGGAAAACAAGATCAATAATGGGCAACAAGCCGACAGTAAACTGGAAGAAAATTTTTCGGGAAACCAGGAAGATGATTCAAAATTTACAAAAGACAAGCTTTATACCGTCCTTGCCCATGATTTGAAAGAACCTGTTGGCAATATCAAGGTGCTTCTTGATTTTTTGACCAATGAACGTGAGCTCCTTGATCAGAATACCTCCAAAGACCTTCTTCAAAGGTTAAGGGAGTCGGCCAACAACATACATGACCTCCTGGAGGACTTTATGTTCTGGAGCAAGATGTTCAAACAGGAAGTTTATTTCAATCCGGGACAGGTTGATATAAAACAGGTAGCAAGGGAAAATATAATTTTACTAAAAAGTACTGCCGCTTCAAAAGATATCAAATTGAGCTTGAATATTCCTGATAAAATTTTTGCATTTGCTGATGAGTACATGATCACTACTGTTGTCAGGAACCTGTTGTACAATGCCATAAAATTTACCGGGACAGGAGGTGATATCACAATTACCGCTATTGCAGAAAACGGGTATGTTGAACTGAACGTTGAGGACAACGGAATTGGAATTCCAGAAGAAGACCTTATAAAGCTCTTTAAAGCAGATGTTTATTTCTCTACTGCCGGGACCAAAGAAGAAACTGGTGCAGGTCTTGGACTGGTTTTATGCAAAGATTTTATCGAAAGAAATGGAGGTAAAATTGTGGTCAGAAGTAAAGAGAATATTGGTAGTACGTTTTCCTTCACATTGCCTGCCTGGAGCTTCGCAGAGCTAACATAATCTTAACAATTAAGCCTATCTTTGCCCTTTTTAGGAAGCAAAGAGCATGGAAGTAATTCACAAGTATTTTCCGGAATTAACTGATGAAAAAATTCATCGTTTTACCAACTTGTTTTCCCTTTATAACGATTGGAATTCCATGATCAATGTTATTTCAAGGAAAGATATTGATCAGCTGTATATTCGTCATGTACTTCACTCTTTAAGCATTGCTAAAATTATTCAATTTCAGCCCGGAACGAAAATCCTGGATGTCGGTACTGGAGGAGGATTTCCAGGCATACCACTGGCCATAATGTTCCCTGATTCATCGTTTCATCTGGTCGATTCCATAGGGAAAAAAATTACCGTTGTGAAAGAAGTTTCAAAAGCACTCGGACTTAGCAACGTATCATTTGAAAAAGTCAGAGCAGAACAACTTAAGGGTAAATATGATTTCGTCATAAGCCGGGCAGTTACTTCATTTCCGAAGTTTTATAATTGGGTTAGGCATCTGATCAAAACGAAAGGAAAAAACCATCTTCCTAATGGTATAATTTATATCAAAGGAGGTGACTTTTCCGAGGAATTAAAAGCTATACCTCTTAGTGCAGATGTTTACCAAATTCCTGATTTTTTCGATGAAGATTTCTTTATAACCAAAAGCGTTGTACATCTCTATTAACAGCTAATCAGGGGACTTTCCATTATTCTGAAGCAGGGACCATCAACCCTCCAGTTTATAATTCTTATAAATACGTATACTTGCTAATTTCGTCGTCCAACAGTTTTCTTTTTTACTATCTTCGTTGGCTCAATTCAAAAATTAACACTATGACAGAAACAATAAAAAAAACACTCAGGGATAGTGCGGGAGTCAGATGGTTTGTTCTCGTTCTGGTTTCCTTGTGTATGTTGATAGCCTACACCTTTATGGAGGTTTTATCTCCTCTTCAAACCCTTGTACAAAGTACCTATGGATGGAGTGGATCTGAATGGGGAATCGTAACCGGTGCTCAGGGATATTTAAATGTATTTGCATTCATGCTGATCTTCGCCGGGATTGTCCTGGATAAAATGGGGATCAAATTTACTGCAGTTACTTCTGGTTTAGTAATGATCTTTGGAGCAATTATAAAATACTGGGCTTTTGCAGGAAATTTTGAGATTGGTGCCAACATTATAGGAATTGATTCCAGGGTATTTATCTCCGCAACAGGTTTTGCAATTTTCTGTGTAGGTGCTGAAGGTGCAGGGATCACAATATCAAGGATCATTGTAAAATGGTTTAAAGGGAAAGAATTGGCACTGGCCATGGGAACGGAAATGGCACTGGCCCGTTTCGGATCTTTTATTGCCCTCTTTGGTGCACCCCGGATTGCCAATGCATATGACATCCCGACTTCTGTTTTAGTGGGAGCTATTGCTCTTTGTATTGCCTTAATATTGTTTATCGTTTATACGGTAATGGATACACGTCTTGATAAGCAATTAAAGGAAGATGCTGATGAAGAAGAACCGTTCCAGATCTCAGATCTTAAACTCATCATCACAAGTAAAGGATTCTGGTACATCGCTATTCTATGTCTGTTATTCTATTCGGCAGTATTCCCGTTTTATAAGTTTTCATCAGGCCTTATGGTAAATAAATTTGGTGTTGACCCGGCAACTGCTGGTGATATCCCATCCATACTTCCTTTTGGAACGATATTATTAACACCGCTGTTTGGTTATGTATACGATAAGATCGGTAAGGGTGCTTCTATTATGATACTGGGTGCTGGTTTGTTGGTGATTGTCCATACCATATTCTATATTCCATCACTTACCGAAACCTGGACAGCCATTTTTGCCGTTGTTTTATTAGGTATTGCATTTTCACTTGTTCCTTCTGCCATGTGGCCATCTGTTCCAAAAATTATTCCTGATAAACAATTAGGATCAGCATATGCTCTCATTTTCTATGTCCAGAATATCGGATTGATGCTCGTTCCGATTTTATTAGGTGTAGTTCTGGATAAAACAAATCCTGGAGTAAATGAAAAAACTGAAGCTGCCATTCAAAATTTCAGGGATCAGGGTGTTCCTGCCAGTGATATAGCAGAGAAAGTACAGGAATTAAGAGTAGCCGGTGAAATTCCAATGTTTGATTATGCAAGTACATGGCTGATCTTTGTTGCTCTTACCATTTCCGCAGTGATATTCGGATTCCTTCTCAAAGCAGAAGATAAACGCAAAGGATACGGTCTTGAATTACCTAACATTCAAAAATAAATGTTATTTAAAATAGTTATTAAAGGGTTGTCGGTCGACAACCCTTTATTTTTTATGCCGAAAATTCTGTAAATTTACCGGCCAAAATTTCAATCATTTAAAAACAAATAATAATTAAATAGTATGAGCCAGGAAATATTAAATTTAGAACCAAAGATAATCTGGAAACATTTTTACAGCTTAACTCAGATCCCACGTCCTTCGAAAAAAGAAGCCCGGATCATTGAGTTTATGAAAAAGTTTGGTGAAGATCTTGGATTGGAAACCATCGTTGATGAGGTGGGCAATGTGATCATTAAAAAACCTGCCACACCAGGCATGGAAGACAGACAGGGTATTATTATCCAGGGACACCTTGATATGGTTCCTCAAAAAAACAGTGACACAAAACACGATTTTGAGAACGATCCTATTGATGCCTATGTAGATGGTGAATGGGTAACTGCCAATGGAACAACACTTGGATCTGATAACGGAATGGGAGTAGCAGCAGGTATGGCAGTCCTTGAATCAAATGACCTTGTTCACGGACCCATTGAAGTGTTATGTACCATTGATGAGGAAACGGGAATGACAGGAGCAGAAAACCTTAAACCAGGTATTATTGATGGGGATATCCTTCTTAACCTCGATTCAGAAGATGAAGGAGAACTTTATATTGGTTGTGCAGGTGGTGTGGATACATCTGCTAAATTTTCATACACTGAAGAAGCTGTTCCCGATGGAACGGTAGCTTATAAAGTAAGTGTTACAGGATTGAAAGGCGGACATTCAGGCCTCGATATCCATCTTGGTAAAGGAAATGCATGCTTAGTCCTGAATAAAACCCTCCTAAATGCAAGCGAACGCTACGGTATCAGGTTGGCAAATATAGATGCTGGCAGCCTCCGGAATGCAATTCCACGTGAAGCTTTTGCTACGGTGGTTGTTCCCGTTGAAAATGAAAAGGAATTTGTGGACTTCATAAATGAAGCAGAAGTTTCAGCTAAGGTTATGTTGAAAGAGATTGATCCTGAGGTTAATATAAAAACCGTTAAAACGGATACTCCCTCTGGTGTTATTGATGTTACCACTCAACATAATTTCTACAATTCCGTGGCCGTTTGTCCTAACGGCGTCCTGGCATGGGATAAGAATATGCCTGATGTGGTGGAGACTTCTTCGAACCTGGCCATCATTAAGTCGAATAACGGCACAATTGAAATAGCGATTCTGACCAGGAGCGCTGTTGATGCCGATCGTGATATAGCGGCTTCAAAAATTGCAAACGTTTTTAAAGAAAATGGTGGAGAAACAGCTCACTTTGGTGCTTATCCCGGTTGGAAACCAAATGTAAATTCTCCAATCCTAGAATCCATGAAAAAGGTTTACAATGAGAAATACGGGAAAGTTCCAGCAGTAAAAGTTATCCATGCAGGACTCGAGTGCGGTATACTTGGAGCTATCTATCCAAACTGGGATATGATCTCTTTCGGACCGACCATCAGGTACCCTCATTCACCCGATGAAAAGGTGAATATTGAAACCGTTGGTAAATTCTGGACATACCTCGTTGAGACCTTAAAAGCGGTTCCAAAAAAGTAATCTAACTCTCCTGAGAAATTCAGGAATAAAGGTCAATCAGGCCACATCATTTTGTATGGTGTGGCCTGTTTATTTACATCCTACCAGCTTAACATGCTCGTTTTCAGTAATTTTATACATTAGGGATTTAACATCAGGTTAACAATTTTTATTTAGTCTCACTCTAAATAACATGTATATTTGTTTCACCAAAATAAAAAATCTGACTAATTCTAAATTTAAAATTTATGAAATCAAACTCTACATTCAATGGAATTTACAAACCTATTGGTTGGTTTGTAATGATTGTTGCTCTTGTTTTAATTTCAGGAGTGGGCTATTCACAGGTAGCCATAAACAATGACAATAGTAATCCGGATGCTTCGGCAATGCTTGATGTTAAGGCTACCGGACTTGGATTTTTAGCCCCTCGTATGACATTTGCTCAACGTCCTGGTGCACCTGCAACCGGGTTAATTATTTATCAAACTGATTTTGATGCTGGATACTATTATTATGATGGTGCAGCATGGCAAAAAGTTGGACGCGCTGCCGACCACTACTGGATGGCAAACGGTTCTGACATATATTTTAACAGTGGTAATGTGGGTGTAGGAACAGATACACCAGATGGCAATGGAATAAATGTCATTCATTATACAAGTGCTAAATCAGCGGTACGAGGGACTGATGAATCCGGATCATTTCTTTACGCAGAAGGGATGCTTGGTGTACTTAACTGGCCCTCTAATCCAATGGGTTTACCAATAGATGTGGGCAACATTGGCGTTTTAGGACACAAACCTACAAATGGTGTTGCCGGGACCGGTATTTACGGAAGGAACAATGATGCCAATAACACAATGAACTATGCAGGTATTTTTGTCGCGGATGGAGATAATTCCGGTACAAACTATGCCCTTTATGCAGATGCTGACAGTGCCAATACGAACTATGCCGGTTATTTCAAAGGCAGGGTGCATATTCTTGCCAACGGTGCAGATGACGGTGCCGGAGATTCAACTTCTACAGTATTATACTCGGCAGTAAACCTAAATGGCAACTACAGTGATACACGTGCCGTTGAAGGATATTCTCAGCCACGTGCCGGATACGGAATTGGTGTATACGGAACCGGTGGGTACAGAGGTGTACAGGGTGTGACAACATATGATGATTACACAGGAACTTCATATGGTGTATATGGTTCTGCTTCAGGTTCAACAGGAACACGTATAGGTGTATATGGTTCTGCATTTGGTGGTACAACAAACTGGGCTGGATATTTTAGCGGAAATGCTTATGTTTCTTCAGAATTACGTGTTGGCTCCACAACAGGTGCAACTGGTTATACCGTTTCTGTTAACGGAAAAATTGCCTGCGAAGAAATACTGATTGATGATTCAGGTTTCTGGCCGGATTATGTTTTTGCTGATGATTATGATTTGCTCACCATCGATGAATTTGAGCAGAGCATTGAAGAAAACAATCACCTTCCTGGAATGCCTTCCGCAGAAGAAATTACTGAAAATGGCGGGCACCATGTAGGTGATATCCAAAAGTTAACCCTGGAAAAGGTTGAGGAACTCAGCTTATACATCATTGAGCTTAATAACCGCGTAAAAAGCCTGGAACAGGAAAACCAGGAACTTAAGGCTCAAATTTCTGATAACGAATAAGGGAGGGACATCCTATGAAAAATATACTCATATTAATAGTCCTTCTTGTTTCCGGAGTGATCTACACCCAGAACTTGCATGCTCAGGCTGTTGAAGCACCCTCACATGCGGAGATGATTAATCTGGATTTTGGAGTTCACAACGGACAAAGCATAGAAGAGCTTGATGCGAACGGAGTTAAACTTGCTTCATCGCAACTGTCACAGGCTGGTACGATTGCATTCCCGCTTTCCACTTATACTATTATTGAGGAAAACATCACTGCAACGGACCATGCACCCTGGTTAAGGCTGGTTTTTGAAAACGTATACCTGGGTGATTATAGTTATGTTGTAATAACATCTGACTATGACCAGGACCAGCAATTCTTTAACAACAACACCATCGCTGAATGGAGCTACCATTCGGCATATTTTAAAGGTGAATCTGTAAATGTGCAGTTATTTGTAGCACCTGGTGATGAAAACATTACGCTTGAAGTCCCTGCACTTATCGTTGGTGACTTTATGGGTGGTGAACCCATTCCTTTGAGCCTTTGTGGATCTGATGACAGGATCACCAGTGGCTATCCTCATGTGGATGGCAGACTAATGTCTTTTGGTTGTACAGGATGGATAACTGCGGCAGGGTATTACCTTACAGCAGGCCACTGCGAAGTACTTATCGGTGCTTCGACCATTATGGAATTTGATGTTCCTGCATCCTTATGTGATGGAACTACCCAACCAGCTGCAGTAAATGATCAGTATCCTGTAATTAGCGCAACCTCCACCGGACAAAATGCCGGAGTTGGTGACGATTGGGGAATTTATGATTGCGGTTCAAACTCCAATACAGGATTAACTCCTGCTGAAGCACGAAGAGCGTATTACCATCTTTCCAAAAGTCTGGCTCCTCCTAGTATCTTTATAAGAGGATTCGGTACTGATGAAACTCCTACAGGATGTACAGGATGGAGAAATGCAGACAGTCAGACTCTACAGTACCAAACTGGACCGAGTCTGGGTGAAAACATTAACAGTGCTGACGACATTGACTGGGAATATACTACCGATACTGAAGGTGGTAACTCCGGAAGTGGAGTACTGGCATCAGGTGTATCAGGAGTCAACTTCCATTCTGTTGGGATTCATACACATGGTGGATGTAACCCTCCTAGTTCAGGAAATCATGGTACCAGTTTTGAAGCCAACGATACTGAAACCGGGATGAACACATTCTGGCAAACACAGGTTGAATACGTTGATGTAGACCATCATCTAAGCTCGACTACAGGAACCTCTGTCCTCCCCCACTATTCCATGCAGAATGCCCTAAACCAGGCAAATGCAGGACACGGGCCGAGCGTTAGCGCCCTGGAATTGATCCTGGTTGCTGGTTCTAACTTTGGTAGTGGAGGAGTTTATACAGAATCTGTTAGCTATAGTGGAGCAACTAACGGTGTTGTCATCAGAAGAACTGTTGGAGCTGTTAAGATCGGCCCTGCAGCAGCTGATAATGTAGCAGCTACAATTTCTGGCAACCACGGTGAAAGTAACTAAATCAATTTTACGAAATTTTAAATAATGTAAAAATGAAAAAGATAATTATAAGTTCAGTTATATTCACCCTGCTTATCTGTTGTTTTACTTTATCTGCGCAGGAAAATAAAACACAAGTCCACGACATTGACCAGAAACTAAGTTTGAAAGAACAACTGGCCACAATGAAGGCAGGGAAAAATGAACCTTCGAAGGTAAGCGAAATTCAGGATGAAAAATTAACACCTGAAGAACGCGAGGAGATAAAGATTAATTCCAAAATACCTAACCCTAAGTATGTTGATGAGATTGAAGTGAGGGAAGAAAGCATTGCGACACCGCAACCTCCCAATACTATAAATCAGTCAAACACTACTCAACCTGTTCCAGAAGCTCCTGCTAATCAACAGGCCAGCTCTGTTAATAAGGGAAATATTCAACCGGAAAATCAGCCTGTACCTGAGAAAAAAGGTACACCGACTGTGTTCAAAAAAGGACCTAACACACAACCAGAAGGCAAACCTAATGGTAAGCCTGAAAAGAAGTAAGGTTAGATCCCTGAAATTGACTTTGGTTAAAAAATCAAATATTCTGATAATATGAAAAAACTAATAATAATATGTATGTGCCTGGGAATTGGGTTCTTTACGTTTGCTCAAAATTTTATCAACTACGGAGCATCCATTAAGGTCAGTTCGGGCTCATCCATTGTCATCGATGGTGATTTCAGAAATGCCCTGGATGGTAGTATTGACAATTCCGGTGATATTTTTCTTACCGGAGACTTTACAAACAACCAAACCAGTGGAACATTGTTAAGTGGTACATCAGGTGCCGTGATCTTTAACGGATCATCTGTCCAAACCATTGCTGGAACAGCTGTTACTTATTTCAATGACATTGATCTGCAAAATGATGCTAACCTAGCAGCTGGTGCTATGGCCGTTTATGGTGATTTAACTTTGTCCAGTACTTATTTTGGACTTGGAGGAGGTGTTTTAGTCATGCAACCTGGAACACAAATTATAGGTGCTAATGCAAGTGGCTATATTGTAACCAATGGACTAGGATTTCTAAGACAATATGTTGGTGGTAGCAATAAAGTTTTTCCAGTAGGAACTACAACCACTTTTGCTCCAGTGATGATGAATAATTCAGGTACACCTGATTATTATTCAGCCAGGGTTTTTGAAGATGTTAGGACAAATGGATTATCCGGAGCTACCATTCCTGAGATTGATGACTGTGTTAACATGACATGGGATATCAATGAATTTAATGCAGGAGGATCTAATCTTTCGGTTACTCCCTTTTGGGGTGCAGCTATGGAAGGATCCAGTTTCGACCGAACAGCATGTGCCGTTGGACATTACACAGGTGGAGCATGGGATCCTGATTTTGAAGGAGTAGCATCCGGATCAAATCCTTATAGTATAACCCGTAGTGGTATTACTACACTTTCTGCCTTTGCAGTAGGAGATTTGGAATCCCCAATGGCAATTCTACTTGATCTCAGAATTGATCTCACAGCATTCCTTGAAGGACCATTCAATGGAGCTGATATGGATAACACCCTGAACAGTGCTGGTGTAATTCCTTTGAATCAACCCTACAACACTGCTCCTATAAATTATTTTGGAAGTGAAAGTGTCCCTGCAATACCAAATGCAAATATCATTGACTGGGTATTGGTAGAGTTACGTGATGCTACTTCAGCTGCAAATGCTACTTCAGGAACAATTGTTGAACAAATGGCTCTTTTCCTCCGCAACGACGGAGCCATTGTTGATCTTGATGGTTCTTCAATGCCAGGATTTACGTCCACCATTAACAATAACCTGTATGTAGTGGTCAGACACCGTAACCATGTTGCAATTATGTCTGCCAATGCTGTAACCGAAACAGGTGGAATTTATTCATACAATTTCACTGATGCAGTTGGTAAAGTATATGGTGGGGCAGCAGGTCACAAGCAAATAGCTGCAGGTACCTGGGGCTTATTCAGTGCTAATGGTTATCCTGACCAATTCATTATTATTCACGACCGGGATTTTGTATGGGCTCCTGAATCCGGATCAACCGGCTACCTGAACGGAGATTTCGATATGAATACCCAGGTGAATAATGTTGATAAAAATGATCACTGGGTGGAAAATACCGGCGAAAATTCACAAGTGCCAAATTAATTTATAACTATAAATATAGGTTAGTTATACAAAAACCCCTGAAGTGATTCTACTTCAGGGGTTTTTTTCGTTTGATCTATTTGAAAATATGCTTGTCCTATTTGATAAGCATTAACTTTTTAGACTCATTAAAATCTCCAACCTGCAGGCTGTAAAAATAAAATCCTTCTTCTAACTTATCAGCACTTAACGCTACATGGTGGTTTCCCTTTGATTTTTCACCATTTACAAGGGTAAGAATTTCACGACCAGCCATATCATAAACTTTTAATGAAACATGACCTTTGTCTGCAAGATGGAAATTGATGGTTGTATTATCATTAAAAGGATTCGGATAGTTTTGGGAAAGTCTTGCCGGTTTGGTTATTTGTGGAGTATTTATCCCAACCGTTGAAAAGTCGATGTGTCCGTAATACACATCCTGTTCACCGTTAAAAGTAGCTGCCCAGGCAAGGTGTGCTCCGGTTTCATCAGAAAACATATCAAAATAATCACCCATTTTATCCTGATCAGGCCAACCAAGATGTGGATCAAAGGAATCGGATAAAGCAATGTTCTCACTCCAGGTTTCACCAGCATCAAGGGAATAAGTATAATAGAGTTTGGAATTTACACTTCCTGGATTATCACGGGTATCAAGCCAAACAACATCGATGCGTCCGTTTGGAGCTACCGATAATGTACCAAACCACTGGTAGGCATTGTTACCTGCATCATCGTTTACCCGGTAAGGAGAACTCCATGTTAAACCTCCGTCTGTACTTTTAGAAAACATAACATCAAGAGGGTCATTGTTTGACATACGTTCAACGGAAGCCAATAGGTATACATTTCCATGATTAGGGCCTCCACTCCTGTCAACGTCTATGATTGTCTGGCCCAACAAACCGGAAGGATTAGGGCAGTCATAACCCCCAAATCCAACAAGCCATCCATCCAGGTCAACATAAGTATTGTAATCCCAGGTAACACTGCCTGCTGGGTTTTGAGCTGTGGAGGATCTGGCTACCATAAATCCATCCCAGGTCATACCGCAAGCATATAAATTGCCTTCAGCATCAACAGTGTTAGTTCCCCAATAAGGATACCCATCAATCGTGGTACAATCTTCATAACTCAGACCTCCATTGACTGATCGTGTAAAAAAGTCAGGCTCACAAATGCTGTAAGATGAATTCCAGAAAGCATAAATATTTCCTGATCCGATGCCATCGGACTTATCAATGGTCATCCATTGTTTATCACCACCCTGGGCGAAAACTGCTTCTCCCCAGGTGGCACCACCATCCTCTGATTTAAAAACATCACACCAGTAATCTCCTGATCCAACGGTTAAACTGTTGTAAAAGAAATTTCCAGAAGTATCACAATCAAGAACAGGATCAGATCTGAAAATTCCAGGTTCAATTACTCCGGGGAACGTCCAGTTTTGTCCGGCATCAGTTGTAAATCCAAGTCCTGCCTGACGAAAATTATTTCCAATATCATCAAACTGTCTCCAACCAATGGCCATTCGGCCTGGATTGGTAGGATCATAAGTAATTGAAGGTTCGTTACCTGCATCTCCTACAATATTGTTTCCGTCTCCATCAACATTAACCTGTGTCATATAAAATCCGGGGGCTAAATATTTGTAAGCCGGAGAGGTTGGATGATTTTCCCTGGGAGATGGTGAATATGGATCATCAACGACCTCCAAAACCTGTATAGAAGATTTTGATCCTGGCCGCTGGCTTTCATCCTGGGCCACTATTGAGTTTAAAGAAATTGTCAATCCTGCCAAAAGAAGAATGACAAAATTTTTAAAAATTGTTTTGAAAGTTGATTTTTTCATTTAATATTTTGTTTGTAAAACCTGTAAATATAGAATTTTTATCTGAATCACTCATAAGATAGTTATCATGTTACCTGTAAGACAAATTTCATTTTACAAATGACCGTTACAGAAATAAAATTGTTAGATGTATCTTATAGGATAACACATTTACTTGAATAACATATCAATATTTCTTATATTCGCGCTTGAATAACGATTATCCATTCCTTAAACACAAAACATCTTACAAACAGGAGGTACTTCTTATGAAAAGTAAATCTTTATTGATTCTTGCTTGTTTATGTACAGGCTATATTTTTGCACAATCCGGCTGGATTTCCCAGACCAGTGGTACAACTCAGATGTTGTTCTCAGTATTTTATACCGATGCCGATAACGGCTGGACAGTAGGCACTGCAGGAGTAATCCTACATACCGATAATGGAGGTGATAACTGGACTTCCCAGGAATCGGGTACCTTTTCTAATTTGCTTTCCGTATTTTTTACTGATGCTGATCATGGCTGGGCCGTTGGCCAAAACGGAGCAATACTTCATACTGACGATGGTGGTGATAATTGGATCAGCCAGTCAAGCGGAACAACAGAATGGTTGTATTCAGTACATTTTACAGATGGGGAAAACGGATGGGTTGTAGGGCAGTACAGTTTTATGTATACCGATGATGGAGGTAGCACTTGGAATTTCCAAAATGTTGGAATGGGGAATATGAAATCGGTGGTATTTGCTGATCAAAATCATGGCTGGGCTGCGGGTAACAGTGGTGTCGTTTTGCATACAAGTGATGGAGGCAATACCTGGAATCAGCAAACCACCCCCAGCAACCTCACCATTAAATCGATCTATTTCCCTGATATCAACAACGGCTGGACAGTGGGTGATGGAGGAACTATACTTCACACGACCGATGGGGGTGCAAATTGGGATATTCAGGCATCAGGTATCACCAGCCATCTGGAATCTGTATTTGCTTTTAATGCCAACATTGCATGGGCAGTGGGTGAATTTGGAATAATCCTTTATACATCAAATGGAGGAACTACCTGGACAACGCAGGAAAGCGGTACATCATGGTACCTGAATTCTATTCATTTTGTAAATGATGTTATTGGTGGGGCTGTTGGATTCATGGGGGCAATTGTTCACACAAACAGTGGGGGCTTAACGGGTGTTAATGAAATAATTGATCCTGTTGGCGCTAGATTGGAGTTGTACCCAAATTATCCAAATCCTTTTCACTCTTCAACTACAATTTGCATCAATATTCCTGCGTCATTTACCATGAAGAATGAAACATCCCTGAAAGTATATGATAATAGCGGAAGAATAGTACACAATTTACATGAAGGGTATTTATCTCCGGGTTTGCATGAATTCCAATGGTTCGGAACTTGTTCGGAAGGAAAAATCATGACGCCAGAAATTTACATGATCCGACTGCAAGCCGGAACAACGATTAAAACCAGAAAAATGATTTTACACAGGTAAATGAAATGGTTGATCCAGGATTCATAAGAAATGACTCAAAACAAAAAGCCCTGAAGAAATAATAACATTCTTCAGGGCTTCAATATCTTGAAAAATAAGATTCTATATTAAGCCAGCTTAACGTTAACTGCGTTTAAACCTTTTTTTCCTTCTTTCAGCTCATAAACTACTTCATCTTCATCCCTGATATTATCAACTAATCCTGAAACATGTACAAAATAATCGTTTCCTGTTTCATCGTCAACAATAAATCCAAATCCTTTGGACTCATTAAAAAATTTAACTTTACCTGTTTTCATTGTGTGTTATGTAAATTATAATAATTAAAATTGCCGCAAAAGTATCAATTAATTTCACTAAACCAACATTAAATAATAAAATAATTATAAAATCAGTCAGATATACCTAGATGCAATGCCTGTTTAAAAGGTATTTTCAATAGAATAGCGGCTAGTGATTCTACTTCTTTAACCTTGCATACATTGTTTTCTGTTTCACGATCGATCAAAACAAGATAAGGATCAATTCCGGCTTTATCAGGAACTTGATCAGTTATGATCTGAATTGTAGAAACTGCTGAAGTAAAAAGGTGCTTTTCATAATAATACGCCTCCCCTTCCTTATCCATTAATGCAACATAAATATAGTCCTTCATTGGTGCTTCAGTTTGATTACCCAAACTATCCGCATAAAATTTTATCGTTTCAATATCCAGATCAATCTCAAAATTGCCATTTGACATTTTCTTATATGTCGCACTGATTATCTTATTTTCATATAGTGTAATTTTTTCAAACAAATCAGCTACCAGGTAATTCATACTATCGGGTGTGACCTTGTAAAATTCTTCAATTAAGTCAGAAGCAAGGGCAAAAGAATCAAGTCTGAATCCATATTTATCAACTATACGACCAAGTGCTTTACCTACTGAATCTTCACCAATATAATCCTGCAAAGCATACATAACTACTGAGCTCTTTTTATAACCAAGGTACGCTTGCCTGGCAGAAGATTCTATCAAGGATTTTTCTCCTTCAGTATCATGCTTTCTACGACGCAGGTAGGAATTCATTTCCCTTTGATGGTATTCCCTGCCAACTTTGATCCCAAATTTTTTCTCCGTTAACATTCCCATCACATACTGACACATGGTTTCAGTAAGCATAAAAGCACCTTCGGCATAGGCAGGTGTAACAATCCCGGCCCACCAATGGTGTGCATTTTCATGAGCTGCTATTCCATACACAATATCAATATCTTCTTCTTCATAGCGGGTAATAAAGCCTTCTGATTCAACCCAAATAAAAGTTGTGGGGAAATGACGGGCTGCACCCTCTCTCATGTAATTTGGAATTTCCACGATCCTGAGATCTCCATAAGGATATTCAGAGAAAAATTTATTACCGTAATCATACGAATCTTTCAATCCGTCAACAACACTTGTTATGTTGTAACCATGTTTGGGATGATAATACACTTCAATATTAACTCCATCATAATTCTCCTTAACAACATCATACCTACCTGAAATTATGGGTACTTCATTTTCAATAATGGTGTCCGTTTTATAATGGAAATAATTCCGGTTATTTTCCTGCCAGTATTTTACAAGTTCTCCACCGGATATCACGGTTTGATCATTTGATGTACTAATAATAGCTTCATAATTGGGCCGGCTGATTTCCACAATACACTGGTTACGGTTTGCTTCGCTAACCTTTGGAGCATCAGACTTATCAGGCAAATTATATTCTTTCCTGTATTTGTCCCGGATTAATTCATTATTAACATTATAGCCAATCAGTGGAAAATACTGTGAAGTAAAACTTGATAAGACCAAACAGGTTCCATTTTCAACGAGTTCATTTTTTGGATGATTTTCTGAAAACCCATTTGCAACAATATCATACTTAAAACTCATTGTTAAGGAATCACCAGGCTTTAATGGTTGATCAAATTCAATTATCCTAAATCCGAATTCACTATGGTGCTGTTTTTTAATGAAAGGCCTGTCAAACTTAATTACCTCCAAATTACTGAGATTCCAGTCATTCAGGCTGACATAGATTTCTTTTATGGGTTGCATATGCTGGTTAAACAGGAAATATTCACCTTTGATATTTGCAATTCTATCACTCGGAAATAAATCAACATTAAGATTTATATCTGTTATCGTCGGTTGTTTTGCTCCTTTATACCCGGCAAATTTCTTCTCGTATTCGGCTGACATTTCTCGTTGATCATCTTCAGACAAGTATGGATTCATAACATATTTATTGTAACCAATGAATAAACCTGTAATAATAAACATGATAGCAAGGATAGTAATTCCACTTAGTTGATTACGGTTTATATTTGTTTTGAGATAATTAAACCTGAGTTTGATGGAGTTCTCATTGGTTCGTCGCCACAACAAAATAGTAAACCAGGCGATAATTGCTCCAAAAAATAGCCAGTACATGGAATACCATAGGATCAGTTGTCCGTAATGTGCAAATCCATTGAGGTTGGAGTAAATAAAATCAGGAACTCGTCCGTAACGAACCATAATATTGTCAAATTCAAAAACTCCAAAAATGAGTAAATCAACTACAAAAAATAAAGCAGACCAGAAAAATCCCACATATTTATTTGGACTTAAATTCTGAATAAAAAGCACAACAATGGCCGCATGAAAGAAAATCAAAAAATCCACTCCAAAAAGATGCCTAAAATAGAGGCCGAGCTCAATATCAGTAAAGTTAAAGAAAACCACCTGAGTTACTATTCCGGTAATTATGGTAAGTACAAGGTATAAGATGTATATACCGGTGAGTGTCATTAACTTATTGATATAACTAAACCAGTTAGGAATTGGCAGGGTATTAAAAATTTCATCGGTTTTATGGTCTTTTTCTTTCCATACCAGCATGCCACCAAAAAATATAGTCATGGGCAGAATGTAAATCCAAATATGCATGGTTTGTCGCAAGTACCATGAGGTAAATGGATACATATGGCCCGTTTGATTTCCAAGTCCCCCTCTGAAATTGGCACTGATCTCTGTTAATGCCAGCGCTGTTAGAATAAGAAATGCCGGATGAAAAACGATCCTTCTGAAATCTCTCCATGAAATTGA
Organism: uncultured Bacteroidales bacterium; assembly: GCA_964421215.1. GTDB lineage: Bacteria > Bacteroidota > Bacteroidia > Bacteroidales > JAADJA01 > JAADJA01. The sequence continues at coordinate 19,544 of CAYQWA010000007.1, read as the reverse complement.
CAGGCATTGTGAAAAACTAAAGAATTTATTTGAATTAAAAGTTATTTTGGGAACAAGAACCTTATAATCTGTAATTTCTGTTTTCTCACTTCGGACCATTAGTTTCTTTTTCTTTTTTTCAAGGAAGGCAACAAACTCAAAATTTCTGTAGATGAGCCACAGGATAAAAGCACTTGCACTTAACCAGATGAACCTGTTAATAAGAAAAACTGAATTAACGGGCATAAGCATATTATTCATTTCAGCTGTTGTCCAGAATTGTGTATTGACTGTCAGGGCCGTTATTCCAAAAGGGTCAAGCAAAACTTTCAGGATTTCGTTATCCATGCGGTGAAGCATTACCCCCATAATAGCATAAATGGTAATAAAGGCGATTCCTGCAAGATAAGTTGAGATCATTTTTCGTGTTAAAGTGGCTAAAGCAAACAATACACTTCCCATGAGCAATAAATTGGGAATAATGATCAAAAGGACAGGAAGCAAATAAGTACCAAACCGGAACGAGCCATAATATGAATCATCCAGGAATAATCTTCCCATTTCAAAGGCTAAAATTATTCCAACAAACAGTATTAAATTAGCAGCAAAACTTCCAAGAAACCGACCACCGAGATATTCAGCTTTTCTGAGAGGTTTTGAAAAAACCAGCTCATGTATGTTGTTTTCAAAATCTTTAACTACCGACCGGCCAACGATCACCATTGTAAACAACATGCCCATTACCCCCATTCTGGCTAATATTTGTGCAATAATAATAGGCGCATTGTGCCATTCTTTTCCGTGGGCGACTCCCATATATTGGGTATAGGGATCTGTGGTCAGGGTAAACAAAAAAGAGGCAGTAAAAAAAATGAAGAAAAAGATATAAAAAGCCGGACTCTTAAGATTTTTCTTTAATTCGAGTATAAATATATGATAGAACATGGTTAATTGGTTTATAGTAGTTTACGACTGATGGGACAATGTATAAAAATAAACATCTTCCAGGATGGATTCAACAGCTATAAATTCATCACCAGGATCCTGTTCACAGTATATACGAACAATGGTCCTGCCTGAAAACAACCTTGTTGAAATCACCTGGTAATTCTCTTTAAAACTTTTCAAATCAACTTCGATAATATCCTTTTCCCATATTTTTCCTTCAAACTCTTTAATGATCTCACCAGGATCAGTTTGAAGTAAAATTTTACCCTTATCAATAATGGCCATGTTCGTGCAAAGGTTGCTCACGTCATCAACAATATGTGTAGACAGGATGACAATTATATCTTTCCCTATTTCTGCAAGAAGGTTATGAAATCGTCTTCTCTCGTAGGGGTCCAATCCTGCGGTGGGTTCATCCACGATGATAAGCTTTGGATTTCCCAACAACGCCTGGGCAATACCAAATCGTTGTTTCATCCCGCCGGAGAATGTTCCGATTCTTTGTTTGCGTTCATCCCAGAGATTGACTTTTTTCAGGATGTACTCCACCAGTTGTTTTCGTTCTGATTTATCTTTGATCCCCTTTAACATGCTGAGTTGGTCGAGTAAGTCATAAGCCCTGTCTTTTGGATAAAATCCAAACTCTTGTGGAAGGTAACCAAGGATCTGTTTGAGTTCGTGTTTTTGGCTCAGGACATTTAATTCGTCCATCCATATTTCTCCAGTATCAGCTTCCTGTAATGTAGCTACTGTCCTCATCAGGGTTGATTTTCCTGCTCCATTTGGACCAAGCAACCCAAATAATCCGTTAGGGATTGTAAGAGAAACATTGTCCAGAGCCTGTACCCCATTTGAATATGTTTTTGATAAATTGTTTATTGTCAGATTCATATTTTATGGTTTAAAATGTTTGTTTCAACAATTAGTTTTATAAAAATGCAGGAATGATCGAATGTTTGAATGATTGAATGATTAAAATGTGATTGTTTCATATGATACTTGTTATCATTAACACATTCATGCATTTAATCATTTAAGCATTGTTTTATAGCGCAAATTTGCCATGTTCTTCCTATATTTGAAAATATATGTGATGAAATGAAAACTTTTGTGATGAACCGGAATATAGAGTGATGAATAGTCTTGATCACATAAATTTTCCAAATCGGGACGAAAAGAGTTTCTTTGCTTTACTTCTTTCATAACATGATTAAAAAAATCATTTTCAACATCGGATTCTGGCTTTTTCTTTGGATGATTTTCGCATTTTCTATCATGCGTTTTGAATCTGCAGGAGAATCCTTTCGGATTGCTTCTTTAATTGTTTTTCCACTAATTATTCCAGTTTACATACATGATAATATCTTCGATTATTTTATAATCAGGAAGCAGTATATTTTATACATTATAAGTACAGCATTCCTTGTTTGGTTTTTTGGCTATATCATAGGTGAACTTCAGCAATACATTGAACCATCAGGGAGTTCCGAAACTTACGGAGCTCTGCTTATAATAATGGTGTTGTACACAGGGGCCCGCTACTTCAGGATTGGAACCCAGCAACGTTTACGTCTAAAAGAGGAAGAAGAAAAAAGGATCAAAGCTGAAATGGAACTGAAGGAAATGGAAGCTAAACAATCGCAGGCTGAACTCAATCTGCTTAAATCGCAGGTTAATCCACATTTCCTTTTCAATTCATTAAACAGTATTTATTCATTGATATTAAACAATTCAGAAATAGCTGCTGATGCAGTACTGAAACTATCCGATTTAATGAGATACCTGCTGGAGAGCACCAAAAAAAGGAAAGTGCTTGTTAAACATGAGTTTGAGTTCCTACAGAATTACATTGACCTCGAAACAATCCGGCTTGGTAAAAAAGCCCATGTCAAAAGCAGTTTTACAGGAGAAATCAGCGGCAAGATAATCTCCCCACTCCTGCTTATCCCTTTTATTGAAAATTGTTTCAAACACGGGATAAGTGTGAATTCAAAAGAAAACGAAATAGATATTTCCGTGGAAATGAAAGAGAATATGGTGTTGCTCCAGACCAGGAATAATATCGCCCCGCAAAGGATCAACCCTGCAACAATAAAATCAGGTACAGGAATTGAAAATGTTAAAAAACGATTGAAAATGCTTTACCCAAATAAACATCAAATTGAAATAAAAAAAGACGAAAGAATATTTACCGTGAATTTAGTAATTGAAATTTAAATTGTTAGCTGTCTATTTATCAGTTTTTATTTTGATAACAACTAATAACACATAGCAATAACTTACTACAGAAAATATGCAATTAAACTGCCTAATAGTTGACGATGAAATACTGGCTCAGGATGTCATCGAAAAATACGTAATGACTATTCCAACGTTAAAACTGGTGGGTAAATGTGATAATGCAGTAGAAGCGATCTCTTTCCTGCATAATAACCAGGTTGACTTGCTTTTCCTTGACCTGAACATGCCCGAGTTGAGTGGATTAGAAATGCTAAAAACACTTACCAGTCCGCCTAAAGTGATCCTGACAACAGCATATTCCGAATATGCTCTGGAAAGTTATGAATACGGTGTGGTGGATTATTTATTAAAACCCATCAAATTGGAACGATTTATTAAGGCTGTCAATAAAGTAGTAGAGCAATACAGTGATCAATCAACAAATGAAAGTTTATCCGATAATCTTCCTGTCCAAACCATTTTCATTAAAGAAGACCAGATAACTTACCAGGTGAATCAAAGTGAAATCCTTTATGTAGAGGCCTATGGAAATTACCTGAAAGTTCATACAACTGGCAAAGTTTATGTAACACGGGATACCATGCATGAAATGGAAAAGAAATTACCAGAAGAATTATTTATGCGAGTCCATAAATCTTTCATCATTTCTCTTCTAAAAATAGCATCAGTCAGTGGCAACCGTATTTATATCAAAAAGCAAGAAATCCCAGTTGGGGAGATATATAAAATAGCGCTGAAGAAAAAAATTGAAAATCAAAAGTAGCATACGGTTTTTCTCATTGAACAATACATCTGGCAATTAGGTTATTTGTTAAGGTATTGGAGATGGTTAAGATATCTCATCACGAAGCAACACTTTTCTTTAATTGTTATTTTATGCTACCAACCACCATTAATGAGGTTATAAAACAATTGGATCAGATTGTAGATCAATCCAAAAACCAACACAACAGGTTGGGATACTTTCCAGCGCTGTACAAACTGGTAACCATCGATATAAAGAAAAAGATTAGTGAGGGATATTTCGATGACAATGAAAGAATGGAGAACCTTGATGTTGTTTTTGCCAATCGCTATTTGGAAGCCTGGAATAAAAACAAGAATGGAAAAGGTTGTTCCAGAAGCTGGCAATTATCATTCACTGCTGCTGAATATTGGAATCCTCTGGTAATTCAACATTTATTCCTGGGTATGAATGCACACATCGGTTTTGACCTGGGTATTGCTGCAGCCACTATTTCAAATGAAAAAACGATACATGATCTTAAACCTGACTTTTTTAAGATCAATGAAGTGCTCGCCTCTCTGGTTGATGAAGTACAAAAAGAATTGGCAAGCATATGGCCTTTGTTAAAACCTATTGACTGGCTTGCAGGACGATTAGATGAAAAATTGGCGAAATTTGCCATGGAGATCGCTCGTGATGCTGCCTGGCAAGTAGCACTTGATTATGTTGGACTTAAAACTAATGAACAAAGAGAAACTTATCTTCTCAATAGGGATGAAGAAGTATTTCATTATGGGCAAAAACTTTATCGTCCGGGGGTTTTATTTAGAATTTTTCTTGCCTTGTTTCGACTGGCTGAAACAGGATCAGTTAAAAGAAAAATAAAATATCTGAATGGTGAAAAATAATCAATTATTTATAATTAACGTTTTATTTCCTAAAAAAACACAACATATGAAAAACAAAATGCTATAGAATAATAACCCGTGACGGCCCTACCTTTTACGATTAAAGAATAACCAACCAAAGGCCCATTTTAAACCTATTAAAGTCCAGTTGAGCAATTTTACGGATAGCCACGGATACCTCAGCAGGATCAAAGTGAAAATATTTCCGGAAACACCATACAGAAACTTAATATAACTTGATTTTTTGTAGGGATTATCAATAACGTATATATCGGTTGCAAAGTCCTGCAATTGATAATAGGAATAATAAACCATTACAACACCTGCAGATAAGGCAACAATTCTGGGCAAATAGGTTAGGCTCCTTAATTTAACCTTTAAGCCGGAAAGTGTAGTGCTTAGGTTTTCGGATAGCAACTCATCTGAATTGATGAGTTGCAGTTTTTCTTCGAGGTTCAGTTTCTTCTCACCTGGTACTGCATAAGAAGTGATGATGTCGCCGGTTACCATAATCTGCACCCGGGCTGCTGCTAAATCTCCTTTTGCATTTCCTTCGACATACCCATATTGCAAAACTTCATGAAAAGAGGACAAAACCTGCCCGATAAATGCCCGGAAAAGAATCACGGGCTTTACAATTTGACTAGCTATCTTGAAAAACTTTTGCATGTATTACCTGAACCATTTAACAATTTGCTCACCAAGTTTTACAACAATATTGACCAGGGTTTTCCAGAAATCAACAGATATGTTAATGGATTCATGATGCATTTCATTGATAAACATAACAGGATTATTGGCAAATGCCTGAGATATCCTGGTGGTTACATCCCCATCCATTCCTATGATCGTTTGCAACACCACCCTTTCGGTACCCATGTCATTGGCCTTTCTGAGTACCATCAATTCCCGGAGTTCAAGGTCAGGTTTTGGCTCATATTTATCAGCTTGCCGGGTACTTAGCTTTCTGTAATTAGCAAAACCAATGTACTTGTCAAATTCAATTTCTCCATCAGCTACTTCCATTCTATTTGTAACATTACCTTCAGGATCCCTGTTCTTTTTATCGTTCTCGTCTATTTTGTTTTTATCAAAATCCCTCTTCTGAATGATGTCTCTGACATCTTGTGATATCGTTGCAATCCTGGACAACATTTTCAGATCGGCTTTAACATCATCTTCCGGAATGTTTACAATTTCCGAATTGTTCTCATTAACTACATCAATTGCATTTACTGCCCTCAACTTAAGCTCCTTAAACGACAGGTAACTGGAACCATCGTGGTTAATCTCGCCACGGAATAAGTTCTCACCATTCGCTGGCTTTTCAATTCCCAGTTCATTCCTGTATTTATTGCCTAACTCTATAAGTTTCATGTGGTATTTCTTCGATATGGAATGAAGCAGTAATCTCAGATTATCAGGGGCCTTGGAAGCATCCATTTCATCCTTGATGATGGTATTGACCTCTAGGTGGGTAAGGTCATATAGCGTGGATTTTACTTCTGCTTTAAACTTTGTCTTTTTCCAGAACTGGATGTTCTGCAAAAAATGTTTCCACCAATTTGTATTGTTCTCCATATCCACAACAGGATTAAGCTTTGTCTAATTCGTCCTTCTTTGCAGTAAGCTCTGTCAAAGCCTCCACAATTCCTCTAAGTGTATTTATATTTTGCTCAATGATCTTGTGCCCCTGAGCCTCACGAACAAGGTGATATTCCCTGAGATCCTTGTATTCATCTACAAACTTACCAGTCATAGCTGTAGTAATGTCTCCGGTTAGAAGGTTTATCTGAGAAGTCATTCGCTCTTCTGTGCTGTCCTGCTTGACCGACGTCAATACGTTTCCTTTTTTATTGAACGTAAAATTACCAACCAGTGTATTAACTTCTAGTCTGGTAAGGTTGGACAAATGCCCGATGGCATTATTGACAAATTTCTTAAACTTATTTTTTTCATCGTTACTGTTGTCAGCTACCGGAACATTATTTGTTTCTTCAGTTCCCATAATATGAATGTTTTAAATGGTTAATACTAATTTGTAAGATTCGATTACTTTTTTAAAGGCCACCACCAGTTTGATGGCAAAGATTGGCCAGGCAACTACAGTTGCCGAACTTAATATTCCTTTTATTGTTTTAAATAAGAAAGAGATCAATGCCAGACTGAAAGACATGCTCACAATCCTGCGGTTTACTGATCTCAGATGAAGATTTATTAAATCGTCATTTTTACTACCGATAATTGAAATCCCATCTTTATCAAAATCAAAATTGGAAATGAGTAGATTTCCCTGATCATCCTTGTTGACAACAGGTAGTTTACCAAGCAAAAATTTAACACCATCAATAAAATGTTTAACAGCCTGTTTAAGGTAGTTATAAATCATTCGAAGTGTATTCTGTATAAAATCGACTGCTTTTCCAACTTTCTCTGCAATCCATTTAAAGATCCTTTTTGCAAATTTGAACGCTTTTTTAAAGAATGCCTTAATCCCGAAAAACACTCTTCTTATCATTCCAAATTTTGTTTCAGGAGTTTTATTTTCATTTTTTATTGCTTCATCAATTCCATCCTGAAAATTTCTTCTGAATTGTTCTTTATTTTCTTCCGATGCCTCATGGTAGTTCTCCGATAATATTTGTAAAGTATTAAGTGTCCGGTCTTCTGATGCATTTTCATTTTTATACTGTTTCAGAAAGAATAGAGCATTAAACACGATCACATTATCGGTTACCTTTACCAGGACTTCTTCTGTTTTTACTTTTTCAGCTTCTGACTCGTTGTATTGGCCAATGATATTTATAAAACTATTAAGCGTATAATTACCAAAATCTGTATCCAACAGACCATTATAATGCCCGCCCATCCACTGATGCAGCTGAAGTAATCTCAGAGTAAAACGATTGATTTCCTCTTTTTCCAGCTTTCTCAGGTAATCAAGATTTACCTTCTTATCTCTTCTGAAAAATACATGATCATCGAGTTTCTCAAAAATTGCTGGATGCTTTTTCAGATCTTTTTTCAGTCTTCTTTTAAATTTACCGGAATAATCCGGAATGGAGGTTTTTTGGGCTTCTTTGCCTGTAAAGAAAGAAACAATACAGTTGTTGTATCCACGTGCTTTTAAAAAGGCGTCAGTATAGGTTTGTATATCTGCTAGCAGATTAAGGGCAGTCAGTTTCGATTTTTTTATCATAAAAGCAGCTTTGTCAAGGGCAGCATATGAAGCAGCACTAAAGTGGCCTGCAACAAAATCTTCATATAAACCCAACAAATTCAACCTGTAATGCAAGATCCTGACCACCAGACTTTTTTCTCCAAATGAAGGGACCTTTTTTAGATGCAAGCCCTCATCAATGTCAGCAACAATTTCTAACAATTTTGTATCCGCTTCTTCCTGGAATACAGATTCAATGTTGCTGATCTCTGATGATGAAATCAGGCCAGACACTTCCAGGTCGCTATAAAACAAAGAATAGGCCTCATTGATTTTTCTTTCCTTAATTGGTTCAACAAGGAATTCAGGCCTCAGGTATCCCAGGTCGATCAAAACCTGAGCCTTTAGGCCTAAAGGTTTCCCGGATTTTGGTAAATAATTTTCCCGGGCTTCTTCAAGGATATTTTCAAGCGCGTTGTTCATTAAGGGATTTTAATGAGGCTTTTTGCAAACTCAAACATTGCCTTTCGAGCCTCCTGAGCGGCAGTTACCATTTCTTTATGAACCTCAACCAGAACCTTATCATCCTCCGTTAAAGTATCACTAACAATATTTGAAGCATCGGAATCAATTTCGAACCTGGAATATGCCACCAGTTTTAATTCCGAGTTAATGGTGGCCGGTTTGGATTCAAGCAGAGATTTGATTTTAAATGCATCCTCATTTTCTTCTTTCATCTCAGCAATGCCCAGCTTAAAATCACCTGAATAGGTAGTTACTTCGAGTGATGCAAGATCTTTGATCTGGTCACCGATCTTGTTTGCAAGATCCCGTAATCCGTCTTTGATTTTACTGTTATCAGCCATAGTATTATTTGTTAGGTTTAAAAATTGATTGCTAAATTTTTGCGGCCTGAACATGCATCCAGTCGAAATTTCGTTGTCTTCCCAGGCTAACCCAACCTTCTTCTTCCCAGAGTTCCCACCATTTATTATATTCCGGTTTTGCCAGTGAAGCTTTATCCCTTCCCCATTTCAGGGCATTCCTTGTGGTGTCAAAATCCAGGGCAATAGCCCAACTGTGCATTGACCAGCGGTTTCCACCACGGATCTTGCGCTTGTTAAAACATCCGCCAAATGAATCCAACTTTAGCCTTTTTATTTCATCAAGGGTATAATGATCCAGTACATTCTCCAAAACTTTTTCAAGGCTTTCCTTTACCTTTTTATGACATGATGTAGAATTAACAACAGAATAAGGTGCCCATGATAATTTATGCGGATAGGGAAATTGAATCCGAACAAGGTTCTCTCCCGGTTTCCCGTAAAACTCATCAAATTCAGGGGTGTATTGCTTTGGCCAGTTGTTGGGATTTACATCTACAAGGTCTTCAGGTCTCCAAAGAGCTGGTTTTCTCCCTTGCTCTACCAGATGTTTTAATTGTGAGAACGCCTCGGCAGTTGTGGGCCCCCAATAACCATCTATGGTTCCGGAATCGATGCCGGATTCTTTCGCCAGTAGTTGCAAAGCTCCTATTATTTTCCTTTTTTCAGACCAGGAAGAATTGATCCCATCCAGGCGGGAGATACCGGCCAGTGTGTTTGGGCCCATCAAACCATCAATGTTCCCGGTGTAATAGCCTTTTTGCTTTAATAGCGTTTGTAGTAGTGAAATTCTATTTTTCATTAGTGTAGCGTGTTTGAGATTAATACAAAATGAATTGTTGCATATACAACAAATCAATAACGATTTTGTAAAAAGTAAATTGAAAAAATTCTCTATAGATTTTGTTTAGCTAAAATAAATAAAATATTTATCTACCCTTCATATAAATATAAAAAGGAAATCTATCTAAAATGGAAAGTCAAGATCCTATCTGATCCGAAAAAAATTCGTTTAATGGTATCCTGAAAGTATATATTACTAAAAGCGACTGCTTCCGTCCCAGCAATGGGTACATAGTTTTTCTTTTGGTAATCCGATGGCTTCCACCAGATCATCCAGTTTTTGATATTGTAAAGTGGTGACACCAATTCGTTGTCTAATCTTTTCGATCATTGCATAATATCGATCAGTGCCCGGTGTAGCATATTCTTCGAGGTATTTATCTTCAGCTCCTTCCAGCTCTTTAATGGCTTTTCTGCCAGCCAGGTCAAGTGTTGACCGGGACCTGGAAAAATTAAGGAATTCACAAGGGTAGATCAATGTCGGACAGGCTGGACGGACATGGATCTCTTTCGCCCCATATTCATGAAGGATCTCTACATTGTCTTTGAATTGTGTTCCTCTGACTATGGAATCATCACAAAAAACGATTTTTTTACCATTTATGATGGACTTAACCGGGATCAGTTTCATTTTAGCCACCAGGTCTCTGGTTTCCTGATTCTGAGGCATAAAACTCCTTGGCCAGGTGGGTGTGTATTTCACATATGCTCTTTTATAAGGGATTTGCTTTTCGTTGGAGTAACCAATGGCATGTGCTATTCCTGAATCCGGGACTCCTGAGACAAAGTCAACTTCAGATTTATCGTTTCTGGCTAATGCGGCTCCGCATCTGTATCGGCATTCCTCCACATTAATGTTTTCATAATTTGAACTTGGATACCCGTAATAAACCCACAAGAAAGCACAAACCTGCATCTCTTTATTAGGCTTTCGGAGTTGTTCATAACCCTCAGCTGTAAACCGGAGAATTTCACCAGGACCCAGGTCCTTTTCCAATTCAAATCCAAGGTTAGAAAATGAACTTGATTCAGAGCTCATGGCGTATGCACCATCTTTCTTACCTATAAGAACAGGAGTTCTTCCAAGCTTATCACGTGCAGCAATGATCCCCTGCTCGGTAAGCAGCAGCATGGAGCAGGATCCCTTCACTTTGTTGTAAACATTTTCAATGCCCTTTTCAAAAGATTCCTCTTCATCAATGAGCATAGCGATCAATTCAGAAGGATTGGTCTCACCTGCACTGGTTTCAGAAAAATGCCTGCGCTGCTTAAGTGCCCTTTGGGTCAACTCTTCAATGTTGTTGATCTTGCTAACGGTAACTATGGCAAATTCTCCCAGGTGGGAATTGATCAATATGGGTTGAGCTTCCGTATCACTTATCACTCCTATCCCGCTGTTTCCTTTGAACTTGTGAAGGTCTGGTTCGAACTTCGTCCTGAAATAGGAATTCTCAAGGTTGTGAATCGTTCTTTTGAATGATATTGAATTTATGACTGCCATCCCTCCTCTTTTTGTTCCGAGATGAGAATTATAATCTGTTCCGTAAAACAGATCGTTAACGCAATCATTTTTTGAAATGGTACCGAAAAAGCCGCCCATGGTGTTGTTCCTCCAGTTTGTAATTATTAAACTCTAATTAAAATTCCTGACCGGATAAAACTAATACAATTGAATTGATGAAACGGGGATTGTTGAGAAAATGTTAATTAATAAAAATCAAAATAAATTTGGAGGAGACTAAATTTGGTTTCTGCTAGGATTGTTTGGGGGCTTTGTGTTTCCATCGACGGTGCGACCACAGCCAGATCTCCGGTTGGTTAATAATGTCCTGCTCCAACCTCCTGGTATGCATTTCCGATAATTGATCCGGGGACGTATCCTTTGGATTTTCGCACAGTAATTCAGGTGTCATCTCATAAAATCCCCTTTTTGTTCGTTTAATGCTAAGGTATACCACGGGGAAATTTAATTTTTTAGCAATGGTTTCAGTCCCCCTGAATATAGGAGTTTCCTGATTTAGAAAAGTTGTCCAGTAAGCATTTTCCGGAGGTGGAGTTTGATCTGCAATAAAAACAGTAGCATTCAATTTTGCTTCTCCTTTCATTTTAACCATCGCCCTGAAAGCATTTTGCATGGCAATGACACCTACACCGAAACGAGTCCTTTTATATTTAATCAGTCTATCAAAATATTTATTTGCTTGTGGCCTGTAGATAACATTCAGGTGATACGGGGTATTGAATTCCATTTCTGGTCCACCGTATTCAAAATTCCCCATATGCCCCGTAACATAGATCAGTTGTTTATTTTGTTTCGCCAATTCCTCGATTATTGAAGTGTCGGTCAAAAAGAACCTTTTCATTGACTCATCTTTGCTAATGGTAATGGATTTAATCATTTCAAGGACCCAGTCACAGAAAAAATGAAAATAAGCTTTCGTGATCTTTTTAATTTCTTTTTCAGATTTTTGAGGAAATGAATTTGTAAGGTTTGTAATTACAATTCGTTTGCGATAGCCCCACACGACATAAACAATAAAATACAGGAAATCGGACAATATGTACAATAACCAAAAAGGCAAAACGGAAATCAACAGAACAAATGGTAGTGATATGTAATATACAATCGCATTCATAGGGCGGCAAAAATAACAAATACTTTCCAGCGCATTCTCCTTATTAGACCTCACAGTGTTAAAATATTCTGCTTTTATCTGATCTTGAATAAGATCAATAATTTAATATCCGACAATACCTAATTGTCTTATTTTTACTTAATCAAATTTAATAACCCTTGAATATGGAACTCCCGCGCCTTAAACTAAAACCCCGAACAAGGTCTATACTATTTGAATGGGTATTTATTATCCTATGTGTCAATATAACAATGTACGGGTATTATATTGTAGCCTGGTGGGGTTTAGGACCCTACATAGAGCCAGGCCTTTTTGATGGCTATCTTGACGGTTGGTATATCCATTTTGAAATTCTGGTCCAGGGAACATTGTTCGGTATATTGTTCGGGTTTATTAATTTTATAGCTGATAATACCAGGTTACGAAAATCATCCTTTGGAACCATCATCCTGACAAAGACAGTATTGTATTCCATTGCTTTGCTTTTTTCCCAGTTATTTGTATTTGCAATCTATCACATATTCAGTATCGTACCCGAAATTACTTTCAGTGAAACACAGGAACACGTTGCAGATGCCACCATAATTTCGGTTTGTATTTATTTTCTTTTTGTGGTTTTATTGATCAATTTTTTACTTCAGATCAACAGGAAGTTCGGTTATGGTGTTCTTTTTGAAATGATTTCCGGTAAATACCATAAACCCCGTAAAGAGCGTCGGATCTTTATGTTCCTCGACATGAAAGACTCTACCGGTAATGCAGAACGACTTGGGCATTACAACTACAGCCGCTTAATTCAAAGTTGTATTCATGAACTGACTGACCTGATTGTTCGCTATAAGGCCAGAGTTTACCAGTACGTGGGAGATGAAGTGGTCTTAACCTGGTCGACGGAGAAGGGAATAAAAGACCTCAACTGCATTAACCTTTTTTATGCTTTTGAACAAAGGCTTAACGACCGCCGTAAATACTATGAAAAACATTATCATACTATTCCCAGTTTCAAGGCCGGAATAGATGAAGGCAACATAACGGTTACTGAAGTCGGGGATATTAAAAGAGAAATAGCGTACCATGGTGATGTTTTACACACAGCAGCCCGCCTCGAAAAATTATGCAACAAACTGGGGAAAAACATTCTGGTAACCGATAATGTTTATTCACAACTTCCATCAGAAAATGGGTACAATAAGGAGTTAATGGGAGAATTTCATTTAAGGGGAAAGGAGCAGGTGGAGAAGGTTTATGGGATAGATCGATAAATTCATTCGATAAGGTTTATTATCATCAAAGATTGAAAGGGGATTGATCTGAAGATCAGAACTCCATTAAGCATAGTGTGGAGACTACGCTGAGGTTGATTTTATAAACGTGAAAAACAAAAAGAAGCAATTAAAACGGCAGAGAAATAATTATTCCAATTTCCAAAGAGATTAAAGCCATTATAGATCAATGGGATCAGAGTCAAAAAAGCTCAGATAGCTTTCTATTTCTTATACTGAGGAAAATCATGACACCGGAACAAACACAAACGATCAGTAAACAAACCACTAAACAAGTAAACAAATATGCAAACCGGATTACCTGAAAATTGGATATAGAATTTAATGTATCCACATATACTGCTAGGCATAGTTTTGCTATTCAACTAATGCGACATGATGCACCTGCTGAATTCATCTCTAACAGCTTGGCCACAGCAATATTGAAACTACCACCAGCTATTTAGAGAATTTTGAGGAAAGGCAATTGAAGGAATGGCAGAGTAAGGTTACTGATTTTGAGATTTAAAAAAATTAATGGTTGCAAATTTCAATCCTCTGGATCATTTATTTTTCATGTTATGATGTATCTGATTCGGCGATCAATCATGCAATAAATTATAGCTATTTAATTATATTATCCCTTCTTTACAATTCGATTATTCCACTTGCTTTCAACAAAAAAATAATTCATATAACAAGATGAAAATATTAAAACCAAACTGGTTTTTCTGATTTATCTACATTTTTAAGAATGTTATTTAAGAAATCTGGAGATTCACAGTATTCTGAATATAGTTTAGATAATACTATATTGTGTTGAAAAAATCGAGTACATTCACCGCAAGGGTAAAAGTCTGGATTGTTAGGATTAATCTTTTTCAGATTATTTCTCTTTTTTAAATATTTCTCATTATTCCAAATAGAACCAAAAATATATTCTACATCTCTAATATTACCTAACTTATGTTTGGTGCGATATTCCATGCTAGATGCGTCTGTACCATGATTATCCCTATATAAATGACAACATGGATAAACATCTCCATAAAAGTCAATTATTGAGGAAGTAAAAGGTGTAAAACATTGTAAGTCGTGTTTTTTATAATAGGATCGTAGGGGCGCACCTTCAGTAACATCATCAGTATAAAACATTTCATTTGCAAAGCATCTTCTAAGGTAGTCTAAATTATTATTTTCATCACTTGGCAAGTAATGATTCCATAAAAATTCATTTAGGGTGTAAATATCAGTTTTATTAAGTAGAAAATCTGGTTGAGTAGAAAGTGCGTGTTTATTTCCTGTGGCGAGTTTGAAATTTACTTTTGGAATACCTATATTCTCGGATATATAATCACAGGCACTTTTAAGATTCATGATGATATTTTTGTTCTGGAGAGTAACAGTAGCTGATAAGTCAACATCACCCTTTATTTTAGCACAAAATTCTTGAATCATTTGTTCCCTTTGTGATTTGGATTTTTCATAAACGGGTTTTCTAATCTTTTCTTCTACTAACGGCATACCATCGATTGAAACAGCTATCCAATTTACACATTTGTTGATAGATTTTATTATTTTTTCTCTAGTCCCTTTTGACATACCCTGCATATAACCATTTGTCAATAATCCAACTTTTATGTTGTGGTTATATGCTAACTCAAACAACTCATTAATATCAGGTCGTAACAGAGGTTCACCTCCTGAAAATATAATTGACTTAACACCATTTTTCACCAAATCATCAAATAATAACTTATACTCATCTAATTCTAATTCTTTTCGGTTTGTATCATCAAACGAACTTTCATCATTAACCCAATGATCACACATAACACATTGAGTACTACACCTGGAAGAAACTTGAAATTGAATGCAAATGGGATAAGGCGTTTTATTTAATCTGTCAAATTTTAGTACATCAAAATAAGGTCTCATTTTATGAATATACTGAGAAATATGATTATTTCTAGAATTCAATCCTTCAGAGAAATTTCTAAGTAGGTCTTCCAATTCACTTTTTTGCGGGGAAATTCCTGATACTTTTGCCAATTTATATAGTAATTCTGTCCTTTCATATAAACCATGAGCCAAACAAGAAATATCGGGTTTACTATCTTTATCATCACAACTACAGGCAAGTAATAGAGCTGCTTTATTTTTACCATGTGCGGCATTAATATCTTGTAGTGCTATTAATATATGATTTTGTCCATTATTCTTATTATCACTTGGCAACATTACTTCAGCACAAGTCACTCCATCCAATATTAGCTGGTTAGTCTCTTTTAATTCAAAATGACCAGGATTATTGCGTACAAGCTCTAAAAAGTAGTTTCTTGCTATGGGCAAATCTCTTTTTATCTCTCTTTTTTGCTCCGAATCAAGATGATCAGCGGTATTTTCCGAACTTATTAAAAATTTAAATTTGATACCTTTATTTTTAACCGCAAATTGCATTTCAGATCTTAATCTAATCCAATATATTAGTGTTCTACCTGCAACTAAAACTGTGGAATTTTTTGCTGATAACCAAATAATTCTTTCAGGTCTAAAATCTCGGGATAGCGCAGTTCTATTTGGATACAGAGCCAATAATCCTTTTGAATTAGGTTCTTCAATTCTTGGTCTTAGAAATCGATTAGGTTTGAAGTAGTAAAATGATTCTGGTTTGTTTGAAGATAATTTAACACCCTTTAATGGAAGTCTCCTATCACAAATTTTAAATCTATGATCTGCCATTTTAGAGAATTGTTTGGTGCTTTTATCAATTAGGATTGTATCGGGTTCAGTATCGGAACATAACCTTGCTGCCAAATCGGCGAATTTGCCACTAATTTCTACTTTAGCTACTCCTTCACTAACCTTATAACATTCTCCGGTTGCTATACCAATTCGAATTTGAATACGGTTTCCTTGAATTATATTTTGTAGGTCATTATATTGTAGAATCTTTTCGGCTGAATTAAGCGCATTAAAACACCCATTTGTATTCTTAACAAATATTACCATTGCACCATCACCAGTATAAGTAATGTTAGCTTTATCTTTAGATGAACGGTCAATTATTGAATATAGGTTTGCCATTATGCTGGCAATTTTTGCCGGACCTTCTTTGTACTTTAATGCGGTAGAATCTACGACATCTACAAACATTATTGAATAATCTTGCTGCGTATTTCCCATAACACATTTTTTAGCGATGAATTCTCAAATTTAACTATTTATCTATAACTAATGCATAGTTACTTTTCAATTTATACGCGAATAAAATAATATTTATAATCAATATATTATTATACATGATTTGAATCGACAATATATTGCTAAATTAATGTGGCACTACCAAATACTCACCCCTGCTCAATAATAATATGTCGTTAATAGTGCCAGTTTTAATTTGGAAATTTGAATTTTGGATATATAACTAGCTCTCCTAGCTTTGATTTTTAATCCTTCCTCACCCTCTAAATCATACTTCTTCTTCCATTCATAATTTGCAGACCTGGGAATCCCAAACTCTTAACAATTCTGTTTTACTGTAAACCTACTTTTAATAATAACTTCTAATACGAATAACTGCCTTCTTAACTTTAATACTTGATTTACTTTTCTGTTAATTTCTTTTTCTATATTAATTTATTACCTCTTAATTTACACATAAAATTTAATCAAATTTGTCCAAGAGGGTCTGAAGTGTCTACACTAAGCCACTGGCTAGCGGTCGAGTATCCACATCAGCCTAAAACGGTGCCGGCATTGGATATTCATCTATTGGGAAACCAACTGAAGTATACGTGAAAAATGCACTACCAAAAGAGATTTTGCCGTTGTTGTTAATGTAAAAATCAGTATGGGTTTCACCATAAAACTGAAAATCAAAAGGTAAAGAAATAGCATCCGTATGCCAATCATCTGAATGGCCTATTGCCTGAGTAATGGAACCATCTAAAGGTATTAGCAGGCCTTTACTTGCATTTTCAATTTTTTTGTATTTCTGGAAATGGTCCACCATATTCAGGTTGACTAGGTAATTGGAAAAATCCAGATGCTATTAGAGAATCATACTTTGGATGATTTGGTGTAATATTTTGAGCCTTTACTAGGGAGACACCTTTTTGGGGAATGCTATAGAAATGATTGCAATTTCAATATATATTATGGCTTGACTATACAAGCCGACCCCTCTAAAAGCAAAACCCTCGTAAACTATTTGCTTACAAGGGTTTTTATTTTTGGTATGCGGTCTGGACGAGACCAACTTTTTTATATGCACTTGTGTTCATTTTTGTCTAATTGTGTTCCTAATGCAATTTATATCAATTACTTAATAATAATTAAAACTAAAAGAACATAACTAAACTGAAATAATTTCGCCCCTAATTTCACCCCTTGCAACAAAATTTCTATTTTTGTTTACCCCCCTGAAAACCTTTCATCTATTTCATTTTATAAATAAGGAATCAATAATAAAAGCAGATGAAAGAATACGTTAAATTCAGACTAAAAGCAGTGCAAAAAGGTGTTTCAGAGTCGAAACAGGTTGAAACATCAATATTTCTGTACTTTCGAAATAGCAGTTATAGCATAAACTCAGACGGTTTTAAAAGATATGAAGAATTTAAGCTGTCAACTGGTCAAAAGATAAAACCAGCTCATTGGGATTTCTCAAATCAAAGAGCAAAACAGACGTATAAGGTTGATTATGTTACAATTAATAGTGAGCTTAATAAACTTGAGAATCTTGTTCACAAGACACACCTTGATAACAGAAACTTAGAACCCAGAAAAATAAAAAAATTAATCAAAGATAAATTGGAAGGCAAAAATTCAAATAAATTCCTATGTAGTTATAGTGTTGAGTTTTATGAAGATTGTAAAAAAGGTGACAGACTTACAAATATAAATTCTAGGTATAAAGAAGCTTCTCTTTCTAGGATTCATCAATTCGTTTTGTTGCTTGAAAGATTTCAAAGACACTATAATAAATCCTACGTATTTAAAGAAATTGACCTGGAATTCTATTATCAATTTAAGACGTATTTATTAGATGAGGGGTATACTCCAAACACCATAGGAAAACATGTAAGAATGTTAAAGCAACTCATGAAATTATCTCTTGACGAAAAATTACACAATAATTCCGAATTCGTTAAATTTAAAGATATTAATGTAGAAGCAGACAATATTTATCTTAATGAAGATGAGATCGAGTTAATTTATAAACTAGATTTAAAAAACCTGCCGGATTTAGAACAGATTCGGGATATTTTTATTGTTGGCTGTGATACTGCATTACGATTTGAGAATCTTATCAATTTAAATGAAACAAATGTAAAATCTGAAGGAAAAATGCTTGAAGTTTTTCAAGTGAAAACAGGAAACAAGATATGTATTCCACTTACTAATCGAGCTTTAATATTACTAAAAAGACACAATTTTAAGTTTAACCTGAACTCACCAACAGCAAATAAGGGAATAAAAATTATTGGAAAAATGGCAGGAATAGATGAGAAAATTGAAATGAAGGAATGGGACAAGGTCAAAGGGGAGAATGTCATTAAAATTTATCATAAATATGAAAAAATTGTAATGCACTCTTCAAGACGGTCAGCATGTTCTAATTTGTACAGAAGAGGATTAAGTGCATTGCAGATTATGAGTCTATCTGGCCACAAGACTGAAAAGAGTTTCTTGAATTATATAAAAGTGAAAAATATAGAAAACGCTAAACTTCTGGCAACCAATAGTTTTTTTACTGAGAATTAATTTGGAGATGCGAAACAATGATTTGGACTGATCACATTGTAATTTCAACCTGTTATAGAAATGTCAAGAATCTATGTATTGGATATGGATCAAGGCCGAAATAATGAGTTGGTTTTGAGCTAATTTAAATTTTTATATATCATTTCTTTTTTTGACTTTAATATTTCATCTTTAACAAAGTATCTAC
>CAYQWA010000006.1:0-201395 GCA_964421215.1 uncultured Bacteroidales bacterium | reverse complement strand
TCCGGAGACTACGCTGAGGTAACACTATGGTTTTGTTTTGGTGTCTTTCCTGGTTATTTATCTTGTCTTTAATTTAGTAACAACTTTTTTCTCATACACAAATACATGTTCTCCATCGTTGGTAACCGATGTGCCGGCTCCTTTTTTAGCTTTAAATTCTTTATAATCACATGCTGGTAATGTAAATGCTGCAAGGTCAGCTTTGGCGGTTTTGAGGATGACTATATCATCAACTCGTCCTTCAAGGCTGGCTGCTTTGTATTTTCCACTTCCAATGAGCTCACCATCTTTTGCGTTAAATGTTGAAACTCCCTTTTCACCTACAACCACTACAACATCCTCACCATGCTTTAATACAAGGGATGCCTGTCCAACACCACCTTTTGACACAGGTACTTCGTATTTTTCAGTTCCGGTTGCAAGGTCCATCGAATACAATGCTTTACCGCTACAAACAATGTAATAATTGTCAAATGAAACCGAGTTGGTAATTCCTTTTCTGAACCTTTCCGATTCCCATGCCAGTGTTCCATCGCTAGTATTTAAAGCCTGGACACCAAATGGTTTAACCTCTGGAAAGGTTTTCCCCCATTCCCGTACAATATAATCTCCACTTTTATACTGCCTGAAATATTGAACCTCTACCCGACCACCAATCTGAAGAGCTACCTTATCCCCAACGACTTCCATTCCCGGAATAGCTCTCGCACCTTTAATTTCAGGGGATGTCCAGATAAGTTTTCCTGTATTCCTGTCATACTTCTTAACATATTGGTTCTTTTTATTCGACATATCCAGAACATAAATATCCTCACCAACAATAAAAGGAGGAGCAACAGCTCCATAAACACCTAATTTTTTAGTACCTGAAGGCCCTTTAGCTACTCCGCCCGGTGTAAAATCAAATGCTGCAGCCCATAAGTTTGCCCCGGTATTGTAATCATATACCTGCATACCATTAAGACGGAGAAAAACTTTATCATCAATTACATCCAGCTTATAGACAAACTCTTTTGTCCAGATTTTTCTTTCCGCACGGCCAATGTATACACTTTCCCAAAGGATCTCTCCATTGCTCATATTGATACGGGCGATCTGGTTTTTAAATCCGGTAAAGAAGGCTGCAAGTCCTCCCGGAACAAAGTTAACCATGACCATGGTTCCATCATCAGCATTATAAACATACTGGCCAACAACTCCTTTAAATTTGGCAGTAGACCAAACTTCTTCTCCGGTTCGTGCTTTAATAAAAACCAGTTCTTTCTTTAGTGATATAGCGAAAGCGTCTTCTTCCGGAATATATATAACAACATCCTCGGTCACTTCCTGGTATTTATCAGTATTCCATAACAACTCTCCGGTTTTCATATCTATACAGGCAATTTGGTCTTTACCCAATTTCCTGTCAAAAAGAAAAATCGTATTGGATTCCCAGAAAGCAAGCAATTCGTCAATTTTTCTAAGCTTCGGGGCCATTTCTTTGAATGGCTTAGTCCAGATAACGGATCCGTCACTGTTGTTAATAAAGGTAAGATCCTTTGCTGAAGATGCAAAACTATACGAATTACCTCTGTCTGATAGATCTGTTCCGTAGTAATCAATAGTGTGGCCCAATTTAGTTTCCCACACGATTGGCATGTCATCCTGTGCATAAAGCACGTTGACCAACATGGCTAAAGCTGAGATTAGAATGATTTTTTTCATGATCTTAAAATTTTAGTTATTGAAATTAAATTTGTATTCAAATTTGTATTTTTTGCCTTTTGGCATTTTGAAGTTGAATTTGTGTGCTTTTATAAAATCTTTAATAAGGGTTTGTGACTTAATTTGCCCATTTTCCCTGCTTTTACAGAATACAGATGCCACTTTCCCTTTTTCATATAGTTGGATATCCATCGTATAGGTACCCGAAATTTCATATTCCGCTTGCAATAGAAACAGTTCACCTTCTGGTCCTTTCATGCTTTCCTCAATCTCCAGGATAGCCGCAGCAACAACTTCGTCGTGCTTTTCGATAAGGCGTTTTTTTTGTGAAAAACCGATGGTGGAAATGCTGATCAATAAGATTAAAAGAATTGTTTTCATTTTTCAAATTTTAGAGGTTACAAGTTCAGGTTCCAGTAAATGAGATGGTTACCCATGGTCATTACGACTGTTTTGTTGTCCGGCAGAAAAACAAAGGAAGAGCGGCTGTCAGCGGCTATCATTCCACCTTCATTTTTTTCAAACAGACGGAAGGACTGTTCAAACCGGCTGAGCATTTTCCCGGTTTCAAACTCATAGATATGGATCTCAAGAAACCTGTTGCCTTTGGAAACAAGTCCGAAAAGTTTACCATCATGGCTTAATTTAAAATCTGGTTCATAGTCAGATTTAGAGGTAAATCCTTTTCGTTGAGCTTCACCGGTAGTTCCATTGATGGTGCTTATATATGTTTGTCTGACATTTCCGGTTGCCTGTGCTTTAAGATGAGGAATTTGCAAACAAAACAAAGTATTGCCATCATCCGAATATTCCAGCCTGTAGACGATATCATACAGCTCATTAACTGTGTATTCATACTGAAATGTTTCGGCATCAAAAACACTGATCTGTTGTTTGTATTTGAGCACATGCTTTAATCCTTTTTTGTTCTTTTTGTACCGGGGATCCTTTTTAATATCATCCTCATTTACCTTATGTGAAACGGCAATGTGCTTACCATCAGGAGAAACGGCAATACCATTGGTGGCCTGGTTAATTTTAAATGATTTTCCTTTCTTTCCTGAAGCAAGGTCCCAGAAACTCACCTGATCAGCTGTAAGGGTAACAGCAGACTTGCTATCCGGTGTGAAGGCAACCGCATGAAACTCATCAAACCTTTTCACTCTTTTTCCAGTCGAAGATTCAACTATTTCAAAATTTACTTCACGGTCTTTGTTGGGTGCGAAATCAAGAAAATACAGCTGCTGCAACAAAACATATTGCCCATCAGGTGAATGCCTTACGGATGACCCTGCATACCAGTTGCCAACATTATGTTTTTTGATTACTTTTTCATTTTCCCAGTCAAAAATAAAAAACGGGAAACTTTGTGTGCTGCTGATCGCAATGTATTCATTGTCCGGAGACATATCCAGCCCACAAATTATATTTTTCGCTTCTCCTATCTTTACCCTTTTGTAATCGGTGTTGCTTCCCTGGCAAAAAACCAGATTGCAAGCCAATATGGTAAATATGATTGTCATAAAATAGTTCTTCATGGTGTAGTATATTTTAGGTAACAAAATCAGCCCTCCTACCCTGCCTAATTGTTGAAAACCTCATTCAGAAGGTATGAAAGCAGGTAGAAGGTGCTGATAATTTTTTAGTACAAATATTAGCTCAATCATATAGTGAGGATGTTTCAACAATTATTAAAAGCAAAATTAATTCCTGACAAGGATGAATTTGATAGGGGGGAATTCGTAAACTTATACGACAATTACCGTAGTTTTATATGAAATGTGTATTAACAACAACAAAAACCCGGCAAATTGCTTTACCGGGTTTTAAATTATGTAGAGGATTTGTTTTACTCTATCACCATTTTTCTATTTACTTTCTTGTCATCTGCTAAAACGCTGTATATATAAATACCAGGAGATAACTTTGAGCCATCAATGGTAAGGTTGTGTGTTCCTGCATATCGTTTTTCAACTGGGGTTGAAATTACAGTTTGTCCCATCAAATCATAAACTTCAAGTGAAAGCAGTGAACTGGTATTTAGTTTAACCTGAACCATAGAAGTGGACTTGAAAGGATTGGGATAATTCTGCGAAACATGTGAAACATCAAAATCGAGTGGTTCACTAATACCTACAAGTTCTGTTTTTCCAATAGTAGCAAAAGTTTCACGGTTTTGCTGGTAATCGTGGTCACCATCCACTGCATTCCCAGGTGAGGCATCAACATTAAACATCAGGTAGACGTTGTCATCTGTTTTTGGTGCAAACTGAGGATATACCAATTCATCAAAAATATGAATGAGGTCATCCGTTAAATGACGGAACTCACTCCATCCCCAATCATGATCAATCAATGCTCTGCTCCAGATATGTTTAAAATTATATTCACCGTTATCATACGTTTCAGTGGTTGAAGACCAAACCACATAGATCCAGTCGTTTTCATCGATGGCAATGTTTGGCATTGTTGAGACTCCGATTTCTGAATAGGAAATGGGATTTTCAATAAATTCAATTATACCGTTCCCGTCCATATCCTGGGTCCAGCCAATGAGGTTAACATTTTCTTCAAGTACATCATACGGATCAAGTGCATCGTGTTGGTTTTCATTTTCAAATTCAGGCATATCCTCATTCCAGTAAACAATACCATCCTGGTAACCTGGCCAGTGAGTATATGTCGTTCCCACTTCATCGTGCAGGATGTAGCCTAAACCAAATACGACATGTGCTTTTCCCTCGCTATCAAGAGCAATATGCCCTGAATTATCAGGAGCCCATAAGGTATCTGTAAATATTGTTTCATCATTGTAAAACGGATAGGGATGCTCCCAGACCATTATTTTCTCCCAGGTATCACCATCATCGGTTGATTTCATAATAAAAGCATCACACCAGAGGTTAGCAACAAAAAAGGCAATTACACCATTACGAGGTTCTGCAAATGTGTAGCTATCAGCACCCAAATCATTATAAAAATCGTGGTTGGTTCCGGGAATTTCATAATTCATGATCTCCCAATTTTCTGCACCATCGTTTGAACGGTAATAGGCCAGTTCCATATCGCCAGCCACCGGATAATCACGGATCATACCCAACACATGGACAGTATTGTTATCTACTCCTGTAGTCACTACTCTGGGCCAGGTTACTTTCTCGTTTCCTGCAGGTCCTTGTATCTGGGTTTCAGTCCAGTCACCAGTTCCTCGTTCAGGACGTTTATTGATTATTAGTGCATCGGTAGCATTGTGGGATACAATGATCTCACCGTTTTCACCAAGGGGAGCATATGAAGGCCATCCACATCGGACTGTTTCAACTCGTGCTCCAGGCCATACGTCCCACTCATTGCCATCGTAATAATTGTAACCTGTACCACGATCAGTAAAGCCGGGTGCACCTAATCCAAAAGTCCAGTTAGCAGCCATAGTTCCATCCGGATACAAATAAATACGGTTGGCCACAGCTCTGTTGGATTGTTTATCATAGTATGTTTCTCCAATGTCCTCCTCAACATACAAGTTTGTTGCTTTGAAAGGAAGCACTGCACCCGAAAGCTCTTCCGAACCATCAAGGTCAACAGTTTTTTCAGCTTTTACCTCATGGTTTTTAAAAGAAGGATCAATTTTTGCACGTTGCTGGCTGTTGACATTTATTATCAATCCAACAACAGCAAAGAATAATAGAAATTTTTTCATAGTTTAAATGTTTAAAATTGGTGATTAAGATATCACTATAAAAGTAGTAAAGAATATTTCAATAAAGGAAATTTTTTAAGTTAACGGTAGGATCAAATAAGTTAACGGTAAATTCATCAGGACACGAATCCTTGTTGAATGGCATAACGAATTAAACCTGCTATGTTGTTGACGTCTAATTTTTTCATCAGATTCGTCCTGTGAGTGTCCACAGTCCTATGGCTGATAAACAATATTTCACCTATTTCTTTATTGGAATTGCCTTCTGCAATCATTTTCAGGATCTCAATTTCCCTTGAAGTCAGCTCCGCTATTTTGCTATCCGTTTGAAATTGCTTAAGTTGTGAGCTGTTTTTGTTTAATAAGGAAAGTGTAACATCTGAAGAGAAATACTGGTTCCCGGATGCTACCTTACGAATGGCTTCCAGCAGTTCCGACTGGTCTGAATTTTTTAGGATATATCCATCAGCTCCAGCAGCAACAAGGGTTTTGATCAATCCACTCTCATTGTGCATGGTAAGTATTATCACCCGTACATCATCAAATTCGGATTTTATCTTTTTTGTGGCTTCAATTCCGTTAAGAACAGGCATATCAATATCCATCAACACCACATCTGCTTTTAGAAGTTTCAGGAATTCAATGGCTTCTTTTCCGTTTGATGCTTCACCTATAACCTGTAGATCTTTTTCGTCACTCAACAATGACTTAAGACCATCGATGATAATCTGATGATCATCAGTAATAAGAATTTTGATAGCTTCCATACCATGGTACTCTGAATGACTCCAAAGATATTAAAATAGATGAGATTATAAAAGGAAATTTCTATTCAAAATTCTGGGCAAAACCATTCAGCATTAGTTTTCCATTCACCACAGTATTGTTATCATACAAAACCGTATAGAAGTAGGTTCTGTCGCCCAGCCCATCCGTTTTGACTTTCATTCTGATCTCATCCGAGTAAACTTTGATGCTTCTGGGTTTAACAGCAACTGGTTCTCCCTGACTATCGAATACTGAAATATCAAACATTTCAGGGTTTTCATGAGGAACATTATAGACATGAACCTGCATTATTTTTTTGTTGCGCTTTGTGGAGGCCAGTGTAAAAGGAGGATCAATATATTTTTCGCCTCTGATGTCCATAGAATTGTAAACAATATTGGCTTTATCCTGCAGATGTAAAATCGTTCCGTCCTGTCCGACGAAGTAACCATTATTAACATCTACGAAGCAAGAAGCGTATATAGTTTTGTCGGTGGGTGGATTTAAGTATAAAAATGAATTCCCCTGGTCAATTGTTTTTATGATCTGAGAGTTGCCTTCGATGATCCCTGCAAAATAACCAATGAACCTGCCCAAAAATTCGGATGTAAAAAACCGACCCCGAGAACTGAAATTAGAAACAAGTTGGTTTTGTTCAAATGTTTTTACATTATAGTCACTTATGAACATAAAGTCTGTACCGTTTCCTGTGTTCATTACAGCACATGCGTCGTTGTTGTTCATGTAATTTATGGATACAATCTCTTTACCATTGTACCAGTCCCTTTCGCCTTCTTTTGGTGAGATATCGGTAAAAGTTCGTCCCCCATCGGTGGTTTTGCAAACAAAAGGATGTTTCCCAAAAGAGAAGTTGTATGTAAAGCCGCCAATAAGTCCGGTATTGTCATCAAGAAATGAAAAGTTGGTAAGGTAAATATCATCGCAATCGATGCCTGGAGTAAGACCACTGCTGCTGCAATCCTGACTTATTGTTCTTGTAATCCATGTTTCCCCGGAATCATCAGTTCTGCAAAACACCCCCCCATCAAGGTTGTGGCCTATTGCGAATCCAAATTTATTATCAACAAATTTTATGGCGGTGTAATCAGCATTAGGAACATTTTCTACCAGAGACCAACTTAATCCTCCGTCATTCGTTTTTATAAACGTATTGCTTTCACCAACAATAAATCCTGTATCTGCATTTAAAAAAAATAATCCATTAATGGTTTGCTTATTGCCTGTTTTCAAAATGTTCCAGGCTACTCCACCACTTTGGGTTTTAATTAACTGGCCTTGTTCACCACCAGCATAGCCTGTATTTTCATCAACAAAATGTACACACAACAAATCCTTATTAACTCCTGAATATTGAATTGAGAATTGGGAAATCACATGTGGTATTGAACCGAAGCATGTAAATATTAGTAGCAGTATAGTAGTTTTTTTCATCATAGCGTTTTCCAAAGTATTTCTTCTTTTTCAATATTGGTACCAATACATCAGAAGAGGCTAAAATACCCGATCAATTCATCAGGATAAATTCAAAGCTAAAATCCAATCAGCCCTAAAGTCCAGTAGAATAAAGCCTTACAGAACAAACAAGAACGACTGGAGTAATATAATAACAACCCTAAATGGATACAATTAAAATGTTAAAGGTAGGTAAATTATTTCCCAAAATGAAACAACATTCCAAATATTACATAAAAATCGAGCATCGGACTTACCTATTTTTGTATCAACAAAACTTTACTTATGTCGACAAAAACAAATAAATCAGTTGCAAATTCTTTGGATACCGAAGAGCATTTGTTACCTTATATGCCCTATCTTTTGCAAGACATGTGGGCACTGGGAAGTGCTGTTGATTGCATCCGGCTGGCAACAATAAAATGTAAGTTGAGCGAAAATTCCAGGATTCTTGATCTGGGATGCGGCAAAGGAGCCGTATCTGTTCAGCTGGCGCTGGAATTTGGTTGTCAGGTAACTGGTATCGATGCTTTCGAGCCTTTCCTTCTGGAAGCAGAAAAAAAATCAAAGGCATTTGGTGTTGCAGATCTGTGTGAATTCTTATCGGAAGATATTATAGAATACACTTCCATATCCCGGAGTTATGATTTGGTTATACTGGCTTCGCTGGGTGGTGTTTTGGGAAGCTTCCGAGAAACAATAAAAAAGCTACGTTCTCAGGTAAAAGCAGGCGGATTTATAATTATTGATGATGGGTACCTGAGAACAAAAAAACGAATTGATCGCAAAGGATATGAGCATTATAATTCCTATGAGAAAACAGTTTTGGATCTAACATCTTTAACGGACAGGATTGTTGAAGAAATAGATACTACCCAAACTAGCCAACAAATTAACGACGATTATCTGGAAATGATTGATAAAAGATCGAAAGAATTAGTCGCCAAACATCCTCCTCTTAAAAGCTCATTAGATGCTTATATCAGTTTACAGGCTGAGGAGTGTAAAGTATTGGAAAATGAAATAAATGGCATGTTATGGCTGGTAAGAAAAACGGATTAATAATCTGCCATCGTTGAAATACAGAATCACATGTATTTTATGGAACTTTTGTATCCGGCATTGTAAATATGTTCATAGAAAAAATGTCCCTTTGATTCTGCAAATTTAAACTGCTGGAAAAGGTAATCAGGAACATTCTTGAAATACCCAATCATACCGTCGTTAAACCCCACCTTCATTAACTGGGTTTCTTTATCGTATTCAATAAAATACAGAATGGAGGAAAAAACGTACTCCCTGTTGTTTCTTTGTTTGAAAGTAAATCCCATAACCTTATGATTTGATTCGTATTAATCCATGTTTACACCTCAATTTAACCTGGTCTTTATTAACGGTCAAATAGCCAGTTTGATAAACACTAACCTGAATGCGTAATCCGCAATCTTTATAACTCGTTGACTTTGTTACGATAAAAAAATGATTTGGTTGCCTTAATGGTCAACTGGAATTTTAAATAACGTTAAGAAGAAGATACTGGAATCAAGGCGTTTAATTCTTAATTATGTGTTAAAAACTGATTATGGAAGATGAAATAGCAAATCCAAGAGAAAATTGTATTATATTTATACTCAATTAACTATTATTCAACAAACTAAATCAAACTACAATGAAATCAACTGTAAAAATTATGCTGCTGGCTCTCACCTTTACTATGGCAGTAATTCATGTTTATTCACAAACTGAAAACAAAAAATTGATCGATGAACTCAATTTATTAAACTCCAAAATGATCAGGGCCAATATTTCAGGAGATATGGAAACATTAGCGTCCCTTTATGTTGAAGATATCATATATATGCCGAATTGGGCACCCATGGTCAAAGGCCTGGATACGATGATGGAAAAAAACAAGGAATCTGAGGAGGCAGGTTTTAAGATGAAATCGATGAACCTGGATATCATGGAAGTATTTGAATGTGGTGACCTGGTAATTGAAGTTGGTGAATATTCCATTTCCCTTACGGTCCCAAATATGCCTCAACCTGTTGCTGACAACGGGAAGTACGTTACCATCTGGGAAAGACAAAAAGATAAGTCACGCAAGATCAAAATCGAAACCTGGAATACTGATATTAATCCCATGGACATGGGTATGGGAATGGAAAAGGAGTAAAAAAAGAGTCAAAATACCTCACAAAATATCTGGTATAATAAATGATATACGGAATTGCAGCCGACACGCTCGTTATAATTCACTTGCTATTTATTGTATTTGTTGTAATTGGGGGATTGCTGGTAATTAAATGGCGTTGGATCACTTTCATCCATATACCGGCAGCAATCTGGGGAATGCTTATAGAATTTTATGGTTGGATTTGTCCTCTTACTCCCTGGGAGCAGGAACTCAGAATAGCTGCCGGGCAGGAAGGCTATTCAGGTGACTTTATCGATCACTATATTCTACCCGTGATCTATCCCTCCGGTTTAACACCTCAGATCCAGATGCTCCTGGGCACTTTCGTGCTTGTTGTGAATCTTGCTATTTATGGCTGGTGGCTTTACCGTTGGTACCGAAAATAAATATTCATCCGGTTACTTTTCGTAACCGGATGAACTTTATTTGTTAAACTTTTTTCAATTTCCATCTACCCCGTCTGAAATACCAGAGTGCAATCAGTGTCATTATGGATTCTGCAACAACAATGGCATAATAAACGCCCGATTCCCCAATATTCAATTGCAAGGCGAGTAAATAAGCCAGTGGGATCTCAAGTATCCAGAAGCATACAAAGTTAATTTTTGTTGGTGTAATGGTATCCCCTGCACCATTTATTGCCTGAATCAGTACCATTCCCAGCCCGTAAAGTGCAAAGCCAAAGGCAATGACTCTGAGGCTTAAGGTTGCACTTCCATAAATCACAGTTTCACTAGTAATTAGCTTAACAAGTGTTTGCGGAAATAAGATCAGGATCACACTAATTATTCCCATGATCATAATGTTTAGCCTACCGACGACCCATACTGATTTTTCAGCCCGTTCCGGTTGCTTGGCTCCCAGGTTCTGGCCTACCAGTGTAGCAGCTGCATTGCTAATTCCCCAGGACGGCAATAAGGCAAAAATAATGATCCGGATGGCAACGGTGTACCCTGCCAGCGCTTCACTACCAAATTCAGAAATGATCCTGTACAATAATATCCACGATGAAGTAGCAATTAAATACTGGCTAATGGTTCCCACCGACAATTTTATCAATTGCCTGATTGTTTCAAAATGAATCCTGATATTTTCAATGGCCAGTTTGATTCTTTTATTCCCCTTGAATAACAAATAAAACTGGTAAATAACGGCAATTCCACGTCCGGTATTTGTTGCAACTGCAGCGCCCATTACTCCCATTTCAGGAACAGGTCCCAATCCAAAAATGAATATTGGATCAAGGACGATGTTCAATCCGTTAGCGACCAACAATACCCTGAAGGAAATAGCTGCATCACCGGCACTCCGGAATACCGCATTGATAATAAAGAGAAGCATAATGACTGCATTGCCACCCAGCATAATGGCTGTATAGCTACTCATCTCAGTATAGATGACCTCTTCAGCGCCCATAAGTTTTAATAGGTCACTGGCGAATAATATTCCTGGTATGGCAATAAAAAGCGACACAAACAATCCGGTTATTATTGCCTGGAAGGCAGCTTTGTTCGCCCCTTTCTTATCTTTTTCACCTATTCTCCTTGAGACCATTGCAGTAGCTGCCATAGCAAGGCCAACACCAATCGCATATACAATGGTAATAAGTGATTCGGTGATACCTACAGTGGCAATGGCCTCCGGTCCCAACCTGGAAACATAGATGATATCAACAATGGCAAATATGGATTCCATTATCATTTCAAGTACCATAGGAACGGCCAAAAGAAATATAGCCCGTTTTATGCTTCCTTTGGTAAAGTCCTGTTCCGTTCCGGAAATGGCTTCCCAGATATCACTAAAAATTTTATTTACTTTTTCAATTTTATTATTCATTATGGCTGATGCCTTCAAAGATAATTTGTTTATTCTATTCATCACGTTTTCGTTTTTGATGCTCTTGTAACAATAAGTTTTTCAATTTCTGATTTTGGTTTAATTCCACCGGCGACGTCCGGTGAATGCATACGACATCAATTTTGAATGTTAAAGTTTTCATACTAATTTCTCCTAAAAATTTAATTGTTAATAAATAAATGATTGTAAATGGTTGCGGGGTGCCCGCAAAGATGTGCAAAATAAGAAAATGACAGCCCGGAGGCTTAATTCCCTTTTAGCACGGGAAACACAGGGTGATATTGACTAGTGTTTTCATAAGAGTATCTACAATGTTGCGGCAAATATAAATAATATTCAGATACTTTGAATATATAAATAGTATTTTTTAGTAACTCGAATGTCCTTATAAATTTAAAATCAGCAATGGATTCTTCACTGCGCTCAGAATGACAAACATTTAAAACATATTGGGAGGTTGTCTCAAAAGGTAATAAATTAATTATGATGCCACTAACACGAAGACACTAAATATCACTAAGGGGTTAACAATCTGTAAATTCTAGCTTTGTATCCCGCTTAGCGGGAGTACTTTTGTGACTTTGTCGCGAAAATTATACTTTTAGGAGAGCCCTTTTGAACCAAAACACTGAAAAACATGACATTCAGAGACCTCGAATCCCACCCGCGAGGATAAAATAAGGTGTCATGATTTTTTGTGAATTCTTAG
The DNA here is from genome assembly GCA_964421215.1 of uncultured Bacteroidales bacterium. Lineage (GTDB taxonomy): Bacteria > Bacteroidota > Bacteroidia > Bacteroidales > JAADJA01 > JAADJA01. The sequence continues at coordinate 188,987 of CAYQWA010000006.1, read as the reverse complement.
TGCCTTTGAGCCTTTGTGGCAAGATGAAGCAATCAAGTAATTGCCACCAAGGCACTAAATCACGAAGCTTCACAAATTCAGGTGTATACTATACGATATCACTAGCAACGTAGCAAAGAATCTCTTCAATATACAGGATAAGAGCTGATATTTGATACCGTACTCAAGATAATTGATAAATAAGGTAATAGTATTATAGTTATCGAGCTTTGAAACAGATGGACACTCTATTTCGAAATAACAGGGAAATATTATTTAAACTTCTTAATCTCTCCGCTTTTCACCTTTTGCAAATAATCCATAAGATCCTTTTTCACTTCAGGTGCCAGGATAATCAAACCCAGAATATTCGGAAAAGCCATGGATAAGATCATCATGTCGGAGAAGTCAAGAACAGAGCCAAGATTTGATGAAGCGCCTACAATAATTGCAAGCAGGAAGATTGTAAAATAGGAGTATTTTGCGATGTTTCTGTTTTTGAAGAATTTTTCTGAAATATCTCCGAATAAGTAATCAAATCCCTTTAATCCGTAATACGACCAGGAGATCATTGTTGAAAAAGCAAAAAGAAAGATGGCTATTACCAAAAGATATGGGAACCATGGCAAAACACTTGAAAAAGCGTGAGAAGTCAATTGAGCTCCTTCCAGGCCTAAGGGGTTTTCATAAGTTCCTGTAAAGATCAGGACCAAAGCAGTCATTGTACAAATGACCACAGTATCAATAAAGGGTTCAAGCAAAGCAACATAGCCTTCGGTTATGGGCTTGTCGGTTTTTACTGCAGAGTGAGCTATGGAAGCTGAACCTACTCCGGCTTCATTGGAAAAGGCCGCACGCTGGAAACCAACAATTAATACTCCGATGAATCCACCTTTAATAGCATTGGCACCAAACGCACCATCCCAGATAAGGCGAAAGGCTTCCCCAGTTCTGTCAATATTCATGAAGATAATGATCAAAGCTGTACCCACATAAATAACAGCCATTATGGGTACTACCTTATCTGTAACCCTGGCGATACTTTTTATTCCACCTATGATAACAATGGCTACCAGGATCATTAATATTACACCAAAACCAAATCCTTTCCCTTCAACACTTGGAAAAACATAGGCCAGCTGAGCGAATGCCTGGTTGGCCTGGAACATATTCCCGCCTCCAAGGGATCCTCCTATAACAAGGACCGCAAATATAAACGCCAGCAAAGCTCCTAACCACTTTAAACCTTTCTTTTTTAAACCATCCCTGAGGTAATACATAGCCCCGCCGGATACGATACCGTTTTTGTCAATCTTCCTGTACTTTACTCCCAGGGTACATTCGGTAAACTTTGAAGACATCCCAAGTAGCCCAGCAAGGATCATCCAGAATGTAGCCCCCGGACCGCCAATGGAAATGGCAATAGCAACACTGGCAATATTACCCAAGCCAACAGTTGCTGATAATGCTGTGGTTAACGCTTGAAAATGGGACACTTCCCCTTTGTGGTTGGGATCATCGTACTTTCCCCGGACAATATTTATAGCATGTTTAAATCCACGGATATTAATGAATTTCATGTAAATCGTAAAGGCTACCGCACCTATTATTAACCAGATTACAACCAGGGGTATAGGGGATTCCCTTTGGTCACCGTTTTCATCATAGACCGCTTCTCCGTCTTCATCATAAACCAACGGATCATAAAATCCACTGGCAGAAAAAGGATCCCAGAACAAAACACTTCCCAGCGCAGTAACAATCGGTCTGAAAGCCTGGTCAATTCTCTGGCTAACAGTTAGATCGCCGGAGGTTTCTATAGGGGGTTCTTCAATGTTGTATTCTGTCGGTCTGAGTGTATCCTGTGAGGTTGCAGCTCCTGAGGTAACCGAGCTAAGAAATCCAATTAAAACTAAAATAAGAAAGGTCCTTGCTGTACCTAATAATCTAAAATGCATACTTTTTCCGAATGAATTCGCTGACTAATTTGTGCAATTATACAAAAATTGTTTGAGCTTGCACGTCTAAAATCTGCACCATTACTGAAAGTCAAACTTTGGGCACTAAGAATCACAAGCCTGTTACCGATTGCTATCTGGATTAGGATATAGATTTTTACTAAAATTTTCTGATTATTTTTGCGCTCAATAAATATGAAGAATAGCTATGAAAATAATCTCCTGTTTTATCAGTGTCATTCTAATTGCAATCGGAAATCCAGGATTTAGCCAAGTTTCCAACGACAGCATTGATTCCTATAATACCTCAATTGAAAAACATCGGAAAGGGAAAAACATCAAACTGATGTACACTGAAGGAACTCCGCTGAAGCCCGAGCAACAAAAAAATTTCAAAGGGCTGAATTATTTCCCAACCAGCATGGACTATCTTGTTGAGGCCTCTTTAACAAAAGCTCCTGAACAAAAAACCGTTGTATTAAAAACTTCCACGGAAAGAGCACCGGAATACATTCAATATGGTTTCGTTACATTCAGTTTAAACGGGCAGGAATTGAAGCTGACGGCATACCAAAGCAAAAAACTCGTGGATGTAAAAAGTGATGAGAATTACCTGTTTATACCATTTAGGGATGGCACAAGCGGAAAGGAATGTTATGGTGGAGGACGTTACGTGGATTGCGAGATTCCTGAAGAAGGAAACACTGTTTTGATTGACTTTAACAAAGCTTACAATCCGTATTGTGCATACAATCCCAGGTATTCCTGTGTTATTCCCCCTGAGGAAAACAGGTTATCGGTTCGTATTGAGGCCGGTGAAAAGGAGTTTGAGAAGCACTAGTTTACTCACTCATCCGATGATTCACAGTCATCGGATGAATAAGCACATTGCAGTTACAGTTTGATTATCTTTTTGGTTTGCGTTCCTGTATTTGTTTTTAATGTGCAGAAATAAATTCCTGGTGGTACAATAATTTTATCAAAGACTACTTTATATTTTCCAGCAGATTGAACCTCATTCAATAACTCACAAACAGGTTGTCCTTTAAGGCTAATAACGTCAAGAGTTACAATTGATTTGCGAGGTAAAGAATAAGTAATGGTTGTGACTGATTTAAAAGGATTAGGATAGTTCTTTAATTCAAATTTTGAATTTTCAAGATTTAGATCTTTCTTGCCAAGAGGTATTGATCCAAACTCATATGCTCCCATATCAATGCGTGCATCACCATTACCATCTCCATCCCAAATCCTAAGGTTTCCCAACAAATCCAATGGACATAGATTTAATCCAGATGTATCTGGTATGCCTGTATCTATGCAAGGCGAATTACCCGTCAATTGAAAAGGATGTTCGCCACTATCAATAAATAAAGGATCCTCATCAATATTTCCTTCCAACCAGTAAACAACACCATTATTATTGGTTTCTATCCCGGTTTCACCTCCTTCAATGTCAGAATACAAAACTTCAATCGAACTTGCCTGCCCCGTCCATTCGAACGAAATTGAATTTTCCCAATTGATGGTATTGATTAATTTTGGATGGGAGTTTCTGCAATAAATTGCACCACCAGACCATCCACTTACATTCCCAACAAGTGTTGCATTAATGAGAGTTGGTTCGGAATTTTTACAATACACTCCACCACCAGATTCACTACTTACATTTTCAATAAATGTTGTATTTATGAGAGTTGGTTCGGAATCTTTACAGTACATTCCACCGCCAGATGTACTACCATTTTCCATAAATGTTACATTAACGAGAGTTGGTTCGGAATTTTCACAGAATATTCCACCGCCTAGGCTGGCATAATTAGATTTGATTAAAGTATTAGTTATAATCAAATGTGACATTTCGATATATATCCCCCCACCCTCTACAAAATAATTGCCATCTGAGCTATTATTTTTAATGATTGTATTTGCAATGCTTACATCCGAATCGAAACTATAGAGCCCCAAAATATTATTTTTTATTATTAGGTTGCTGATATTCAGTTCGGAGTTGGTACTAGAGATACCCGTCCCATCTGCAGTATTACAGTTCTGTAATGACAAACCATTTATTGAAACACCAAAATCGTAATGCAAGCTAATTATACCACTTTGACCACTGCCCTGGAGGATAGTTGAATCAGTAATACTTCCGTTGAGTGAAACAAAATTTTTTACATTCAATGGAAACAAGTCATTCGTACTATCTGGTGAAAATATACCACTATCAAGGTATATAGTCCTGGAGTTCATTGAATCAGTTTTTATCTTGGATAGTGCTCTTGAGATTGTTTTTAAAGGATCATCAAATGAAATCCCAGAATTATCATCTGATCCATCCGGGCTTACATATAAATCATGTTCTGCCTGAATTATAGCAGGATTTAGTATATTAAATGAGTATTTTTCAATGGGGTATGCAAAATAATTATCAGGTGAGATTACACTAAAAGTATCAACCACTACATCAATAATTTCCGTACAATATGAGTACAGGTCATTCCCCTCAAGGCTTGCATGATTTAAATAGATTGAACTGCTATTGTTATTAGTAAAATTTATTATTGAATTTTGACCTATATAAATCCCTCCACCCAGATAGTTCGTGCAATTTTCTCTTATAGTGCAACCATTGAAATTTAACTCCGATGCCTCGCATTCTATTCCTCCCCCACATCCATAAGATAAATTATTAAAAATGTAAACATCAATTAATTCAATAGTTGAACTTCCAACACTAATACCGCCGCCTGATCCAGTATATGAAATATTTCCCACGATATTAACATTTGTCATATTCACTATGGAATTTTCTATCCCAATACCACCTCCACCACTTGCTTTATTATTTGTTATTGTAACATTTTGAAATGAAGCTTCTGATTGGACAATTACGACACCACCCCCCCAATCACCACCGCCTGCTTCATTCCCTGAAATCAAAACATCCGTAAAAACAGGTGAAGAATTATTTTCGCAATAGAATCCAGCTCCATCTCCTGAATGGGTGAAAGTGTTAACACTATTATTAATTATGGAGACATTAGTTAAAATAGGGCTTGAATTATTGCAATAGATACCCCCACCTTTTGAATCCTCAAAATCACCAGCACTATTAGCTATAATATGAACATTGGTGAGTATTGGATTAGCACTCAAACAATAAAGACCACCCCCCGAAGCTCCGTCTAAGGGCTCTGTATTGTTTTCAATAATTTTCATATTTATGAGAATTGGAGATGAATTTTCACAATATATACCAGCACCAAAAAAAGCAACTTGATTCCCTCTTATTAATAAATTGCACAAATTTGGACTGGAATTGTAGCAATAAATCCCACCCCCTTGGGTCGCATCACCCTGAGTTATTTTGAAACCACTTAATACGGCAGTTGAATCTTCCCCGTTTTCAAAAGTAACAACGCTTCCATTATAATTTCCATCAATAATAGTCTGTGATATATATGAAGAATCTTGCGTGATAAGATACTGAGAACCCACGGTAATATTTTTTCCATTGAAATTGATATTCTCAACATAAGTACCGGGATCAACAAGAACAGTATCCCCGTTATTGGCTGCATTTATGCCTTCCTGTATGGTAGGATAATCGCCAGGAATGCTGATGATCTGACTATAAATACATGTTGTACAAATCACAAACAGGGCTGTAATAATATACTTTAGTTTCATAGCTTTACACTTTATAGATTATTCTAGTTTGATGATTTTCCTCGTTTGAATTCCTGCATTGGTTTTTAAGGTACAGAAATAAATGCCTGGTTTTACGTCTCTCACGTCAAGCTCCATAAAATATGTACCCGGTGTTTTTTGCTCATTCAAAAGTTGTATTAGGCTAACTCCTGAAATTTCATATAGGTCCAACTGAACATTTCCTGATTCTGAAATAATATATTCTATATTTAAAAATGCCAGGCATGGATTGGGGAAGATGGTAAACATTGGCTGATCAATGGTATTATGAGATATCGATAAATTATCACATGCTTCGACAACTTCTTCCTGACTGTTGCAGCCGGGTGCGTTGTCATAGATATTCACAACACCGCCAGGAGCAGCAAGATAATCACAGATGCTTTGAACTTCACATGAAGATAAAAAGGGATTGCCAAAAATACTTAGATTTTCAATTGAACCTGCATCTAGACTATCTAGTCCTGATAAACTTAATAGTGAATCACATTCACTAAAGATAAGCTCTCCATTTATGGAAGTTAAATTATGAAGTTCCGAAAAATCTGTTAGCCAATCATTATCAATAAACCAAACAAAATCCCCAATCGAGGTTAGATTAATTAAACCTGATAAGTTGGTCAGAGGCAAACCCTCTATCTGTAAACCCCCATCTATTGTAATGATATTATCCAATCCAGATAAATTTGACAAACTGTTGTTTTGATATAAATAAATATGAGCAACCGTTGAGAGGTTTTCCAAACCATTAAGATTTGGTAATAATTCATTAGCACTCATTTCTATACCACCGCCTAAAGAGACTAGGTTAGAAAGTGCAGAAATATCCACCAGCATGGGATTTCCGGTTTCTTCTAAAGTTGTACCATAGTCAGTCCCTATTCTTAAATCCCCACTAACCTCACTTATGCTTTCCAAACCTGATAGACTGGTTAAGATATAATTTCTATCAATTTGCAAAAAACCACCAACATATTCTAAACTATTTAATCCCTCCAAACTTATTAAATTCGGATTCGCACCCTCATACCAACCAATTAGCACATTATCTTCCACAGAAACTAAATTATTTAACCCAACAATACTGGTTAAGTTGTCATTGCCACTAATTCTAAGATTTCCACCGACCGAAATCAGGTTATTCAATCCGGTTATTGTAGTAAGAAGCTGATTATAAATATTATTTAACCCACTGCCTATTGACAAATCCCCGTTTATTGAAACCAAAACATTTAATCCCTCGAAATTGGTAATGTCATCTCCTTCAATCCAGACATATCCTTCAATTTCAGTACAATCAGGGTAATTGACCTGAAAACTGTCAATCTGTTCCTGGGTTGTAAAGATGATGCCTTCAGGCAAGCAAGGTTGAGAACTGACCGTTAAATTAAATATCAGCAGTATTAAAATTACAGGTAATAAACTTTTCATGATGGCCTCGTTGGGTGTTTATTATTTACAAATAAGTAGAATAAGAATATCATCAATTAAATCAGGAGTTGTAGTTTTTGAAAAACTAAAAGAATATACCAAGAAAGGACAAACCGTAAATGTGCATTTCATGGCTTACAATTTGGGGACTCAGCATATCAAGAAAGAAAATCCTAAATATACAAAATAACTGCATATGAGTCAAGCAAACTACTGAAAATCATTTGAGTAAATGAACGAGGCTACAGTTACAGCTCTCCGAGGAAAATAAGAAAAGAAAGGGGGAATGGGTTTCTGAGAAGTTCTTATATAAAAAGGAATTACTCTTTCAAGAGTGTCTGCACATTCTCCAGCTGTCCGTCCACAGGAGCTGGCTGCAGTTCCAGAATTTCACAAATTAAAGGATAAAGGTCTGTATTGTTGAATGTTTGAGCAGTAAAATTGGATTTAAACGCCGGGCCATATGCATAAAAAATGGCATCCATAGCTTTGTTGTCGTTATCGAAACCATGGGCACCCAAACCAACTTCTTTGTCTTTGGATTTGACTACACTCCAGCTGCTATCAGCAACTATAACCAGATCAAGTGTGCGGAGATTGTTTCCATACATTAATCTTTCAGGCAATTGGCCTGTTTTCCATGTAGTAATTCCTTCAACATTGACAAGGGCAAGATAAATACTATCAAGGTAACCATCATTTGCCTTGACCACAAAATTTGGGTTATACCCTTGCAAATCAGCGATCCATTCAGGTTTGACAAGTTCCTCCAGGGCAACTTTTTTGCTTTCAGAAATATTGCACATGCCATGATCAGAAGTTACAATGACATTTACATTTTCAGCAATGGGTAATTGTTCAAGTTTTGACAGAAAAACTCCGAGGAGGGAATCCAGCCTAACAATGGTCTTTTCAAGTTCGGGGCTGTCCGGGCCGGAATAATGCCCTGAACCATCAGGTTCGTCGAAATACCACATGACAAGATGAGGCCTGATATCTTCAGGTTTTTGCAGCCAGGCAATTACTGAATCAATTCGTTGTCCGAAATCAAGACTATGATCGTATTTTTTCCAGTAGGTCGGTCGTGTACCTTTAATCTCAGCTTCAGCACCTACCCAAAAGAATGAACCGGCTGTAATACCCTGTTTTTCTGCTGTAACCCAGATAGGTTCACCACCATAGAAAGAACCGTCTTCAACTGTTTCTCTTTCGTAAATATGGTAATGCCTGTCAGTTTCGGGATCGTAAAACGAATTTAAGACAATCCCATGATGATCCGGAACCAGGCCGGTGGCCATGGAGTAGTGATTCGGAAATGTTTTGGTTGGGAAAGATGATTTTAAGGATTTTGCTTTAACTCCTTTGGCGGCTATTTTGTCAAAATTCGGGGTGTGCACCTTATCGGTATAATCCCATCGGAATCCGTCCATGGAGAGCATTACAACGTATGGCTTCTCCTGCATTTTCCCTGGTTGGGTACAACTTACAATTGCCAGTAGTAACACAACTACCGGGAAAATTCTCATCTTCATAAATAACATTCAATTATAGTTTTATAAATCGTTGCGCTATTCTGTTCTGGTCATAATGAAAGATACAGGTATAAATACCTGGTGCCAGTGAACCAACTTCCAATCTGCCAGAATTAGCATTTACATTTTTTACCAGTATTAACTCTCCGAACAAGTTATATACTACAATGTTCAAATTTCCATAGCAGGGTGATTGCATCCTGAATTTAAGGGATCCGGATACCGGATTGGGATAGATCTCAATTTCAGGGCCTTTATAGTCATCCTGATTTACAATCGCTTCATTGGATTCTCCAGGGGTTGCCGATTCAAAATACACCCATTCATCACCCCCATCTGTCAGGCGGCCAAAGGAAACATCAACATATTGCTGCCCGAAAGATACCGTATCCACTTGACTGAACCCATCTGCCATAAAAAGGCCTACCTGTTCGTTTTCCTGAGAAAGCCTGAATCCCAAATGTAAAACGCCTTGTTCAGGTTCATTGTCAGCCCAAAGGAGTAAAAATCCTCCAGGCTGAATAGTAGTAGCTTCCGGATCAATATTGGGTACCTGGAATTTTTGAGGAACACTCAAATCATCGGTAAGGTATTTTCCACCAATGTTTACAGAAGAAGCAGAGGCATTGTATATTTCAATCCAGTCGTTATAATCGCCAAACTCATCCTGGATAATGGAATCGTTATCTGCCATAAACTCATTAATATAGAGATCGGGTACCAAAGCAACTGAGTTTGGTTCTCCTGGTGAACCGTAAACCTGCTCACTGATCTGCCAGCTAACACCCTTCGAATTGTCTGTTAAGTAATGGATCAGCTCAATAGTATTTCCCGTCCCTCCTGCTCCTGTTGGCCAGGGCAATATATTCGAGTAAGTTAACATATCCACGCAATAATCAGATGAATTATACAGTTCGATGGTACCACTTTGATCATCCAGTGGAAGCTGCAGATTGCCAACATAATTATCAACCTCTGGAAAGAGCAGATTAAACTGCACCACGTCGGAGCAAACCACAATGTAAGATCCGGACAACAGGTAAGCTCCTGCAGGAAATGTATAATAAGTTGTATTTCCGCTTTTTAGTTTCCAGTTGGCCAGATTAACGGTTTCACCACCGGGGTTGAATATCTCCAGCCAATCACCAGGATCAAATGAGGAAGCAGAATGATAATTTATTTCATTTATAATAGGCTGTAATCTTAACTCTTCATCCATCCATGTTATCCGTTCCTCTATCCATTCGGTCAGATAGGCCACTTCCTCTTCATAGGTATCTCCAATAAAATAATTTGGCCAGATGTATTCACCCAGTACAGGCCACCTTTCGAAATTCCGTTGCTGGGGTTCTTCCAGCCATTCAACTGCATGGTTGATAAAATTAAATATAGAATCATTTTGTAAAACATGACTCCTGTGTACATTCCACCTCAATACCATGTTTTGATAAAAAGCAGGATCATCCATCAATTTTATCCACCAGAATGGAATTACAAAATCGTCATTAACTGCATAATTTCCATTGATCATCCATCCCTCTGGATCAAAGCCATCATAATAATCAACATTTCCGAGTGCAATGTTAAAATCCCATACCGGCCCGGCTTTGAACTTCGGATTTTTACTGTCCCTGTCCTTGTATAAAAAAGTACTTAGGCGGTAACCATCCACATTCTTTGTCATTTCATTCACAAGTACAAAATCAGTAAATGAGTTAATATCAATGATAGACGGATAACCGATTTGAGGGTCATTGTAATCCTCACTATCCATAACACTTTCAAAATCATACACAAATTGCTGGATATATTGCTTTTGCTCTTCTTGAATATCAGCCGGTTTAGGATAATGGTATTGGTAATAAATATCCTGCCAGGCCCCTGGATAGGGAGCAAACTGTGAATACCATCCATCATTGCCAGCCCCTTCGTTTTTATCAATTTTGATAATGTAACCACCGGTTAATGAATCGCCAATGATATCATCTTCATCCATTTCTGCAATATCCACCCTGTTATCATCCCTTTTAATTTTTTCCATTAAGACATACACACCACGGTAATCGCCGTTCAAAAGCAACTCGCAATATACTGTGCGGCTGGAATAATGGCCCATTTCACGAGCCCACTTATAGGTTAGTACGTTTCGCATCAGTGATTTATCACTGTATGGGGCGTGCAATATCCAGTCGTTTTCTTCAGGCAGTCCGAGAATTGAGACGTTTAGATTGTTGTACTGTGCATCACGTGTTTCAAATGCATATTGTTTTTTCGGAAAAAACCACTGTGAGGTCGATCCACGCTTTTCGATACCTACAATTCCGTCGTATTCGTTAAAAGGATCGGTAACATAATTGATTTGTCCGGGGCCATTATAAATAATACCCATATCAACATTGATCTTGGGTTCATCAGGGATGGTCTGGCCATTGGTCTCAATTACGATGATGGGTAAGTTAGATTGAGTAAATTCCTGAGATATTAATAAACCTCCTGGCAGCAGTATTATTCCGATTAACACATAACAAAGGTATCTCATCAATAAGGGCGATGTTGTTTTTACAAAGGTAGGGATAAATCCTGTTCTGAGTAGAATACAGGTCGTTATTGGCTAGCACTAATAATTTCCAAAGCCTGGTCTACTTTGCGCACCATTTCCAACTCACCATTTATCCAATGGATCTTCATCCCCTGTCGCTCCATTTTCCTGAACCAGGTCATCTGACGTTTGGCAAACTTATGAATAGCAGTATTTAGCAGGCGAAACATTTCATCAAAAGATAATTCACCTGTAGCATATTGAGTCAGGTAACGGTATTCCAATCCATAAAATTTAAGCTGCTCAGGCGTCAGTCCTGAAGCCAGCAGTTCTTTTACCTCATCAACCATTCCCTGTTCAAGGCGGATTTTCAAACGTTCAGTAATCCTGTCCCTAATTGCTTGACGGTCGAATTGAATAGCAAAAATTGTTGTTTTAAATGTTGGAAATGAAGTATCAATTTCCAGATGACTCTTGTAATACGTCTGAATTTCAATGGCACGTACCAGCCGATGGCGATCTTTTGTATCAGTGATGTTATGCGGAACTTTAAATGACTCAAGAAGACTAACCAATTCAGGATCACTCTTCTCACTGAGTTTTTGCCTCAAGCTATCATCCTCAGGCACCTTGATTAGTTTATAGCCTTTTAAAACTGATTCAACATACATACCCGTACCACCACATAAAACCGGCAGGGTTCCTCTTTTGGTAATCTGGTTATATATTTTCAGGAAATCATTCTGAAACTCATAAACATTGTATTCATAACCCGGATCCAGAAAATCCACAAGGTGATAAGGAATTTGGGTTCCCTGAACAATATAGTCATTAATGTCTTTGCCTGTTGCCAGATCCATACCACGGTAAACCTGTCTTGAATCAGCACTGATGATCTCACCTTTCAATTTGTTTGCTAGATGAGCGGCAAAGGAAGTTTTTCCTGTAGCAGTAGGACCGGTAACGACAACTAAATCCACTATGTTGCATCAATTTAATGGGTAAAATTATTCTTTTGGTATTCTTCCTCCAACTTTACCATAGCATTTCTTATATCATCAAGTTCGGAAATTTCGCCCTCTGAAAAGGAAAGGTCCTGAATATCAAAAGTTAAGTCCTTATTAACATCTTTATGAAATTTCTCAAACCACAAAATCAATTGTTCTTCATCCTTTCTTTCAAGTTGATCATTCTTCCATTTTAAAAACTGCAGAACCCTAAAAGCGTCGATCTTATGAGTACAGGCCCGGATGAACCTTTCAGGAGTTTTAAAATTTTCCCTCAAAGGCTTCCAGATATTGACTTCGCTGAATTTCATTTCATTAAATTCATCCATAGGTGTTGGAATGTCCTTTTCAAAAAGCTGAGGGAACAGATCATGTGTAGTCTTTACTTCATCAAACAACTCAAAAGGATAAAAAGGATAACTCGACCAGTCCCCTGCCCTGCCCTTTATCATTGCAGGTCCTGTACCAAAACCTACCCGGTCGGAATAACGCGCAGCGGGATATACCTTTTCACGGTTCCAGGTAACTACCTGACCGTATTTCCTGAGTTTTTGCAGAAAATAAAAATCCTCTCCGCTTTTATGGGGAGTCATGCCACCAATGGCTTTGTACGACTTTACCGGCAAAGCAATAGCTGAGCCTATCGCTGTGAAACTGTAAGGATTTTCAATTCTCCATAAATTTAAGGCATAATACCGCATGAAAATTTCATACCTGAGTATTGACCGGTCTTTTAGTTCATCACCTGTAAGCTTGTGGTAGTAGGGTACAGAAATTGCAACTGCTTCGGTTTGTTTATTTAGATTTTCAACTAGGGAATGCAGGTAATTCTTCCGGAACGATGTATCTGCATCCAGGCTAACAATAATATCTTGGTTGGAGGCAACTTCAGTAATCTTATTCATTATTGATTTTCTTGCCCAGCCTACCCCCGTTTTTTTCCCTTTCCATCCTTTTCCCTGGCTGGATTTATCCATGATCACTGTATCGATTGCGGTTTCTTTTTTCAACATTGAAATTGTCTTCTGATTATTCAGACAAAATTCCAGTTTGTCGGGCCTACTCCACCAATCGTCTGGCTGGTTAACACAAACAAATAGCTTAAAGTTGGAATAGGTCTGCTTCCGCAGACAGTCCAAAAATACCGGCATTGTTTCAGCCTCATCCATGGCCGGTAGTGCAATAAAAACTGTTTTGTCCGTCTTTGCCATACAACACGAAAGGATTAGTGGCAAATTTAAAGGAAATATAAATTCACCTTACAGAACAAATCCCTATCTTTGCGCACTGTTTTTTTAAATTTATAAAGAAAGAATTTTGTATTTGCTGATTTTGCTAAACTGAATGGAGAAAATCAAGAAGAAGTCAGCAAAACAACAAACTGACAACATAAAATGGACAGAAATACAATTATAGGACTTGTATTAATTTTCGCCATCCTCATCGGATACAGTATCTGGATGACTCCATCCAAGGAGGAACAATTGGCGAGGCAACAAAGGCTGGATTCAATTGTACAGGTAAAAAGGACTGAGGATTCTATTGCCAGGGCAATGGCCAAACAAAGAGAAATACAAGATTCCATTGTCAATGCACAAACCACACAAGTTTCAAGCAATAATACTACCGAAGATCTAACCGGAAATACAACCGGAACATCCATTGCCTCGCCAGAAGTTAGAGACCGGCTTGGTGTATTTGCCAACTCTTCCGTAGGTGACGACCAAATCTATTACATTGGTAATGAGTTGCAGGAAATTGGAATTTCTGCCAAAGGAGGAAAAGTAGTTTCGGTTCGGCTTAAGGAATTCCAAACCTTTGATTCTCTGCCACTCGTTCTTTTTAATCAGGAAAAAACAAATTTCGGCTTGATCTTCTTTGTGAATGGCAGGATCATAAACACTGATGAATTGTATTTCAAACCGGAATTTTCAGAAACAACTGAAGTTATCGGTGAAGAGACTTCCGCGTTTTCCATGAGGCTTTACACCGATGAATCCGATTCCAGTTTTAACCAGAACAGCTACATTGAATTCCTGTATACTTTAAAAGGCAATGATTATATGCTGGATTTCGACATCAATTTTGTTGGAATGCAAAGCTATATCGACCAGGGAACCAATCTTATTGATCTCTCCTGGAAGACTGAACTTAACCAGTTGGAAAAGAGTCGTGACCGGTTTAATGGCCCTACGATTTATTACAGGGATTACGAAAATGAAGTAGACTATTTGTCCGAACAGAAAGACGATGAAGAAGAGATCGATTACCCGCTGACATGGATATCTTTTACACACCGGTTTTTCAGTTCAACTTTAATTGCAAAAGACAATTTTAAAAATGCTGACCTTAAAGTCTTCGAATTCCCTGAGGAAGAGCAAAAAGACCGTTACCTGAGATCGGTAGAAGCTGAGATCGGACTGCCTTTTAAAGTATCCGACAATGTAAATATACCCATGGCTTATTATTTCGGGCCAAACAAATACAAAACCTTAAGAAAATACAAACTTGACCAGGAACAGCAAATTCCGCTTGGCTGGAGTTTTTTCCTTATGCAGTGGATCAACCGTTATGCAGTAATTCCGGTTTTTAACCTGCTTGAAGGATTCGGCTGGAATTACGGTATTATTATCCTTGTGCTGACCATAATGCTTAAAATTGTTCTTTTCCCAATTGCATACAAATCCTACATATCATCAGCCAGGATGCGGGCATTAAAGCCTGAAACGGAAGAGATCGCCAAGAAATTTCCTGACAAAAAGGACTCGATGAAAAAGCAACAGGCAACGATGGACCTGTACAAAAAGGCCGGAGTTAATCCTATGGCAGGATGTATTCCAATGCTTTTGCAATTTCCTATTCTTATCGCTTTGTTTAGGTTTTTCCCATCTGCCATCGAATTAAGGCAGCAGAGTTTCCTGTGGGCAACAGACCTTTCGAGTTATGACTCCATACTGGATCTTGGATTTGAGATTCCGTTTTACGGTGACCACGTGAGTTTATTTACTTTACTCATGACGGTTTCCACTTTGATCTATACCAAGATGAACCAGGAAATGATGGGATCCACCCAACAACAAATGCCTGGAATGAAAACCATGATGTACCTTATGCCGATCATGTTCCTCGGGTTGTTTAATAATTACGCCTCGGGATTGAGTTATTATTATTTCCTGGCCAACGTCATCACCTTTGCTCAGATGTTCTTTATCAGGCGATCCATAAACGAGGACAAGATCAGGAAAAAGATCGAGATGAATAAAAAGAAGCCCAAGAAAAAGTCCAGCTGGCAAAAACGTCTTGAAGACGCTGCGAAACAAAGAGGTTATAACGCACCGAAAAAGAAATAGACCAGTTAAAAGTTATAGGTTAATAGTTAACCCTTAACTTCGAACTTCGAACTTCAAACTTCGTACTTTGAACTTTAAGCTTACATCCGAGTTTAAGCCCACCGGTGACCAGCCTGAGGCCATCAAACAATTGGTTGAAGGAGTTAACCGTGGTGATGCCGACCAGGTACTTTTAGGTGTTACCGGGTCAGGAAAAACCTTTACTGTGGCCAATGTTATTCAGCAAACGGAAAGGCCCACATTGATCCTTAGCCATAACAAAACGCTGGCCGCACAACTTTACGGTGAATTTAAGCAGTTTTTCCCGGACAACAGAGTAGAGTATTTTGTATCCTATTACGATTACTATCAGCCGGAAGCATATATTCCAGTGACCAACACCTACATCGAAAAAGATCTTTCTATAAATGATGAGATCGAAAAACTGAGGTTATCGGCCACTTCTGCCCTGCTCTCAGGAAGAAGGGATGTAATTGTTGTTTCGTCTGTATCCTGTATTTATGGCATTGGGAATCCGGATGACTTTACCAATAATGCAATCCATCTGAAGGTCGGGGATGTGATTTCCAGGAACAAATTACTTCAAAGCCTTGTAAACAGCCTTTATTCCAGAAACGAGTACGAATTTGCCCACGGTAATTTCAGGGTTAAGGGAGATACCATAGATGTTTTTCCGGCTTATGCTGATGTAGCATTCAAAATAATATTCTGGGGTGATGAGATTGAATCCATCGAAATGTTTGATCCCATTAATGGCCAAATTCTTGAAAAACTCCAAAATGTCCATGTTTATCCAGCAAACATTTTTAATACTTCCCACGAAAAAATGAAAAGTGCTGTTCTTGATATTCAACAGGACCTGATAAAACAAGTACAGTATTTTAAAGAATCTGAGAAGCACCTTGAGGCCAAACGGCTTGAAGACAGAGTAACCTATGATATGGAGATGATGCGGGAGCTTGGGTACTGTTCTGGCATTGAAAACTATTCCCGTTATTTTGATGGTCGGGCTCCGGGCACAAGAGGATATTGTTTGATTGACTATTTCCCGGATGATTACCTGCTGGTAATTGATGAAAGCCATGTAACCGTTCCCCAGATCAGAGCCATGTATGGTGGTGACCGTTCAAGGAAACAAAACCTTGTTGAATACGGATTCAGGCTGCCCTCAGCAATGGACAACAGGCCATTGAAGTTCCCTGAATTTGAATCATTGCATAACCAGGTGATTTATGTTAGTGCAACTCCTTCAGAATACGAATTGCAAAAATCGGAAGGAATTGTTGTTGAACAATTGATTAGGCCGACAGGATTACTGGATCCGATCATAGAAGTTCGCCCCAGCTTGAACCAGATCGATGACCTTTTGGATGAGATCGACCAGCGGATCAATAAAAACGAAAGAACACTGGTTACAACACTTACCAAAAGAATGGCAGAGGAGCTGACCAAATACCTGATCAATATCGATGTGAAATGCAGATACATTCACAGTGAAGTGGATACACTTGACCGGGTGGAGATCATGCGTGGATTAAGGCTTGGCGATTTTGACGTACTTGTAGGTGTGAACCTTTTACGCGAAGGGCTTGATCTTCCGGAAGTTTCACTTGTTGCAATTCTCGATGCTGATAAAGAAGGTTTTCTAAGATCGGAAAAATCGCTTACCCAAACTGCCGGCCGTGCAGCACGAAACCTCAATGCAAGAGTGATCTTTTACGCAGATAACATGACCAACTCCATGCAAAAGACCATTACGGAAACAAGCAGACGAAGGGAAAAACAGTTAAAATACAACGAAGAACACGGAATTACTCCAAAACAGATTGTAAAGTCAATGACTGCCATTATAGGGCAGACTGCTGTTGCTGATGCAAAAGGTGAACCCAAAGCCTACGTTGAAAAAGATGGAATTGATGTGGCAGCTGATCCGGTTGTTCAATACATGAGCAAGGAGCAGGTTGAAAAGGCCATCGCAAAACTGGAGCGCCAAATGAAAGCCGCTGTGAAAGAACTTGATTTTATTGAAGCTGCTCGATTCCGGGATGAGATATTTGCTCTGCGTGAAAAATTACAGGATTAATTATACTACGAATGCTATGGAAACTTACGAAGTCCCTTTCAGGGTCAGAGATTATGAAGTCGATTTACAGGGCATTGTAAATAATGCAGTTTATCAAAACTACCTTGAACATGCTCGCCATGAATACCTGAATTCATGTGATATCGATTTCGCCAGGTTGCATGATGAAGGCAAAGACCTTGTTGTATCAAGGATTGAAATAGATTATAAATTATCCCTCAAAAGCAGGGATGAGTTTAAAGTTATATCCAGTGTAAGAAAAGAAGGACACCTGAGGATAGTATTTGATCAGAAAATTTTAAGGATCCCTGATAATAAGCTGATCATTAAGGCTGTGGTAACAGGTGTCTGTTTGAACAACGAAAGGCCTGTTAAACCTGAAAGCGTGATGGATATTGAAAAACTGGGGATACGGGTTTAATAAAACCAATATTAGTTGATACAGGGATTCATCCAATCTTTAAGTTAAAACATATAAGGCATATAAGGAACATATAAGAATAATTATATGATATTATGTGTTTTATCGGATATAATTAAAAACCACATAGGCACAATAGTTCACATAGAAAAATCAAATAGATTCAATGTTATCCTTATGTCTATTTTTGAATAAATAGCTACGTGACCTATGATGCTATGTGATTCAAAAATCTAATTCATAATCCCAAATGGAACTTTCAAATGAAAGGTAATGTTCCTTCCCATATTGTATTGTGAAATCAATTTCAGGGTGGATAGATGATCAATATAGAGCTCATCCAGAAGATTAGAACCGGTTACAGAAAAGCTAAGTTTCTGGTTCCTGACCATAAAATTAAAACCAACTCCTGCGTCTACCAGGAAATAATTTTCTGTAGCAGTTTCAAACTGTGCAGGATTTTCCTGTGCAAAAGCAAATCCTGAACCAAGTTGAATCCATGGTTCTTTTAAAACACCAAAATGGTCTGGTTCAATCCTGAATTCCAGTTTTATTTTATCCTGTGGTATAAAAGGAAGATAATCCCCACTTTTCTGTTTCCCTCTCAGGTACGAACCCACAGCATCAAGATGCAACCATTTAATAGGTGAAATACTAATTACTGATTCAACACCATATAAATACGCCGTTGCCTGTGAATACCTGTAGATCTGAAGTTCCTCATCGTATTCTTCTGTTGGTGCAAGGTAAATGTAATCATTGATATGATTATAAAAACCGGCCAAATCAATTTCAAGTATCTCAGAATGATAGTGCAAACTCAGGTCACCTTCATAACTACGTTGGGATTTAAGATCAAGGTTTCCCTGTTCGAATCTTGATCCATGGATTCCGTCCTGTGTAAGTTCAGCAACATTGGGAGTACGGTAAGCAGATGCCATGTTGAACCTCCATAAAAAGTCATGTGACATTTGCCATGTTCCACCTAGTGAAAAGGAAAAATTGGAATAGGTCCTTGAAAATGCTTCCATGTGTTCTTCCTCCTCATCTTCGTGTCCTTCCTCATGTGAATGTCCTGCTTTTTCCTGCTCTGGAACGGACAAATCCCGGTATTCAAATCTTGCACCGGCCTGCATACTCAGGTTGTTTTTATGGGTATGTTTTACCCAACCTATCAAAGCCACATCGTTCTGGGAATAATCGGGAAGTACACGATTGTGGCCATCATCATTTTTATTTTCCTTGAATGCACCCTGAACACCTAAAATATACTCTGTATCTTCAGAAGAGGGCAACCAGGTTTTTACATCGTATGAAAATACGTTCAGCCCCATATTCACTTCATTGTTTTCATCGGTGTGCAACTTTCGTTTGTTGTATTGCCATGCTAAATTCGCTCCGATCTTATATCGACCGAAAAAAAGCTTGTTTCTGGATGTTATCAGATGATTGGTTAAATCCTGGTACCAGTATTCATATTTCCTTTCATTGGTATTGATCAATGTAAACGCATCCGGAGTTGTCATCCCCAGCTTCATGGCATTGTAATTATAAAAAAGCTGAAACGAACCGTACTTTTTATTAAGTCCTGCATTCAGTTTCAGGCTTTTTTCATCGAAACGGGTATTGGTAACAGTTAATAATCCATTACCACTAATGTAATCCATGTGGTTTTTTTGCCCACCGCGAATACCCCAGTTCACATGTTTTCCCGCACCTTTTATACCCAGGGAGGATGAAATCCCTTTTGAGTTTGAAAAATATTGTGTTCCGAAATCACCCAATACCCGGCCTGATGGTGCAGGCTTTTCCGGGATAACGTTAATTATCCCTCCTACAGCATCCGATCCGTAAAGAAGGGATGCAGGCCCTTTGATGATTTCGACCCGTTCAACACCAAATCCGTCAATCGTATAGGGATGGTTTTCCGAAAACTGGTAATTCTCCAGCTTTACCCCATTATTTAACAATACGATGTTTGAATTGGACAATCCTCTGATCACAGGTTTTGTAATACCATTGCCTTTGGAAATCATATCCACTCCAGGTACTTCAGCAATCGCACCGATAAAATCGGGATGTGTGGCTACTTCGATTTGATCCAGCCCAATGGTTTCTATCTTTACTGCATTCTCATGCTGAGTTGTATAACTGCTGGATGAGATAACAACTTCCTGCGAATGTATTATAGTAGGGGACAATGAGATATCAATTATCAACGATTCACCTGTAAAATTCATTTTTTTCACTTTCGTCTGAAATCCCATATAGGAAAACTCGATTGTAATGGTTCCTGAAGGGAGATGATCAAGATGATAGTATCCATCCTCATCTGATACCGTGCCTTTATTGAGTTCTGGAATAAAGACCGTTGTGCCTTGCAATTTCGCCGCCGTTTCCTCATCTGTTATAGTTCCTGAAATACGGCTTTGTGCCTGTAAACCAAAAACGACAATCAGGTTAATAAAAATTAAAACAATATATTTCATTAGTAATCAATTTATTAATTAGTAATACAACATTATAGGTTGAGGAAATACCCTAACCTAATTAACAACCTCTTGAAAACAAAAACTATTGATTACTATAAAATTGGTGGTGCACGTGCAGGTAAGGAAATTCTATACTGGTTAATGTATTGGATTTCTAAAGGAAAAGACAGAAGGATGGCATTCGTGAGGCCGGGACCTTGATTAAAAGTACTTTGCGTAACCACCTGTTGGTAAAACTCAAAAGAGACAATACCACACTCTTCTTCTTCATGTTGAACCTTTCCTTCATCATGGTGATCACAGCATTCCAAATGATCATGATGAGAAAAAACCTGATGGAGTGTTTGGGCAAAAGGTGGGTAAGCCATTAAAAAAGCCAGTACCAAACTCAATGCCAACACTTTCCAATTTATACTACTCATCAATTTTGCCTGTGATTTCAGATAACCAACAAAATTAGATTTTTATTGTTTAATTGCAACCCACAAATTACTTCCATTCTTCATTGAAAGGAAGAATTATAGTTAACGAATTATAAAATTTTAAGAGATAAAAATGATGTTTATTCCTGTACCGGATTTGAATCAGATTACTTAGAATCCGTATCCAATGGGACCATGCCCCGGAACACTTACATATCCCCGTGATCCTCCCTGGTCTGAATTCCCCGCACCAAACCGGCTCGACCAGAAGTTATCACCACTACCACCCTGTCCGGAGTAAGCATTTTGCTGAGCTGCGGTAAACAGATTTACCAGTGGGACATCGTATCCTTCATACCCGGCATTACCCTTATCGTCAAACCAGTAGGCACCTGTCTGAATATAATAACCGAGGATATAACTCCATACCGCCCATTCAGTTGCACTCAGATCGCGTCCGTTTATGATTACACCTGAATTCCCATTGGAGGCATTTCTGCTTAACTCACCAAAGTCGTGCCCAGCATACATATAACCATAGGCATCATACCCTTCAACCCCATACAACCCGCTGACTTTGTCGTACCAGTATCTGCCTGGTAAAGGTTCCACACCGTATGTACTTATGATCTCTTGAACCTTGGTTTCGTTTAATACGATATTATTAATGACAATGTCTTTTTGAGTATTGGTTTTTTGTTTTGTAATCTCATCAGAGCGTTGGAATTGAACAATTTGTGCAGTTGCAGGATTAATGTTTCCCCAGGAATCCCTTTCTGCCATTGTAAGAGTAAGAATATTTTGAGATAATTCTGCAAGAAATACTATGTGGCTATCTTCCTCACCAACAGTACCTATGAGATTACTGTCTTCCAGTTTGCCGTTTAAATGGAATTCATCGTTATTTCCTGATAAGGAACCGGAATAAATACCTGTAGCATTTTTTTCCAGCTTAAGCAGGATGTTTCCGGTTTGAGTTTCTGAGACATATGTCCCGGAAAAATCCTGGGCAACGACAACTATAACCAGGAAGGATGTTAGTAGTACAAGTAAAATAGTTTTCATAGCTTTTTTCGTACAAGATAATAATAATACTGAAATCATTGAATTTGAACAATTAAAAAACGGGCATCACTAATAGTGATCCCCGTTTAATTTACACATGATGTGGTAAATATAGTTCTTCTAGGATACTTCTACCACTCTAATATCGAAGGTTAAATCCTTGCCTGCCAGTTGATGATTGGCATCAACCTTTATGCTTGATTCATTTACTTCAGTTACCTTTACAACAAGCTGCTGTCCATCCGGTGTCTGCGACATCAGTTCCATTCCTACTTCCGGTTTAAGGTCCGGAGGCAATTGTGCTTTATTAACTTCTGCGATCATATCCTGCCTGATTTCACCATAAGCATCTTCAGGTTTAAGGGTAACCGTTTTTTCTTCGTTGATTTCCATACCCAAAACTGCTTTTTCAAAACCCGGGATCATCATTCCCTTGCCAATAGTAAAAGCAAGAGGTTCACGTCCATCAGATGAATCAAATACAGTTCCGTCAGTGAGTTTTCCAGTGTAATGTACCTTTACATTATCACCATCTTTAATTTTTGCCATTATTAAATCATTTTTGTACCCGGATTGTTTTTATAAATCAATATACCGGACACGATTACTAATTAAACTCTTTAGGGGAAACAAAACACAACAAATGTGATAAGATACTAGTATGTAACAGATTAATTATGGTTTGTATCCAAAAAGCGGCAAAAGTAGGATTATAATTAATACAATCAACAATTTAATAAAGAATTGAGAATGAAACATGTCGATAAAATATTTCGGATCTAAAAGCAACACAATCACTTAATTTGAAATTTTACCTGAAATTGCTGACAATAGGTAACAGGAATTAGGTTACAGAACTTTGCGCATAAGGCTTTTGATAAGGAATAAAATTAAAATAGCTGAAAGGAATCCTGATACCAGATATAACAATACATTTTCAATTTGAGTGATAAATGTACTGACCAACTCACCAAGATAGTAGCCCAGGAAACTAAACAGAACTGTCCATATGATTATAGACACCAGACTATAGACCATAAATTTCTTTACTGGCACATTGCTCATCCCAAGAATCAACAACGTAACAATTCGAAAACCATATAAATAACGATAAGAAATTAATATCCATGTTGGATTATTCCTTATCCAAATCATTGGTTTGGCTGTTTGGTTGTTTAGTTTAGTAAATTTATGAAAAAGCCTCACTCCGAAATATTTACCTCCAAAAAATAATAACCAGTCAATTGTTAATGTACCCATAAAAGCAGTGATGGTCACTAAGCCAAAGTTAAGCATACCCCTTTGTGCTGCCAGTGTAGAAGTAAGCAGTGCCAGTTCACCTTCTATGATGACTCCAAAGTAAATAATAATATAAGGATACAGCAATTCCATATGTAATAAATCCGGGCCATTATAAAACTGACCATACTGAATTAAACAATTAATGAAACTATAAGGTGGGGTAAAGGTTCTCGTATCTACTTACGAATAAAATTGATTTTTGTTGTAATAAATTCATTGTTACATAAAAAAAAGTGGAACTATCAATAAAAAAGTGATCGACTAACTTTTCTGAAAACAATTTTTTCAAGTTTTCCAAACCCGGAAAATCAGTTTATTATAACTAGAGCAACCGATCCAACCAAACCAACTTACCGATAACTGCAGGATTTAACCGATTTAACTAATAAACAGGTTTAACTGATTCAACATTTTCAACAAAAATTATTGATAATCAAAAAATAAGGGTACTTTTGCAGCCAATTAATAATCCTTTCTGGGCAGAATTTCTTTTCAGGCGGAAAAATAAGATTTACATGAATACATTTGAAGAATTGGGTCTTGGCCCTGAACTCCTTAGGGCTATTACTGATATTGGATTCGAAAATCCTACCCCAATTCAGGAAAAAACAATCCCTGCCATATTAGGTTCTACTAAGGACCTGGTGGCACTTGCTCAAACCGGAACGGGAAAAACAGCTGGATTTGGGTTACCTATTCAGCAACAAATCGACTTTTTGTCAAAAGATGTCCAGGCCCTTATTTTGAGCCCAACCCGTGAATTATGCATTCAGATCACTAAGGATCTTGAAACTTACGCAAAATACATCCCCGACCTTAAACATACCGCTATTTATGGAGGTGCTGATGTTGTTAAACAATTAAAAGCTCTTAAAAACAAACCCCAGATCGTAGTAGGGACACCCGGTCGCGTTCTTGATCTTGTAAGTAGAAAAGCCCTAAAAGTTAACAACATAAAGTGGCTGGTACTGGATGAAGCAGATGAAATGCTCAACATGGGATTTAAGGAAGAACTGGACAAGATACTTGTAACGACCCCTCCTGTTAAAAGGACTTTTCTGTTTTCTGCAACAATGCCAAAGGAAGTGCAGCGAATTGCAGAAAACTATATGAACGTGTCAGAAGAAATATCAATTGGTCAAAGAAATGCTGGTGCTGAAATGGTCAAGCATCAGTTTTACATGGTTCATGCGAAGGACAGGTATGAAGCCCTAAAAAGGATAGCTGACATCAACCCTGCAATTTACGGAATTGTGTTTTGCAGAACAAGGCAGGACACAAAGGATGTGGCAGAGAAACTAAAAAACGACGGTTACAATGCCGATGCATTGCATGGTGATCTTTCACAGGCACAGCGTGACTATGTTATGAATGGTTTCAGGAAGAAACATTTGCAAATGCTGATTGCAACGGATGTGGCCGCCAGAGGACTTGATGTGAACGACCTGACACACGTGATCAATTATAAATTGCCGGATGAACTCGATATATACATTCACCGGAGTGGCAGAACCGGACGGGCAGGGAAAAGCGGAATATCGATTTCCATTATTCATACCAGAGAAATAAACAAAATAAAAAGCCTGGAAAAGCTTACCAATAAAAAGTTTACAAAATCTAAAATTCCTTCCGGCCGTGAGATCTGTGAAAAACAATTGTTCAACCTTATCGATCGAATGGAAAATATAGAGGTGGACGAAAGACAGATTGGAGATTACATGGATGTGATCTACAAGAAACTGGAATGGATGAGCCGTGAAGACCTGATCAAACGTTTTGTGTCTGTGGAATTTAACCGCTTCCTGAATTATTATAAAAATGCACCCGATCTGAGTGTAAGTGATTCAAGACAAAAACGGGAAGAGCAAAAGATTGACCGGCCAGCTTCATTTACCCGGTTTTTCATCAATGTGGGTTCTAAATCCAAACTCACACCTCCTCGTATGATAGGGTTGATCAACGATTATTCCAAGCGAAGGAACATAGGCATAGGTAAAATCGATATCCTGAAAAACTTCTCGTTCTTTGAAGTAGATAAAAAATTTGAGAACGATATCCTCAATGGATTTAAGAATGCTACTTACCAGGGATTAAAACTGAGTATAGAGGTATCAAAACCTGATCCTAAAAAAAACAAGAGAACAGAAAATAAAAGAGCAGATAACCGAAAGAAAAAGAAAAAAAAGTATTAATCCAGAAACGAAACGGATAAAGATTAAAAATTATGACAAAAGGTACAGTAAAGTGGTATGATGAAAACAAAGGCTTTGGCTTTTTGATTTCAGAAGAGGGAGAAGAAATATTTGTTCACAGAAATGGGCTTGACAGTCCTTTCATCGGACTTCAACCTGATGAGGAAGTTACTTTCAAAACCAGACAGGGAGACAGAGGACTTATTGCATATAATGTAAAACCTTCAATATAAATTCATAACTTTGTATAAAAGCTTTAAAGCAAAATTAAACTTAAATAAAACATATGGGCAGATCACAAGAATCATTCAATAAGAAAGACGTAAGAAATAAAAAAGAGAAAAAGAGAAAAGAAAAAGAGAAGAAAAGGCTGGCCAGAAAAGAAAAAGAAAAATCCAGCAGCCTGGATGATATGATTGCCTATGTGGACGCAAACGGGAACATTACAGACACCCCTCCCGATCCAGACGAAAAGGAAGAAGTTAAGCTTGAAGACATTGAAATTGGTGTTCCAAAACGTGATGCAAAGGATGACCTGGACCCTATTAGAAAAGGTGTAGTAAGCTTTTTCAATGATTCAAAAGGGTATGGATTCATAAAAGACTCCGAAACAAAAGAGAGTGTTTTTGTTCATGTGAACAATGTTCTGGAACAGATAATTGAAGGTAATGCCGTTACCTTTGAAGTTGAGATGGGTCCAAAAGGGCCATCTGCTATACAGGTGAAACTTCTGAAGTAATCAATTCAAACTTAATTTATAACCCCTGTCCCCATTGTAATGTGGAGGTTTACGTTATCATTAACCTATTGATCCGAAGCGAATTAATATTTCAATAACTTTGTAACCACCCATTCTTTATCACCACGAACAGAAAGCATATAATAACCAGGCTTTAAATCTGATATGTCTAAAATACAGGTCCCAGAACATAACTCCATGGAATAATTCTTCATCGATTTCTGACCGGTTATATTCCAGATGCTTATTTCATGAATCTTTTGTCGTGCATCATTGGAAACAATGTGTAACTGGTTATTGGCAGGGTTAGGATAGATACGATATGTATCACTTATGTCAGATTTCCGAATTCCCTGTGGATGCTCGATCACCTTACCCCAAACTCTTTCCGCATTGTAATTGAAGGCATCTTCTTCAGTTGTCCAGCCATAATAAGCCATCATCACCTGGTTTCCCGGCCCACTGGCAAATGCCGGATCCCACTGGCTTCTGTACTGCTCCGTAACCATAAAATCCGTCCCGACTGTCGCCTCTGTGGAAACATAGGTTCCATACAAATCATAATTGTTCCAGGAACCCTGGTCAAACCGACCGTCTTCCCAAACAACAAGGTATTCCACACCATCCCATTCTATAGCCGGATCAAGTTGATTACCTGTTTCACCTGAAATTAAAAAGCCTCCCGGATCCACAACAATTCCGTCACCGGTAATTCGTGCTCCGTAAATATCATAATCATCCCCCGATTCATCTTCCCAAACTGCAACAAAATCATTTGCGTGGGCTATAAGTGAGGAACGGTAACAATCACCATCAGAAATTTGAAAAGGTACAGGATCAAGAATAGTTGCATCTGTTGCAATCCTTTGGCCATAAATATTGTAAGCATTCTGAGCACTGTTATCTTCACCCCATATTACCATATAATGATCCCCATTAAAAGCAATATCCGGCCTCTCCTGCCACTCTGGTGAATTGCTCAGATAAAACTGATTTCCCTGGATTACCCCATCGGTTGAAACAAACATTCCCAGGATATTTTTAACACCTGAGTGGTATTTTTCACATACAACCATGTAATTATCACCATCATAGGCAAGAACAGGTTCTTCAATTCCATCTCCAGAACCAGCTAGCATTATTCCTTCGTCATTCAAGACGACACCATCGATTGTTACAAATGAGCAATACAAATAATCCTGATAGTAATCGCGGTAATCTTCCCAGACAACCAGGAAGTTAGTACCATCATAGGCCAGGTCAGGATCCTTTTGGTCTTCCTCTGCATCGGAGATAACAAACACTCCCGGTGACATCACATTTCCTGAGGGATCCACCCTTGCACCAAAAATATCACTGCTTTCACCACTGTCGTGCTGCCAAACAAATAAATAATTACTACCATCAAATGCCACAGCAGGCTCCCGTTCTGAATTGGTAATAAAATTGTATTCGGTGCCGTCAGGAATTTGAACAGTACCGTCTGAGCTTATTGGCGTTCCGAAAATTGAAGCCCACCCCACATAGCTTGACCAGTTGGCTTCCCAAATAGCAAAAATCTCGTTGTTTGATGCCACCAGGTTTATGTAATAACTGTAGAAATATGTTGTTGACAATGCAATCCCATCCGGATCCAATAATTGGGCATCTGTTGATACACGGGCGAAATATGGATCTCCATTAGGATCATTCCTATAATCGTTCCAACCAACTATATAATTTGTACCGTCAAAAGCCAGATCAGGAGTTTCCTGGTAAGAGTTTACATCACAGATTGTAAATCCTCCGGGATCCATTACAGTCCCTGAAGTATCCACTCTTGCTCCAAAAATACCGGTGACATCAAAACCGGAGTCTTCGTCCCAAACCACCAGGAAGTTTTCTCCGTCAAAATCAACCTCAGGATCCCAATGGTCTTCATCAGAAGATTTAATTACAAAACCATCAGCATCAAGCACATTTCCCTCATTATCCAAACGTGCCCCGTAAACATCCCGTATGTTGTTGTTACGCCTGTCATTCCATACAACAAAAAAACCGTCATTGTATCCTGCAACGGCTACCCTGTCCTGTTCCCCATCGAACGTACATATTTCAATACGATCTGTATCCAATACAACACCCTCTGGCGAAATTCTTTTTGCATATATGTTTTCACTTCCGCCCGGGCCCTCATTTTTCCAGGCCGCTAAATAATTCGTACCGTTAAACGCTACCCTGGGATACCTATCGTTTCCTTCCCCTACCATAATTTCAATTGCGCCCTGGTCCAAAACGTCTCCTTCTTCAGAAATTCTTGCTCCATAAATTTCCTTTTCATTTTCATCATCAATATTCCAGACAACCATATAATTAGTTCCATCGAATGCAACGCTATAAGATGAACTATTATAGGAATTCGGAATATATATTCCAGCTGAATCCATCAAGTTTCCCTCAGGGATAACACGTGCACCCATAAGGCAATTTCGCCAGGAATCTTCCCAAACGATTAGGATCTGACCATTCCCGTAAGCTGCTTTCGGCTCCCATCCTTCAGCTATTTCAAACGATTGGGCAGGATTTAAAAGAAACTCCTCACCATCAAGGTATTGAATTTGACCGAAAGGTACCTGGGATTTTATTTGGTTACTCCCCATGGAAATTATGAAAATTGACATTAAACAAACCGGCAGAAACAGTCCGGCCTTCCAGCTATTGTTTTTGTTGGATTTCATGACTTACGATTTTAATGTGATCGGTATTCGGATTGTTTTAGAATTGCTTTGAGGGTAAAACAAAGATAATAAAAACCACAAAATGAATAAAGTGAAAGATTTAAACTTGGATTAAAATTAAATCTTTCAATAAATTAGTTCAAAAAAATCGTTAATAAATTCAATTATTCAAAAAATAATCATAACTTTCAGGCTCAAAATTAATTAACAGGTCATCGGCAGATGTTGTCAGGAAGTAAACCGGGCCAACCTATTAAGAATTAATCATGAATATTCTAAGCAAGTTTTTCCCTGCAAGAGCTAAGAGTCTTCATAACGAAATGAACCTGAACCCGATCAATCTTCATTTCAGGGATCACAGGGAGTCGGAGTTCCAAACCTATTATTACGATTACTCAATAGCATTCCTTAGAATATCACTGGTTTTCAGCATTGTCATTTATCTATCCTTCTTTTTTATGGACATGGTTGTTTTTCCAGAAAACAAAATGCAATTCCTTATCATAAGGTTGTTTGTCTGTATTCCCATTGCCTTCCTGGTTTATCTCAGCACCATAGACCACCTGTTCAAGCCATACTGGCAATTATTAGTATTTTCAATGATTCAACTGGCCGCAATAGGAATCATCATTATGATCTCTTTAAGAACGCAACCCTTCCATTCCAATTACTACGTTGGCTTGCTGCTGGTATGTATTTACAATTATAACCTGACCAAATTAAAGTTTTTATGGGCAAGTTTTTCCGGATGGTTAGTCTTTTGTGTTTACGTGGTATTTTCAAACTATAAATTTGATGTGCCGTACGCAGAAAATTACATGATCATATCATTTTTCATGGGCACCAATGTACTTGGAATGATCGCATCCTATCTGTTTGAATATTATGCACGCCGGGAGTTTTATATAATTTATTTATTAAAAAAGGAACGCCAGGAGGTTGAGCATCTTAATGAAAATCTGGAAAATAAAGTAAACCTCCGAACATTTGAACTTCAAAAAGTAAACAATGAACTCACTGAGAAAAACAAAGCATTGCATATTTCGGAGGTAGAAATAAACAAACACAAAAATGACCTGAAAGACCTGGTGAAAAAACGAACACTAGAACTCGAGCTAAAGTTTAAAGAACTGGAAGATAAAAACATTGAACTTAATAAGTTCAACGATCTGTTTGTGGGGAGGGAATTCAGGATAAAAGAGTTAAAGGAAAGAATTCAAGAACAGGAGAAAAAAATTAAAGAATTGATCGGTTCAGATGAAAAAGATTAAGACTACTATGAATATCACACGTAAATTAATATATCGCTTTGCCCTAATCATTTTATTATTACAAGCATTTGCGGTTCGGGCTCAGATCAGTATTGATCTAATGGCATTTAACATCTGGCAGGAAGGGACATCAGTACCCAATGGGCTGATCAAAATAAGGGATGTTATTGTTGAAGTCAATCCGGACATTGTAGGATTTTCCGAGGTTCGAAATTATAATAATGAAGATTGGACAACAAAAATAATCGATGAATTATCAGCTGTTGGTTTAAATTATGAAAGGGGCTTTATTGGCGGAGATGTTTCAGTTATCAGCAAATTTCCTATAACTTCCTCAGCTTTGGTTTATGATCAGAATGGTTCCATCGCCAGGTTCGATATTGATTTAAATGGCATTACAATTGTCGTAGCCTGTGCTCATCTGGATTACATGTACTATGCATGTTACTTACCCAGAGGATACAATGGTGGATATCCCAACTGGGAAATGATCGATGACGGAACAGGAAATCCTGATCCTGTTACTGACACAGCCTATATATTGTCGTATAATTTATCCTCACAAAGAGACGAACAAGTCAATGCATTTTTGAACTCCATCGAAAATGAAACAAACCCTGTTATCCTTTTGGGCGACTTTAATGAACCTTCACATCAGGACTGGACAGAAAATACAACTTCGATGTTTGATCATAACGGAGTGGTTTTACCCTGGCAAAATATACTTCTTCTGGCGGATAATGGTTTTACTGATGCCTACAGATCCTATTTCCCGGACGAAACAACTAATCCGGGAATATCCTGGCCTTCTTACGCACACGGTGTTGGCTCTACCAGCTGGACTCCTCTTGCTGATGAAAGAGACCGTATTGATTATATCTTCTATAAAGGATCAGGCATACAAACAACGTACGTTGCATTGGTAGGGCCAAAAGAATCATATGTATACAATCAACCTGACACTTCTTTCACGTCAAATGAAAACTTCATTGCAGAGAATTTACCCTGGCCATCGGATCATAAAGCTGTTTTTGCTACACTGAACATTACACTTTTAGGTGATAATTCCAACAATTTCTCACAGGATGGATTCCTGGTTTATCCTAATCCGATGAATGATCAGTTGATGATTGACCTGATTGATATTTGCAAGGATATACAAATAGAAATGTTTGACACAAAAGGTAAAAAAGTATATAATTCAAGTTATAAGAACAAAAGATCAATAAACATTAATTCAACTGATTTTGAGAGTGGAATCTATATTCTTCTGATAATTGCGGATAATAATAAAGACGAATTAAAAATACTGGTGGAGTAATAACATAATCTCAATCCGACTGACCAGAATTTGTCTTCCAATAATTCAATCATTCAAAATTAGTATCATGCAAATAAACAATCCGCTTTTTTTCACAGACAGAAAACAATGGCGTCAGTGGCTGGAACAAAACTTCCAAAAAGAAAAAGAGGGCTGGCTCGTGTTCCCCAAAAAGTCCTCTGGCAAACCAAGGATTGCATACAATGATGCTGTTGAAGAAGCCCTGTGTTTCGGCTGGATAGACAGCACCATTAAATCATTGGATAAAGAGCATAGTGCTCAACGTTTTACTCCAAGAAAAAACAAAAGCAATTATTCCCAGTCAAACAGGGAAAGACTCATATGGCTGTTAAAAGAGAACTTTGTTCATCCTTCAATTGAAGAGCATGTTCGTCAGGTAGCGGAAGAAGAATTTATTTTCCCCAATGACATAATGGAAGAGATAGCGAAAGATAAATTAGCATTAAAAAACTTCAACAGCTTTGGGGCAGGTTATAAACGAATTCGTATTGCATACATTGATGTTTCAAGGGACCAGCCTGAAGTATTCCAAAAACGACTTGACTCTTTCATTAAAAATACCCGTGAGAACAAACTGATTAAGGGCTATGGAGGAATTGAAAAGTACTACTGATAGCCCGGAACATCCATCTGATTTAACACCTAATCCGAAACTCTGAACTCTGAACTCGGAACGCTGAACTAAACCTTATTTGCTCTTTTCCGATCATTCTCATCCAGCAGTATCTTTCTCATTCTGTAGGATTTTGGCGTTACTTCAAGGTATTCGTCTTCCTTAATATATTCCAGGGCTTCTTCCAGGCTAAACTTTACCGGAGGAGCAATCCTAACTTTATCATCGGCCCCGGCAGCACGCATATTCGTTAACTTTTTGGTTTTAGTAACCTTTACTCCGAGATCATCCTCTTTGTTATTATCACCAACAACCATCCCTGTGTAAATATCCTCACCAGGTGCGACAAAGAATCGCCCCCTGTCCTGAAGTTTGTCGATTGCATAGGCAACTGCCATTCCTGATTCCATGGCAATCAATGATCCGTTTTTTCGTCCTGGCAATTCACCTTTCCAGGGCATGTACATTTTAAACCTGTGGGCCATAATGGCTTCCCCTTCTGTAGAGGTCAGTACTTTGTTTCTTAAGCCGATTAAGCCTCTTGCCGGAATGTGAAATTCCAGGTTTACCCTGTCAGATTTGGTCTCAACATTCAGCAATTCTCCTTTACGAGCGGTTACAAGTTCGATGACTTTTCCTGAGAAAGGCTCAGGAACATTTACAGTGAGTAACTCTATGGGTTCGTGCTTTTTACCACCAACCTCTTTAAGTATTACTTTAGGTTGTCCTAATTGTAATTCATACCCTTCACGGCGCATGGTTTCAATCAATATGGAAAGGTGGAGGATTCCTCGTCCGTAAACATTAAATGCTTCCGTCTTGTCTGTCTCTTCAACTTTCAGGGCAAGGTTTTTTTCCGTTTCTTTTAACAGTCTTTCCTTCAAATGGCGTGATGTTACAAACTGGCCTTCCTTGCCAAAAAAGGGTGAATTGTTAATCGTAAACAACATGCTCATTGTGGGTTCATCAATGGCAATACTTTTTAATCCTTCCGGATTTTCGAAATCGGCAATGGTATCTCCAATATCAAATCCATCGATTCCAAGTACAGCTACAATCTCACCCGAAGGTACAGGAGTTTTAATTTTCTCCTTGCCCAATCCTTCAAAAACATACAGCTCTTTTACTTTGGATTTAACCACATTGCCATCTTTCTTAACCAGAGAAACATTATCGCCCCAGTTTAAATTACCCCTTGAGATCCTTCCAACAGCGATCCTTCCCACATACGAAGAATAATCAATGGATGATATTTGAAGTTGAACGGTCCCTTCTTTATGTTCAACAGGTGGGATATGTTCAATGATCATATCCAGAAGATAGGTGACATCATGTGCAGGTTCACTCCAGTCCTCTCCCATCCATCCGCCTTTGGCGGATCCAAACACAGTAGGGAAGTCCAGCTGTTCCTCTGTAGCATCCAGGTTGAACATCAACTCCAGAACAGCTTCCTGCGCCCATTCTGGATCACAGTTGGGTTTATCCACTTTATTAATTACAACAATAGGCTTCAGGTTAAGCTCTATGGCTTTCTGCAGGACAAACCTGGTTTGAGGCATCGGTCCTTCAAACGCATCCACCACCAGCAGCACACCATCAGCCATATTCAATACCCTTTCCACTTCACCTCCAAAATCGGCGTGACCTGGTGTATCAATGATGTTTATTTTAGAATCTTTGTACCGGACAGATACATTCTTGGAAAGAATCGTAATGCCTCTTTCTCGCTCCAGGTCATTGTTATCAAGTATCAGGTCACCCATATCCTGGTTATCCCTGAACAATTGAACCTGATGTAGTATACGGTCGACCAGGGTTGTTTTACCATGATCAACGTGAGCTATTATTGCTATATTTCTTATTTCAGTCATGTTCTAGCTTTCAAAAATGGGTGCAAAAGTAGTTTAATTATTTGACAACTCTTTCCGATAGCAATAATAAAAAGCTGAAATTCAACTGCCGAACAAACATATTGATTTCAAATCCTGTGGATGCATCCTGACTTTTTTTTTAATTATATAACAACCTTACTAATAAGAAAACGTAAGAATTGGTTTATCTTTAAACTCTAATTAAAAAGTATACTTGTGAAGGAATCAATTTTCACTCTACTGGTAATTATTTTTTCGTTATCGACAGGCTCTGTTGCATCAGCACAGACGGTTTCATTTTATACACCTGTTAATGTCCTCGATGCTTTCGAAGACCAAACCCGGACAATTGAGGGCTTACCTGGTATAAACTACTGGCAAAATGCTGCGGATTACAAGATAAATGTTGCTTTTGATCCAGAAACAAGACTGGTTAAGGGAGACGAAACCATTGTCTACTACAACAACAGCCCTGATACCCTGGATTATCTTTTGCTTCATCTGTTCCCGGACATGTACAAAAAGGGGACTCCTCGTGATTTTGAAATTGCACCTCAAGATGAACACGATGGTGTTTTCATCAAACACATGATCATTAACAATAAAAAGGTCACTTACTCAATTCAAAACGAGTACATCATTCCCATGAGTACCTATTCTTGGATTGAATTACTGGAACCCATTCTACCTGAATCAACGAATGAGATAATAATAAGCTGGGAATATCCTGTGAATAAAGGATCACACAACCGGACCGGGCAGGTTGACTCATCAAGTTTTTTTATTGCTTACTGGTTCCCAAGGATTGGTGTTTACGATGACATTGCCGGCTGGAATGAATACTCCTATTCAGGTGTTGGCGAGTTTTATAACGACTTCGGTGATTTTGATGTTAACATTACTGTTCCTGGAGGCTATGTGGTATGGGCAACCGGAGAATTGCAGAATCCTCAGTACACTTTGTCCAGCAAATATTATTTGCGGTACAAGGAAGCTAAACAATCCGACGAGATTACGAAGATCATTGAATCCGGAGATTTGAAGTTCATGGATTTTACGGCTCCTGATCCTGAGGTTACCTGGCGATTCAAGGCCAAAAATGTAACTGATTTTGCCTTTGCTCTATCTGATCATTATCTTTGGGACGCTGTCCGGGTAGAGGTAGACAAGCAAAACGATAAGGCAGTGTTTTTACAAACTGCTTATAATAAAATCTCTCCTGACTTCCCTAAAGTGATCCATATTTCAAAAAGATCAATTGAGTACATGTCGGATAATCTTCCCGGAGTCCCGTTCCCTTATCCTTCCATGACAATATTCAACGGCCTTGATGAAATGGAATACCCCATGATGGTTAATGACATTTCGCTGGAAAATATCATTGAAACTTACAGCCTGACATCACATGAGATACACCATACTTACTTCCCGTTTTACACCGGTTGTAATGAACGCAGGTACGCCTGGATGGATGAAGGCCTGACCAGCTATTTTGAATACAACATTATCAAAGATGTAATCGACAGTACTCTTTCATCTATCTTTTTTATGGATGATTACAACTATATTCGCGGAACTGACAGGGACTTTCCACTGTTTGTCACATCTGAGGTCGTCAGGGATCCGGAATATTATGCCCTGTCATATCCAAAAGCTGCCATCTTTTTCTCAATTCTTGAAAAAGAAATCGGGAAGCAGAAATTTATCAGGATTTTAGGAGATTTTATTAACACCTGGAAAGGTAAACATCCCACAGGTCACGACCTTTTGAACTTTATTCAAAATCAGGCAGGAAAAGATGTTAGCTGGATCATTCAGCCCTGGATGTTTGAATACGGATACGTAGACCTTGCCATTGATAATGTAGAAATCCAGGATGGGAAGGCAAATGTACACATCACCAACAATGGAAGTCATCCCGCTCCCTATGTTCTGGATGTATTTTATGAGGACGGATCTATTGAAGTTATTACCGGTAATAAAATTATACGTAAAGATGAACAAGTTACCGATGAGCTGAAAATAGATAAAAAGATCAATATGCTCAGGATCTACTATGAACTTCCTGTGGACGTTTACCCTACGAATGACGTTTATATTGTTGATTAAAATGTGATTCCTGCGATTACCAATTTCATAGAAAGTTGGCAATATTCTCAAAACTTTCATTAAAATTTACATCAAGTATGTAATTACTATGTAATGGATAATTATATTTGCACCCCTAAAAACAAGGTTAACAATAGTGTACACTTTCCATGTCGAAAAACCTTTATATAGCAGCAACAGAAGCTGAATCAGGTAAATCACTCATCGTTCTGGGATTAATGAACATCCTAACCCGGCATGTGAAAAAGGTTGGATTTTTCCGTCCAATCGTTGAGTCAGACAATGATGGTCCTGATAAAGACATAGAATTAATAGCAGGAAACTTCAACCTTCCGATTGAATACGAATCCATGTATGGTGTAACGAGCCACAATGCGTTTGATCTGATTCAGGATGGGAGCATGGATGATCTTTTCACTGCTATTCTTGATAAGTATAAGAAACTTGAAAGCCAATGTGATTTTATTCTTTGTGAAGGGACTGACTTTACCGGATCCTTAAAGCCTTTCGAATTCGAATTTAATGCACAAATGGCAAACAACCTTGGTGCTCCGGTATTTGCTGTTGTGAATGGATATGGAAAAAGTGTTGTGGATGTTGCAGATACGGTTCAACTGATCAAGAGTGTGCTAAATCGTGAAAAGTGCCAGTATTTCGGAATGTTTGTGAACAGGGTTAAAAGAGAAGATCAACGCGCTGTATCACAATTCCTAGAAAAATTCAAGACCCTTGATGAAGTTGACTTTGTGATCCCTGAAATTGGATTACTTCAGAAGCTTACCATTCGCCAGATCAACAATGCGTTGAAGGCAAAATTGATCTATGGTGACGATGCTGTCCTTGATTATGATGTGATGGGCTACAAGATCGGAGCCATGAATGTGGAGAATATTCTCAAGTATACTGAAGACGGTACCCTGGTTATAACCCCAGGCGACAGAACCGATGTACTCGTAACCTTGTTCATGACCCTTCTTTCATCCAATCATCCTAAAATTGCCGGCATCGTCCTAACAGGAGGATATTCACCCGATAATGAAATGATGAAGCTGATCAATGGCATTTCAAAAGTTCCTGTTGCCATTTGCAGAGTGGATACCGACACCTACTCCACGGTGATGAATATTCAAAAGATCAAACCCGTACTTTCTGCAAATAATGAAAGAAGACTATCCATTGCATTGGGTCATTTTGAAAGTTATGTGGATGAAAACGTAATTAAGGATAAGATTGATCTGTCCGGAACAGGAGTAATAACTCCTCTAATGTTTGAATATGAATTGTTTGAACGGGCAAGGAAAGATAAAAAGCATATAGTACTTCCAGAAGGGCTTGATGAACGTATTTTACGTGCCGCTGAAATATTGTTAAGCAGAAACGTGGTGGACATTACCTTGCTTGGTAATGAAGAAGAAATTCAAAAGAAAGCCACCTCCTTGCATTTGAATATTGAAGGTGCAGGAATTATCGATCCTTACGACAACGACCTGGTTAACGACTACTCAGCAACTTATTTCAGGTTAAGAAAAGAAAAAGGCGTTACACGTGAAGGTGCCAAGGATATAATGTACGATGTAAGCTACCTGGGAACAATGATGGTGTATAAAGGCCATGCAGATGGTATGGTCTCAGGAGCAGCACATACAACACAGCATACGATTCGACCCTCCTTTGAATTTATTAAAACCAAGTCCGGATTTTCTATTGTCTCCAGTTCATTTTTTATGTGTTTTGAAGATCGGGTACTGGTTTATGCTGATTGTGCGTTTAATCCCAATCCCAATGCAGAAGAACTGGCTGATATTGCCATTAGCTCAGCTGATACAGCCAGCATGTTTGGAATTGAGCCACGAATTGCAATGCTATCTTACAGCACAGGTACCTCAGGAAAAGGAGTAGATGTTGAAAAAGTAAGAAAAGCCACGGATATAGTCCGTAAACGACGACCTGAACTAAAAGTTGAAGGCCCCATTCAGTACGATGCAGCCATCGAGCCTACCGTAGCACGGCAAAAAATGCCTGGCAGTGAAGTAGCCGGAAAAGCCACAATTTTCATTTTCCCAGATCTTAATACTGGTAATAATACTTATAAAGCAGTGCAAAGGGCATCTGGTGCTGTAGCGGTTGGACCTGTTTCACAAGGGCTGAATAAACCAGTCAATGACCTAAGCCGTGGATGTTTGGTAAAGGATATTGTGAATACGGTTCTGATTACGGCTATCCAGGCACAGGAAGATTAAGGTAAATATCTAACGGCTCTATACCCGCTCATAAATCACGTAAGAATAAGGGTGTGGATTTTTCTCATCCGGCTCCGGAAAGTCTTCTTTCGATATGACCTTCCATTCCTTTTCATCCAACTCAGGGAAAAAAGTATCCCCTTCAAATTCTTCATGTACCCAGGTAATATATAGTTTATTGGCATGGTTGAGAAACTGTTTATAAATGGAAGCTCCTCCTATGACAAAGTTTTCCTCGTCAGGATTCATTTTCCTTATAGCTTCTTCAATTGAATAAGCGATGATACAATCATCCACCTGTTCGCCGGGAACATCAGTAAGAACAATATGAGTTCTGTTGGGCAATGGCCTCCTTGGTAATGAAAAATAGGTGTTCTTTCCCATGATGATATAATGACCACTTGTAAGTCTTTTAAACCGTTTTAAGTCCTCTGATAAGTGCCAAAGCAGTTTATTATCCTTTCCAATGGCATTATTCTTCGCAACTGCAACTATAATCGATATATCTTTCATAAATTCTAATTTCATTTCCTAAATTCGTAAATCGCTTTCTCAAATCGTCTTCGTAATTCGTTTTTCGTAAATCAAACAGATATTGCTCCCTTAATATGAGGATGACTTTCGTAGTTCACTAATTCAAAATCCTCAAACTTAAATCCAAAGATATCCGACACATCCGGATTAATCTTCATTTGTGGTAAAGGATAAGGTTTTCTTGTCAGCTGGTCTTTGCATTGCTCAACATGGTTCAAATAAATATGTGCATCACCCAAGGTATGTACAAATTCACCGGGTTTTAATCCTGTAACTTGTGCCATCATTATTGTTAACAAGGAATATGAAGCAATATTAAAGGGAACTCCCAGAAATATATCACAACTCCTTTGATACATCTGACAGGATAATTTTCCGTCAGCCACATAAAACTGGAAAAATGCATGGCACGGAGGCAGTGCTGCGCGACCTTTCTCAACATTCTCTGCAAATGATTGACCTGGTTTAGGTAGAACTCCAGGATTCCATGCTGCGACAATCATTCTTCTGCTATCCGGATTACTTCCTATCAAATCAATAACTTCAGAGATCTGATCAATCCCTTCATCGTTCCAGTTTCTCCACTGAGCACCATAAATGGGTCCCAGGTTCCCATCTTTATCCGCCCATTCGTCCCAGATACTGACCTTGTTATCCTTTAGGTATTTTATGTTAGTATCACCCTGAAGGAACCATAACAACTCATGAATGATCGATCTCAGGTGTAGTTTTTTTGTGGTTAGCACCGGAAATCCTTTCTGAAGGTCAAACCTCATCTGGTAACCAAAAACACTGTAGGTTCCGGTTCCCGTCCTGTCGTTTTTTTTCACACCACGTTCTAAAACATGGTCTAATAAATCAAGATATTGCCTCATCTCATCCAATTTTTACCACCGCAAAAGTAGAAGTAAATATTACCTGATTACCTCTGAAAGTGCAATAACTATTAAAGTAACAGTGAAAGTTATCAACAAGAATTAGTGATCTGCCTTTAGATCGATGTTGCTCTGTGTGAAGACAAAAAATGAAAGCTCACAGCTAATTGCCAAAAGCTAATAGCCTCATAAATTACAACGCCTCAACTATCCAGTTCTCCCCTATCCACACCGGCACGACCTCGACATCCGGAAACCATGCTTTTATTGTGGCGGCCGAATTTAATGTTTGAGCAATGTGTGTGTCCTTATCAACTGGATTGCCTGCACAGTGCTCATGTCCAGCTACGAGTATAACTTTTGAGCCATGCTTATTAACTGAAATATCCAGCCTTTGTTTGATGGAATTCATTTTGTACTTGTCTGCATCTTCGGCAAGGATCTTATCCGGCCCGGGTTCGGTAACCATATCTACATAATCCACACCATAGGTAGATTTCATGAACCGAATAACTGGCTCCTGGACTCTTCCATCCATACAATTTACTGCAGTTGCAAATATTCCCATTGTATATTTTGTTTGTTTTATCCTAATATTGCACCAACAATAGTGGCAGATAACAATGACGCTAATGTTCCGCCAAGCAAGGCACGCATACCAAACCTGCTTAGCAACACCCGCTGATTAGGTGCCAGTGAACCAATTCCTCCGATCTGAATTCCAATGGAGGCAAAATTGGCAAAACCACATAGCATATACGTTGCCATGATTATTGATTTAGGCTGCAGTACTCCTGCTGCTTTTAACTCTGACAAGCTCATGTAACCGATAAACTCTGTCATAATTATCTTTTCACCAAGCAGCCTTCCAACCATAGTAATATCCGATCCGGGTACTCCAATTAACCACATAATGGGTGCAAAAGTATACCCCAGTATAAACTGCAGGTTTAACTTTGTGTATTTGCCGTCTGTACTATCTGCAATGATTTCATTCAGTGTTGTCAAATCTCCGAATTTGATCAGAATAAAGTTAAACATGGCAATGAAAGCTATGAATACCAACAACATCCCTGCTACATTAATTGCCAGTCGTAATCCCTGACCTGTACCATTGGAAATAGCATCCAGAACATTGCTACCGACATTCTCTTTAGAAACTTCCATGGTTTTGTTAATGTCCTCGGTTTGAGGCATTAATATTTTTGAGATGACGATGGCTCCCGGAGCTGCCATCACAGAGGCTGCCAAAAGATGTTTTGCAAACAAGAGTTTCTGTGCCGGGTCATCACCCCCTAAAAAATCAATATAAACAGCCAAAACTCCACCTGCAAGAGTAGCCATACCTCCCATCATCACCAGGAGCATCTCTGATTTATTCATTTTTGGCAGGTACTCTTTGATCATCAGCGGGGATTCTGTCTGGCCCAGAAAGATATTTCCAGCAACAGACAAACTTTCAGCCCCTGATAATTTCATAAGCCTGACCATCACCCATGCCATGGCTTTCACTACAAACTGAATAATTCCAAAATAAAACAACAAACTGGTCAATGCAGAAAAAAAGATAATGGTGGGCAGAATTTTAATGGCAAAATTAATCAGGCCAATTTCTATTTCACCTGTTACCATCGACTTAAAAAGGAATAAAACCCCTGCTTGTGTAAAATCAAGAATTTTGACAAATATTTTTCCAGCAATATCGAAAAAGAACTGGACAAAAGGCACATACAATACACCAATGGCAAGCAGAACCTGAATGGACAGGCCTATGACCACCACTCGCCAGGAAACGGCTTTCCTGTTGGCACTAAAGATCCATGCAATGCCAATAAGGACAAGCATCCCTAAAAGTCCGCGCAATATGGTCATCAGGGAGAATCCTCCCTTTTTATCCCGTTCAAGCAATAGGTTAGATTTTGAATTGACAGCCTCTGCTCCCTGACCATCAGTTGGTGGCTCTTCAATTTCAACAGGAGGCTCCAATTCCCCAATAACTGATTCAGTAGTATCATTACCAGACGTAAGCGAATCCTGTCCACCTTCCTGGATCATTGAGAAAACACCTGAAACTACAAGCGCAAGAAAAAGAGTAAGTATTATCCACTTTTTTCGCATAATTAATGGTATAAAAAAATTTTGGGAAATTCAGATCAATCTGCATTCCCCATTAATTTTGAAATCTATGGTAGTTTATTTCTTTTTTCGCCTGTTCATTTCATCCCTAATGGCAGAAGCTTCTTCATATTCTTCATTATCCACTGCCTTTTGAAGCATTTCTTTAAGTTCAGCAACGGTATAATGCTCCAGAGAGCTTTTTACTTCAGGTTCAGGTGTAACCTTTTCCTTTTGTTTTTCTTCTTTTTTCTCGTCAACAATAATGCCTGCTGATGACATGATCTTTTCATTGGTATAGATAGGGCATTTAAACCTAAGAGCAAGTGCAACTGCATCAGAAGTCCTGGCATCGATACGGTACTCACTATCACCATCCAGGCATACCAGTTCAGCATGAAAAACGCCTTCAATAAATTTATTGATGATCACTTCACGAAATGAAACATTAAATGTCTCAGCAAAGCGCTTAAACAAATCATGAGTAAGTGGCCTTGACGGCTTCATTTTTTCAAGTTCTATGGCTATCGCCTGAGCTTCAAATCCCCCAATTATAATTGGCAGTCTTCTTTTCCCTCTGGTTTCTCCCAAAATAAGTGCATAAGCACCACTCTGAGACTGACTGTATGACATGCCAATTATTTCCAGTTTTATTTTATCCATTCGCTATATCTCGCCTGTTATCTGAAATTCGCAGATAAAAGTATTAATAATTTCTCAGCCCCGACTTGATAAAAAAAAGAAATTTTAAATTTTATCAACATTGATCCATTTAAGCAATACCTGTGATAATTAGTAAAATGGAGTTGTTGAAGTGTATGTAATAATTTAGAAAGGCTTATAAATTAAAGTGGGATGTAATGAAATACTTTATATTTTAGCTGCCAATTTTTAAATTTAAACATTTAGATATGAAAAAGTTATTATCGATTTTCACTATTCTTTCTTTACCCGTTCTTAGCTTTGCTAGTGAAGCCGATCTGGTTATTCCTGAAGGCATCAAATCTGAGAACATCCTGTACTGGGGATTCATCATCACTTTTGCAGGTTTCCTTTTCGGGCTGTATCAGTTCATGAAGGTAAAAAAAATCAAGGCTCATCAATCGATGCTTGATGTAGCACATGTGATTTATGAGACAGGTAAAACCTATTTGATCCAGCAGGGTAAATTCCTGGCGATTCTGTTTCTCTTTATCGGGGCGGCAGTAGCATTTTATTTCGGTTTTTTGTCAAAGCACGAAGTTATTGATCCAGTAACAGGAGAAGCACATATAGAAAATGCTTTTGGAGTCGGAGGAGTATTAATGATCTTAGGTTGGACAATTGTCGGAATCTTAGGCTCATACAGTGTTGCCTGGTTTGGAATCAGGATGAATACACTAGCCAACTCACGGATGGCTTTTGCTTCCCTTGAAAAGAAACCCATTAAATTATTAAATATTCCGCTGAATGCAGGTATGAGTATAGGTGTGGTTCTAATCTCTCTTGAACTGATAATGATGCTAATCATCCTGATGTTTGTACCAGGCGAATATGCCGGTGCCAGTTTTATTGGATTTGCTATTGGAGAATCACTTGGAGCATCTGCCCTAAGGATAGCTGGTGGTATTTTTACAAAAATTGCTGACATTGGATCTGACTTAATGAAAGTGATTTTTAAGATTGGTGAAGACGATCCACGTAACCCAGGAACAATTGCTGACTGTGTGGGTGACAATGCAGGGGATAGTGTAGGACCAACCGCTGACGGTTTTGAAACTTATGGTGTTACAGGTGTAGCTCTTATCGCTTTCATCCTTTTGGCTATTTCATATAACCTTGAAAGCATTGCCGGTTTTAGCCCTGAGTTTGTTAATGCCCTGGCAATATCCTTAAATGTTGAATCTTTCTCAATTAGTAATTCGGCATCCCTGGAAGCACTAACATGGGCCCTTCAGGTCAAAATGCTAATGTGGATATTCCTGATGAGGATTCTGATGATTGTAACCTCAATTGTTTCTTTCTGGATAAATGGCGCAATTTCCAAAGCTAAATATAACAATGCTACTGATCTTGACTTTGAAAAGCCTTTGACTTCATTGGTTTGGATTACCTCAATTTTATCTATTATTGTGACTTTCGCAGTTAGTTATATAACAATTGGCAACCTTCCGATGGATCTGTGGATAACACTTTCGGTGATTATTAGTGCAGGAACTCTCGGAGCTGCCCTTATTCCTGAGTTTACAAAAATATTTACAAGCCCTAAATCAACACACGTAAACGAAGTAGTGGAGGCTTCTAAAAAAGGTGGCGCTTCACTGAACATATTATCCGGATTAGTTGCAGGTAATTTCAGTGCATTCTGGAAAGGTATGGTCTTTTTCTTACTCATGTTCATTGCTTATTATGCAAGTACTTTTGGGCTGAGTGAACTTATGATCTATCCTTCAATTTTTGCATTTGGATTGGTAGCTTTTGGAATGCTTGGAATGGGACCTGTAACCATTGCAGTTGACAGCTATGGCCCTGTAACCGACAATGCACAGTCCATTTATGAGTTATCTCTTATTGAAGAAAACCAGAAAGAAGTAACTCCTGAGATTGAAAAAGAATTTGGATTTACACCTGATTTTGAAAAGTCCAAATATTACCTCGAAGCCAATGA
The DNA here is from genome assembly GCA_964421215.1 of uncultured Bacteroidales bacterium. Taxonomy (GTDB): domain Bacteria; phylum Bacteroidota; class Bacteroidia; order Bacteroidales; family JAADJA01; genus JAADJA01. The sequence continues at coordinate 144,427 of CAYQWA010000006.1, read as the reverse complement.
TGGTGCAGGGAATACTTTTAAAGCAACCGCCAAACCAGTATTGATAGGTACCGCGGTAGTCGGTGCTACAACCATGATATTCTCTCTAATCCTGGTTATTAAGAGTACACTTGGAGTGCAACCTGAAGAAATTCTGAATCTTCTTAATCCTTATACCATTATGGGATTCTTGTTGGGTGGTGCAGTAATTTATTGGTTTACCGGTGCTTCTACTCAGGCTGTAACCACTGGTGCAGCTCGTGCAGTTGAATTTATTAAAAAGAACATAAACCTTGATCCGAATGCTCCTAAAAAAGCAGATGTGGAAAAATCAAGAGCAGTAGTTAAAATTTGTACTGTTTATGCACAAAAAGGAATGTGGAACATCTTTATTGCCATCTTCTCGTTTGCTTTGGCGTTTGCATTCTTATCCTCACCATTAAATTCTAATGCACCTGTTGCCCTATTTGTTAGTTATCTGTTGTCCATTGCCTTCTTCGGTTTATTCCAGGCGGTATTTATGGCCAATGGTGGTGGTGCATGGGACAATGCTAAAAAAGTTGTGGAAGTAGACATGCAGGAAAAAGGAACTCCTCTGCATGATGCTGTTGTAATCGGTGACACAGTTGGTGATCCGTTTAAAGACACATCCTCTGTAGCGTTGAATCCTGTAATTAAGTTTACCACGTTGTTCGGACTGTTAGCAATGGAAATTGCAATTGCTCCCGAATTCAGAAGCGTAGCCTATTATGTTGGTGCAGCATTTCTGATCATTGCGTTGTACTTTGTGTACAGGTCATTCTACAAAATGAGGATTTCTAAATAACATAAATAGCTCAGGAAGAATTCCATACAATTCTTGCTTGCTTATTAAAGAAAAACCCTTGTCAGGACATATCTGACAAGGGTTTTTAATTTACTTTTGCCGTCTAATATTCTTAGAAATGCATTGGGAGAAACGTTGGTTTCAGTTTTCAATACTTATGTTGCTTGCCTTTATATGGGGAAGTTCATTTATCCTCATTAAAGTAGGGATCAGAAGTTTTTCCAGTGACCAGGCAGCAGCTATCCGGATGTTGCTTGCTTCCCTTGTTTTGTTGCCGCTCTCCTTTAAAAATCTAAAATACTTTAAGGGGAAAAACATTAAATATTTACTAATTGCGGGATTCTTTGGTAGTTTTATCCCTGCATTTCTTTTTACAAAGGCTCAAACACAGATCGACAGTGCACTGGCGGGTATGTTAAATTCATTGACTCCGGTTTTCACCTTACTGCTTGGTGTGATCCTGTACAAAATAAAGTTCAAGTGGGTGCAGATCCTCGGTTTGGTTATGGGATTACTTGGGGCTCTTGGATTGATTGCAGGTGGCAAAGATGTTTCACTTGGAGGTATTAACGCTTATGCACTATTTATTGTCCTTGCAACGACCTTTTATGCGCTCAACATTAATTTGATCAAGGCTCATCTCTCCCACCTGAACGGAATCCAGATCACTTCTCTCTCCTTCATGTTTTTTCCTCCTGTGGCCATTGTATATCTACTTACGACTGATTTTGGACCTGTGTTGCAGAATCCACAATGGCCGGTCCATTTTGCGGCTCTTGCTGGCCTTGGAATAATAGGTACTGCTGCAGCAATGCTGTTAATGAACAGCCTTATTAGAAGGGTATCTACCATCTATGCATCATCCGTAACCTACATCATTCCTATTTTCGCAATTGGCTGGGGTATAGTCGATGGCGAACAAATAACACTTCACCATATTGGAAATATGGGGGTTATTTTGCTGGGAGTTTATTTGATCAATAAAAAAAAGGCTATAGGTTAAGCACTTATTATCTGAAGCTAAAGAAAAACAATAATCAGATTAAACCTCTAACTTCATATTAGTTGTTAATGATTAAATTCCATTTAGTTCTTTTGTGTCAGGCCTGCTAATCCTGCACCAAGAAATCCACCAAGAACATACCCTATTAATTTTTGAAAATAGAAATATACGATTCCCCATTTGCTGCAATTTTCAAGAATAAGTTCTTCATATGCACCGTTAAGGGTCACTATTGGAAGAATCTGATCAAAACTTGCCCAGGCCAATTCATAATAATCCGGATTTGGCAATTTTATTGAGCCAAGCAAAACAACGAAACCAAGAAGGGTAAACCCACCAAACCACCATAATACCCGAAAATACCGGGAGCCCAATCCATAGCCAATTGTTAGTTGTAAAAGTTTTAATCCAAACCACCGTAACTTTTCTGAAGATTTACCATCCCGATTATGCCATGCTTCCCTGCACGATCTTTTTCTGGACGCATAACGCACAGCATTTGCTTTTGAAGGGTAACCCGATTCATGCAACACATTGGCAAGCAATTCAAAAGGTTGGGGTGAGAAGGATTTATCACGATCGAGCCAGCTAATGAACCATTTGCTGCTTCGATTTAGTATATCTGCTGTTCCTTCAGCTCCAAACCCACCAAGGCGGTTGTATTCAAATCCTTCTAATTCCAAACTCTCAGGCCATGATTCCATTTTGACATGTGCATCCTGAATAGCACCTACTGTTGTGTTTCTCAGCACCATCCTGGACTTTCCAATCCAATTAGTTGGCTGGTGCCCTTTTGCTGAGCCCAATCGGATTTCATTCTGTATGTCTGTTGATGTTAGATCCAGAACTGAAATTGTTGCGCCTGATAAATCAAGGCTGGACCCAATTTTTGCAAAATACAGCAGGACTGAATGTTTTTCAGAAAAAATTGCTGACCTCATAAAAAGTGACTGAGCAATGTCAATGCCATCCATATCAACTTTTCCATTGAATTTACTGTTGCTTAAATCAACCTGCCCACCAATCCAGGAGTTAATAATGTCAATTTCTTCAAAAGAGGATTTATCTCGCATCAGTAAGCTGTTACTTACCTGTAATTGATTCATGCTAAGCTGACCTGTAAACATACTACCGCTCAAATCAAGCTGCCCGCCAATTTTAGCAGATCCAAGATCAACCATCTCAAAAGAGGATTTACCCCGCATAAATAAGTGCCGCCCAACTTCAATACCATTCATCGTTAACTTCAAATTAAAGGAACTTCCAATCATGTTAACCTGGTCCTGAACTTTGGCATTTGTAAGATCAACCTCTTGAAAAACAGCTTTATCGCGCATAAAAAGGCTTTGATTAACTGCAACAGAATTCATGTTAAGAGTACCTTCAAACGTACTCCCGTCCATGACAATCTGACCACCAATTTTAGCTGTCATCATGTTCACTTCCCTAAAAGCAGATTGATCGTGCATAAACAAATGCTGAGTGATCTCAATACCATTCATATCAAGAAGAGCATTAAACTCACAAGCGGTCATACTTAGCTGGTCATCTATCCTTGCATTGGTTAGGTGTACCTCATTATATTTTGCACCGTTACCCATTAGAAGGCTCTGACCTATTTTCAGGGAATTCATATTGAGCTCACCATTAAAAAAACTACCGCTCATATCAAGTTGCCCGCCAACTTGTCCTGCTCCAAGGTCAACTGTTTCAAAATTTGAGCCTCCACGCATAAAAAGATGCTGGGCTATCTCAATTCCGTTCAATCTTAGTTGTGCTTTAAAAGTACTGTTGATCATATCAACAAGTTCACCTATCCTTGCATTCGTCAAGTCAACATCATGGAAGATTGCTTTGCCACTCATGATAAGACTTCGCCTTAGGGAAATTGTATTCATATCAAGTTTACTCATGAATACACTATTGCTCAGGTCAAACTGTCCATCAACTGTTGCAAAACTCAAATCCATGTTCCCTTCTACCTTGGCATTCATAATGGATACATGGGAGTTAAATTTAGCCCCGTTAAGATCAAGAGAACCACCAAACCAGGAACCCTCAAAAGAGAACCATCCGTTAATGTGGAAATTCACTAAACTTAAGTCACCAGCAAAACGACAGTTCTCCAACCATAATTGATGATCCAGGAAGGCATGTTGGAGATCGATTGTATCCTCAAAACAGGCCTGGTTTATCCTGACTCCCTTAAAAGGAAGAAAACTACAAAAATTTTCATCAGTCAAAATTGTCTGTAGGAAGGTTGCGGACAATAATCGACAGCTTTTTTCATTCTCCCAGTTGTCCTTTATATATGGATCTAAAACCTCATTATACAGTTTGCTAAAATCGGCAATACGACCAGCCCGAATTTCCTTCCATGCCCATTTTTCGGCTTTAGTCCATTCCCTGGGAATTTTTGGTTCTTTCAACATTTTAATATCTCCAATATTTTAATCAAAATTATTAAAAAATGATAACCTCTCAAAAGACAAAAGGACAAACTCCTATCAAGTCTATATATTTATTGGCTGTAAATTTGATTACAACTTTAGCAAGATAAAAGCTGCAGAGGATAAGCAAACATCTCAAATGAGTGATGTTAATTATCCTCAACAATAATTTAGTTTATCCTGCCATTTTCTCAGCAATCAATTAATAAAATCAATATTAAATGCATTTCCTGCCACATTGTCCTAAACAACATAATGGCAGAAATTTTGTTTAAGCGTGGGGTTGTTGTTTTACAAAGTGAAATAATTAAAAAAATGGCAAGAAAAAGTAGCAAGACAGCTGAAAAAGATAAACAGGCAAAGCAAGCTAAAGTTCAGGAAGAACAAGCAGCAAAGGATGTGAAAGATAGTTTAGAGGAAACCGCTGAAGAACCTCAGGAAAAGGAAGAGACTGACAGTAAAAAGCAAAAGTCAAAAAGAAAAGAAAAAAAGTCCAAAGAGATTGAACTGCAGGAGAAGGTGAGTGAGTTAAATGATAAATACCTCAGGTTGTATTCTGAATTTGACAACTACAGGAAAAGAACGATAAAAGAGCGTATCGAATTAAGCAAAACGGCCTCAGAAGAAGTGATCACTGAACTGCTTCCAGTGATGGATGATTTTGAACGTGCCATAAAGTCTGCAGAAGAGTCAAATGATTGCGGTGCTGTTAAAGAAGGAATGCAATTGATTTTCAACAAAGTGAATACACTACTTCAGAAAAAAGGATTAACCCCAATAGAAGCCATTGGTAAAGAATTCGATACAGATTTTCATGAAGCTATTACTTACATTCCAGCCCCTTCCAAAGACTTGAAAGACAAGATTGTTGATGAAATTGAAAAAGGCTACATGCTGGGCGAAAAAGTTATCCGTTATACAAAAGTTGTTATAGGGCAGTAAAAAGGATAACAAATACCAATAAACTGATTATAGATAAAATACCTTTACTCCAAATAAATGTCAAAGAGAGATTATTACGAAGTATTAGGATTGCAGCGAAACGCCACCGAAGCTGAGATCAAAAAGGCCTACAGGAAACTGGCCTTAAAATACCATCCTGACAAAAACCCGGATGATAAGCAGGCCGAAGATAATTTTAAGGAAGCAGCAGAGGCTTATGAGGTGCTCAGTGATGCAAATAAAAGGAACCGGTACGATCAGTTTGGCCATGCAGGAATTGGTGGTGCAGCAGGAACCAGTGGATACAGCATGTCAATGGATGATATCTTCTCTCAATTTGGAGATATTTTCGGAGATGCTTTCGGTGGGGCATTTAGTGGATTTGGTGGCTTCGGCGGCGGTAGACAAGGACGCAGAAGAAGAGTAAACCGGGGGTCAAACCTGAGGGTTAAAGTTAAGCTCACCCTTGAAGAAATTGCTAATGGAGCTGAAAAGAAAATAAAAGTCAACAAATACGTTGGCTGTGATTCATGCAACGGGACCGGATCAAAAGGCGGAAGCTCCTATTCTACCTGTTCGACCTGTAACGGAGCAGGTCAGGTAACAAGAGTAACCAATACGTTTCTGGGTCAAATGCAAACTTCATCCGCATGTCCTTCATGTGGTGGTGAAGGACAAACCATTGTGAATAAATGCCCCAGTTGTGCCGGTGACGGGATTGTAAAAGGTGAAGAGATCATCACTATTAATATTCCTGCTGGAGTTGAAGACGGCATGCAATTGTCAATGAACGGAAAAGGAAATGAAGGTGCTAGAGGAGGTGTACCCGGTGACCTGATCATTCTTGTGGAAGAAATTGAACACGATCACTTTGAAAGGGATGGCGTAAACCTTCTGCATGATGCCTACATCAGCATTTCTGATGCAGCTCTCGGAGCAACCATAGAGATCCCTACAATCGACGGAAAAGCACGAATTAAGATCACTCCTGGAACACAGGCCGGAAGAGTACTAAGGCTTAAAGGCAAAGGACTTCCTGCCATAAACTCATACGGGACAGGTGATCTTCTGATCAATATAAATGTCTGGACTCCAAAGAACCTTTCGAAAGAAGAAAAACAGATCCTTGAAAAACTGAGTCAGTCCGAAAATTTCAAACCGAAACCCGGTGCAAGGGAAAAAAGCTTCTTTACAAGGATGCACGAATATTTCTCACAATAAAATCAATTCCCTATTAGAACAGGCAGCATGAATGAACTTCTATCAGTAAAGAATGTCTCCAAACAATTTGCAGATCATAAAGCACTTGATGAAGTAAGTCTGTCGGTTCCTTCAGGAAGTATTTTTGGCCTGCTTGGACCCAATGGTGCTGGCAAAACTACATTGATCCGTATAATTAACCAGATTACTGGGCCCGATTCGGGTGAGATCAGGATAAACGGTAATAAATTAAATCCAGGACATATTGCCCGAATAGGTTACCTGCCGGAGGAAAGAGGCCTGTACAAAAAAATGAAAGTTGGGGAACAAGCACTTTACCTTGCTCAACTTAAAGGATTGTCAAAATCGGAAGCCCATAAACGATTGAAGTACTGGTTCGATAAATTTGACATTGGAGCCTGGTGGAATAAAAAAGTGGAAGAACTTTCCAAGGGTATGCAGCAAAAGGTCCAGTTTATCGTTACGGTTGTTCATGAGCCCTCATTACTGATCTTTGATGAGCCGTTCAGTGGTTTCGATCCAATCAACGTTAACCTGCTCAAAGATGAGATCCTTGCTTTAAAAGATAATGGTGCCACTATAATCTTTTCAACCCATAATATGGCCTCCGTCGAAGAACTCTGTGATCACATTGCTTTAATCGACAGATCAAAGAAAATACTTGAGGGTGAAATAATGGAGATCAGAAACACCTATAAGTCAAACACCTATGAAATTTCTTTTACAGGTGAAATTTCTGATTTAGATAAAAAACTCGGCACAGAATTTACCGTTATCAAGGAGGAGAAAATTGGCCATTCCTCCACAGCAAAAATTAAACTCAATAATGGAAACGGTCAGAATTATCTGCTTCAAAAGATAATTCCCCATGCAGAAATACAATCATTTAAAGAATTACTGCCGGGTATGAACGAGATCTTTATCAGGAAAGTTCAGGAAAACGAAAATAAAAATTAATGCATGAATAAAGTAGGCCTCATCATAAAAAGGGAATATTTAACTCGGGTTAAAAAGCGATCCTTTGTGATCATGACCATACTCGGCCCGTTATTGATGGCTGGATTATTTATTGTTCCGTTCTACTTTGCACAATTAGAAGGTGAAACCAAGGTTATCGGTGTATTGGACCACTCTGGGTTATTTTTTAATAAATTCAGGGATACCGATAACATTAAGTTCAGGGAATTATCTGGTGATCTTGAAGAAAACAAAGAGCTGGCAATGCAGGACAACCTGTATGCCTTGTTATTCATTCAACCCCTTGAATACGGGATCCCTGAGGTAGCCAAACTTTACTCTATCCGACAGCCGAACATCGTTGTTAAGGGCTATATCAGTGAAAGCATGAGGAAAAGTGTTGAATCCATGAAGCTGGAACTGCCTGATATAGATCCCAATGTTTTAAAGTCCATAAAAACAAACATCAACCTGTTAACAGTAAAAATAACTGAATCAGGAGATGAACGATCCAGTTATACTGAGTTAGGCATGGGTGTAGGATTTATTAGCGGACTAATCATTTACATTTTTATTTTTATGTACGGCACCCTGGTTATGCGGGGTGTAATCGAAGAAAAAACCAACCGGATTGTCGAGGTGATCGTCTCCTCGGTCAAACCCTTTCAATTAATGGTAGGGAAGATTATCGGAGTGGCCATGGTTGGCCTGACACAATTTGTTCTTTGGGTTGTTTTTACGCTAGTTATTGTCTCCACCTTTCTTTCATTTTATTCGGATGAGATCAGTAATTACCAGCAGTCCCAATTGAATATCCAACAGCAGTTAGAAAGTTCAGGGATAAACACAGGTCCTCAGTTACCATCTATTGACAAAGGAATGGAGACCAATGATGTTAACGAATCACTGGTCGCTTTTTACGACATGATGAACTCCATTAATTTCGAGTTGATCATTCCAATGTTTCTCTTTTTCTTTATTGGAGGATACCTGTTGTATGGAGCTCTGTTTGCTGCTATCGGATCGGCTGTGGATAGTGAAACGGATGTTCAACAGTTTATGCTGCCGTTAACAATCCCTTTGATCTTATCCATCGTCGTATCTCAGTTTATAATGATGAATCCCGAAGGTCCGGCTGCGTTTTGGATGTCAATTATTCCGTTCACATCTCCGGTGGTAATGATGATACGCTTACCCTTCGGAGTACCTGTTTTCGACCTTGTATTATCCGTTGTATTGTTGATAGCAGGATTTTTCTTTACAACCTGGCTGGCTTCAAAAATATACAGGACCGGTATATTAATGTACGGCAAAAAGATCAACTATAAGGAGTTGTGGAAGTGGTTACGGTATAAGGGATAGATATGAGTTCCGGGTTCTGGGTTTTGAGTTTAGAGTTCGAAGTTAAAAACGGTAATTTCAATTAATTACATCCGCCAACAGACAGACAAATTACAATCAATTAGGTCCGTCAGCTGACGGACATATTAAATAACGATAAAACCCTGATAAATGGGGCAAATCAAAAAATACACATATTAAATTATAGATTATTGGTTATTTAAATATGTTGTTCTATATTTGCACCCTCAAAAAATTTAGGTAGAAAAATTTCAAAATAAGTAAGAAATGCAAAGCAGAGGAGCTATAAAATTTTTCGCGATTCTTTTCGCCCTTGTATGTTTGTTTCAACTCTCATTTACTTTTGTAACATCAAGGGTTGCTTCAAAGGCCAAAACTTATGCTAACAGTGAAGTTACATTTAATCAGGCCAAAGAACTTGCCAGTGGCGATGAATTGCTGGAAGGATATTACGTTGATTCAATTATGCGTGCCCGTGAGAATTATTACCTTGATTCAATGGCAAATGTTGAAGTATTTAATATTCTAATAAGAAAATATACTTTCCAGGAATGTAAAGAAAGGGAAATCAACCTTGGTCTTGACCTCAAGGGGGGAATGAACGTCACCCTCGAAGTATCCATATCAAGTATTGTTCGTGGTTTATCAGGCAACAGCCAGAATCCTACTTTCCTTCAAGCCATGACACTTGCTCATGAAAAGCAAAAGAACAGTCAAGCAGATTTTGTCACCTTATTTGGTGAATCCATTGATGAGATAGATCCTAATTTTAGCCTGGCCTCAATTTTCCTTTTTGAATTCAGAGACAAAGGAATTACTGCCGCTTCAACAAACGACAATGTGATCGAAGTAATCAGGGAAGAAACAGAAGGTGCTTTCGACAGAACATTTAATATTCTCCGTACACGTATTGATAAATTCGGTGTTACTCAACCAAATGTTCAGAAAATTGCTACTTCAAACAGAGTACTCGTTGAGTTACCCGGTGTGAAAGATCCGGAACGTGTAAGGAAATTACTCCAGGGAACTGCACAACTTGAATTCTGGGATACTTACAGGTTCAGCGACCTCTACCAGAATTTTGCAGATGCAAACAAACGTCTTGCTGACATTTATGGATTAGTGGAGGAAGATGCAGAAAATGAAGACTTATCTGAAACGGAAGATTTGGAAAGCAGCCCGGAAACAGAACTTAATAAAGATACTGAAGGAGGTGAAACAAGTGATTCAACCGATGTATCACTCCTCGACCAACTGGATGCTGACTCCACCGCCCTTGGTGATGACCAGCAATTCAGCCAGTATGCAAAGCAAAATCCCCTTTATGCAGTACTTAACCCGGCTTATGAGCAAAATCAGGGTCAGTACTACCCAAGCAGAAGGGCAACTGTTGGTTATGCTGCTATTAAAGATACAGCCAAGGTAAACAAATACCTTCGTGAAACAAAAGACCTGTTTCCTAGGGATCTGAAACTTACCTGGTACAACGAGCCACAGGTTAAAGGAAGCAATGTACTTGAACTGATCGCCTTAAAGATTTCAAATCCCAGGGAAATGAAACCTGCTCTTGGTGGTGAAGTTATTACTGATGCCCGTCAGGATTATGACCAGAACGGTCGTGTGGAGGTGAGCATGTCGATGAATGCTGAAGGAACTAAGATCTGGAAAAGATTAACCACAGAAGCATCTGAAGATGAAAACAGGCAGATTGCAATTGTCCTTGATGAATATGTTTATTCTGTACCTGGCGTTAACACTCCTATTCCTAATGGCCAGTCTTCAATCTCAGGTGGTGACATGACTGTTGAAGAAGCACAGGACCTTGCTAACATCCTGAAAGCAGGTAAACTTCCTGCTCCGGCAAGAATCGTTGAGGAAGCAGTTGTTGGTCCCTCACTTGGTAAAGAAGCGGTAAACTCAGGATTGTGGTCGTTTGTGATTGCGTTTAGCCTGGTACTTGTTTATATGATCTTTTATTATAACCGTGCAGGATTTATTGCCGACTTTGCACTTATAATTAATATATTTTTCCTGTTCGGTGTTCTCGCCTCATTTGGGGCAGTGTTAACATTACCGGGTATCGCTGGTATTGTGTTAACGCTTGGTATGGCAGTGGATGCCAACGTGATCATTTATGAGCGTATTAAAGAAGAGGTAAGGGCCGGTAAAGGTATCCGCCTTGCAATTGGCGATGGTTATAAAAACGCCTATTCAGCTATCATTGATGGTAACGTAACTACTCTTCTTACCGGTATTGTACTTTATGTATTTGGTTCAGGTCCGGTACAGGGTTTTGCAACTACATTGATCATTGGTATTCTTTCATCCCTGTTCTCAGCAATCTTTATTTCAAGGCTGATCTTTACATGGGCACTGAACAAGAACTTTGAAGTAAACTTTGCAAATAAGATAACCGAAAATACACTTGCCAATGCCAAATTTGATTTTCTTAAAGCCAGGAAATTAGGTTATGTCATCTCGTCAAGTATTATAATTCTGGGAATTGCTTCTCTTGCATTAAACGGATTAAGCTATGGTGTTGATTTTTCAGGGGGACGTACTTACGTTGTGAGGTTTGACCAGGATGTGAATACTGCGGAGATCAGAAATGCATTATCCAATGTATTTATCGATGAAAATGGTGAGAGTGTAACTCCGGAAGTAAAAACATTTGGTCCGAATAAACAGATCAAGGTAACCACCAGTTACATGATCAACAATACAGAAACAAATGTGGATTCAATCATTCAGACAAAATTGTTTGACGGATTGAAACCCTATTTTGTTGATCAAAATTTTGAATACAAGCAATTCAGTACAGATACAGAAACTGAAGACAAGTTGCTTGGTATCCTGAGCTCTCAAAAAGTTGGACCGACCATTGCTGATGATATCAGGAACAGAGCGGTTTGGGCAATCGGTTTTGCACTTATAGTAATATTTGTTTACATCGCCCTTCGTTTCCGCAGATGGCAATTTGGACTTGCTGGTGTGATTGCTTTATTCCACGATACTTTGATAACAATTGGACTGTTTTCAATCTTCTGGAAAGTATTGCCATTTAACATGGAGATCGACCAGGCATTTATCGCTGCTATTCTTACCATTATCGGTTACTCCATCAACGATACCGTGATCATCTTCGACCGTATCAGGGAATTTACTGCAATTCACAAGAAACGCGACATCAAAACCAACATTAATGCTGCACTGAACAGTACACTTGCACGTACATTCAATACATCAGGAACAACAATTGTTGTGTTGTTGACCATCTTCTTATTCGGAGGTGAGATTATTCGTGGTTTCACATTTGCACTGCTGATTGGTGTTATGGTAGGTACGTATTCATCACTGTTTAATGCCAGCCCGATTGCATACGATCTCATCCGCAAGAAAGGAATTGATGAATCTCCGGTAGCAGTTGGAAAAAGCAAGAAAAAATAAAAAAATACGACTCTTAAAAAAGTCTCCTCAACCGGGAGACTTTTTTTTTGACCACAGGCTATGTTGATGATAATTTAATCACAGAATATCGGGGTTACCTTTTAGGGTTCGGGTGTATTGATTATCTTTGCCAACCTATGCAATTTTGAATTGTATTTATCGTACTTAATAATGGACAATTTTATTTTATTTTTGAACATAAGCGGGGGAGAAATCATTGTGATCATTGTGGTCATTTACCTTGTTTTTGGTCCGAAAAAAATACCTGAGTTTGCTCGTATGCTTGGCAAAGGAATAAATGAACTGCGAAGGGCTACCAATGAGATCAAAAATGAAATAAAAAAGGAAACTTCTGATGTTACTAAAGATATGAAGATGGATGATGATATTGACCTCAAGGATCCGTTGGGAATCAAGAAAACTATGGAAGACACCATGAATCCCAAAACTAGCGCCAAATCAACAGCCAGTCCAAAAAAACCTGCAGAAAAGAAAACTCCTGATAATACGGTAAACCGTGAAAATAATAAAGGTAAAGCGAAAACAAAAGAAACCGGCACGGATTCCTGAAAACCTATTCCTCAGCAATCATAACACCTTTCATATTTTCGATTTGGTCAGGTGTTCCAAGTACAAATAATTTCGCCCCAAACAATACTTTTGTTTCCGGGTGAGGATTCAAAACATAGTGTCCGTCATGGGCTTTGTATCCAATTATGTTTGCTCCGGTTTTTTTTCGAATACCAATTTCATAAATGGTTTTAGGTTTTCCGTTTGTAGATACATTGTCGCAAACAATATCCTCTAATGTAGTAGGATCTTAACCATGAACGGAAACATGTTCCATAAATTCAACCGATTTAACAAATTTAACCCATTCAACCTCCATACAATCCCTGGAATCAACCATTCACCCTCTTTCTCTCGAAAGTATAGAATTCCCTAATCCACACCTCAAGCATTGTTTCCTTTTGCAATAGGAATTTTTTAGTTCAATTAATGCCTGTGTATTAAAGGCGGTTTGAATACTGAACCCGAGACTATTCCAGTTTCTGGTAATGGAGTTTGATTCTCCGGGAATCTGTTCAAGTAGTTTTAGAGATTGGTCGATAAGTTCCTGCTTTTTCCTGGCTTTACCATAAGAAAACAGAAAGGGTATCACTGTATTAATCACGATTAATGCCTCAGCAGTTTTGCCTGTCTTTTTTACCATTCTTTTTGATTTTTTCCTGAATGTATAGTGGTCATCCCAGAAAGCGGATGCATTTGCTTTCATCATCCCCATCAGATTATTTAAAGATTCAGTTTCAAGTACCTTCGAAAACAAAACGCTCGACCTGTGAATAAGCTGCGCAAACTGGGATATCCGGATCGTTGGAAAATTTGTAGGACGCATGCGCATAAACCTCCATAGGTGATTATCAATTGGAAACAAATTGTACTTTTCTGACAGGAAATCGTATTCCTTTTTCAATTCCAGGAAATATTGTGATCTGTAAGTGACATTTAGCATCCCGGCTTGTCCGAACAGCAAAGATTCAACTTGCAATAAATTGTTTTTGTGTTTCCCTATCACTTTAACAGGAAGCGACCGGGCAAGCAATTCAAAGGGTATGGCATTCACCTTAAATCCAAATGTCCTGGCAAGCAATTGATAAAAAGTTTCATTCCAATCGTGTTTGTTGTACTCAAGCCGTTTGAAGATTTCCATTGATTTGGATTCAAGCCGTTCAATAAGAATACGGTCGAGCCAGTTATTTATCGTAAAACGGCTAACCGAGTTAATTAAATGCTGACAGGGAACCCAGTTTCTGTTCAGCATTAATTGCTGGTAGCGGTTAAATAGACTTGGATTAAAGTTCCCAGCTAGTTCAACAGTAGGGATGGTTTCTTTGTTCTTTCTTTTAATGGATTTGTCCTCAGAATATACTACATGAAGAACAACATTGTCATAAACTTCATCCTTCTGATGTGAATGTTTGATCCAGTCGGACGAGAGAACATGAATTTCCACATTTCCCGCCCATAAAGTGTCTTCTATTTTTATTCTTGCATTGAAAAAATCCGGGCCTGAGTCGGTATTGTGAAATCCCGGATCGATAATTTCGATTGAATCACCCTGCGTTGTCAATAAGGGGGTATTCAACATACGGAACTTCCATAAGTAGTGTAAAAACTCTTCGGTCATGGTTAATAATTTTCATAAAGATACATATTTTTAGCTGATTTTAGTGTTATTCAGGGTAGATTTGAGTAGGTGGTGAAATTGACATTGGCAGTGGCAGAAGCAGTTGGGATTACAGCTGTTCGTAGTGAAAAAAAAATTACCATCATTTACCACTTAATTACGTCCGCCTACTTGCGGACAAATTACTTTCGTTGACGTAGGCTGATGGCAAGCAATCACCACCACAACATAGATTGTATCCTTCCATTTGAAAGATGAAAAGTACAATTTGAAAGATGTTGTGTTCAAAACATGGTTACGTTATTATCTTTGTAATCGAACAAGCTGAATTCTTTTTTGATGATTTCTCGATTAACCACAATACTATTACTTGTAACATGCTTTCTGGTGCAGCCGGCGATATCTAAATCTTCCAGCGAAGCCGACAGACTGAAAACAATTTTAGAGTCTGATATTCATGATACTACAAGAATATCTGTCAGTGCAAAACTCGCCAGGATCTACATTGATCAAAAATTAATTACGGAAGCTGAAGGCTTGATACAGGATGGTTTTGATCTAGCAAAGGAGAAGGAAATAAATACACCTTTTCTTTTGCATTGGGCGATGGCTGAGTTGCATTTCAACCATCGGGATAATCATAAAGGACTTGAAGAAATGGACATCGTTCTGGAAAAAGTTGGTGAGGATGGTAATCCGGAAACCATTGCCATGGCGAACAATTTTGTTGGCTTACTGTATTTTTATAGTGGAAGATTTTCTGAAAGTATACAAAAATACACAGAAAACATAGAGTACATTAAAGCCAATAAACTGGTTAAAATTCTTCCAGAAGCTTACAGTGGATTGGGTTACCTCTACAATTACCTGGGCGATGTGGAAGAAAAGAGAAAAAACCTGGTTCTTATGGCAGATGCCTCCATTAAAGCAGAAAATGTGAAGCTCTGTGCAAATGCCTACCTTAGGTTAGGAGACATTGGCATGATGGAGGACAGCAATTTCACCTATGCTATTGAACAATACAAAAAGTCGCTGGACTATTACAAAGAAATGACAGACACTGCTGGTGTTGCTTTTCTGTTGCTACGCATTGGTTGGAACCACTACCTGAATGATGAACTGCATACAGCACTCGACTATTTTTTCTATTCTCTTGAATACAGTATTCCAACTGATATTTTGAGAAGCATTACTAATGCCTATGGAAATATCGGTACAATTTACAGGGACCAGAAAGAGTACACAAAAGCCATTAAATACTATAAAAAAAGTATTGAATATTCTCATAAAGCAGAAGACTGGTATAACCTTTCCTGGCTGTATAAAGACATCAGTATGATGGATACCGCCCAGGGTGATTTTGAAACTGCATACAATAACCATGTGCTGCATAAAAAATACAGCGACTCGCTGGAAATGCAGAAATACAACCGTGGAATTGCAGATGCAAGAGGACGTTACGAAGCGGAAAGATCTGAAAAAGAGCTTGAGCTTATTTCTTTAAAGCTGGAACAACAAAAATACCTGACCTATGGGTTTGCCGGATTGATTTTCCTTTTTCTTATAATCGGGCTTCTAATTTTCCGTTCAACAAGGATCAGCTCCAAACGACGGATCAGTGAAATGAACCACAAAATCTCGGAAATTACACAAAAGAACCTTCGTCAGCAGATGAATCCACATTTCATTTTCAACACGCTGAATTCCATTCAATATTACATGTACCAGCATGATAAAATATCCACAAACAACTACCTCACCAAGTTCTCATCGCTGATGCGAAAAACCCTTGAGAACTCACAGCATACCAGCATCACAATAAAAGATGAACTGGACGCCCTCGAACTCTACCTTGAACTGGAAGCCTTACGGTTTAAAGAAAAATTTGAATACACCCTGAAAGTAGATGACGATATTGATACCCTGTTGCTTAAAATACCCACCATGCTCATCCAGCCCTATGTTGAAAATGCAATTTGTCACGGACTGGTGCATAAAGAAAGTAAAGGATATGTGCATATTGAACTGAAACTGGACGAAGACAGGGTCAGGTGCATTGTTGAGGACAATGGAATCGGGAGAAAAGCAGCAATGAAGATTAACAAACAAACGAACGGGAACCACAACTCCCTTGGAACTAAAATTACTGAATCCAGACTTAAACTTGTAAATTCATTGTACGGGAAAAACATGCGTATCGATTATACCGACATCGAAAATGAAAAGGGAAATGGTATTGGAACACGGGTGGTGATACATATTCCAATAATGACTTAAAAGTTTAGGGTTCCGGATTCTGGGTTCTGGGTTTGGACTTCAGATGAGTATTTAAAAACCATGAATAAAGGATGTAAATATGAAATTAAGAACGATAATAGTTGATGACGAACCGGATGCGGTAAATTTTATTAAATCAATCATCACTGAATATTGTCCTAAACTGGAGGTGGTCGGAACCGGTAAATCTGCAAAAGAAGGGGCAAAACTGATCATAGACAAAACACCCGACCTGGTTTTCCTGGATGTGGAGATGCCGCATGGCAGTGGTTTTGATCTCCTGGCTAATTTTCCGGAACATTCTTTCGATGTAATATTCATCACGGCTTTTAACCATTATGCTATTAAAGCAATAAAATTCAGCGCTGTCGACTATATATTAAAACCAATCAACATCAATGAGTTTATAGTGGCTGTGGACAAAGTACTGGAGAAAAGGTCAAACAATCATAAACCAAGTAGCGGAATAAATACACTTCTTGAAAATGTTCGTTCATCGCTGCCCGGCAAACTGGCCATACCAACCTCCGATGGAATGGAATACCTGAATACAAAAGAGATCATACGCATTGAAGCAGACCGCAGTTACTCCTGGTTTTTTCTGATGGACAGCAGAAAAGTGCTGGTTTCCAGAAACCTGAAAGAATACCAGGAACTACTCTCTGACCGGAACTTCTTCAGAACTCACAACTCCCATCTCATAAACCTTGAGCATGTTAAAAAGTACATCCGTCATGAGGGCGGTGCAGTAGAGCTTATTGATGGATCGCAGGTTCCAATATCCAGAGGTAAGCGTGATTTGTTCCTGCTGCAAATGGCTAAACTTTCCAAATAAATTTGCAGGATTGCTGTTATAAATTACATCTTATATATTAATTAATATCAAGAGTTTTCGCTCTTAATATCCTGATAAACACCAGTATAATAATTTCGGTACTGATATTCTTATTTAGAAAAATTCCACACATACATTTTTTTTGTTTATCAAATAACACAAGCTTACCTTCGCCGCAGATTTAATGAATAATAAGGGCTACATATCAAAAGGATTATCATTGCTTTTAATTCCAATTTTACTGTATATTGGGATCAATAACCTGGCAAATGTGCATTACCACAAAATGGCTGATGGAACAGTGGTTTGTCACTCGCATCCTTTTGGTTCCGGTAGCCAGGAATCACCCTTTGAGTCACATCATCACTCAGCAACTTCATACCTGGTCCTTCAACAAGTAAATACTTTTAGTTTTCTCGTAATAATCGCAATTTTATTACTTTCAGGATTACTGTATTTGAGGAGCATTAAAACGATCTTACTCCAAAACTACGGTCCAATCCTGCCTTATTCCTTCATATCCCTGAGAGGTCCTCCGATTTTTTCTTAACCCATATCCAGGAAAAAAATCATTAGGTTTATTTTTTACTTGGCCGGTTTTACTGGCTATCATTCATTTATAATAATCAGGGAAATGAAAAGAATCAATTCAATTATAATTTTACTTTTTATAATTTCTTCTCCAACATTGTTTGGACAAAAGACTACAGATGCCAATATTTTTGGAGATGTTCAGTGTAACGGTGTCCATGTACCTTTTATCAATGTGTTTGTGAAAGGTACTTCAATTGGAACAACTACAGATGCAACAGGTCACTTCAATCTGGTAAATTTACCGGTAGGTCCGATAAAACTTCGGGTTCAGGGAATCGGGTATAAATCTGTTGAAAAGGAAATCGAAGTTATCTCCGGACTAAGCATTGAAGTTAAGTTTAAGGTGGAAGAAGATATCTTCTTAATGGAGCAGGTGGTCGTTTCTTCTGACAAGAACGAGATCAACAGGAAAGAAGCCCCAGTAATTGTCAATGTTATATCTCCCCGGACATTTGAACAACGGCAATCAAACAGTCTGATCGATGGGCTTGATTTTACCTGCGGTGTAAGAACCGAGTGCAACTGTCAGAATTGTGGTTTCACCCAGGTGAGGATGAATGGTCTTGACGGTCCGTATTCACAGGTATTAATTAACAGCCGGCCTGTATTCAGTGGACTTGCAGGTGTATACGGGCTTGAACTTTTGCCTTCCAATATGATCCAGAGGGTGGAAATAGTTCGCGGAGGAGGCTCTGCTTTATTTGGAGGAAATGCTATTGCAGGTACAGTTAATGTTATTACCAGGGAGCCAGTCAGCAATACCTTTCAGTTAGGTTCTGATTTCAGCGCAATTGGTGTTGGCCATCATGATGGAGGTGATTTAGCCTATGACCGTTCAGTAAAGTTTAACGGATCGTTGGTTACAGACGATAATAAAAGTGGATTATTCCTCTATGGTATGACCCGGAATCGTAATCCATTTGATGAAAACAACGATGGTTTTACTGAGATGGTTAAACTCAAAAACAATTCTGTCGGTTTTAATTCCTATTACAAACCCGGGAAATTAAGTAAGATCAGTCTTGACTTTTATAAACTGAATGAGTACCGCAGAGGTGGCAGTGAACTCGATCTATTGCCACATGAAGCAGAAATTACAGAAGAAATTAATCATGATATTACTGGCGTAGGCCTGAATTATGAATCCTTTACTCCTGATGGTAACAAAATAGCTGTATATGGAGCCACTCAGTATATCGACAGGGATGCATATTATGGTGCATTACAAGATCCTACTGCTTACGGAAAAACATACGATTTAACCTATAACATGGGTTTTCAATACACTAAAAACTTCGACAACCTTTTCTTCTCCCCTTCTACTGTTACTGTTGGAGCTGATAATACAACTGGTACCCTGGAGGATGTAAAATTAGGAAGCGGAGGTTTGGCAAATACTGTGATAGCAAATCAGCTCACAAACACCTCCGGCCTTTTTCTTCAAAACGAATGGAAATCAGAAAAATCGAAATTCCTGGTTGGCTTCAGGTTCGATCATTATTCTGTTTCTGACAGGTTATATGAAGGTGAAGAGGATGTAACTGGAAATGTTTTTATTCCTAGAATAACATTCCTGCATGATTTTAGTGATGATCTGCAATACAGGCTTAGTTATGCCAAAGGTTACAGGGCACCTCAGATATTTGATGAGGACCTTCACATTGAAACATCAGGAGCCAGAAGGATCACTCATTCAAATGCTCCCGATCTGAGACAGGAAACATCGCATAGCTTCTCAACCTCACTCAACTACTCGAAAGCTGTAGGTAATATTTTATACGAAGTGCTGGTTGAAGGATTTTATACCATCTTACAGGATCCGTTTGCCAACGATTACAGCCCTATCGATTCATTGGGAAATGTTGAATATGTAAGGATAAATGCTGAAGATGATGCCACCGTTTCCGGTGTTAATACAGAATTGAATATCGGTACCATGTCAGGTTTAATGATGCAATTGGGTTTCACCTTCCAGAAAAGTCAGTACGAAAATCCTCAACCATGGGGTGATATTGAAACTAACACAACGAAGAGCTTTCTCAGGGCACCTGATCAATACGGTTACCTGACATTTCATTCACACCTGAGCAAAAAGTTGGAACTATCTGTAACCGGCACTTATACTGGTCCAATGCTTGTGCCCCACTTTGGAAGAACAATAACAACACAGGAGGAATTGAACGACTTACTTAATGGTGGGTTTACTGAAGATTATGAATCAGCATTGGCTATCAACGATGCAATAAATAACAGAGATATTATCGAAGGAGAAAAGCTGATAAAGTCAGAAAAATTCTTTGATATGGGTGTAAAGCTTCATTATGATATCGAAGTCTCCCGCGAATTCAGCGTGGAGCTAAGTGCAGGTATCCAAAACATCTTTAACAGCACACAACACAACCATGACAAGGGTG
Organism: uncultured Bacteroidales bacterium; assembly: GCA_964421215.1. GTDB lineage: Bacteria > Bacteroidota > Bacteroidia > Bacteroidales > JAADJA01 > JAADJA01. The sequence continues at coordinate 123,932 of CAYQWA010000006.1, read as the reverse complement.
TTTACCGCGATCCTGGATTTATTTATGGCCCTTGCCAGCCGCGTACTGTATATGTCGGGATTAAAATCGGAAATCTTCTATAATAACTCATTTACGCTCAGGTCAGGATGTATAGTTATTAATTTATGTCCTGACTTGCCTTTTCTCAAAAGTTGCTTTTTAAACATCTCCCCCCCTGATCATTTAAATAATTCTCAAATTTTCTTTTCTAATTTAAAATAATGTATATTTTTGCATTTTTAAGTATACTTAAATTTTGTTTTTAGCATATTAAAATATTATGAGCGAAAAAATAAAAAGCCCATGCATTAAAGTCTGTAAGTACGATGAAGAGGGAGTTTGCACAGGGTGTTTCAGGAAGATGGAAGAGATCACGGGGTGGCTGTTTTATAATGATGAACAAAAATTAAATTCGCTGAAGGATGCTGAGGTGAGAAAAAACACACCCAGGTCTGAAAAGAATGATTATGACTATTACGTTTAAAAATGTCAGTTAGTACCGAAAATTTTCTAAAAAGTATTTATCAGCTGAAGCATGACTTCGGTGCAAAGGCCAGCAGTTCAAATGTTGCCAGCCAGTTAAACATTTCCCATGCGGCAGTAACCGATATGGCAAAAAAGCTTTCAGCCCGGGGATTTATCATATACAGGAAATACAAAGAGATTTCACTGACACAAGCAGGTACTGAGAGGGCACTGAGCATTATTCGTCGGCACAGGTTATGGGAAACCTTTCTTTCACATGTACTTTCTTTGCAACCCGACGATGTTCATAAAGAGGCTGAAATGCTTGAACACCAGACATCCGATTACCTGCTTCAAAAAATTGATGAATACCTGGAGTTCCCAAGATTTGATCCTCATGGCGACCCGATTCCAGATATCAATGGCAATCTCCCCTTGAATGATGCCATTCCATTGAATGAGGCAAAAACCGGAAAGATATATCCCATTTGCCGTTTACAGCATAACGAAGACCAGATTCAAAACTTCTTCAGTAAAAACGGCATTAAGCTCGGATTGGAAATTCTTGTAGAAGACATTTTGGAACATGACGGATCAGTCATCATTAAATTTGGAAACAAACAGATCATTCTGAATTCAAAAATTTCACAATGCATCCATGTTAAATCAATGATATAATTAATTATGGAATACGATATAAATACGATCCTGTTTGCCTTTGGGCTTACCATGTTTGCTGGACTATCAACGGGTATTGGAAGTACCATTGCTTTTTTTGCCAAAACGACAAATACCAAGTTTCTGTCCATCTCACTTGGATTTTCAGCAGGTGTAATGATCTATGTATCCTTTGTTGAGATCCTTGTAAAAGCCCGTGTTGAATTGGTCACTGAAATGGGTTTGCGCGGAGGTAACTGGGCAACTGTACTTGCTTTTTTCGGAGGAGTGCTTTTTATCGCCATCATCGATAAATTGGTTCCCTCCATTGAAAATCCGCATGAAGTAAGGCGTATCGAGGATATGCAACAGGCCACCGACCACAAAAACAAAAAACTTATGCGAATGGGTGTGTTTACTGCACTTGCCATTGCTATACACAACTTCCCGGAGGGACTGGCAACTTTTACAGCCGCATTAACTGACCCAAACCTGGGTATAGCAATTGCTGTTGCAATAGCCATTCATAATATCCCGGAAGGAATTGCAGTTTCTGTTCCTGTTTATTATGCAACCGGTAACAAAAGAAAAGCGTTCAGATTATCCTTTTTGTCGGGATTAGCAGAACCCGTTGGTGCTTTAGTCGGGTACCTCATACTTTTACCTTTTTTGAGCCCAATGATCTTTGGAATTCTGTTTGCAGGAGTTGCCGGGATCATGGTATTTATCTCATTGGATGAACTTTTACCTTCTGCAAGGGAATACGGTGAACACCACCTTTCCATCTATGGCTTAATGGGCGGGATGGTGGTTATGGCCATCAGCCTTTTACTTTTTATTTAAATATTAAACTATGTATATCATGAAAAAAATAATATCAACATCATTGTTATTTATGGTCATTTTAAGTCTTTACTCACAGTCCGGTTCAGAACTTTCTTCAGATATTGAAAAGCGAGACCTGATAACAGACCGTCCTGACCAAACTGAATCCTCGGTAACCGTTCCAAAAAATGCCCTTCAAATTGAATCTGGTTTTATGCTGGAAATGGAAGAAACAAATCTTTCTAAATCAAACAACTGGGGACTTGGAACAACGCTTCTTCGATATGGAGTATGGGATAATTTTGAATTACGCATTGGAAGTTTCTACCAAACCTCAAACATCACGATAAAAGGGACCGATGCAGATTCAAGCTTTCAGGGATTCGGACCATTAATTGCTGGTTTTAAAGTTTATGTTGTTGAAGAACAAGGTATCCGTCCAGAAATATCCATTATGGCAGATATAACAATGCGCCATGTAGGCCATGAAGAAATTAGCCCAACCTATAGTTACCCTACAGCAAAAATATTAGCCAGCCATACCCTGAGTCCGAAATTTTCCATGGGATACAACGCTGGGTTTGCATATAATGGAGAAAATGCAGATGGATTTTTTGTTTATTCTTATGTAATTGGATATTCTATCACAGAGAAACTAGGATCTTTTGCAGAGGTTTATGGGAATTTTGACAACGGTGACCTGCCAAACCATAAGGTAGATGGTGGCCTTACTTACCTGGTTGCAGACAACTTTCAGCTTGATATCTCAGCAGGAATGGGATTCGATGATGTGATCGATAAAAACTTTGTTAGTATGGGATTCTCCTGGAGAATACCAAAATAACCAACCTGATAGGTAAAGTAGGCATTTGTTCTACCTGCATCTGTAATTATCAATAATTACAGATTTCATTTGAATTGGATTATTTCACAAATGATTTCCATGTCAAAACAATATAATTTTGTTTATTCGTTATCAGTCCCTTATTCCTATTTTCCATTATTCCATCCCCGCTTCGGGATTTCTCCGCCAGCTGGCGGATCAACATTCAATCATTCAATTATTCACGCATTTCTTCAAAGACAAACCCAGTTCCCCTACAACTAAAATTAACCTTAAATACATATTTAATTCGTAAGATTTTATACTTTTGCCGCATTATTAAGTCTGAATAAAAATAAGATGCAAAAAATAGGACTATTTTATGGAACTACTTCAGGTAAAACCAGGAAAGTAGCGGAGATGATAAAAAAGGAGTTTGGGGCGAAATCTGTGGATATACACAACATCTCAGAAATTAAACCAGAGGAGATCCTGAAATACAACAACATCATATTTGGAACATCGGCCTGGGGTGTTGGCGATATGCAGGATGACTGGGAGATTTTAATAGATGATATCGTAGAACTGGATCTTTCCAATAAAAAGATAGCCCTCTATGGTTTAGGAGACCAGATAGAATACCCCGGAAGCTTTGTGGATGGTTTAGGATCGCTGTATTGCAGGATGCCGGATAAAGATAAAATTGTTGGATTTTTCCCCACCGAAGGATACAAATACTACTTTTCCTCTGCTGAGAAAGACGGAGTTTTTGTCGGATTACCTATTGATGAAGACAAACAACCGGAACTTACCGAAGAACGGGTAAAGAAATGGGTTGCTCAATTGAAAAAAGAGTTTAAATAAAAAACCCTGAAGTGTATTTATTCTACTTCAGGGTTATCGCTTTGAAAAATCTTTTATTCTTCCGGGTGAATGGCCTCAACGGGGCATACATCAGCACATGAACCACAATCAGTGCAAATATCTGGATCAATTACATAGATATCACCTTCGGTAATTGCTTCAACCGGACACTCATCAATGCACGTACCACAAGCAGTACAATCATCGGTAATTACGTAAGACATATTCGTATTTTTTATTGTTAATATGGTTGCAAATGTAAAAATATTCTCATCCTGAACAATTTTTATAAAAAAAAAATTTTCTTTTTTTCTTAACCATTTATAAAATTATACTTTTGCCAAAAAAAGTAAGTAACATTTTAATTCGTAAACGAACATGATAAGTACAATGACATCCAATGATTTGATAAAAATGGAAGACCGTTACGGTGCCCATAATTATCATCCATTACCGGTTGTTCTTTCCCGTGGAGAAGGAGCTTTTATGTGGGACGTAGAAGGCAAAAAGTATTTTGACTTCTTATCGGCGTATTCGGCAGTTAACCAGGGACATTGCCATCCCAAGATCATAAACGCCCTTTACGAACAAGCCAAAACCCTTACCCTTACTTCAAGAGCATTTTTTAATGATGCCCTTGGCCCTTATGAAAAGTTCATTACGGAATATTTCGGTTATGATAAAGTTCTGCCAATGAATACAGGTGCAGAAGGTGATGAAACCGCTTTGAAAATATGCAGGAAATGGGGATATGAGAAAAAAGGTATTCCTGATGGAGAAGCTAAGATCATCGTCTGTGAAAACAACTTCCATGGAAGAACAATCACTGTTGTTTCCATGTCAACCGATCCTGATGCAAGGAAAGGTTTTGGTCCCTATACTCCTGGATTTATTACAATTCCTTATAATGATTTAAATGCACTTTCCGAGGCTTTGAATGATCCGCATGTTGCAGGATTCCTGGTTGAACCTATTCAGGGTGAGGCTGGTGTTTTTGTACCGGATGACGGATACCTGAAAATGGCTTCACAAATGTGTAAAGACAACAATGTATTGTTTATAGCTGATGAGGTCCAGACCGGCATTGCACGTACAGGAAAACTTCTTGCCTGTGACCATGAAAATGTACGTCCTGATATCCTTATCCTTGGTAAAGCTATGTCAGGTGGTGTTTATCCTGTTTCAGCTGTTCTGGCTGATGATGACATCATGCTGTGTATCAAGCCGGGTGAACACGGTTCAACCTTTGGTGGAAATCCTGTTGCAGCGAAAGTTGCAGTTGCTGCCCTTGAAGTAGTAACAGATGAAAACCTTGCAGAAAGAGCCGAATACCTTGGTCATATCTTCCGTAGCGAAATGCGTAAGATCGATTCACCAATGATTGAACTGGTTCGTGGTAAAGGTTTACTGAATGCAGTGATCATCAAGCCAACAAACGGCAAAGAAGCCTGGGATGTATGCGTTGAAATGGCCAAAAACGGTGTTCTTGCAAAACCTACCCATGGTGATATCATTCGGTTCGCTCCTCCCCTTGTTATTACAGAAGAGGAACTCAGAGAAGCCATCAACCTGATTAAAAAATCAATTCTGGCTTTTGCGTAAGAAACCGGTAATATTTACCTGTTTTATAAGATACTTCAACTATTAATTTTTTGAACCTGACTGGATTTTCATCTGGTCAGGTTTTTTATTTAATTTTTCTGGGAATTGATGAACATGTTATTGTTGAAAAAGGGTGTCGTCCCTCCTGGACTAAGGTTATTATTATCATTATCACCCCCAACTGACGTTGGGGGCTATACATATTTTGTCCCTCTGGGACAATAAGATTGATTGCATACTAATTTTGAGGATAGTTTAGATTTAAACAGTATTAGCATTTCTTATCTTTTAGCCGGAACCACTATACTAATAGTTCTAGTCCCGAAGGGAGGAAATTTTTATAGCCCGGCACGAAAGTGCCGGGTAAATGATTCAACAAACACCCACCAAAGTCCCGGAGGGATGAAACACAAATCCGCATCCATATGATCGAATATTTTATTTCAAACCCACAATATCCCGAACCAATTCGATAACATAAACTTCACCTCCTACCTTGAAAATGATAAAAAATACCGGATAAATTCCCTTCCCTCCCCATTTTTTGCTATTTTTACTTTTTGAAGACCTAATGAACCAATGCCTTTTTTATCTCAAATAAAAGAGTACCTGAACTTTAACCGTGCGGAAAGAAACGGACTGATCGTTTTATTCATTCTTCTCTTATTGATTATTCTTTATAATATTTTATTGCCCTACCTGGCATCAAAAGAAGAATACGATTTCACTCAGTTTGAAAAAGAAGTAGCAGCATTCGAGGCCAGACAAAAAGCAATTAATGATTCACTGGAGCAAAATAAAGTATTTCATATCCCTTACAAAAAACTGACCCCAATTACCTTTGATCCCAATAAAATTTCATCTGATAACTGGTTGAAAATGGGCTTAAAAGAAAACCAGGTTTCGGTGATCGAAAACTATTTACAAAAGGGAGGCAAGTTTACTGAACCTGACGACCTGGCAAAAATTTACAGCATTTCTGAAAATGAATTTCTGCAACTAAAACCATTTATCAGGATCGAAAAAGAATATTTAGAACCATCATCTGTAAAATCGGTTGAACTTATTCCAGTTCATTTTGATCCCAACACCTGCTCCGGTGAAACTTTTCTTGCCATAGGACTTTCTGAAAAACTTACCAACACAATACTCAATTACAGGGAAAAAGGTGGAAAATTTTACAACAAAGAAGACTTTTCGAAAATTTACGGATTAAGCCCGGAACAGTTTGATAAGCTTGAGGAATATATCCGGATAGATACTGTTCCATTCCGTCATGAGTTAAAAAAAGAACTTCTGGTGGTAGAGATCAATTCTGCTGACACCCTTGATCTCCAGCAACTCAAAGGAATCGGACCTTCATATGCCAGACGAATAGTTAAATACAGGGACCTTCTCGGAGGCTACCATTCCATAGAACAATTATTGGAAGTTTATGGAATGGATTCACTCAGGTACATGGGCATATGTTCCAACCTCTCAGTTGATACCACAAAACTTAACAGGCTGAACATCAATACAGCCGGGATAAAAGAATTCATCAGACATCCTTACATTGAATATTACCTTGCCAAATCGATCGTTACTTACAGGGAAGAGTCAGGTGAATTTCAGAGCCTTGAAGAATTAAAAAGCGCCAAGCTGATTTACCATGAGCTTTATATCATGTTAATGCCCTATTTAACAGTTGACCATTAATAATGCTTTTGAAGATGCCGGAGACCTGTGCAATTCAAGTCCTTAAAAATTTCAAAATCACAGCAACTTTTTACCTGCGAATTTGTCTTACATGTAAAATTTCATGGTGGATTTGTAGAAGATTTTAACATTCATTAAGTGATTTTTCTACAATTAATTACTGAAATAAAAATTTGTATACATCGTTAAAGATTGGAATCATTATCTTTGCGGTCAAAATTTAGATATAGGTCATATGAATTTTAGTAAATACCTTCTGCTTCTGATTACCATTTTCTTATCCCTATCGGTTTTTGCGCAGCGAAATTTTGTTGAAGCTGCAGATAAAGATTTTGAGGATCAAAAGTATTCTATTGCTGTTGATAAGTACAAAAAGGCTTACTCAAAAACCAAAGACCGGGACGAAAAAAATCGGATCAGGTTTCAGATGGGAGAATGTTACAGGATGATGAACAATGCCAAACGTGCAGAAGTTTATTATAAAAGCCTTTACAGGACAGGTTATTACAAGAAGGAGCCCATCGTATTGTTGCATTATGCCAATATGATGAAGATAAATCAGAAACATGATGATGCCGTCCCAATTTTTGAGGACTACATAAAATTACGGCCCAACGATCCCCGGGGGCCGGATGGATTAAAGTCCTGCAACATGCAAAAAGAGTGGATCAACAATCCTTCCGGACATATTATTACCAACTTAAAAGACATCAATTCGAGGGTAGATGAATTCAGCCCATGTTATGCTAGCGATAACTTTAATTCATTGATCTTTGTTTCCAACCGGGAAGGTTCAACTGGAAAAGCTGAAGATGAATGGACCGGGCAAAATTTTACCGATCTCTACATTACCCGAATCGACAGAAAAGGCAAATGGAGTGTCCCTGATCTGGTTGACACAGAAGAAACAATCAACTCGGAAGCCAATGAAGGAAGCCCGATGATGAATTCGGACTTCTCAACATTGTACTTTGCAAGATGTCTTTTTGAGAAGAATAAAAAGTTAGGTTGTCAGATATACAAAGCCAGTAAATCAGGAAGGTCATTCACTGAAGGAGCTTCTGTACCTCTTGGCGGAGACAGTACATCCAGTATATTTCACCCCACCCTCAGCGAGGATGAACTGATGATCATTTTTACAGCTGACTTCCCACACGGTTATGGTGGCTCAGACCTCTGGGTTGCTTACAGGGAAAGTACCAGTGATGATTTTGGCCTGGTAAAAAATCTGGGGCCTACCATCAACACTCCTCAGAGTGAAGGTTTCCCATTCCTGAGAAACGATACCGTTCTTTATTTTGCTTCTAGCGGGCACATTGGTATGGGCGGACTGGACATTTACAAAGCTACCCGGAAAGAAACAGGATGGAGTGTTGCAACGAATATGGGTTACCCGGTCAATTCCCATTCAGATGACTTTGCCATGATCTTCCACCCTGAGATGGAAGAAGAAGGGTATTTCTGTTCAAACCGAAAAATGTACGGCACCGTGCGTGCCAAAGGTGGTGACGATATATGGCACTTTGTTATTCCGCCCCTTGAATTTACACTTTCAGGTGTTGTAAAAGACGACCGCTCTTTGCTCTTCGTTGAAGATGCAGAGGTGCGCATGGTTGGTTCCGACGGATCATCCATTACTACTACAACTAACTCACTGGGACGCTATGAATTCTCCAAAGAGCAGTTCAGACCTAAAACAACCTACGAATTGTTTATCTCCAAGGAAAATTATTTCAGCACAACAGGTTCTGAAACAACTGTAGGTTTGGAAAAAAGCAAGGATTTCGTACTTGATTTTACTTTAAAGCCTATCCCGAAAGAGCCCATTGTTCTTCCTGAAATTTTATACGATCTGGCCAAATGGAATTTAAAACCTCAATACCAGGATTCCTTACAGGGATTGATCAAAACACTGGATGACAATCCAAGGATGGTGGTTGAGCTGGCATCTCACACGGATGCAAGGGATAATGATGAAAACAATGATATTCTTTCACAAAGACGTGCACAGTCGGTGGTGGATTACCTGATCCTTCGAGGCATTGATCCTGAAAGGCTTGTAGCAAAAGGTTACGGTGAAAGGGTTCCACGTGAACTGCTGAAGAATTATTATTACAACGGTATAATGCTCCTGGATTCAGGAATAGTATTAACTGAAGAGTACATCAACAAGCTTGGATCAACCAACGATAAAGAATTTGCTCATCAACTGAACCGCAGAACGGAATTTTCAGTATTGCGGAATGATTTTGTACCCAAACAAAAGCTGGATACTATTGTAAAGCCGGTTGTGGCTAAGATCGATATTGTTGTTAATCCAGACGAGGAACTAAGGACCGTTAAGCTGTTGACAGATTCCGACGGAAGGTTCGGTGTTCGTTGTGAAGTAAATGGTTTCCCCATCAACGTATATATTGATAAGACATTAAGGGAGCCTGTTATTTCTCTTAAGAATGCTCTGGACTTGTTGCGTGACGGTTCCATCAGTAAAGATGATTTTGCAGGTGATCCGCTTGAGGTCCTTGCCAATGCATCCATCATTGATAACGCTGTATTCCTGATGGAAGAGATCAAAGTTGAAAGAGAATACATTACTATGATAGAGGTGGTGGTTAATCACGATTTACCGGATCACGGATTTTACCTGGATGAAGCTACATTTTCACTTATCGGCGATTACGAGATCGATGAGGAAAACAAGCTCATGATTTTCAAATAAGCCATTCGTAGCACAGCAATGACTTCCGATTCAAAATACAACCTTCGTGGTGTTTCAGCATCCAAGGAGGATGTCCATTCAGCCATAAAAAATATTGACAAAGGGCTTTTCCCTAACGCATTTTGTAAGGTCATCCCCGACATCCTTGGTGGTGATCCTGACTATTGCAACATCATGCATGCTGATGGTGCCGGGACAAAATCCTCACTTGCATATATTTACTGGAAGGAAACAGGTAATCTTTCTGTCTGGAAAGGGATTGCCCAGGATGCCATTGTTATGAACCTTGACGACCTGCTTTGTGTGGGAGCCATCGATAACATTTTGCTTTCATCTACCATTGGCCGCAATAAAGCATTAGTACCCGGCGAAGTGATTTCTGCCATCATCAACGGCACTGAAGAAATATTACAGGAACTGCGAGACCTGGGAATCGGCATCTATTCTACAGGAGGTGAAACTGCCGATGTGGGTGACCTGGTCAGAACCATAATTGTTGACTCAACAGTTACTGCCAGATTAAAACGGGAAGATGTAATTGAGAATAACATCCATGATGGAGACGTGATCGTAGGGCTGGCCTCTTTCGGAAAAGCCTCCTACGAAAAGGAATACAACGGAGGAATGGGAAGCAATGGACTCACTTCTGCAAGGCACGACGTTTTTCATAACGTATTCTCTTCCAATTATCCTGAGAGTTATGATAACTCCATCCCTGCCAACCTCACTTATTCAGGATCAAAGAAAGTAACGGATCCTACAGAAGTGGAAGGTGTTGATGCCGGGAAACTGGTGCTCTCCCCTACCCGAACCTATGCCCCGGTCGTTTTGAAAGTCCTGGAATCAATGCGTAGTAAGATCCATGGCATGGTTCACTGCAGCGGTGGAGCACAAACCAAAATACTCCATTTTATTGATAAAATTGAAGTTGTTAAAGACAACCTGTTTCCAACTCCACCATTATTCAGGTTGATTCAAACTGAATCCGGAACACCCTGGGAAGAGATGTACAAAGTATTCAACATGGGCCACCGTTTGGAGTTTTATGTACCTGAACAAATTGCTGGTGAGATCATCTCCATCGCTTCTGAATTTAACATTGAGGGCAGGATCATCGGACATTGTAAAAAAGCTGCTAACAAAAAAGTGACCATACGCTCGGAATACGGCGAGTTTGAATACGTATAATTCACTTGCATCATCATTTTTCCTCTCTTCCTCCATTAATGTGCTGAATTCCAACTAATTCGCGCATCATTCGTATGCATAAGAAACCCAAAGAGTATGTATCGTTTTTCCTGGTTCCCTGGCCTCCTTCTCGCTATATTTATTTTCAGTTCGTGCCTCAAAAACGTTGAACTACCTGCCCCCCCTCAAAATGAAGATAAAGGAATCCTGGATTTAGAAATTCCTGAGGATTTTGACTTTGCAACAACAAGGGATGTGGTTTTTCAATTTATGGATTACAAATCCGGCAAGAGCGGATCCATTAAATATGACATCTATCTGTATTCTGAGGATTATGCAGTTGAAGAGATCACTTATGAAAATGAAGGTGGAGAAATGGTTACCGACACGGTTCCGGTTTATGATGTATTCAATAACATTGTAGCCACTGCGTATTCCGACAATGGTCAGTTCACTTTAAATTTAACCGTTCCTGTTTACTACGAATACCTGTATGTTATTCGAAATGAGCTGGGGGTGTATTCCTCAGAGATCGTTCCCATCATAAACAACAAAGCTTTATACAGTGGCAGCCAGTTAAAGTCAACGAATGATGATCCAGTTGATGTCATCTACGGTGTTAATTCTCCGGGTCTCGTTTTTACCATAAATCCGGTAACGGGTGAGATGGTGATCATCGATGAATATCCTGCGGGACACAATGGAAGTGTAACCTGTGCATTGGATCCCATCAACAGGATCATGTACACCATTGTCAACAATACAAGATGGTTATTGGCTTACGATATTGACAACAATACCTGGGAAGAGATTGCTTACACAGGCTTAAGCGGACCCCGACTGGAGTACCGTAAAGAAGATGGTTTGCTTTATTTCTCCACAAGTAATAAAGTGATGACACTGGATCCTTCTACCGGTGGAGTAATTACATCTTATACCGTAAACGGACTACATAATTCAGGATGGGGTGATGTGGCCTTTGACCAGGAAGGTACATTATTCATGGCTACTAAATCAGGACTGTACAGATGTGATCCGTCAGGGAACAACATTTATGAAGCCACCCGCATAAGTGCAGACAATTTACCGTTCTGGCCTACTTCTATGACGTTTGACAGTAATGGAGAACTATGGATTGGGTCAAACAATTCAGGAGGGCAGGTTGTGGTAATGGACCAGGTAACAGGTGGGTGGGAATACCGGTATCAGAATATGATCACTACCATAAATGACCTGACCTACCTACCACTGGATGAAGAAACCGTGGAAGATACAGATACAGACGGTGATGGGGTGATCGATTTCTATGACGAATATCCTGGTGATGGTGACAAAGCCTATAATACATATACACCTTCAATTTACGGCTGGGGTTCCTATGCATTTGAGGACCTTTGGCCCGACCAGGGTGATTATGATTTTAACGACATGGTCATCAATTACCGTTATATCAATATTTCAAACAGTGATGATAAAATCGTTGAAACTAAACTTCTGCTTTTTGTAAAAAATGTGGGAGGTTCATTCCATAATGGATTTGGCATTGAGATAGACATGGATGAGGCTCTCATTGAATCCTTTACTGGAGCCCGGTTGACTGAAGGAATTATCACGACCGACGGTAAAGGGCTGGAGGCCAACCAGGCAAAACCAGTGGTAATCCCTTTTGATGATGCCTGGGACCAGGTAAACAGTGGTGAGATGGAATTCATCATTACTTATGTCAATCCCATTGAGGTTGACGAACTGGGTGAGTTTAATCCATTTAATTTTATCGACGGCAACAGGGGTCGGGAAGTTCATTTAGCCGACAGGCCACCAACCTCACTCATGAATACAGACTATTTCGGAACTGCTGATGATGACAGCGATCCTGCAACTGGAAGGTATTATAAGAACGCTACCAATCTCCCGTGGGCTATTGACATTATTCATGATTTTGTTTACCCCGTGGAAAAGGAATCCATCATCAACGGCTATAATCGATTTGCCGACTGGACCGAATCAGGAGGGACAGAATACCCGGATTGGTACAAAGACCAGGATGGGTACAGGAATACGGCCTACCTGGTGCAGTAGGCAAATAAAATCTTCTTTCAAAAGGATTTATTGCAAAGGACGCTCATGTTTCTCCATACTGCTTTCCATTGAACATGCTTCGATGTCACTTAATTGTATATATTTACGGTGGTATTACATTTCTCAAAAACACTATATGGTCAAAAGGTTAATTAAAACACTTCAACTCCTCCTTTGCCTAAGTGGGTTATTGATTTTCCATACTTCATCATCACAAATCATTCACACAATTGATGTCCCTGATTTAATTGAACTCAAGGACAATGTAGCGGGTCTTAAACCTGGTATTTTTTATTTCCAGCACTGGTTGCCCACACAGAATTCAGTTTTTCAATTCAGCTCTGAAGCAAAACAGTACAATTCGCTTCGTGAGATTAAATTCTACAGTGAATGCTGGAGGTTCACCATAAGCCATGCTGATGTCCTGGATAAAATGGGAAGCATGAACCTGAAAGACTGGCTCGAAACACTTGATTATTATGGTGACGAAGTGGTGGTAAAATTCAATGGTATGCCTTACTGGTTGAGCTCTTCAGGCGATACCTCCCCCCTTCCCGGTGACAACAGCTGGTATGTATTCCAGACTCATCCTCCTGAAGACTATTCAAAGTGGGACAGCATTGTCCGTGATGTTGTCAGCACGATCTCTAGCTGGGGTATCCATCCCTATTATGAATTGTGGAATGAACCTGACGGACAATACTGGAAAGGAACAAATCAGGAACTATTAAAACTGTACAGGCACACAGCTTTGGCCATAAAAGAGTCAGATCCCCTTGCGAAAGTCGGTGGATTTGGAATGCACACCTGGTGGAGAAGTGCCGATGAAAATGATTATCAAAACCAGCAACCCTTTACAAGTCCGTTCTATGGTTTTATACCCGATGAGGTGGTAGAGGAATATTCCGTCCTTCATATGTTACTCGACAGCGTGATCAATCAGTGGGCTCCTGATTCAGTACCCCTTGATTATATTAGCTGGCATTATTTCAGGTTACACCCGGAAGAGTTGGTTTACATTACTGATAAACTGAATAATAAAATGCTTCAACTGGGCTATTGTAATCCTGATTCAACCAATTGTAATGATCAGTTGATCATGCCGGAGCATTACATAAGTGAGTGGCAATCGACCTATGGTGTGCAGGAACAGGATTTTCAACCGTCATTCTTCCTTCGTCTGATCTCAAAAATGAACCAGGCCGGAATTGACAAGCACAGCATTGCTGCAATCAATGATTTCGCTCCTTCTCCTGAGGATGAATTTACACATGGTTGGGGACTAATGAGCCAAAATGCACTTCTTAAACCTGTATTTAAAGCCATCGACCTCTTGCATGAAATAACCGGAAAAGGCCAGCTGATTGAAATAAATTCAAGCGATGGACTGGATGTTTTCGCATCCTATAATGCCGACACCCTGAGAATCTTTTTCAGTAATTATTCCATGCCAAACATCTGGTATTCGCCGTCCTACTGGAAAGTTGGCTGGTCGAGCTTTGATAAATTATTGTACGATACTGGAAGCCTGTTTACAGCTCCAGAGTATATTAGTGCCGGACTGGAATCCGTTTACTGGGGCAATAATCCACCGGGGGAATGGGGAAACCTGGACCTGTATTTCCGGAGTGAGCCCGTATTGCTTCCACCACTGAGTGTCCAAATGCAAGATCAGATCAGTCTTGGCAGACAACAATGGGTTGAGGACAGCCTGAACAATGCCATGCCCCATGTAGTTCATATAAATTTAGGGAACAATACAAATACCATAAACGGCAATTTGATCCGGATCGATACCACACACAACAATACAATCCATATCTATGATTCTTTAAAAAGTATCGGATATACGCATCAAAGAGCAATCGATTCCTTGCAATCCTGTACCTTTCCGGGAGGATGTTACGGATACTTCTGGCCATCGGAAGAGGTAACAATCAGCGGTTCAAATTACAATTTTCCCATTCAACCCAATTCCGTTAACCTGCTTACGTTGCCTGGAATTGATCTGCAATTTCTAACAGAAGTATCATCCCTCCATAGGATTAATGATGATCCTGTAAAGGTATTTCCTGTGCCTACGGCTACCCGGGTATCCTTTGTAATTGATAACATGAACGAATATTTCGATTTGATGATTTCATCATTAACTGCAAACACAATCTACCACAACCCCATGGCAAACAACGGCATTACCATCGATACCCATAGCTGGAAACCGGGGATATACCTTTATAAAATAGTAACCAACCTGGGATCTTATTCAGGAAAGATTGTTATTCAATGATATGATTTCGGATTCAAACCCCAAAATATCAATTTCCTTATTTTAGCAGAATAATTAGGTTGTAGCGAATAAAGTTAAAATCCTAAATTTTATCATATTTATAAATTTCAAGAAAATAATTACATGAAATTATTACACCACTTTACCATAATTTCCATGGCCTTGTTTTTATCTTCCTTATTAATACTGGTTTCTCTTAATGAACTGAATGCACAACAGTTTCTGGATAAAACTTTGCTTCACGACGCAATTGTAAGGGAATATTCGCTTTATATACCCGCCAGCTATCAGGGGACAACCAGTGTGCCCTTGTTGTTTAATTTTCATGGAGGGGATGGCGACATTGCCTCACAGCTCTACACTGCCGATATGAGGCCCATTGCAGATACTGCCGGGTTTCTTCTTGTTTATCCCCAGGCTTTGCCAGATCCCAATGGAGGTGGGGCCACCAGCTGGATGCATAAAGAACCCACCTCAGTGGATGACATCTACTTTGTGGAGGCCATGATAGATACGCTGGTCTCTGAATACCTTGTTGATGAAGACAGGGTTTATGCTTGTGGCTATTCGAATGGCGGCGAGTTTTCTTTTGAACTGGCCTGCAGGCTCAACAACCGTATAGCTGCCATTGGCTCGGTGGCCCGGTCCATGTATATAGGAACCTATGATCAATGTTCACCTGAGCACCCCACTGCAGTTGTAACAATTCACGGTACTGAAGATGATTACAACGGCATCACCTGGCAGGGAACGACTTACTACCTTTCATTGGATGATGTGAATGCTTACTGGACCGATGTCAACAATACGGATTCTATACCCATTGTAGTACAGTTACCCGATATCAATACAAATGATGGAAGTACAGTAGAACATTATGCCTGGGACAATGGTGATGGCTGTGTTTCGGTAGAACATTTTAAAGTGATTGGCGGTGGCCATGACTGGCCCGGAAGTTTCGGGAATATGGATATCGATGCCACTACAGAGATCTGGAAATTTGTTTCCAGATACGATGTAAATGGGCTGATCAGTTGTTATACCTCAATTCATAACAAGATCAATGGAGAAAATGAAGTTATGATTTACCCAAATCCTTCGACTGATCTTTTTACAATCAATATGGATATAAAAACATCCTCCAGGTATACGATTTATTCGACTCAAGGCAGGCTGGTTTTGTCAGGAACAATTGACCCTGCTAACGCTACCATCGACCTAACCACCCTTCCTCCAAACATCTACATTCTAAAAACCAATCAAAAATCGTTTAAGCTTATAAAAACCAAATAAGCCTTTTACATAATAATCAAAAACCCCAGGGAACTTATCAACTTATAAACCTAATAAATGAAGATTATAAAAAAAACAATTAGAATACTCCTCTTCATTATTATGGCAATTGTTCTCCTCCTTGCAACCTGGTGGTTCTGGCCTGAACGGACGCCCAAAATCAGGGCAGTAAAGTATCAATCAGTTGCCATCATCAACTACATTAAAATTGGCGGACTTGAACAATGTGTATTGATCAGGTCAGAAGACATCAATAATCCCATACTTCTTTTCCTTCATGGTGGTCCGGGAATGCCCATGATGTATATGGCCCATGAATTTCAAAGGCCCCTTGAAAAAGATTTCACGGTTGTACAATGGGACCGACGAGGTGCAGGAAAAACCTACTCAAGGAACATTCCTTCCACCGAAAGCATTAATGTCCGGCAAATTATTAACGACACCTATGAGCTGATCGACACACTAAGGAACAAGTTCAATAAAAAAGACATTATACTGGCCGGGCATTCCTTCGGAAGTTATTTAGGCAGTATTATGGTGAATGAGAGACCGGAATTGTTCAGCACCTATGTTTCCATAGGCCAGGTGGTGGACAGTGAAAAATCAATGGACCTGCAGGAAGCCTTTATCCGGGAGCAGGCAGCCAAAAATGGCAGGACAGACATAATTGAAGCCCTTGACCAACCCGATAAACCAAACTTCGAGAACTGGCTATTTGAATTTGGCGGAGAGCTGAAAAATAGCACCTCCTTTTTCCCGTTGATCTGGTCGGGGATGCAGGCACCCGAATACTCACTTCCGGAAGTACTGGATGTAGCCAATGCTTCCTCATTCAGTTCTTCAAACATGAAATACAATGTACTTTCCAGCAGTATTTATCATGAAGTTACAATCTACCGCGTTCCAGTATATTTTTTTGTGGGCAGATCCGATTACACCACTCCCCATAAATTAATTGCTGAATATTATGATAAGGTTCAGGCACCTGAGAAAGAACTCGTTTATTTTGAAAACTCAGCCCACTTTCCATTTTTCGAAGAACCAGCGAAATTTTGTAATGAATTAAAAAGAGTTTTACAAAAAACTGATTAGTAATGAAGATCGACCATATCGCCATCTGGGTAAAGGACCTGGAAGCAATGAAAGAGTTTTATACCCGGTATTTCAATATGAAATGTGGGAAAAAATACGAAAATCCTGCCAAAGGATTTTCCTCCTATTTTTTATCCTTTAAAGATGGTGCACGAATTGAAATCATGAAACGAATGGATATCACAGACGAAAATGAGAACAAAGGCAATTCATACGGATACACTCATATCTCTTTTTCTGTTGGAAGCAAAAACAAAGTAGGCCAATTAACCAGATTATTAAAAGCCCATGGTTATCAAATCCACGGCCAGCCCAGAACCACCGGAGATGGCTACTACGAAAGTGTTATACTCGATCCGGAAGGCAATCACGTAGAAATTACAGAATAAACAAAACCTGACATCATTTGTACATCCGTAACTCCAACGCAGTCTTCGACTACGCTCAGACTGACTGTGACGCGGAACTCTGAACCCGGAACTCTGAACTCTGAACCTCACACTCCTATTTATAGCTTTTCCAAATAAAATATTCCTTAATTTAGTAATCCAAATCCAAAGCATGACCAGGCCGATGTAAGTGGGTATAAATATTTGCAAACGATTAATTATTTCTGATTGGGTAGCCGGTTGTAAACAATTACAAATGTTTAAGCGATTTTAAAGCAGTGAGTTTTAAAATGGCTTTTGGTAAGGGTGATAACATTGAACAATCAAAACTTGACATATAAACAAGTTAGCTGCCATATGAAAGCTAGTACAAAAAAGCCAACTATGAAAAACTGCAATCGAGTAATATGTCAAATATCTATATTTGTAATATTCGGATTTAAGTTTCTTTGTGGACAAGATATTTCAACAATTGGAGAGATCTACGATTATGAAATAGGTGATGAATTTCATGTTCATTCAACCGGTAATTATTATGGATCTGAAGGATTCATAGCATATATTAGTTATGTTGTAATGGATAAATATTACGGCCAAACAAATGATACGATCCATTATGAGATATTTAGAAGGAAACTTGAACAATCCAGTTGGGAGCCAAATTGGACTTTACATGAAATTACTTTTCAATATACTTACTGGGACCTGGATTCCCTGATTGAAAGCGAATATGTTGATTCTGCTGCTATTGTGCCCGAATTATATAATGGAAGAAAAATGAACTATGTATATCAGGAAGAATATAATTGGCACTCTCATAAAATTTATGTTGAGGGTTGTGGGATGGTTTATCGCAATTATCAGGGTCAAACTGGTTATGTACTTGAAACCGATGAAACCCTTTATTTTAAAAAAGGAGAAGAAGAATGGGGACAACCAATATTATTACTCAGTTATGATAACAATTTCTCCTCAAAAGAGATATTATTATACCCAAATCCTACTAATGGGTACCTAACCATTGATTTATTAGATAAATCCACACCTTTGGAAAAAATCGAAATTTATTCTTCTCAAGGTTCATTGAGATTTCAATTAAAACCAATAAATCGTGATAGGGCTACTATTAACATTCAAGAACTCGAGGCTGGATCATATTTTATGAAAATATACACAAATGAAGGGATAAAAACCCACAAGATCATCAAAACATAATACGGCAGCTAACAGCGCCTAATAGCAAATAGGGCTAAGTTGCCGGTTACGAGTCACTTATGGTGTTTGATCGGCGCCAAGCTCAAAATTTGTACTTTTAAGAAAACATTTTAAGAAACCAATGAAAATCAAAAACTGAACGAATTTTAAGCTTGGCTAAGTGGGAAACAGCTGAAGGAGCTACAGGATCTATGCCCTACTTGCCATAGCCGCAAAACGTTGGTAGCAACGTTAATAAAGAAAGCCGAAAAATGAAAAATAAATTCCAATTTGTAACAGTACTTACATTGACTATTCTAAACACAAATCTTATTAGTCAGGATTGGCAATGGGATTGGGTTGAAAAACAAACAAAAAATGGAGATGATGCATGGACAGTTGTAATCCACAAGGACTATTTAAATAATATATATTGTTATACCCCATACGATACTGTGATATATATTTCAGACACTTCATTTCATCATCCGGATCAAAGTTCGATAAATGCGAATTATGCTATATCTAAGTATACTAATAGAGGTACTTTTATTGATGCTCTGGACCTATATACGATGCCAGGGGTGTATATGAGTAATCCTGAATTACAAACTGATTCATCATTAAATGTTTTTCTAAGTGCTGCATTTAAATATAAAGCATTTATTAAAGACACTTTCTTAACTGCAACGTCTGTTGTACAACCAGATGTTTTCCTTGCTAAACTGACTCCTGACTATGATCTTGTATGGAGTGGGTTAATTACAAGCAGTGTTCAAGATGCTTTAAGAGGAATGGTTATGTCTGATGATAGTTTTCTTTATATAGCCTGTTGGCATCCTGCTAATAATGTTAACCCACAACAGTTAAATTATTTAAATCAGCATACATCAGCACCCTATGGAAGACCCATGAATACTTTAGCAAAAATTGATCTTAATGGGAGTTTAGTTTGGTTAGAAGAAATTAGAAGTGAATTTCTGGGAACACATACAATGGACCTAACAATCGGGGAAAATGGTTTAATATATTTAACTGGTTCGGCATATGGTCACATTAGTATAAATTATGATACAATTTACCATCCGTATTACCCTCAAGTAGAAACTGCCAGATTTATAACTATTTTTAATCAACAAAGTGGATTTATTGATGGCTATTTTTTTGATTGGGATATTACCCTTCAAAATATAAAAGTAGATTTGGAAGGTAATCTATATATTTCAGGGCCAATAGGAGATACCGCAGTAATTGGTAACGATACGATTATTATACCTGAGGGAACAGATTATAAAATAATTGGAAAATTCGATTCGGAATTGAATCCTATCTGGTATCATGCATATGAAAGTAATTCAATTGTAAGAATTTCACTCGATAACCAAAACCTAATTTTTGCAACTACCGCAAAAGGAACTTTTCAAATAGCAGATACCATCCTGAATCTGGGTAATTATTATGAAACAATAATTATTGAATTTAATGAAGAAGGGCAAATGATAGACCTTATTAATACAAATTCTTCTAAAGATTTAGCTACATTACGAAAATTATCTGATAATTGCGTAAATCCACTAATTAGTGGACGATTCACCGGAAATGCGATTTTTGGTAATGATACAGTCAGCTCAACTGCTATTTCAATTGAAGATGGTTTCATTGGAAAGTTGATTAGAAATGTCCCACCCATAGTTGATCTTGGTCCCGACAGTGTATATTGTGAGAATTTTTCTATTTTCGGACCTGAAGGATATCAATATTATTCATGGAATGATAGCATTACAAACCAAAACTGGCAGATGATACATGAATCACAAACAGTTCATTTCGCTTGCTCAAATGAAGAAGGATGCTGGTTGTATGACTCAATAAATATTGAAATTCATCCTGGATTTGAAATTGATCTTGGTTCTGATACGACAATTAGAGAAAACGACACAATAGTCTTTTCTGTACCAAATCAATATGAATCATATTTATGGTCAAACGGCTCAACTTCAGATAAAATAACAATCATTGGTAATGATTATGGAATAGGTACTTTCCCAATTTGGATTGAAGTAACTGATGGCCCTTGCATTGAATCTGATACGCTTCTTTTAACAATTAAAAGTGAATTTTGGATTGGTGAAAGAATAAAAAATGTTATAAACACCTACCCAAATCCATTTGAGGATGAAATAACAGTTGAAATAAACCCAAATTATCATAGTATTGAAATTTATGATTTGAAAGGAAAAAGACAATTTTCAAAGACTCTTAACCAAGCAAATAAATCGGAACAAATAAAACTCAAGAATTTTAAGAAGGGAATATACTTGCTTAAAATAAAAACTAAAGAACATAATTTGATAAAGAAAATAGTTAAGATTTAAAATAAAGCAGCTACCAACACACGCCATAGTAAATAGCCAGGCAATACTAAGTTTATAACGAATACTTTATTAATTAATCATGTTAGTAGCATGACAAGCAACAACTCACTTAGCGACTACTAACCATAGCACGGGAACGTTGTAATGTATTTGAACTAACAAAGCAAACCAAATCACAAATGACAAGTTTAAGATTTTTAAAAATAAAGAAATATTGATAATGAAGACATTGTATAGAAGAGAGAAAATAAGTATGTTCCTTATGGACTACTACTATGGACATGAAAAATGGATGACTATTTTGAGAGTGATAGGTGGTCCACTAATTATTCTTATTGGAATAGAGCTATATAAAGAAGGATTTGATAAGATTTCTGTTGCTTATTCAGGTTTTTGTATTTTGTTCGGAGTATATATGATAATTAAGCCTTTCATGTTGATTCTATTTCAGCTTGACAACTTTAAAACTGAAAATGTGGATATAAAATTCTTTGATGATTTCTTGACAATTAAAGATGAGCAAAATGAATTTAAAATTGGATTTAAGACAATTAAGAAAATCTCTGATAAACAGCATTATTTTTTATTTGTGATTTCTAGAACTCAAAGATTAAGGATCCCAAAACGATTGATTGAAAATGATGAGCAAGAAATAGTACGAAATATTATAAAAACTACAAATCTAAAGGCGACTAATAACAAATAGGACTAAGTTGCCAGTTACGAAGCATAATGAGCATTTGGCTGGCGCCAAGCCAGCCTGACGGTAGGCAGGCTTCCCGAACATTCGGGATACTTTTAAGAAAACATTTTAAGAAACCAACGATAATAAATAAACTGAATGAATTTTAATCCCGATAGTTATCGGGATGGTTAAATGGAAAATAGCAGAAGGGCTTCCTGACCTATGCCCTACTTGCCATAGCAACGGAACGTTATACATCAGGCATTGAAAAAAACTAATGAATGTAGAGCTTAAATATGAAGATATCCATTTCTTAAGGTATTTAGGATTGCTGGGAATTGAGAAACGAAGTCCAGATTTTGAATATTTAAAAGAAATTGTCAAAGCACATGTTTCGAAAATACCTTTTGAGAATATCTCCAAACTTTATTACAAAAGGCGAATAAACTTAAAGAAATTGATTGACTTTGAACTATTTCTGAATGGTATAGAAAAATATGGTTTCGGAGGCACCTGTTATGCGAATAATTTTTATTTAAATCAACTTCTCAGTTGGTTAGGCTATAATATAAAGCTCTGTGGGGCTAGCATGAAAGATCCTGACGTGCATATTGTCAATATTGTACACATTGATGATTGTGATTTTCTTGTTGATATGGGGTATGCAGCCCCTTTCTTTGAACCCCTTCCATTAAATTTGTTAAAAGATCATACGATTTATAATGGAAATGATATTTATGTATTAAAACCTCAGAATAAAAGTAACCAACATCAAATTGAATTATATCGTAATGGTGATTTAATTCATGGATACATGGTAAATCCAAAAGCGAGAAATATTGATGAATTTCGACAAGTGATAGAGGAATCTTTTGAGGAAAGTTCTACATTTATGAATGCTCTATTGCTGGCTCGTTTTAATTCTGATATTTTTATCGTAATTAACAATATGTCAGTAATTGAATCATCTGGAAAGGTCTCTAAAAAATATTCAATTGACTCTATCGAGCAATTATCGTTAGTCATAAATAAATATTTCAATATTCCTGGATCAATTGTTATGGAAAGTATTAGTAAACTTCAAATGCAGAGAGATGGCTGGAGTTGAGATTTAATAAAATCAATATAATTTAATTACCTATGAGGTCCTGTTTAAACCAGCACCTGTAGCACTTTTAATGAAAGCATGCGATGAATAGAAATTCTATAGAACAAAGATGTGATTTTGAAACTCCACGACTGTCTGTAAATAGTTGGACAAATCAAATTAAGGGTGTCAATCCTAAAAATAACTTTGAAAAGAAAATAATTGAAATTCTAACCCCAAATGTTACAAAAGCCTTACCTGAGGGATGGCAAAATATTAATACTTTGGATAAAGCGAAAAATTGGGTCACAGAAAGAGACAAAGAAAGCCATTTTGTTACCATCCAACTTTTATCAACAAATGAAACCATAGGCTTTATTTTTCTCTATGAATCCGATTCAGAAAATAAATATTACAACCTGCGTTTTGGTTACCTCTTATCTGAAAAAGTATGGGGTAAAGGGCTTGGAACTGAATTGATTGAAGGATTAATAAAATGGTGTAAGGCGTCAGGAGATATTAAATCTATTTCAGGAGGAGTGGAATCTGATAATTTAGGTTCGATTAGAGTTCTGGAAAAAACTGGGTTTTCTGCTTCAACAATTGATAATTCGACAGAACAAATTAAATTCTATGAATATAAATTTGACATTAAAGATATTCACAGCAAAAGTTAAAGAGAGAGATGCAAATAAAGAAATTAGTTTCCATAATAGTTTTCTCCCAAATGTGTTTTTGTGGAATGGCCGATACTGATTATTATAAAATCAATAAGTTAGTTGGAACCACAATCAACAACCCGAAATTTATCGATTTGCTTAAAATTGAAAATCGAAAAATTGTTAAATATTCAATTGCAGTGAATGAATGCAAGGTGGTAATTGGTCATAAAGAATACCTGGTCATAAAAGATGGCGTTATAAAAGAGTTTGTTAACGAAAAAGCGGATACCTGGGATGCTGTATACTTTGATGAAAGCTGGGGAATTAAAAAGCTGTACAAGGATATGAAAAAAACAGACAAATCTTATCCGAAGGCACCTAAACTAGAAACAGGTAAAGCTGTTTATGTTACCAAAGTTGTTGATGGTTTAAATGTTGACCTCAGGTACCGATACACATGGGTAAATACAAAAAACAAAAAATACAGACTGGAGCTTTCCAATTATGCTATCAGATTAGCTGATAAAAAACCTAAGCCAGGGAAAACAGCACCGCCACCGATAGTTTATAAAAATATACTTGGAGAAAATGGAAGCAATCTTAAATACTGGATTTGCCAAAACTTTTCAACAAGGGTTTCACCCCAATTCATTGCAGAAAATTTTCTTCCTATTGAGATAAAGAAAGATTATGATGAAGATCCCATTTTTGATAAGGGTGATTACTATTCACATCATTATATTGCCAAAGGTGATTATTTTTTAAGTCTTGATGCCTCTACTCTGATAAGACTGGAAAATGACACATTAAAAGGGATCGGGTTCCATCCGAATCAAATACAGGGTGATATTTTTCCAGGTTTCAATGCATCGACCTCTTATAATAACCTCAAAAAAATGTACGGAGAACTTGACACCTATATGCGCGATGAAGATGAATATTACATTCGTACTAAAAGCCTGGAGGTCAGGTTTGGCTATGGGGGCTGGGATAATCTATTTCGAATTGTATGGATAAACCAGTATTTTTCAGACACTAAACTTATTTGCTCAGAAGAATTTCCGTTTAAAAGTCATATGGAAGCCTATTGCTTTGAGGGCAATTGTGAAAATGGCTATGGTACAAAAATGAGTAAGCTGGGGGTATTAAGTACAGGTTACTGGGAAAACGGAGAGCCTGTGGATACACATGTTGAGCAATACACGTACAGTGTTGAGAAAGAAGAACACCATCCAAGTTCTGAACTAAAAATCTGGCTTGAAGGGTTAAGAGAGGCGGAAGCAAGGAAGGAGGCTGAATGGAATGAAAGGATCAATAATCTTGAAGACATACCTGAAAATATAAAAAATCAACTACATGACAATCAATACTACTATCACGAACTTCGTTACACTAAAGTTGAAGCTGGAAAATGGGAACATGAGTTCTTTAAAATCCCTCCGGAATGTCATATTGGAGTTACTGCCATTACTGAAAAAGACGTTACAATTGACATAGAAATCTCCTATGAAGGCTTTATTGACTATAATCAATTAGAAAATGAATATTATGCCTTTGCAAGGACAAAGCAGTATTTTGCTGATGGTGAATACACCGATGCTGCTGTCAGGATTAAAATTGGTAATTCGTTTAACTCAAAAAAGAAGTTTCCTGTTGTATTATACTTTTATAAAAGAAAGCGTTAAAAACTACAACTGGTATTGTTTAAAGTATAAAGTCATCCAAATGCCTGAACAGAGTGGTGAAATTTGAAATTAACATAACGGAATTGCCATCAGAAGAAGAATTAAATAAACTTTTTTCTCAAACAACCTGGGCTTCTGAAAGAAAAAAGCTGGACATCAGGAAAATGCTTAAAAACCTGACTGTATTTGTAACAATTCGAGATAACTCAAATTTGATTGGATTTGGCAGAGCGGTATCCGACGGAATTTATAGGGCGTTAATCGATGACATAATTGTAGACCATTCATATCAGAAAAGTGGAATTGGAAAAGTAATCGTTGAAGCCTTATTAAATCAGCTGGATGGAATTGACGAGATATTTCTAAACACTAATCCTGATTTAGAGGAGTTTTATAAAAAGTTTGGATTTAAGAAGGTGAATACCATCACAATGAAAAAATAAAATTGAACCTTCGCCAACAATGTATAGCCACAATCACGGCGGACTTGACTACCTCCTGATCCTAATGGAATTTGCTATAGCCGGTTTATAATCTGAATTTAAGAGCATAGTTAAACCGAAATTAGCAGTGCTACGAACCGTTAACTGCAACCAGAGTTAATCCATGAGGCAGGTTAAATATTGTATAATCAAATAACAGATTTAAAATTTTAAATTACAAATGTGACCCTTTTTGTTTAATTATTGTTATTCTATCATGATATCAATATTTTTTAAGGAGAATATAGAAAAGGATATTATTCATTTAATGTGACTCGAATGAAAGCAGCGATAACTACTAAAGCTGGTAACCCGGAGGTTATCGAAATCCAGGAAGTCCCAACACCCTCAGTAAAATCAGGCTGGGTTTTAATTAAGGTAAAAGTATTTGGATTGAACAGGTCAGAACTATTTACCAGGAGGGGCGATTCTCCTGGAGTAGTTTTTCCGCGAATACAAGGGATCGAATGCGTTGGAGTTGTGGAAGAAGACCTTTCTGGCACTTATTCAAAAGGACAGCAGGTGGCGGCGATTATGGGAGGAATGGGCAGGTTTTTTGATGGGGGTTATGCGGAATATGCCTTAGTTCCATTGGAAATAGTATTTCCATTCACAAGTAACTTACCATGGGAAACACTTGGTGCTATTCCAGAAATGTTTCAAACCGTTTCAGGCTCACTTAATCAGGCTCTTGAAATTCAAAATAGCGAATCTCTTCTCATCAGGGGTGGAACATCTTCCATTGGGTTGTTGGCTTGTCAACTTGCAAAAGCAAAGGGCTTAACTGTTGTTTCATCCACAAGGAACCCCGATAAAAAGCAAGCCTTAATGGACAATGGAGTCGACCATGTTGTTGTTGATGAAGGAAATGTAACAGATCAGGTCAGGGAAATTTTCCCTGGTGGAGTTGATAAGGTGCTTGAGTTGATTGGAACAAGAACCTTAAAAGATTCACTTAAATGCATTGCTACTAAAGGAATGGTTTGTATGACAGGAATTCTTGGAAACGAATGGACGATGAAAGATTTTACTCCGATGGGTGACATTCCATCGCTGGGAAGGCTGACGGTATATATGGGCGAATCGAAAAACCTTTCTAAAGAATTGCTTCAGGAATTTATTGATGAAGTTGAAAAGGGAAACATCAAATTACCTATTGACAAAGTATTCCGTTTAAGCGAAGTGGCAGAGGCTCATCAGTACATGGAAGACAACAGAGCAACAGGGAAAATCATTGTGCAACTATAAACTCACTCAATAAGGTGTAGGGCGTTTTAAAATACGCCAACCACCTAACATGTACGATACTTTTAAATACCTGATTAATAAATGGAAAAGATAAAAAAAATTGGAATAATCTCTTTTGGAAAATTTCAAGCCGTTCTGGGTGCACTTATTGGATTAGTTTGCGGAATCCTGTATTCATTTGGTGGACTAATCATAGATATACTTGTAACTATTGGATGGGTGGTTTCAGCAGAAACACCCGGATTAAGTTTTGGAACTTTACTTGCATTTGGAGCCCTAATCGGTATGCCGGTTATATTTGCAGTCGTTGGATTTTTATTAGGACTTTTTGAGGCTGTTCTGTATAACTTATTTGCAAAATGGTTTGGCGGACTTAGAATAGACTTTAAACAAAAAGAGTAATTTCTTAAGAGAATCGGAGCTTTCCATTCCCGGATCGATAAAAAATATAAACTACCTATTACACATCCTAATAGCAATTTGTGCAGGGCGATCTGTCATGAATCCTATATTTGTTATTTGCCGGACCCTAACCCGCATTAAAACTGGCAGGATGGCTCATAATTTGAACTTCCCAGAAAACATATTAAGAAAGTAGCTATATTTATAAGCTGAATGACTTTTAGTCTCGATAGCTATTGGAATGGATAAGTGGGAAATAGAAGATGAACCTTCAGGACCAGCAGCTACATAGCATAGGCGGAATATCGGCATTCATTGATAAATAACAGGAACATAAATCCTCAGGCATGAAAAAATATATTTATTTACTATTGTTGAGTTTACTTAGTTTTTCTCTCTTTTATCATTGCAACAATCAATCTCCTAAAGGTTCCGAAGAAAACCAAATAACTGAAACAGACACTACGATTAATGAAAAAAAAGAAAATACGGGAAAAAAAGCGATAAGCTATACCTGCGATTACCTTGGAGAAGAGCCGCCAAAAGATGAACCTGTACTATTTGCTCCGGAAATCTTTAATGCAGGGTGTTTTGAGATATCTGCCTTGGGTAACGAAATACAATTCACCCGATCCGGAAATATTTACATCATGAGCAAAACGGATTCCGGCTGGAAAAAACCATATGTTGCCCCATTTTCAGGTACGGGTGTTGATGGAGAATCTACTTTCTCACCGGATGGGAAGAAGATTTTTTTTATGTCGAACAGACCATTAGCAAATGCAAAATCACTAATCAATACATGGGTATCCGAAAAAGTAAATGGTGTCTGGCAGGATGCATTAAGCCCCAAATTGCCATCATTTGATAAAACAATTCATGCAGTTACGCTTGCGAAGAGTGGTACTATTTATTTCTCCGGACTTTATAAAATAGCATTCACTAATGAAGAGTTTCAAAATATTGAAAAGCTCAATCCTGACATAATCGGGTTTCATCCATTTGTTGATCCCGATGAAAGCTTTATGATTTTTAACAGGGATTTGGACTTATATATTATTTATTCGAAATCGGATGGTACGTGGACCCAACCAATAAAACTCAATAATAAAATAAATACACCTGCCCAGGAAGGCAATGCGTTTGTAACCCCTGATAGAAAATTTATGTTCTTCTCAAGAAAATCTGATCTTTATTGGGTTGACGCTGGTTTTATTGAAGAATTGAGACAAGAATAATAAATCTGCATAAACAACGACCCGCCAACAGCATCTATATCACATGGCCGCGTTAGGGTCATCAAGCCAAATGATTATTATATTAAACATAAAGGCAATCAATATAAATTTGAGTAGTGAACGGCTACGTGCCATAACCGCGACACATCACCAATAAAAAATTTGAATTTATATGAAAACTTTTGCATTAAAGAATCCAATAATATTCTCCATTCTTCTAATTATTATTTTCTATGTTCTAATGACATGTGCTTATGTGATTGGTGAAGTGTTAGCAGATTTTTCGAACGGTAGGCAGTTAGCGCAATTTATTGGGAAAACAGCAATTTCTGCACTTCTCATTTATATTATATGGAGATTTGATTGGGTAAAAAATTCTGGTGTAGGGAGAATAGGAAAATTAAAAACATGGTTGATAGTTTTAGTTCCTGGGACATTTGCTGTTCTATCAACAACATATGCTTATACCGGCACGATTAAATTGCCAGAAACAATGTCAGGCGATAGTATTCTGATTGCTGCCAATATGATAAGCGGTGGCTTTGTAGAGGAATTATTGTTTCGTGGACTAATTTTTTACTGTTTTATATTGCTCTGGTCTAATAAAAAAGCTGGCTTATTAAAAAGTGGTATAATTTCATCTGTACTATTTGGAGCATCACACTTAGTCTGGTTCTTATTAGGAAAGGACTTTAATTTAGCCTTACTTCAATCATTGGGAGCATTTGGATCTGGAATTTTTTACGCAGCTACGGTAATACAAACAAGAAGTATATGGCCAGCTGTGATCATTCATGGCTTAACCAATGCGTTTGTCTATATCATAATTTCAGATATACCCGATTATTATGAAACCGTTAATAATGGCACAATGGATGTTATGCTTGGAATCCCATTGATTATTTATGGACTAATTGTTCTAATGAAATATTCAAAAAAAGCAGTCTAACTCATACTAATTAATAAAAATAAATCACAGGTATTAACAAAAAACATAGTGCACAACAAAGTTATTAGCCATAGAAAATGAATAATAGATTGATAATAAAAAACCAGAGAGAATTAATGAATGAAGTACAGCCTGGACCAGATTTAAATCGTTAGGCTGAATCAATACCAACTATCTAGAACTTTATTATCAAAACAAAAAAATGGAGCAAAAAAAATTAGCAGAATTAACGGACCAGGAGTTGTTAGACAAAGCGAAAAAAAAATGAAATCCAATGCCATAACCAATGCAGTATTCATTGGATTCCTGATTGGAATTGTCCTATACAGTATAGCGGTAAACAGTTGGTGATTCTTCACCCTGATCCCTTTGTTTTTAATTTATAAATTGATCAACAACCCGAATAAGGAGAATAAAGAATTGGAAGATCTCTTGAAAGAGCGAAATTTGAAGTAAATCTGTTCAACGGAGTTAAGATAATAACATAAACCATTATAACTGAAAACTGAGTATTCGAATCCACTGAACCTATTTATTCGGAAGCAATGATTAAGTGATTTACAAGTAGCAGATATTATAAAGGAATTTTGGCAGGGGACCTCATTAATTACTTATTTAAATTTGACAAATAAAATAGTTGTGTGCATTTAAGGAAACCAAACAATCCAGATAACACATGAGAATTTTGAGATTTAAAAAAATAAAGAGATAGAAATAATGAAGACATTGTATAGAAAAGAGAAAATAGGCATGTTCCTTATGGACTACTACTATGGATATGAAATATGGATGACCATACTGAGAGTGATTGGAGGTCCACTACTTATTCTTATTGGATTTGATCTATTTAACAAAGGAACTGATAAGACTTCTGTTGCCTTTTCAGGTTTTTGTATTTTATTCGGAGTTTATTTGATTCTAAAACCTTTCATGTTAATTCTGTTTCAACCTAACAAATTTAAAACTGAAGATGTGGATATTAAAGTCAGTGATAATTTCTTGACGATTAATGACGAGCACAATGAATATAAATTTGAAATTGAAACAATTAAGAAAATCAATGAAAAACAGAATTATTTTTTATTAGTAATTTCCAGAACTCAAAGATTAAGGATTCCGAAAAGATTGATTGAAAATGAGGAACAAGAAATAATTCGAAAAAATATTAAACGGACTAAAACAAAGGCTAAATAGAATGGCTTAGTTTCTGCTATATGAAACTTAGCAGCATTTGGCTATCTTTCGTTGGTGGTCGGACAGATATTTCATCGAAAAATCGCCACAACTATTTAGCCCAGATGTTGTGCGCAATTAAGAATTCTAAGTTATTGGTTGGATCCGGTGAACTACCATGGAAAAGTCAAACAATCCACTGATACAAAATTACATGGAATAATGTAAGATGAAGTTATGGTAAACTAATCAACCAGATGTCCAAGGCCTGTTTCATTGAGCCACTGGGGATTGAAGATTTTGCTCAGGTATTTAAAACCACTATCGGGCATAACAGTTACTATTTTTGCAGGAGCTTCCATCTTCTTTGCAACTTCAAGAGCAGCCCAGACATTGCCACCACTTGAACCGCCTACCATCAGACCTTCATGGCGTGCAAGCTGAAGTACCATAGCTATGGCTTTCTCATCATTAAATGCAATGGCTTCATCCACTATGCCAAAATCCATGGTTGCACAGATTTTAGTCTTACCAGCTCCCTCTACATGAAATGACTTTATATAGGACATGTAATCTTCTTTGCCCTCGAAGTAAGGTTTGTAAATAGACCCTTCCGGATCTGCAAGAATAGCTTTTATATTGGGATTTTTTTCTTTTAATCGTTTTGCAACACCTGATAATGTCCCTCCCGTAGATGCTGTAGCCACAAAGGCATCAATCTTACCGTTCATTTCATCCCAGATCTCCTTTCCTAAGGTCATGTAATGGGCTTCAGGGTTCAAGGGGCTGTTATATTGATCAACGTGATAGTAGTCTGCACTTTCGCTGGCCTTTAATGCCGGATATTTCCCGTATTCCAGCTCAGGCTTTACAATAACTTCCGCACCGTATGATTTAATGATTGCAATCTTCTCTTCACTGCATTTATCAGGAACAAAAATAATTGATTTCAGTCCCATGCTTGAAGCTATCATGGCAACTGAGGCACCTGTATTACCGGAACTTCCCTCCACAAGTGTAGTATTCTTAGTGATTTTTCCTTCATCAACACCTTTTTGAACCATATAAGCAATAATTCGGTCTTTTGTACTTCCCGTAGGATTCATATACTCAAGTTTTGCATGTATCTCCACACCCGGTTTAGGATCAAGTGTCTTTAAATGCACCATAGGGGTGTTGCCGATCAGGTCCAATGCTTCTATTTTTGACATATCAAATAATTTCCATTTTTGAATAATCCGCAAAAGTACAATATACATCGTGAAAAACTGCAACTTATTAACCAACAAAAACGATTGCCCGGATTATTCTTCGAAAAATATGATCAGTTTGTTTACCGACTTTATTTCTGAAAGCAACGATTACTATGGTACTTCATATAAATGAATTCCTTTCTGAATCCTGTGGATGGAGATTTCCAGCGTGTTACAAGTTTTACAACCGTCACCTGTGAAGATCTTGAAAAAAGTATTTATTTCTTTTTTGTTATTTGACCTATGAAAACTGTTTTTAACTCCGGAAAAATGGTATATTGAATTAACTGAAATGATAATAAGCTGTTCACAACAATCCATATGTTTACCAAGCTGGATGTAACTTAACTCATAAGTAAATAAATCCCTCTATAATTGCCCATCCCATAATGTCGCAAATTTCCAATTTTATGGGTATGTTTGAAAATACTTTTGCATTGTGATTTTTTACTAACAAAAAAAGAAAACAATGAATGATTTAATTGCGTGGGTAGAAATACCTGCAAATGATTTTGAAAGAGCAGTACAGTTCTACAAATCAGTATTGAAAACAGATCTAAAGGTGGTGGATTGTGGACATGAAAAAATGGCCCTGTTCCCAAACGGTGAAGGAGCCATTTCATTCGCACCGGACTTTAAACCGGGAAGGAACGGCTCCCTGGTAAGTTTTAATGCTGGCAATGATCTGCAAGGAGCCATTGACCGTGTTAAAGAAAACAATGGAGAAATTGTTCAGTCTAAAACAAAAATTGAAGCGGAAGGCCGTGGATACTTTGCTATCTTTATCGACTGCGAAGGGAATAAAGTTGGCTTGTACGGGGATGAATAATTAAAAACCGTGGATTATGGTTTAGGCCAGGTCTTAACCATAATCCATTCATTAAAAAATGTTAAACCGAAGTAAATTAAAATGCAATACCGTCTTGCTCAACCATCACAACAACTGTCGAAGTTCGTAAAACATTACTGGACATTGGATAGTTCTGTGCCTAATGGACAGGATCATATTCAACGGATCGTACCTACCGGATTAACCGATCTGATATTTTATTTCGGTGACAAGCCCAAATCAACAAACAGGACCAAACCTCACAACGAAAGCACACTGATAAGTGGTCAGTTGGGCAACTATTACGATTTAAGGGTCACCGGCAAACTCTCTTTGTTCTCCATCATTTTTCAACCTCATGGCTTGTCCATGTTTCTTGATATTCCCATACATGAGCTATACGACTATAGTGTTCCTCTCAAATTCGTTTTCAGGGATAATGTGGATGAACTGGAAACAAAACTCTATGAGGCGGATTCATTTGCAAAAAGGATAAGTATCGCTGAGCTTTATCTTTTGAAGTTATTACGAAGAGGTCAGCAAAAATACAGTTTCGAAAGGATTACAGAAAGTATGAGGTTGATCAATCGGGCAAGAGGTATGGTAGGTATCGATTTCCTGGCCTCTGAGGTTTGTTACAGCCGTAAACAATTTGAAAGAAACTTTTCTTACTGCATCGGAACCTCTCCTAAACAATTCCTTAAGATCATACGCTTTCAGAATGCAATCAACAATAAGTCCAAAAACAAGGACATCAACCTGACGGAGCTTACCTATCAATGCGGTTATTACGATCAGTCTCATATGATCAATGACTTTCATAAGTTCACAGGAATGTCACCCAAACAATACTTTGCTGATTGTGAACCTTTTTCTGATTATTTTCAATAGGTCAGATTTCATCCAAAAATGTTCTCCGCATTGAACATACTTCAACAGAGGATGTTTGGAAGAACGAAGGTATTCTCAAAAATCATCCTTTAAATCCAGCTGAATGATAAGTATAAAACTCTCAAAATATTTCAAAGGCATTTTGTTTCTTTTCCTGCCTGTCCTGTTCTTTTCATGTACCAACGCCAGCAATCAAAAAAGCAATTCTAAACAGATTAATGATACTCAGCAAGCAAGTGTAGATTCCAGCAACTGGTTAATACCCAATGCCGGCATAAGAAGCATCCTTGATGACAGCCGGGGTAATTTATGGTTTGCCAGTACGGATTTCGTCTGTATGTTTGATGGAGAAAAGACCACATATTTCTCAGAAGATGATGGGCTTGCTGGTCCGGGCAGCCTGCACGAAGATGTAGAAGGCACCGTTTGGGTTGTTGATGGATTTCATGCTTACAGCTATGACGGTAAACGTTTTAATGGCCATCCACTCATTCCGGATACAAGCGGTAATGTCTGGAATGTAAAAACCACCGACCTCTGGTTCAAAAAAGGAATGCGTCGTTTAGGAAACACCGAGGGGCCTCCGGGTATATACAGGAACAGGGATGGAAAAATTGAGTTTCTGGCCTTCCCTCTCTCTCCAACCGACAAGGATGACTCCAGGTATTACCCTACTACCGGAGCTCTAAAAGGAAAGGACGGTACAATCTGGTTCGGTACCATGGAAATCGTTGTGGGGTATAAGGATGGTGTATTTACTCTTATCGACCGTAAAAAAATGGGACGAATGGATGACCCCAACCATATTGGTATCCGGGGCCTTTTCATCGACAGTAAAGGTAAACTCTGGATGGCAGACAATGGCAGCGGTTATTTTGTTTATGATGGAGATAGTGTAATCAACTTTCCAAATTACATAATCTGGGAAAAGATGACAGGGAAGGTAATACCCTGCATCGGGCCTTCTCTGTTTCAGAGGACAGGGACGGGAATATGTGGTTCGGGACCGTTTATTCGGGCATCTGGAGATACAATCCAAAAACCGGGGAGTTTACAAATTTTGCTGAAGAGGAAGGAGTGTTGAGTAAAAGTTTCTGGACCATCTACCGGACAAAAGATGGGGAATTATTGTTTGCTGGTGAAAGGCCTGGCGCCGTTTATCAATTTAATGGGAATTCGCTTGACAGGATTTATTAAATTGCGGCCTGAAAAAAATTCAACAAAAACAATGAGACTATCAATCAGCAGAACTGCGATTTTATCAATTGTTATCATTTTGACCATACCTGCAGGAATCGCAGCCCAGAATACGGACTCTATCGTAATATCCAGTATTTATAAAAATGCTTTGACTAGCCAGGAAGCTTATTTCAATCTAAAGGAACTTTGCGAAGAAGCAGGCCCAAGACAAATTGGCTCTGAAGCATCCATCAAGGCCGTTCAAATTTTGAAAAGTCAACTGGATTCCAAAGATTTCGACACTGTTTATTTGCAGGATTTCAAATCGCCTGTATGGTACCTGAACAAAAGAAGCCATGCAAAAATTATTTCTGATCACCTCGAAGATTACAAACTTGAGGTGGATGCCTTTGGCCCATCTATAGCAACACCTGATGAAGGACTAACAGCTCAGGTTGTTGAGGTTAGTGGAATACCCGAATTGGAATCGCTTGATAAAAACAGCATTGCAGGTAAAATAGTTTATTACAACACACCCATGCGGAACACCTTCTCAAACCCGCTGGATGCCTATGTTGAAGCAAGAATGCTGCGCATGAACGGAACTTCAATGGCAGCTAAATATGGAGCAGTTGGTGTATTAATGCGATCGTTAACAACAAGCATTGATGAATTTACGCACACCGGTTCAATTGTTTACGACGAGAAAATAAAAAAAATCCCTGCCATTGTTGTAAGTTCAAAAGATTCTGAATTTCTGAGTGACCTGCTTAAAGAAGACCCCAACCTGAAAATATCCATGAACGTTGACACAAAAACGGTGGAAGATGTGAAGTCCAATAATGTTATTGCAGAGATAATAGGAAAAACCTATCCTGAAGAAGTATTAATAATAGGTGCTCATATCGATTCCTGGTACAACACACCGGGAGCACATGACGATGGGGCAGGCTGTGTTCAGATGATGGATATATTGCGGATTTTTGACGAACTGAATATCAAAAATAACAGAACAATCAGAGTGGTCCTATTTATGGACGAAGAAATAAATCGTGCAGGAGCCAACGCTTATACTGAATTCTTCGACAATAAAAAGGAAACGATCATCGTAGGTATTGAATCCGACCTGGGGGGATATTCACCCAATGGTTTCCTCATAGATGGAGAAGACCCTGTTGTAAATCAGATTAAATCTTATAAAAAACACCTTCTCCCTTATGGATTATACAACATTGGAAAAGGATTCGGAGGTATGGATATTCTTACATTAAAAAGGAGGTTTGGTTTTCCTTCCATCGCTTTAAGGGTTGAAAGTCAGAGGTACTTTGAATTCATCCATACAGTAAATGATACTTTTGATAAAGTACATCCCCGTGAATTACAAATGGGAACTGCAGCTATGGCAAGCCTGGTCTATTTGCTTGATAAATATGGGATCAGTCAGGAATAGCAGTATGGTAGAATATTCCAAAAAACTACTGGACAGATATTAATAACACATCCTCTTTAAACATGCATTAAAGGAGCTCAGCCCTGAATGGATAAAAAACTACAAACAATCTTAAATTCAGATCCTTTAAAGAACATCGCTTTTTTAGGATTTTTTTCTGCGTATCCTGTTCTTGAATACTTTGTTGAAGGCAACTCGGTTATCATTTTCGGGAAGAGTGATCATTTATGGGCCCATATATCAAGCTCATCGGAGGATGAACTAAAAACCATTCTGTCGAAATACCATAAAAAGACTAAGTGCTATTACTCGGTTGAAGACTGGATGATCCCTTTAATCATGCAATACGGTACCGAAGACTGGATCATGAAAACAAACCGCTTCATTCTTCAGGATAACAAGGAGATTGACAAGCCGAAAAATGACATTAAAAAAATCGACAGATCTTTTGCACATTTTATGTATTCCAATTCAGATTATAAAGACTACCTTACCATGGAATACATTGAAGACCGTCTAAGTAAGGATATATCTGCCGGAATACTGGTCAACAATACACTGGCAGCCTGGGGATTTACGCATGACGACGGCGCACTGGGTTTTCTTCACGTACTTGAGGAATTCAGGAAGAAAGGTTATGGCATTGACATATTGCTGGGATTGATCCAAATGAGGAAAAAGGAGAACAAAGCTGTTTTTGGTAATATTGTCCCTGGGAATGTTGCCTCCACCAGGCTGGTGACAAAACTGGGTTTTAAACTGGATCGCCGGACTAGCTGGATCAAGTTAAAATAATATCAGCTTATTTGCAAGGAGCAGTTTACTGCAGACTAAAGCATACAATTCATTAAATATTAAAAGTATTTTATAAGGAATTCAATATGTTTAAGCAACTAAAACAAATTAACCAAAGGCCGCAAATATGGGGACAGTACACAGCGGATGAACTGTGGACTGATGAATATACATCTAAACAGATGCTGGATTATCATCTGGCAGAAGACCTGGATATTTCATCAAGAAACAAAAAATTTCTTAAAAGGTCAGCCAACTGGATCGTTGAGAAATTCAAGCTGAACCCTGATAAATCAGTCGCTGATTTTGGCTGTGGCCCTGGCTTATACACTTCTGTATTTGCGAAATCCGGTGCTAAAGTTACCGGTATTGATTTTAATGAAGTTGCATTAAATTATGCAAAAGAAAAGGCTGCAAAGGAGAATTTGAACATTGATTACAGGGTAGCCAATTATCTGGAGTATAACACCGAATCAAAATTCGATCTTATTACTATGATCTTTTGTGATTTCTGTGCCCTGAATCCTGAGCAGCGTCAAACAATGCTGAAGAAGTATTTTGATGCACTGAATCTGGATGGCAGATTATTGTTGGATGTATTCTCAATGAATTCTTATAACAACAGAGAAGAAGCCGCCACCTATGAAAAAAATCAATTGGCCGGTTTCTGGTCTCCAGGTGAATACTATGGATTCTTAAATACATTCAAATATGAGGAAGAAACAGTAGTCCTGGACAAACACACCATCATCGAAGACAATAAAACCAAAGTCATTTATAATTGGCTGAAACATTACTCTGTAGAATCATTAACCGACGAACTTGAAGAATCTGGTTTTATCGTAGAAGAAGTCTTTGCCAATGTTGCTGGGGATGAATTCACAGAAGATTCATTAGAAATTGCGGTCGCAGCAAAACGAAAAAACTAAATAGCTAATAGATCGTGTGCGTCAAATAGCTAAACAGTTAGGAATCAATGCCGAATATAATAGTTTCAACATTTTTGATAATTGTATCCGCAACTAATAAAACTGTTATTAATTTTGGGTCTCCGCTAAATCATAGGATTCCGGACAAACACCTGACAAAAACAAATAAAAATACATGATAGAACTTCTTGACTTAGATGCAGCCAACATCAACGACGAACATATTTGTTGTGCATTTTCTGATAAAAAATGTGCAGAAAGCTACCAGGCAAAAAAAGACTGGTTGAAAAATGAATTTTCCAATGGTTATGTTTTCCGGAGGATCAACGAAAGGGCAAAAGTATTTATAGAGTACGGCCCTGCTGAAAAAGCATGGCTCCCCATTACAGCACCCAATTATCTCAATATCAACTGTTTTTGGGTTTCTGGCAAATACAAAAAGAAAGGGTACGGCAAACGACTGGTTCAAACTGCCATTGATGATGCAAAGGTGCAGAGAAAAAACGGCCTGGTGACCGTGGTTGGCACAAAGAAGTTTCATTTTATGAGCGATACCAAATGGTTCTTAAAACAAGGATTTGAAGAAATCGAAAAGCTTGATTATGGTTTTAGCCTTTTGGTTAAAAAACTCAATAAGAAAGCCCTTGATCCTTCCTTTAAGGAATCAGTAAAAACCGGAACATGTCCAGAGAAAAAAGGCCTCGTTGCCTATTACTCCAACCGTTGTCCCTTTTCAGAATACCATACAAAAGAGTCGCTAGTGGAAACGGCAAAGAAAAGGAGCCTTCCTCTAAATCTCATAAACCTGGATAGTCTGGAAAAAGCCCAGGCCGCTCCTACACCAGCAACAATCTTCAGCCTTTTTAAGGATGGCAAATTTATAACTACCGACATCAGCGTATGCCTGGATAGCCGCTATGATAAAATAATGCAAAAGATCAAATAAGTACCCTGAAGCTTCAATTTAGAAAAAACCAGGCTGCTGAAACTGATCGCATACACTTAATTTATAGGAGTCACAGATCAGTGAAAATCATAAAAGATCATAATAATCAGTGTTCTATTATTATTCGATCGTTGTTTTCCCACAAATGATCTCTCTGATTAAAACTGAATATCATCCAAAATCTTTAATAATTCAATTCTTTTACCTTCATCCAGAGGAAGCAAAGGTTTACGTGCCGGTCCTCCATAAAGCCCAATATGATCCATGGCTTCTTTCAGGGCAGGCACACCCCATTTTCGTGTAACCGCAGTATTCAAAGAAATTATTTCCAGTTGCAGCCGGCTGGCATTTTCA
Source organism: uncultured Bacteroidales bacterium (assembly GCA_964421215.1). Taxonomy (GTDB): domain Bacteria; phylum Bacteroidota; class Bacteroidia; order Bacteroidales; family JAADJA01; genus JAADJA01. The sequence goes on along the minus strand of CAYQWA010000006.1, from coordinate 84,145 downwards.
AGATCACCATTCAAAAAGGCCATATGCATCTCAATGCATTGTACAGGTGCAATGTTGGCAGCAGCTAAAATTCCTCCACTAGCTCCTACACTCATAGCCGGCACAAGAAATCCTGCCGATCCGGCCAGTATCTGGAACTCAGGTTTTACCCTTTTCCTGATGTCTCCCATTTTTACCAGATTGCCTCCGGAATCCTTCATTCCTATGATATTTGGGTGAGAAGACAACAAAAGCAATGTATCAACATCCATGTCCATACCCGAATTGGCCGGCATGTTATATATAATTACCGGAACTGTTGATGCATCTGCCACAGAAAAGTAATGTTGTTTCAGGGCTTCAGCCGTCATTGACCCTTTAAAATAGAATGGATTCAAAACCAGAACAGCATCTGTTCCGGCTTTAGCTGCGGCTTTGGTTAGCATAATTGTTTCACGGGTTGACTGTCCTCCTGTTCCTGCAATCATCAGTTTATCACCAGCAATGAATTCCCTGGCTGTATCGTAAACCAGCTCTTTTTCAGAATCCGACAAATGCACCAGTTCACCATTGGATCCCAACACCAGGAATCCTCGTAAATCATACTTACTCAATGCTTTTATATTGTCCCTGATCTTTTGCGGCGCCAGGTTTTCTTCCTGGTCGAAAGAGGTGGGTAAAGGAGGGAAAATACCGCTTAAATTTATCATGCTTGATTTTTTTTCAAATATAGATGCTTATAGTGAATAATAAAATTGTTTCTTGTAATAAAATGATTGGTTTCAGATAATAATAGTACACTGATCTGCTATGATCTGTTATGATTTATTATGATATTCAATATCAGTGTTTATCATAATCAATCAGTCTGATCAGTGTACTATATATTTACATTACAGGGATTTGTAAAAAATTACCAAATCTATTAGTTCTCAAATTTTATAAAAGCACAAATGAATAATTAATTACTTTAGCACAACAGGATAATGTTTACGGACATCAATATAGAATACAACAGAAAAGCAATGATAAAAGAAAATGAATTAAAAATAGGCATGGCCCAGATGGCACCAGTCTGGTTGAATAAAGCCAGAACCATCGATAAGATTAAATCGTTTTTAAGCGATGCTGCAAAACAACAATGTGAGCTGGTTGTTTTTGGAGAAGCTCTGCTACCGGGTTATCCTTTCTGGATCTCCCTTACCGACGGAGCTGAATTTAATTCCAACATTCAAAAAGAGCTTCATGCCCATTACATCCGGAATGCTGTTCAGATAGAAAAAGGAGACCTTGATGATATTTGCAAACTTGCAGAAGATCATAGGATGGCTATTTACCTTGGGACAATCGAGCGGGCGAAAAACCGAGGCGGTCACAGCCTGTATTGTTCGTTGGTCTACATCAATGCTTCAGGAGAAATAAAGTCGGTGCACAGAAAACTATGCCCAACTTATGAAGAACGCTTAACTTGGTCGCCGGGTGACGGAAATGGTTTACAGGTTCACGACCTAAAACAATTTACGGTGGGTGGATTGAACTGCTGGGAAAACTGGATGCCATTGAGCAGGACAGCACTTTACGGTCTTGGAGAAGATCTTCACATTGCTGTCTGGCCGGGCTCTGTTCATAATACAGAGGACATCACAAGGTTCATCGCGAAAGAGTCCCGTTCTTTTGTTGTTTCAGTTTCAGCTTTAATGCGGAAAGAAGATTTTCCAAAAGATACACCTTTTCTGGATGAAATATTGAAAAATGCACCGGATGTTCTCGCCAACGGAGGATCCTGTATTGCCTCCCCGGATGGAAGCTGGATAGTTGAACCCGTGTTAAACACTGAAGGAATCATTACCGGCTCCATCGATTTTAACAGGGTACTGGAGGAAAGGCAGAACTTTGATCCTGTGGGACATTACTCACGGCCGGATGTTACAAAACTTAATATAAACAGGGAGAGACAATCCATTATTTCATTTCAAAATGAGGATTGAGAATAGAACAAGTAGATGAAGCATTAATTTCAAGAACCAAGAATGAATGTAATAATACGAACTGCTGAATTCAATGATTCCGGACAGCTTACTTTACTCTCCAATCAATTGGGGTACGATGCTGCTGAGAAGGATACTCATGACAGGTTAAGCAAAATCCTGCATTCTGATGAAGATATTGTTTTTGTTGCTGAATTCAACAATGAAGTGATTGGTTGGATCCATGGATTTTATACACTAAGAATTGAATCGGAACCTTTTGTTGAGATTGGAGGATTTGTTGTAAACAGCAATGACCGTAATAAAGGAATCGGGAAAAAATTAATGGATCATGTAATTGAATGGGCTAAGTCAAAAAATTGCAGCAAGATCAGAGTTAGGAGCAATTCTATCCGGACTGAAAGCCACAGGTTTTTTGAAAAAGCCGGCTTTGTGCTGAGTAAAGAGCAAAAAATATTTGATAGAAAAATATAAACTTGTTGGTTACAATTTTAGCAAGTATATTACATTCACACAGAACTCACAGAATCACACAGAAATTGAAAAACCAATTCCTTGACAATCTGTGAAAATCTGTGTAATCTGTGGTGAATTATGTACATATCCAAGATGTAAAATAATGTTATTGATAAATATTGAAATTCTGCTTAACGGCTGAATTTTAAACTCATTTTACTGTTATTCCTATGCAAAATTCACGAGGACATATGGAAATTCTTGGCAGTTCAGTTAAACTGATCAGTACCGATTCAGCTGATATTGATAGAATTATCGAGTTTGAAAAACTGAATAAAACTTTTGTTCATCAATATTCAAAAACCAGGCATGAATCTTTACTCAATGAAAAGGACTGTCTGCATTTGTCAGTAAAACGAACAGCCGATAATGAACTGCTTGGTCATCTTATTGCCTTCGGATTGGATGATATTACAAAAATACTGGAATTCAGGCGGATTGTAATCAATAAAAAAGGAAAGGGATACGGTAGGGAAGCCATCAGCTTATTAAAAAAGCTGTGTTTCGAAGTTCTTGGTTTTCACCGGTTATGGCTGGATGTTTATGATGATAACACTAGAGCAATTGCTCTGTATGAATCGCAAGGATTTGTGCTTGAAGGAACCTTGAGGGACAACATTAAATCAAAAACTGGGTTCAGGTCCCAGCGAATATATTCCATGCTGGAAAATGAATACAAGGCTTCGTTTCATTGATCAATTTTTACCATATTTGCTCAATAATATTTTATGCTATGACACTTGAAGATTTAGGATACAACACCGAACTGGAATCATACCGCAAAGACAACAATCTGAAAGGATTTGAGGTAGGCCGGATCATATCTGAGCACAAAGAAAGGTATATGGTCAAAACCGGGAAACAGGAGTTTGAAGGTGAGATCATTGGCAATCTGCGCTATTCTGCTGGGAGCAGGGCCGATTTCCCCGCTGTTGGTGACTGGGTTGCTCTTTCCGAATACGATGATGACAAAGTACTTATCCATGTTGTCTTTCCAAGGAAAACGATCATCGAACGGCAGGCAGTTGGTAAGCAGGGTGAAAAACAGATCATTGCCACCAACATCGATTATGCTTTGATCATGCAGGCTGTGGACAGGGATTTTAACATTAACCGTATTGAACGATACCTGACCATATGCTACACAACAAATGTAGAGCCTATCATCATTTTGAATAAAATAGACCTTATCGGTAATTCCGAACTTCAAAAGCTCAGAACTTCCGTTGAAGACAGGATCAAACAGGTGCCTGTAGTTTGCATCAGTAATGAAAACCAGCAAGGTGTTGAGGAATTAAAGGATTTGCTTGAAAAAGGAAAGACCTATTGTATGCTGGGCTCTTCCGGAGTTGGAAAATCAACCTTAATGAATAACCTTGCCGGCAGGCAGCTGATGAAAACGAATTCAATCAGTGAAAGTACGAACAAAGGCAGGCATGTGACCAGTCACCGTGAATTACTTGTCCTAGATGAGGGTGGGATTATCATCGATAATCCGGGAATGAGGGAAGTTGGAATTGCTGATTCGCAGGAAGGCCTTGAAGTAACCTTTGATACCATCGCCGCCATTTCCAGGGCATGTAAGTTTAAAGATTGTACCCATACTTCTGAAACTGATTGTGCCGTTATCACAGCTGTTAACAAAGGTGAACTGAATAGTGATTCCTATGAGAACTACTTAAAAATGGAAAGGGAAAAAGAACATTTCGAATCCACAGTTGCTGAAAGACGAAAAAAAGAAAAAGAATTCGGTAAACTGGTCAAGCATTACAAAAAGGAGAAAAACAAAAAGAAGTTTTGAGCCACGTAGAAAGCATCCTGCCAAATGACCAGTCAAATGTTCTCTATCTGATAAATAAATCCTTGTGATTGCTTTCAGGATTACAAAGAATAAATATATTTGTGGAAAATTCTGACTGACTTAATTATTACTTGATTCATTACTGTATAAGCTACCACTGACCAAGGAAATTCACTGATCTTAATTAAGAATTGAACGCGCTGTTTGCATTTTCGGGTATACAAATTTATTACACAAGTTGACATCTGTAACAACGATCACAAATTTTAGCAGGTACAAAAACAATTACAGGACAAAATGATAAAATATAAAATTTTAGTTTTCTTATTGGCATGGGTAGGTCTTAATGTTTGTTACGGACAAAATGATTGGATTCCGGGCTATGTAATTAAATTGCAGGGTGATACTATCCATGGTTTTATTGAGAACAACGATGCTAAAGAAAATGTAATTCAGTGTTTTTTCCGGAATGAAATAAACAGTAATACTCATAATTATTCTCCGGAAGAAATAATTGGTTACAGGTTTATTGAGGGTAAATTTTTCATATCCAAAAAAATAAGTGACCCGGAATTTGATAACCCGGTGTTTCTCGAGTTTCTTATTAAAGGAGAAGCCAACATCTATCATTATCTAGGGGACAGGTACTTCATAGAGAAGGACAATAAAATCTATGAATTAAAAAACACGCACATGGATATCCTGAATGAGGTTGAAATGAGGGATTACCGGGTAGAGAAGAAAGAATACATCGGGACACTAAGTTATCTGCTCCAGGATGCCAAAATACAACAGGACATCCTGAAAACCGAACTAAAGCCAAAACCACTCATTAAGATTGCGAAAAAATATCATGAAACAGTCTGCAAAGATGAGGAGTGCATAATATTTGAAAAAAGCATTTCCCCGGTAGAATTACATATCGGTCTGTATTCGGGTTTGTTCTTAAGCCAGTTTAGTTTCGGCAAGTTATTAACATCAAAGTACAGCATGGGTGAAGAATTTGGTTGCCGGCTCGAATTAGAAAACATCTCACCATGGACAGAGAAATTAAGCCTTCTGTTTGGAGCAGGAATTCAATTATATTCTGAACATACATTTACTGCTCATGAAGTTCGGACTTCCTATTTAAACTATAACGGTGAGCAAATAATATTGCGTCAGGATGATCTTAATGACACAGATATCTTATCCGAGCTAACTGTAGATTTAAAGACAAAAGTGCTGAAGATTCCATTTAAGTTAAACTATGCACTGTCGAAAAATAAAACCAGGCCCTACATTGGATTAGGTATCATTAATTCTTTTGTAATTTCACAAAATGAAGAGTTCATATACCGTCGATTTACACACGAATATGAAAAATCCATTCCTACCCACCATCTGGGACTTAGCACAAACATAGGTTACAGTCACAGGTTCAAAAACAACCATTCCCTGTTTTTGGAATTAAACTACGAATCATTCACGTCATTAAATGTAAACCAGTATTTAAGGTTTTCAAATCAATTATTTTCCCTTAATATGGGTTATATATTTTAAAGTTTGTCCTTTGATTTATCATATAACTGCAAATATCAAAGCAGGTGGATAACTCAACAATTAATTTCCATTAAATTCCGTTTATCCTATATGTCCATTAGTGGCTCTGTATATTTTCTGTAATTTTGCACCAAACACTGTTTAAACATGAAAATCGTTTTTTTCAGAACACCCCGGCCCAAACGATTCAACTACCCTCCAAGGTATTACGACGAAGAGAAGGAACGTTGGGAACAACGGAAAAAAGAACTGGGATTATCCGATGAAAAAGCAGATTTTAGATCGAAACTCACAACCAACTGGAATCGGTTTAAACGTCATGAAAAAAAACGGAAAAAGAAAGCAGAAATGTCGGTCCTTGTCTACCTGATGATTGTTGGCATTCTGATCTATTTCATTTTCTTCGCCTGATAAAAACGATTTCATTTTAAGTTAAAAACCTGTTGAACAACATAAATCAATTTAATAAACTAACGAATTAACCAATCGATTACATGCCGGACATTATACAATTATTGCCGGATTCAGTTGCTAACCAGATCGCTGCGGGTGAAGTGATTCAGCGGCCCGCTTCTGCTGTTAAAGAGTTGTTGGAAAATGGCATCGATGCCGGAGCAGATGATATCAAGCTCATCATTAAAGATGCAGGAAAGACACTTATTCAGGTAATTGACAATGGCTGTGGAATGACAGAAACCGATTCCCGAATGAGTTTTGAAAGGCATGCCACATCTAAAATACAAACTGCCAACGACCTTTTTGCCATTCACACCTTGGGTTTCCGTGGAGAAGCACTGGCATCCATTGCAGCCATTGCTAAAGTGGAACTAAAGTCCAGAAGGCATGAAGACGAAACAGCTACATTGCTTTTAATCGAAGGTTCATCTGTCGTTAAACAAGAGTCAACAGCCGGGAATGTTGGCACATCCATTTCAATTAAAAATCTCTTTTTTAATATTCCAGCCCGAAGAAAATTCTTAAAATCCAACACCACCGAATTAAGGCATGTTATTGAGGAGTTTCACCGCGTTGCCTTGGTGAGGCCTGAAATCAAATTTTCATTCTTCAACGACAACAGGCAATTGTTTGTTCTTAGCAAGGGAAATTTGAAACAACGGATTGTGGCCTTGTTTGGGAATTCTTTTAACAATAAACTGATCCCGGTTGAACAGGGAACGGATGTGGTTTCCATATCGGGATTTATTGGTAAGCCAGAGTTTGCAAGAAAAACACGTGGGGAACAGTACTTTTTTGTAAATGGCCGTTTCATAAAACATCACTATCTGAACCATGCCATCGACAATGCGTTCAGGGAGCTCATTCCAACTGACTCCTTCCCTACTTATTTTATTTACTTTAAAGTTGATCCGAAGGAAATTGACATTAATATTCATCCCACCAAAACAGAGATCAACTTTCAAAACAACCAGGTGATCTATGCCATGCTAAGTTCAGCTGTTAAACAAGCATTGGGAAAATTTAACATCACTCCTTCACTCGATTTTGAATCCGAGTCATCATTTAACATATCCATGCCTCCAAAGGATAAAACATTTAGCCAACCTGAGGTAAAAATTAATCCGGGGTACAATCCCTTTGAAACACAAAAGGAAAGTCCGGGAAATTTTCAGCCGCAACAAAGAGGAAGCAAACCACCAGAAAACTGGCAGGAATTGTATACCACCCGGGAATTAAATGTAAGTCCGGACATGCCGGCAAAGATGGACATTCCAGACACAGAAGATACCGAAGGCAAATACGATGAAGTGGCTTTTCACCTTCAGAACGACCTGCTTGTTACCCATGTAAAGTCAGGATTGATGGTGATCCACAGGCAAAGGGCGCTGGAAAGGATCTTTTATGAAGATTGCTTAACCTCCATGGAATCGGGAAAAGGATTGTCACAACAAACGCTGTTTCCGGTAACTTTGCAGTTAACTGCTGTAGATGCTGAAGTTTTAAAAGGTATTTTGGACCAATTAAAGGCTCTTGGGTTTGACATTGAGGACTTCGGGAACAATTCCTTTATCGTGAATGGCAATCCGTCGGAATTGAACAACAGTGATATAAAAGACGTTCTGGATAATATCATAGAAAACGTTAAGAACAACCTTAACGACATCAGGATTGACAAAACAGCCAGCCTGGCAAGAACAATGGCAGTAAATATGGCATTTCGTCAGAAAACAAAATTAAAGGGAGAAGAGATTAAATCGCTAATAAACAGGCTCTTTGCTACAAAAGCACCGGAATCGTCACCGGATGGCAAGCCAGTTGTTAGGATTATTTCGTCAGAAGAATTGGAACAGAAATTTTAAACGGACTTTATGGATCAATACAGACCTTCAGGTTTCAGAATACTACCACCGGTGGTTAAAAATCTTTTAATCATTAACGCTTTGTTCTTCCTGGCTACATTTGCTGTAGGTGCTGCCTTTAGGATCAACCTGGTTGATTACCTTGCTTTGCATTACCCGGTATCGCCAAACTTCAGGCCGCATCAGCTTGTTACCTATATGTTCATGCATTCAACCCGTGACATATGGCACATAGCCTTTAATATGTTTGCCGTCTGGATGTTTGGTAGTGCGCTTGAAAACGTCTGGGGTTCAAAGAAGTTCCTCCTCTATTATATGGTCACAGGTGTCGGAGCAGCTTTATTGCATCTATTGGTTAACTATATTCAGGCTGTAAACCTGGAAGCTCAGTTAGCGCCGGAAATAATTATGCAAATAAGGAACGATGGCGCCGCCATTTGGCAGGAAGGAAAAAATTATATCGATCCGCTATGGGGAAAATTGAACATGCTCTACAATGTGCCAACAGTTGGTGCATCCGGTTCGGTTTTTGGATTATTGCTTGGCTTCGGAATGCTTTTCCCTAATTCTTTGATTTACCTGTATTTCGCAATTCCGATCCGTGCTAAATACTTTGTTATCGGTTACGGTATACTGGAGCTGGTTAACGGATTTTCAAATACACCAGGGGACAATGTAGCTCATTTTGCCCACCTTGGAGGAATGCTGTTTGGTTATATCATGATCCGTATATGGAAACAGCGAAGATTAAATTAGTAGCAGGAATGAACAATTACAGCAAATACAGCAACATACAAAATCCTTTAAACAATCTTAAAAGTTTTTACAAGGGTAATAACATCCTTGTGAAGTTTATCCTTATTAATCTCGCTGTCTGGATTGGCATTCGTATTATGGATGTAATTTTCTATTTGTTCCAGGTAGAATGGACCCAACCCATGATCCGGCTAATTTCTGTACCTGCCGGCCTTGAGCAATTGCTTTATCATTTTTGGACTCCCTTTACCTATATGTTTGTCCATTTTGATTTTTGGCACCTCTTGTTCAACATGGTCTGGTTGTTCCTCTTTGGCAGGATCTTCCTGGAGTTTTTATCGGAAAGACAATTTTTAGCCACCTATATTTTTGGAGGCCTGTCAGGAGCTGCAGTTTACATATTGTCGTATAATATCTTTCCAAGTTTCCAGGATGACCTGGGCTCCATTGCACTTGGAGCATCAGCTTCTGTAACTGCCATTGTTATTGCCACAGCGTTTTATGTTCCTAATTACAGGGTGAATCTCATCTTTTTAGGATCAATCCCAATTCTTTACATTGCTATAGTTCCAATCCTGCTCGATATCCTTGCTATAAAAGGCGATAATTCCGGTGGGCATTTGGCACATCTGGGAGGTGCCGCATGGGGATTGTTTTACATTTACATGCTCAGAAAGGGAAAGGATTACAGTACATTCTTTAATAAATTTCCCAGGATCAATTTTAATTCCACCGGACCACGAACCAAAAAGACAAGATTCAGGAATGTGTATACAAACACCAAGCCTGTTTCTGATGAACAGTACAATTACAAAAAAACACAGGACCAGGCACGGGTGGATAAAATACTGGATAAGATCTCGAAATCGGGTTACGACAGCCTGACAAAAGAAGAAAAAGAACTGCTGTTCAAATCAAGCAACAATAGAAAATAAGTATATAACTTACAGCAAGTGGCAGGAAAACTATTTAAATCAGGTAAAACGTTTATAAAAATAGTTCTTCTGTTTTTCCAGGGCCTTCTGGTAATAGCTCTTTTATTATCCTATTTATCGTTTCACATTAGTCCGGGAAGTTTTCCGGTTATCGCTTTTGCAGGCCTTGCCTATCCCTATATTCTCCTCTTGAATGTTGTTTTCATTCTGTTCTGGTTGTTTTCAAAAATTAAATTTGCTTTAATTCCTATTTTAGTGGTTTTTTTAGGATGGAACCATATAGGACGACTGATACAGTTTGGCAACAGTAGTAAAGGCGAACCTGGTGAAGATGCCATCAAGATAATTTCATACAATCTTCAAAACTTCCTTAAGGTTAACACATCCACCACAAAATATGTAACGGATTTCAAGAATGAAACCAGGATTAAAGAATTTCTCCAGGATCAGAAGGCTGATATTGTCTGTTTACAGGAAATGTTATACGACAGGAAAAACAATAAACAATTTACAAATAAATTAGGGAAGACACTGGATTGCAGAAATTATTACTATGAAAACTACTTTGGCTCCAATAACAAAATAATTGATGCCATTGCCATATTTACATCTTATCCCATCATCGACAAAGGGCATTTTGTTCATGACGGCAAGTCCATAGGAATTTATACCGATCTGAAAATAAACGAAGACACCCTAAGAGTTTATAATATCCACCTGGCATCCATCCACTTTAAACAGGAAGATTACAAATTCTGGTCGGAGATCACACAACAGGAAGAACAGGAAAATCTTAAAGAAGGAACCCTTAACATTATGAAAAAAATGCAGGCCGCTTTTATTAAAAGGAGTCAGCAGGCACAAAAGCTAAAGCAACATATCCGCCAATCTCCCTATGCTAATGTAATCTGTGGAGACTTTAACGATACACCTTCATCTTATGCCTATAACCAACTATCGGAGAATTGTAAAGATGCATTTGTTAAAAGCGGACGCGGCCTGGGGAGAACTTATTCAGGTGAACTTTTCCCTGCCTTCAGGATTGATTTTATTCTATACGACGAAGCCTATCAATCAGCTGATTTTGTTTTACATAAGATCCCTTACTCTGATCATTACCCACTGAGTTGTCTGCTGTTTAAGGAATAACCGAATCACCTTCAATCCTTTATGGTAGTTTTGGAAATTTTATTATCTTCGCATTATAATTAGGTAAAAGCATGCGGAACACGTTACTATTGATTCTACTCACAAATCTGCTTTTTGGAACGCTGCCTACCCTCTCCGCCCAAAAAGCCAATGACACACTGTTGATGGAACGGGAATATCTATTAAATGAGTATACCCAGTTTAAAGACAGCATGACCGTCAGGACCTGGATCAACCTGGTGAATCTTGGGAAGATTGCTCACGAGCTAATTGAAAAGGACAATTTATTACTGGTGAAACAGCATAATACAGATCCGGCCAAAATTGAAGCATTAAGGGTGATCAATGAAAAGCTCAGCTTTGAAATAGCTTCTCTCCAAAAAGAACTTAATGAACAAAAATCAAAAATAGACAACCACAACAAAGCAAACAACATTCTGCTTATTCTACTGGGAGCTGCGGCACTTGTATTGATTCTTGCAATTATATATACCATCGACAGACATAGGCGCTATAAGTTTGCCATCTACGAACTGGAACGAATGTGGTCAGCAAATGATGAGCAACAAAATGCACAGAGTGCTCAGTTGGTTGAGTTGAAAGAAGCAGTCCGAAAACTTACCAATGAAAATGAACGCCTGACTCGAGACATTACGGCACTTTCAGGCGTTGAATTAAACTCCAGGAAAAAATTAAAGGAAGAGATCAAGTCCAGGAAGCAGGTTGAAAAAGACATCCAGGACCTGATCGATCAAATTAAAAAGCAGGAACCCGACAGCAAAAACTAACAGCTAAAAGCAAATAGCTGTATTCTTTCCTACAACGGATTCGACATAACATCTTCAATCTCCTGAACCGTCTTCGGAATAGGTTTTCCGAGCACTCTGTATCCATCGTTGGTAACCAGGATATCATCTTCAATCCGGATCCCGCCAAAGTCTTTAAATGACTCTACTTTATCAAAGTTTATATAGTCATTGTATTTCCCTTCGTTTCTCCACTGATTGATCAAAGCAGGAATGAAGTAGATACCGGGTTCAATGGTAAATACAAAGCCTGGTTGATGTTCACGTCCCATACGCAGGAATGCTGTACCAAACTGTTCACTTCGTTGGGTATTTTCATCATAGCCTACATAGTTTTCACCAAGCCCTTCCATATCATGTACATCAAGTCCCATCATATGGCCAAGCCCGTGCGGAAAGAACATCGCATGTGCACCGTTAGCAACAGCATCATCCACATTGCCTTTCATGAGCCCGAGGTCTTTAAGCCCTGAGGTAATTACTTTTGCTGCCAGCCTATGTAGTTCGCGGTTGGAAACTCCAGGACGTGTCGCTTCAATGGCTTCCATATTGGCTTTTAGTACGATTTCATAAATGTCTTTCTGACGGTCGTTGAACTTTCCCCCAACAGGCACAGTTCGTGTGATGTCGCTGGAATAATGCATGGTGGTTTCTGCGCCTGCATCGGTTACCATCATCCGGCCTTCTTTTAATACATTGCCGTGGTAATGATTATGAAGCGTTTCGCCATTTATACTCAGAATAATAGGGAATGAAACCGGGCCACCTTTAGCCAGGGAGATGCCTTCGATTGTTCCTGCAATTTCACGTTCTATTCTGCCCGGCACAGCCATTCTCATGGAAGTGGTATGCATTTCATAAGCGATATCAACAGCTTTTTCAATCTCTGCAATTTCATATTCATCCTTTACCGATCTGAGCTTTACTATTCCTTTGATAAGTTCTTCCGAAACATTGTTTCTTATCTCTGCAAATGGAATTCGCAGTAACTCCTCCATTTGCATATAGGATTCCCCCCTGTATGGAGGAACAAAATGAATTTTCCGTCCCTTCGCTTTTGCTTTGTTGATTGTTTCAACCAGTTCATTCAATGGAGTTGTATGTTCGACACCAACTTTAGCTGCCCTGTCTTTCATGGCTGGTTGAGGCCCCATCCAGATAATATCGTCCATGTCTACATCATTTCCAAAAATATAGTCTTTGTTTTCATCTACATCAATGATACCAGCAAGATCTGGATGATCCAGTCCGAAAAAATAAAGGAAATTGCTATCCTGCCTGAAATGGTAAATGTTTGCCGGATAGTTAAAAGATGAATCCGAGTTTCCAAGGATCAGGATGATCCCGCTATTCACTTCGTCACGAAGGCGGTTGCGCCTGTCGGTATATACTTTTGCATCGAACATAATATATCGTATTGTTTGTTAAAATTTATATTGTTATTTGTTGTAACTAATTGTAATTTAATAGAAATCAAATCTAATTTTATTGCTCTCTTGTTTACTCCTTTTTACTTATTGCAAACTGCTTACTGCCCACCAAATTCAAGTCATTCTATTTATTCAAGTCATTCAAGTCATTTTAGACCTGCCTCTGATTTACAAAAGAAGCTCACTAATTGTCAGCTAAATTATTAAAATCTTTTGGACTTCCGGACCAGATTTTGTATATTTGAGCAAAACCCGGGTTATGAAAACTACGCTGATTTATTTTGCTGTAGCTTTAGCCTTGTGCCCGCTGTCATTAAGGTCGCAGGAGTTTTTATCTCTCGGAGAAATCTACGATTACAACAAATCCGACGAATTCCATTCTATTCATTATTACTGTTGTAACGATATATCCTTTCAATTGCGGCAGGTAACTATACTTGAGAAACAGTTTACACAGGCGGGGCTGGTTTACATTTGTGAACTTAACGTTTTTGATTACATCAACACCTCTCCACCAATTTTATCAGATACTACCGCTTTCCATCAAAAGGATACGCTCATTATTTCCCACCCGGATTCCATTATTTTCACAGCCGAAGATGAGATCATCGAAGATCCTGACCTTTATAACGGAAGAAAAGTGTGTATAAACTATTCCAGTATTGTGAATTCAATCAGGATAGAACAGTATGCTGAAGGGTGTGGATTGGTACTGGTTGGATGGAAAGAGTATTTCGGGACTTCCTGTTGGATTACCGATTCATTGGTCTATTTCAAAAAAGGGATGGAAGAATGGGGCAACAGCCTATTGAGTACACCTACCCACAAAGAAAGTTTACAATTTACATTCAATCCAAACCCTTTATCAAAGTCCTTAATCCTGCACCTAAAAAAAGATAACATCAAAATCGTAAATATTTTGATAATGGATACAAAAGGATCTCTATTAGGCAAAATTGACTATCAATCCTCTAATTATTCCAAAGAAATCAAAATAGATTGCACAGATCTTCCAGCGGGAATATATTTTCTATATCTTAGTACTGACAAAGGATATGGTGTTGAAAAATTTATAAAAATGTAGTACATGAAAACCCGTCAACCGGCTGTTGCAGGAAGGTTTTACCCCTCATCCAGGAGTAAAATCGATTTACAATTATCCCAAATCTTAAAGAAAGAAAGAAGGTTCATCAACTACGACCTTTCTGAATTCCCGATCATTGGAGCGGTAGTACCTCATGCAGGCTATATGTTTTCAGCATACCAGGCCATCCATTTTTTTGAGATACTTAAAAGCTCAAGTCAACAGTTTGATACTTTTGTAATCATTAACCCTAACCACACCGGTTACGGTCCGGAAGTCGCTCTTGAGGAAAACGATTTTTGGGAAACACCCTACGGTAAAGTTGAGGTCGATAAGGTGTTTCATGGTTTTCTTCCTTTTGAGGAAGCTGCTGAAGCACATCAATACGAGCACTCCGGAGAAGTAATACTACCATTGCTACAATTCAGCCTGGATTATTCCTTTAAGATCCTGCCGGTTACCATGTTAAAACAGAATCCTCAAAATGCAATGCAAATTGCAAGTGGTTTGATTGAAGCTGGCAAACATCTCAACAAGAAAATATGCATCATTGCCTCTTCTGATTTTTCACATTTTGTCGATCCTGAAGAAGGGAAAAAACTGGATGAACTTGTTGTTAAAGAAATCCTTAATTTAAATGCTGAAGGCGTATTTAAGGAGGTTCATGACAAGCACATATCGGTTTGTGGTTACGGCCCGATAATGACACTCATCGAATATGCAAGGCTCAAGATCAAACAGCCGAAGACCAATGTGTTGAAAACAGGGCATTCCGGCGAAGTTATGGAGTCAAAAGAAGTTGTTGATTACATTAGCATATTGTTCCATCAATAAAGGGGTTATTAATGTCAAGCGGTGGCCATATTTCCGAGATGATTTCAAGGTACAAGAACAACATGGCCTGGATAACCAAAAAGCGTTACTTCAATAAATCGGAACAGAAGTATGAAAACTTCGAAGGAAACCAGAAAGGAATCAAGGAAAAAGCTTCAGAGGAACAAATCAGAAGGATACGTTTACGATCACAGAACCAAAAAAGAAAAGAGAACATCAGGTTACTTGGTATCCTTGCTGTTTCATTACTATTAGGTGCTTTGATTATTTATGCTGTACTTTCACATTCATGGCAATAATCTCAAAATAACCGGAAATATCTTAAGTACAATCCAATCCTGTTAAATTCAACTATTCAATAACATTCACCTCCCTGTCAAGCTCAACACCAAATTTTTCAAAAACAGAGGATTTTATTTTCTCAGAAAGATCAAATATATCCTTTCCGCTTGCATTTCCATGATTTACAAGGACAAGTGCCTGTTTACTATGAACACCTGCATCGTTCTCACGGTATCCTTTCCAGCCTGCCCTATCGATAAGCCAACCAGCGGCTAGTTTGAAAGTTCCATTATCCTGTGCATAGGCTACAAGATCACCGTGTTCCTTTTTTAAATCTGCAAATTTACCTTCAGAAACAACCGGATTTTTGAAAAAACTGCCTGCATTACCGATGATTTCCGGATCTGGTAATTTACTTTCACGAATTTGAATTACCGCCTTTCTCATGGAGTCCAGGGAGAGCTCTTTCACATTCATCTTTTTCAACTCTGCATTTATGGCTCCATACCCTGTATTAAATGATGGTTTCAGACTGAGTTTAAAGGTAACTGAAGTAACAATACCCTTTCCTTTCAGCTGGTTTTTAAAAATACTTGAACGGTAACCAAAATCGCAGTCCTTTTCACTAAAAACAGTAAGTTCCCCGGATTCAAAACTATAGAATTCAAGTTCTTTAAAGTAATCTTTCATTTCCACACCATAAGCGCCAATATTCTGAACCGGACTTGCACCAATGTTTCCTGGAATAAGTGACAGGTTCTCAAGACCGTTAAAGTTATTTTCAACACAATACTCCACAAAGGCATCCCAGTTTTCACCAGCCCCTGCTTTGATGATCACTTCATCCTCATTCTTTTCCAGAACTGAAATACCTTGAAAGTCAATCTTTAGGACAAGTCCCCTGAATCGATTTTTGAATAGCACATTACTTCCTCCTCCCAATACAAGTACAGGCAATTGTTTCTCCTTTGCGAATTTCATTGCAGCTGCAATTTCCCCTACTGAAGCAACCTCCGTGTAATATTTCCCATCTACCTTAATGCCAAATGTATTCAGGGACAACAAGGAATAATTTGTTTGTATTTCCATTACATCAAAGATACTTCAATTAATATTTGGTTGATGAATTTAATAATTTCGCTCAATAAAACTGGACTTAAGTGAAGAAGGCGATTGTTTCTGTGATTAATGACCTTGTTACCGACCAGAGGGTCAATAAAACATGTATAGTACTGTCAGACCTGGGGTTTGAAGTTCTCCTGGTGGGCAGGGTCAAAAAAGACAGTCCTCCCCTTCCAACCAGGAATTACCGGATGCACAGAATGCGACTTCTTTTTGAAAAAGGCCCAATGTTTTATGCCGAGTACAACATCCGGCTGTTTTTCTTTCTTTTGTTCAGGAAAGCCCGTCTCCTTGTTTCAAATGACCTGGACACACTTCTTCCGAACTTTATCATCCACAAAATAAAAAAGCCTGCCCTGGTATATGACAGCCATGAGTTATTTACCGAAACCCCTGAAGTGATCCATCGAAAGTTTGTTAAATCTGTGTGGGAAAGAATTGAAAAAATGATTTTTCCAAAATTAACAGATGTCATAACTGTTAGCGATTCCATTGCAAAAATATTTGAAGACAAATACTCCGTTCCGGTAATTGTGGTCAGAAATATTCCACCGGCACAAAATTACCCTGCGTTGAAATCAAAACAAGAGTTGAATCTGCCGGAAGATAAAAAGATACTTATTTTACAGGGATCAGGAATTAACATTCAGCGAGGAGCAGAAGAACTGGTGGAATCAATGGCTTTCCTAAAAGGCTATTTGCTGCTGATAGTTGGTGGTGGGGATGTAATTGATACTTTAAAACAAATTTCAAAAAGATTAAAACTGGTAGATAAAATCAGGTTTTTTCCCAGGCAAAGTATTGATAACCTTTATCATTATACCCGGAATGCTGACCTGGGCCTTTCTCTGGACAAAGACACCAACCTGAATTACAGGTACAGCCTACCCAACAAACTGTTTGATTATATTCATGCGGGTATTCCTGTACTGGCATCTCCTTTGGTTGAAGTGGGTAAAATTATTGACCAGTACAAAATCGGAAGTACCATTACTGAACATCAGCCAGAACAGATTGCTCATAAGATTGAGGAAATATTTTATGATACAAAACAGTTTGCACAATGGAAAGAAAATCTTAAGTTTGCCGAACAGGAATTAAACTGGGATAAGGAGAAGCAAAATTTAGTAAAAGTTTTCAGTAAACATGCGTGATCAGTACTTGCATATCGTTTCATTTGATATTCCGTATCCTCCAAATTACGGAGGTGTTATCGATGTGTTTTACAAGCTCAAATCCCTGCACAAAAAGGGTGTAAAAGTCATACTTCATGCATTTGAATACCCTGGCCGTGACCGTTCTGAAAAACTAAAGGACTACTGCCACCGGATACATTACTATCCCAGGCTTCTGGGGCTCAGGTATGCACTTTACCGCAAGCCCTATATTGTTGCAAGCAGAAAATCCAACGAATTATTAGAAAATCTGCTAAAGGACAATTATCCGGTTTTGTTCGAAGGGATGCACAGTTGTTTTTACCTGGATCACCCTAAGCTTACAAACAGGTTCAAGATCTACCGGGAAAGTAACATCGAACATCTGTATTACATCAATCTGTTTAAAGTGGATAAGAACCTGGCCAAGCGTATGTACTATCTTGGAGCCAGCATAAAATTGATGATGTATCAGAAAACTCTGAAAAATGCCTCATTGATGCTTGCTGTATCACAGGAGGACACAGAATACCTGAGAAAATACTTTCCGGGGAACCAGATTGAATACCTGCCTAGTTTTCACGCCAACGATTCAGTAAATTCAGAAACGGGTAAAGGAAAGTATGCCCTTTATAACGGCAACATAGAAGTCCCGGAAAATGCCCATGCCGTGGAGTACCTTATGCGGGAAGTATTTGATGATCTGAAAATCCCATTGATCATTGCAGGAATGAATCCTCCTGAGCACGTTATTAATCTCGCCAAACATTATGATAATGTTGAGGTTATCCCCAATCCGGATGACGAAAAGATGTTTGATTTGATTAAAAATGCTCACATCAATATACTTGTTACCTTCCAGGCCACAGGATTAAAATTAAAATTGCTAAACACCCTGTATAATGGTAAGTTTTGTCTGGTAAATAACAAAATGCTGAACGGAACCGGTCTTGAAGACCTGTGTGTAAAAGCTAACAGCTCCTCTGAATTTAAATCAAACCTTAAGATCCTCATTAAGAAAGACTTTACCAACCCGGAAATTAAAAAGCGAGAAAAAATCCTTAGCCAGCGCTATTCCAATGATACAAATGCTGAGAAGTTGATAAGTCTTGTGTTTGGCGAAAAGATTTAAAGAATTTCTAACTTCTAATTCTTTAATTGCTCTAAAGAAATCCCAAATACAAAGCCCAAACTTCCAAACGTTTTGGATTTTTATAAATTGGAGCTTGATTAGAAATTAGGTCAATTAGAAATTAGAAATTTAAAAAATAGTTCCCGAGGTACCTGAAACCACCTTTCCATTCTCACATTTTATAGTTCTAGCAGGGAATTCTTTAAACAGGGAATAGTTGTGAGTGGCCATAAGAACGGCTCTGCCTGAATGGCTGATTTCAAAAAGAAGGTTCATGATGCCGGAAGATGTTTCAGGGTCAAGGTTTCCTGTTGGTTCATCGGCAAGAATGATCTCCGGATCATTTACCAGTGCCCTGGCAATTGCTACCCTTTGCTGCTCCCCGCCAGACAACTGATGGGTCATTTTAAATCCTTTGGTACCAAGGCCCACTTTATCCAACACCTCAGTGGTTCTTTCCTTTATCTTCTTTTTATCCTTCCAGCCAGTGGATTTCATAACAAAATGAAGGTTTTCTTCAACAGTCCGGTCCGTCAGTAACTGGAAATCCTGGAATACAATTCCCAGTTTTCGACGCAAATAAGGGATCTCTTTGTTCCTGATCTTTTTCAGATCATATCCCACAACATTACCACTCCCCTCATTCACCGGCAGATCGGCATATATGGTTTGCATAAGGCTGGATTTACCGCTTCCGGTTTTTCCAATCAGGTATACAAATTCACCACGGCTAATTGTTAAACTTACTTGCGAAAGGACAAGGATCTCACGTTGAAAAATGGAAATTCCCTCTAATTGTATTATTTGTTCTTCTGACATGATTGAATGTGGTCAAAAGTAATAAAATTTCATCTTGACTTTATTTCTTTTACCCTATTATCCTTTGATGGATATTAACGCCTTGAATTGTTTACACAGGTTGTAAAGGGAACAATCATTTGAACAGAAGAAACCCTATTAGCGCCTTTGCGCCATTTTTTACCTATATTTGTAAAAATCCTTTCCTGATCATGAAGTTAAAATGGTGTTTATTGCCTACGGCAATGTATTGCTGTGCTATGGTTTTATCTTCCTTCCCTTCAATTGGGCAGGAGAAGCATGATAAACTTTCAATCAGTTCATTTTTCACTTACAACGATTCTACATTCTCCATTGATAAGGACGTCAACTTTTTTTCAATAAGAATTGAAAACAACCTCCACCATTCTGAATCGTTTCTTTGGAATGACACATCGGAATACTTCTATATCAACACAATAGCAAATTCGCCAGAATTCAGGATGATAAAAGATACGCTGGTTGCAGGAAACTTTAAATACCTCCTAAACATTTCAAATTCATCACAGGATACCCTCATCATTGAAAACATTGTTCCTTTTGGAGAACTAAAAAATAACATATACATAACCGGTGAAGGCCCCTGGAACCTGGCAAGAACAAAACTATTCAGACCTGGGAAAGAGCCACTGGGTCTTATTCTCCCAGATAATGCCTGGGAAATGGGTTATGGAGCGGTTCAACTCAAAAACGATGTTTCATTAAGCAGTACCGCACGGAGGAAAATGGTAAATTCTGGACAAAAAAGAAGATACAAGACCACCCTCTACCCTGGTGGATCAGCCAGTTGGGAGTTTCATTTCGCTGAATATAAAGGCGAATGGCAAAATGGTCTTAAAACCATGTTCAGGGACAATTATTTATTCGATCTGGAAAGTTTTAATGATTCCTTGTACAACCGTGAAGACCTAAGCTGGATTTATAACAAATACCTGATTGTACTTCAATTTGCCTGGGACCAGGAGTTTTATGACCCAAACAATGATGGGTATCAGTTCGACAGTTACCTGGAAAAAGCAAAATCCCTGTACGGTGGGATTGATGTATTCGGCATCTGGCCCACATGGCCAACCCTGGGACTTGATCAGCGTAACCAGTGGGACCTCTACAGCAATCTTCCGGGTGGCCTCGATAAACTATCCGAATTATCAAAGTATGCAAAGGAAAACGGCACTCGTTTTTTTATAGCCTACAATCCCTGGGACCAAAGCACAAGACAGGAAAATCCTTACCATGCCATGGCGAACCTCATTAAATCCATTGATGCAGATGGCGTCGTTCTGGATACCAGGGGAAAATCCAGCCTTCAACTGCAAAGAGCAGCTGATAGTGTTCGAAAGGGCGTAATTATGTATTCGGAAGGAATGGCTGTCCCTGAAGATATGCCAGGTATTATTGCAGGACGTGTTCATGATGCCATTTTTATGCCACCTCCCTTAAACTTAAACAAACTTATAAAGCCCGACTTCAACATTTACAGGGTGTGCCAGCTGAACCAGGGAAGAATTCACCGTGAAGTTGCCCTGTCACTGTTTAACGGATACGGTGTGGAACTTAATACCTTTGCACCCGGCCGACCCGACTGGATGGAGGAAGAACTGACCTACCTGGGAAAAGCGCTGATGATCCTGCGGGAAAATTCGTCATCCTTCAGATCATTTGATTGGACACCTCTAATTCCAACCCTTAAAGACAATATCTGGGTTAACAAATTTCCAGGTAAGACAAAAACTTTGTACACGGCATTTTCCCTTATTCCTGAAGGATTTAACGGCCCACTGATTGAAATTAAAAACAACAACTCCCATTTTGTCAGCCTGTGGAACAATGAAGAAATAATGCCGAAACAAATCAACGGAAAACAATACTTACCGGTTGATGTACAACCTTTTGATAATTCATTCCTGGGGACTAGGCAGGAAGGCAATGTGGATTGTATTGCCGAATTTCCCAGGCTATTAAAAGTAAGAATGACCCGTGACTCTCTGTTTGTCAGATCAAGAAAAGGAGATGAGATTAGGATATGGAACGGTAATCCTTCCTATCAGAATGAATACAAATCAGTTAAGACAGGAGAACATAGCTTTCAACTAAGCGACATTTTTACATCTATTGAAAGTAAACTGGTAGTTCAGCTAATGAAAGATGAAGAACTTCTGGATGTCCGTATATTCAAGCTGGAGACCGGAATCGCCAGGCTCATTAGTAAAGTCGAAAGGACTGTTCCTCCGGTAAGCATGCCCAATGATATGATCGAAATTCCTGCCGGCGGCTTTAAGATGTACCAAGAAACACAGCATAGTTTTATTCCTTATCCTGTTTACGATACTGGCAGAACTATAAAAATTTCCAGGTTCTTTATGGATAAATACCCGGTAACCAACAACCAGTTTTATGATTTTATGGAATCAACCGGATACTCACCGGAGGATGAAACCAACTTCCTTAAACACTGGATTGACGGGAAATATCCAAGAGGATCTAAAAACCAACCTGTGGTTTACATTAGCTATGAGGATGCTCTGGCTTATGCTCAGTGGGCAGGAAAAAGGTTGCCCACCGAAGCAGAGTGGCAATATGCAGCCCAGGGAAATGATGGCAGGCTGTATCCTTGGGGAAATGAAATGGACTCAACCAATTGTAATATCGGATTGAACAAACTTACACTTGTCAATGAATTTCCGGGTGGAGGCAGTCGGTTTGGTGTGATGGATTTAGTTGGTAATATTTGGCAACTGACCAATGATGTTTACTATAATGGCAGCTACTATTTCATCATGATCCGTGGAGGAAGTTATTATAACCCAACATCAAGCTGGTGGTACGTTAAAGGTGGTCCTCAACCACTAAACAAAACCCAAATGCTTTTAAGAGTCTCCCAGGGCTTTGAAAGAAATGCCACCGTAGGATTCAGGTGTGTGATGGATGCCGAATAATACCCTTAATTAAAAAATATGCCAATAAAACACCGAGGCACAAAATACCACTAAGTACTAACAATAGCACAATACTTTTTTGTGCATTTTTGAGCCTTTGTGTCTTCGTGGCAAAATCAATATACTTCAACCGGCTTCTTTCCAAATCCCCCACAAAGTATTATTGTTCAGTTCTTTTCCCTTACTGGTGAAGTAAAATCTATTAGCCTAACAAAACTGAATCATCTGCGAAAATCAGTACCATCTGCATTCTAATAATCCTTAGAACTTACATTTGCAATCGATAAAAAATTTTTGACAAATGCTATAGATATTGTATCTTTGCATCCTAAATATCTTTCTGCCATGAGTATACATTACATCGACCTTAAAATGTATGATCATTCCGGCCGGAAACTTTTCGAATGCTGGATCTGGTAATATTTACCCTGCCCCTATTCCAAAATTTCATTTATCATAAACTTTTTATTATTCATTGATTATGTCTTTACAAGGCACAATATTTAATATCCAGCATTTTTCAGTAAATGATGGCCCCGGAATAAGAACCACGGTTTTTATGAAAGGATGTCCATTAACCTGTTGGTGGTGTCATAATCCCGAAAGCAGATCGCAGGAAATACTGAAAGTAAACGGAAAAACCATTGGTCAGCTTTATTCAGCAGAAGAACTTTTTGGTATTTTGATCAAGGACAGGATATTCTATGACCAATCCGGAGGAGGCGTTACATTTTCCGGTGGAGAACCCCTTACACAACTCGCATTCCTGGAAGAGATCTTAATTCGCTGCAGGGAAAACGATATCCATACAGCAGTTGATACTTCCGGTTATGCTGACAAGAAATCCATTGAAAAGATTTTACCATATACCGACCTGTTTTTGTATGATCTAAAGATCATTGATCCGGTTGACCATCTGAAATATACATCTGTATCCAACAAAGAGATATTTGAGAACCTTGAGTACATTATTGAACAAGAGACAGAAGTAATTATCAGAATTCCTTTAATCCCAAACATTACCACAACTAATGAAAATCTTGAAAGTTTAATCAGGTATTTGAAGGGATTTACTACATATCCCGGAGTTGACCTGCTTCCCTACCACATAATTGCCAATGGGAAATACGATAAACTAAAGATGAAAAACCTGATGACCGGGATAAAAGAACTCACAAAGAAAGAGATAGATTGTATTGCTGATCAATTTGTATCTTCAGGTATTCAAGTCACAATCGGAGGTGAGCATAGAATTTCAAATACAAACAACAAACAAGCTGTAAACCATTAAAAAAACAATACCAACCCATGAACGAAAGAATAAGCAAATTAAGAGAACAAAGCACTGGCACCCGACCTTCAATTTCGGCAGAAAGGGCAAAGCTGGTAACTGAATTTTATAATTCCAGAGAGGCTAAAGATTCAAGTGTTCCCCTTCAAAGAGCTTTAGCTTTCAGGCACATCCTTGCCAACAAGAAAATCTGCATCAATCCCGGTGAACTGATTGTCGGGGAAAGAGGGCCATCACCACAGGCTACTCCTACATACCCTGAAATATGTCTTCACTCTATTGATGATATGAACATATTAAACGACAGAAAAAAAATTCCTTTCTCTTCTGATCAGGAAACGAAAGATACTTACATCAATGAAATTATTCCTTTTTGGGAAGGAAAGACCATCCGGGATAAAATGTTCAATGAATTGCCGGCTGAATGGCAAAATGCCTACCGTGCTGGTGTCTTCACTGAATTTATGGAACAAAGGCCTCCCGGACATACCGTCCTTGACGACAAGATCTATAAAAAGGGAATGCAGGATTTTATAAAAGATATCAATGACGAATTAAGGGTAGTTCACAATGAAAATAATGAGGATCATTCCGCTAAAGTTGAACAATTAAAAGCCATGAAGATTAGTGCCGAGGCCATCATACTATTTGCGAATCGCCATTCTGAAGCTATTGAGGACCTTGCAAAAGCAGAGAAAGACAGGGGACGTAAAGCTGAGTTGGAACAAATGGCCGTTATCTGTAGAAAAGTACCGGCCAATGCTCCTGAAACATTTTGGGAAGCACTTCAATACTACTGGTTTGTTCATGTAGGCGTTATCACAGAAGTCAATCCCTGGGATTCATTTAATCCCGGACGGCTGGATCAGCACCTCCTCCCCTTTTATCAAAAGGAGGTCATCAATGGTACCCTTGATAAGGAAAGAGCAAAAGAGATCCTTCAGTCTTTCTGGGTAAAGTTTAACAACCATCCTGCGCCACCAAAAATTGGTGTTACCGCGAAAGAAAGTAACACCTACACCGATTTTTCCTTAATCAACGTGGGTGGTGTTAAACAGGACGGATCGGATGCAGTGAACGAAATGACCTACCTCATTCTGGATGTAATTGAAGAGATGAGGTTGCTCCAGCCAAGTTCTATGGTTCAGGTGAGCAAAAAAAATCCGGACAGGTACATCAAACGGTTTCTTGATATAACAAAAACCGGTTACGGGCAACCTTCTATATTCAATACGGATGCAATCATCCAACAGATGTTGCGAGTAGGAAAGTCCATCGAAGATGCGAGAAACGGAGGGGCAAGCGGATGTGTTGAAACAGGCGCATTTGGAAAGGAAGCTTACATTCTTACAGGATATTTCAACATTCCTAAAGTTCTGGAAATTACACTGAATAACGGCTGGGATCCCAGGACAGAGAAAAAAATTGGAATAGAAACCGGTAATCCTATTGATTTTAAATCTTTTGAGGATGTTATGCATGCTTTTGAAAAACAGCTTAATCATTTTATCTCCATAAAGATAAATGGAAACAACATCATCGACCGGATTTATGCTCAAAATATGCCGGTTCCCTTTTTAAGTCTGTTGATCGATGATTGCATAAAGAACGGCAAGGATTACAATGATGGAGGTGCAAGGTACAATACCAGTTATATTCAGGGCGTAGGTATGGGAAGTATTACCGACGAACTTACTGCTATCAAATACCATGTCTTCAACAAAAAAACAATTAGTATGAAAGGCCTCCTTGATGCAATAAACACCAATTTTGAGAATTATGGGGAATTCAGGGAGCTGCTAATAGATGAAACACCCAAATACGGCAATGATAATGATTTTGCCGATGACATACTGCGCGATGTATTTGAAATGTACTATGCTGCTGTTGATGGAAAACCAACCGCCAGGGGTGGTCACCACCGGGTGAACCTGCTCCCGACAACATGCCATGTTTATTTCGGCAGTGTGATCGGTGCCATGCCGGATGGAAGGATGGCCGGAACACCATTGTCAGAAGGGATATCACCGGTGCAGGGAGCCGACAGGAACGGTCCTACAGGAGTTATTAAATCAGCATCAAAAATTGATCATGTAAGGACTGGTGGTACCTTGCTCAACCAGAAGTTTACCCCTTCGTTCCTGGAAACAGACCAGGGAAAAGAGAATGTGATGCATCTCATCCGAAGTTATTTTAAGCTCGACGGCCATCATGTCCAATTTAATGTTGTGACAGCTGATACTTTACGAAAAGCTAAGAAAGATCCTGAAAAGTTCAGAGACCTTATCGTTCGTGTTGCAGGATATAGTGATTACTTTGTGGACCTCACCGAAGAGCTGCAGGACGAGATCATCCGGAGAACTGAGCATATGGGGGGATGAAGGTTAATTGTTCTTAGTTAAATGTTAAGGGTTATCGGTTAGTTGAAATTGCAAACCATTAACTAATAACTAATAACTTATCAACCAGATTGCATAACGCACCAAAAGCCCCCGTAGAAAAGGTTGCATTTGAGATTGAGCGGAAGTCAAAGTAGCTTCGGGCCTTTGGTGCACTTGTTAATGTTGATTTACATAGACAAACAGGTCAACTAGTTCGCTATCCTTTTTCAGTTTATTTCCTGTTTTTTTCAAATATGCCTGAACATCATCCTTCGGAACGGGAAGACTTGCAATAATTTCCTTTTTCTTTTCAGGTAATAATGTTAGCGTTGAATTATTACAGGTATAATAGAAGGTTTTGTCCATGTAATATTTCTTGATGGATTTACTATTATCAATAGGGCCGGGACTTTCATGGCTTGTATATTTAATTCCACGATATAAAAAGAGTTCACAATTTCCTTGTTCAAGCAATTCGAGGTATCCGTGGTAAACTCTATCTTTAAAAACAAATTCCTGGTAAAAAAACACCTGATCCCCAATTTTCATTTTTGAAATTTCTCCCGGATTACCGATAGCCGATGCACCTTCATCCGTTACATATTCCATTTGCTGGTTGTAAATGTTGTACCTGACAAATTTTTCATCAATGACGTTTCCATCCTTCATGGTGATTGTTGCCGGTTGATACTCTTCATTCAGGAACATCCCACATTCTTCTCCCAGGTCCACGTAATTATGGCTTAAACCTGTACCTGCCGCTGACGAGGATCCGGACCCGGAATTTTTATCGTGGTCTATTGATTTAACGTTATGTGTTTTTCCTATGTCAACTAAATCACTTTGTGCATACACGTCAACTACACAAAACAAAAAAGTTAAACTGATTACTAATGTTACGATTCTTTTCATTTTATTTTGGTTTTACTTCGAGATTGCAATATACGAAATAAAGAGCACTTTATCAAGGTTTGTTTTAATTCTTTTCGGGCTATAAATGAAAATAAGTAATTTGGCTCCATAAATGATTTTCTATGTTGAAATCCCTGCTAATCTTTATACTGGTCTTATTTCTTTTTTCTTCCAATTCCTTCTGTCAAAATCCGTCTACCGGTTTGATACGATTGACGAAAATCAGCGATATAGAAATTAATTCTGCACGAAAGTTTCTGAAAACTAAGGAAATACCAAGTGATAAGCTCAAAATCTCTAACATAAAAAAGGCAAAACATTTCAAGGATTATGACTTGTTGTGGATACATTCTGTGGATACTGCTTATGGGCCAATGCCATCGAAAAAAGCAGGATTGATTTTGGATTTTGTCCATAATGGAGGCAGTTTGATCCTTACCTTAGAGTCAGCCATGTTACTAACCGACCTTGGTCTGGAAACAACACCTCCGGAGGTGAAACACAAATTGGCCGAAGACCAGGGATACGGCCGTAAGCTGGGGATGCATGCTTTTCGTTCACATCCGGTGTTTGAAGGTATGCACGGAGGTTCTTACTTTCTGAAACCACACCGTGATACCACAGTAAGGATTATAGGCTATTTTGACGAAAACCTCCCGGAAAATGGTAAAGTAATAGCAGTCGACTGGGATTATATATTTCTGAGAGAAAACAACAGGTTAATGCTTGAATATGAAGTGGGTAAAGGAAAAATCCTTGTTATAGGCGGCTATACCTGTTTTGCAAGCCCGAATCTCAACAACACGCATCTGGAGAAATTAATGGAAAATTGCATTAATTATTTGTCAGGTGAAACGTTTGTCGATAAAAAACGATACTGGTCCTACGATCCACAGACTGTAAAGCAAGATACATCAATAAAACTGAAGGACGAGAGACAGTTTTTCCAGACCTCTATTTATAGCAAAGGAGATATTATGATGCTCTCAAAAGATAGCGCGACTAAGCAGTACTGGGATATTGCCGGGGAACGGATTGTCATTATGGGTATGGAAAACGGCGGGATAGATGAGATCTGGGCGCACCCCTACATGGCATTCAGGGATTATAATATTGGCTTAAGGCTGAAAGGGGAAGAGAACATTCAATGGCTGAACAAATTAAATCCTGCATTAGAAATACGACCAACATCTTTTACACGGGCCTATAATATTAATGGTACCGAATTGAAAGAAACCATTACTTGTTCTTCAGAAGATCCGGCTGGACGTATTGATTATGAGTTATTTTCAGATGACTCTATTGAGTTGGTCATTAGGTTTTCAAGCAATATGCGACTGATGTGGCCCTATTCGGAATTTGTTTACAACCAACTTTTGTATAATTACGATACAACAGATAATTGCTTTACTTTCTCTAACGAGGAAAATACAAGCATTGGCTACTACAAAACCGATAATGAGCCTTTATATTATAAAGCAGGCCAATTCAGGAGTTTTGAATTTAGTGATGATTTACAGGTAAAGCATCCGATTAATCCTGTCCTGACCAATGAATTTTTAGTAAGCGGAATGTTTGTATATGATCTCAGTAAATATAAAAAGCTGGCAATTAGCCTAGGTGTTTTTGATGATGCTACAAATGAGTCGCAGACACACCGGCTGGAATCAAGACAAAGAAAAGAACATTATGCACTGGAGAAAGGCCTAAAAATAGTAAGTCCTGACAACAGGTTCAACGAAGCCTATAACTGGGCCCTGGCTTCCTCTGAAAGCTTTTATGTGAATACTCCGGAAATCGGCAAATCCCTGGTTGCAGGATACGGCACAACTACAAAAGGATGGAACGGTGGCCACGAAATAAACGGACGGCCAGGTTATGCCTGGTATTTTGGCAGGGACGGCCAATGGAGTGCTTTTGCCCTACTTGATTACGGGGATTTTGAAAAAGTTAAAAACATCCTTGATACTTACATCCGTTTCCAGGATCTCAATGGGAAGATCTATCATGAAATAAGTACATCAGGAGCAGCTCACTATGATGCAGCCGATGCTACACCCCTCTTCATCACTCTTGCCGGAAAGTACATGAAGCATTCCGGGGATACATCCTATATTAAGGAAAACTGGGGGAGTATAAAAAAAGCTATCGACTATTGTTATTCAACAGATACCGATAATGATCTACTAATTGAAAACACAAATGTAGGCCATGGCTGGGTGGAAGGCGGTGGATTGTTCGGTTCTCATTCCTCATTGTATTTAACATCTTGCTGGGCTGCAGCACTTAATGAAGGTGCCGACATGGCGGCAATAACAGGTTTCCGGGGACTGGGCGATGAATATGCAATTGATGCCAAAGAGGTTACCACACTTATCAATACACTGTTCTTTAATGACCAGAAGCGTTATTATTACCATGGTTTAAAACAAGACCAGGCCTTTATTGAAGAAAAATCAATACTCCCATGTATTCCAATTCATTTTGGACAGATCCCTTCAACAAAAAGAGATTTTGTTCTTAATGCTCTTCCGGGTAGTGAATACAGCACGGATTGGGGTTGCCGTATCCTGAGCAATAAAAGTAAGTTATACAACCCGAGGGGATATCATTCCGGAAGTGTATGGCCATTGTTCACAGGATGGGTGAGCCTGGCTGAGTACAAAAGCAGAAAAAGCATACAGGGATTTACGCACCTAATGAATAACGTTAATATCTATGACAACTGGGCAAAGGGAAAACTGGAGGAGGTACTGCATGGTGAGACTTATACGCCTTCCGGAGTTAATGCTCACCAATGCTGGTCGGAAACCATGATAATCCAGCCCACCATAGAAGGTATGCTTGGCCTGGAGGTCGATGCTCTGAAAAACACCATAAAGCTGGCTCCCCAATTTCCTTCGAACTGGGATACTGTTATTGTAAAGAATATCAGAATGGGATCTACATTGTTAAAAATGTCAATGACAAGGACTGCAAACAAGGTAAGTTATTCCTTCAGTCATAATGACAATGAAAAGATTTTACTCGATTTTAGTCCTGTTTTTGAAAAAGGAACAATGGTGAACTTTGTTGAGCCGGATATTCCAGCAACAAGCTGGAAGTCGAAATCGGATGGTTCTCTATCAATAAAAATGAGCAATGAACTTCTCCTTGAGTTTGAATTAAAAAACGGAGTGAGTGTGATCCCTGTTTTACCTGATCCGGGACCAGGAGCTGTTTCTGAATCCGTTAAGATCCTCAATGAATACTATGACAACAACAAATATTCCATCGAGGTAGATGCTATTCCTAACAAAGAAACTACTTTTGAAGTGTTTATCAGGGACCAGGAAATTCTAAGCATTGTAAATGGAGAGCTGCTGAAACAAAATGGCAGTTTGTATACAATTCGGGTAAAATATAATAAACAAAGCGACAACTATCTGAAACAGTTTGTTGTTATAAATTTAAAATAATCCATAGGATTGTTTTATTGATATTTGCAAACTGATTAAGGATCACAACAGGCAAACATTCTTCAATGACGAGAACGACAAAAATAATAGGAGGAATTGCAGTCAGTATTGCTGCCATAATGTGGGGTTTCGATGGAATCGTTTTAACACCGCGTTTGTATAACCTGGATGTAATCTTTGTGGTGTTTGTACTTCATCTTATCCCATTTGTAATTATGAATGCATTCCTGTTTCGTGAATACAGGCATTTGAAAAAATTTTCTTTCCAGGATTACTTCATCCTTATCCTCATTGCCCTGTTCGGTGGATTTATCGGGACAGCAGCTATTGTAAAAGCACTGTTCCTTGTTAACTTTCAGGAATTAACTGTTGTTGTACTTCTTCAAAAATTACAACCTGTATTTTCCATTGCTCTGGCCACAGTGATCCTTAAAGAACAATTGAGAAAGAAATTTGCTCTTTGGGCAGGGATCGCGATCATCGCCAGTTATTTCCTGGTTTTTGGATTTAACATTCCACAACTTGGTAGTGGTAACAATACACTTTATGCGGCTTTGTTTGCTTTACTGGCCTCTTTTTCATTCGGAAGTTCTACAGTGTTAAGTAAGAAGATACTGACAAAATATTCGTTCCATACCGGTACTTTTTACAGATACGCTTTCACTGCATTTATTTTATTTTTTGTGGTTTTATTTACCGGTAAATTACTTGAATTTGAAAACGTAACCCCATCCAACTGGACCTATTTTCTGATCATTGGCTTTACAACAGGCTCAGGTGCCATCTTTCTTTATTATTTTGGTTTGATCCGCATCAACGCGATGCTGGCTACCATGTGTGAATTGTTCTTTCCTATCTCAGCTATAATATTCGACTACATCTTTAACGGAAAGATCCTTTCTTTTATTCAATGGATTGCCGCAGTGGTGATGATTTTTGCCATAATAAAATTAAACCAGCAGGTGAAAAACAACAAGGAAAAAGCTAAAAACAAAGAAATGGCTACAAACTAAATGTCATCTTTTAGATGTGGCAACAATTCTCCTATCCTTAAGACATTTCCGCTCATATCCTTCATAACAAACTCATTGATAATCACACCAGCACCATGGTTTTGTATGGTGAGAGTTTCTAAAATTTCAACACCTGCCTCCTCTACCCGTATATAAAGTTGGTTAACACCTTTAGTGACTATGAAGCTACAACTTTCATTGACAAGCCAGGGCAAAGTGTTTTGATTGCTAATGTGCAGGTATACCTCATCTCGTTTAACTACAGCATAATTGGGAGGATCTCCTGAAATGTAATCAATATCAAAGCCCATGATATTTTTGTAAAAATATACCGCTTCTGGAATATTCGCAGCTTTTAAGATGGTACTTGAATGCTCAACTTTAACCATAGGGTAAAAATACTCAATCTCATTTTATAGTCAAAGTTACACGGGCAATACATATTAAATTAATTGGTATATTTGAATCCGTTATCAATTTAATTGGCCATGAAAAACCTATATTTCCTAATTTTCCTGATGGGGATGATTATTACGACTTTAGGCCAGCACCGTAATGACATTATTCCTGCTCATCTGAGTCACAAAGCAGAAAAATACCGTATAAGCTTTGATGAAAATTCTGAAATGGGAACTGGTCAAAAACAACAAGCAGCTTTATTTCTTGATGATGTGGCTGGTACTACATTCTATGACCTGCAATCCTATTATTCCCTTCAAAACCGTATGCATGTGTGGCCTGACGGATCCATAGGACTAGCCTGGGTTATGGGATTCCAATACCCCAACTGGTCTGATCTGGGAAGTGGATATAACTATTACGATGGAAGTATCTGGGGAACTCAAACCGGACAGATCGTTGAACCACAATCCTCAAGCGGCACTAATTATTCCTCCTTTGGATCCAATGGAGAGATCGTGTTATCCCATCATTTGCTGAACGACTGGCAACTGTCATTTTATTACAGGGGAAATAGGGGTGAAGGACCTTGGCAGAATTTTACATTGGAAGGGCCAGATACTGGAATCGGCATTGCCTGGGCTTCCTTAATGGTAAACGGTGCCGACAACAAAACCCTGCATGTAAATGTGAAGACAACATCATCCTATAGTGGGCAGGGAAGTGCATTTTTATATTCCCGTTCTCAGGATGGTGGAAACACCTGGGATATTTTACACCAGTATTTTCCGGAACTTGGCCCCGATCATATAAACAATATACCAAGGGATTGTTACTCCTGGGCACAACCGCTTGGAGACACCATTGCATTTACGGCCGGATTCACCAACCTTAACGGATATGTTATGAAATCCTATGACAATGGGGATAACTGGGAAAGGATCACTGTATATGAAAATCCGTTTTCACCGTATGGAGGAGGTGAAACACCAGACTTCGGGGCGGGTGATGGAACCTCATCCATAGCGCTGGACTCTGATGGTAATGCACACGTTGTTTTTGGAAGAATGGTGTATTATTACGATAACCTCAGCACCCTTTATTATTACCCAGATTCCGAGGGACTTATTTACTGGAATGAATCCATGGAGGTACTGGATACAACAACCATCAGTTCATATACACTTGACTACCTTGAAGAGGGTGGCCATCTTATAGGATGGATTCCTGATTTTCAACCGTTAGTGGGTTGGGGAACATATTATGTGTCATTAACATCCTGGCCGAAGATAATAATCGATGATAACAATTGGATCTTTGTTACTTATTCAGGAGTAGCTCCCACCTTTGATAATGGCAGTATGAATTTCCGTCACATCTATTGCAATTCTTCCATTGACGGAGGTGAATCATGGAACGGTATGATCGATATGAATACCGACCTGCTGTATCTGTTTTCAGAGTGCATTTTCCCTGGACTGGCGCCTTCAATCCATGACTCCCATCTCCATTTGTTCTTCCAGGAAGATGTTGAACCAGGCCTTTACGTAATGACCGGACAGCAAACCAATGTTACGGACAATAACATCATTTACATGAAGGAAAACGTGTATAATATTCCTGGGATAGAAAACAATGAATTGAAGCTATCCGGAAAAATCCAGTTAATGAATTATCCGAATCCTTTCAGGGAAAACACAATACTTCATATTACAATGGAATCGCCGGGTAAAGTAAACTTAGGGATTTTTGACGTAAGTGGAAAACATATTAAAACCATTGATCTGGGATTTATGAATTCCGGGAATAATGTGTACAATTTTTCTGATAAAGAATTGAAACCTGGCACCTATTTCTACAATTTGTCAACAGACAAAGCTTCATACCAGGGAAAATTTATGGTTCAATAATTAGCTTTTCCAGAGGCGCAACAAAACAACTTCTCCAAGTAAGAACAAAAGTGCAGCTAATACAAACCATTTCCATAGTTGAATGCCTCTGCTCATATCGGTTAGGGTTTGCACAAAAGGTTCTTTTCCTGATTGAAGCAAGCTAACATTATAAAGGTTGTTATCTTTTAGAATGGTTTCAATTTCGTCTGGAGAATTAAATATCATCTCAGACTCTGTGCGGTTGAAATTAAAAGACAAGCCTTCGATCCTTTGGCCGGACGAGATCAGTGAATAGTTTCCTGCCTCTATCACCTGACCATGTACGAATAACTCATCGGAATGGCCGGTCTTCCTAACTTCAGGAATAAACTCATACATATCATCGTCCTTTTTTATGGTATAGATCTCGTCAGGTTGCCGGTTGGCTGATTCAATTCTGATCAATTCATTTTCTCCGATGGTGTAATACAGCTCTTGCTGGGCAATACTTGATACAGCCATTTTATAAAGTGTAGGTACAAAAAGAGGATGTTGAGGGAATTCACTGAAATCAGGGTTCAAGGGTACGGCAGAAATATAAACTCTCCCCTGCCCTACAGCCTGTGTATTTAAAAACAAGTCCCCGTTTTGAAGTTCCATTAATTTCTCCTGAGTCGATCTGGATGGAACTCTAAGAATATAATGTTTATGAACATCGGGAAGGTCCATATTCTCAGGAGGATCATCAAAAACACCGTTATAGAGCGGATGATCGAGATTGATATAACTAACACCCAGCTTACCCGTGTCAGCCTCTGCATAAGTACAAACTCCAGCAGCACCTAACATTTCATTGTAGGAAGCCAGGTCAATATCAATTGAAGGAACTACCAGTAAATGCCCCCCATTTTCCACAAAACGATGGATCTCCATACTTAATCCGGACGAAATACTGATAAGCTCATTTAAAACGATCAACTCGAAATTTTGAAGTGAGGAATAATCAAGCCGGCCTTCATGTACATTCTCAAACCGAATAACTGTATCGTTCCGAAACAGGGAATTCAGATAGAAGTTTTCGCCATTTCCATTTATACTCAACACATTTATAAATGGAGAAACATAATAAGAGAAGTAGAATTTATCATCAAAACTTACCGGATAGTCATTTATTTCAAGAACTCCCTGTTGTATACCTGCTGACTGGTTTGTAAAAAACAATTCAATGGTTTTTTCCGAGTCAGGACCTATGTCAAAGCTTGCAATAGCTTTTTGGCTACCATTAACCACTAGTTTGGCAGGAATTTTCTCCAACTGGTTTTTAGAACTGTTTTGAATACCGACATTAAGTTTTACATTTTGTCCTGTCTGCTGAACCGGACTTTCAAACCAGCAACTATCGATGTACACATTATCAGCATTCAATGACTGAACCGGAATTAACCAGGTATTGAGGGATGTATCATCAGAAGCTATGGGATCCATTAAAAAATGTTCCTGGAAATCGGAAATCAGAAAGGAAGTTTTCACAACAGCCGGCTCCATTTTCTGCAGGTCAGTTTGCCTGAGAACAACTTCATTAAAATTCCTGACGATTGGTGTATAAGCTACTTCATCCAGCAAATCGAGGAATTCCTCTTTACTGACAAAACGTTGATGCCTACCTTCAAAATCATTGGTCAACAGTGAAAATCTGTCGGAGCTTTTATATACTGAAGCAATTTCCCTAGCTTTTTCAATAGCGTTGTTCATCAATATTCCTTTTTCAGAATCCGCTTGCATGCTGAAAGAATTGTCGATATAGATACTGATGTTGTTGTGTTTGTGAGGCTGGATCAGATTCTCACTAACAGGGATGTAGGGCCTTGCAAAAACAAAAACAAGCATTACAATGGCAAGCATTCGCATAAGCAAAACGATCAGATGCTTTAACCTGGACTGTTTTTGTGTTTCCTGCTTCAGCTCTTTAATGAACTCCACATTGGTGAAATACACTTTCCTGAACCTTCTAAAATTAAAAAGGTGAATAATCACTGGTATGGAAACAGCGAACAATCCATACAATATGCCAGGGTTTACAAATTCCATAAAAGGAAATCCAAATTATTAATAACGGGCAAAAATAGACATTTCAATTATCTAATAAAATGAGGAATAAACTTAATAAGTAAAGAACACTGTTTTGTAAGTTTTATTTTAACTCCACCAATGAAGGTAATTTTATTCTTGAAGATCTTTTCAAGACTTGGGGCAAAAAAAAAGTCCTCCTTTTCGGGAGGACTTCATCTGACAAATAATTACTAACCTAAATTATATGAACTTTAAACTAACCTCTAAACTATACTACACCCTGATCGAGCATTGCGTTAGCTACTTTCAGGAATCCGGCAACGTTTGCGCCTTTAACGTAGTTTACATATCCGTCTTCTTCCTTTCCGTGCTTCTGGCAAGTATCGTGAATGCTTACCATGATCTGGTGCAATTTTTCATCCACTTCATCCCTCAACCAGTTGAGTTTCATTGCATTTTGCGACATCTCCAATCCTGAAGTAGCAACACCACCGGCGTTAACTGCTTTACCAGGGCCAAACATTACTTTGTTGTCCATGAATACCTCAACGGCTTCAGGAGTAGAAGGCATGTTTGCTCCTTCAGCAATGCAATAACAACCGTTTTTCACGAGTGTTTCTGCATCTTCTTTATCCAGTTCATTCTGGGTTGCACAAGGAATAGCAACATCACATTTAACTTCCCATGGGCGTTTGTTTGCTACAAATTTTGCTTCTGGGAATTCAAGAGCATATGGTTGTACCACATCTTGGTTTGTTGCCCTTAATTCTAACATGTATTCGATCTTTTCTCCTGATATTCCTTCCGGATCATGGATGTATCCATCAGGGCCTGACAGGGTCACTACCTTACCACCTAAATCATTAATCTTGATTGCTGCTCCCCATGCTACATTACCAAACCCTGATAAAGTAACAGTTTTTCCTTCAAAGGTTTCACCCTTGCTTGCCAACATTTCCTTAGCGAAATAAACAGTACCAAAACCGGTTGCCTCAGGACGGATCAAACTACCACCCCAGTTGATACCTTTTCCGGTAAGCACACCATGATGTTCTCCCCTTAATTTTTTATACATTCCATACAGGTAACCAATCTCTTTTCCACCAACACCAATATCTCCAGCAGGTACATCCATTTCCGGTCCGATGATCTTCCATAGCTCAAGCATAAAGCTCTGGCAGAAACGCATGATCTCATTATCGGATTTGCCCTTTGGATTAAAATCAGAACCACCTTTACCACCACCAATTGGAAGTGTAGTGAGGCTGTTTTTGAAAATTTGTTCAAATCCTAAGAACTTAAGAATACTCAGGTTTACACTTGGGTGGAATCGAAGTCCGCCTTTGTATGGTCCCAAAGCATTGTTAAACTGAACCCTGTAACCAAGGTTTACATGAACTTTTCCTTCATCATCCATCCAGGGTACTTTAAACGTTAATACACGGTCAGGTTCAATAATACGATCAATGATTCCGGCTGATTCAAATTGTGGGTTTTCATTTACAACATCTTCTAATGACTCAAGAACTTCTCTCACTGCCTGAAGGTATTCCACCTCACCAGGGTGCTTCTTCTCGAGATCGTTCATTATCTTCTCTAATTTCATAGCTTAATTATTTAGTAGTTAAAAACTTACAATTGTTAATTAAATAACAATGAACTAAAAGCGGCGCAAAAGTCTATTTATTAAATGATATATCCAAATTTATTTTAAGAAATATTTAAAAAATAATTCACAATTTTTAAATCAGTTGATATTATTGCTTTCCAAGAATGTTATAGAGAATATTCTTGTCGAAGTATTATCTTTGTAAAAAACATTCGATTTGAAAAAAGAAGAGATCATATACGGTTTTCAGCCTGTTCTAGAGGCAATTAAGTCAGGGAAAGAGATAGAGAAGCTTTTTCTGCAAAAAACAATGCATCCCGGTAAACTTCAGGAAGTAAAGAAGCATGCTACCTTACATGAGGTTCCTTTTCAGTTTGTCCCCAGGGAAAAACTCAATAAGCTGACCCATAAAAATCACCAGGGCATAATTGCAACAGTTTCTCCCATCACCTACACGAATATTGAGCAGTTGGTCCCCATGTTATTTGAATCTGGGAAAGATCCTTTCTTTTTGATCCTTGACAAAGTTACTGATGTAAGGAATGTAGGATCCATTGCACGGTCGGCTGAGTGCGCCGGTGTTGATGCCCTCATTTTACCGAGCAGGGGGTCAGCTATGATCAACCAGGATGCCATCAAAACATCTGCAGGTGCTTTGAACAGGTTGCAGGTATGCAGGGTTTCTAATTTAAAAGATACAATTACATTTTTGAAAGGTAGTGGCATTCATATTACCGGAGCCACTGAAAAAACAGAAAACGAATACTATAAGGGAAAGTTCAATTTGCCCCTGGCAGTCATTATGGGTTCGGAAGAAAAAGGAATATCAGAAGAATACCTCAAGTTATGTGACACACGTGTGATGATCCCCATGATGGGCGAAATTCAATCCCTGAATGTGTCTGTAGCCACAGGCATAATTTTGTTTGAAGTAGTAAAACAACGTAAGTAAAAACCAGAAAGAGAGAACTATTTATAATCATGCAGAAAGCACACTCCTTTTTACAATCAACCTGGATTGTTCTGATTATTGCCGTTTTGCTCACCAGCTGTTCGAGTGATGAAATTGCATATTACGAAAACGGTGAGCTGAATTATAAGATCAGTAAGAAAAACGGCAAATACAACGGCACTGCAACCTGGTACTATTCCAGCGGCCTCAAACAACATGAAGTTCAATACATAAACGATACGCTGCAAGGGAAGTCCACCAGGTGGTATAACAACGGTAAAGTACATTCCGTTGAGTATTTCAAGGATAACAGGCTTCATGGCAAAACCCAGACATTTGATATGAACGGAAAAAAGGTCGCAGAGGAACATTATCATATGGATACCCTACATGGCTCAGTTACCCAATATTACCCGTCCGGCAAACCTAAGGTGGAAGGATTTTACCACAAAGGGTTGTTTGACAGGAAATGGTTGTATTATGAGGATGATGGGACTATTATCGGGATTGGAGAATATAAAAAGGGAACCGGAAAACAAAAAGCCTGGTACAGAAACAGTACGCTGAAAAGGGAAATCAATTATTTAAATAATGAGAAGCACGGCCCGGAAACCTGGTATAATGCCAATGGGAGCATTTCCAAAATCATGGCCTGGGAAAACGGACTCCTGGTCTCAACTCAAGAGTATTAGCCAATGACAAAACCTATTTATCTGATCGGTTTTATGGGCAGTGGAAAAACAACCTGCGGTAAAAAACTCGCTTCCAGGCTTGGTTACGATTTTATCGACCTGGATGAGATGATTGAGAACAAGCATAGGATAACCATTCCCAACATCTTCAGCAAATATGATGAGAATACGTTCAGGTTAATTGAACAAAACACCCTGAAACAAACATTCGATCTGCAAAAGCATGTTATTGCAACAGGAGGAGGAACACCCTGCTTTTTTAATAACATGGATTTGATGAATGCCAGCGGCCTTACCATCTACATCAGGATGCACCCGAAATCGCTTCATCAAAGATTAAAAGCTTCTAAGAAAAAAAGGCCGCTGATCGAACAAAGGCCGGAAGGAGAGGTTTTAACATACATTGAGGAAATGTTAAATCGAAGGGAGGTATTTTACAATCAGGCCAGGATTGTTGTTAAAGGTGAAAACCTGGACATTAATGATATACTTAAAAAACTTCAGGAAAAATATAAGCAAACTATGACCAGCAGCCCTTTGTTTAAAAAACTCAGAGTACCTGAAAATGGAGACCTTCTTATCATAAATGCTCCTGACAACTATTCAATGCTCATCAGATCCTCTGTAAAAAATCAAATAATAATTCAACCAGAAGGCAAGCTGTACGGCTTTATCCACCTTTTCGCAACCCAAAGGAAAGAGCTTGAAGAACAGATTAAAGAACTACTATTAAACCTTCAGCCTGATGGGATCTTTTGGATCTCCTATCCAAAAAAAAGTTCTAAAATAAATACAAACATCTCCAGGAATGACAGCTGGGATATTCTGAAGGTCTTCAATTACAGGCCTGTGACCCAGATATCCGTTGATGATACCTGGTCGGCAATTCGGATAAGGCCCGCTGATAAGGTGAAGACCAAGGAGAGAAAAAACATACCTGAAATTGATTATGACAGACGAATCGTTTTCCCACCTCCCGATTTTAAGGAAAAGCTGTTGGAACAAAATGTTTTTGAAATGTTTGATAAGCTTTCTTTCACCCATAAAAAGGAACATGTGGAAGCAATTCTTGAGGCAAAGAAAGCAGAAACAAGGGAACGAAGAATATTAAAATGCATTGAGATATTGAAACTAAACCAGAAAATATGAAATCATTCAAAAAAGAACTTTGGTTCAACACCCCTACTCGCAGGCAACTGGTCAATATCACCCCTGAAGTGATGCAATGTATTCATGAAAGTGGAGTGAAAGAAGGACTTGTTCTTGTGAATGCCATGCACATTACATCCAGTGTTTTTATAAACGACGATGAAAGCGGTCTGCACCATGATTATGAAGTATGGCTGGAAAAGCTGGCCCCTGAAAAACCATATTCACAGTACAGGCACAATGGCTATGAAGACAACGCGGATGCCCACTTAAAAAGAACAGTTATGGGACGTGAAGTAGTAGTGGCAATCACGGATGGCAAGTTGGACTTCGGCCCCTGGGAACAGATCTTTTATGGAGAGTTTGATGGTAAACGACGCAAACGGGCATTGGTGAAGATTATTGGGGAGTAGTTCGGAGTTCGAAGTTCGAAGTTCATGGATTGTCAGGCTGAGCGGAGTCGAAGCCTGAGTGGAGTCGATGCCTGTTATTTTTTCACCAGCAACATCACATTTTCAACATGATGGGTATGGGGGAACATATCCACCGGTTGGATCTTTTTTACTTCATAAGTCTCGCTTAAAACGGTAACATCTCTTGCTTGCGTAGCTGGATTGCAACTTACATAAACGATGCGTTCGGGTGCTGTTTTAATAATCTGTTTCACAACTAAGGGATGCATCCCTGCTCTTGGAGGATCGGTAATGATCACGTCAGGTGATCCAACTTTTTTAACAAATGAATCATCAAGGACCTCCGCGAGATCACCGGCATAAAATTCACAATTGCCGATATTGTTTAATTTTGAATTTTCTTTGGCATCCTCAATGGCTTCTTCAACATATTCCACACCAATAACCTTTTTGCTATCACGGGCAATAAAATTTGCAATGGTCCCGGTGCCTGTATACAGGTCATAAACAGTTTCATTGCCGGTTAAAGCTGCATATTCCCTTACAATTTTATACAGCTCATACGCCTGCTGTGAATTAGTCTGGTAGAAAGAAACCGGCCCCACCTTAAACTTTAATCCTTCCATCTCCTCCATAATGTATGGATTACCTTTGTAAAGCTTTATATTCAGGTCGGTAATAATAGCATTCTTCTTGAGGTTGACCACATACATCAGAGAGGTGATCTGTGGAAAATCACGATCAATCTTATCAAGAAGACTGAAGATCTTTTCTTCATCATTGTAGTTTACAACCAGGATAACCATTAAATCACCTGTGGAAGCTGTCCGGATCAGGATGTTACGTAGAAAACCGCTCCAGTTTTTAATGTCGTAAAATTCCAGGTTATCTTCCATCGCATACTTCCTGAATGCCAGACGGATATCATTGGATGGTGCATCCTGTAAATAACATTCGTTAATGTCCAGTATCCTGTCGAACATTCCTGGCATATGAAAGCCCAGTCCGTTCATGTCCCTGTCTTCAAACTTTACATCTTTAGAAAAATCAGTCAGCCATCTTTTATTTGAAAATGTATATTCCAGTTTATTTCTGTAATAATACTCCTTTTCAGAGCCAAGCATTGGTTCCATTTCCGGCATATCAAACCTGCCAAGCCTTTCCAGGTTATCCTTTACCTGCTTGTGTTTATAAAACAACTGGTGTTTGTAATCCATGTGCTGCCATTTACACCCGCCGCACATTCCGAAATGTTCACACCTGGGCTCTACCCGGAGGTCCGAATGTTGGTAAAAATTCGTTGCCACACCAGACATATAGTTTTTACGCTTTTTTTTAATCTTGATGTCAACTACATCTCCAGGTGCAACAAAAGGTACAAACACTACCTGTTCATCTACTTTTGCAACCGCTTTACCTTCAGCACCTGCATCTATGATTTCAACTTTCTCAAAAAACGGTAATTCTCTTTTTCTCCTGCCCATAAATTGCTGTCTCAATTAAAAAATTCAAAGTAAGATTAAATCTGACTTTTCAACTATGATCTGTTATCCCCTATCCAATACCTGCATATACCTGTTCATTTTATAGTTTATCCAGTTGCCCGGGGAATTCGCAAAATTACAATTAATTATTTTTCCTATTTTTACATTCATGGAGGGCATTATCGAATGGCTGGAGGCACATCAGATGCCGTGTTATTACAAGAAGATTTTAGGGGTAGACTGCCTTGGGTGTGGTATGCAATCAGCAATCATTCATCTGCTTAATGGCAATTTTATTGAAAGTTTTAAAGCATATCCTGCGCTAATTCCTGTTATTTTTTTGCTAATCTTTTTGATCCTTCACCTGGTCTTTAAATTCAGAAAAGGAGCATACATATTAAAAATATCTTTTATATTTACAGTTTCTGTTATGTTAATTAGTTATTTAATTAAGATAATCAACCACTAAACCTTTAAAACATGGAAAACAACACAAAAACTAACATGCAGGTTAATCTGCCCAATGCAACAGCCGTTTTAACGCTGGGCATTGTATCCATAGTACTCTGCTGGTGCCATGGAATTTTCGGATTAATACTTGCCATTATTGCCCTGGTCCTGGCAAACAAGGACCTCGCTCTCTACAATGCAGATCCGGAGAAATATACAGCCGGGTCTTACAGCAACATAAAAACCGGAAGGACGATCGCTATCATTGGATTGGTACTTGCCGGAGTATTTCTATTTATGCTGATCATCAGCTTTATGTTCCTGGGACTTAATTTTGCTTTGTTTCCATGGGAAATGATTGAAGACTTTAATCACTAATCTAAATTTATACAAAATGGAAAATGAAAATGTAATTACCACAGAAGAGCAACAAGCTGTTCAATATGCCGGTTTCTGGTGGCGGTTTTTATCCCATATTATCGACCAGATCATCCTTTCATTTGTTAGCTGGATTCTGATAATGCCTCTAATGGGTATCTTTGGATTGTCAATTTTCTCCATGGCAAAATCAGGATACGACCTGGAAGATAATCCTGCCATGTGGGGAGCGTTGATAGGAGGATACATCTCTATCGTATCTGTTTCTCTCCTGATTAACTGGCTATACTATGCTATAATGGAATCATCCAAATCCCAGGGAACAGTTGGAAAATTGCTCCTGAAAATTAAGGTTACTGATTACAATTACGAACGTATTTCATTCGGAAGAGCTACAGGCCGTTATTTCGGAAAGATCATTTCATCATTTATTCTTTTGA
Organism: uncultured Bacteroidales bacterium; assembly: GCA_964421215.1. GTDB lineage: Bacteria > Bacteroidota > Bacteroidia > Bacteroidales > JAADJA01 > JAADJA01. The sequence continues at coordinate 40,582 of CAYQWA010000006.1, read as the reverse complement.
TAGGATATATCATGGCAGGATTTACCGAGAAAAAACAGGCACTGCATGATATGATGGCAAGTTGCTATGTAATTAAAGAATAATAAATACTCAGAAAACACGGGGCTACGTATTTTTGTGTTCCTCGTGTTTTTTGATACCAAACCGAAGTCAAATAGATGAAAATCTTACCCATAGAAAATATCCGGGAGGCTGATGCTTACACCATCAAACATGAGCCAATTGCCGACATCGATCTGATGGAAAGGGCTGCAACAGAGTTATTTGAATGGATCGTCGCCAAAACTGAGCCCGGTAAAAAGTTTAAAATATTTTGCGGATTGGGTAATAACGGCGGAGATGGATTTGCTCTGGCAAGAATGTTACATGAAGATGGCTTTCTTGTGGAGGTATTTATCGTCACGTATACAAAAGATATGTCACCAAGCTGCCGGATCAACTATGACAGGTTAAGTGAAATCAAAAGTGTAAAAAAGTACAACATCGGCAACGATGACAAATTACCTGTTATATCTAAGAATGATGTTGTTGTGGATGCCATTTTTGGATCAGGATTAACCAGGCCGATAGAAGGATTCATGGAGAACATCATTGAAACCATAAATGATTCAAAAGCAATTGTAATAGCGGTGGATGCACCTTCCGGCCTTTTTTGTGATAAGACAAATACTAACAACAAAGGGGGAATTGTACGTGCAGATTACACCCTTACGTTTCAATTTCCGAAGTATGGTTTTGTCTTCCCGGAAAATGATAAGTATGTCGGTCATTGGGATGTATTGCCCATCGGTCTGCATCCTGATTATATCAAAAATCTTGAAGTCAGTAACCACTTGATCACAAGGGATATATGCAGGGACATTTACAAACCCAGGACCAAGTTTGACCACAAAGGGACTTTTGGACACGGGCTATTGATCTCAGGCGGATATGGTAAAATGGGGGCCGCCGTTTTGGCGACTAAAGCAGGACTAAAAGCCGGAGCAGGATTGATCACAGCCCATGTACCTGAGTCTGGAAATGTGATCCTGCAAACTGCTGTTCCTTCGGCCATGGTCAGCATCGATGAAAACCAAAAAGTATTCAGCAAGCATCCCGACCTGGCCAACTATTCGGCCATTGCTGTAGGCCCGGGTATTGGCACCGAACCTGAAACCCAAACAGCCCTAAAACTACTTATACAAAATACTGGATTACCCATAATTTTTGATGCTGACGCTCTTAACATCCTGGGTGAAAACAAAACATGGATCCCTTTTATTCCGAAAAACAGCATCTTTACTCCTCATCCTAAAGAATTTGAAAGGCTTATTGGTCCAAGCCTGGATAATTTCGAAAGAAACAAATTACAACGTGAATTTTCGGTTAAATACCATGTTTACGTCATCTTAAAAGGAGCACATACAGCCATCACCTGTCCGGATGGAACTTGTTATTTTAATTCCACGGGAAATCCCGGAATGGCTACAGCTGGAAGTGGTGATGTTCTTACCGGTATCCTCCTTGGACTAAAAGCCCAGGGGTATTCCTCCAAAGAGACCTGCATATTGGGAGTTTATTTTCATGGCCTTGCCGGCGATCTGGCTTCTGAAAAATGGGGTTACGATTCCTTAACAGCAAATAATATATCGCATTATTTAGGAAAGGCGTATAAGAAACTTACTCACTTTGCAGAAGAATGAAAAATATATAGGCTCTAAGCTACTTTTACCTCCTCAACAAGATCAGCTTCCACCCTCAGGTTATCAATAATGAAGGTTTGACGTTGCGGAGTATTTTTACCCATGTAAAATGACATGATCTCTTTAAGTGAAGCATCCCTTTGGAGCAACACAGGATCAAGCCGTATGGATTTCCCGATAAAATGTTTGAACTCGCCGGGAGAAATTTCACCTAATCCTTTAAATCGGGTTATTTCAGGTTTGCCTTTTAGTTTGCGGATTGCTTTATCTTTTTCCTCATCCGAATAGGCATATATGGTATTTTTCTTGTCCCTTACCCTGAACAACGGAGTTTGTAAAATGTACAAATGGCCTGCTTTAACAAGGTCAGGATAAAACTGAAGGAAAAACGTAAGCAGCAACAAGCGAATGTGCATGCCATCCACATCTGCATCCGTTGCAATAACAATGTTGTTGTACCTGAGATTTTCAAGGTCATCATCAATGTTCAGTGCTGCCTGTAAAAGGTTGAACTCTTCGTTCTGGTAAACGATCTTTTTACTCAGTCCGAAGCAATTCAAAGGTTTTCCTTTTAAACTGAAAACCGCCTGGGTTTTAACATTGCGGGATTTAGTGATGGAGCCGCTGGCAGAATCACCCTCAGTAATAAATATGGTTGTATCCAACCTCAGGTCGTTGTTGGTATTGTAATGGATCTTGCAATCCCTTAATTTTTTGTTATGCAGACTGGCCTTTTTAACACTTTCCCGGGCAAGCTTTTTAATACCTGCCAGTTCTTTGCGTTCACGCTGGGATTGAAGTATTTTTCTGTAAAGCTCTTCAGCGGTATCCTGGTTTTTGTGAAGAAAGTTATCCAGGTTACGTTTTACAATATCATTGATGTAGTTCCTGATGGTTTGACCACCCGACTCCATATGCTGGGAGCCTAATTTTGTTTTTGTCTGAGATTCAAAAACCGGTTCCTGGACTTTAATACTGATTGCCGCAAGAATGGATTGCCTGACATCACCAGTATCAAAATCTTTGTTATAGAATTCACGGACAGTTTTTACAATTGCTTCTTTAAAAGCTGCCTGGTGGGTACCACCCTGCGTAGTATGTTGTCCGTTTACAAACGAATAATACTCTTCACCGTATTGTTTATTGCTGTGTGTAAATGCAAAATCAAAATCCCCTTCTTCCACGTGAATGATTGGATAGATTGTGGGGCCATTACCGTTAATGTTCCTTTCAAGCAAATCGCGCAAACCGTTCTTTGCAATGAATCTTTCTCCATTGTATTTAATGGTCAGGCCTTTATTAAGAAAAACATAGTTCCAAAGAAGTTTCTCTACGTATTCGTTGATGAAATGATAGTTACCGAAAACCTCGTTATCGGGTTCAAATGTAACGATGGTTCCAGCCTGTTCATCTGTTTTCTGCTGCGGTAAATCATTGATCAGTTCCCCTCTGCAAAACTCAACAATTTTTGTCTTGTTTTCTCTGATTGATTGTGTCTTAAAGTATGAAGACAATGCATTCACCGCTTTGGAACCAACCCCATTCAGCCCAACAGCCTTTTTAAAGACCTTGGAATCGTACTTTGCTCCGGTATTGATCTTTGATACGCAATCGATTACTTTGCCCAGGGGGATACCCCTACCGAAATCCCGTATTATTACCCTTTTCTCATCGATTGAAACCTCTATTACTCTTCCATTGCCCATGACAAATTCATCAATGGCATTATCGATAACCTCTTTAATCAAAACATAAATTCCGTCATCCTGTGAAGCTCCGTCACCAAGTTTTCCGATGTACATCCCAGGACGCATCCGGATATGCTCACGCCACTCCAACGACCGTATGTTATCTTCTGTATACTTTTCCGACATATTGTAAAATTTAACACTAAATTGGTTCTATGACCCGAGTTTTATTGACAACCTTTACTAAGGCGATCTATAATAACGTAATAACCTTAAAATTCTTTTAAGTGTTGCGAATTTAAAAAGTACCATTTGAAAGTCATAGGGTACTTTTCCGATTCTGAGCAAAAATATGTAAAGAAACCATTGCTATTAAAGGGTTACAGCAAAAGTTATCAAGACGAAATGTTAATATCTTGGAATGGGTACATTAGTTGATTATGTTGAATAAGTTAAATCGGTAAAGGGGTTGAATCGGTTAATCCCGATAGCTGTCGGCAGGTTGAATTGGTGGATGACCAGATCTTCCTAACCGTGACAGATTTAATTTCGAACTTTGAACTGATTTTATCTCATATCAATCACATCCACCCCCGGATAATCCCCTTCATTAAAGAGAAAAGCAGCATCGGTTATATCTATATCCGATTCGAATTTTTTGATTACATAAGCGTAAGTACTGCCATTTTTATCAAATATTGTGATCTCCAGTAGCTGGTCTTTTCCTTTATCAATGACCAGCCGTACTTTGTAGTAGGATTTTCCTTCAATGGGTGTAAGGTCAACGATGTTTACTGTAGTGCCGTACCTAAAATCCTCCCTGATAAACTTTGATCTGTAATCCTTATCGTAGGAAGTTAACAATTTGCTTGGGCTTATGGATTCTTCAGAATCTTCTAGTGAATTTACCTGTACCTCTTCCGCATCTTCGATATAGGTCCAAAGGGTTTCACCGTCACAAATCACTTTTTGACCTGCAATATTCAGTATGTATTTATTACCCATAACCGTTAAAACACCATCCGTTGATTCATCAATTTCTGCTTCAACGTTTTGCATCTTATAAACAAATTCTACGTGGAAAGATTTATAGGATTCGGTTTTTTCGGTAAGGCGTTTTACAATTTCGTTAGATTTTTTATCTCCTTTGTCTGCATCCTGTGCTCCGACAGTAAATCCAGCTATTACCAGAACAATAACAATAAATGTCTTCTTCATACTTTTATATATTTTCATCCAAATCCTTCAAAAACTGTTCCAAGGCTACTTCATTTGCAACTTTTACTTCACGGGCCTTGCTTCCTTCAAACGGGCCAACGATCCCTGCAGCTTCCAACTGGTCGATTATACGGCCGGCGCGGTTGTAGCCGAGCTTAAGTTTTCTTTGGAGTAAAGAGGTAGAACCCTGCTGGGTTTGAACAATGATCCGGGCTGCATCTTCAAACAGTTCATCCCGTTCTGAAGGATCATACTCCACAGGAGCCTCACTTTCTTCATCCTGGAAGTCGGGAAGGTGAAAAGCATCCGGATATGCACGTTGAGAACCGATGAAATCGGTGACCTTATCAATCTCCGGTGTATCAACAAAGGCACATTGTAAACGCAGCAAATCACTTCCAGTTGATAAAAGCATGTCACCCCTGCCGATCAATTGATCAGCTCCTCCGGTATCCAGGATGGTCCTTGAGTCGATCTTTGAAATCACCCTGAAAGCCACCCTTGCAGGAAAGTTAGCCTTTATAGAACCCGTGATGATATTCACCGATGGCCGTTGCGTAGCAATAATCAGGTGAATACCTACAGCCCTTGAAAGCTGGGCCAGACGTGTGATCGGCACTTCTATTTCTTTTCCTGCTGTCATGATCAGATCGGCAAATTCATCCACAATTAATACAATGTAAGGCAGAAAACGATGTCCGTGAAGAGGATTAAGTTTTCGTTGTTTGAATTTAACGTTGTACTCTTTTACATTACGAACCTGTGCATCCTTAAGCAATTCATAACGGTTATCCATTTCAATACTTAAAGAATTTAAGGTACGGACTACTTTACGCGTATCCGTAATGATCGCTTCTTCCGAATCAGGAAGTTTTGCCAGGAAGTGACGTTCTATTTTGGAATAAAGTGTAAGCTCTACTTTTTTGGGATCAACCATCACAAATTTCAGCTCAGCAGGATGTTTCCTGTAAAGGAGAGATGTAATGATGGCATTCAGCCCAACCGATTTACCCTGTCCGGTTGCACCCGCCATAAGGATATGTGGCATTTTTGTCAGGTCGGCAACAAAACTTTCATTGGCAATGGTTTTACCCATCCCGAATGGAAGTTCATGTTTTGCGTTTTGAAACTTATCCGATGACAAAACTGACTTCATGGAAACTATATCAGGAGTCTGGTTTGGCACCTCTATCCCAATAGTACCTTTTCCTGGTATGGGCGCAATAATTCGAATTCCGAGTGCTGCAAGACTCAGCGCAATATCATCTTCCAAATTTTTGATCTTGGAGATCCTCACACCCGGAGCCGGAATAATTTCATAGAGTGTAACCGTAGGCCCGATTGTTGCCTTGATCTTCTGTATCTGTATGGAATAGTTATTCAGGGTTTCAACGATCCTGTTCTTGTTGCGCTCAAGTTCTTCTTTCTGAACAGTGATTTCATCTTTGCCGTATTCTTCCAGCAAACTTAATTCAGGATGCCTGTAGCCCGGCAGATCAGCCCGGGGATCAAAGGGTTCATCCAGACCGACATGCTCTGTATTGTTTTCACCATTGTTCTCTTCCGGCAATTCTTCCTCAACTTTTGTTTCAATGGTCAGCTCAACTTCATCGTGTACTTCAGGTTCTTCCTTTTTTTCAATGGCGGGATCAACAACAATCATTTCTTCGGGACCTTCATTGGGATTTTTATCACCAAATTCAGTTGTAATTACTGTATTACCATTTTGTTCCTCTTCATTCTTATTATCCTCATCATCAATAGAATACTCAACCGTATTGTATAGGTCTTCTTTAGGGTTAGTGGATTTCGGATTTGAATCTTTCTCTTTTCTTTTTGGCAACCTAATGCCTTTTAAAAATGAAAATGAAAAATTATAAGAAATAATTAAGAAGCTCAATAAAACGAAAAGCAAGAGAAAACCTGTCCCGATCTTACCTATATGCAATGACAACCAATCAGAGCAATATTTCCCGAACCAACCTCCTGTAAAATGTCCACCGGTGAAAAATCCAATTGTAATGGATAACCATACGATCGCTAATATTGACAGGCGAGTGGTCTTCCATAATGGCAAAATGCTTTTTTTAAACAACAACCTGGCTCCGTAAATAAAAAACAAAAGTACAAACACATATGAAGCAACACCAAACCATTTATGAATGAACAGTATAGAGATTGCCCTTCCTGTTGAGCCTATCCAATTTTGCGCCTGGTCATTAGTACTCAGGTTTTGGTCAAAGGGCCATGTAAATATAAAAGAGGTAAAGGAAAAAAACAGGATCAATGAAAAAAGCAAAAGAAACAATCCCAGCACCTTGTGAAACTTCTCATTACTTAGAAAAGTTCGGATTTCACGAAACACATTCCTTTTCTTTCTCTTGGAAGATTTCGCCTTCGTTGATTTTTTAGTGGTTGTGCTGTTTGCCTTTTTTGCCATGCATCGTATTGATTTGGGTGCAAAAGTAATAAATAGTCTCTAATGGTATATATAAAAAAGTCCTCTAAAAGAGAGGACTTCTAAACGTTGTATGTGTTCAATTATTACATGCCGAAACGGCTCTGCATTTCTTCTTCTGTAATTTCTTCGTAACCTTCCGGCACTTCAAAATCTTTTTTAGAAACTTTTTTCTTATCCACACTTACCGCCAGAAAATGCATCTTCATCCCGTTCTGTTCCATTACAAATTCCATCATCATTCCTTTGATGTCTTTAAACATTGGGTTTCCATGGTTTTCTATACCAGTGCTCAGTTCTTCGGTATAATACACTTCAAATTCATCACCTGAATCTTTTACTTTTACCAGTGCTTTTTTGCAGCTATACCCTAGAATATCCTTTGTTTCATCAAGGTGAACCACTTCCACATCTCCTGTCTCAGCAGCTTCTTTATCCAGGTCTTCTGGAGTCATTTTTATCGCAAGCTTCTGGCCCATCATGTCAATAAGCGAGACAGCTGAATTATCTTCTGCATTGTAAATGGTTATATTTTTACCCATGCCCATACTGATCTCCGTACGTGACATAGGGTTTTTAACGGTCATTTTCATTGTTTTGGGCAGGTAAGCTGCCATTTGAGGATCCATATCCTCCATTTCATAGGTAATGTTATAGACAACAGTACCAGAAAATTCTTTTCCGGGAGTAAAGCTCATGATCATAAAAGCTACTAAGCCCAGGATAAAAAGTTTTGTTAAATTTTTCATTTGAAATATATAATTTAGATTAATCAATAATTACGATTTTCTGTATCTCATCTCCCTGACGGATATCATCAATCACATCTGCACCATCCACCACTTTACCGAAAACGGTATGGTTCCGGTCGAGGTGCTGGGTATTTTGCCTGTTATGGCAAATAAAAAACTGTGAACCTCCTGTATCCCTTCCTGCGTGTGCCATTGATAACGCTCCCCTATCATGGTACTGGTTATCACCATCAAGTTCACATTTGATGGAATATCCCGGCCCACCGGCACCTGTTCCATCAGGACATCCTCCTTGAACTACAAAATCAGGTATTACTCTGTGGAAAGATAAACCATCATAAAATCCTTCTTTCGACAGTTTGACAAAATTTGCAACTGTTCCGGGTGCATCTTCTGCATAAAAGTTTACATGCATTACACCTTTATTGGTGTGTATTTCTGCTTTTTTCATTTAATGATTGTTCTTAGTTCTTAGTTTATATGTTCCTGGTTCTCCTAATGAATTACCCTGAATAGCTTGTTCCACCTGATCTTTCCTTTGAAGAGGGGCTTTTCAGGATCGAGTGACAACCATACAAACGAGGCTTTACCTACCACATGGTCTTCAGGAACAAATCCCCAGAATCTGGAGTCAGCTGAGTTGTGACGGTTATCACCCATAAGCCAGTAATAATTCATTTTAAAGGTATAGGTTTGGGTCTTTTCGCCATTTATGTATATATCGCTGCCTTGCAGGTTTAATTCATTTCCTTCATAAACAGTAATAAGCCTTTCATAGATTGATAGGTTACTCATATTAAGGTCAACAGTTACTCCCTGTTCAGGGATGTAGATCGGTCCGTAATTATCCTGGTTCCACGGATAATTAGGATCGTAAGGAAACAGATAGTCCACCCACTTCCCTTTTTCAGCCATTGAGAGAGCAACCTTATTTACAGCAGCATTTTCTTCAAGCTGTGATGCAATTTCAGCCGTCATGGGTAACTCGCGACTCGGATCCTTTTTCCAGGCATTATAGTCTTCATCTGAAATATCCAGTTCATCCCGGAATTTTTTATTGATCCCTTTTGGTGCGGATACATTGTATTTAAATTGACCATCTGGAGGCAACTCAAGCAATTCACCGTTAATGTGCACGGCCTGGTCAATTATTTGTAAAGTATCGCCAGGAATTGCAACACAACGCTTAATGTAATTTTCCCGTTTATCCACTGGTCTGTAATGAATATTCCCAAACCTCCGTTTGTTCCTCCATACATTGTTTCGTCCAAATTCCTTAACCAGCCTGTAATAGCTCACATTGCTCTGAAATACTGTTGAAACGGTATCTCCTTCCGGATAATTAAAGACCACCACATCGTTGTTTTTAATTTTGGATAATCCCGGAAAACGGAAATAAGGCAGCTTGATCCATTCCACATAGGATTTTCTGTCTTTTGTCCGCCAGACGGTATGATGCATAAAAGGCAGAGCAAGAGGAGTATTCGGAACTTTAGGACCATATGCAATCTTGCTTACAAAAAGAAAATCACCTCGCAACAATGATTTTTCCATGGATGAAGTGGGTATGGTATAGGCTTCAAAAAGAAAAGTACGAATTATTGTAGCTGCAATAACTGCAAAGATGATGGCATCCACCCATTCCCTGGCAATTGACTTATTAACTTTGACCCTTTTTTCAATGGGTATAAATTTTTCATTCGGGGATAACCCAAGATACGGTAGGTATATAAATGGTAAGATCGCTGCTGCTCCTTGTTCCCATAATGCAAATTTACCATAGCATTTGGCCAGTTCAACCAGCATCAGCAAGACCATAAATACATTTATAAAGGGTACTATAAGCAGGATGTACCACCACATGGGCTTATCGATGATCTTTAACCAGAGGTAAAGGTTATAAAAAGGGACGATGGTTTTCCATCCTGGTACTCCGGCATCCTCAAATATTGGCCATGCAAATAAAGCCACAATTGTAAAAGAAACCGGGAGTAAAATGATCAGTTCTAGCATAATGTTAAAATTAATTGGCTACAAAAATCCTCTTACTTTTTCAGAAAACAAAGTTTTGTGTGATAAAATTTGTTAAGCCCTTGGATTGGAAAGCTGTAAACATCTCTTCGAATTGTTAAAGAATGTTAATTGGGAATGACTTTATTGAACGGGAAGGCCCACAAGGACAAGACATCATCATTTATTAGATCCTTTCTTGAAATTATTTCATATTACTTAAGTGATCACGGATATGCAACAGTTTAATCCTTTTGCTGAGGTAGTCCTTTTCCATTACTTCCAAGCGATGGTTAATTTCTTCCATATAAGTAAAGTGGTCGGTATCAATTTCCTTTGCTTTATCAAATTTGGTTTTATACCTGATAATAGTCTGGTCCTGGAACAATCCTAATTTTGATTTGCATGATTCACACATAAAATAACCAAATAGTTCCTCAATTGAATCTCCATCTGTCCCGTCACATTTGAAACATTGTATTTTATTTTTGGTCATAATCAATGAATTAAGATAAACAACAGAAAAATCACAAGCCTAAATTAGGTAATTCTTTTACATGGTGGTAGGTTAATGCTGCTTTAATGCATCTCTTCAACTCTCTTTCAGGAAGCTTGTCATCCATTTCAAAAATTATAGCACGGCTTCCTTCAAAATGAAAAGTATTTCCAAACACTGTTTTAAAGGCCGGAACAAGTTTGCTGGTGCATTTAAAATACATCGCATATTGGTCAGAGGTTTTATCTTTCCAGTCGATCCTGATGGTACTTCCCTTTTTTACCAGAAAACTGGGTTCTCCCCATTTCAGTGTTTCCACCATATCGCTTATTTCTGCAACTTCTTCAGCCACTTCTGTGATTAAGCTTCTGAGAAACATTAATTTCTTCCTGACTTCTTCAGGATACTTCATAAAGACCTCTTCAAATTCCGGGCTTGTATTAATTTTCAATTTATTCATACATACATCAGTTTTGATCAAGGCCATTAAGTAACGAGGAATATTTAAGAGAATCCTGAACAGATCCTGAGGAATGCTTCAATGCTTTTCGGTAATATTCTTCCGCAGACTTCAGGTCAGATTCTTTTTTGTACAGTTCTGCTATACTTCCATGCAGGGTTGCGGAGAAGGGATATAATCCATGTCCATAAATTAATAACTCAAAGGCATCATTCTTTTTTTCATTGTAATACAGAATCCCTGCAATTTCATTGATAGCACCCATTGGGATACTGAATTCAAAATTGTATTTATCTTCCAGTTCTCTGTAATATGTTTTAACTTCGTCGATTCCCAATTTACTTTTTTCCTCCGGTATATAGAAATCATTAAATATGAATTTCAAACCTTTATCCAATCCGGTCTGCAAAACATCCACGTGCGACTGTTCTAAAACTTCGAATTTGTATTTGAGGTTATTTGGGTGTAATGAATCCATTAGCATACTGAACCTTTCCAGGTAAGGTTTTCTGAATCCTTCCTCTGTATTTACATAAAGATATGTGATATGGTCAAAGTAATCCTTTGTAATTTTTTCTTTCATTAAGGCTTCAAACCTTTTTCCAATTCCGCTACCCGAAAGAATAAAGGCATCGACAAGGTTGGGTTCAGTTGTCAGCAAATAACTGCAAATCCCTGAACCGGACGACCATCCGTACAAAATTCTAAAATCATTAACACGATACGCTTCAGAAACAAATGTAAAAACCTCGTTCTGTAAAAAATTTACAAAGTTTACATATCCGTGATCCGGATTCAGGGTTACGAACAGATCCCTATTCCTGTCTGTATTGGGAATGCTCACAACAATCATTTCCGGCAGGTACCCAAAGTCATTGGTTAAAAAATCCACTGTTCCCCGGGCATAATTAAATATATACTCACCATCCAACAAATACAACACCGGGTATTTGTTGTTATTCCTGTTGTAGTCAGCCGGAAGTGATACAGATATCGATCTGTCCTCATTCAATGAAACCGAATGGATAAGGTGATTCTCAACAATGCTCTGTGTGTACAACTGGATTGTGACCAGTTGCAGGCAAATTGCCAGTAAGATTGATCTTAGCAACCTCGCTACTAATCCATTTTCTGTAATGTTTTGATCCATTGGATTATATATTTCCAAGTTAGGACTTTATGCCATTTTATCAATCATTTAACTTCTTCATTCATAACCACCGCCCGCCAAACCATCTTCCAGCTATTGTCTTTATCCTGCAGGGTCCAGAATTCTTTACCATTTTCTTTGTAGAGTGTGTCGTTCAGTACATACTCAACATAATAGTCAATAGACACCACAGCAGTATTCTTCCATATATGAATCTTTCTGTCAAGAACTTCGAACGACCTGGTTTCAGCCTGTTTCAGGTATTCCCTGATGGTCTGTATACAATTATCCCTACCCCGGATTTCAGTTTTTAAATCAGGTGTAACAAAGACAATGTTTTCGTCCAGAAGTGACGTAAGCTTATTGATGTCTCCTTTTATCCATGCGGAGTTAAAATCCTCAATAAATGCCAAGATCTTTTTATTCATTGAACTATATCTTTTTAAAAGCGAAAATCTGCTGTACATAATGGATGATACGAATCCAGCTATTCATTCGGCTTTAACACATTGGCTAATGCTGTATTCAAATCATCAAACTCAAATTTAAAACCTGCCTTCAGGATCCTATCTGATGATATTCTGCTTCCTTCCAATAAAACTACAGCCATTTGTCCAAACATTCCTTTGATAACAAACGCAGGAATATTCGGCAAAACTATTTTTCGATTGACTGTCCTGGCAATACTTGCTGTTAATGTTTTGTTGGTAGCAAATTCCGGAGATGTGGCATTGTATACGCCATTTAAATGCCTGTTAACCAACACAAAATTAAAAATCTTGCTCAAATCATCGATGTGGATCCAGGGCACAAATTGTTTGCCAGAACCAATCCCGGCACCTATACCACACTTTATTGGGCGGACTATCTTGTTTAATGCACCCCCATCCTTTGACAAAATAATACCTATTCGAATCACTGCTGTTCTGGAGGCAATATTTTTTGTTTCAAATTCAAAAGCTGCATTCTCCCATTCATAGCATACGTCACTTAAAAAGTCATTTCCTTTTGGGCTTTCTTCTGTAAAGATGGCAGCGGATGTGGTTGTTCCATAGTAACCTGTAGCCGAGGCTGAGATAAATGTCTTAATCTTTAATTGTTGATTAGCAAGTTCTGATAATATTAAGCCGGCGCTATCAATACGACTGGAAATTATGCTTTCTTTTCGTTTTGTTGTCCATCGTTTATCAGCTACAGAGGTACCGGCCAAATGAATAATATGCTCAACTCCCTTCAGTGCCTCCGGATCAATGTATTTTGCACCGATGTCCCAAAAAAATTCATTTTTTTGTTTTGGACTTCTGGTTAAGAACCGAAGGGAATAATCACCACTTAAGGTCTTAGCCAGGTGTCTGGCAAGCATTCCTTTTGCGCCGGTGATAAGTACAACTTCTTTCATTAAAATCCGAAAAAATCATTAAATCAGAAAGACAACGGCAAATCACTGATAATTGTTTAATTGTTTGAATCTCAAATTTTAAAGCTGATGTATTCCTTTCCTCCAGCATCAAATCCTTTGCTGTATGAAATTGCTTCTTCGGGACAAATGTTAACACATTGCTGGCAGGCTATACATTCAGTTGAAAGAACCCTTTTATCATTTTTCATGTAGCTCAACAGTTTAATATTCATCGGACAATTTTTTTCACACATACCACATTCCGTACACAGATCCTTTTTAAGCTTTATTTTCCAGTAGGAAAAACGGGCTCCGGGTTTCATTACCACCGGGATAGGGCAGATGTATTTACAGAATGCCCGATTATCTTTTAAAATTACAGCAAGAAGTATTGCAATGGCGAAATAGAATAAATTACCCATGATCAGCCAGTTCAACTCAACAACAGAATGTTTGTCGAAATCTTTCATCTGGTAAACATACCAAAGCAATAATACCAGAGCCAGAACAATGAAGAAATGTACATACCTTAAAACGCCCCATTTCTTCAGACGACCATTCTGTGGTTTCATATAAGGAAAAAAGTCAAGGATCATGGTAGTCCAGCATGCCCACCCACACCAACCGCGGCCAAACAACACAGTTCCCCCAATTTTAGCAATGATGTAATGGATAACAGGACCTGAAAATGTACCGGCGAGTAAGTAAAAGAAAAAGCCTTCGATCTGCATGTTTTCCCTTCCAAGAAAACCCAGAACTCCAAACATATAAAGCCCGATCATCAATTGGCTTATTTTACGGCCGATGATTTTTTTATTCCGGGGAAGCAATCCGAATAGCAATTCACCGGAGGCAGCTGCAAAACCGATGTAGCCAAAATTGTACAGGAAAAAAACATGGCCCTGGGTTTGCCATAATACAATACCAATTCCAACAAAAAACAAAAAAGTGATTATGCTTTCTGTTATGGTCTTCTTTTTTTTCTTGTCCATAAGAGATAAAGAAAAGATTAAATTCGATGGTTATAGTTTATGCTACATGATGCAGAGGCAAATATATGATAAATTACCATAGAATGCATCGACCTTTTTCATGAATGGAAACTGATATTTAACAGGGAAAACAGAAGCCTAAATTTCAGGCATTTCTTCTACAGCAGAAATCTAATTCTTCCTGATACCCTGAACTTCACCATCTTTTTTCGACCTGCCAAACACAAAGTTCACCCCGAACTGAAAATTATAATTCCGGGCTTCAGCAGGTTTAACCAGTGCCCAGGCCATATCGTTAAGAATGTAAAACTGCACAGGGCCTAATTTTGTTATAAATCCAAGGCCAATGTTAGCGTAATTGTTTGCCATGATCGAATAGTTGCCATATACTGTCAGCACCCTACCAAACCTGTGCAGGTAATTAAAGGTGATGGAAGGCTGTACTCTACTCTCAGCGATATCGGAACGTAACATAACGCCTACCTCATTGTTTTTAGTCATTGACCACATACCACCCAGGTATACTTTCGGATTCAGATGAGAGGTGTAGCTGTCGTAGGTTGTTTCAAGACGAAAATGATCAATAATGGTATCGAGGAACTGTATGGAATCTGTAAATGATCCGTTACTTATAAAATCGTTGATATCAAAGCCTTCAAATGTAAAATCCTCTCCTGGATTGGCCGAAACAAAATTCTTCACATTGTCTTTCCAGTTAATCCATCCAAAGTCTACAACACTTGCGTTGATCCTCAGGTTCTCTTCAGGCCTGAACTCCAAACCCAGGTCAAATCCATACCCATGGTTTCCCGAAATGTCAAACCATTTGTATCCTTCAATCTGGTCGATCATGTTATCAAAATCACTGATGGTCGATGATGTTCTTAATAATATATCGGATGATACTGTAATCGGGAAGTTTGGTTCAGCACTTGTATAAAGCTGAAAATCTGCTTTTTCTGTCCAGACATTGAATGCACCATTAAGGTATTTCAGGCGTGTACCAAAGGTTAATTTCTCGTTCAACCTGTAACTGTAACCCAGTGAAAACTCATGATAAGAAGTCATGTTGAGACCAACGCGGTTCAAATGAATTCGTTTTCCAAGGAATCTTTGGCTGCCATTTCCATAAAGAAACAATTCCACCAATTCTTTTTCAAAAGCAAACTTAGTGGAGAACATTTTTGAGATACCCAACTGGAAATAATGCCTGCCGGCGCCAAATCCTATCCTGCCGAACTCATTGTAAATTTCAAAAGAAAAATAATTTCTTTCATTTAGTGCGCCCATCACGGTTTCCCTGTCAATATAAAGCGAATCTCCTGTTTCCCATTCGGCAGTCAGTTGATCGAATGAAAAGGGGCTTTCAAAACCCAGGTATAAAGTAGAAACAACAGGTAAGTTTACATACAACTTATAATCGGGATGGAAAGCAGGATTAGTCAAACTGGAAGATGGCAGTTGCTCAAGAAAATATACTGACCTCGACACTTGTGAAACCGATGTAAAAACCTGGAATAGAAGAACAAATAGGATGAGTCCTTTAACAGGGCTTATCCTCTTCCATTTTTTCAAGATATTTATCATTCCGTTCATATTAAAATCCAATTCCAACTTTTGCTCCCAGCTCTAACCCAATGGAATAATCAGAGTAGATCTTCACTACCTGATTTTCCGTTGTGGTTAAAACTGCTTTTATTAAAATTTGTCTGGCCTCTTCAAGTTGGCCAAGCTCTTCTTTATTTAAAACAATCTCAGTGATCTTTGAGGATGGATTGGTTACCCTGTAATCAGGCGGACCTGAAACATCCGCAGCAGTCATTAATTGTTCTCCATCAGGCAATAGAGTGTGGACTACCTGGTAAAGGGAATCAACGAATTCCAATTGAACCACTGCATTTATTGGAAATCCATTTTCAATATCAACAGCAAACAGCAGAGACTCAATATTGTCAAGGTTATCTATATTAAAATCAATAGTATCAGCAATGGTATATCCGTTGATGGACCCGAACAACTCAAGCTCAAGAGCCATGCTCGCACTTATTTTGCTTGTATCAAGGATAAAATTGGAAATCGAAGGATTATTGTCGGAGTTCAACAGCCCGATTATATCAACGAAAATTTTATCGGGTGAAATTTCAAGTGCTTCATGGAAATTTGAATTATCAGAGACAATGGTGGTGTTAAGCGTTTCACCGATTTGTCCCGGAGCCGGGCTGTTTATTTCAACAAGTGAAGGATTTCCTTCTCCAAAAATATATACATCAACGCTGTCGGGTTCAAAACCCGTCCGGTATGCTTTAATCGTTTCCAGATCAAGTATAACCGGAAGCCCGAAAGAGTTTTCAACTTCAACTGTCATGTTTACGCTGCCAGGACCAAATGAAAAATACCCTTCATCGTTCACATTAAATATATCCACTTCTATGGTATCGCTCATCTGTACGGTCCGTTCTCCTGCATAGCCAAAAAACTTACCAAACTCCAGTTCGGAGAAGTCATTATTCAGCTGAAGAAAATAGGGATTATTCAACGGATTGTCGTCACCTGTAAAATGAATCAAAGCATGTATATAAACATAATTTGTATCAGCAAAGGGTTCATCAAAAACCAGCCTGTACATGCTCAGGTCTATGGTTGTATCACCTGTAATGGTTGTTCCCTGGGGATTATCCAGGCTCATGGATATTTGAAGTGGTTCGTTGTTGCTCAGCTGCAAAAAATTGGGGACAGTTAATTCCACATCCAGAACATCACGGTTTATATCAGTACTTACTGTCACATTGTAAGAACCCTGGTTAAAAATAATGGAGTCAATTCTTAATCCTTCTTCGTCCAGTTCAAAGGGGAAAGAAAATACCAGTGGAATTTCAGCACTTATTCCGGGAGGAATAACAGGCAGGTCAAACACTTTTAATTCCTCGTTTACCTGGTCGGGTATTTCAGCTACTTCATCAGCCCTGACAGAAACCAGTTCCTCACTTTCATAAACAAGGGTAATTAATCCGTCAGGATCTTCATTGATTATCCCAGAGGAATCATTCAGAAAGTCTTCAAGCATTAATGTGGAATTAACCAGGGGCATTGCCCATTCTGAATTCCATTTTTGGGTTTTAATACTGTCGAAGTCGAGCTCTTTTTCAATGCAGGAGTATTGAAGTGTTAATGCAATTAAACACAGGAGTAGATAAAATTTCCTAAAATAAATCCTTCGGGAAAGGTAAAATAGTATTCTTTCGGGTTCGATAAAATTATATTTCATAATCCACTACTACGGATTTTTCTGTGACAGTTTTCAGAAAAACCATTAATTTTTTGTGTTCCGGATGCAATCGGTAAATATCCAGATCCACTTCCGATTCAAAGGTTGAGGTTAACACAAGATCATAAGCATTTGGTTTCTCATTGAAATTAAGACCAACCTCTATGAATTTCAATTCATCAATATGGATCTTTAGGTCCTCAATGGCCTTTTTTAGTTTTAACGCATTCTCCAGTTTCTGGGTTTTGTTCTCATAGTTTTTTAACCGTAGCATTACGATGTGCTTTACCATGTCCTGTTACTTTTGGTTGATCAATTTTGCGTCCTTAAGAACTTGCGTAAAACTACTAAATTTTATTTTATTCGAGTAGAAATAAAATTTTTTAGCAAACGGTATCATGTTATAACTTTCAGGCAATCTCAGGAATTTTTCATTCAGGTTTTTATCACCAAGTCTTATACGATCAAGTGCATCTGCATCCTTTAACAGGGCAGTTACTATGTAAGAGGAATGCTTTTTCGGGAGTTCCTCCATTAGGGAATGATTTTCAACAGCTTCTCCAACTGTTAGGATCTCTTCTTCTGCTAATCCGTATTTTCTAAAAAATGATTCAAATACGGGGAGCTTATATTGTAAGGCCCACTCGCCATGTTGTGTACAATATCCATCGTGTTTACGCGCCATATCATGAATAAACGCAGCACACAATGCGGTAGTCAAATACTTCCCAAGATCATGCTTTTCTGAAAGGAAAAACACATGGCACATCACCCTGTAGGTATGTTTTATACCATGAAGCTGGCTGATACTATCGAAATAGCTTTCCTTTAAATTCAGCTTTTGGAATAATACCTGATGGTCCACATTAACAATAATTTAGATGTTAAAAATTAGCTACATAAAGGATCACCAGAAAGAACAGAATGACAGCAACCATTAAGAACCAAAAATAATAGTGTGTTATTTTTCGTCTGTATATGGGTTCTTGTTTAGGATCATTTTCCATAATAAATTCGATTGCCGGATTATACGCATGGTAATCCTTCAGGTTAACAAATTTAACAAAAGATATTCAGTGGGCACATTAGCTTTACATCTACTTTCCGGAAAAGTCTTGAAATTTGAAGAAAATAAATAAACCTGGATCCAATTGATATTAGGGTTCACGCTAAGTACGCAAAGTAATCGCAAAGATCGCAAAGAATTAGAGTTTCTCTTCAACGATGTTGAGGATCTCTTTTTGTTTTGTTGCAGCTTTTTCCTGTAACTCTTTGCCTTTTTTTACGATGTCTTCAACAAATGCTTTGTCTTCCAAATCTGCACAGTTGATCTTTACGTTGAGGTATGCACCCTTTACTCCTGCCAGTGCTGCAATAGCACCAACTCCAGCATCTGATACCGAGTTTGGATTTCCAAACTCTGCCATGGCTTTCGCCACTTCCATGCTGTCGTAACACAGTTGCATAACTTTATAAGGGACTTCTATTGCATATTTGGTGGCATCCTGAATGGCATTGTTTCTGGCCTCCTGATCTTCTTTTGATTTTTTAGGTAAACCGAAAGCATCCATGATCTTATTAAAGGCATTGGTATCTTCATCTACCATTCTAAGCAGTTCATCCTGGTAATATTTTCCTTTTTCGGCCCAGTCGGAAAACTCTTCCCAACGTTCGTCCCAACCTCGTTTATGAGAAGAAAGGTTGGCCACCATCGTTCCAAGGGAGGAACCAAGAGCTCCCATGGTAGCAGCGATGGATCCACCACCCGGTGCCGGTGATTCTGAAGCAGTTTCATTGGCAAATTCTGCAACAGTCATATTCACCAACTTATCATCGGTATCACCTTCCAGGATATATTCAATGATCTTTTTATCGGGATCGAACGGACCCAACTCATCAAGTCCAAGTGACTTAACAGCGATCTTAATGATCTCTCTGTCAGGAATACCGGTTGATCGTTTTTGCATTCTCAGGTAATGTTTCCCTGCATCCAGCATAGCTTTTAAAGGAATAACACCAACAAGTTCGGAACCTGTTACACGAATCCCGCGTGAGGTAGCACTCTTTACAACTGCATCAAATGCTTCATGAACTGCCGTTACTGTAATATCAGTAAGGTTCATGGATATTTGAGCAACACCATATTCCTCTATGAACCAGCCAATGGCTTTTACGGTTTTTAACATTCCGGGAATCATAACGGGTTTACCATTTTCATCCTTTACGATCTTACCTGTTATCGGATTTCCTTCTCTTTTTGTCCGGCCTCTTTCCCTTACATCAAAGGCGATGGCATTGGCACGGCGGGTTGAAGTAGTATTGAGGTTTGCATTATACGCAACCAGGAAGTTTCTGGCTCCCACAGCAGTAACACCGCTTTTCTTCACACTTTCGTTGAATTCGGCAGGTCCGAAGTCTGGCTTCCATTCTTCAGTTATAATCCGGTCTTTTAACGCTTCATATTCCCCTGCTCTGCAATTTGCCAGGTTTTTTCTGATGGGCTGGAATGCAGCAAATTCATAACAGAATATTGGAATACCCAATTCATCGCCAATTCGTTTTGCAAGTTTACGTGCATACTCAACGGTCTCTTCCATGGTAATGTTTGCAACAGGGACAAACGGACAAACATCGGTAGCTCCAAAACGGGGATGTGCTCCACTGTGCTTGCTCATATCAATAAGCTCAGCTGCTTTTTTAACCACCCTGAAAGCTGCTTCACAGACTTCATCAGGAGTTCCAACAAAAGTGATAACAGTCCTGTTGGTGGCCTGACCGGGATCCACATCAATAAGCCTTACTCCTTCAACCGTTTCTACCTGGTCGGTAACCTGTTTTATGACGTTCTGGTCGCGACCTTCACTGATATTGGGAACACATTCTATTAATTGCTTCATTGCTATAATGTTATAAAATTAGAATACTACTTTAATTGAAGGGGCAAATATATAAATTGAGCGCTAATAAAGGAGGGAATTTTTCAGAATTTTTTATCGCGACGTTTATTGTCTTGACATGTTGATAATTCCCATAAAACTATCCAGCTATTTATCCTAACTCTTTAAGGTATACTTGTATAAATTCATCGTATCGTTTTCGGCGGTATTGTACAATCCATCTTGGATGTGGCAAAGGAACAACCTTCTCAAACAGTTTGTAATTTTTGTTCAGCTTAAGCAGGTATTTGTAATTCTTGCCATTTCCCAGGCAATAGCAGGATTCTGTATCGATTTTAAAATTCAGGATTTTATTCAATGAATCCAAAACAAAGGGCTCTATAGCTTCTTCCAGGTCTTTAGCATCATAATAATTGTAATTTACTCCATCTTTCAAAAAGCCCAACGGACTAACAGAATTGATAAAATATTCAGAATAAAATTCCCTCACACCACCAAATGCCTGTATCATATCATAGATAAAACCTGCTGATGGTTCAGTAACTTTTTTTATGTCGTTTGGGATGCCACACAGGCTTTGTAATTTAACAGGATCAGTAAAAGGAATTCCTGTAACTCCAGCTCCGAGCCTTCCGGGGTTTATACCAAGAATAAGTTTCCTGGACTTGTTATCACCGTAATATTTTTTGTAGAATTTTGAAGCTAATTCTCTTGTCACTGAATTTTCGAATGGATTCATGACATCCACTCCTCCGGGTAGTTTGACATCAATCGACAATCTTATATTGAATTTGTTTACATGATCGGCAAAGGTCATTTTGGTGGATTTCAATTGGTGATTTTATCAGGATAACATTATCATTCATAAAAAAAGCCGCCCGAAGGCGACTTTAGTAAAATTTTTCCGAATCTAAAATGGCCAGAAACTGTTATCGTTCCATACCTGTTCTTTCAGGTCCTCATTTAATCGGTGCAAAAGTTTATGGTGTCCACTCTCCCAATCTGCTAGCATTTTGTAGGTTTCTTTTTCCATGGGATCGGTTGCTTCTTCAGCTCTTTCAGAATAAATCTTTACAGCACGGGTCTCAAAATCCATTGCAGCACTGATTGCAGCTGCTTCAAAACCTGCCGCAGTGATTTCTTTTTTAATATCTTCCGATAGTATCTTAATTACCGTTTCTTCATTTGGATCTTCTTCATGTTCTTCCGGCTTTACAAACTTTTTATCCTTGGTATAAGACTTAAACTGACGGGCAAGAAACTTAATGTGATCGTCCTCTTCCTCAGCCATCATTGTAAAGATCTTACGAGCAGCAGCACTCCTTGATTGTTCTGCAGCTGTTGTATAAAAAGCCTTGCCTCTTTTTTCCAGCAATATTGCTTCTTTTAAAATATCAGTCGGTGATTTTGCCATATCTTTATTATTGAAAATGTTTGAATAATTTCTGCAACAAATATATAATTAATAACAACCGGATGTCAACGATGTTTAAAGAAAATTGACTAAAATGACTTGAATAATTAAAATGACTAGAATTAAGTATGCAGTAGGCAATAGGCAAGAAGACATGTACAACTGAATTACATTAAATTACAATTGAATTACAATAAATTTCGCCCGTAGGGCAAATTACAATTAATGACGTGCGAAGCACATTTTATGAAGAATTACAAAATTCAAATTACTTTTACAGATTAAATTGATAACAGCTACAACAGGTGAAAAATAAACTTTCAGAATTATTCGAACACTGGGCCGGTGAAACTCCGGAACAATTTAAAGCCTTTCCTTCTTCTGGTTCTAATCGAAAATATTACAGAATATCATCAAAAAGCAAATCCGTAATTGGTGTTGTTGGTGAGGATGCAAAAGAGAACAAGGCCTTTATTGAATTCAGCAGGCACTTTAAAAAAAGCGGGCTGCATGTCCCGGAAATTTATACTGAAAGTTTAAACGATGGAGTTTATCTACAGGAGGATCTTGGTGATGATTCGCTTTTTGACCTGGTTACAAAAAACAAAAAGGAAGAGATACCGGAAGATATAAAGCAATTGTATGAAAGATCCATTGATGAACTCATCAAGTTTCAGGTTGATGGAGATAAAGGGCTTGATTACTCACTTTGTTTTCCGGTAAGCCGGTTTACACGGGAGTCTATGCAATGGGACCTGAACTATTTCAAATATTATTATTTAAAACCGGCGGGAATTGTTTTTGACGAGCTATCGCTTGAGAACAGTTTCCAAACCTTTCTGGATTACCTGGAAGAAGCTGATTACTCCTATTTCACTTATCGTGATTTTCAAACCAGAAACATTTTAATCAGAGACAACAATCCATGGTTTATTGATTACCAGGGTGGAAGGAAAGGCCCCTTACAATACGACCTGGCATCCATCCTGTTTCAGGCTAAAGCTAATCTTCCTCCTGAATTCAGAGCAGAAATGCTCAATTATTACATGGATAAACTTGGAGAAAAAGTCAAAGTTGACAAAAAATCCTTTGTTGATTTTTATTACGGGTTTGTTTTATTGCGCACACTTCAGGTTCTTGGGGCCTATGGTTACAGAGGCTTCTTCGAACAAAAACCTCATTTCATCGAAAGTGCAAAATATGCACTGGAAAATTTAGTGTGGATATTAAATAATACCCAAATACCTGTCGAAACCCCTGAGCTTAGCCGATGTCTTGTTGAGCTTTGCTCGAAGAAATCAGAGAAGGATAAAACCAAGTCCCTGACCATTGATGTTTGCAGTTTTAGTTTCTTAAAATACGGTTACCCTAAAGATCAATCAGGCCATGGTGGGGGATTTGTATTTGATTGCCGGGCTTTACCCAATCCTGGCAGGTACCCCGAATACAAGGAATTAACCGGAAAGGACAAACCAGTAATTGATTTCCTGGGAAAAGAACAAGCTGTATCAGATTTTCTTGCCAGCTCTTTAAAAATAGTAAGCCAGGCAGTGGATAATTATCTTGTCAGGGGATTTGACCACTTGAGTGTTAGTTTCGGATGTACGGGCGGACAGCATCGTTCGGTGTTTTGTGCTGAACATGTCTTTAAATATTTGCAGGAGAATTACAGGATAAATGTTAAGCTGTCGCATAAGATGTTGGATTAGTAATAGGAAGTGACAGTAGGCAATAGGCAGTAGGCAAAATCCCGCATATGGGGGACTAAAATTGAGTTTACCCTGGCGCCTACAATTAGTCCTTACGATAGGTAAATTACATATACCTGTACAATTCAGCAATTGATCTGTTGAGCTCTTTTTCCATCTTCAGCAACTTGTCCACGCTATCATTATAATAGGACAATTCCATCAAATAATCTATTAATGTTATCTCCCCCTGGTCCAGGGCTTTTTGCAACAGTGATGAATTATTGTATCTGGATAAATCCGACCTGTAGTCCTCTACTGTTTTATTAAGCTCCATGGCTTTTGTATGTAATGATTTAAGCCTGTTATTGTATTGTAATTTATAGTCATCAACTATTGCCTCTTTTGTGGCTAATTCAGCTTTGGCCAGCTTCACTGTATTATTGTATTCCCATAAAGGAATGGACATTCCCAGTGTCAGTCCGCCAAACTGTTCATCAGTTACTTTTTCGCTCATGTATCCCGCCTGCAATTTAGGAAAACTTTCAGCTTTGCTAAGTTGCTGGTGCTTTTGGCTTAAACGAACTTCATGATTCATCTGGTTCAATACAATGCTGTTTTGTTCTGCCTTTAAATACCATTGTTCAAAGTCGCTTGGCAGGTCCGGAGATTCATACAAGGCTTCATCAAATATAACCGGCTTCCCTCCATTTAATCCTTTCAATTCCGACAGCATAAAACTTCTTTCGATTTCCATTTGCACAAGTCCTTGTTTTGCATTTAATAAGTTTAATTGTGCTTTGTTAAATTCCAGGATATTCGTTTCTCCTGCTTCAAGCTTCGATCCATACGAACTGGCAATTTTCTCAGCATTATGTACCCTTTTTACCAGTTCGACTTTAAAGGCATTTAAAGAAATCAAATCATAAAGTAAAAAACGGGCCTCAAATAAAAGGTCAATCCGGTTTTTCTCATATTCAAGATCAGCCTGTTCATTTCGAATATCTGAGATCTGATTCTGGTACTTATACACTGTTGGGAAATCAAAGGACTGTGTTATGCTTAAATCCGTTCTGTTCCCCATACCTGACGGATTACCCCATAAATAGTTAAATCCCAGTTCGGGATTGTCCAAAAACAGGCCTGTTTTGTTGCCAATTTTTTCTGCTTCAATATGGCTCCTTAATGCAGCAAGGGTGGTGTTGTTTTTTTCTATCTCCAGTAATACTTCGTCCACAATACTTTGTGGATAAACGCTTGTACTAAAGGCCACCATAAAGAGAAGTGTTATTAATATCTTGTTCATCTTAAAGGGATTTATTGTTCTTTTATTGTAATGCTTTACCATTCTGAGTTTTATTCGTTTTAGCAAAAACACTATATACTATAGGCACAATATAGATATTTAGCAAAGTAGAAGTTAGCAAGCCTCCAAGGATCACTTTGGCCATAGGACTTTGAATTTCATTCCCTGACAAATTCCCCTGAAGGGCCAATGGAATAAGTGCCAGCGAAGCTGTAAGTGCAGTCATTAAAATTGCATTTAATCGATCCACTGAACCTTTAATGACTGTATTTCTTGTAGTTATATCTTGAGCCTGTAATTTCCTGTAATTTGAGATCAGTAATATACCGTTTCGGGTAGCTATTCCAAAAAGTGTAATAAACCCAATAATTGCTGGTATACTCAACATTCCCGAGGTAAAGAAAATTGCAAATACGCCACCTATCAACGCCAGGGGAAGATTCAGAAGAATTATCCCGGCCAGTTTCAAATTTCTGAACTCCTGGAACAGCAGTAACAGGATAATCAAAATAGCAAGGATGGAAGTGAGCAACAAGGTTCTGGAGGCCCTGGATTCGCTTTCAAACTGTCCTCCGTATTCAATTCTATATCCTTCGGGTAAGTTGATATTCAAGTCAATTTGCTCCTGGACATCCTTGACCACACTTCTCAGGTCGCGTCCTGCAACATTTGCTGAAATAACGATCTTTCGTTGTACGTTTTCCCTGCTGATAGAGCTTGGGCCAGCTACCGAAACGATCTCAGCCACTTGTTCCAGTGGTACTTTTTTACCCAAATCAGTATCGATCAAAGCAGAGCGAATTCCTTCAATTGATCCGGTATAGTCATTATTTAACCTTAAAACAAGATCGAAACTTTGCTGGCCTTCATATATATCAGCTAACTTCTCACCTGAAAAAGCCAGGTCAACAAATTCATTGAATTGTTCAATTGTAATCCCATAGGAGGCCAACATGTCGCGGTTTGCCCTAATCTGGATCTGTGGCACCTCAATCTGCTGATCTACATTAACATCAACAAGCCCCTCTACATCAATTATAGCACTTTTAACCTGGTTGCCTATAGAAAACATTTTGTTCAGGTCACGGCCAAACAATTTTATTGCAATGTTTGCCCTGGTACCGGACAACATATGGTCAATTCTATGGCCAAGTGGCTGCCCCACTGTAAAAGCAATTCCAGGTATCTCTGCCAGTGTTTCCCTGACATCCGCCATAAATTCTTCCTGGCTTCGCTCCTTAATATCAAAATTGACATCAATTTCTGCACTGTTGGTGGTTTGGCTATGTTCATCCAGTTCTCCCCTTCCGGTTCTTCGTGCAGTGCTGGAGATTTCTTCAATGGCAAGTAATTCTTCCTCAACGAAATTTCCAAGCTTATTACTTTCTTCAAGAGAAGTTCCTGGTTGAGTGATTACCGATAAGGTTAAAGATCCTTCATTAAATTCAGGAAGGAAACTGCGCCCAAGGTTTGCAAATATTACCAATGATATGATAAACAGCCCCAGAACAGGAATCACGATCATTCGTTTGTGTTTTAAGGACCAGGTAAGTGACTTCTCATAATGATGAGACAATTTCCTAACCAGCCATTTTTCCTTTTCATTCTTTACCAGGTAGTTTTCATTTGAAAGCAACAAATTTGCAAGCAATGGAGTAAGTGTCATGGCAACGATCAGTGAAGTAAAAAGTGATACAATAAATGATATTCCCAGTGGTTGTAACATTCGCCCTTCCATACCAGAAAGAAAGAACAGAGGTAAAAAGGCAACGATGATGATCAGGGTGGCATTGAGTATTGAAGCCCGGATCTCTTTGGAAGCTTCAAATACGACTATAAATGAAGTTTTTCGTTTATTTACCGGTGATAGTCTGTTTTGCCGTAGCCTTTTGTAAACATTCTCCACATCAATTATGGCATCATCTACAAGGGATCCGATGGCAATTGCCATTCCTCCCAGGCTCATGGTGTTAATGTTCAATCCCAGTACTTTTAAAACTATAATAGTGCTGAGAAGCGACAATGGAATAGCAAGCAATGAGATAAGGGTTGTACGGAAGCTGCCCAAAAAAATAAAAAGAATAATGATCACAAAAACAGCTCCTTCTATCAAAGCCGTCTGAACATTGTTCACTGCTGTTTCTATAAAGTCAGCCTGCCTGAAAATCTTTGTATCAATTTTGACATCCGGAGGCAGTGTTTCTTTCAGTGACAACAAATTGGCTTCAATCTGCCGGGTAACTTCAAGTGTGTTTATGTTGGGTTGTTTTGAAATGGAAAGTATAATTGAAGGTTTTGCATTTCCGGAAGCATAACCCATCTTTACGGCACTTCCAATTTTAACATCAGCCACATCCCTGATCCGTACCGATCTCCCATTCCGTGATTTCACAAAACTATTCCCTAACTCATCCAGGTCAAATGTTCTTCCAATTCCACGCACTACATATTCATTCCCGAATTCACGCACAACGCCCCCAGTGGAATTCTGGCTTATCTTCTTACAAACATCTGCCAGTTCCATAAGCGAAACGTCATAATAATTCATCAACCTGGGATCGGCCAGTACCTGATATTGTTTGTAATCACCTCCTATGATGGTCACCTGTGAAACTCCTCCTGTAGCAAGGATCAACGGCTTGATGCTCCAGTCTGCAATTGTTCGCAAGTCCATCATACTTGTTGTATCAGCTGAAAGGCCAACAAAAAATATTTCACCCATAACACTAGACTGAGGTGCCAGAACTGGTTGTCCTACATCCTGTGGCATTTTTGAGGCAACACTCATCAACTTTTCACTTACGATCTGCCGGGCTTTATAGATATCTGTCCCCCAATCGAACTCTACCCAAACAAATGAAAATCCCTGAGAAGAAGCTGATCTTACTCTCCGAACATCTGTTCCTCCATTAACCGCAGTTTCAATAGGGAAGGTCACCAGCCGTTCCACTTCCTCGGCAGCCATGCCGTGTGCATCTGTCATGATGACCACTGTGGGAGCGGTCAGATCAGGAAATACATCAACATCCATAATAACGGCTGTTCTGGTTCCATAAACCACAAGCACGACCGAACAGATCAGAATGAAGTATTTATTATTAAGTGAGAATTTTATAATGTTATCTAACATGGGTCGTATTTTGAATTATGATTTCTGAATTATAACTTAACATTTCCTAATGAACATGGCCAGAATGGGCATCAAGTGTACCAGTGGCCTGTGAAAGTTTGATCAAAACTGCTCCCTTGCTTACAATTCGTTCATTGACAGTGATACCATTTAATATCTCTGTTCTAATGCCATCAGTACTCCCAGGTAGCACTTCGCGCTTTTCGAACAATTCCGGTGTGATCTGAACAAAAACAAAGAATACACCTTGCTCCTCCAGCAAAGCACTATTTGGAACAGTCAGGGAATATTCATTTGTTTGTATTTTTAGATATACTTCAGCAAAACTACCGGGAACAAAATGGCCAACGTTGTCTATTTCAAGGCTTACGGGAATTTGATAATTTCCATCATTGGCAGATCGTCCATAAGATAGCACTTTGCCGTTAAGTTGTTCCAGCGTATAGGATTGGTCATCATATAAAGTACGGATATTCGCAGTTTTAATGGTACCAAGTACATTAGCATACTTTTGCTGAACTTCAGCTCGTAATACCAGTTTCCGGTTTTGTGATACATTTACGATCGCCTGTCCTGCTTCCACATATTGTCCGTTTTGAACAAATAGTTGTTTCACAAATCCATTCATGGGGCTTTTAATGTTTTCACCGGCCGCATTGAAGTTTTCGCTCAGGCTTTCATAGATTACCTTTGCATTTTCAAATTCAGACCTGGCTGCAAGCAAATCCTTTTCAGAAACAATTTTATCCTTTGAAAGAGTTAATGCACGCTCATAATCCATTGAAGCCTGATCAAATCTGTTTTTTGCCTCCATATACCTGACAGCTGAGTTGTCATCTGCCAAACCACTGCCAGAAATAGAAAATAATTCCTGGCCTACTGAAACACTCTTGCCTTCCAGGATATTTTCAGAGGACAGCTTG
Source organism: uncultured Bacteroidales bacterium (assembly GCA_964421215.1). Lineage (GTDB taxonomy): Bacteria > Bacteroidota > Bacteroidia > Bacteroidales > JAADJA01 > JAADJA01. Next base: position 11,654 of record CAYQWA010000006.1, on the reverse strand, counting down.
ATTATTCCATTTGTTCTGGAGGTAACAAGAACCTCATCACCCTGTGCAGATTGTACCTGGGCAGTTGTTTTAATTACAGGTCCGAAAACAGATTGCTGAACTGGTTCCGTGGCAAAATCTATTTTCCAGGATTGTTCCTTGGTGAATGTGCTGGCATTAACGGTAGATAACTCTTCTTCTTCTTCTGCAGCATGTATAGCCTTGTGTGCATCATAAAAAACTTTAAAATCCGGAACTTTTACCTGATAATCGACATCACCAGTTCGTATATCAAAAATGATCTGACCTTTGCCTATTTTGGCAGGGACAATAGCAAAATCGTATAAACCTTTGCCGGAGGGATTGTCAAGTGTCTGACTTATTTCATTGTCCTTTACGATTAAATGCAAGGTGACCGATCCATTTTCAAGTGGTTTAAAATCGTTAAGGGAGGTAATGTGGGCAAGTATCCTGGTCTTCTTATTCACAATAAACGGATCAGCTACCATAAAAACCTCAAAATTTTCGCTATAAGTGGTGAGTTGAATTTTCACATCATCATGAGAATGTCCGGATGACTGTTTTTCCTCTTTTGCTGTACAGCCAGTAATCAACATGATCACAAGACTGATTAAAAATAAATTCTTCATACTAATAATAAATGCTCATTGTTTGATTACAAATAAAAAATTTCATGCAAGGAATACCTGGCATGATCAATCAAAAAAAAATAACATTTAACCAATAGGTGGAGCCCGCAAGCCATGGCTTCGGCTTACGTAGATAGAAAACAAAAATGTTTTTAACGGAGGGGGTTTCCCATTAAAAAATGTATTTACGGATTTATTGAGGCTCAATTCATCGTCAGGCACCTTGCAATCTGTAAAGAAAGGAACATTGAGGTCGATTTCTTTAATTTCCTGCTTCACTATCCCTGAAGTAACAATAAAAGCCTGATTTAATATGCAATCCTCAGTTTCAGTCTCTCCATCATGACTGTGTTGATGACCAGTAGATTCATGATCATGTGAATGATCTGAATCATGTCCATCTTCACAATGGGAACTAACAATACAGACTTCACTTTCGTGGTGATGGTGAGGTACAACAACATGCCCTACCAATACGATATTGGCAAGTAAAATAAAGAATATGGAAACTATCTTATTTAACATGTTCATAAATATCCGGCAAATATAACGCTATTTTTTGTTGTTTGTTTCAAGCTCATGTTGTGAATCCACATCAAATTTTTCAGTAGGAGACTCTGAATAAAACCTCTAAGCAGAGCTAACGAGGTACTATAATGATGAATAATATACTCCATTGGCGCAGCAAGCTGCGGGGATTAAAACCCCGGGATCCCGAAATGCTTCGCTTTCGGGATCCCTGCCTGCACTGTCGTTTCGGCAGGCAGGAGTTCGACTAAATGATTTTAATGCGTCTTCAACTTTTAAAATCATAGTTTCACTGATTTAATCAGCATCCTTATATTTGCTACAAATTAACAGATATGAAACTAGTTCTCCTTAACATCTTAATTTTTTTTCTTTTATTAATCAATGGTTATTCACAGCGAGATTTCTCAGATTCGGATATTACCAAAGTAGTAATGTTAGGAAGTGGCAATCCTAATCCATCCCCCACCCAATCGGGCTGTGCCATTGCCATAATTGTAAATAACACACCCTACATCGTTGATTTCGGGCCGGGATTGATTAGGCAGGCTGCTGCAATGACACCAAAGTATGGAGGGGAAATAGAAGCTTTAAAAGTAAAGAACATCAAAACTGCTTTTCTTACTCACCTCCATTCTGACCACACTACCGGTTATCCTGACCTTATCCTCACACCCTGGGTTATGGGCCGGGATACCCCACTTAATGTTTATGGCCCGGAAGGAATTGTCGATATGACAAAACATATTTTACAGGCATATAAAGAAGACATCAAATACCGGATCTATGGAGATGAGCCTGCAAACAATCAGGGCTGGCGCGTGAATGCACATGAATTTTATGAAGAAGGAATTATTTATACCGATTCACTCATTACCGTTGAGGCTTTCCCGGTTCACCATGGAACCTGGCCAAATGCGTGGGGCTACCGATTTACCACACCTGATAAAACAATTGTTTTCTCAGGCGATTGCAAGCCTTCGGAGAAGGTATATGAGTATACAATGGATGCCGACATTCTGTTTCATGAGGTGTATTACAAAAAAGCTTATGATTCAAAAAGCGATGAATGGAGAGCATATCATAAAAACCACCATACCTCCACTCATGAACTTGCAGAGATCGCAAGCAAAACCAAACCAGGTTTAATTGTTCTTTACCATATTTTGTATTGGGGTGCAACCGAGGAAGAAATCTTAAATGAAATAAGAGATAGTTATGATGGGAGAGTGATTGTTGGACAGGACCTGGATATTTTCTAGATTTGGTATCGAACTCAGCCTGCATAATGTTATCTGATTTATACAAGGATGTGCAAAGATTTTTATCATAATGGTCCACTTTTTATATTTTCGCAACAAAATTTAATACCATGTCAAGCATACTCATCACCAACATAAAGAAACTGGTTTTAGCTGAAGAGAATCCGGTGCTGTTAAAAGCCGGAAAAGAAATGTCAGATCTGCCTTGTATTGAAAATGCGTGGCTTTATATTGAAGGGAGCAAGGTTAAGGATTTCGGTGGGATGGATGCCCCACCTTCCTCATCACACGATCCCACACACTCCCCCCAAGGGGGGAATACCTTGAGCAATCTTCTGCAGAAGGCTGAAACAGTTATAGATGCGAGCGGCAAAATGGTCTTCCCTTCCTTTTGTGACTCACATACTCACCTGGTTTATCCGGCCAGCCGTGAAATTGAATATGTAGACAAGATCAAAGGATTGTCGTATGAAGAGATTGCTAAACGTGGTGGTGGAATCCTCAATTCGGCAAAAAAGATGAAGGAAACTTCAGTAGCGGAACTGGTAGATGGTGCACTCGAAAGACTGGATGAAATTAAAAACATGGGAACCGGTGCAGTCGAGATCAAAAGTGGCTACGGACTGGATACAGAAGAAGAGCTTAAAATGTTGTTTGCCATTCGAAAATTAAAAGAGCTTTCACCTATGACCATTAAAGCAACTTTCCTGGGAGCTCATTCTATTCCTGCTGAATACAGGGGGAAACAGGAAGAATACGTAGACATTGTTATTAATGAAATGATCCCCCAGGTGGCATCCGAAGAACTTGCTGATTATATCGATGTCTTTTGTGACAAAGGATTCTTTACTGTTGAAGATACCGACCGTATCCTCATGGCAGGAATGAAATATGGTTTGAGGCCTAAGATACATGCCAATGAGCTTGGTTATACCGGAGGGATCCAGGTTGGGGTAAAATACAATGCACTTTCAGTCGACCACCTGGAATATACCGGTGAAGAGGAAATAAAAGCTTTGACCGGTTCGGAGACTATGCCTACCGTTCTGCCCGGGGCAGCCTTTTTCCTTGGAATGGTTTATGCTCCGGCCAGGCAAATGATCGATGCAGGATTACCTGTTGCCATGGCCAGCGATTTTAATCCCGGCTCCTCCCCTTCTGGAAATATGCAGCTGATCCTTTCTATGGCGAGCATCCTTTACCGCCTTACTCCTGAAGAAGCTATTAATGCATGTACAGTGAACGGTGCTTATGCGATGGGGTTAAGCGAAGAACTGGGCAGCATTGCTGTGGGCAAAACAGCCAACCTCTTTATCACCAGAGAGATCCCCACCATTGAATACATGCCTTATTATTATGGGAGCAATAAGGTGGAGAAGGTGATTCTAAATGGGAAAGTAGTTTAGAGTTCTGGGTTCGAAGTTAGAAGTTTGCGTGGGCTATTTTAGGCAGGAGATTTTGGTTGTGGCAGTAAGCTTTCCATCTGTTATTAAACGAACTACATAAATCCCTGCTGTATGCCCATCTGAATTGAATGTTGCCGAATAGGTTCCAGGCCCCTGTCCTTGCTGAACCAGTAATTGAACTTCTCTTCCAAATGCATCATAAATAGCCAGATCAATAAATGAAGTTTTATTCAGCCTATATGAGATGTTTGTCTGTGATGAAAATGGATTCGGATAGTTTTGTATTAAACCTGCGGTCAGTTCATTTCCTTGAGATAAGATTCCGGTGCCATCTCCCACATCTACCTTGAATGCACTTGCAGTTTCATTAGCGACCGGCAGCCAGGGTTCATTTTCATGGCGAAGTGTATGTGGGCATGTAAAAGATGGATCTTCGTTCATACACCACATGGTCCAGGTGGTTTCTTTGGCATATGCCCAAAGCCAGTAGGATTTTCCCTGCTCAATGTAGGAGGTTCCATTTCCGGCCAGATGGATAGGTGTATTCCATTGTGACCAGTTGTCGAATTCTGTCAATGTCCATTCTTCCATGATGTTTGCACTGTCAGGCGGGAGGCCTTCTGGATTTTCAGCCAGGCGAAGTATTACTGTATCCGGTGAACCGCTTAAAGGAACATAGGAAATGGCGACCCAAACATCAGACACGTATCCGTCAACTGCTGATTCGAAAGCCATTGCCTGCTCTACATAATACTGGCTGCCCACATTTGTACCTGCAATTGTCCACCCAAGACCCCAGTTGTAATCCCAGCCGTTGTTTCCTGGCCCGAAATTATTGTATGCTGTTTGTTGACCATTGGTTATGTCAATTGATGATAACAAAACCAGAAAAACACAAATTGGAATAATAAAATTGATTGATCTCATGGTTGTTCTTGTTTTTATATTACGCTTTTTCTCTCAAATTACAGATACTTTGGGAGATCCTATAATTTATGCATTATGGCTTTTAAACTCTTATAAACCAATGGTGGGATCAATTCTAATCCCATTTTTTTCAAATTAAAATATTGCATATTTCTTAATAAGGATATTATCTCTTTATTGTCCAGGTCACAATATTGAAAAAGATGTTTTGCAACACTCAGGTACCCTAACTGAGCCGTTAACAGCCCTATCTTAAAAATATCTTGTTGTTTAAAAACAGAATGGTCAATTATGGGGATAAAAACCGCATCTCCCCCTACAGAATACCTTGGCTGTTCAACAACCCCTTTCCTTCCTGATAGTATTGACCCCACCACTGAATTAGGGTAGAACCTGCAGTCGATACATTCATACTCAAATTCTTTAAGGTACAATTCCAGATCAGAGAATAGATTTTGATTTTGGTAGATCTCAATAAAACTAAACTCTGAAAATATTACTCCTATCTTTTTATGTCTGAGTGCATTTGTTGCTCCCTTCAGAATGTCTAATTCTGTCCCTTGCGTATCCATTTTTAAAAAGTCAACACGATTTACACCAGAGTCTATTAAAACCTGATCAATGGTCTTAACTTTCACCGGAATGGTTTTCTCAATTTGCATGCCCGCCACCCATTTATCATGTTGTTTCATCAATCCAAAATGCTTCATGAAAGTTGATGGGTTTAAGTGCAGAAAGGAGGAATAACTTGCATGCCTGGTAATATTAAAATTTTTGATCTCTTCCTTTTTACCTAGCGCAAAAGGAAAATACTCAACCCTTTCGTTTCTTTTCAGTTTTTTGAATTCTTCCGGATTGGGTTCAAATCCATAATATTGTAGGAACTCTCCAATCTTTCCTGGTTCAAATACTCCTTCTTTTGCTCCCACATCAAAAGCAATTAGCTTATCGCCGCCAATATTTTCAGCTACTAAATTGTATATGGTTTTTCTCATTTGTTTAAAAAATAAACCTAAGCATTAAATCATTAGCTACAATAACATTTTACATATCGCTAACATCTTCTGTAATTCTTTCAAATGTATCCAGGAAGGACTTTATATCCTTCTCATCTACTGTTAAAGCAGGATCCATCCTCAGCACCTCAGCACCTTTCCGTTTCCCGACTATAAATCCATTTTTCAGTAATTCTTTTCGGATTATTTCGGCATGTTTGAAAAATTCGATGGCTATCATTAATCCTCTTCCTCTTATTGTTTTAAGGATAGGCAACTTGTTTTTCATCAGGTTCAACCTATGGACGATCTCTTTACCCAGTCTTTCACTTCGTTCCAGTAGGTTTTCCTCTTTAATGATATTGATCACCTCATTGGCCACGATGGCCCCCAGAGGATCATTCTGGTGTGACTGGGAGTACAAATACTGCTTACCCTCAAGAAGTTTTGTGACCTTGTTAGAAATGGCTGTAATGCTTACCGGATAACCGTTTCCAATACCTTTCCCAATGGCAACAATATCAGGTTGAGAATTGTAGTGCTGATAACCAAACCATTTGCCTGTTCGACCAACCCCGGTTGTTACTTCATTTATAAGAACAATTCCTTCACCTTTTCTTATCCGCTCAACAATTTTTGTGATCAGCTTTTGAGAAGGAAATCGTACCAAACCTGATGAACTTCCTGGTTCGAATAAAAAGATACCAATTTGTTCAAATGAAATATTGTCAAATTCTGAACAGTCGCCTGTGCATCCGTATTCTGTGGATTTGCAAGAACAATTGAGCCAGTTGTAAATATACCAGTTTTCATTGTCTCTTTTACTGGCTTCTCCGTACGCTCCAAAATACGAATCGGAGAAAGTAAGTGATAAGGGCTTATTGGTTATTGTCTTCGCCACCCTCATGCCGTACTCTACAGCTTCACTTCCTGAACAGATAAATTCGCATTTTCCCTCCACCAGGTTGGTGATCTCCAGAATATTCAGGGCAGCAGTATCAATGAGCGAATTTCCATAACAAAATCCGGTATGGCTGATTTTATCAAGTTGTGATTTTATTGCATTATTCACTCTGGGATTGCAATGCCCCACACTAGTGCACCATACGCCTGATTCCAGGTCCAGGTATTTTTTTCCTTCGGAGTCGTACAGGTCGCAATTCTCCGCCCTGACAATATCTTCAATATCGAGGTTGTAGCCAACAGACCATAAAATGTGCTTCATACTGATAACAAGTTAATTAATGATAAGCTGTGAAAGAAGGAAGTCATTGCCTGTAATAGAAATTATTCAGACAAATTTAATCTTTTATGTTTTTGTAATGATTCTAATTATTAAGCATAAAACCGAAATTTCAAGTAACCTGATTTTGTTTTTTTAATATTTTCAAAATTTCCTGTTTTGTAAAATTGTTTGACACAGGTCATTGCTCCTTACTAACCTTCAAAATTCAGATTACCCCTTTAAACATATCTCTGTTATGATTTGTTATGAGGTCATGGATAAAAGACCTGACCATCTGATTTTATTTGATCCTTATTGCAGGCTGTGCTCAGCTGCAGTTCGTTATGTAATAAAAAAGGACCGGAAAAAGCTATTCCATTATGGGTCTTTGTATTCGAAGCGGGGCAAATTCTTCAAAAAAGTATTGCCCTGGAAGCAGCAAAAAAACACCATCATATATTTTGAACAAGAAAAAGTGTTTACTCAATCTGATGCTGTTATCCGAATAATAGCTAAATTAAAAGGTATCCATCGGTTAGTGATCGTGTTTAAATTCCTACCAAAGGGATTCAGGGATTACATTTACAGAATAATTGCAAAATACAGGTACCGGTTGTTTGGAAAAATGGATGATGTATTTGTCCATGTGAATGAGGAGAGGGAGTTATTTGTTGATTACGGTGAGTAGTTTTTTAAGAGACCAAATAGTAATATTCATTTTATTATGTATGAGGTAAACAGGATAAACAATTCCCTGCTTTTCTTGTTGATCTTAAAAGAAATTCTTTCATTCCATGAGAAATACGGCAGCATTATTTTTATTAATCGCTATCTTCTCTTCTTGCTCGATTGATAAAGAAGATTCAAAGCCTGTTTTTACCAATACACTCGACCATTATGTAAACCAGTTTAACAACCTGGAACGTGACATACTGATTGCCTGTGCAGCCAGCGAGCCTGAAAGTAACTCAGATTTTGGTGTATCGGTGTTTTTCTTCCCTTTTCATGGAGCCCAGGATTACCGCTATTATGAATCGGCAGGAACAGATATTAATCCCGATGAGTTTTCAAAATACACCTACCGCGACTGGGAAACATTCCCTGTATTCAATGGTTACCTTCGTCGTTTTCTGTATCCTGTCAGTAACGAAGAGAAGTGGATTGTATTGACCTACCTGACCGATGGGAAATTGCATGTTTGCGACCCCATCCAGTTAAAGCAAATTGCAAGGCCTACCCTCTACGGACACGACAAAGTTGAAATCGACTTTTCAACACCAACAGAACCTTTGTTTTCCTGGGAGGCAGATGAGGATGCAGAAAACATCATCTATTTCCAGGTGGTGAGCGATTCAGCCGGGAACCTGATCTCCGGTACCTATACCTACGATAAACACTGGCAGTTTTATGATCTTTCGAATGTTGTATTGAACATTAAAGAACAGGATCCTCCTCAAATCCTCCATCCAGGAAGAACATACCGTTTTACACTCATGGGTGTAAGTGAGGACAATTGGGTAAATTTGGTTGGGGAGAAGGAGTTTGTTACAGAGTAGGATGGTGGGTGATAGAAATTGTGAAGCGACTTTGTAATATCTATCACTTTGGGCTTATTTATAATCTAATGATAATATCGCCGCAAGCTGCGGGAAATTTTACCCAGAGATCCCGATATGCTTCGCAATTCGGATCCCAGCCTACACGTTCAGTTTCGGCAGGCAAAAGTTCAACTAAATGGTTTTAATGCATCTTCTACTTTTAAAATCATTGTCTCACTGATTAAAATAAGATGTACTATTGCTTCTTCCGGCCTGTACATTTTGAAGACGGATCTTAATTGCATTATGAGCTTCCATTTGCCCGTTTTTAGCACAAATCTCCTTCAGGGCAATCAATGTATTTAAATCATTAGGCTGCATGGATTCAGCCTTTTTAAAGTAGGGAAAAGCTTTATCAAACAAGTCCAGGACTTCCCTGGATTGTTCGTCATATTTTCTCATTCCTTCCTCTGAGAAATCATCTGCAAGGGCATTTAATTCTGTTGTTTTAAAAGCGGCCTTATTGTAATAAAGCGTACCTATGCTATATATGGCATCAAATAATGCAGGATCTTTCTCCAGTGCCTGACCATAGTATTTTTTGGCATTGTTAAAATACTGCTGAGACGATTCTTCATTACCAGCTCCAAATTCTCTCTGGAAAAGATTATCGTAGACATTGCCAAGTGTAGCATACAAGCTAATGTTTTCCGGTTCTTTTTCAATGGCAGTTTGTAGAACCTTAATCAATTCATCAAGCTTATTGATGCTAAGGAAATGATTGATCTCTGCAAACAGGAGAGAAATGTCATCCGGAAACTTTTCCCGGCCGGTTTTAAGATAACCATAAGCAGACTCCGGCCCACCTCCCGCTTCATTAAGTTTTATTTTGTATAAGGATTCATAAATGACCGGTTTATCATAACCCTGGTCGAAAAGTTCCTGGAACATCGGCTTTGCACGCTCATGTTTGTTTGCATTTAATGCAGCCAAACCGGTAATGTACAATTGATCTGAATAGTTTTGTGGATCATCCAGAGAACTGGCTTCACCTGCACTATTGAGTAACGTATGAGCAGTAATAACGCCATTAAAATTGTTGTATGCCTGCTCATATTTTTGCTTATCATAAGCAAATACCCCCGTATTGGACAGATTGGTTTGAGACGCCTGGATACCTCTCAAAGCATCTTTTGTCTCATACTTTTTAACAGCAAGTTCATGGGCTTTTATGAAGGCTTCCAGGGCCTCGCCGGCAGGATCTTCCACGGAGGGTATCTCGCTGGTTTCAAGGCCTAACTGAATAGCGACCACTATCTGGGTAGCGATCTCATTATAAACATCTCCCTTTAATTGCCATGTGCGTGCTAAATTGTTTACATCTGCACTCAATATTGCCTGATCAATATTTTCTTTGGCCTCGCCTAATTTTCGCTTATTATTTTGTGGGTCAAGATTATACATAGCAAATGCTTTTTTTGCCACTGAAGTTGCCAATTTCCCATTCTGGCCGAAAACACTTCCGAGGATAAGACTTAAAGAAAGTACGCCTAACATTAGTTTTTTCATGAGTAGTAGGATAAAAAGATTAACATTCCTGATTTTCGGTATTTTAGAAAGTGTACAGAACAAACTTTCTAATTTCAACAACAAGGATGTTTGCAGATTGTTTAGTTTAATGATAATTCACTTTCGCAGTGTTGAAGTTTATATGGCCACAGACCTGAAGGCTGATCCATGTCAATTTGTTAAGGATATATGATTGCATTTACTTATTGCCCTTGTTTTGTGCACCAGCTTGACGACCAAAAATTTCACTACAGAGTATCAGTTTGTTATGATTTAGAAGTTGGATATTTGGGTGACCCAATGCACAAAATAGGTGCAATTATTAACCAAACCTCATATATTCAAATATCTGAATTTTCACCCTTACCATTGAAGGCCTTAGAATTGGTTTATGCTATAGCTAACCCATTACTTTGTCTTCATTATCTTTTTCCTTGATGAAAAAGAAACAAAAAATCAAGGCAAAACTAATCCCATCCCGCACTTGGCAATACTAAGAACTGCAAATGAAGTAGTCCCGACCAAAATGTCGGGAAACGCAAGCGCCTTCATTGCATTTCTAAGTATTGCCAATTCATATCCGGCCCCGGCCAGCGAGTTTTGCCTGGCCAGCGCACAAGTAATCGTCAGCGAATACTTTTAAATGAAAGTGTAGTGTTAATCATTAACCACACCAAAAACAATTGAGGATATAAAAAACAGGATGGCCACGCTATTTTTGGGCTATGTCCTTTGGCTACGGTAAGAGGTTTACCTTTCCGAAAAGGGTAATTGTTGGCTAGTGCTTTTTTCGACCTTAAATTTTTTCACGTAATTTTTCCACCGCAGTAATTAGCAAAGGCCTTTTTGAAAGAAACCCTTGAATGATAAAGGGCCCAAATAAACAAACCGGTTATTCCTGTTAGTATGATGATAAATCAAGTGTTCAATTCAGGGCTTGGGTTTCGCAGTCCCGCTAAGCGGGACGAGGATGAGAAAAATAGGGAAAACATTTCAAGTCTTGATCTTTTGTTACTTTTGGATCAAGCCAAAAGTAAAATAGATATTCGACACTGAATCATGATATGGTGTTATGTGCCTGGGTGTCCCGTTGCACAAAACAGGAAGTAAGCACGCTTAACATTAGTTTTTTCATGAGTTGTAGGATAAAAGGATTAACATTCCTGATTTTCGGTATTATAGAAAGCGTACAAAACAAACTTTCTAATTTCAACAACAAGGATGTTTGCAGATTGTTTAGTTTAATGATAATTCACTTTCGCAGTGTTGAAGTTTATATGGCCACAGACCTGACTGCTGATCCATGTCAATTTGTTAAGGAGATATGATTGCATTTACTTATTCACAAGACTTCGACCTTCGTCAAGCTCCGGGCTCAGTCTGACCGTCAAAAGCTGGGTCATACGGAGACCTCGAACCCCGCCAGCGGGGATTTAAAATAGAATGACAAAACTCTTTGTGATTTCTTTGTGTCTTAGAGCCTTCGTGGCAAGAAAAAACAAGCCCAATTTGCCACAAAGACCTATAGATTTGTCCAATCAGAAAAGATGATTAACTTTCATTGATTTTCTAATG
>CAYQWA010000005.1:0-255976 GCA_964421215.1 uncultured Bacteroidales bacterium | reverse complement strand
TAACAGGAACCTCAACATCTTCATTGGTTGGTACTACAGCATTACTCCAGTTTCCTGGATTAAACCAGTCATCGTCAATGGTTCCTGTCCAGATGTTTGATAAAGTAGGAATTGGTCCAACACCACCATCCATAAGGGTAAGTGTATATGCATCACCAAAGGATGACCACATTAAAGTTTGTCCTTTTTCAGGCCAACCTTCAACAGGCTGTTTGGATACTGTGTTAAAAGTTAAATCTGACCTGTCAGGATCTCCTGTATAGATCCAGTCGATTGTACATAAAACTTCACCTGGCAAAGGACTTACACCACCAAAGAAAGATAACCAGGTGAGTGATATTTCATCTGCCGCAAAAAATAAGTTATTTGCCCACTCGAAAAACTGGAAGTTCGGGTTAGGGTAGTTAACTGCTACGGGAGTTAATACTGCTGGATCATAAAGGACGAAAATCTGGAAAGTTCCCACATTAAATCCTCCAGCAATATCATCTAAAGTCACCGCTGTAGTAACTGTACCGGCAGGTAAACCGCCACCCAGCTCCTCAACACTTAAAGTCGCTGTCTGTCCGAAAGCTAAGGTAGCTCCCAGGAACAGAACACTAAAGAATAAAATTACTTTTTTCATTTTCTTAAAATTATAATTTAAGAACAAAGGAGCAGCATGAGATTGTCTGAATAAAATGTTGTGCTGTTCCTTTGTCCATGTTTTATTGATTTATGCTTTATTACTATAATTATTATTTAGCAGGAGGTGTATAACTACCATCTGTATCACCTGCACAAATTCCCTGGATGTCCTGGGTCACATTACCACCACCTACATTAACTGCAGGTTCTTCGAATAACCAGAATTCTGCGAATCCCGGAGGAGTTGCTGTAACCACTTGCCTCATGAATTGTACATCATTCATTGTAATGGCTCCGCCACTCTGGTCCACATCGGCAGAAAGTAATGGTAAACCTGTAAGTCCGTTACCAGGAGCCTGGTTGGTTACATATTGACGGGCAAACTGAACATCGTTCATGGATAAACCTCCCCACACAATGGTTGTGGTTGTCATAAGTGAATAATCACCATCCAATAGTGCTGTAAATTCATAATAACCAGAAGCATCAGATGTTGTTGAAAAGATTACTTCGCTGTTGTCATTTAACAGATCTATTGTACATCCTTCAAGAATTGACAATCCTGCATTTGCATAAGTAAGTGTGCCACTTATGGTATAACCTGCAATTACATTGAATGTTACCGGAACAAGAGTAGTTGTAAAAGCAGGATCAGTTGAAGTTATCTCGATATTTGCATTATAAACTCCTGTAGCCAGACCGGTGGCATCCATGTTAACATTGATCATGCTTGGAAGCATATCTGCATCTGGTAAACTGGTTCCACTGGTTACTTCTGCACCATCAATGGTTAACCAACCTAAAGCTGACATAGAAGCACGAATTCTAAAATTATCAATTGCATAGAATTGACCTCTTCCAAGATCATCTTCTGTATAACGGAATTTAACCTGGAAATTCGCATTGGCATATTGAGAAACATTGAATGACTTGTGTACTCCGTTACTATTCCATGACAATGCACCATCATCCTCTCCTGATTTATAGATCTCAATCCACTGACTACCGTCATACACATATACATATGCTGTGTCACCATCAGTCCAGTCAGCATTAAATGAATGATCATATTCAAGAAGAAGGCCACCTCCTATGTATGCAGATGCATCAATCACCGGAGAGATTAATTCATCATCCATGGTATTTGCCTGTGGGGCATATCCCTGGTAACCATCAGCTACCATACAACGTGTACCATCAAAAGTATATCCTGATACACTGTTGGTATCAACCCAGGTAACAGCATTATTACCATTGTTGATAATGGTCCATCCTGCAGGAGTACCTGCATTAAAATCTTCATATTCTAAATCCAGCTCATTATAAACAACGGATGCAGAATATGTTGTTGGTAAACTTCCTGAGTTCCCCATGTTTAGATCTGTCGCAGCAGGCATTAATGGAGTAGCGGTTTCAGTAATGGACAATGGATCAACATAAAATAAAGGAGATCCTAATGATTCTACTGAAATATCATCGAGGTACCATCCAGCCCTCAAATCCCAACCATTGGAAACCAATCGGAACCTGATGATAACATTGTCGAATGTGTTATAGCTTGTCAAATCAAAATATTCCTTTCTCCACCACGAGTTATCAGGTGTTTCTGTCCATGTTCCCCATTCAGGGTAAGAATCTTCATCAAAGTATGGTCCTTCTGCTGCATAATAATCATTGCGATAGTAACCGGCACCAACATAAGTTGATTCAGGTAATTGATCATAAGTTGCTCCACCGTCAGTAGAGATTTCAATATAACATTGGTCACCATTACCTTCGGTCTTGGCAATTTGCCAGAAAGACAACATAACATCAGCTTTGGCTGTGAAATCAAATGTGCCGAGCATATAAAGGACATTATCATTATCAGCGTCATAAGCGTTATGAATTGAATTTAAACCGCCATGTTGTAAATCAGTTGCAACTGACCAATTCGTACCATTAGCCGGATCATTTCCTGTAATACCCATACCTGATTCAAAATCTTCATTAACTGGCATTGCTCCAAAAGCATCAAATAATGTCAGGAAGGTAAATGGCCCTACCCATACACTATAATCACTTGCGCCGCAATCAGTACGGATAAAAGCATCATAAGTTGTGGCTGACATTAATCCAGTCATATCATAACTGTGCATGTCCTCAGCTGTATTATTATATGTATAAGCATTAATTTCGGCACCTGTTCCTGGAGCAAATCCAGGAGCACCAACTTCTATTTGCCAGTCGGTTGCTGATTCCAATGCATCATACCAATTTAACATTGCTGAATTTTGTGTTTCTCCATCAATCCAAGGTTTATATGGTTCAACACAAGAAGGGATTGTTTCAATTGTTATATCATCCAACTTCAATTGGCTAAATGTATAGTCTACTGCATTTGGCTTAAAAGCAATCCGTGTATCAGTTCCCATATAAGCATTAAAATAAACCGAATGATTTTGATACACATTTCCATCCGTATATACGGTATCGTATCCTGTAAATGTAGTTTCATCAGCAGGATCTGTTATTGTTCCAACGACGACTTCAGTTCCGGAGGATAATGACCAGAAATTAACATACAAAGTATTGAGTCCATCTGAAAATTCAGGAGTAATTGCTATTAATTCAGAACCAGGATCTCCTTCTGGCGAAAACCATATACATACACCTGTATATGCATCATAGTCACCTAATCCCATACCACCCCATTGTGATCCATTGATCTCAATATGTGACCAACATAATGGCCATTCAGGTGCATTCGGATAAGGAGGCATTTCACCAAAATCCTCAAATAAAGGAACAGCATAAGGCAAACAAGCAGTTTGCAAACTTAAAACTGTACTCCATGCACTGATGTCTCCACCACCACAATCTCCTTGTACATAAAAATCATAATCAGTTGCATCGGTCAAACCAGAAATTGTAGCAGGATTGGAATAAACAATTTCCTGGGTACCGGTACCTGGTGTATAACCGGGAGCACCGTATTCTATTGTCCATTGGACGGGTGTGCTATAATCAGTCCAGCTTAATTCAACCTCATTAGCTTGAATATCAGAAGCAATAACATCAAGAGGTTTGATACAAGATGGGATCAGATCCAATGAAAAATCATCCATAAACATTTGATTTTCATCCATGGTAAGGTCACCCCTGATGGCTATAAATTCGTCAGTCGTTGAAACACCCAGAAATAAGTATTCGAAATATTCCCAGCTAAATGCATCAGGAACAAATGATGTTAATTCTGTAAAAGTGTTGGCATCAAAAGGATCAGACATGGTTCCAATTTGGAACTCCCTGTAATATGGAGTACCCCAGAAAGGATTCGAACCATTTTTAGCATAGAAAGAGATCATGTAGTCAGATACAGTTCCTGCTTTTGGAAGTACCAATGTAATATTAGGATCAAATTCACTACCATAATTTACCCAGCTCATGGTATTGCCACCACTATAGGCTTGCCAATTTGCTTCAACTCTAACGTAACAATCAGGATTATCAACTGTATTTTCTGAAAGCCAGCAACTGGGCAAAGTTTCCCAGGCATATGATTCAAAATCATCGAAATAAGGTAATGTCCATACTCCACAGTCAGTTGAGAATGACCAGACTGGTCCAGCAATTTCATTTTGAGTATTTCTATCTACTACATACCAATAATACGTAGTACCAGTTACCATTGTCCCCGGATCAAAAGATCCGCTTCCACCAGCTGTAGATGCATCATCAACAACTTTTGTCATTGGCGGATTATCAGTTCCGAAATATACATCATAAGATGTTGTATTTGCACCAAAGTCCCAGGTAAGGTCTGAATCTACATCAACTAATTGGGCCATGTCAGCAGGACCCGGATTGGTTGGTAATCCTGGTGAGCCGGCAGCCAGATAAATAACAGTAACTGTCCAGGTTCCATCATCAACCACCATTTGAACATCGCTACAACCAAGAGGTGCCCCCCAATAGTCATTACCTGCGTGTAATTCGAAATCCACACCAAAGATGAATGGAGTTACACCGTTTGCAATGTTTAAACCTGTGCGATTGTATGAGTATGTACCCTGACTCCATCCTTCACCTCTGTAAACTTCAGGTTCATCTGATCCACCAGGAGATGTACATCTCAACTGAGAAAGTTGATCATAAGTAACCGCATCGATTATACTGGTCATGTCATACTCAACATCAACCGAAACGATTACCGAGTTGGGTGGTACATTTACATTTAATACACCAGGACATGTTGAACTATTCCCAGTAGCATTAAATGCATCATCAGTGGAGATATCTCCGACCGTGTAGGTTGCACTGATGGTATCGTAATCGGTTTGCGCGAATACGCTTCCAATTCCAAAAGTCAACATCATTACAAGTAAAATTGCGTTTTTCATTTTCATTTTAATTAAATTTAGTTATAAATAAAAGATTTTGAATTTGTGAATTTTCAATCTTCATGATTTTCTCATTTTTTATTGCTGCCACAAAAGAAGAGGCTAATCATTTACATTCCTCATTGTAGTAGCCTACAAAACATCTACAGAATTTGATTTAGGGACTACAAAATGTCTACATGAATGCCTTACGCACTGACATTTAATGAATTAGATTTTTGTTTTAAAAAATATTGCCTCTGGGATAAGTCTGCGATGTAGTCATTGAAACATCCTGAATAATGAGTCATTGTGTCGGATTATCTGACTTTCTGTATTGATAATTTTTGAATCGAGAAATTGCTGGGATTTTTCTATTCTGCTGCGATCACAAAGGATTATAACGGATTAAATCTATTTCTTCAATGTTCCAGTTAACTCCCTAGAAGAGATTTTTGAAATCCTGTTGCTTATGAAAGAAAACCTGAAAAAAGAATTGTTTTTGATGGTAAATCCAAAATTCTTTAAAGTAAAGATATTCAGATGTTTATATGCGTGTGTAGATATTTTGTTATGAAGAAAAATTTCAATGTAGGGTTTTTGTAATTCCAAAAATTCAAGAAAATGTAATTAGAGAGCTTTTATTTGCATCTCGATTTGAACATGTAAATATTGGTCTTATGAAAACAGACAAAAAAAATACAGACAATAAAGAAAACAATCCAGACGAAAAGCTGGATTCCTTAATTGAAAAAAGTAAGAACGAAAACGAAGCATTGAAAAAAATTCTTGCAGGTATAGATAAAATGAGCCGTGATCAAAAAGAATCTGATAACAAAAAGAAATCAAAAAGAAATAAATAATTCAAGGGATCTTGAAACACAAAATCTCCCTTTTCAACTTGAAATATTAGAAAAAAAATTACACATAGTTAAAATTTAACAAATGAAAACAAAAAAACACTTTTTTAAGATCTTGTTCACCTCAATAGCCATTCTTATAGCAATGAATGGTTTTGGACAATCAAATGGATTGGTTGGGAAGCTTGATAAAGCACCTGAAATAAGTCCATCTGAGTCAGGCGAAGTACTGTTCGATCAAATGTACAATCCTGGTTCCGGATTTATGACCTCTCAGCATTATTCAACCATGTCGAACAGTTTGAATACCTGTGCAGCTGCCGATGACTTCGATGTTCCGGCAGGTGATTCATGGGACGTTCACTCCATCAAACTGATCGGTTCCTATTTTAATGGAGATCCAGGCGGAGGAGATACATTAAATGTATATTTTCTGAGTGATGATAATGGAATTCCCGGAGATACAATTCATGAGTATTTTGCTTTTGCTGATGCAGATATTCAGGAAGAAATGGTTGGTGGATATGTACTGACAAATATTGAAGTTACCCTTCCTTCAACGGTTACTTTTACAGAAGGAAAATACTGGTTGTCAGTTCAAATGTATTCCGATTTTGATGCAACAGGGCAATGGGGATGGATGGAGCATATTTATGAAACTGCGATCAATGGAGAACAATGGCATTGGATCAATCCTAAAGATGGTTGGGGATTAGGTGCAGTAAACTGGACGCCGGCAGAAGTTGTTGTTGGACCCTGGTTGCTCTGGGATCTGTCTTTTGCCCTTTACGGACAACCTCCGGTAAACGATATAGCAGTGTTGTCAATTAGTTCACCGGATGATTATTATGGTTCGCCTCCGGTCGATGACCAGGATGTTACCGTTCTGATCAAAAATGAAGGAACAGATATACAAACCGGATTTGACCTTAAATATGTTCTTAATGGGAACGAAGTTGTGGAGAATGTGGGATCTGTATCTCTCGGATACAATGAAACATATGAATATACATTTACTCAGCAAGCAGATCTTTCAACTCCCGGATCATACAGTTTAACTGTATCTTCCATGCTTTCAGGTGATGAGAATCCTGATAACGATGAACAGAGTATGGACATCACGGTATTTGATCCAACTGTATTTCCAATGCCTTCGATGGAAACAACTACTATTACAGCATGTTCAGGAACATTTACTGATGCCGGAGGATTACAAGGTGATTTAACAGTAGATGACTGGGGGATCCTGACAATTTACCCTTCAAACCCCGGTTCAAAGATCAGGCTGGAGTTTATTCAGTTCGATATCGATTGGTCGGATTTCTGGATTTTTGATGGCGAAGATATATATGCACCCGAATTAGGATATTGGGAGAACGATCAAAACCCAGGTAATATAACCGCTTCATATCAAAATACTTCAGGTGCATTAACCATACATTTTGTAGCACAACCATGGACTCCATTCGAAGCACCTGGTTGGGCAGCAAATATTATGTGTTATGATGCTCCGGAAGATGATTTTGCAGTAATAGATCTTGAGCTTTCTCATCCCCAGGTATTTGAATATGATTATGTAACAGCCTATGCTTCTATTTTAAATAGTGGTACTACCATTCTAGATAAGGACGTAACCTTTACGGCAAACGGTGTTGATTTTGCAATAGCTCCAACCGGCCCCGTCACCCAATCAGATACAGTTGTAGTGGAAGTTTTATGGAATCCTTCTACAGCTGGCGATTATGAAATTGTTGCTTCAGTTCCTGCTGATATGGGACCTTACAATGATAATTCATTCAGCATTACCCAACAGGTTTACCCTTTTGATCATTTTTGCGAAGGATTCGAATCTACAACATTCCCTCCTGATGGCTGGACACAGTCGAGTACTGCATGGACATACCACAACTATGCTCCGGCAGTAGGAACAGGTCATGCCTACCTTTGGGTTGAATACGGATTGTTTGATACCCTGGTAACTCCCAGGCTTCATATTGAGTCTGGCGACATGATCTCATTTTATGCATACAGCAGTGCATGGTGGCCCGGTGAACTTGACCTGGTGTGGATTGATGCTGAAACAGGAGTTGCTTCATTGATAGAAGCTGTTAACTTACCATTCATGTGGTATCAGTATTATGAAATTGATGTATCAGATGCTGCCGGAGACAATTACCTTGCTTTTGTTGGTAAATATAATCCTCAAGGAGGTCAGGGCGAAGTAAAGATTGACGAGGTATGTGGAATAGGGCTCGAACGGTTTTACTATGAAGATGATTTGAAAGCCTATATTCTTGCAGGTGATATAACACCTGAAGAAAATATTTCCACAACATTTAATGTTGACATTAAAAACATTGGATCTGAATTTCAGGCTGGATCAAATTATTCAGTGAAGCTAATGCAGGACAATGATGTTGAGCTTATGTCATATCCTGGTGAAGATATCTATCCAAAACAAGTCCTGGATTTTGAAATGGATTTTACATTCCCAAATGCTGGTTTGTTCAGTTGTTATGTTGAAGTTGATTTTATGGATGATCAGGATCCTTCCAACAACATCTCAACTCCATTGGATATTTATGTTCAGCAACAGGGAACCGTTCAGGTTGATATTGGTACAGGTAACGATTATGAAACCAATTGGTATCATCCTATAACGGTGAGTACTACAGGGTATTATACTCAAACATTGTACAAAGCTGAAGATGTTGGTGATCCGAATACAATTACAGGTCTTATGTATTATTACCATTTGGATGAAAATTATCCAAGGTACGATGAACCTGTAACCATCTGGATGACGGAAACGGACGAAGAAAACATGGCAGATTCTTTGGAAGCTGCAAATGACTATTACCTGGTTTACGAAGGAACTTTTGATGCTTATCCCGGATACCATGGAGTGTATTTGCCTCTGGATTTTGTATACAGTTACCAGGGTGGAAATCTTATGGTAACTACTTATAAGCATTTTGACCAGGCACAGCAGTGGGGGTCATTTCATGTTGCTGTAACCCATGTAGCAGATACCATGGTCAGGTATTTTAATGGATATGAAAACCAGTATGTACTAGATCCATACAGTCAGCAGGATATTGATTCTCTGTATTTGCATCAGAAACAGGAGTATGCAAACGTACGATTCTTTAAATTTAACCTTGAAGGACAATATTGTACTCCTCAGGTATTAAATGGTACAAATGCCGGAGATTTCATTGATGGAGTAAGTTTAGGCGATATTGAAAACCTGAATACAGGTTCACAGGGAGGTGCTGCATATAACAATTATACAAGCATGAGTGCTAACCTGGAAAGGGGTCGCTCCTATGAACTTACCATTCAGGCGGAAACAAGCGGAACAAATGGCTCGATTGCAGCTTGGATTGATTTTAACGGAAACAACAGCCTGGATGATGAAGGCGAAAGGGTAGTTCATATCAGTAGCGATGAAGCATCACAGGAGGTTACCGTTCTTGTTACAATTCCGGAAGATGCTGCTCTTGGACTCACCATCATGCGTATCCGAAACAGTTCTGAATCCGATTTATTTGCCAGTTGCCAGGCCGTTGACTACGGTGAAACAGAAGATTATGGCATTAATATCGTTGAAACGGCACAGATTTATAATCCGGTTCCACTTTTTACTTCCACTCTCCTTGAAGACGGTAATGTGGATATGAACTGGACTGTTCCTGAGAATCCCGGAGTCGCAATCACTGAAGGATTTGAATCAACCAACTGGTCTGCACAGAGTGGATGGGAATTAAAACAAAGTACAACCCTTACAGGCACTTTAAATGATCCAACAGGTGATACATGGAGTCAGTACAATGATGATATGCAGTTTGTATACAATGGTGCATTCTCAGCATTATGTCCTGCAGGTGCCATGGACTTCAACTGGTTGATTTCTCCGGAAATCCAACTTTACAGTACTGATGAGCTGAAATTTATGATCAACTATAGTTCTGATGCAAGTGGTTATTCCAGGTTTTATGTATTGGTTGAAGCAGATGGAAACTGGAATACAGTTCTGGAATACGTCGACGAAATAACAATGTATAACAACTATGATCAGGAAGTTGTTGTTGATTTGAGTCAGTTTGCCGGAGAATCTGTGAGGATCGCTTTTGTTTCTGAATACAACGATGCTTATCCTATTGCTATTGACGATGCAATAATTCAAGGAATTCCGGTATCTGACAAAGGTGTAAGTGGAATAACTGGGTATGAAATAACCAGGAACGGTGATTTGTTTGCCTCCATTAATGATCCCTCAACTCTTGAAATTTCAGATGTATTGGATGTAACTGAAAATTATATCTATTGTATTTATGCAATGTACGATGATGGTGAAAAATCCGAGAATATCTGTGATGAAGTATTTTACCTGGCTCCCTTAACTCCTCCTATGAATGTGAATGCATCAGCTGATTATAACGAGGTGTCAGTACTCTGGACTGCTCCAGATGGAGGTATTTTAAGATTCAGAGATGATTTTGAAGATTATTATGCGAACCAGCAGGTTGCATGTCAGAATCCTGAAGAATGGACAACATGGACCTTTGATCCATGTGGATACAATGATCCCTATGTAACTACGGATAATTCATATAGTGGTGATAATTCAGTTGTTATAGAAAACGATGGAGACTTATTGTATTTAGCAGATGAACTTTTAACAGAAGGTAAGTATTCCTTTAATTTCAGAATGTACATTGTTGATGGATTTAATGGGTATTTTAATGTCTTGCAGGACCATGATTTAACCATAGGTGCACTTTGGGGAATGCAGGTATTTTTTGATGTTGGAGGTGTTGGTACCGTTGACGGAGGCGGATATGGTGCAGCAGCATTTACTTATGATTACAACGAGTGGATGTATATCGATGTTGTTGTTGACCTGGATGGAGACTGGGCACAATTCTTTATTGATGGTGTATTAATCCATGAATGGCAGTGGAGTCTTGCTATTGGTGGTGGTGGCGGATGGCTCACCCTTGAGGGAGGTGACTTCTATTCCTGGAATACCAACAATACTTGCAAATACTACATGGATGATTTCCAGTTGATTCAATTATACGGATCAGGAAATACCGTAAGCTATAATGTATACAAAGATGGCGGTTTGCTGGGAAGTACAAATGACACACATTATCAGGATACCAGTGTTGAGCCCGGATACCATGATTATTGTGTGAGTGCAGTTTATCCTGAAGGAGAATCTGACCAGGTATGTGACTGGGTGACCATTTTTACAGCACCTGAAAATTTCACAGCAACAGTAGAAAATGAAAATGATGTGTATTGTACATGGGATGAAATTATAAGTGCCAATATCGATGGATATTATGTTTACCGTGATGATGAAATGGTTTCAGGACTTATTACTGAAACCGAATGGACGGATGAAGATGTAGAAGGTGGTACTCATGTGTATTATGTGACTGCGGTATTTAATGGTGGTGATGAATCATTACCTTCAAATTCTCAATCAGTTGTAATTATTATTGTTCCTACAAACCTCGTTGCCAATGCAGTGGATGAAGACATTGTTTTGGAATGGGACGCTGTTGGAAATGTGGTTGCCGGTGAAATGATGGAGTTTTATCAGCATGATGAAAATCCGGCAAACGGTTTATACCAGTGGTTTGATTTTGGTTATGGAGTGATCTTTGACCTGTCAGCGTATCCTGATGCGACTGTAGAAATGGCTGATTTCCATCATTCATCTTATGGTATTACAGGAACCTGGTCATACATGATCCATATCGTTGATTGGAATACAATGACTGAAATTGATGCTGCCGGACCATTTCAAACAACAGGAAATGATATCTGGGAGCTTGAGATTCCTCTGGGATCCATTGCTCCATCTACAAACCTTGTTGGTATTTTCCTTGAACCCATGAGTAATGATCCGCAGGATGCATACCCGATTCTTTCGTGTGACGCTTCATTGGAAGGTGTTTCTTTTGAAGCAAGTATTCAGGATTATACATTAAATAATCCTGCTCCCGGAGACTTTTTACTTGACCTGTGGATTTGGGCACCTTACGACAAGAAAATGGTCCAGGCTAAAAAAGTGAAACTTGATAACAGCAATAATCCTAAGGCCAGGAATCCGTTTACACATGTAAATGCTTTGGTAACTCCAACTACAGAGAATAAATCCTGTAAAGCATTGTTGGGCTATAATATTTATTATTCCTATTTGTCAGAACCGTTTACTATGATTGATAATACGATGGATACGACCTATACGCATGTGGAAGCAGCACTAATTCCGGGATTACACAAATACCAGGTTACTGCTAACTATGAAGAGGGTGAGTCGGATCCTTCAAACATGGCAACAGTTCTTATCTCCGATGTTGATGAAATGACAATCGGTGAAACCGGAATTTATCCCAATCCGTTCACAGAAAGTATGTTGGTGAACTCAGTTTCTACAATTACAAGTATTGTAGTTGTGAATAATCATGGCCAGGTGGTTTATGAACACGAAGGGCTTAATGTAAATTCTATAGACATTGATCTTGGTAATGAACCATCAGGAATTTATAACATCAGGTTAAAAACTGAAAAAGGATGGATCAACAAAAAAGCAATTAAGAAATAAGGCTTAAAGGATAGGTCCACACAGCCTGTCCTTTATATTTTATCATATAATTTAGTTTAGGTTAGAAAATGATTTAAAACCGGTAATAAATGTGTTACCGGTTTTTGTCTTAATTTGCAAATCAATAAACATGAAGAATACGCTGTTTATATCGATATTGATACTTTTTAGTGTTACATCTGTTGCACAGTTCCCAAGGAACAAAGTAGTTTTTGAAGAGGGAACAGGTACCTGGTGACAGTCGTGCGGTGTCGTAGCTGAAGATCTTGAACAGCTATTGGCAGAAGGAGCAGAAATTGCTGTAATCGGATATCATGTCAATGATGACTATAGCAACATTTTTTCTGAGGCAAGGGCTGAATATTATTCAATGATCGGACTGCCTCATGTTATGGTGGACGGTACTCATTCGTTTGACTTTTCTTATGAGGCTTTGCTGGATAAATATGAAGAGCGGATTGATATAGCCTCAAACTATTCAATTGATATAGAAGCGGAAAGAGAGGGGACAACTGTAAATGCTACCATTAATGTCGGATTGATCGGGGCACCGGATCCTGAAACAAAAGTATTGCATGTTGTACTTACGGAATCGCATATTCCTGAAACCTGGTACGGTGGTGATGAAGTCAACCATGTTGAAAGGCTGATGATCCCTGATCATAACGGAACTCCCTTGGTCTCTGGAAAAGATGTAAACAATACGTTTGAATTTGAATTCGATATCGATCCAACCTGGTTAGTCCAGTACTGCGAAATGGTGGTGTTCTTGCAGGATACCATTACAAAAGAAGTCATGCAGGCACAGACCCTGTCCCTTGAATCAACGGTTTTGTATAATGATGTTGCTGTATCTGATATTATTAATCCCGGTGATGATTATTGCCTTGAATTAATTAATCCTGAAATACTAATAACCAATTTTGGTGCAGATACCCTGCTAAATTGCAATGTAAACTATTCGGTAAATGGAGAAGAGTTTTCCTTTGGGTGGGAGGGAAATCTACCCATGTTCGGAACAGAAATGGTTGGTCTGCCGGAAATTGCTTTCGATTTGCTGGAAGAAAATGTTATTGTTGTAGAATTGGGCTTACCAAATGGACAGGAAGATGAGGATCTGGCAAATAACACACTTGAAAAAACATTCTCAGAATCCCAGACAATAGAATTGCATAATTTAACTTTCGAACTCCGGACAGATAATAACGCTAATGAAACAACATGGGAACTAATCAATTCGACAGGTGAAGTAATTTATTCGGGCTCAGGTTATGAAAACAATACACTTTATTTAATAGATTGGATTTTGGACATCAACGATTGCTATACGTTTAAAATCTATGATTCAGCTGGAAATGGAATATGTTGCGAAAACGGATTGGGATTTTACAAATTAAAAGATGAAAACGATGTAGTTTATTTCATCGGTGGAAATTTCGGGTTCCAGGAAATTGCTACTTTTCAGATTGATTTGGGTACTGGAATTAGTGGACCAGTCAAACAGAATGAAATAGCGTTTTTCCCAAATCCAGTTACAGAAGAATTTAATATTCATTCTCCCGATCAATTATTAGAAGTTAAAATATATGATCTGAATGGCAAGATCTTATTTCAACAATCAAATGTTGATTCAAGGCAACTGAAATTTAATGTAGCAGAGTTAGAAACAGGCCTCTATCTTATTCAAACTGAGACCGAAATTGGTATAGTTGTGGAGAAATTGCTGAAAGAGTAGATGGGAATCCACCCCTTTACCCCCACCAGCGGGGGATAATCGTAGCCCAAATTTATTTATCACTTGGATATTCAGAGGTGATCACCTTTATCTGATAAGTCTTTCATTTCTATGGAAGACATCTTGGCTTGTGTGGAGGCTTTCCCCCTCATAGAGGGGGCTAGGGGGAGGTCTTCCTCAATCCCAGAAAAACTCAGATTGACGAATCCCCTCTCTTAAACTGGCCACTGTTTACACCCATCTCCACTTCCCTCAATTCAATTTGATTCTCTATTTCACGAATTACATTTTGCATATCTTTCACTACTTCATCATCTGTAAATCGAATAACCTTAAACCCAATATTTTCCAGTTTTGATTGTCTGATTTTGTCTTTTCGTTGAACCTCTTCTAGAAGATGCGTATAACCATCCACTTCTATAACTAATAGAAGTTCCTTGCACATAAAATCTGCAATATAGTTTAATACCGGCCGTTGCCGTCGGAATTGGTAACCTTTCATTTTCCTGGCCCTGAGTGCATATTTCCATAAACATGCTTCTGCTCTGGTCATTCTCTTTCTTAATTTATTGGCATAGGGTTGTAAAATACGATTGTACTGCCATCGGTTTTGAGGTGTGGCTTTTACCATGGTTTTATTCTTTGGGTAAAGATACGAATTTCTTTTGAACTTTTGAGTTTTATCTCCACCCCCTGCCCCCGCCAGCGGGGGATAGGCGTAGCCCAACTCTGAAATTTATATCGGATGTTCAGAGGAGACTGCCTTTATTTGGTACGGTTATCAATTCTATGGAAGACTTTTAGGATTGTGAGGAGGCTTTCCCCCTCATAGAGGGGGTTAGGGGGAGGAACCCTACCACTACCGACAACTAAACTAAAAGTACTTTCACTCAGCCTGCTCCTTATCCACAATAATCACCACTTTACTACTAACATGCCCTTTCCCAACATATCGCATGGCTTCCGCTGTATTTTCGAACGCGTATTCCTTTTCGATAAGTGCTTTAACTTTCCCCTCTTCCACCAGTTTTAAAACATACTCAAGGTCCTCCTGACTTGACTTTGCAGCCAGTGTCCGCATTTTCTTAGATCCCGATGACATAAGAGAACCAAACAATATGGAACTGAATATCTGTAAATAGGAACCGCCCAACATTACATAAATACCATTTGGATTCAACAATCGTTTGTAAAAGGAAAGGGAATAGCTCCCGTTTATGGCCATTATCAGATCATATTTTCCTCTGTGCTTTTTAAAGTTTTCAGTTTTATAGTCTATTACAACATCGGCACCAAGTGAAAATGATTGCTCAACATTTCGCGTACTGCATACTGCTGTTACTTTTGCCCCAAAGTATTTTGCAAGTTGAACCGCATATATTCCCACCCCACCACTGCTACCAACGATTAAGACTTTCATCCCTTCTGTTATCTTTGCTTTGTTACGGACAGCTTGCAGGGCTGTTATAGCCGCAACTGGCAACGCTGCTGCTTCTTTAAAAGACACCTCTAAAGGCTTTAAAACCAGAATCTCTTCGGGCACCGAAAGGTATTCTGAAAAACCACCGAAACCATTGTCAGAAGTATCACCAACCACATAATCTCCTTTCTTGAATTGTTTGACGTTTTTGCCAACAGATTCTACTATACCAGCAATAGCAGAACCGAAAACCCTACCTTTTGGAATTGATCCGATTTTAATCGACCTGTAATCAGTAGCATTTATTGATACCACAACAATTTTAACCAATACTTCATTATCATTTGGTTCTGGTTTGTCAACATCACAACAAACAAGTTTGTTTGGTGTGGCTTTTTTATCGTAAACAACAGTTTTCATAATTTTTTTATTTTAAGAAGAATTACATCAGATCAAACGCGATCTCCTGGTATAATGAATGTTTCTTTCCTTCAAGTAGTTTAAGAAATAGTCGAAACAAACTTTGTGTTTACCGACTAGTTCAGGTGGGAATACACCCTTTTCTTTAAACAAACCATCTAGGTACAAGTTTGCGGCTGCCGTAGCGGTATACCCTGTTGTCCTGGCCATAGAGGAGGTTTGGGTTGCAGAACAGAATTCATCATACAGATCATAAATCACCTCTTCGATTTGACCTTTGGAATTTACTCCTTTTAGTGTTACCCTCATTACAGTAATCTCTTCTTCTGTTTCTTCAAGCTTCCACTCATTGAACAACATCTTACAGGTGAAGTCAAGAGGTGAAACTTTGTTGCCTTTTACATCCACCTCTTCAGTACTAAAGAATCCACTTTCCTTTAATACCCTCACATATTCAACATGTCCGGGGTAACGTAAGGTTTTTTCTTTCATATTTGGAATGTGGGGCATGGTATAGATGATGGATCTTAAACCATCTGAATTGAAGGATTCCAGCGTTCCTACTTTATCAAATTCAACATATTCACAATCGGTCAATGGTTCTCTTACGACCACTTCACTATGTTCTACATACCTGGCTGGGCGCGTATATTCTTCAATTACATCTATAGGTGAAAAAGGAGCTTTGTAGTAAAACGGCCATTTCTTTACTTTAGGGAGTCCACCGACCAGGCATTCAAAATCAGTAAGTTTCATGATTGAGTTGTAATACCCAAGAATGATATTATCCATTCCGGGAGCTACACCACAATCTACAATTGCCGTCACATTATGCTCTTTGGCCAATGCATCCAAATCCAGTGAGTTTTCAGGGAAGAAAGCGATGTCAATTGCATCTTTCCCTGATTTTATAATTGTTTCCAGCGTTCTGTATCCTAAAAATCCAGGTACGGCGTTGATAACCAGGTCACAGCTCTTTATGGTTTGCTGAAGGTCAGTTTTATTTGTTACATCCAGTTGCTTGAGGGTTAAATCATTGCATTTTTGTTTCGCTTCGTTTAATACATCCTGGTTAATATCGGTTAATGTTACATTATGTTTTGCTGTAAGATCGATGGCCATGGCACTTCCTACCATTCCACCACCTAATACTATAATGTTGCTCATTTTTAATAATTTAAAAGATTAATAAAAGAAAGTTAGTAAACAAAAGGAGAGATAATATTACAGTCCGGGGATCCATATCCAGGGCATTTCATTTGTGCGTCGTATCACTTTCTTTATCATTTTTCAAATATAGGATATAATTATCCATTAACCATAGAATTTTAGTCAGGAAAGTTTTTTGAAAATTATCTACATGGTTTCTTAATTAACTATGTGTGCTATGTGTCTATGTGGTAAAAGAAAAGAATCTGCAAAACCGGCTTGTACCATTCAATGAAATTCATTTTGCATAAGACCATCATTTAAAATACACAATGGAGGCCTAACTACAATTTTGCTTTGATTCCAATTTATTGTTGTACGCATGAACATGTTTTATTAATGATGTGTTTAATTACAAAGCATTCATTTTCAGGTGCGATGATATCCTTACACGAAATACGTTGTTTACCCTAGATAATATCCATGCAAGCTGTTTTAGTTTTGCATTAACCTGAGGTTATTTAAAGTTGAATCTGATGGACAAATCAGGTCTGGCACTAAATATAAGTTACTAGAGAGCTGAATTACTGTCCATTACCTCAGATTACCAAAAAATTGCAAGAACAAGAGATATCCGCCAGTTGGCGGAAATTGAGTTTACAATACATTGATTATTGCTTATCCACTGGCAGAGGTGTTCTTATGCCATAAATGCTCTGGTTTGCAATAAATCAAACAATCAATCAAATTTGAATTTTTAACTAACATTTAAAACTAAAAATTATGAAAACAAATGCTTTTACACTTGTTACGATGTTAGCGATGATTTTCGCTTATATCAATGTTTCTGCTACTGTCTGGAGGGTAAATGCAACACCAAACTCCGATCCAGATTTTACCACCCTGCAAACAGCCCATGATGATGCATCCGTTGTCAACGGCGATACACTTTATCTTGAAGGTTCTACATTTGGTGCAGGAGGTTTAAGTATTTCTAAACAACTGACTATTATTGGTAACGGTTATTTTTTAGGAGAAAATCCTGAAACACAGCAAAACATTTCTCCAAGTATCATTAGCACTTATGTATATTGTTATGCTGGAAGCGAAGGGTCAAAATTTACCGGGTGTACATTTAATGCCTCAGTTTACCTCTATACAAACAATATAACCCTTGAAAGAAATTATTTTGCTTACGGACAAAATCAAATTTATACACAATCAAACTGTTCGGATATTTTAATTCTGGGTAATTATTTCCACAGCCATCCTACCTGGAACTCGCTATCTTTCAATAATACGCATACTAACATCCTTGTTGCAAATAATTTATTTGTCGGCAGAATAGTGGTTAACGGCAATTTTGGGGGAATTTTTGCAAATAATATTTTTACCAATCCAGTGACCATTCATAATTCCACCCTGGTGAATAACATTGCTCATAGTACTGTAAACATGACCAACTGTTTATACGAATATAACATTGGAACTTCTACCCAGTTTGGAAATCAAAATGGCAACCAGGAAAATGTTCTAACCACTGACCTCTATGTAGGTGCCACAGGAAACAGTACGGACGGACAATATCAATTAAAAGTTGGGTCACCGGCTATTGGTGCTGGAGAAGATGGAGCTGATATTGGTATTTATGGAGGTGAAAGTCCTTATGTCCTAAGTGGATTACCTGCCATTCCAGCAATTTACGATTTGGATGCACAATCATTACCAACCAATTCGCTAGATGTAACTGTAAAAGCAAAATCACATAACTAATCGTTTTGGATCCATCCCGATCCAAAATAGAACATTTTATGTTATGTTAAGTCATTACAGAAAATACAAGCCAACGCCCTTTTTGACCAGCCGCATTTGGTTCACCCTGATGTTGTTGTTGCTATTTGTTGGACATGGATTTTCACAGAACATCACAAAGGTCGAATACTTTTTCGATACGGATCCGGGCTATGATGCCGGAACTGCTGTTCCTGTTAATCCACCTACACCCGATATCAATAATTTAAATATCAATGTGAGCCTTGCAGGACTGGATGACGGTTTTCACCGTTTATTCCTACGGGCAAAAGATGAAAATGGAGTATGGGGCCAATCTACAATTCATACATTCTTTAAAGATGCCATTCAGGCACCTTTGAATGATCTTGTGAAGGTTGAATACTTCATTGATACCGATCCCGGACTTGGTAACGGAATTGACATTCCTTTTACACCAGGTCCCGATATTACTAACCTGAATTTCAGTATAGATCTAAGTGGACTTCCTGATGGTTTACATCAGTTGTATATTCGTACCAAAGACCAACAGGGACATTGGAGTCTGACAACACGCCGTATATTTTATAAACAGGATTATACAGCTTCCAATTCTCTGATCACTTATGCTGAATACTATTTTGATACAGATCCGGGATATGGCCTTGCCAATTCCATTCCTGTGTCTCCAACTGCTTCTGATGTTACGCTTGATTTCAGTGTTGACCTTACTTCATTGCCTGACGGATTTCACCAATTATGTGTGAGAGCAAAAGATACCAAAGGATTGTGGAGCCAGGTGACAAGGAAATCATTTGTGAAACAGGCCATTATACCCGGTGACCAGCAAATCACAAAAATTGAATACTTCTTTGATACCGATCCGGGTTTTGGAAATGGAACATCCATTCCTTTTACTCCTTCAACTGACGTCACCGTTTTGGACCACGCAATTGATATAACTCCATTACCCGATGGACTTCATAAGCTCTTTATAAGAGCACAGGATGAAGGTGGGACCTGGAGTTTAACAAACTACTGGAATTTCTATAAAAAGCAACTCACTTCAACAACCCAGAATATTGTTGAGGCTGAATACTTTTTTAATACAGATCCTGGTTTTGGTATGGGAACACCAATACCTGTACCTGGAAATACCACGGATGTTGATGTTTCTTATGTTGCTGATCTCTCTCTGCTGGATGAAGGTTCGAACAAAATGTTTGTACGGGTGAAGGATGCATTTGGAAGGTGGGGACAAACCACCATTCACCAGTTTTTTAAAATGTCTTTTTCTCCCTCTTTACCCGATATTGTTTATGCAGAATATTACATCGATTCTGACCCGGGCATGGGCATGGGCATCAGCATTCCGGTTCCGACACCTGGACCAAATGTTACCGACCTGTTCTTCCAGGTAGATCTGACACAACTGATCATGGGGGATCACCTGATATTCATCAGGACAAAAGATGAAAACGATGTATGGAGCCAGACTCTTGTGTATGAATATTGCTTTGCACCTAAAGCTGATTTTGCTGCCGGTGATGTATGGTTCGGTAACCAGACAACTTTTACTGACCTATCGTTATTCACAGATGTTGATACAGAGTACTACTGGGATGTTGATGGTGATGACGTAACTGATTATACCACCAATACCGGTTTTACACATACCTACACGTCAGCTGGAACTTATGATGCAAGATTGATCCTTGTTTCTCCGGAAGGTTGTCCGGATACTATAGTAAAGCAGGTATCAGCTTTCCTTTGCACGCCACCAACTGCACTTTCAGTGAGTGATACCACCGATACTTCAGCCAAATTACACTGGCTGGCTGCAAATATGGAAACTGCATGGGATGTGGAATATGGCCCTTCTGGATTTACTAATGGTACTGGAACACTTATCAGCAATGTTACCAGCGATAGCCTCGTATTGACTGGTCTTGCGTCCAGTACAGATTATGACTTTTACGTAAGGTCTGCTTGCTATACCGCTACTTTCAGCGGTTGGGCAGGTCCAGGAACCTTTACTACATTGGATGGAGCACCATGTTCCGATCCAACAGATGGTGGGATCATAGCTGGCGGACAAACTATTTGTTTCGGAACAACTCCGGATCCTATATCAAGCGTGAGTCCGGCCTCAGGACAAACGGGAATACTTGAATACAAATGGCAATTGTCAACGGATAACATTTCGTTTACCGATGTCCCCGACAGTGATTCTATTGGATTGGATTATACAACACCATTGACCACGAACACCTGGTTTAAAAGGCTTGCAAGGGTTACTTGCCAGTTTGACTGGTCAGGAGCAGCTGAATCGAATGCTGTACAGGTTCTTATCGACTCACGTGACCGTTACAGGACAAAATCATCAGGAGATTGGGACGACCCGGCATCCTGGGAAGTTTATGACGGATCACAATGGACGGATGCAGTTGATTATCCATCCTCAGCAACCATCGTTTGCCCCAATCCACTGGCTACGGTTCAAAATGGTCATGCCATTAATGTGGATGCTGATGTTGATTTTGGAAATGTGACCGTGGACGAGGGCGGAACCCTTGAAATACAGGATGATGTGGAATTGGGAATTGCTCCTGAGGACACCTTAACGGTCAACGGAACCCTTATTACACATTCTACCGGGCTGGTTAATGGTGACGGCCATTTCAGGATCCTAAATGGTTCAACTATTCATGTTGGATCAGCGGAAGGTATTTCTACAAATACTGCAACAGGTAATATTCAGGTTACCGGGACTCGTCTGTTTGCATCCGGAGTGAATTACATATATACCGGAGTTGCTAACCAGGAAACTGGAAATGCAATCGATCAGAACACACCGGGTGATATTACCATTAATGCACCTGGATATGTTGTTACATTGTCGCAGACAATCACCATCAGTGGAAGTATTCACATTGCCCAGGGTACACTGGATGTGGATAATTTTGATATCCATCTTGACGGTGACTGGACCAACGACGGTGTATTTGTGCCAGGAAATGCAACAGTTTACTTTAACTGCACCATCAATACATACATCAGTGTCAGCAATTTTTACCATGTGGTATTTGCCGGCTCGGATACAGTTTCAGCAAACGGTTCTTTGACTGTTTACGGCGACCTGACCATCGATGGATATTTTAACGGTGGTTCCTACACTCACTACGTGTATGGTAACTGGATCAATAACGGAGTGTATGTTTATGGTACTTCCACCATCCAGTTTATGGGAACTGGAACTTATAATGTAAGTGTCAGCAGTTTTTATCATGTGATTTTTGCTGGTACAGGGACTTACACTGCCACAGGATCCCTTACCATATACGGCAATATCACCATCAATAATTATTTTAACGCAGCCACTTTTATCCATTATGTGTACGGGAACTGGACCAATAACGGGACCTTTATCCATGGTACTTCTACTATACAGTTTATGGGTAGTGCAAACATCTATATAAGTGTTAGTAATTTTTATCATGTGATTTTTGCAGGATCAGGAACAGTAACTTCTAATGGTAACCTGACCTTTTATGGAAATGTAACCATCAATAATTATTTTGATGCCGGAACCTACACCCATTATGTATATGGAAACTGGGTCAATACAGGTGTATTCGTTTACGGAACTTCCACAATTAACTTTGTTGGAACAGGAAATGTTTCCATTGGTACAAGCAGTTTTTACCACATTGTATTCAGTGGTACCGGCACATATGTTGCTTCCGGAACGATTACCATCTATGGTGACATAACCATAACGACCAATTTTAATGCAGGATCGGCAAACATCAATGTATATGGTAATTGGATCAATAATGGAACATTTCTATATGGTACTTCGACGGTGGAATTTTTAGGCAGTGGTAATATTTCAATTTCACAAAATGATTTCTATAGTGTAATATTTAATGGAACAGCTACCTATATTGCCACTGGTTCCCTTAATTTTTATGGTAATGTAACCATCAATAGTACTTTTGAGGCCGGTAATTATTCACACTATGTTTATGGAAACTGGATCAATAACGGTACGTTTATTTATGGTACTTCCACCATTTATTTTGTAGGTACCATTAATGTTACTATCAGCACTAGCGAATTTTACCATATTGTGTTTGCCGGAACGGGCACTATTACAGCTACCGGTTCGCTGACCATTTATGGTGATCTTACCATTAATACCTGGTTCGCGGCCGGTTCCTATAACCATTACATTCATGGTAACTGGTACAACTTTGGAACTTTTGTTTATGGTACATCAACCATACATTTTGTAGGTTCAGGAAACATTACCCTAGGTGATTATGAATTCTACAGTGTTGTGTTTGATGGCACCGGAACAGTAGTTGCTACAGGTACTTTGACCTTTTATGGAAATGTGACCATCAATAATTATTTTGATGCCGTAACATTTGTTCACTATGTATATGGTGACTGGACTGTGAACGGTACCTTTGTTTACGGAACATCCACCATTCATTTCCTGGGTACGAACAACATTCTGATTGGAGCGGGAGAATTCTATCACGTCATTTTTGCCTGTTCAGGTATAGTGGCGGCGACAGGATCCCTGACTATCTGGGCCGACATCACCATTAATAACTATTTTGATGCCGGTTCTTATGTCCATTATGTATATGGAAACTGGGTAAACAACGGTGTATTTGTTTACGGAACCTCCACAATTAACTTTGTGGGAACCGGAAATTTACTACTTGCTGATAACGAGTTCTACCATGTTGTATTCGGTGGAACAGGAACGGTAACGGCCACTGGTTCGATCACTTTTTATGGCAATGTAACCATCAACAATCACTTTGATGCAGCAACTTTTGAACATTACGTTCATGGAAGCTGGAATGTTGTAGGTGTATTTATTTATGCCACCTCTACCATTCATTTTGTTGGAACTGGAAATGCATTTGTAGGAAGTGGTAATTTTTACAACATAGTGTTTGGCGGAACGGGTACAGTTACGGCCCAGGGCTCACTCACCATCTATAATTACCTGACGATAAACAATCATTTTCATGCCGGCAGCTATAGCCATTATATTTATGGCGACTGGACCAATTCCGGAACCTTTGTATACGGTACATCTACCATTCATTTTGTCGGTACAGGAAACATCCTGGTAGGCCCAACGGATTTTTACCATGTTGTGTTTGCTTCAGCAGGAACAGCTACAGCCACAGGCTCGTTGTACATTTATGGTGATTTTACCATTACGAACCACTTTGATGCAGCATCCTATGACCATTATGTATATGGGAACTGGATAAACAACGGAGTATTTGTATATGGTACTTCAACCATTCATTTTGTAGGTAGTCTTGACCTGTATCTTAGTGAACCTGAATTTTACCATGTAGTGTTTGGTGGATCAGGAACGGTTACAGCTACTGCTTCCATTACGTTTTATGGCAATGTGAGCATCAATCATCATTTTAATGCTGGTACATTTGTTCATTATGTCCATGGTAACTGGACCAATACAGGTGTATTTGTGTATGGAACATCAACCATCCATTTTGTAGGATCGGGTGATATCCAGATCGGGGCAAGTGAATTTTATCATATAATTTTTGCCGGTTCTGGAACCATTACTGCAAACGGTTCATTGAACATATATGGTGATGTAACCATCAACAATCACTTTAATGCGGCAAGCTTTGAACATTATGTTCATGGTCACTGGATTAACAACGGTACATTCGTATATGGAATTTCAACAATTCATTTTGTTGGATCAGCAAACTTATTGCTGGGTACAAATGAGTTTTACCATGTTGCATTTGCAAGAACCGGTGCGGTTACAGCAACGGGTTCACTGACCATTTTTGGTAACCTGACCATCACCCATAATTTTGATGCAGCTTCCTATACCCACTATATATTTGGAAACTGGATCAACAACGGAACCTTCATTTATGGCTTGAGCAACATCGTGTTTAACGGTACTCAACAGCAGGCTGTTGAAGGAAACTATGATACCGATTTTTATGACTTTACGGTTAATAATTCCTTAGGAATATTGTTGTACAGGAATATTGTCATCTTCAACTTGTTTACCTTAACCGACGGTATAATTACAACCAGCAGTTATTCGGTTACGATTCAGACCTCTGGTAGCATTAGTGGTGGTTCTTCATCATCCTATGTTTATGGAAGGTTAATACGTGGATATGCTGGTATTGGTTCACGGTGGTTCCCAGTTGGAACTGCTAATGAATACGGCCCTATGGACCTAAACTATGTTACCCTTACGGGAGCCAGTTATGTGGAAGTTGAATTTGTTGCAGGTACTATTCCGGGTACGATACCAGGAGCTATTACCACTGTTGCTGACCATTACTGGATCATCTCACAAACCGGTGGTTCTGCATTTACCTTCACCGTTACACTAAACTTTGCCGGATTTACTCCAGCGGGCTCTGTGTGGATGTTGCATGGTGACGGATTTACGGTTACTCAACACGGTACCACAACACCAGATTACACCAATGTAGGTGTGTTTGATGAATTCGGTGATTTCACACTGGGTGAGATTCATTGTTATGCACCAACAGATCTGATCAACAGGTATGTAACTCTTACAACAGCCATCCTCGACTGGAGTCAGGAAGGCCTTCCGTCAGAGTGGAATGTGGAATATGGTCCGGCCGGATTTACCCCCGGAACCGGTACAATGTTGTTGGATGTTTCAACTAGACCACTGGAGTTATCCGGTCTGTCACCTCAATCCTATTATGAGTTTTATATTCAGGCCATTTGCTCTGAAGAAGTTCAGAGTTCATGGGCAGGACCGGCTCCATTCTCCACCTTTCCGAAACAGCTGAATGCAACAGTCTTTTTCGAAGGGCCCTATGATGAAAGTGGGGATGCGATGAATACCACAATTGCAACTGCGGGATATGTTCCTCTTACTCAGCCGTACAATACATCTCCATGGGATTATGATGGAGATGAGGAGGTGCTCAGCATTCCAGCAGGAGTTGTGGATTGGGTACTCGTTGAATGGAGGCATGCTTCTTCACCGGCTAATGCTGATGAATCAACCTATATCTGGCGAAAAGCAGCCTTCCTGAAAGACGATGGATCTATTGTTGATCTTGACGGA
The DNA here is from genome assembly GCA_964421215.1 of uncultured Bacteroidales bacterium. Lineage (GTDB taxonomy): Bacteria > Bacteroidota > Bacteroidia > Bacteroidales > JAADJA01 > JAADJA01. The sequence goes on along the minus strand of CAYQWA010000005.1, from coordinate 229,868 downwards.
AGCAGTTTGCCCTGGATCGGGAATCCGCAACTGACCGGCTCACTATATGTGATTGTCAGACACCGCAACCATTTGGATGTTATGGGCAATTACGGAGCAACGCTTGCAAGTGAGATCTATAGTTACGATTTCTCCGACCAGTCTGATAAAGTGTATGGTGGAACCAGTGGTCACAAGCAGATCGACAGTTCTCCTTTACGTTATGGAATGGTTACCGGTGATGGTACTGCAGACGGGCAGATCAACATCAGCGACAAAACCTTTTCATGGGGTGCTGATGTCGGAAAAACCGGTTACCTCAACGGTGACTTTAACATGGACGGCCAGGTGAAAAATCAGGATAAAAACGATGTGATGATCCAAAATCTGGGAAAAAACTCTACCATTCCTTAAGGAATGAAAACCGTCCGATCGCCTGTCTGCTGACTAGGCAGGCATTGAGCGGTCGGACGGTTAGGGATAATACCCTAATGTCTAATAATTTTTAGTTAACATCTTAGTATTCAAATTTTGATCCGGGATCCTGATAGGATTCCGGATTTTTTAATGCGGAGTATCCAGATTTAAGGTTCTTGGTTTCCTGGTTTCTAGTTCTTAGTTATAGATTTGATAGTTCTTGGTTGGACTTTTTTAAGTCTGTTAGCAGGAATTATACGGATTAAGGTCTTATTTCTAAAATCATAATGAATCAGAACAATCATAATAAATCAGTGTCCTATTGGATTCTTTGTGGTTAAAACAAAAAACCCGGCTCCCTAAAAGGAACCGGGTCAGTCATTATTCAAATAACATATTAATTAGGTACAGTAGAACTTGCTCCGTTGTTAGGAAGCCAGTAATCGTTTTTGTCTTTGTTGTCGATCTGGTTATCGATGAACAGGTTACTTCCCTGGTATCCGCCTTCTTCAGCTGCTTCGGTATCCCAACCGTCAACAAGGTCGTTATTGTCAATGGTCTGGTCGCCGTTCACATCGCCACTCATCAGTCCCCAAACACCGCCAAGATCTTTGTATCCTGCATCGCCGCCATAAACCTGTCCTGGGTGTATTGAAAAGTCATAAGACATAGTGGTTTCGGTAACCGGGCTCATTCCTGAAGAACTCATTACACCCAGGTGATTGATACTCCATATAACGATATACATACCGTAAGTAAAATCTGTTTTTACAAGTAGTGGGCTCTTTCCGTTCATGGCTACTACCGTTCCTGTATCTGTTAACAGCGCTGGGATCTGATCCACCATTGTACCGCTGGTTGCTGCGGCAGCAGAAGTTGCATCTCTTAATTCAATGAGTAACCAGTCGGTGGTCAGGTAGGGAATGTAAGTAAGTGTATCGTAACTGGTAACAGAAAGCCAGGCTGGTGAGCCATTGCCATAATAAGGCAGAGGAGGATCAAATGGCTGAACCATAGAAAGATAGCCACCTGCCCTGAAATAGTTGCTCATACTGTCAGCACTTACAAATGGGCTTTCAAGGTAAACTTTTAGGTCGAGCTTAAATCCGCCTTCTATGATCTGGTCATATCCGTTGGAGCCCGGAGAACCTTTATCACCATCAGTACCTGTGAATGTTGCTTCCCTGAAAGAAGTATAAACCCAGAGGTCACCATTGTTGTTATCGTCGGTAACAAATCCTGCAAAGGACATCGATTTACCAGATGGATCAGGGAATGTTGCACCATTATCCCATGCTACACGGTCAACTTCAGTTACTCCATCAGGCATAACCAGTATGATTTTATCCGAACTGTTGCCAAGATTAAAGGTTGAAGCATACTGATAGTCACATGTATATCCACCGTTTGTGCCGCCATCAGAATTATTGCCAAGTACTGCAAAGCTGTAAGCAGGAATTGTCAGGGGACCGGTTATTGTATGGTAGTTGGAAACGCTGTCAGTAATCAGCCAGCCGGTCAAATCCACTGGATCATCACCATTATTGTAGATTTCAAACCATTCGCCATCACTGTCCCATACTGCCGATGGATTGTTCATGATCTCGGTGATGATAAGGTCAGGAATAACCAATTCAATTACATCAAATGGATCACTGGTGCCAGGAGTAAGCACTGAAAGGTCATCGTTAGCAGTAATTGTGACATTGGTTCCTTCCGGTGCCATTTGAACGCCTGAAACAATTACTTCATACAATCCATCAGTAATTGTTCCTGTATTCGTTGTGCCGCTAACAAAAGTTACAGTTCCCAGGTCACCTCCATCGGTTGTGAAAGTAAAATTAACATCACCTGAAACAGCAGCAGGTACACCTGAAATGTCCTGGGTCTGAACCACTACATCAAAATTTGCTCCAACATAGGGATCTGAACCATTATTAACACTGACAATTGCAAGTTGAACAGCAGGATTGGCACTGAACACAATGTCAGCTGGACCCCTGGGGTTGATCCTATAGAAAGAACTGTCGCTGCTCCAATCCACAACCCCTGTGATGGAGCTGTATGATGAACCTACAAGGAGAGAGGTTGTGCCATAATGATAGTCAACATTATCACCCACATGAAAATAATAAATTGCATCAGAGCCATCATCCCAGCTACATTTATAATCATAATTGGCGTAAAACTCAACGGTAAAATCCTCAATGGTAACCAACTGGCCTTCCCATGCTTCTGCCGGATTCGTATCCACGCTGATGTTTTCTTCAATGTCAGTTCCGGGAATGATATCCGGGCCATATGGTGTATTTCCGGTTGAAAGAACAGTAACCAGAGTCGGATCAACAATTTCTGTAATGTTGTTGTAAGGACTTCTTTCAGCAGCTAACAAGATTTCATCTCCTACATTGACCAACCCATCCAGGTCAAAATCAAATACAAGGACCCCATTGTATTGTCCTGCCATATCACTTAACCAGATATTATTGTAACCGTCGTTTGCAGAAACGATTCCCTGGAATGTAGCAGTATAACCATCCAGCATTGTTCCTCCCGGATTATTTGTATTGGTAAATGCAATAGGCATTATCCCTCCATAGAAGGTTTTGCCCGTACTGTTAGTGGCATCTGCTATGCTGTCGAGTGTTAGATCAGCAGTAATCGGGACTGTTGCATTACTCAGATGGACAAGTTTAGGATTTGATATGTCAATTTCTGCATCTAAAAAATATATGGTACTGCTTCCAGTTAATTCATATTCACTTGGATCAACAGAAGTTATGTCCAGGTTATAAAGTACATCAATTTCGGTTGTGCTAACTGTATAGGCGTTTATTGCTACAGGAAAAACTGAACCGCCAAAAGATTGGCTATTGTTCAGGTTGCCTGGTGTTTCAGTTGCGGGTGCCTGCCAGGAAAAATCAGAATATTGGGTTCCTGCTCCGGCAAGTTGCAGTGAATGACCAACTGGTGTTCCACTGGTTTCAGAAACACCAATGTCGACAGACAATATCCCGGATGCGGGTCCTGAACTTCCGGTAAGTGTACCTTCATAACTCAGGAACTGGCCTGAGATCAATACTTCCTGATAACTTAATGCTATTCCATCAGGGGCACCATTTTGAATTCCATTGGAGGGATAAGTATAAGTATAGAAAGTGAAATTTCCAGACGTGCTTCCAACAGTGAAAGCATCCAACGTTTTGGTATTGTAGCTGGATCCTCCATTTCCGTTGTATAGGTCAATTTGAAAATCACTAAGGGTATAGGTACCTGCATCTTCAATGACTACCTCAACAAATTCTCCAACATCTGTGCTGGCATTATCGTAGTGGAATTCATTGATCCAGGCATTCTGAGCACTTGTTGAGATGGCAAAGAAAAGCATCAAAACAAGAAATGAAACATAACGTAGATTAGTTTTTCTCATGATAAATAAATTTGATTATTTAAAATAGCTTGATTGCTTAATATAAAATGATTGAATATGTTTGAAAGTCTGCATGGTTAGTTTCTTTCTTGGAAAAAGGAAGACAAATTTACTAAAATTGAGATTGTGTAATTAAAATAATTATGAACAAAATGTTAATGTTTTAGGGGGATGATCTTTACTGAAAATTATTTATGATCAATTGACACTATTATTTTCTGTTGCTTCTTTTCTTTTTGTCTTGTTCTCTTTGATCTTTTTTTGAAGCAACTGGCACAACAATAGATATTATTCCCGACTTTATGCTGTTCCAAAGAAAATTTACAAGAGCTTTGTCTTTTCTTCGTTCGAAACGAATATTTCCTGTTAAGTATTTTTTATCTCCTTTGATGTTTTTATCCCTGATAAGTCCGTTGGCAATCAAAGATAAAAATCCCGATTTTTTCCCCTTTTCTTTTCCCCTGCTTACTTCTATATCAAGATTATCGTATTCAAGGATGATTGTTCCTGTGGATTCGTTTTTATTAGCATCAAAACTAAATTCTGTTTTTGTAACTTCAGCATTTATAATCCTGGCAGGTGTAAGGTTTTCGATCATGGGATTAAAAATCTCACCACTAACAGGTTCCAGACTTCCCTTTGCAGTAAACCTTTCTGACTTACTATCAAGGTTAATATTCAAGTTGGCCATGAGGTAAGCTTCTCCCATGATCTTTCCCCTGAAATCAATATCCAGGGTAGGATCAGATTTAATTTTTAGTTGGTTATTGGAAATGTTGTAGGCTGAAATATAAAAAGGATGAAAGTAAACAAGTCCTGGCTCTTTCTTCAAATGGACCTGTTCTCTGTATTCTAATCTTCCTTCACTGATCATGAGTGTGTCAATATTTATGTCAATGGGTATTTTGTGGATTAACCCGGCAAGCAAAGGTTTATAATCAAAGGGTGCGTCCGTTAATCGTTTATCCCTGTAAATTTCGATGTTGGGTTGAACAACCTTTGCTGAATGAAAGCTAACCAAATCATTGAATTCAAGTTCTTTAAGACTTAAACCGCTGAAATGGATCTGTTGGGTATTGATGGAGAACCAATCACTGTTATATCTGTTTCTGCTGTTGTATTCTTCAGGGCTGTATTTCGGGATGAGTTTAAATCCTTCAATCACAAGGGAAGTATCCTTAACATTTAATCGAACATCATCTGTGGATAAATCATAGTTTTTAAGCGTATTCAGCGTAAATCGTCCGGTTGAAAGACCAAGATCAGTAAACTTGACAGGAATGGCATCTTTTAGGGTATTCTCATCAATAAGGATTTCGCCTGCATTAACATAAACGGAATCAATAGTGAATAAAGGATCCCCCTTTTTATGATAATGATTTACTTCTAGTCGAGTATTGTCGATGTTAATTTTATCAATGGCCGCTTCGCTGAATCGCTCTGAAAATATTTTATGCAAGGCCAGGGTGTTTTTTTTATGCGAAACTTCTGCCTTTGTGTTAAGGATATAGTCTACAGTAAGGTTATTAATAAGAATCCCCGAAATCCGGATCTTCTTGTGTCTGATTAAACGGTAAACATTTAGTCCTTTGATCTTAAATTCAGGAATTGTTGAGTTAACAAGTTTATTGATCTTGCCGTCATTCAGCTGAATTACAGCTGAATCGGTTGCTATAATCTGAAGGTCCTTAACCTCCAGGTTGCCTGCAAGTACATTGATGTTTACATGGTCAAAGTCAATTTTATAGAAACTGTCGGGATTACGGTTTAGTTGGGCATACAACTCTTTAGTAACAATCTTTTCTAAAAGGCTGCTCAATGCAAAATAAACAATCAGTAATACCAAAAAAGCCAGCGCAAAAAAAAGCCTGTTCCGGCGTTTAGGACTTGATTGCTTACTAGTGGCCATCTGGTATTTATGGGTTATTTGAATAATGAGCGTCCATAAAAGTACTAAAAATATAGTGGTACTATTGATCGTAGATGGCTGCATGATTTATTTGCACCTTGATAATTCATCTGTACTATTTTTTATGTACTTTCGTTTTCAGGAAAATACGATAAGTACGCATGATGAAAAGGTTTTCAATTTTGCTATTGCTGGTTCTCATTGCCATTACAATGACAGGGCAGGATACCATTCCGGAGAGAAGGAAAAAGCCAAAGGATAAAGTGCCCTTAAACCAAAAGATGTATTTCGGTTTGAGTGGAGGAGTTTTGTTTGGCAGTTATACCCAGATTGCTGTTTATCCTCTTGTGGGTTTTAAGGCTGCAGATAATTACCGGATCGGAATCCAGCCGGGTTATGAGTACATTAATGACAAAAGTTATGGATTCAAGGCTTCGAATTACGGAATAAGTGTAATCAATCAATACGATATTCTTCCAAATATATACCTGCATGCTGAACCTGCAGTTTATGGATACGATGCGTATTATTTACCCTTTTATGACAAAGAAAGGGTTTGGGTCCCACATTTGTTTTTAGGAGGCGGAATCAATCAGCACCTGGGGGGAAGGGCTGCACTGTTTATCCAGGTTTCTTTTGATGTTATACAGGATCCGAACTCTCCCTATTTAAACTGGACACCTTTTTACGGATTTGGTGTAAGGAGTGGATTTTAAACAATGTCACCCGTTGTATTAGTATGAAAATCGGATTTGACTCAAAACGGTTATTTAATAACTTCTCAGGATTGGGAAATTACAGCAGGACCCTCTTGAAAAACCTGGGAGAGTATTACCCTCAAAACGACTATTTCCTTTATACTCCAAAAATCGAGAACAGCCCTGAAACAAACTTCTTCCTGGATAAATCCGGTTTTACTACCCGTTTACCATCATCAAAGTTAAATCCTTTATGGAGAAGTTACGGAATAGTTGATCAATTGAAAAATGACACTATCCAATTGTACCATGGCTTAAGTCATGAAATACCTTTAAATATTCAAAAAACAAAGATCAAAAGTGTTGTTACCATTCACGACCTGATTTTTAAGCACTATCCGGATACCTATCCTGCTGTCGATCGTAAAATTTATGACCTGAAATTTAAAGATAGTTGTCAGAGAGCCGACAGGATAATTGCCATTAGCAACAGCACAAAGGAAGACATCATCCAATATTACAACATCGATCCGGAAAAAATTGATGTGGTTTACCAGAGTTGCAATCCTTTGTATTTCAAAACTGATAAAGCAGAAAACAACGAAAAGGTGCTAAAGGATTATAACATCCCTTCCGAATACCTGCTTTATGTTGGAGGTATTGAAAAACGAAAAAATCTAAAGACCCTGATAAATGCTTTCCAGGCTTTACCTGCCGATTTGCGAATCCCGCTGGTAGTTGTTGGACGTGGAAGGAAATACAAAACTGAAGCGATTCAATTGGTAAACGATTATGGACTGAATGACCTTGTGATCTGGGTGGATAACCTCAGCGATAACGAACATTTGAAAATCGTTTATCAAAACGCTATAGCAATGATCTACCCCTCGGTATATGAAGGGTTTGGGTTGCCCGTTGCAGAAGCTATGTTAAGCAAGATCCCTGTCATAACTTCCAATGTTTCTTCCATGCCCGAAGCCGGTGGTCCGGATTCCATGTTGATAGATCCAACCAATTCTACTGAACTTGCCGATGCTATTGCAAGGATCATCGATGACTCTGCTTTGAGGAAAATTATGATTGAAAGGGGTTATGAATATGCGGTAAAACATTTTTCACCCAAGATTACTGCAAAAGGGGTTATGGATGTATATGAGAAAATAATAGATGCTTGATTGGTTTCACTAAACCCGGAACCCGAAACTAAATTTTAAACAATTTCCCTTTTACGCTTTCAGCATATGATTTGCCTATAGGTATCTGGTGTTCACCGATCTCAATCATGTTTCCATACAAGGATTGAACTTTTGATGAATTAACAATATAGGATTTATGAACCCTTAAAAATTTGTCATCCGGGAGACTGGTTTCAAGTTTTTTTAAGGATTCAAGAACGATGTATTTGCGTTCCAGGGTATAAAATGTAACGTACTCTTTTAATCCTTCAATAAACAAGATCTGGTCATGTTTTAATTTATAGATCTTGTAATCTGCCTTAATGTTTATAAAATCAACAGCCTTTTCCGTATTGATCATGGTAGCTGTGCTGTTAATTGCAATATCGTCATGTGACTGGATAAAATCAAGGGCCTTATTCACTCCCTTCATAAAACGTTCAAATGAAATAGGCTTGAGCATGTAATCGATCACATCCAGTTCATAACCCTCCAATGCATATTCCTGATAAGCGGTTGTAAAAATAACAACAGGTTTGTGTGAAAGGGTTTTTAAGAAATCTATACCTGAAAGATCAGGCATCTGGATATCCAGGAACATCAGGTCGATCTTATCCTTTTTCAAAGCCTGCATGGCTTCCATGGAATTTTTGCAAAGGCTTTTGACCTGCAGGACAGGAAGTTTTTCGACATAACCTTCCAGCAATTTCCTGGCATATTGTTCGTCATCCACTATGATGCAGTTAATGTTCATCAAGGTCAATCATTAATTCTACGATAAATTGTTTTTTATCCTTTTTGATTTTCAGGTAATGTTTGTCAGGATAAAGAATACTCAGCCTTTTTTTTACGTTTTCCAGACCCACACCTCCCGTTTTATCCTTTTGAAGATCTGAAGCAGGTACACTATTGGCTACTTTCAGGTTCAATTGATTACCATTAGTGTTTAGCTCAATGTTAATCCATGAATTTTCTTTGTCTTCAATATGGCTGTGTTTGAAGCTGTTTTCAATGAAAGGGATTAGGAGTAAAGGTGCAATTTTCAGGTTTTTATCCGCATTCTTCATGTCGTATTTTACGTGCTGCATGTCTTCATCTTTCAGCAAAAACAACTGAATATAACTTTTTATGTAATTAAGTTCATGTTTCAGTTTAACCCGGTTCTCGTTGCATTCATAGATCACATACCTCAACATATCTGATAATTGATGGATAGCATCCGGCGTATTATCCGACTTTAACTGCGCCATGGAGTAGATGTTGTTGAGGGTGTTGAAAAGAAAATGTGGATTGATCTGGGATTTCAGCAGGTTGGACTCGGCTTCTTTCACCTGGCTCAACAGCTGAAGGGCTTCTTTCTCTTTTCGTTGGTTGACAAGCAGATTACGATAAATGGTGCTGACAAACAGAACAATAACCACGAAAAAACCATTAAAAAATACCTGCCGCCAGATCATCCTGGAGTTGAATGGATTAAATTTATGCGGAGCTCCCCGCTTTACCCTGTCTCTAAGATACCTTGGCAGATCCGAATAATCATTTTCACTAATAGCACGGTTTATTTCATACTTAAAATACAGGTGATCAGCAATCATATAAACCGCTAATGCAGCAACCAGAAGCAAAAAGGTGAAAAAGAAATACGGAATATTTTTTTTCTTTTCGAAATAGCGGGGCAGCAATACGAAAAAATTCAGATAGAATAAACCCGCCTGGAACAGGACAATTGTGATGCTTCTGAAAAAGGGAATTTCAAAAGGATGGTAGTATTCCCCGTAGAACCATATCATCAGGATTAAATAGCTCAGCCATATTGCCAGGTGAGCTACCCATGTCTTTTTATTGAGTGTTACCTCCATTAAGAATTTTTTCCAACAAGCAAAAATAGCGGATTCCAATAAACCAGAACATGTTTTTCAACGACTTAACAAAATACTTCAATGAAAGCGGTTATTTGTTAAATGACCAATACAGTCTCTTAAAAACTGTTAATTCAATGGGTTTGCTGACCAAATACAACTGTTGGTAGAAAAGATTTGTGGACCCTGTTCGGCCTGGTCTACTTTTGGTTCGAAATTAAAAAATCGAACTATAAAATTTTAAAACTATGAAACGATTAGTAATAATAACATTAACAATGGTGGTACTTGCAGGAGCAGGTGTTGCTTTAGCCGGACAAGGTAAATTAAGTAAAGCTAAAAAGGGCCATGATATTGAAAAGATGGCAAATTATTTAAACCTTTCGGAAGAACAAAAAGAGCAGATGAAAATGATTCATGAATACTTCCGGCAGGAGAGGGATATCCTTTTCACAGATGAAAGCTTGTCGAAAGAAAACAGGAGAGAAAAAGTTCAACAAATGCATGAAACCTTAAGGTCTGAGATAGAAAATATACTTACTGATGAGCAAATCGCCAAAATGGAAGAACACAGATCTGAACGCTATAAAAGAAGAGGCAACAGACAAAATAAGCATCACTATGGTGAATTTATGAATGAGGACATTCATGCCCTGATCCTTGATAAAAGGTCAGAGTTTGATTCAAAGTTGACCTCTGAAGAAAAGGAGATCATTGATGAAATAAGAGCACAAATACCGGAAGGATTAAATATGCCCATACATGGAAAGTACAGGGATAAGTCTGATAAAATGAAAGAAAACAGAGAATGTATAAAAGAAAATTTTGAACCCCTTGTTGAAATTGCAAAAAACCACAATGATGAATTAGAAACCATAGCTAAAGAAATCAAACAAGAGATCAGAGAGAACATCAGGGAGGATACGAAAGAATACAATCATAAACGTGAAAGCAGAAAAAGGCCTGAGAAGAGAAACAGAATGATGATGCATTTTTTACTTCTGGATCCTAATGATGACCAGGCAAACATCCGGAATGTTGAAGAATCTGATCAGGTTAAATTGTATCCCAATCCGGTAAATTCTATGTTAAATATTGAATTTGAAACCGACGAGCGGGAAAACGTAAGTGTCGAATTGGTGAATAAGTATGGATATGTTCTTGAAGTAATTGATGTGTCAAACAGGGATGCAGGGCAGCACACATGTTTATACAATGCAGGGATGTTACCCGGGGGTGAAGTATACTACATCAGGGTCAGCAAAAATGATCTTGTTCAGGTTGAAAAATTTATCAAGCTTTAAGTTATAAAACAGGGAGTTGATAAGACAGAGATCGGTTTAATGGCTATTTGGAATATTGGAAACATGAAAAATGGACAATGGACAATGGAAATTCGATAACTGAATTTCATAAAAAAACTTCAAATATTCCAGTATTCCATTCTTCCAAACTAACCAGAAAATAAACAGTATCTCAATTAAGAAGTTTAGAAAAAAGAAGACATAAAAGCTAACAAATGACTAAAGTAACCGCTCTTTTTGGATTAATAAGTATCATTCTACTATGGGGTTGTGCCGGGGTAGTTGTCTACAGGAGTTCCTGGCAACAACCCTCCTTCCTTCAGGATCAGGAAAATGAAAGATGGTCAAAGAACATGGTGCTTGATGTAAAATCAGGTATGGTGTATGGAATATTCAATGATGCTGATACTCTGTACGTCAGGATGAAAATTGCAGACCAGATGGTGCAACGGAAAATATTAAAGGCAGGATTAACCTTCTGGATTGATCCTGAAGGGAAAAGAAACAAAGATCTTGGAATTGTTTTCCCTGTTGGACACAACGGACTTGGATCGGCAAGAAGAACTGATCGAAATACATCGGAAGAAGGTGATCCACGAATTGCCTCCATCAATCATCATGCAATTAACAGAAAATTTGAGTCGGGAATGGAACCTATGCATTTGATCGGATTCTTCGGAAAAGGAAGCAAGGAGACTGCCAACAACATCAACAAATTAGGTGTTAACGGCATGCTCAGGATTGACGAACACCTGTTAATGCTTTATGAATTACAAATTCCACTTGATAAAATCTTTACCGCTCCGGAGGAATACCTGGCTGATTCGACAATGGTATTTGCCTTTGGATTTGAAACCGGAACAATTGATTTTTCTTCTAACCGGGGCAGAGGGCCTGAATCAGGAATGAAATCAGGTGGAGGTGGAAGAAGACCTGGAGGTGGTCCTGGAGGAGGGAGAGGTACAAACAGTCAGCCTGATCAGAAAAGAATTGAGGAGAGACAGACTTTGAGTGAACCAGGCAAATTCTGGGTCAGGAAAACAGCTCTTGCTACCCATGAAGAATCCAATAGATATGAATAGCCAAAAATTTTATTAAATGAAAAATGTTAAATTATTTGCAATGGTAGCATTGCTTATTGTTAGCCTGATTGACATTCAGGCACAGGGTATAGATCATAAAAAAAAGTCAAGAATAAACACAAAGAAGAAGGTTTTGTATTCATCTAAAAGACACCATCAACCCCATACCAGGTATGAACATTTACCTGAAAGGGGAGCATTTGTAAAACATTGTCCCAAAGCTTCTGAAGTAATATTAATTGACAATATTCGATATTGCTACTATGACGGATTTTATTACAAGCCATGGTCTGGAGGATTTGTCATTTCAGCTGCACCCTTAAATTCGGTCGTTAAAAAATTGCCCAATGATCATTTGTTACTCACTGTTCACAATCAACAATGTTATTATTATTATGGGACATTTTACAGGTATATCCCCAAAACTGATAACTACCTTGTAATTAAACCGCCTATTGGAGCTGAAGTAAATGCATTACCAGGAGGGTATTCAGTTAAAGTTGCCCAGGGTGAGGTGTATTATATCCTCGACGATACCTGGTACCAGGAAATTAAAATAGACGACCAAACCTCGGTATACCGGGTAATAAATCCACTATAACATAATGATAAAAGCAATTATACTGGGTTGTTGTATCCTTTTGATAGTTACACAAACAACAGCTCAATCAACATCAGAAGAGATAATAATTAATAAAACCTATTTTGGGTTCACATTGCCCAGGATACTCAGAGATATTTCTTCCAGCTACGGACTTGATATGGATTATAAACCCGGAGATGTGAAATCGGATATAATTCCTGGTAAACATTATAAAAATCAAACCCTTAAGGATGTGCTGGATGAACTGACCGAATCGTTCAATCTGACTTATAAAATTGTTGACAGGCAGGTGATCATCCGAAAAAAGGGAACCCTTATTACTGCTGAAGAGAAAAAATATCCAAGAAAGTTTGATTTTACTATTTCCGGGATCATTAAAGACAAGGCTTCAGGTGAATCATTGCCTTTTGCTCAGGTGTTGATTCAAGGATCCACAATCGGAACTTCAACCAATGTCGATGGATATTTTACACTTTTTAATGTTCCGGCCGACACATCGGTTCTTGAGGTAGTTTATGTCGGTTACAATAAAAAGTATTTACAATTGACCCCGAAATTGGTCAGCCAACCACTTATCATTGAAATGGTATTTCAGGCAAAAGAGATAGAGGGGGTGACCATAACGGCAGACAGGATGGAACTTTTGCGGGCTTCGGAGCAGATCAGTACAATTTCACTTACGCCAAGGGATATTGCGTCGCTCCCTTCTTTGGGTGAGAAGGATATTTTCAGGTCTTTCCAGCTCCTGCCCGGAATATCCGGCAGCAATGAATCTTCAGCAGGATTGTATGTAAGGGGAGGAACTCCTGATCAAAACCTTATTTTGTACGATGGGTTTACCGTGTACCATCAGGAACATTTGTTCGGAATGTACAGTGCCTTTAATTCCAATGCCATTAAAGATGTTAAGCTTTATAAGGGCGGATTTGAGAGTAAATACGGAGGACGACTCTCAAGTGTTATGGAGATCATTGGTAAAACAGGCAATGAAAACCAATTCAACCTGGGTGGAGATATCAGCCTGATGAGTTTTAATGCCTATACTGAAATACCACTGGGGGGCAAAGGCTCGGTTTTTATTGCAGGAAGGAAGTCCTATCAAGGCATTTTGTACGATCGGATATTCGATGCCTTTCAGGAAGATAATTCAAACAATACACCCCAAAACATACCCGTAAAAGGGAACAGGACCATTCAGTCTGCGGATCCAAATTCTTACTTTTACGATCTAAACGCGAAGCTCACTTACCGGCTGACCACCAGAGATATTGTTTCACTGAGTTTTTTTAACGGGCAGGATGATCTTGACAATTCAAGAGAAATGAACAGGGCAGGATCCGAAGTATCAATTAGCGGTGGCATGACTGATCTTACAAAATGGGGCAACTGGGGCAGCAGCCTTAAATGGTCGAGAAAATGGTCGGAGAAGTTTTATATGAATAACCTCTTATCATATTCTAATTATTACAGCGAAAGAGACATGAGAATGAGCCGTACCATTGAGAGTGATTCAGAGACGATTACGTTTAACAGGGGAACACTTGAGGACAATGACCTTAAAGATTTTTCATGGAAATCGGACATGGAATTAAAGACTGGTGTAAACAATCAGATTGAATTTGGATTGCAGGCTACCCATTATGACATTGCCTATGATTACATACAGAATGATACGGTAGGTATCCTGAATATAAATGAGATGGGTAATGAAGTGTCTGCTTACTTGCAGGATAAATGGCAACCTTTTGATAAACTGCACCTGACATCAGGCCTGCGCACAACTTATTATGACATTACCGGGAAGTTTTATGTTCAGCCTCGTTTCCAACTTACCTATGACCTGGGTTCTAAAATCAAGCTGAAAGGCTCCTGGGGAATTTTTAACCAGTTTGCAAACCGGGTGATCCGTGAAGATATAATGTCAGGAAGTCGCGATTTCTGGATCTTATCCGATGGTGCTGATATACCGGTTAGTGAATCAATTCATTATGTTCTTGGTGCATCCTATGAAACCAATAATTTTCTTTTTGATGTGGAAGCCTACCACAAGGAACTTTCAGGTTTGTCGGAATATACTCTGCGATTTGCTCCTGCCTATGGTGAATTAGATTACAATTCCTTTTTTTACGAGGGCAATGGATTTGCACAGGGAATTGAGTTTCTTGCTCAGAAAAAATTCGGCAAGTTAACAGGCTGGATAGGATATACCCTTGGGCAGGTACTTTACAATTTTCCTGTTTATGGTGAAGGCTATTTCCCTGCTACCCACGATGTAACCCATGAGTTTAAGCTTGTAAGTACATACAAATGGAAAAAGTGGATTTTTGCAGGTACCTGGATATATGCCACAGGGAAACCCTATACCGAGCCACTTGGTGGTTATACTTTAACACTCCCTGATGGTAGTATAGAAGATTTTATTGTTACCGGCCCAAAAAACGGCTCACGTTATCCTGATTATCACCGTCTCGACCTTTCAGCTAACTATGAGTTTCCGTTAGGAAAAACAGGAATAGGTAGCATAGGATTTTCGTTGTTTAATGTTTACAACAGACAAAACGTTTGGTATAAAGAGTTTGAAGTGGATGAAGCCGGCCTTTTGGAAACCGATATCAACCTGCTGGGCATCACACCTAATGTAACACTTTCATTAAAACTAAGATAATGTAATTCTCATGGTTAATAAAAAAATTATTCAATATACTGTCAGCTTACTAATTCTTTTTGTTTCATGTCAGGTAGAGAAGCTCGATACTGAAATCAGTGATCATGTTCCTGTGGTTGAAGGATACCTTGTCGCCGGGAAAAAAATTGAACTAAAAGTCAGTGAATTGGTGACTTATTCTGAAGAAACAACTGAAGATGTTTTCCCGCTTTCCGGACTTGAAATTATTCTTTCTGCAGGAAATGAGAACTATGCAATGGTGGAATCCGAAATCCCCGGAACATATATAAGCGAAATAGATTCACTAAAAGCAATGGCAAACTCTTCCTATGCAATAACATTTTTAAGTGCAGGCGATACAATTTCAGCTGCTTCCACTGTGCCGGGTAAACCTGTGAGCTTTTCAATCTCAGATAACGTAATTGCCATGCAACGCATTGAAGAAGGTTCATCAATGGGCGGATTGCCATCTTTTGAAAGCGCCTCACTTGATTGGAACAATTCTGATGAAAGTTATCATATTGTTTCTGTTGAATACATGGAGTCTGACATTGATTATATCAATGCAAATATGGTGGATCAAGAGTTGCCAACAACTTCTACCAGTAATCCAATTGTGTTGCCTGGCCATGATTTAACCATGAGAAACCTCTTTTATTTTGGAACCTACAGGATTGTGTTATTCAAGATAAATCAGGAATATGCCGACTTGTATGAAACCATCAGTCAGTCATCAAACAATTTAACAAGCCCTCTGACCAATATAAACAATGGCTGGGGCATATTTACAGGTGTAAATGCTGATACTTTGTATCTTGAAGTTGTTGAATCAAAATAAAAATTTACAGGATCTAAAATTACAGTAACATTTCAATTTTAGAAGCGTCATATATTATAATTCCGAATATTTCGGGATTATAATTTTTTTATTCATTCAATAACCACAAATTTATTATCATGAGAACTAAATTGTTAAATGCATTATTGAGCATTGTGTTTTGTTCAGGAGCATTTGCCCAGGAACATGAATACTCTTTTATGGACGAATACAAAGCCCCGACATCAAAAGAATTTGCTTTATCTACAAGTGATGGATTTATCCAGGTTCAGCCTGGCACAGAGAACAATGTTAAAGTGTATTACATTGTAAAAAAGGGAAACCATTTTGTTAAGATCAACCGAAGTGAACTGGAAGAAAAAGTAGAACTGGATATTTCGACCAGTGGTGGCAAACTTGATATTGCCATTAGGAACAAAGACAAATACAGAATGTCCAACTGGAAAGAACAATACAGTGTTTCCTGTGAAGTTTATGTACCAAAAGATACCTATTGCTATATTAAAACCTCTGATGGTGATGTTGAAATTGAAGGATTAGAAGCCAATCAGAGATGCAAAACCAGTGATGGTGAAGTGAGGCTGAGCAAGATCACAGGCGATGTGGATGCTAAAACATCTGACGGTGATGTTATGGTAAAATTCATCAAGGGCAACATCATGTTAACTACAAGTGATGGTGATGTTACAGCTCTTGAAATTGATGGCGATGCCACTCTGGAAACAAGCGACGGAGATGTGGAGTTTGAAAAAGTAACCGGAAAAATTGATGCTTCTACCTCGGACGGTGACATCACTTTTACTGATTGTTCCGGCTCTCTATTTGCCGAAACTTCTGACGGCACTATTAAGGGTAACCTGCTGAAAGTTAACGGAAACCTCACCATGAAAACCAGCGATGGCAATATCCATCTTACTGTTCCCCGAAATACAGGCATGGATATTAAAATGAAGGGTGAAGACTTAAACATTCCTAAGGTTGAATTATCAGGGAGAATTGATGAACATCATATCGAAGGGCAACTATTTGGCGGAGGCCAGCGGGTTGAGATGATCACTTCGGATGGAAGTGTGACGCTTTCGCTGAAGTAACATGGACTCTGTCCGCATTGCGGTTATAAACCACTTTGTGGCTTGATATAGTCAATTTCAAAACTTCACTTCTTCCACCTCTATCGCTTCACCGCTCACATGCACCAGACTGTAAGATCTGGACATGGTAGAGCCACAGGTCAGGTAGTGTGATCCGTCATTATAAAAATCATACACATTGTAGGTATGCCAGTGCCCGTGAATGGAGAGATCGATGCCATATCCCGTTATTATGTTTTTGTAATGCTCAACATAGTATTCACCAAAAAACATAGTGTCAGCGGGGGGACAATGTGCAGTAATAAAAACATTGGTGTAATCAGAATGGGCTACAAGATTTTGCTCTATCCAGGTAAATATGGTATCCCCTTGAAAAAACCTGAAATTATCATTAAAAAAGATGAATAGATTATTCTCAAATTCAAGGGAATACTGGTCATTGCCGAAAAGCTCCCTGTAAGATTCCAGACGGTTCGAAAAGCTCTCATGATTGCCGGGTACCGGAAAACAGGGTTTATTCAACTCCCCGAGAAGGTTTCTTGACTGCGTCAGGTGCAAAGCTTTACCACCATATGACATGTCACCACAATGAATTACAAACAAAATATCATAATTTGAATTGATATGCGTAATGGCCTCTTTAAGCTGGCCGAATTTATCATGAGAATCTGAGATTACAGCGAAAGTAAAATTCCCGGGTACTTCAGAGGATACCTCTGATATAGCATCCATACTTCTTTCCAATAAAGGAACACTATCCTGCAGAACAAGACTATTTTCATATTTCTCATCATCGGTACAACTTGAAATCAACAGGCTGCTAAGGAAGATGGTAAGTATAAAGAAGCCGTATTTAATCTTTGTGTTCCTCAATTTTATCTTATTTAAAACAGTAAAACAACAAATGTAGTAAATAGTTTGTGCAGTGTTATACTGTATTAATTTGGCTGGTTTAATATCAAGCTTTATTTTTGGCGGGCTGCCGGGCCTGCCTGCCAGCATGAAAATATTTATTAAACTATTTGTATAAATCATTTGAACAAAAAGGAAACATTTTTGTCAAATCTACGTCCAAGTAAATGAGGTATTAGGTAAATTTACACAATAAGATTTAATACAGATGCAAATCAACTTGAGGTTAAAACAACATTCAACCATCCCGGTATTGAGGAAATCATCATTTCTTATTATCCTGTTAGTACTGGCAACTTATTTCCTTACAGCCCAGGAGGGCCGTTATTCCTTTATGGATAAGTTTAAAGTGGATGGCCCCGCTAAACTGGATGTCTCTGCAACAGATGGATATATTCATGTTTCTCCTAAGAAGGGGGATCACATTGAAGTGTATTACATCGTAAAAGAGGGAACCAACTTTCTGAACATCGAACGTGAAGCACTGGATAAGTTCGTGATTCTGGAAACAGAGCAAACAGGTAACAAAATCAGGGTGATCATCCGCCGGCGAAATGAAAATAAAAAGGAATTCTGGAGAGATCAGTACATTGTATCCTGTAAGATCTATGTGCCGGACAGTACTTCCTGCCAGTTAACAACGGCTGCTGGAAATGTACAGCTAAGTGGTCTCTATGCGGACCAGAGTTGTACTACGGCTGACGGAAATGTTGTTCTCAGAGGAATTGAGGGAATGGTTAAAGGAGAAACATCGGCTGGCCATATCAAAGCCACAGACATTGAGGGCAATGTTAATTTTAAAACCAGTGATGGCAACATTCAGGTGAAAAATGTAATAGGCGATGCAAATTTCGAAACCCGAGATGGTGGAATAAACATGGAAAATATTTTAGGTGTCCTCTGGGCCAAAACCGAAAAGGGTAATCTGGTCATAAAGGATTGTTCCTGGTCTATTACCGGATCAACAACTGTGGGTGATATCAGGGGAAACATAAAGGAGTTAAAAGGCAAAACCTGGCTGGTGACACGGGATGGGAACATTAATGTGGTGCTCCCTGATAAGACCGGGATGACATTAAAAATGAGGGGGAAAGATCTGATATATCCCCAACTTGATTTTGACGGCAAAATTACCGAGTTTCAAATCCAGGGTGCTGTAAATGGAGGTGGGCCACCCGTAGAGCTTAGGACTGCCGATGGAATTGTTAACCTGACTTTCAAATAGTTTCAAACTTAATATAACAGGCTGTTAAAAATCCTTTCTTTTTTTCTTAATAACTTCTGAAAGCTTTTCATCCTGCTTTGAATGGCATGGTTTATTTTTGCCTCCCCGGGAATATACAGGAAAGTCCTGTTCAGTTCTTTAAATTTAGATTTACTATCTATGAAAGCCACGCTAGTTCTGGAAAACGGCATGGAGTTCCCGGGATACTCCTTCGGATACAATCGATCATCAGCCGGTGAAGTCGTTTTTAATACAGCAATGACCGGTTATCCTGAAAGTCTTTCTGATCCATCTTACAAGGGCCAGATACTTGTGGCCACATACCCTCTTGTTGGAAATTATGGAGTACCTGGTGATGAAGCCGAAAAACAACTATTAAAATTTTACGAATCGGATAAAATTGCAGTGCAGGGTTTTATCATCTCCGATTATACATCTAAGTTCAGTCACTGGAACGCTGCTCAAAGTTTGGGCGAATGGTTGAAATCACAAAAGATCCCGGGTTTGTATGGAATCGATACACGTGAACTTACACAGGTGCTTCGTGAAAGTGGGACTATGCTGGGGAAAATTGTGTTTGACAAAGAAGAAGTGGATTGGTACGATCCAAACAATGATGATCTTGTAGGTCAGGTATCTCCTGCACAAAAGCAGGTATACGGTTCAGGAAGGCATAAAATCCTTTTGATCGATTGCGGAGTGAAAAATAACATTATCCGATGCTTGCACCAGAGGGATACTACCGTTATCCGTGCCCCATATAATTTGAATATCGATAATGAAGATTATGACGGACTTTTTGTCACAAATGGGCCTGGTGATCCAGAAATGTGTAAGCCAGTGATCAACTCCGTGAAGAAAGCAATGGAAGATGAAAAGCCGGTATTTGGTATCTGTCTGGGAAGTCAGCTTATGGCCCTCGCCAGTGGTGCTAAGACCTATAAACTCAAATACGGACACAGAAGTCACAACCAACCGGTAAGGTTAGTTGGTGATAATAAATGTTACATCACTTCTCAGAATCATGGTTATGCAGTTGATTTGAAAACGCTTAGTGATGAATGGGAACCATTGTTTATTAATATAAATGATGATACTTGTGAAGGAATCAGGCATAAAACCAAACCGTTCTTCTCAACACAGTTCCATCCAGAAGCCTCTGGTGGACCAACAGATACAGAGTTTTTGTTTGATGATTTTCTAAACCTGATCGAACAAACGAAAAAATAGATGGAAAAAATAAAAAAAGTACTTCTCCTTGGATCAGGAGCATTGAAGATCGGTGAAGCAGGTGAGTTTGATTATTCAGGATCACAAGCATTAAAAGCCTTGAAGGAAGAAGGTATTAAAACAGTTCTGATCAATCCGAATATTGCTACTGTTCAAACTTCTGAAGGGATAGCTGATGAGATTTATTTTTTACCTGTAACGCCATTCTTTGTCGAGAAGGTAATACAAAAAGAAAATCCGGATGGAGTCTTTTTGTCATTCGGAGGACAAACCGCACTCAACTGTGGTGTTGAACTGGAAAAAATCGGGATTTTTAAAAAGTATGATGTAAAGGTTCTTGGAACACCAGTTAGGTCTATCATTAATACAGAGGACCGGGATATTTTTGTTGAAAAGTTGAATGAGATCGATGTGATAACGGCGAGGAGCTTTGCCGCAGCTACCAAACAAGAAGCATTAAAAGCAGCTGAGGATCTTGGATATCCTGTCATAGTCAGGGCAGCGTATGCGCTGGGAGGCATGGGTAGCGGGTTTGCTTCAAACAAGGAGGAATTAATCAAACTGGCACGAAATGCATTCTCCTACAGCCCCCAGGTATTGGTTGAAGAGTCATTAAAAGGGTGGAAAGAGATCGAGTATGAAGTGGTCCGTGACAAATACGACAATTGTATAACCGTATGCAATATGGAAAACTTTGATCCCCTGGGCATTCATACCGGCGAAAGCATAGTGGTTGCTCCCTCACAAACGCTGACTAACAGGGAATATCATAAACTCAGGGAATTGAGTATTCGTATTGTCAGGCATATCGGGATCATCGGTGAATGTAACGTGCAATACGCACTTGATCCCAATTCTGAAGATTACAGGGTCATTGAGGTCAATGCGCGACTTAGCAGATCCTCTGCACTTGCATCGAAAGCAACAGGATACCCTCTCGCATTTATTGCGGCCAAACTGGGTCTTGGATATGGACTGTTTGAATTAAAGAATGCAATAACAAAAAAAACGTCCGCATTTTTTGAACCTGCCCTGGATTATGTTGTTTGTAAAATTCCCCGATGGGACCTGAATAAATTCGACGGTGTAAGCAGAGAGATAGGCTCTTCCATGAAATCGGTGGGAGAGGTGATGTCCATCGGAACTACTTTTGAAGAAGCCATTCAAAAAGGATTAAGGATGATCGGGCAGGGTGCACATGGATTTGTTGGCAACAGGGATATCGTTGTTGAAGATATTGAAAAGGAACTGTCTAATCCAACGGAAATGAGGATTTTCGTTATTGAAAAAGCTTTTGAAGCCGGAAAAACTGTGGATGAAATATTTGAACTTACACAGATTGATAAATGGTTTCTGACTAAGCTGAAGATCATTTATGATTTGAAAAATAAACTGGAAAAGTACAGTTCATTTGAAGATATTCCAAATGAGATTTTACTTGGAGCAAAGAAAAAAGGATACTCCGATTTTCAAATTACCAGGCTTGTTTTGAATTGTTCCTCAGATCAGATGGACGATGCCAGTTACGAATTCAGGGAGTACAGAAAATCAAAAGGTCTTTTACCAGCTGTAAAACAAATAGATACACTTGCCGCTGAATATCCTGCATTTACAAATTATCTATATTTAACCTATGGGGGAACTAAACACGATGTAGAATATGAGAAGGATGGGAAATCGGTTGTTGTTCTTGGATCCGGAGCATATCGTATCGGTAGTTCCGTAGAATTCGACTGGTGTGGTGTGAATGCTGTTAATACCATCAATGATAATGGTTATCGATCGATCATGATCAACTACAATCCGGAAACAGTATCCACCGATTACGATGTAACCGACCGCCTTTATTTTGATGAATTAAGTTTTGAGCGTGTGATGGATATTGTCGACCTTGAAACTCCTAAAGGTTTAATCCTTTCAACCGGTGGACAAATACCGAACAACCTTGCCATGCGTTTGAACAAGGCAAGTGCTTTAGTACTCGGTACTCAAGCCACTGCCATCGACCGGGCTGAAAACCGCCACTATTTCTCCATGATGCTGGATGACCTGGCAATCGACCAGCCCGAGTGGAAAGAATCATCCAGCCTGGATGAAATAAATTCCTTTGTTGATAAAGTTGGATTTCCTGTTTTAATCAGGCCTTCTTATGTCCTTTCCGGAGCTGCAATGAATGTAGTATCCAACAAGGAAGAACTGAAACATTTTTTAAAAGTAGCAGCAAAAGTATCTAAAAAGCATCCGGTTGTGGTAACTGAGTTTATTGAACAGGCAAAAGAGATTGAAATTGATGCCGTGGCCGATAAAGGAGAGATCCAAGCCTATGCCATGTGTGAACACATAGAGTTTGCCGGTGTGCATTCGGGAGATGCCACTATGGTTTTTCCACCACAGAAGATATATTTTGAAACGGTGAGAAGGATTAAACGTGCTACAAGACAGATCGCTAAAGAATTGGAGATCTCAGGTCCTTTTAATATTCAGTTTCTGGCCAAGGATAACGATATAAAAGTCATTGAATGTAACCTGAGGGCATCCCGCAGTTTTCCGTTTGTGTCAAAAGTGCTGAAATCAAATTTTATAGAGCTGGCCACCAAGATCATGTTACAGGTTGAGTATATAAAACCGTCCAAATCAATTTTTGAAATCGACCACATTGGAATAAAAGCCTCCCAGTTTTCATTTTCAAGGCTCTCTAAAGCTGATCCTGTATTAGGTGTGGATATGTCCTCGACAGGCGAAGTGGGTTGTATTGGTGACGATTATTATGATGCAGTACTTAAGGCAATGTTATCAGTTGGTTACAGTATCCCAACCAACAATGTGATGATTTCCAGCGGCCCGATGAGAGACAAGCTGGAACTATTGAACAGTGCTAAGATGATGATTACCAATGGACTTAATCTGTTTGCAACTCCAGGTTCTCATAATTTTCTTGCTGCCAACGGTATTCCATCCACTCGCTTACATTGGCCGGATGAAGATTTAAAACCAAATGTACTTGATTATATCAGGAATAAACAATTCGACCTGGTGGTTAATATCCCTAAGAACTTAACACAAGGTGAGTTATCCAATGATTATACAATCCGGAGATCAGCCATTGATTATAATATTCCGTTAATTACAAATGCACGATTGGCTTCAGCATTTATTTATGCGTTTAGCAGGATTGATCCTGAGGAGATTAGTATTAAGAGTTGGAATGAGTATTAGTTCGAGGTTAGAAGTTCCGGGTTATTTAAACCGGATCAAAAGATCATCAATATAGACAGTTTCGTTGGAAGTATTGTAAAAATAGACCTTAAAAATGTCGGCTTGTTTGACCTGGTCCGGTACAGAGATCTCCCAGGATAAATGTTCCCAGTTGTTTGCAGTTTGTGATTTTTCGATTACCAGCCAACTGTTAAAGAAATAATCAATGTTATCCCCACCGGCTTCAAGCACAATCGCTGCTTTATGTTCAATTGATGTCTGAAACAACCGGCATTCTACATGAATTATATTGAAACTTGTGTCAGGAATGGAGGATACTGGTCTTGCCAACCCGATGCTAAACTGCCTTCCCTGGCCGATCATAGAAGAATGACTCCCAGAATAGGCAAAATTGTTTGTTACCGATGAATAATCTGTCCAGTCAACAACCTGTTCACAATCCGTATAAAATGATGTTATAAACTTTGCTGAATAATCAGTGCTGACAAACTGATCCGCATAATACAATTTCAAGCTATCAGCAACATTCCTGGCTATTTTTCTTCTTCCTTTCATAGCATAATGTTCTGTGGTCCAGTCCTGATCAATAAACTGTTCATTCTCCACACTATTAAAATTGTCCACCACCACAACACCTTTCTTTTGGAAAAAATCTGTAAGAAGTTTCCTGTTGTGGTTCATGATATTAACCAGTTCAATACCGACGAGATCATCTGCCTTTTCAATGTTTTCAGCCAAAAGGTTAAAAACAAGGTTCCAGCCCCTTTTATTAGCAAACGAAATAATATCGATATAATCTTTAATTCGCGGATTTGCTGCTGTATCAATGGGAAAAGCATATGCTTTAATATAATGACATGCTAAAACAGTATGATCATGATTAAAGGAGTTGTCAGCATTCCTGATGCCCTGAGCGGCTTTTGCATTGTCCCATTCTATTACATTCTTGTAGGTACAATTAAAATCAAAATTCAACTCATCTTTACGCCATTTTTCGTGGAACTGTTTTTCTCGTTCATCAGCTGTTTTAATATCATAATCTTTAAAGGCAAGCATAAATCTGTTAAGCAATGGTGGGTTGTTTCTTAAGAGTACAATACTTTTTTGAAAAGGGGTTTCCAGGTCGGAGTAAATCCATTGTGCATTAAACGACCTGAGGTTTAGGGTAATAATAACGGTTTCAACAGGTGAGTCTTCAGGAATATTGTTAAGCAACACTTTATAAATTCCGGCATGACTGGCAGGTTTGGTCAAATGGCCGAAATTCACTTCAGGGTAATGATCGGAGATAAATTCACTAATCGAGCGTTTATCAGTATCGTCAGATCTGAAGGTAATGTTTGATGATTCACCAAGGTAAATGATCCTGGCATCATCCTGTACATCTCTGACCAATTCAATAATTTCTGAATGTTTTTGAATATCGGCTTCAAAAAACCTGTGTTCATAGACAAAATTCATCAGCACCAGTAGTGCTGCCAAACCGAGAATCCTTATCCCTATTTTTTTGAAGATTGCCATGTTACTAAAATTGAAAGTAGATAAATGCAAAATTCTCTACTCCTGATAAAACTATGATCATAAAGATCAATAAGCTATAAATGATCCATCTTACTGCTATATTGTATTTGCTAACCAGTTTGTCGAACCGGGTATTAAACAATAAAAGGTCGGTTACTATGAAAAAGCCCAATACAAACCAGTCCTTAAAGCTCACATTTAACTCCACATTGGCCACATCCGTATTATTTACCAGGTAATAGAAATAATCAAAAGCCTCCTGTATACTCTGGCTCCTGAAAAACACCCATATAACGGTAACCAGCAAGAAGGTTTTAACGGCAAGGAGTAAATGAATAATGGACAATGAAGATTTTGTGTCCGGGATCTTGAAGGTTTTATTTAATCCTTTTTCCGATAAATACACCAGACCGAATAGTCCGCCCCAGAAAATGAAAGTCCAGTTGGCCCCATGCCATAATCCGCTTACCGTAAACACAATAAGTATATTAATTATCCATCTCTGCTTCAAAACTTTATTCCCACCCAATGGAAAGTAGAGGTAATCCCGGAACCAGGTGGAAAGTGAAATGTGCCACCGCTGCCAGAATTCTGAAATGTTTTTTGCCAGGTATGGGGTGTTAAAGTTGTCCATGATCCGGATTCCCATGATCAATGCACTTCCAATGGCGATGGTTGAATACCCATGAAAATCGCAATAGATCTGAAAAGAGTAAAAAAACATGGCCAGTAAAATGTCGATGCTGTTGTGCTGGTCGGTAGCAGCATAAACCTGGTCCACATAAACCGAAAGGTTGTCGGCAATAACCATTTTTATGAACAAGCCATACAGGATGAGCCTCAGTCCGTTTGTCAGGTTTTTATAAGAAAAAGTGTGTTTTGCTTTTAATTGTGGGGCAAGTCGAGAAAACCGTTCAATGGGGCCGGCAACAAGTTGTGGGAAATAGGCCACATACAGGGCAAAATAGCCCAGGTGTCTCTCCGCCTTTTGCTTTCCCATATACACTTCAATGGAATAGCTGAGGGTTTGAAAAGTATAGAAGGAAATTCCCACCGGCAGCAAGACATTAAGCAAGGGAACTGAACTTGCCATGTTGTAGGTCTGGAACAAATCGTTCAGCGCTCCACCGAAAAAATTGAAATATTTAAAGGTGAAAAGTAATCCCAGGTTGGAAGCCAGGCTGAGGATAAGAAATGGGGTCCTCTTCCTTCGTTCCGGTTGTTTATCCATCTGGATGGCCGAAAGGTAATCGATCAGGGTGGAGGCAAGGATAAGGAAAATGTATTCCACTTTCCAGCACATGTAAAAATAGTAGCTGGCCACCAGAAGCAGTACCCAACGAGATTTATGCGGAATAAGATAATACAGCACTATTACAACAGGCAAAAAATAGACAAACTGGATTGAATTGAAAAGCATGTTGTTGTTTTAGTATTGTTGTGTGTACTATTATTTTAATGCTAGAATGCTAGAATGCTAGAATGATAGAATGCTTAAATGATTTCATAGCCTACTAGTAGAAAAACAATTTCTTTTACTCTTTGCCTTTGAGGTATTCCACTCCGCCTAACATTCTCGCATTCCTGCATTCCTGCATTCCTGCATTCCTGCATTCCTGCATTCCTGCATTCCTGCATTCATAACGAGCCGCAAAAATAAAAAAAGTACACCAAATGATTTGATGTACTTTTAGTTTATTCCGGTCAGGCTTTAAACAAGCCGATCAATTCGATTACCTTCTATTGGAACGGCTGTCAGCTTTTTTAGAAGGTTTAGCCTGCTTCTTCTGAGTTGATTGTCTCTTCTGAGTTGTTGCAGGCTTCTTGTTGGTACTGCTGCTTTTTTTCTGAACCGATTTTTTCGGCTGTGTTGACTTTTTTGGAGTATACTGCTTCTTTTGTGATGTCTGCTTGGGCGTTGTTCTCCTTTCTGCACTTTGCTTTTTTTGCGTTGTTTTCTTTACAGTAGTTTTCTTTGGAGTACTTTGTTTTCTTTTTGCAGGCTGCTTCTGTTTTGTTGAAGCTGGTTTTCTTTCAACTTTACTTTTCTGTTTTTGTACAGTCGATCTTTGTTCTGCAGGCTTCTTGTAATTCTTCTTTTCGGTACCTGAAGGCCTTTCAGACTTCACCTTTGTCGGGCTTCCTTTTTTGGAAGCGGTTTGCCAGTCTTTCTGCACTTTTTTAGACTGCCTGTCAGACTTCACCGAACTGCTTTTAGGGATTGGAGTGTTGTTTTTATACCCTACAAGCTGGGCTCTGTTGTTTACACCTCTGTTCCTTCGTGTAAAGGATTTTTCAGGATGTCTGCTTCCGTAATCGTTTCTTGCAACCCTGTGGTGCATGTTTATTGCAGTTCTGCTTTTTCTAACAGTTGTATAGTGATAGGTATGATGTACATTAATGTGAGTATGGATATGAGTTACATATACATGGTGGTGACATGGCCTCCAGGGACGATAATACGTCGGGTAATAACCCCAATACCATGGAGAATGCCAGTGCCTGTAATGAGGTCCCCAAAACCAAACAACGATTAACGGTCTGTGTACATAAACCGGCTCGATAATGTAATCGGGTCCGTACATGTATACATCTCCAACCACCTGTACAGTTGTTACACCCTGGTCATCTGTCTCCACTTCTATAGTAGCCACATCCTGGAAAATATCTTCACCCAGTACGGCCTGAATGGCGATGAGGTGGGTGTTGTTTTCCGCAAGTTCCACTACCCTCAGGTAATCGACATAACCATCACCGTTCATGTCAAGGTTTGATATCTGAAGTTCAGGATCGTTCAGCTTTCTTTCAAAGTCTTCCAGGTCTTCTGCATCGCCAAATACTGAGGCCACGGCCTGAAGGTCGAGGTTGTTACTAATTTCCTGACTGTTCGCTTCTACTGTTATTACATCTTGTGCTGCGGTATATCCTATTAAGAAAGAAAACAGGATAAATAAACTTAACATTTTTGGTTTCATGATATGTAGTTTTTGAGGGTTAGACATTTGTTTTATTTTAAATCAATGATCAATGTTCTGTAATTTTTCTCGAGATACCTGTAGGGATGCAATAACTTTACCAAAATCTAAAATTCATGAATAATCTACTTGTTTTTGCTTGGTAAGTTTGATATTGATCATATGTTAAATAGCAGATAACCAGTTGTATGTGTGGTTGAAAAATAATTCTTCAAATTTTTGATAATTTTTTTGAAATTTTACATTATTCATGTTTTTACCTGGGTTGAAGAGCAGCTGAGTATTCTGATAATCTGCATGAATTTTCATGAATTGTTTAAGCCAATAGGGATTCTGTCAAAACCTTACGGTTAAATTTTGAAGGTTGAAATATTCAGTTGTCAATTTTCTGTGATCATTAAAAATGATGTACATTTGAATCTGTCATTAATCGCGGTTCATGGAAGAGCTTATTAAAATTATATCGGATAATTACAGCATTAAAGTTAAATCTGTTAAAGAACTTGAAGGATATGCCAACGCAAACTTTAAAGTAACAGACCAGCAGGGGAAGTCCTATGTGTTAAAACTACATCAACTTAATGAATCTGCAACTGCTTATTATACAGCTGAAAGTAGCATGCTTTTTGAATTGTCGGAAAAGTATCCAAACCGCTTTCAACATCCTTTGCAAAGCATTGATGGCGGTTTTACGATCAAAGATGACTATCAAGGCAAACCTGTTTTGCTTAGAATGCTGAATTGGATGGATGGGGTATTTTTAAAAGATGCAGAACCATCACAAAAGATGTATTATTCGTTTGGAAAATTCCTCGGGGAAATGGATCGCGAATTAATAAATCAGATGGATGTAGCCATTGAAGCCAGGCGAATAGATTGGGATTTGAATAACCTGATGAACATGCAAAATAAATCCAGGTATATTTCCGATCCGTCAAAACGGAAACTGGTTGAATATTTTTTTCTACAGTACAAGGAGAATGTGGTACCCCATTTACCCTTCCTCAGAAAATCAATTATACAAAACGATGCCAACGACTGGAATGTGTTAACTCAGGATGGACTGGTTTCAGGGATCATCGATTTTGGTGATATGGTCCATTCCTGCCTGATCAATGAACTTGCCATTGCATTAGCCTATGCATTATTCCATAAGGAGGATCCTTTAAAATGGGCAGTACCAATAATTGAAGGATATCATAAAGTTGTTCCCCTGGAGAATAATGAGCTTGATGTGCTTTACTGGTTAATTGCAGGAAGGCTGTGCATGAGCCTTGTTGGTTCTGCCTGGTCAGGAAGTGAAGATCCCGAAAATGAATACATATCGGTAAGTGAAAAACAGGCCTGGAATTTAATACAAAAATGGCTGGAGATAAATCCTGTGTATGCCGCCCAGGTGTTTTATCAGGCTGCTGGCATACCTCCAGCAAAACCTGAGCCTTTAGATGTTAGCCTGGATAAAAGATTCAGGCACATCAGTGCAGTACAATCAGTTAGCTATGAACAACCAATTAAAATGCAAAGTGCTGCTTTCCAGTACATGTATGATGCTTATGGAAATACCTTCCTTGATGCTTATAACAACATCCCTCATGTAGGTCATAGCCATCCTAAAGTAGTTGAAGCAGGCCAGAAACAAATGGCGAAACTCAATACCAATACCCGGTACATCTATGATCAACTTGCTGAATATTCTGAGAAGCTGATTTCAAAGTTCCCTACTCCTTTAAATAAGGTATTGTTTGTCAACTCCGGCAGTGCTGCCAGTGACCTTGCTATCCGGCTGGCACAAACGCATACCGGTAAAAAGGATGTGGTTGTCCTTGAGCATGGGTACCATGGCCATACACGTTTGGGTATTGACATCAGCCACTATAAATTCGGGCGAAAAGGAGGAAAGGAACAGGCTGATTTTATTTTAAAAGTGCCGATACCAGATACCTATCGTGGGCAGTTTAAAAACAATGACGGTGCAGCTGGGTCTCAATATGCCGCTCAGTTGGCTGAACTTATTTCAGGTAGTGAAAAACCCGTCGCTGCTTTTATTGCTGAACCCATTGTAGGTTGTGCAGGACAGGTTCCGCTTGCAAAGGAATATTTAAAGAATGTTTATCCCATCATCCGAAGACAGGGAGGTGTTTGTATTTCTGATGAAGTACAAACAGGCTTTGGAAGGATGGGCTCCACTTTTTGGGGATTTGAACAGCAGGGTGTTGTGCCTGATATTGTTGTGCTGGGTAAACCAATGGGTAATGGGCATCCGTTAGCAGCTGTGGTTACAACAGATGAGATTGCTGAATCCTTTGACAACGGTATGGAATTTTTTAGTTCGTTTGGAGGTAATCCGGTATCGTGTGCAATTGGAATGGCTGTACTTGAAGCGATTGAAGAAGAAGGTTTGCAGCACAATGCACTGGAAACCGGTAATTACTTTATGAACAAATTACGCGAATTACAAAACCTATACCCGGTTATCGGAGATGTTAGAGGTAGTGGCCTGTTCATCGGAATGGAGCTGGTGAAAAACACAGAAACCCTTGAACACCATGCTGAACTGGCCAACTATATTAAGAACAGAATGCGGGAACAATTCATCCTGATTTCTACCGACGGTCCCATGGACAACATCATTAAGATGAAACCTCCTTTGTGTTTTAACAAGCAGAATGCTGATGTTGTTGTAGAAAGTATTGAAGAGATTTTAAAATCCAGTTAAATTTTTAGTTTCACGCAAAGAAGCAAAGTCGCAAAAAGAAATTGAATTGGTAAACCAAAAAGCATGAACTACTTAAATAAAAAATTCGACCTTGAATCGGATCGTTTGCTTGAAGTAATCGATGAAACACCATTATGGTCGGCTCCCTTTGGACTAAATTTGCTAGATAAGGTTAATTATAGGAAGAACATTACCGCACTCGATATTGGCTTTGGTGCTGGCTTCCCACTTACTGAACTGGCCATGCGTCTTGGTACAACTTCAAAAGTGTATGGTGTTGATATATGGAAAGCAGCCATCAATCGAACCCGGAAAAAGATAGCAGCCTATGGAATAAATAATGTTGAGTTAATAGAAGGACCTGCAGAATCCATTCCTCTTCCTGATCAGTCGATTGACCTGATTGTTAGCAACAATGGCATAAACAATGTGGAAAACCAGGCACAGGTGTTGAAGGAATGTTCCAGGCTGCTAAAACAAGACGGCCAGTTTGTGATGACCATGAACCTGGATCAATCCCTTAAAGAGTTTTATGATGTTTTAGAAGAAGTTCTTAAAGAGAAGGGTATGGCCAAAGAGGTGGAAAGAATAGTTGATCACATCTACGAAAAAAGAAAACCTCTGGAGGAATTCTCAGAACAATTAAATGCTTCAGGCTTTAACATCGCCAGTTTGGATCACCATTCATTTTACTATAAATTTGTTGATGGTACGACCATGTTCAACCACTATTTTATACAACTTGCTTTTTTGGAAGGATGGAAAAGTATCGTTCCCGAAAAAAGACAGCAGGAAGTTTTTCAACTTGTAGAACAAAATATAAATACCATTGCTGGTAAACATGGTTGTTTCCAGTTAACAATTCCATTCATTGTGATCGAATGTTTGGTAAACCATTAATTTTCTTACTCCCTTATTTCCTTAGTCTGGAAGTAAACATTTTAACCATTTTTTAACGAAAGTATGCTGAACTCTTTAAGATTATAGGGGTTATACTTATTTAAACCACTAATATTTAAACTACTATGAGCTATTTGGATAGAGTAACAGAAATGTATACAATGCTTGGCGAAGGGAAAATGATGGACGCCTTTGAAAAATATTACCATCAGGACGTTGTAATGATTGAAGCTAGCGGAGATGTTCGTGAAGGAAAAGACAAGAACCGGGAATTTGAATTACAATTTTTAGACAGTATTAAAGAAACGCATGGAGGAGGAGTTTACAGTATTACTTCTAATGAAGAAGCTGGAGTGACCATGGTTGAAGCATGGATGGATACAACCTTTAAGGATGGCAACCGCATGAAGATGGAAGAAGTTGCCGTTCAGTACTGGGAAGGTGACCAAATCGTAAAAGAGCGATTCTATTACAACGCTCCAGGACAATAAGATCTTTTTTTTGTAAGCTGCAAGTTTGGCCCTGGTCTGTCAGCCGACGGATCAGGGCATTCTTATGTTAATTAAGCTGATAACGTATAATGTCCTCTAGGGTTTATGCTTGGGGAATTCTTACTATATTTGATATCCCTATATCATCAGCATCAGCATGAAATCACGTGCCCTTATTTTTCTGATAGTACCTTTTGTGCTTTTTCAATCCTGCATGGAACAATCAGTAACTTTTCATCCTTCAGACAAACTTGCCCCTGCAAATCTAATTGAGGACCTTGAATTATTCCGGTCGAAAATTGTAAAGTTTCACCCATCATTGAATTATCCACATAACAGGGTGGTGTTTGAACATTTATTCGACAGTGTTGCCACCACAATAAAAGATTCGATACGAATAAAATCCTTCCATGCGAAGATGGCATATTTAGCTTCATCCCTTATGTGTGGCCATACACGCTTAAGTTTTCCCGATGGTTATTACGACCTCGCAAACCGTGATTATAAGCATTTACCCATTCGTTTGTTTTTTACTGATTCCAGTATTTTCGTCAGGGAAGTGTTGAGCGATAAAGTGAATATCCCAAGAGGAAGCAGGATCATATCCATAAATGGTAGGCATGCAAAAAACATAGTAAAAGACTGGCTGTCTATAAATCCTGCAGATGGCTATAATAGAACTTATAAGTACTGGCAAATCAACCGAAACTGGTTTGGAGTGGATTTGAGAGATGAGTTTTATCCTGAATCCTATACCCTTGAAGTACTTTCAAATGATTCATTAACAGATACATCATACTTTACAGCGGTTTTGCCTGAACCCATGGATACCATTGTTAACTTTCGGAACCGTATTTTTCCGGATCAGTTTGATTATGTTCCCTACGAATACAAACGGATCGATTCATTAAATACTTCCATTCTAGTTATCAGGGATTTTATCAGCTTTAAAGGAAGTAAATTCACGGAGTTCCTGAGAAATACCTTTTTATCAATAAGCAAGAATCAGGATGAATTTCTTGTGCTGGATGTGCGTGGCAATGATGGCGGTGATCCTGAACATGCTGCAGAATTGTACAGGTATTTGATCTCTTCACCTACCGTTTATTTTGAATCTTATGTTTATGGGTACAATGAATTAAAATCTCCAATTGAGCCAAAGGATAACAGATTTTCAGGACAGCTAATCGTATTGATGAACGGAGGAAGTTATTCTACCACAGGCCATTTGTTATCATTGCTAAAATTTCACAAGACAGGGATCCTTATCGGAGAAAAATCGGGCGGTAGCTTTCGCTGCAATGGTTGTTACCAAAACCTGATCCTGCCATATTCCAAATTGGATCTACTTTATCCCAGGTGTTCCTATCAAACTGCGGTAAATGGAAAGGGAATGGAATCCGGTGTAGTTCCGGATGTACCTCATAAGCCACAGATAGAATCAATTGTTAAAGGGAATGATTTGATCATGGAAACCGCATTGAAGATCATATCTGAAAAATCTGTAGTTTTAGAAAAAAAATAATCCCTTTCTTCATGAGATCCTTTCTTTTACTTTTTGCAGTTTCTGTTCTGTTGGTATCCTGCAATACCTCCAAAGAACCCAATATTGTATTGATTGTTGTTGATGACCTTGGGTACGCCGACATGAGTTGTACAAGTCTCGCAACTGATGTATCCACACCATCAATTGATAAGCTTGCCCGTTCAGGTGTACGATTTACACAGGCATATGCTACCTCACCCATTTGCAGCCCATCACGTGCAGGGATCATAACCGGTTGTTATCAGGAGCGCTGGGGAACATTCTGGTATGGCGGACCTGGAATACATGATTCTCAGTACATAACAATTGCAGAGCTTTTGAAGGAAAATGACTATTCAACGGCTTATATAGGGAAAGTGCACTACGGATCCCATGATTCGGATACAACCAACAGAAGTTTCCCGTTGAACCATGGTTTCGATTATTTCTTCGGGCATACCTCAGCACGTAAACATTACATGATCCACGACCAGGCCTATGAGGATGAATTTATAAGATCAAAAAAAGAATACGAGAAAAAGGGGCAGAGCCTTAGAAAACAAGGGTTATGGGTAAACACTGAGAAATTGGATACCCTTGCATACTCTACCGAGTTGTTTGGGAAAGAAGCTTGTGATTTTATTTCCAAAAATAAAGATGATAAGTTTTTTCTGCAACTTTCCTTTAATGCAGTACATAACTTCACACATCAATTGCCACAGGATTACCTGGAGAAGAACAAGCTCTCCGGTTATTACGATTGGGATCCGGCAAAAGAAGAATATTACGACTGGTACGTTCAGGGCCGCAAACCAAACAATCCTGAAGGACGGGAACATTACCTCGGACAACTGTATTACCTCGATCAAGAGATCGGCAGGGTGATGAATTGTCTTGATAATCTCGGCCTTACAGATAACACCATGGTGATCTTTATTGGTGATAACGGAGGTTCAACACCTATATACGCAAATAACTACCCATTACGCGGATCAAAGTACCTTTTGTACGAAGGGGGTATCCGGGTGCCGGTAATCTTCTCCTGGCCGAAGAAATACCAGAATGAAATGGTAAATAAAAATGTGGTCAGCGCTATGGATATACTTCCTACCATTTGCAGGGCATTGAACATCCAATCGCCAGATTACATCGATGGTAAGGACTTAAGTACATTATTGTCAGGAGCCGATCCTTCAGTAGCTCATGATACGCTTGTTTGGGATACCGGCCATGAAATTGCCGTAAGAGCAGGGAAGTGGAAACTGCATATTGTTAACGATGACAAGAATGCAAAGTACGAAATGGTTGATGTTGAAGTGGGTGAATTTTTGTATGACCTTGAGGCAGATCCGGGGGAAACAACTAACCTGATCCTGAACCATCCCGATCTTGCGGAAAATCTGAAAGAATTCCATAGACTTTGGAAAGAGGACATTAGTGAATAAGCTTCCAAGAATTTTTAAACTTCAAAGAAGCTTTTATTAGACTTTTATAAAATCTTGTTCGCAACCTGAGGATGAATTTTGCCAACATGCATTTTGCTTGAGTAAACCGCTTGTGCCGACTTCCTGAGGTTGTAACCTGAAGACATGGATTCACCATAAGCCCCTGTGGTGCGAATAGCCAGCAAATCACCCCTTTCTAGTTGTGGAAGCAGGATGTCCTTTCCAAATACATCCGAAGATTCACATATAGGTCCAACAATAGCATATACTTTTTCTTTTCCAATTCCTGACAAACTCTGGACTTTGTGTGTTGCCTGGTAAAGTGCCGGACGCATCAGGTCATTCATGCCAGCATCAATAACCGCAAATGTAAGATCACCTGTTCTTTTTAAAAACAAAACCCTTGTGATCAGACTTCCACAATGGGCAACAACAGACCTTCCAAGTTCAAAATGAATTTCCTGGTCCGGTTGCCGTTTTAAAACATTTAAATATGTGTTGATGTATGTCGAGAAATCGGGCACCATTTCATTTTCAGGTTGGGCATAGTTTACCCCAAGCCCACCGCCAACATTAATAATTGAAGGATGTAAACCATGACTTGTAAAAAATGATTGTATGTCGTTGATCCTTACAGCCAGTTCTCTGAATACGGACATATTCGTAATCTGAGAACCAATATGAAAGTGTAATCCTTTAAAGCATATGTTTTTCATGTTTTTAACCAAACCAGGAAGTTCAGGTATATCCGATTCAGGTATGCCGAATTTGTCATATCTTGTTCCGGTTGTAATGTTTTTGTGTGTTCCGGCATCGTAGTCAGGATTTATCCTGAAAGCTACCGGTACAACTTTCCCATGTCTTTCGCCGATCTCGTTGATAATAATAAGTTCGTGCACTGATTCAACATTAAAACAGGAAATGTTATGGACCAGGCCCAGCTCTAATTCTTCATCTGATTTTCCAACCCCCGCAAAAACAATGTCAGATGGATTGAAGCCAGAGCTAAGTGCCTGTTGTATTTCATTCCCGCTAACACAATCTGCCCCCAATCCGTATTCACTGATCTTTCCCAGTATCGGCATATTAGCATTAGCTTTAATGGCATAATGGATCTTTACATTCTTTTTTTTCTGAAGGGTCGAAAGAATGGAAAGGGTAGATTTCAGCAGTTCCACGTCATAATAATAGAACGGAGTACGTCTGGATTGAAAACGGTTGATTTGGTCAAAGCTAAACATAAGTAAAAGATTCTTTTATGCTTTCAAGGATAACCGGATTCAAGGCTTCCAGAACTTTAATTTTATCGGTCGTATCAATAAGCATTGAAATGCTGTTACGGGCAGCACCATAAGAGATCATTCTTAGCGGTACATTATTCATGGTGTCAAAAACCAACCTGACTTTCCCCCGGTTTTCAGCCAGCAGGTCTCCAACGACACATACAATTGACAAACCGTCCTGCCATGTTACATCACCTATTTGGTTGAGTTCATTTAAAATTTCTTCCAGGTGTTGTTGATTGTCGATGGTAAGAGATACAGAAACTTCTGAAGTTGTTACCATATCCACAGGAGTACTGAAATCTTCAAATACCTCGAAAACTGTTCTGAGAAAGCCGGTTGCCATTAACATCCTTGCAGAATGAATAGTTATGAGACAAATATCATCCTTTGAAGCAACGGCTTTTATTCCTGCAGTCTGAACTTCTGAGGAGATCTTTGTGCCCTGTGCATCCGGATTCAGGGTGTTTTTAAGAAAAATCGGGATGCTGCTAACTTTTGCAGGACTAATAGTCATGGGGTGAAGTATCCTGGCACCAAAATAGGCCAGTTCTTCCGCTTCGTTGAAACTTAGGTTTGACAAAGGAAGAGCACCACGTATCAGGGACGGATCATTGTTCAAAAATCCATCAACATCCGACCAGATTTGTATCTCTTCAGCTGTACATGCTTTTCCTAGAAGTGATGCAGTATAATCGCTTCCGCCTCTGCCTAAAATATCAATTGCTCCATCAACATCACTACAAATAAATCCCTGTGTTAGGTAGATTGGGAACCGGTTGTTTTCATTTAACTCCATTAAGAGCTTATCAAGTAAAATATTTTCATCTACTTGTCCTTCCGCATTTTTATGGATCAGCTCCGATGCGAACAAAAAGTGGTAACCGATTGCAATACTTTCAAGATAAAGTGCAAACAGTACAGTAGAGATCATTTCTCCCCGCGTGACAAGCCATTTGTTCTCATAAATAGAAAAATGGTCGTCATCGTCAGGTATTATCTTGTTGAATATTCCGGTTATATATGTTTTGGCTTTAGTGATGTATTCAACATCATCAAACAAGTCATCAATGATGTCTAAATAGTAGTTATAGAGAATGAACTTATTTTGTACATAGTGTTTATAATCATGATTTGCAATGTTGTCTGCAAGATTGGTTAAGAGGTCTGTACTTTTACCATTAGCGGATAATACAACGATCTTAGGATTGTCATTATGAATAATTGTTGCGACCTCTTTGATCCTTTGAGCAGTGCTTAAGGAGGTGCCTCCGAATTTGAATATTTGCATTGTTATCTGATTTGGAGGCAAATGTAGTTTTCGGCATGAATGGAAAAAAATTACTAGACAAATATAACGCTTTTATAACAAAATGTTATATTTGTAACAAATATTGAATAATGATCACCATTCAGGAAGCCGTAGATAAGATCTTAAAATCCAGGCCTTACCTCGAAGAAGCATTGAATGACGGTTTAATAAACCTAACTTCTCTGGCGAGGCAAATGGTTGTTGAAATTGAAGATGTCCTTTCAAAAGAAGTAAAGATTGGGGCTGTTGTGATGGCTATTAAAAGGCATCAACCAGGGAAACTGGTGAAGGTGAATATTCAGGCAGGAAATCTTATTAAAAACCTGTCGAATATCATCGTCAGGTCCAATATTTCTGTATACACCTTTGAAAACTCTTCGAGTTTACCACGAAGGCTATCAGAATTGTCTGTGATCTTTAGTGAATGGAAAGGTTTGTTTTATACATTTTCACAGGGCGTTTTTGAAACTACAATCATCCTGAATGATACTGCCCGAAATGATTTATTGAATACTTTAAAGAACGAAAATCAACTTGCATCAACTGAAAAGCTGTCTTGTATAACTTTATACCTCCCTGATGAAAACACCGAGATCGCAGGTTATTATTATTTTATACTGAAAAAGATTGCATGGGAAGGAATAAATATTATTGAGATTTTATCAACGACCAATGAGTTTTCAATAATACTGGATGAAAAGGATGTGGATAAGGCATTTTCAATATTAAAAGAGCCAGCTATAAATGTTAGATCATAGGGTCAAAAGTGTGAATTATATCGCTATGGATTTCTTGTTGAATTTCTGAAAAAGCTTCCAAGAAGCTTTAAACTTCAAAGACGCTAGCGAAAGCTATAAATATAAACAATTTTTGGTCCTTATTTTTTTATCAATTTTTGAATGTGATTCCCGTCACTGGTTTTCAGTACAATAAAATAAAGTCCTGGCTGTACATCATTTAATATTATCTCCATTTCAAATGTTCCCGGCATTTTTACTTCATTCATGATTTGTTTTATTTTAATTCCGGAAACTTCAAACAGATCACAAATTACCAGTCCATCTTTATTGTTTACAAATCGAAGTTTTGAATTTCCTGAACAAGGATTTGGATATAAGTTGAAAGTACTCAGGTATTTTGATTCATCTACAGAGATAATATTGCAAGAATCTAATACTTCTTCCTGGCTATTACAACCTTGACCATTGTTAAAAATTTCGATTTCTCCATTAGGATCTGCCAGGTAATTACATATACTTTGCACATCACAATGGGAAAGTAAGCTGTTTTCATAAATATATAAATTTTGGATTGAACCTGCATAAATGCTATCTAATCCGGTTAAACTTGTCAGATTAGCGTTGCTGCCTATGTTTAGGCTTCCCTCAATGGATGATAATTTTTCTATTCCAGCCAAACTTGTCAGTGAGGAATTCCCATAGTTATCATTTCCAATGTTCAGATTTCCTTCAATTGAAATTAAATTTTCTAGTCCATTCAAACTGGTCATGGCCTCATTACTGATAATGCTTACGTTACCTCCTATTGAACCAACATTATCTAATCCACTGAAATCAACCAGTGATTCATTTAGCTTAACGTTAAAAGATCCACCAACAGAAGTTAAGCTGTTTAAACCTTCAAAATTGATAAGATTATCGTTACTAAGAATATTTAGGTCTCCTTCAAGTATTGTTAAATTCTCCAGACCAGTGAGGTTTATCAATGATGGATTTCCAAAATAATAAACAAAAATATGAACGCCAATATTCAAGTCCCCACCTATAAAATTCAGATTGTCCACACCATCCAGGGTTGTCAGAAGCTCGTTGCTCCAAAATGATAAGTCACCATTGATTGTTGAAAGATTATCCAGTCCAGTTAAATCAATGAGGCCTTGACAGTCGACCACTAGATTTCCCCCAATTGAGGTTATTCCATTTAATCCCTGCAATCCGGTAATGTCATCTCCTAAAATTTGAACATTTCCTTCCAATTGCAAACATCCCGGGTAGTTGGATTGAAAATTATTGATTTCCGATTGAGAATAAAAATAATAGTTGCCATAAGGCAAACATGGGCAATTGTTGCCACAAGCAATGGCGATTTCTCCGGGATTATTGCAACCAGGTGCATTATTATAAATATTTACACTACCATTGGGAGAAACAAGGTAATCACAGAGCCATTGTACATTACACGATGACAATGAAGTATTATCAACAATGTATAAATTATTAATTGATGCAGCATTTAAACTTTCCAGTTCCAAGATATCCAAAAGCTCGGGATTTCCGCCCCAATCAGGGCTGCCGATATAAAGATCTCCTCCAATAGAAGCAAGGTTTTCTAATCCGGTTAAACTTATTAGGCTATTGTTGTGGAAAATTTCCAATTCTCCTCCTATTGAGATCAAATTCTCAAGCCCTGTTAAAGAAGTGAGAGCAAGGTTGTATTTAATTCCAAACTTTTTCCAGATGGATGTCAAATTATCAAGGCCTGATAAACTTGAAAGGCGATCGTTATTGTCAATCCATAGGCTACCCTCAATGAAATGTAAATTTTCCAATCCTGTTAAGCTGGTCAGGGTATCATTGTTTGCTATCTCAAGATCTTCTCCAACAAAATTGACATTATCCAGACCTGATAAATTACTAAGTGATCCATTGCTGCTAATATCCAGACCACCCCCAATATAATTGACACTACCCAGCCCAGATAAGCTAGTCAGGGGTTCAATATGTACAATGGAAAGGGTTCCTCCTATCGTTGCTACATTACTAAGGCCTGACAGGCTTGTCATTGCATCATTATTGATAATTTCCAGATCCCCACCAACTGAAGCCAAATTATCCAAACCAGATAAACTTGGTAATGCTTCATTACCGTGTATCTCAAGGTTGCCCCAAATTGAAGTCAGAGAAATTAATCCATTCAGGTTAGTAATATCAACTCCTCCAATATCAACATCCCCCCCAATAATTGTGCAGTTTGGATAATTAGCAGGAAAATTATCAATTTCCTCCTGGTTGCTAAATGTTATACCTTCGAGCAAGCAGGGAGAAAATTTTAGGTTATTAACTATGTCGGTTGCCCCTCCATTATTTGGCCATCCGCCAGCGTAATAGGCTTTGTTGTCATAAGAAGCATAAGCATAAAATAAACGGGCAGGTTCGAGGTCAGATAATGAATTATCCCATATATCAGTGTCAGGATAATAGATGTCGACAATACCATTTCGATTTTGATACAATCCTTGATTCAAAACAACATTATCACAAATTCCTGTGAATACCAGAGCATTCTTCACATTAAGCGCTGTTACAATCCTGGCTGAAGATAAGAATATTGGGTCCTCCCAGCTTGAATTTGAAGCATTATAAACATCGATAATATCACAACTGGTATTGTTTGAACGGGCTCCGCCTGCGAAGAATACTTTGCCACCATAAGAAACAACAGCTACCAAAGCACGTGGTTCTGAAAGATGATCCTGGGTCCATTCACCGGTGTTGAAATCATAAATGTCAATTACATCCGTAACCCCGTTTCCCCCGGCAATGGTATTTCCTCCAGCAAAGAACAATTTACTGCCTGTTGAAGCCGTACCTATCCATTGTCTGGCTTCAGATAACTGATCAACGGACCAACTACCACTATCCGTATCATATATGTCAATCACATCATAGACAACTCCGTTTTCATCTCCGCCACCAGCAAAAAACACTTTATTCTTTAAAGCAACTGCCCCCAAAAAGCCTCTGGCCACAGAAAGGTAATCAACAGTCCATTCACCAGTTGCTTTTGTGAAAACATCTATCTCATCAAAAAATTGCCAGTTATTTGGATTATAATTATTTGCTCCTGCAAAGAAGACCATCCCATTTGCTGAAACTGCACTTGAGAGCCATCCCGCGGGTGTACCTGGTCCAGCCAAATACCACTCATCCTCTCCAATATCGTAAATTTCAATGGTATTTAAATAGGAACCGGTTTCATCTGTCCTTCCGCCGGAATAAAAAATGCTATCGTCAAGGACTGCGGCTGAAAGACCCATACGGGCAATAGTGAGTTGATCTTCAGACCATGTCCAGTTTTGTGCCTGAGAATAAACTATAACTGCAAAGAATAGAAAAATAGTTACGATTGTTTTCATGATGACTTCCGTTTTTGATATTTATTCGAGTGATATGCAGAACATTAATCAAAAATAAAAATACAAAATAACAGCCTAGAAGTCAATGCCTAATGAGTTAACGTTTGAATAAATTTCATTTTCGGGAGGAATAAGGTGGTGTACGGGAGCAATCTGCAATTAAAGCCTGGTGAATAATTCCATAAGTTCAGTTTTTTTCCTTTTGGCCACAGGAAGGTTAGTACCGTCTTTTAGAACAATATAACCTCTCTTGTCATAACTGTCGATGAATGAAACGTTAACTATATAGGATTTATGAAT
Source organism: uncultured Bacteroidales bacterium (assembly GCA_964421215.1). Lineage (GTDB taxonomy): Bacteria > Bacteroidota > Bacteroidia > Bacteroidales > JAADJA01 > JAADJA01. The sequence continues at coordinate 187,610 of CAYQWA010000005.1, read as the reverse complement.
TCGGAAAAATCCATGGTCTTCAAGAATGTCTGCATATTCTTTCATGGGATTGGAGACCATGTATTTTTTTCCATCACTTGTGAAAAATAATGTGTAGTTGCCTTCAGATTCACAATGAACGATCTCCATAATCTCAACCAGGTATATTTTATCCATCGTACGTAATACAATAGTTTTGCTTTGAGTGGAATTTAAATTCACTTGCAAAGTAGAAAGCTGAATTTTTAGATCATTTAAAATTTGTTTTTCTGCTTTTTCAAATGCAATTTTCAAATCCTCATTGTCAACTGGTTTGAGTAAATAATCTAACGCACTGAACTTGATGGCTTTCAATGCGTACTCTTCGTAAGCTGTAACGAAAATGATTTTGAAAAAAATATTGTCGATCTGTGTTAAAAGGTCAAAGGCATCACCATCTCCCATTTTTATGTCCAACAGAACCAGATCAGGCCTGAGTTTTTCAATAGCCTTCTTCCCGGACTCTACACCTTCAGCCTCGCCAATAATTGAAATATTCGGAAAATGATCATTGATCATTCGTGCCAGACGGAGCCGGTTCTTATTTTCGTCATCTATGATAAGTGTGGAAATCATTATTGAGAAAATATAGGATTGATATGACGTTATAAAATTATTAAATTTTTAGTTGCAATAGAAATTGTCATTTCATCAATTATAAACAATTGGTACATCCAGTACGACCTTGGTTCCCAATGGTTCATTGTTTGCTGATTTCAGATCAATAATATCCAATCGGATTTTTTGTTTCAATTTTTTGTTGATGGCCTGTATCCTGTCAGCAATGATAGATGTTGCCAGCGATTTATGCGTTTTATCTTTTTTGAATTTTGTTTCCCAGGCTTTCTCCCTTCCAATACCATTATCTTCTACTTCACAGATTATTTTCCGATCTTTTAACAAAAACCTGACATCGATATGCCCCGTATCTTCTTTATATTTTACACCATGTTCAATGGCATTCTCAATAAAAGGTTGTATCAGCATAGGAGGAATGCTTACATTTTCTGGATCTAATTGCTCATCTACATGAACAGCATATCTAAATTTATCTTCAAACCTAAGTTTTTGCAGTTCAAGGTAATTCCTGATGGCACTGATCTCTTGTTCAAGGTATATATAATCCTGCCTGCTGCTTTCAAGGCTGGTCCTTAAAAGTTTCGAAAATGACGACAGGTACGTGACCGCACTTTCATTATTTTTTTCCTCAATAAAATTCATAATGTTTGAAAGAGCATTAAATATAAAATGAGGATTCATCTGTAAGCGAAGAAGTTTTTGCTCAAGCACTACAGTTTTATGTTCATTCTTCATTTTGTTCTGTCTCATAAAAAGAAGACCTAATAAAATAATAACCAGGAATATTCCAACAAGTCCATAAATAAATATTTGGGATTGATTGATCTTTAATTCTTTCACTTCGTTCTCTTTGGCCAGTATGGCAATCTGATTTTTTGATTTTTCATCTTCAGATTCAGCTTCCAGCAAAGCCAGCAGATCCTGGTTCTTCTTCATATAGATTTCTTCTTCTACTTTTTTGCTTATCGTAAAATGTTCAAGTGATTGCTTGTAATTACCTTTTTGAGAATAGTAGGTATGTAATTCATTATGAGCCACCTGTTTATGCAACTGCAAAAGAAATCTGCTATAATATGCATGTTTAGGAAATTCATAATCAACTATCGACAAAGTGGATAATTGATCATCTATTGTAACGATAGCCTTATGTGCTAGTAACAAAGCACTGTCAATATTTCCTTTTAAGTAGTTTTCCCAGCCCAGTAATCTATAGATCATAGGTTGGAATTTAATATTTTTTGCTCCGGATTGTGATTGCAGAAGGCACTTTTGTAAATAACTTACTCCTTCGGAATATTTCTGTTTCGTTCCATACTCAAGTAAAGTTGTTCCATACTGATAAAGTGATTCTGTCCTCCATAAATCAGTGTTCTTAATTGCTAATGATTTTTTTAAACTGGAAATGGCCATGTTTAAATAATTAGTGTCACCAGTATTATAATACTTGCATTTGTAAACGATCCCGAATTCGTTATAAATCGCTGCTAAAATGTTAGGATCAGGTTTGCGTTCCAGGTAAATCAATGCTCTGTTCAAGCAGGCTTGTGCTGAGTCACATTCATTCAGCATTAAATAACTCACTTCTTGAGAAATATATGCATCTATACGTCCAAGGTTATCATCTATTCTATCATACAATTCTAAAGCTTGGATGCTATATTTAACAGAGTTTTCAACCCTGTCGGTAAGAAAATTCATTAAAGAAAGTTGCATGCAAAGGTTTGCATATTCTTCTGATGGTGTAAGGTCTTCATAAATTCGTAAAGCTTTAAGGTAATTTAATATGGTTGGATGAAAATCATCCTGAAAAAAATATGTATTTCCAAGATTAAAATACCCATCGGCTAATCCTTTTTTATAATCTAACTCTTCCGATAAATGAATCGCCAAACTCGCAAGATTTTGACTGCTATCTATATTTTGTTTGCACAGAACATTGGAAAGTAAATTCAACACTTCGACAAGCTCAGTGCCTTTTTTTTCAGGTAGTATTGCTGCCAGGCTATCTGCATTTAAATTTTTTATCCGAAATTTAGTTTGACTAAAAGTGAATTGTGTTATGGAAAGTAGCAGGACGATGAATACTGTTTTAACTTTCATCGGATAATTAGCTTGATGTTGAGAATGATAAAGATAATAAAAATAGCCTTCCCTAGATGAGGTAATCTTATTATAAGAAGATTACTATTGTTAGAACTTAATAAGCTTTTTGGTTTGAATCCCTTCTTCAGTTTTTAATACACAGAAATAAATTCCAGGATTTAATTTACTCAAATCAACTTCCTTCTCATAAGTTCCCGGCATTTTTATTTCATTAATCAATGATTTAACTTTTACTCCTGAAATTTCAAATAATTCGAAAGTCGTAATTCCTCTTTCGAAAATCGTAAATCGAATCTTTAAATTGGATGAGCTGGGATTGGGAGAAATGGTAAACCCATTTATTAAATCATATTTATCAATTATTGTCCAGCAAGCTTCTAAAACTTCCTCAACACTGTTGCAGCCAGGGGAGTTATCGGATATTTGTGCCAGGCTGTTTGGTATATTCAGGTAATCACAAATCCATTGCGCTTCACATGCCGATAACTGTACATTGTTTTGAATTACCAAATTCTCTATACTACCAGGGTTTATTAGTTCCACTTCAGTCATTCCGGTTAATCCATCATTATCCTGGATAATTACGCCTCCAAAGAGATAGGCCAGACTTTCCAGTCCTGTTAGATCCGTTAAAGCATCATTGTTTAAAATTTCTAGTCCATTTGTTGAAATTAAATTATTTAAGCCCTGAAAATCTGGTAAGGAAACATTGTCTTTTATCTCTAATTTTCCTCCCACGGATGTCAGGTTTTCTAAACCGGTTAAACTTTCCAGTTGTTCATTGGATCTGATATGCAGATCACCGACAATGGCCAGTAAATTGCTGAAATCATCTAGGGATAACAGGATGCTGTTCTCAATAATTTCAAGATCTCCGTAAACATATTCGATATTACTGAATTGAGCGAGGCTCTCAAGGTTTGCATTATCAATAATCCTAATGTTTCCGCCGATATAATCCACACCATCAAGACCGGATAAACTGATGAGATCCTTGTTCTCTGAAATTTTGAAATTACTACCAATGTATTGCAGACCGTTAAGGTTCACCACATCAACAAGGGTATCATTTTCGACAATCAAAAAACTTCCTCCGATATATGAAAGGCTGTCGAGTCCGGAAAGACTGCACAGCATTGGATTGCCTCCTATCAAAAGATTTCCCCACACAGAGGTAAGTATATTCAGTCCGTTCAGGTTGCTGATATCTTCACCGCTTATAATAACATTTCCTGCTATTTCAGAACAGTTCGGATGGTTGCTTTGAAAAGCATCAATTTGCTCCTGATTAGAAAAAATGATTCCGGCAGGAAGGCAAATGCCATCACAACTTTCGATCACCTGTTCCGGTTCGTTACAGCCTGGAGCATTACCTTCTATAATGACTGATCCATAAGGATTTGCCAGGTATGTACAAATGCTTTCTACCCCGCATGTGGATAAAATCTGGTTGCTATCTATTTGTATGCCGTAGATTGATTCAGGAGCTATATTTCCCAATCCCGTTAAACTGGTCAAGCTATCATTGTTCGAAACCTTTATCATCCCACCAATGGAGGTTAACGAATTTAATCCTGAAATATCTGAAAGGAATGGATTTCCTCCGTACAACATAATACCGCTTCCTATCACAAGATCTCCGGATACGAAGCTCAATGTTTCAAGTCCGTTTACATTGTTCAGGTTGTCATTACCATAGATCTGTAAACTTCCACCAATCGTGTTAAGGCTGTCCAATCCTGACAAGTTTGTCATGGCCGGATTTTCTTTGATTTCAAAATCTCCTCCGATGTTGGTCAAATCATTCAATCCAACACAATTTCCCAGTTCGTTATTACCGGCAATCACTAAACTCCCGCCAATGCTGTGAATATTGTGTAATCCCAATAAGTTGAACAGGGTGGGATTATTCTCAATGCGAAGGTCCTGGTACATGAAGGTTATTACATTCAGACTTTCAAGGTTTGTGATATCTGTATTTTCATCTCCTTCAATTTGAACATCTCCCTCGATCTCCGTGCAATTGGGGTAGTTGATCTGGAAACTGTCAATTTGTGCTTGTGTAGTGAAGGTTATTCCTTCAGGCAGGCAAGACTGAGAAAATAAGATGAACGGAGAGAAACTCAGAATAAAGAGAATAACGAACAGTTTTTGTACGGAACAAAAAGTCTTATATAGTATGTTCGTAGAAAGCATGGCAAATTTATATTAACAAATATAAATAATCAGGATGTAAAAATCCAAACTGAATTCACCTGCGGCGGCTTTTGTTTAATTTTTAGCAGGTAGAATTAGGGTGGTATTTTTTGACTGTTAGTGTGTATTCCCTAAAATATCCGATTGTCTGCCTTTACATCTTAAAAGGTTTTACCTTTGACCGGTTAATTTTGTTTGCCCTTGGATCCTGGACAAGAAATAATCCAATTGCAAAACCACTCTTTGAGAAACTTGATCAATTGTTACCAGATAACAGAAGTATTCATGAGTAAAAGTCATTCGGCAAAATGAAAAAGAATCCCGGTGATCAATATTATTTTAACAGAAAAACAGAATCTTTTTTCCCCTTTCAATTTGTTTTTGTTGGATACCTGTTGACTTTGTTAGGCATCTATTTGTTGTATACCTTAAATTTTCTCGGGCTATTGGCCATAGCCGGAGGTTTGTTTTTTAGTTTTTCCTCAACAGGAGTAGAAATTCGTTTTTCTGATAATAAATTCAGGGAATACTTCGGGATCCTGAATTTTAAGTTTGGCGAATGGCGAAAGTTGCCTAAGATTGAGTACGTTACAATGTATGTCGACCGAAGTATTCAGCAAATGAATGTAGCCAGCATATCAACGGTTCAGGCCAACAGTGATGTCAAGATCAACCTAGTGGTTACAAAAACAGAATTAATTACCATTGGTGCCTTTAAGAACAAAATTGAAGCGATGGAAACTGGGAAACATCTGGCTGGAAAACTGAACACCCGATTGCTGGATTATACTTCCGGAAAACAGGTCTGGCTGCATGTATTGTCCTAAACAAACAGCATTTTATTTTGTTTAAATTGCATGGATCCAGTATCAAGTTTTATCCACCAGTACAATGGAAGCCAAAAAGAGGTCATGCTGTATTTTCATGATCTGATGCTTTCCTTTCCCGGTGTGATTTCTAAGATCAGTTACAGAATCCCTTTTTATTACCGTAAGAGCTGGTTATGCTACCTCAATCCTACAAAGGAAGAAGGGGTGGAATTTGCATTTCCACGAGGTAATGAACTTTCTAATTCGCAAGGGTTGCTGGAATCAAAAAGCAGAAACCAGGTGACCAGCGTGACCTTTCAAAACATAAAGGAAATACCAGAAGCTACTATCCGGGAGATCATTCATGAGGCCATCTTACTGGATGATGCTGTTCCGTATTCAGGACCATATTTTAAACGTAAAACTAAAAAGCAGGAATGATGAAAACCATGACATGTAAACAATTGGGCGGGGCCTGTGATCAGGAATTTCATGCAGGCTCGTTTGATGAAATAGCAGAAATGAGCAAAAAACACGGAATGGAAATGTTTCAAAAGGGTGACAAAGAGCATATTAAGGCCATGAGTGAAATGCAGGAACTTATGCAAAATCCTGAAGCGATGAATGTTTGGTTTGAAGGGAAAAGAAAAGAATTTGAAGCTTTGCCTGAAGACGAATAGTCGTTTCCTGAAAAAATCCGGACTGTGACTTTGTATTAATTGGACGCAGATCTTTCTTGTGGAAAGGTATGGCATTTTTTTATATATTTACAAGACCTTTAATGCCTAACCTAACACATGTCCTATGAAAGTCATGAGATTATTACAACTGATCCTGGTCTTAGCCATTACCCCAGCTTTATTTGCTCAATTACCTGATCTGATGGATCCCTTTTTTGATCTTAGCGATGATGTTTTAACCCCTGATCAAGTGAAGAAGTATCACGTAAAATCATGTACAAAGAAGAGTAGTTGGACCGGAGAAACCCAAATATTTTATGATGGAAATGGAAGGGTAATAAAGCGCAACGGTGACAAAACCTTCTTTATTTACAATGGCTTTAACCACATACTAACAGGGCATATTTTTGAGGACAAATGGTATGCCGATGAATACAATTATGCCGGGAATTACACCATTCAATATGATTCCGCAGGAATGTTAAGCACAATACAATATCAACTTAAATCCGGCATGACTGAAGAACAATCCATTACTCAACTGGGGTTCAAGGAAGGGAAGCTGTTTACCATTCAAACACACGGGCATCGTGAAGGGATCTTAAGTGATGATTTTGAAGACATTATCTTTTGTGAATTTGGAGAGGATGGTACCTTGAAGGAAGTCACAAGAAATATAAAACATAAAGGTGTTGATGTTACATTATATTATGATTATTCAAACAACCAGTTAATCTCAAAACAGGATGGCATGTACGTGAATAGATACCTTTATAATTCTGATGGTAGGTTAACAGGGACTGAAAGTGTGATAAAGGAAGGGTATGTATTGTTTGGTGAATCTGCAGCCTTTAAACCAGGATTAAATTATGAATATTATGATAATGGATTGGTATCAAAAGAAACAGATAGTATATTGGGTTCAGAAGAAGAGTATGAATATGAGTACATAAGCCCTGCAACAGTAAGCATTATGGCTGAAGGAGCATTGGAATACATTACCCTTTTTAATTTTTCTCAGCAATACGGTTATGAACAGCACACACTGACAAACGGGGAAGCCACATTATTGGTTTATCCCCCTTATAAGGAACTTTACGTTTTTGAAATTACACCTGAATTTAAATTACCGGTTATTTTAATACCTGGCGGAGAAGTGTCTTTATCCATTAGCCCTGACTTAATAACATTCGGTGAAGAGGATGAAGACAATACCATTATGTTTGAAGTAGAGATGGCAAAATTGGAGGCTATTAAACCGGACGTGGCCGATGAACAAAATTGGCTAAACATAGCTACTGTTATGATTGAGAAGATGGAGAAATACCCGGAATTTATTGGCTTCCTCTATTATACTGAATTCTGGGATGTACAAAACAACAAACAATTATTCCTCGGTTATACTGAAAAAATGCTTGAACAATATCCGATGAACTTTAAGGCCAGTGAGGCTTTTGTGACGTTGAGACAAGAGTAAACTTATTAATCCCTAATTCTCCAATATCTTAAACTCAGTTCTCCGGTTCAGCTGACGTCCTTTTTTTGTAGTATTTTCAGCAACAGGTTCAGAAGATCCATAACCTTTGTATACCACACGATCTGCACTTATCCCTTTTCTTTTCAGATAATCAACAACTGATTTTGCACGGTTTTCAGATAATTTCTGATTTGTGCTTTCTGATCCCGTATTGTCAGTATGGCCTGATATTTCCACTTTAAGTCTTGGAATATCATTAAGCAACTTATGTAAACGTTCAAGTTCCGGTGTTGATTCAGGTCTTAAGGCAAACTTCCCGGTATCGAAAAATACATTCCGTAAAACGATTTTACAGCCGATACAAACATTCTGAAGGTAAATGTCCTTCTTCACCAACTGGTAGTCGCTCATTTCAGGAAGGTTGAAGTTTTCCGAGTAAAACAGGTAATCTTTGGCTATTACAGCGATTCCGTAATTAGTTCCGGAAGGCAGAGAAATAAGGAATTTACCCGATTCACTATTGGAATGGAAAGTTGAGATAACTTTGTTTTTCTCGTTGTCAATTATTTCAATGTCGGCACTAACTGCTTCCTTGGTAAATTCATCAAGTATCCTACCTTTTAGCACGGTAAGGTTCTTAGCATCAACAACTACCGGTCCTTCAAGGGTGGACTCGGGCATTGGTGCAGCATGGCTTGCAAGCAAATGATCTTCATTATCCATGATCATTGGTTTTTCAGGGCCCAGGAAAGTTACCTTATAAATATCATAGCCACCTTTGTTATCTTCCTTTCTGTTGGAACTCACATAAGCATGTTTACCGCTTGCAGAAACTGAAATGTATTTTTCATCATAAACAGTATTTACCGGATAACCGAGGTTAATGGGTTCCGACCACTTTCCAGGGAGACGAACACTTTTAAATACATCATAACCACCCATGGAATTATGGCCTTTTGAAGTAAAATAGATGGTTTGTCCATCAGGATGCATGTAGATACAGCCCTCATTGTATTTGGTATTCAGCTCCGAACCTACAGTAAAAGCCTTTCCCCATTCTTCGGCATGCCTGGCATTTATTCGTCCGCTGAAGAACATATCCGTACCACCTTTGTTGGCATAGGGATTATCCGTTACAAAGTAGGTTTTGATGTTATCATGTGAAAAGCTTGCTTGAATCTCATTGTATTCAGTGTTTATGCTGTTCTGGAAGAGTGCTTTTGGTTCTGACCAAATTTTCCCCGATAATTGGCTTTCGTAAAGATCCTGATGTGTGCCGTTGTATTTCGAAATAAACATCCTTTGTGCATCATAGGATATGGCAGTAACAACATCTTCATTGTTTGTATTTATTGGATGATCCATCTTCTCAACAGGTGTCCACTTTCTGTCTTCTGCGTATGCAATATAAATATCAGAAAAGAATTCTTCGTTTTTGTTTTTTGCACCATCAGAACTGCCATCCCGTCTGGAATTGAATGCTATTACTGATTCGTCGGCAGAGACTGAAGCACCGTAATCATCGAAGGAAGAATTCAGGGATTCCATATTTTCTATCCATACCCGTGAAGGATTGTTGATATGTTGAGTGCCCGATTGACATTCCTTTAACTCTTTTTTGATCCTTTCACCGAACAAGTCAGCATCTTTGTTCTTTAGTTTGCTTTTGAACAGTTTAAAATTCTTCTCCGCCTTTTCAAATTCGTAATTGTACTTATAGGCTTTACCCAGGTAGAAATATACTTCATAGTTCACTTCCGGATCCAGTTTTAATGCCTTCTCCAGGTAGGGGATAGCATCCGTTTTCCTGTGTGTTTGAAGCATACATTTTCCGGTATTAAAATTCAGTTCAGCATTGCTGGGATTAAATTCATTGGCTTCCATGAACAATACCAATGCATTGTTGAACCATAGCATGTGTTCTTCATCCCTTTGTTGTTTGCTAAATGCGGCCTCAAGGTGTTCTTCAGCCTGTGATAGTTTTTCAGTGATGGTTTTAAACTCCTCTTTCCTGTCTTTAAAATTTGATGCTTTAAAATCCACGTTCTGTGACAAAAGGAAAGCTGGAATAAAAAGGAATAACAGTTGCAGGTATATTATTTTCATTTTCAAGTCGGATTAATAATCACATTCCAGGTTATAATACTTTTTTGCATGCTCGATGCCCAGTTCAAAGGCTTGCTGCCAATCGCTGCAACAACCCTCCTTATCGCGCAGGCTTTCTTTCAGGATGCCCCGGTTCAGATAGGCTTCACCATAATTCGGATTTAACTCAATAGCCCTATTAAAGTCGGACATAGAATTATCATATTCTTTTTGCTTATAGTAAGCCATAGCCCTGTTATTGTACGCTGGAGCATAATCCGGATTTATTTTTATGGCAGAGGTGAAGTCAGCAATTGCTTTTGTAAAATTTTCATTTTCAAGGTAAATGGTTCCACGGTTGTTATAAGCGATCTGATATTCAGGATTTACTTTTATGGATTTACTGTATGCCTCGATGGCTTTTGCTGTTTCATTTTGTTTCCGGTAAAGGCTGCCAAGGTTATTGTACATAAATTCATCCTGCGAAGCAAGTGCAATGCCCTTTGCCTGGGCTGTCAGCGCTGATTCAAAATTACCAAGCTTTCTGTAGGAACTGGCGATGTCGTTGTAGGCCTTTGCATTTTTACCATTGATCATCAGGGCATCATTAAAACAACTTATGGCTTTACTGTATTCGCCCTTTAAAAAATAAACTTCCCCCATGAGATAGGGCGGGTTATCATCATTTCGCAGTTTCTCAGCAAGGGTCTGGTAGTCGCTTATAGCATTATCGTAATCTTGAGTAGAAGTATATACTTCTGCACGTCGGTAATATGCTTCCAAATGCTCCGGCTGTGCTTCAATTACAGTTGTGAAATCCTGAATGGCCAATTCATGCTTTTGCATATCCTGGGCAACGGTGCCCCTGTTGTAAAATGCCTCGGTAAAATCAGGCCTGAGTGTTATGGCTTCATTAAAACATTCAAGGGCTTTGCTGAATTTCTTATTGTTAAACGCAGCGATCCCATTGTTATATGCTTCCTGTGAAGCTTGCAAGATGCGTGCTTCCTCATTCATCCTTGCAATAGAATCAGTAAATAATATTTCATCAGCGGTTAGTGTACTGTCCGTTATGATTAATGAATCCGGATTGGAGATAATCGTAGCTGATGAATCTGTTTGCGACCTGACTAAAATTGATATCAGCAAGGCAAAAATCAGCAATATTGGTATTTTCATTTTAAAGATATTGTTTTTTATCAACTTAGAAGTACAATGAAATATAATGTTGTATTATCAAAGAATCGACTGCTCATAGTACGAAACTGCAAATATAGGATTAACATGTTTACAAAATAAAATCGCTGCCTGGTATATTTAATTTGGTTAAATTTGGAATATGAGAGGTGGGTTTTTTAATATAAATCAATAACTTATACCATGACATCAATGAAGATCTTTTTTACAGAGCGTGGCCGGATATTGTTAATATTTATACTTATCCTGCTGTTGAATCGAGGGTTACCGGCGCAGGATAACCAGTTCATTCAAAAAGACAATATTCAAAGTTTAACTGATGATGATAAAAACGGTCATTGTGATTCGGGTATAAAAACTAAGATTTCTCCTGGTTTATATCCTGAATCCGTTAAAGATACCGGGGACATTATACAAATTATAGTTCTGCCGGAAGGAAATAATCAGGGCTTAACATGGGATGGTGATTATATATGGTGTTCATTAACAGGTTGGGAATTGATATACAAACTGGATCCTGATAATGGTACGGTTATAGATTCATTCCCGTCGCCTGGAAATTATCCCGAAGGGCTCGCCTGGGATGGAGCCCACCTTTATGTTTGTGATAATGGAGGTGGCAATCTTAATCCTGATTTTTTATACAAAATGGATCCTGATAATGGCTCTGTTGTATCAACCCTGCCTTTGGATAATGTTGGTTGGCCGCATGGAATCACATGGGATGGACAAAACATATGGATGAATAGTTTTTCATCCGATTCTATTTTTAAAATCAATCAGGAAACCGGCCAGGTGCTGCATGCCATTCCTGCACCAGGTGCAGCCTCTATTGGTCTTACCTGGGACGGTCAATATTTATGGACTGATGATTTCGAACAGGATATGATTTACAGGATCAGTCCAGTTGACGGATCAATCCAGTATGCTTTTCCATCACCACATACAAATCCACGTGACCTTGCCTGGAATGGTCAGTCACTGTTTATCCTCACCCCTGATACCATTTTCCTGGTGGATGTTGGAAATATTTCACAGATCAATGAAAATGACCTTCAGAATGCAACCACACTTACCGTTTACCCAAATCCTTTCAGGGATAACACTACAATCTCCTATGTGCTTTACCAGCCTTCAAATGTATGGATAGGAATTTCGGATGTACATGGGAAACTTGTTGAAGTATTAATAGATGAACCTAAAAGCAAAGGTGATTATGAGATAAGCTGGCAGCGGGACACAGGTCGTCTCCAGCATTTGCAAAATGGACTTTATTTCTGTTCAATAAGAACAGGTGATATAAGCGAAACTATCAAGATCATTCTGAATAGGTAAGGACGAATTGTATTCCTGTAAATTCATAAACATGAAGAACAAATTTTGGAATTAAAATGAATCCAAGTATGCCAATTGGAATAATCATTGCTGTAAATTCAAAGAATTGGTAACTTTACCGACATATTTCATGTTACAATTGAATATATTTACAATTTTTCAATAGATACCCATGAGGCGGGAGTCAGTTGATAGAACAAATACATTTACCCCAACCACTGAAAAAAAATCAAGAGGTGATATCCCTGCATTAATACCTTCCTACGAAGAGGCAAAAAAACAGGCCCGGGACTATTACAATAAAATTTGTGGAGATCAGGAGAGCCTAAGTTTACAGGCCGATAAAATGAATCCGTGGTTTGAAAAAGCCATCAGGGAGTTAATCGGACTTAAACGAATGAACCTTTTTACAACCTTTGGTGATACGCTGCTTAGTCCTGGTAAGCACAATATTAAAAACCGTTTTCTAAAGAAAGTCTATAAGCAAGCCGCAGATGATTCAGTACTATATTTTCAATTAAGGGATAACGGAAAGAATGTAAAGATTGATGAATTGAACCAGCCGCTTGCTTACCTTAGAAATGAAGCACACCTTTACCTTGAGAATATTAACCTGAAAAAAACCATTCAGCTTCATCCTGAAGAATTCGTTTTAAGATTTCTGACAACCCTGGGGTTATCGGATTATGCTGAAGTGTTTTTTCAAAAAGGTGAACATGCCATCGATATTATTCCTGAGATAATTTTAAAGGAAGGTGGACTTGGGAAATTGATCTGGACTATGGCTGGTGTTATCATGTACAAGCTGGAAAAACTTCAAAGCCTGGATAAAAGCCCAGAATGTATCACTGAATTATTAGATGCAATTGAGGCAGGATATAATTTTGGACTTACCTATCCTCTGGTAGATGATGTGCTCGATTCAAGCCATGTCCTGAACGACGATGAAAAAACGCAATACTCCTCGCTGGTCTATTCAGCGCTGCAGAGAGGTTTTATAAATGAGAAAGATGTACCCGGACATCCCATTGCCCTGGAATTAAAAAAGGCATTTGATGTGCTTACTGAACTGTACCCGTTTGAAAAGAACAGGGACCTTTACAGGGCACTGACCAACCTCCATCTGGCCCAGATAGAAGAAGCCGACCGGGATTTTAATAAGACCTACAGCGACCAGGATATTTATGCACCGGTTATAATTAAAGCAGCATACACCCGTATCGTTACGGCATTAATGGCCGGACTTGATGTAACTTCTGAATTTGTCAGCAAGATGATGATGGCTGGACTGCCTACACAGTTAATCGATGATTTCAGGGACTATCCATCTGATATAAAGACGGGCCATTTCACACCTTTTACTTATTATGCCCATGCGCATAAACGTCAAACCGGGTTTACAAATCCCATGTTGCTTTATCTTGCCTCGTTAAATAAAATAATCGGGAGCCACAACAACGATCAGCAGGTAGGCAGGTTGCTGTCCAGGAGGTTTACACAGGCCGTTAAACAATTTTCCATTTACAACGGAACAGAAAATATTAAAGGTTTTTATGATGTCTTTTTGCCGGAGAATCCATACATAAGAAAATCCATCACAAAGATAGCACGATACAAAGAATCCATTCTGGATGTTGAAGGAGGACTTATCTCATGCATGATTGATTATTCAATCGAAAGAAAGAAAACGAAATCCGGCCTTTCCGATCATTTTGTAAGAACAAAAAAACTTGTTGAGGAAAACCTGGAAATAGCTCACCAATCTATCGAACAGGATAATAAACTTGTTCAATCCATGAATTATAGTTTAATGGCTGGTGGTAAAAGATGGCGGCCGGCTCTGGGCCTTATGATTGCAGATATGTATAAGATACAGGAACAAAAGATTCTCCCTTTCATTCTGGCGATTGAATCAGCGCATACAGCCTCTCTTATTTTTGATGATCTGCCTGCACAGGATGATGCAAAATCGAGAAGAGATAAATTACCCAATCATCTTGTTTTTGAGGAGTACACTTCGCAGTTGTCGGGTATTTCACTAATTGCACGGGCGTTTGAGCAATTATCCATACTTGATTTTGAGCCTGATAACGTAAATAGAGTGATCAGGTATTGTTCTGAACTTCTGGGGCATAACGGACTAAGTTTAGGCCAGCAACTTGATCTTGAAGCTGCCCAAAGCAATAAACCGGCTGATTTGAAAGAGATCACAAAAATATTCAAGCATAAAACTGCACTGGCTGTGGAAATGAGCTCTGTACCTGTAGCAATCCTTGGTGATGCTAGTGAGCAGGAAATTGCCGCCTTGAAGGAGTATTCTTATCACCTTGGATTGGCTTTCCAGGTGCTGGATGATTTTCAGGATTACGGTGAGGGGCAAGTTAACAATAATGATGTGCAAGTAAACCTAAATATCATTTCATGCATTGGTGAAACAAAAGCAAGGACAATGTTTTTTGAAGCCATTGCAAATGCCAAATCTTCCCTGGAAAAAATTAACCGGAATACAGAGCTTCTATTGGAATTGGTGAATCACTTCGCTTCAAAAATGCAATAATTATTCATCCTTCAAGCCACTCAGTTTTTCTGATGAAATACTTCAATATTCCTGATGATTTTTCATTATCAAATGGTTGAATAATTGTTAATCCCTATTGACACTTGTTAAAATACTGTTAATGAATTGTTAAAGTACTGTTAAGCAATTGATTGCAATTACTTGGTGTTGTTTTGTGTCGTATATTGTAAAATTGCACATAGCAAAAATTTCAGGCCAAATACCGTACAATAAGGTTGCTTTTAAGAGATAAGATTATTCCTAATAATTTGATATTTCAAAGCTCTTTAAACAAAGATTATTACCCTAAAATTACCAGGCAATGTATAAATCGAAAACAATCTCCAGTCCAGGGTCATTTTTTAAAAACCTTGTTATCTTTTTATTAATTATTTTTTCATGTGGTGTTAATGCGGAATCTTTAACCAAACCAAATATCTCTGGAAAATTTGGTACCAGCGTGAATTCTTATACGGGAAATCTTTATTATATGAGGCATGACCTGACAATTCCAGGCCATGGACCTGCGCTAGAGATCATATTTACCTATAACAGCGGTAGGTCTGGTGTGGATTTTGGATTCGGTAACGGATGGACTTTCAATCTAAACTTGCAGTATTCTATTGATGGTAATGATCTAATATTTGAAAAGGGAGATGGTGATAAAGATCATTACGTTTGGAACGGTATTTCTTTTGATCCTCCCGCAGGTATATTTAATGATCTATCAGAGTATTTGCCCGGCCAGTACCTCATAACCACGAAACACGGATATAAATTTTATTTTGACAACAGTACACATAAAAAGATAACAAAAATAGAGGACCGGAATTCCAATGCTATGCTATTCACCTACATTGGTGGTGATGTGTCAACAATATCAGATGCATGCGGGCGGCAAATAAACTTTATATACGACTCCAACAACCGTTTGGAAAAAATAATTGATCCGAATCATAGTCCTTCCCGTGAATTAACATACGAATACGATGCTGTAGGGAACCTGGTAAAAGCAACGGATCCGGCAGGAAATTTCATAAACTATGGGTACGGACTCTGGAGAAATATGACCCATATCACTGATGCCAGGGGAAATACCTTTGTTATTTCATACAATGCTGAAAAAGCAGTTGATGAATTGTCATGTCCTGCTGAAAATTACAAAACCACGATAACATATGACTTGCTGCTTAAAGAAACTACTTCAGATGAATTTGCAACAACAGGGAATGTGTTAACAACCTATGTGTTTGATATTAATTCAAGGATAGAGCAAATACAGGCTCCTACAGGAACAACTTCTATGACTTATGATGCAAGCAATAACATCACAAGTATAACCGATCCAAATTCCAATACAACAACCTATACATACGACGCCAAAGGAAATACTCTTACGGTCACTGACCCCCTGGGGTATATATTTACGAGGACTTATGATCCTGTTTTTAACTTTCCTGCTTCTTCCACAGATAAAAACGGAAATACAACACTTTTTACCTATGATGGAAATGGTAATAAACTTTCGGAAACAGATCCGGACGGAAACTCAATTACTTTTATTTATGATGGATTGGGAAGGCTCTCATCTACCACAGATAAAAACTCCAACACGACCACATTCGGTTACGATGCATGCGGGAATTTAACTACTGTTACGGACCCTATTGGTAATTCGGATATATTTACGTTTGACGCTGTTAGCAATAATACCAGTCATACGGACAGAAATGGAAATTTAACGTCCTATCAGTACGATAATCTGAACAGGCCTGTTTCAATAACAAATGCAAAAGGAGGAATTACATCTTTTACTTATGATGAAAATCATAATTTGTTAACCGAAACAAATCCAGCCGGGAATACAACTACATACGTTTATGATGCCCTGGACCGCCAGACATTAGTGACCGATATGGCTGGTAATACCTTCCAGCATGGATATGATGAAAGAGGAAATAAAATCTCACAGACTGATCCAAACGGGAACATTACCACATTTACATTTGATTGTTGCAGATTAACAGAGATTACTGATCCCTTAGGCAACACAGAGTTCTACTCTTACGATCCGGTTGGTAATTTGACTGGATTTACTGACAAGAATGGAAACAGTCTTTCCTACACCTATGATGCCCTGAACAGGATATCAACAGAGACTGATGCTCTTGGAAATACCACCAGTTTTATTTATGATTGTGTTGGCAACCAAACCGCTGTAACCGATCGTAATGGCAATACCCTCCACTATTCCTGGGATGTTCTTTACCGGGTGGATTCTATTCACGGACCCACGGGTCTCATCTCGAACTACTCCTATGATCCTGTTGGGAACCGTATTAGCGAGACCGATGCAAATGGAAATAGTACTACATTCATGTATGATGCATTAAACAGGATGATCTCACAGACTGATGCACTCGGCAATACCAGTTCATATTCCTATGATCCGGTTGGTAACCGAATCAGTCAAACCGATAATAATGGCAACACCAGTTTGTTTTATTTCGATGATTTATACCTGATCGATTCCATTGTAAAACCATTGGGATACATTATCAAATACACCTATGATGTTTCTGGCAACAGGCTTGCTGCTGTCAATCCAAATGGAAATACCACAACCTATACCTATGATGCCCTTAACCGGTGGTTGTCGGAAATTGATCCTTTGGGTAACACCATGTCAAGGAGTTATGATCCTGCAGGAAATATAGATAGTGAAACAGATCCTAATGGGAACACTATTCTGCATACTTATGATGCTTTAAACAGGCTGGAATCTTCAACTGATGCTCTGGGTGGATTAACATCTTATTCTTACGACGCAGTTGGTAATATAACTTCTGTAACGGATCCAAATTCATCAGTGGTGTCTTATTCCTATGATGCCGGAAACAGACTTTTGTCCCTTGCTGATCCATTGGGCGGTATATTATCATTTGGTTATGATGCTGAGGGAAATAAAACTTCAGAAACAGATCCAAACGGGAACACCTCGAGTTTTACATTCGATTCCCGCTATAACCTTACAAATCACTCAGATGCGCTGGGAAATTCCGTATTATATGGTTATGATCCTGTTGGAAACAGAACCTCAAAAACTGACCAGCTCGGAAATGTTACACAGTTTGAATTCGATGACCTTTACAGGCAGGTACTCGTAATTGGTCCCATTGGAGATAGCATTGCCAAAACCTATGATGCAAATGGCAACATTATTACTAAAACCGATCCGATGGGAGCGGTCACAACATACGCTTATGATGCCCTTGACCGATTAAGAACCGTTACAAACAATCAGGGAGGAATTACCACTCATGACTATGACCTGAACGGGAACCGGACAATCATAACCGATGCGAAGGGTAACGTAACAACCAACGTATATGATGCGATTGACCAGCTGGTTAGCAGTACAGATGCGGAAGGTAATTTGAATTCATATGTTTATGATGCGGCAGGAAATAGAACAGACCGCACGGATGGAAACGGTAATGTTACTTCCTACTCTTATGATGCGCTGAACAGACTCACAACCTTAACGGATGCAGGAGGCTATGTCACCACTTATACCTATGATCCTGTCGGGAACCGGTTAAGTGAAACGGATCCCAACTCGAATACAACTTCCTACACTTATGATGCTTTGAACCGGACGTCTTCAGTAACAAATGCAAATGGTGCGGTTACAGGATATACATATGATCCTGCAGGGAACAAAATTACGACTACGGATCCTTTGGGAAATACAACATCTTATTCGTATGATGCATTAAACCGATTAAAAACTGTTTCCGGTCCTGAATCAGGAGTTACAAGCTATATATACGATGCAGCAGGGAACAGGACATCTGTAACCGATGCAAAAGGATATACAACTTCCTATACCTTTGATCCGGTTCATCAACCCGTTGCCATTACAGATGCAAAAGGAGGTGCCACAATTTTTGATTACGATAAAAATGGTAACCGTACCCTTGTAGGCGATGCCAAAGGTAATCCTACATCGTACACGTATGACGATCTCAACAGACTCGTTTCCGAAACAAGTCCAATGGGATTTTCTTCTACATATTCCTATGACCCGGTTGGTAACCGAATCAGTCAAACCGATCCGAATGGAAACACCATCGGTTATACTTATGATGGAGTAAACCGAAGAATTCTTGAGACCTATCCTGATGCTACATCCGTATCCTATACTTATGATGGGGTTAGTAATATAACCAGTGTAGCCAATACAGGTGGTTTAGGAGATGTCCTTACCAAGAGCTACGATGCCCTTAGAAGGGTAACTTCAGTATCACTGGATTATGGAGGTTTGTTCATGAAAACTTCTTCTTATACCTATGATGATGTTGGAAACCGTTTAACCATGACGGATGCAGAGGGTGGTGTTACAACATATGCTTACGACAACATCTACCGGTTAACATTAATTTCCGATCCTGCAGCAAATACATCCTCCTATACATACGATGCTGCAAACAGAAGAACAGCTTTGGATTATCCTAATGGGACAACTACATCCTACACCTATGACGATGCTGGAAGGCTTACTGACATAGCTCTTTCTGATGGATCAAAGGCAGTTTTGCATACTTTGAATTATCAATACGATAATGTGGGTAACAAAATACAACTTACCGAAGATGGACTCATTAATACTTTTTACAATTATGATTCTTTGCACCGATTGACCAGTACTTTTTATCCTTCAGGTGATTTCCATCAGTACCTTTATGATGAAGTAGGGAACAGAATTACAGAACAGGTGAACGGAACACCATATTTCTACTATTATGACAATGATAACAGGCTTTACTTTGAAACCAAAACAAATGCAAATTATGCATACGATCCAAATGGAAACCTGTTAAATATTGCCTCTATAGCAGGGCTTAAACAATATGATTATGATTATAATAACCGCTTGACGAGTGTACAGCAAAATACTTCACTTACCACTTACGAATATGCTGCTGGTGGTGACAGGTTAAGTACCAGCGACGGTTTTAATGCGATTTACTATTTTTATGATTTTGAAACCTGGTGGGCTGAATACAGCAAGCCCGGCCTCTTTAATCAATTAGGTGAATATGATGCCATCGGAGCACCCATTGCAACTTATACATTCGGTCCTCATGTTGATGAACCGCTGAGCATCAATAAAGGAGGAAACACCAATTTCTATTATTATGATGGTAATGGCAGTGTAGTTCAGACTCGAGACCTGTTAGGGAATCAGGTAAATAGTTATGAATACGATGCATTTGGTAATATCATATTTCAAAATGAATTGCTTCCACAACCTTATAAATACACAGGACGCGAATACGATCCTGTTACGGATTATTATTATTACCGGGCAAGGTATTATAACCCGGAAGCAGGAAGGTATCTGACTAAAGATCCTGCCGGAATGGTAAATGGGACCAATATTTACAATTATGTTCTTTCTAATCCTGTAAACCTTATTGATCCATCAGGATTAAAATGGATGCTCCCCGAAGCCCAAAAGCCAACCTTAGGTGCCAATGGTGTTGGTTTGAGTATGAGATTTGGCGGTGCGAACAACCACATTATTTATAATACCATCATGGGAGCTTGGACTTATCCGGATTTTGAAATTGACATGACCTTTGCTTACAAATCTATGACTCTGGCTAAACGCACAAAACATGATATTGAACTCTATATGGATCAGGAGGCGAAAAAATGTTATATGAGTTATACAGAATACCTTTCACATGATGAATACATGAACTACTTTAGTTTTTATCTGGGTATCTGGTTAAAAGTAAATGTTGACCAAAACAAAGTAGATAAAGCAAAAGAAAGTGCTAAAAAAGGTGCCAATGCAGCATTAGCAGGTAGTACAATAGGTGTGGTTTCCACCGCAGGTTCATTTATCCCTGTTGTTGGAAACTTCATTGGTGTAATTGGTGGTGCTGCCGGACTTGCAGCAGGTAACGCCTCTGAAAACTATTACAAAGATGCCATCAGCAAATTGGAGAGCGCTTTAAATGGTGCGTCTGCTGAAGTGGATAGGTATTTTTATTACCCGGAATACTGGTCAGAGTTCATAAAAACAGTACACAGGGATGGTGAAAAAGAGTATAAAGAGACTGCTTGTCCCTATGATTATGAAAAGACGGGTGGAGGATGTAACGATGAAGGCCACGACCCTATCAGGTATAAGCCAGTGATAACACCGGGGCCTGGTCAATACAAACCACCAAATGCCGGAAAACCAGCCAGGTCGGGATATAGTCCTCAACCTGGAGGTCAGCCTGATGATGGAGCAGCCTGGACACCTCCTAAATTTGAATTTCCTGATGATGGTATTTTATGGGATCCGCCACCTTTTGAATTTCCATTGGATGACCTGAATGATGGTCGCCCGGTAACTGAATTTCCTGATGATATTTTATGGGACCCCATATTCCCTGATGAATTACCCGGCGATATCTGGTGGGATCCAACTATTCCTCATTTTACTCCGGATAACATATGGGGAGCGGAAGCCAACAAGAAATATTATTACAGGCCGGTTTACAAACTTCCGAAGTAACCTCTCAATTCGAAAAATGAACAAAATGTCAAATTCTAATGAATTAATTGATATGAAAAAGATCAAATTACATAAAATAGCAGCCATAATGTTTGCAATAGCATCTGTAAACTTTTTTTGTTATGGTCAATTGGAAGTTGTTACGAATATACCAGGTGGCTTCCCGGCAGGAGGATACCAGGGTGGGATTTATGGTGGTGGAGGTGAGGATACATTCAAGGACATTCCTGCTCCCAGAAACCTCTCTGCAATAGGCGGTGACAATGAAGTTTTTCTTACATGGGATGAACCGTTGCCGCTTGGTGAGGTAAGGTATGATGATAATAGTGTTGAAAGCTGGTACTGGTTAAATAATCCTACCAGCAACAACGATCTGTTTTATACACAGTTCAATGCTCCTGTAAGCGGTTCTGTTACAAATGTTGCTGTCCTGAATGGAGCAAGTTCATCAGCTACCTGGGATAAAATAATGATCTGTCCGGATGATGGTTCCGGTAAACCCGACTTAGGATCACCATGGGAAACTTTCAGTTCAATTGCCGTAACTACGTCTCCGGCATTTGGAGGCGAATGGAGTATTATGAATTTAACAACTCCTCAGGTAGTAATACATGATGAGGTGTTTTACATTGTTACTCAATGGCCTTCAGGATCAACTACCGGACCCTTTGTAGCTGCTGATGGTGATTCAAACAGTGGAAGATGTGCATACTCTATAAATGGGGGTACCACATGGATTAACTGGCCGGAAAATATTATCATGCGTGCATATATGGAAAGTGATAACAATAAGTCCATGGAGCTGATGTCAGCAAAAAATGCAATATCTGGCTATGTTCCTGTATTGAATATTACCAATGGAAAATTATATGATTTCAAACCAGTGAATATAGCACAATCTGTGGTTGCACCGAAGATTTATAGTCCGAACTCATTGTCTTCAAAAGGGTTTACTCAATATAAAATATACCGTTCAACAAGCACAGGAGGCCCTTATAGCTTTTTGGATAATGCTCCGGTTCCTAATTATACAGATAATACTGCAGCAAATGGTACGCTGTATTTTTATGTGGCAACTGCTGAATATTCTGATGGAGAATCAGAAAACTCGAACGAAAGTTCCGCATTTCCCCAGGATGCAGAAAGTACTCCGTACAGCAATAATTTTGATACTAATAATGGGAGTTTTTATGGCACGATCGATTGGGAGTGGGGAGTACCCAACTATGCTGGGGGCCCAGCATTGGCAAATAGTATTCCTAATGTTTGGGGAACCAACCTTTCGGGTGATTACAATAACCTGGCAAGTTCATGGTTGGTTTTGCCTTTTGATCTGAGTGAGCAGGTAACCTATGAGTTAAGCTTTGCCTACTGGCATGCACTTGAAACCGGATTTGATTTTGGTTACCTGGCTATTGACCATAATTATGATGGAATATTTGAGATCATAAATACATACAACGGAACATCCGGAGGATGGCAAAACGAGTCACTGGCAATTCATGATTCGTTGACAACTGCTTATTCCCGTCTTGCTTTTATTGTTGTGTCGGATGGCTCAAATACCCAGGCGGGACTGTATGTTGATGATGTTGAAATTACACGGTACATTGATCTTGATATTACTGTATTCCTGGAAGGGCCGTTTAACGGATCAAATATGGATACTGATTTGAATACAGCAGGGATCTTACCTTTGATCCAACCTTTCAATATATCGCCATGGAATTATCCCGGAACCGAAAGTGTGGCAACCATTCCTGATCCGGGTGTGCTGGATTGGACGCTTGTTGAATTACGGGATGCCGTGAATGCCTCCTCTGCAACATCAGGAACTATGATAGCTCGCCAGGCTGGTTTTGTAAAAGATGATGGCGGAGTAACCGGGCTTGACGGTTCCTCTTTATTGCGCTTTAATAATTTTCCGGCAATAACTCAAAATTTATTTGTTGTGGTGATGCATCGTAATCATCTTGGCTTAATTACTTCAGGCCCGGTTACTTTATCAACCGATAAATATGAATGGGATTTTTCATCTTCTGCAGGACAGGCTCATAATTCAGGCCAAAAACAATTGAATCCTGCATTATGGGGAATGTATGGTGGCGATGCGAATGCCGACGGTACCGTAAATTCGGCCGATAAAACTCTTTGGAGTAATGGTGCAGGAACTACCAGTTATATACTTTCGGATTTTAACCTGGATTCACAAACCAACAATAATGATAAAAATGATATCTGGATAGATAATGAGGGAGTTAGCTCGGAGATACCAAATTAATATACCGGCTTTTTGGATTGAATGTAGGATATCTAAACAATAGTATTTTCGCTGCTTGTCATATTTCATCATTCCATGGCCTTTACTCAACCTCGTAACAATTATCTAAAATCCACCTCTCAAAATAATACCTCAGTGTGCAATTTGACAGCAGGAAAAAATGCTATTGGAATTGGTAAATCTTTATACCTCTTAACTATAGAGGCCTTCATATAGATTCATTCAAATTTTAAACCTAATTTTGCAGTGAATTTGATAATTGATGAAAAAGATACTTTCAAAGCTATCACCAAAATTCAGGCTTTACCTGCCTATTGTTTCCGGGATTATTATCTCCGTGGTTATTATTTCTGCATACAGCGTAAACAGGACAAAAAGTAACATTATTGATTCAATAGAACGCAACCTTACTACCCAGGTAAAGACCATTCACCGTATGTTTGAGAGGGAGAGGGATCTGAAACTCGATAAAGTAAAAACCGACCTGAAACTGGCACACAAATTATTTTATCAAAAATCGTTTGAAGTTGGATCTGAACGTGTAACAGTTGAAGCCACTAACCAGATCTCAGGTCAAACCTTTCAAATCCATATTGATAACTGGCGAATGAACGGCAAGGAATTGTTACGGGATACCACTTTTGTTGATGAAGTATATTCCATTGTTGGAGGAACATCAACCATTTTTCAGAAGATTGATTCGGGTTATCTGCGGATCTCAACAAATGTCAGAAAATCGGATGGAACAAGGGCTGTAAGTACTTTTATCCCAAACAACTCACCGGTTGTACAAACCATTGAAAATGGAGAAACTTATATTGGCCGGGCCTATGTTGTGAACGAATGGTACATAACAGCTTATGAACCCATTTATGATAATGGAGAAATTGTCGGAATGCTCTATGTTGGTGACAAAGAAAAAGACCTGGAAGAGTTGAGATCAAAACTATCGGGATTAACAATCGGGGAAAATGGGTATTTGTTTGTTATTGATCAGTCGGGTGAGTTTATTATCCATCCCTTTGCAGAGGGAGAAAGCTGGAGTCATGAAGAGATCATAAGCAGCATAATTAATCAGAAATCAGGGATAGCAACCTATACCTTAAGATCAGACAAAAGAAATAAGATTGTTGCTTTTGACTATTTTGAAGAGTTCAGGCTGTACATCGCTGCAACTGTTTCAGTTATTGATGAAACAGGATCAATGGTCAGAGAGGTAATCATCAATTCCATTATCATCGGACTCGTCATCATCCTGGCACTTTCCATATTTGTCTATTTTGTAACCACCGAAAATGTAAGGACGTTCCTCAGCCAGCTGGAGATGTTTTCCAGGAAATTAAAATCTGCAGAAAAGGCATTACAACAATCTGAACAACACTTTCGAACACTTTTTGATAACAGCTCCGATGAAATATTTGTAATCGATTTCAACGGGAATTTTGTTGAAGTCAACCAGGTAGCCGTTGAAAACCTTGGTTATTCCTATCAGGAGCTCTTAAAAATGAACATTAGAGACATCAAATCTGCTGAGTATATTGAACGTGTTGAGAACAACATTTCTATGATCAGAAAGTTTGGTAAGCACAGGTATGAATCCGAAAATGTGGCAAAAGACAAAACCATCATTCCTGTTGAAATGAACAGCAGGCTAATTGATTACAAAGGGCAGCAACTGATCCTAACCATTGCCAGGGACATATCAGAAAGGAAAGAAATGGAGGATAAGATCCTGACCACCATCATACAGACAGAGGAAAACGAGCGTAAACGTTTTGCAGCGGATTTGCATGATGACCTTGGCCCTATACTGTCCACAGTAAAACTTTATACGGACCTCCTGAAAAAGAAAAACTATAAGAACCTGAGCGAAGAGGAAGCCATAAAAAATGTTGAGGAACTTGTTGATGCCGCAATTCACTCCACGCGTACAATATCACGAAATATTCGCCCTAACATTCTTCAGGATTTTGGTCTTGCCGCCGCTGTTAATGATTTCTGTTCGTTTATAAATAAAACGGAATCAGTCCACATCAACCTGATTACTGAACAATACGCTATAGAAAAACGGGGCATAGAAGAATCCATCCTTTATCATGCTGTAAAAGAGCTCATCAACAACACCTTAAAGCATGCTTCGGCATCCAATATAAAAATTGAGTTAAAGAGTTTTGAAAATCAGATAATTTTGTACTACCGTGATGATGGAATTGGATTTGACCTCAGCGAAGCTCAAAGTGTAGATTCGGGACTGGGATTAAACAACATCGTCAATAAAATTAAGTCGGTTAAAGGAACTGTTGATATAAACAGTGAGCCAGGAAAGGGAATGTTTTTAATAGCCTCGGTAAAATTAAAGCAGGCGAAAAAGAAAGCTGAATAATAATTGGATTCATAACTAGAAAACAATGGATATAGCAAAAGTAATCATCGTTGACGATCACATCATCTTCCGTAAAGGATTACATACTATATTAAATGAGATCGACAGCATCAAGGTAGTAGGGGAGGCCGGTAACGGACACGAACTGCTTGATCTGCTTAAGAAACAATCAGCGGACATTGTTTTTATGGACATAAAAATGCCTCAGATGGACGGCATTGAAGCAACAAAAAAAGTGCTGGCAAAGTTCCCGGAAATTAAAGTAATCGCACTGACCATGTTTGAAGAGATCAGCTATTTTAACAAAATGGTTGAAGCAGGTGCTTCTGGATTTCTTCTGAAAAAAACCACTTCAGAAGAGTTGGAAAAGGCCATTAACCTTGTTCTGATTGATGAAAGCTATTTTTCTGAAGAATTTATGAGCTCTGTCAATAAATACCTTAAACCAAGGCAAAAGGATCCATCCATCAATCTTACAGAACGTGAACAGGAAGTCCTTGAGTTGATCTGCAAAGGATTCTCCAATTCCGAAATAGCCAAGTTCCTTGGAGTGAGCTCACGCACTGTAGATGGTTTCCGGGCAAGACTTTTTGAAAAAACCGGAGCCAAAAATGCACCCAACCTGGTGATGTTTGCATTAAAAAATGGCTTGATTAATACCTGATGAGGAGATGATTTTCAATCATTTTTCTTAAATCAATTTAGAATCCTGAAATACATATATCCGGTTATTCCGCTTTACCTGATCCGGTATTTATATTATGTCTAAATGTTTACAGGTATAACATTGGCAAGGCAAATATCACTATTTTAGCCAAGACTGAATATTTCCATAAAATTAGAAGGAAAATTTCCGGGTAAAATATGCTATTGATAGAATTATAGAACATCATTGGATTTTTTGAAAAAGAATGGCAGATAACGAGAATAAGTTTCAAATTTTTTATGATAAGCAGGTAGCAAGACTAATTGCCGACTTAAAGTGTGTTATCTCCATCAGTACCTATCAGGCAGGAAAGGTGATATTTCTGGGTTCTGAAAATGGTGATTCAGTTTTCCAGATTCCGGTAAGCTTCAAAAAGCCAATGGGCATTACATATTTTGATAATAAAATGGCCATTGCAACTTTGGATGAGATCCAGATTTACTCTTCATCGGTTGCCCTTGCAAATCTTTTTCCCGATGATCCCGGAAAGTATGATAAATTGTATGTTCCCCGTGCAACGTACTATTGTGGGGAAACAGATCTTCATGACCTGGGTTTTGGAAAAGGAGGCTTATGGGCAGTCAATACACGATTTTCCTGTATTTCAACCTACGATGTAAACTACAGCTTTACTCCAAGGTGGAAACCACCTTTTATCTCTGAATTAAAACCACAGGACAGATGCCACCTGAATGGAATGGCGATGGTGGACAAAACACCTGCTTATGCTACTGCATTAAGTCAAACAAATACACCCGACGGATGGAGGCACGATATTACCAGAAGTGGTGTATTAATGTCCGTACCCAAAGGGGAGATGATACTGGAGAATTTACCCATGCCACACTCTCCGCGAATGATCGAAAACGAATTGTATCTATTGTTATCAGCCACAGGCGAAGTTGTGAAAGTTAGTATTCAAAACAAAAGTTATCAGGTCATTACAAAGATCGATGGATTTATAAGAGGAATGACAGAATACAAGGGCTATCTGTTTATTGGGCTTTCAAAGGTGAGAAAGAGCAGCAAGACCTTCCATAAACTTCCGGTTTCAGAAATGGCCGATTACGCAGGAATAGTTATTTTTGATCTGAAAAATAGCAGGCCGGTAGGTACGATTCGTTACAACACGACAGTGGAAGAAATTTATGATGTGCAGATTATGCCGGATATCATAAAGCCAGGATTGATACCGGTGAATGATGAACGGCATAAATCAGCGGTTACAACAAAACATTCGTCTTTTTGGAAAGGTTCGAAAGAATAATATAATATATCAACAAAATTCAATTGCTATGAATATTAAAAATTATCGAAAACTAATACTGGCAGCCACCCTGGTCATTTTCTTAAATTTTACCAGCTGTACAAAGTATGAAGATGGACCCATGTTTAGTCTTAAATGCAAAACAGGAAGGCTGACCGGTGAATGGAAGGTTGTAAAAGCCGCAGGGGAGATCCCTGATATTGATGTGGACCTTATCCTGGAATTTGAAAAAGATGGCGACTTTAGCGCCACCTCAGAATATGTAGGATATTCTTACTCTTATAATGGAGAATGGGAGTGGGAAGATAATAAAGAAGTTATCGAAATTACCTTGGAGGATGAAACCCTTGAATGGGAAGTGAAAAGACTTACAAACAGTGAGCTTTGGTTTGAAGATGAGGAAGATGAAATGTGGGAACTAGAAAAACTATAACATCTAAAACCAGGCATTTAACAAATTAATATTTTAGGTCAATAAGCGATAGAGTCTTGTGCTTCATCGCTTTTTTTTATCCCGAATTGATCCTCACTTCCAGGATTAGTGGTAGATACATTGCTTTTTCTATCCATAGATAATTAGCCCCAGGTTTCACAAAAATACAACTAGTCATAAGTCCTGATTAGTCCACCAATGTTGTTTGTTATATTTATGCCTACTTTTGCAAACTTTTTTGGAATATAGTTTAGTACAATTTTAATTTTCAAATGATTACAGTTTCAGATCTAAAAATCCAGTTTGGTAAAAGAATTTTGTTCCAGGATGTAAGTTTAAAATTTACTGATGGAAATTGTTATGGTGTAATTGGAGCAAATGGTGCAGGAAAATCAACATTTCTAAAAGCCATCTCTGAAGAAATTGACACAGCTTCCGGCCAGATCATTTTAGGACATGGTGAAAGGCTTTCTGTATTAAGTCAGGACCATTTTGCTTTTGATGAATATACAGTGCTTGATACTGTTATGAAAGGACATACCCACCTATGGGATATTATGCAGGAAAAGAATGCTATATATGCCAAACCGGATTTTTCTGACGAAGATGGAATGAAAGCAGCTGTTTTAGAGGAAAAATTTGCTGATATGGAAGGCTGGAATGCTGAAAGTGATGCAGCAGCTTTGTTGGGTGACCTGGGAATAAAAGAAGAGCATCATTATACCTTAATGAAGGAGATGAGTGGAAAACAAAAGGTAAGGGTGTTGCTGGCACAGGCGCTTTTTGGAAAACCTGACAATCTACTGCTTGATGAACCAACTAATGATCTGGATCTGGAAACAGTGACCTGGTTGGAAAATTACCTGGCAAATTATGAAAATACTGTATTGGTGGTGTCTCATGACAGACATTTTCTTGATGCTATTTGTACACACTCAGTAGATATCGATTTTGGTAAAATTCAGATGTTTGCCGGTAATTATAGCTTTTGGTATCAAAGCAGCCAATTGGCGTTAAAACAAAAACAAAAGCAAAACAAAAAGGCTGAAGAGAAAAAGAAAGAGCTGGAGGAATTTATTCGAAGGTTCTCGGCTAATGTGGCAAAATCGAAGCAAACGACCAGCCGTAAAAAAATGATCGAGAAACTTAATATTGAAGACATCCAACCATCAACCCGGAAATATCCCGGCATAATTTTTACACCTGAACGGGAAGCCGGTGATAAAATCCTGGAGGTTAGCGGACTTAGTGCAAGTATTGACGGTAAAACCTTATTCAGCAATGTTGAGTTTTATGCCAACAAAGGTGATAAGATCATCTTCCTGTCAAAAGATCCCCGGGCGATGACCGCCTTTTTCGAAATTATTAATGGAAAACAAAAACCGGATTCAGGTGATTATCAATGGGGGCAAACAATTACTTCATCTTATTTGCCCTTGGATAATTCAGAATACTTTAGAAGTGAATTAACACTTTTCGATTGGCTGTGCCAGTTTACATCAGATACCACAGATCTGTACATAAAAGGTTATTTGGGAAAGATGCTTTTTGCGGGGGAAGAAATTTATAAACGAGTTGATGTTCTTTCTGGTGGTGAAAAGATGCGATGCATGATCTCAAAAATGATGCTTATTGAAGCTAATGCCATAGTATTGGATACACCGACTAACCATCTTGATCTGGAATCTATCCAGGCCTTCAATAATAACCTGATTAAATATCCCGGAAATATATTTATGTCATCGCATGACCATGAGTTTATTCAATCGGTTTGTAATCGTGTGATCGAACTTACGCCAAATGGTATCATTGATAAAATGATGGATTACGATGATTATATTGCTGATGAAAAAATTAATGCGTTGAAAGAGAAGTTATATAACCCTGCAAGGATTTAAATCCTCATAGGGTTATAAATTAGAGTACCTTTGCCGCCTGATATACATTAAATGACATTTAAACAACTCGGGATCATCGATCCCATCCTAAGGGCACTTGAATCCGAAGGATATATAAATCCCACACCCATTCAGGAACAATCGATCCCTATACTGTTAAAGGGCAAAGACTTGTTGGGATGTGCGCAAACCGGAACCGGGAAAACCGCTGCTTTTGCAATTCCAATCCTGCAACACCTTTATCATAACCGACAACGGCAGGACGGACGACGAAAGATCAGAGCTTTAATAGTTACTCCAACAAGGGAGCTTGCCATTCAGATTGCAGATAGTTTTTCGACTTATGGTAAACATACAGGAATCAAAAATACAGTCGTCTTTGGTGGAGTTAAACAGAATCCTCAAACGGATATTCTTCGAAAAGGAGTTGATGTTCTCATCGCTACTCCCGGTCGCCTCCTCGACTTGATGAACCAGGGGTTTATTTCATTACAGGATGTCAGGTTTGCCGTATTAGATGAGGCAGACCGTATGCTTGACATGGGCTTTATTCATGATATTCGAAAGATTATCACACATCTCCCCGAAAAAAGGCAATCTTTGTTTTTTTCTGCCACCATGCCTCCGGATATTGTTGCATTGTCACGTAAAATTCTTGGTAATCCTTACAAAGTATCTGTAAGGCCCGAACAAACAACTGCTGAGCGGGTTGAACAGTTCTTGTATTATGTTAACAAAAGAAGCAAACCAAAACTGTTAATTCATTTACTGAAAACGGAAGAAATTAAATCCGTATTAATTTTTACCAGAACAAAATACGGTGCCGATAAGGTTGTGAAATTCCTGGGTAAAAAAGCAGACATTGAAGCAAAGGCCATTCATGGAAATAAATCCCAGGGGGCTCGACAGCAAGCCTTAAATGATTTTAAAAACGGCAAAACAAAGGTGTTGATCGCCACAGATATTGCAGCACGGGGAATTGATGTTGAGGACATGTCGCATGTGATTAATTACGACCTGCCAAACATTTCCGAAACCTATGTTCATCGTATTGGACGAACAGGCAGGGCAGGTGCCAGTGGAATTGCACTCTCTTTTTGCGATGTTGAAGAACGTCCCTATTTAAAGGATATCCAAAAGCTAATTGGTAAAACCATAGAGGTGGTTGAAGATCATCCGGGATTGATCGATGATCCGGAACCGGCACCTCCCAGATCAAAACGATCGCCTAAACCTGTTAAGAAAAAAAGGACATCCAAGTCGGCATTTGCATGGAAAAACCAAAATGCCGGAAATAAGAATGAACCGAAATTTTATGGCCGAAGGAGAAAGTCCTGACAATTAAACAAAATTGATTAAGTTTTAGGCTTTAAACTTCAGAATTTACGGTTTTTAAAAAATCATCTCTTTAAACTGAGGGAAAAATCAGGAAAAATCCATTCAATACTACCCGTGTAAAATACCTGTACAAAAAATAATTTCAATTTTTTTTCGGAAATCACCTGTTTTAACATCCTTCTGTTAATTGAATAACAATAGGCGTTACGGACAGTCCACAAAATAATTCCTCAAAATATTATTCTTTCATTGTTAATTGAATAACAATGGTATATTGTTGGCATATAGGCTTTAAGGGATCTGAATATAGGTAAAAACACCTGTTTTTGGTTTGCGCTTTTTACGCTTAAACAGTAGGATATCCCAACATACTTTTGGATCATAAAATTAAGCGAATGAAAAAGCAAAAAATCATAATAGCTGACAATAATAAATATTTCAGGGAAGGTTTAAAAGAAATCCTTCTGAATATTGGTAATGTAGAGATCGTAGCAGAGGTAGCCAATGCATTCAGTCTATTAAATGCTTTGGAGAACCGCAGGGTGGATGTTGTTTTTACTGAGCTGGAACTTCCGGTTGTAAACGGAATAGAAATAATTAGAATGGGGCACAGGAAATATCCCAAAACCAGGTTTATTGCTTTTTCTTCACTTGAAAACAAACGCTATGTGGACGAAATTATGGCTGCAGGCGCAAGTGCTTACCTGTTCAAATCAAATGACAATTATGATTTGCTCAATACC
The DNA here is from genome assembly GCA_964421215.1 of uncultured Bacteroidales bacterium. Lineage (GTDB taxonomy): Bacteria > Bacteroidota > Bacteroidia > Bacteroidales > JAADJA01 > JAADJA01. The sequence continues at coordinate 154,948 of CAYQWA010000005.1, read as the reverse complement.
ATAATTCACAGAAGTCAGGCAGGCATGGAAATACACAATGGAAGCATACAGGAACATAATCGATTGGAAAACACAGTAATTAATTAACAAAATATTAATCCCTTTAAAACATAGAATCATGAACACAAAAAAAATCTTAATCGTAGACGACGACGTTGACATCATCAACGTAATCAGTACTATCCTCGAAAACGAAGGATATGAAGTAATTTCTGCAAATAACAAAACCGAAGGCGTTAAAATGGCTCGTGAACAACATCCTGACCTTGCCATCCTTGATGTAATGATGACGACTCAGTTTGAGGGTTTTGAACTAGCTGAGGAATTAGTAAACGACGCAGCATTCAAAAACATGCCGATTCTTATGCAAACTTCCATTGATGTATTTACCACAACAAAAGAAAGTGTGCGCGAAATGGCCCGCGAATTCAGGATGGATCCAAAATACAAAGAATTACAGGTGATCCTTATGAAAGATATCGTTACCGGAAAAGCAGGTATTGACTACCGTAACCAGGATGGTAAATCAGTTTGGTTACCTGTAGATGGATTCCTGAAAAAACCTGTTGATTCTAAAAAACTACTTCCGGAGATCAATGCTTTGATGGACAGGAAAGTAGATTTTCACACCGCTTAAAACAAGAAGGTTCTTTCCAAAGGTCACATTCACTACTGTGGCCTTATGGAAGACCGGATTAAAAGCCCGAAGAACTCAAAAGCTAAAAATAATAAATGTTGGTTGAAAAAGGCAGACAATGAAAAAAGGAGTAACAGAAATACTGGGAACACACGAAAATGCAAAACGCGATAGCCTTATCCCTATACTTCAGGAAATCCAGGAAAATGAAGGATACCTTTCTGAAGGATCCGTGTCGGAAGTTGGGAAAAAACTTGGCATTCCAGGAAGCAAGATTTTTGGGGTAGCTACATTTTATAACCAGTTCAGGTTTGAACCCAAAGGCAAATACCATATCCAGGTTTGCCGTGGAACTGCATGTCATGTATTGGGTTCAGCTACTGTTTTGGAACAAATTGAAAAAAACTTAAAAGCCAGGGCAGGCCAGACAACCCGTGATGGATTATTCAGCATTGAGGTAGTGGCTTGTATTGGTGCTTGTGGATTGGCTCCGGTTATCTGTATAAATGGTGAGTTCCATGCAAAAGTTACCGAAGGTTCAATTGGTCAGATAATTGAAAACTATAGAACAAAGGAGGATTAACAATGGAAACGATCAGAGAAGTAAATACACGAGAATTTCTTATTGAAAATGTATTAACAAACTTTTCCGATAAAAAGCATGAGGCTATTGTGGAGGATGAACTGGCGAGAATCAGGAAAGAGACCATTACCCGACCTGTAATTTATGTAGGATCAGGAACCTGTGGGCTGGGAGCCGGGGCAGATAAAACCCTGGCCGAAACTGAAAAATACCTTGCTGACAGGGATATCGATGCAGAAGTAATAAAAGTAGGTTGCATAGGATTATGTGCAGCCGAACCGTTACTTGACATACAGGTGGCCGGAAAAAACAGGATCTCCTTTCAACAGGTACAGGGTGATAAAGTAGAACAGATCCTCGATGGAGCATTCAGTGGTGCAGTTGATTCTGATTTGATTTTAGGTCAATTCAGAAATGAGAAACTGGAAAGCTGGGAAAATGTTCCTTTTATTGATGAACATCCGTTTTTTGCACCTCAACAACGTCTTGTTCTGAAAAACTGCGGCATCGTTAATCCGGTTGATATTGAGGAATACATTGCACTTGGAGGTTATACCAGCTTTTTGAAAACCCTGAAAAATTTTAGCGGAGCGGAAGTTTGTGACAAAATTGAAAAGAGTGGTTTAAGAGGCCGTGGTGGAGGTGGATTTCCAACAGGGAAAAAATGGAAGTTCGCTCAGTCAACTGAAGCCAACCAAAAATATTTAATCTGCAATGCAGATGAAGGTGATCCTGGCGCATTTATGGACAGGGCAGTTATTGAAGGTGACCCCCATCGTTTGATCGAAGGAATGGCTATCTCAGCCTATGGAATCGGTGCAACAAAAGGTTATGTCTATATCAGGGCTGAATATCCACTGGCCATCGAACGTTTAAGAATTGCTCTCGATCAGGCCAGGGAATATGGCCTGTTAGGAATAAATATTTTTGACTCAGGATTTGATTTTGACCTGATCATAAAAATGGGTGCAGGTGCATTTGTTTGTGGTGAAGAAACTGCCTTGATCCATAGCATTGAAGGAAAACGCGGAATGCCAAGGCCAAGGCCACCATTTCCGGCAGTTAGCGGTTTATTTGGAAAACCTACCATTATCAATAATGTAGAAACATTGTCCAATGTATCCGAAATCCTGGCACATGGTGAAGATTGGTTTGCTTCCATAGGAACTGAGACCAGCAAGGGAACCAAAGTTTTCGCTTTATCAGGAAAGATCAACCTTACAGGACTGGTAGAAATTCCAATGGGAACAACAGTTCGCGAGATCATATTCGATATTGCCGGTGGAATTACCAATGATAAGGAGTTTAAATCTGTTCAGATCGGAGGCCCGTCCGGTGGGTGTATTACTCCTGCAAACCTTGATATAGAGATCGATTATGAATCGCTGCTTGAAGTAGGAGCCATGATGGGATCAGGAGGACTTGTGGTGATGGATGAAGAAACCTGTATGGTGGATGTGGCAAAATTTTTCATGGACTTTATTCAACGTGAAAGCTGCGGAAAATGTATCCCCTGTCGCGAAGGAACAAAAAGAATGCTGGAGATCCTGGAAAGCATTACTCAAAAACCATCCGGTTTGAGTGAACGTGATGCACTCAAACGTTTCAAAGGCATCATTCAGCTCGAAAAACTAGGTGCTGTTATTAAAGATACTTCCTTGTGTGGATTAGGCCAGACTGCTCCGAATCCTGTGTTAAGTACCATTAAATGGTTCAGGGATGAGTACGAGGAGCATATATACGAAAGAAAATGTCAGGCTGGAGTTTGTACAGAACTAAGGACATTCAAAATAGATGTGGATAAATGTACAGGCTGTACAGTATGTGCACGCAAATGTCCAACGGACGCTATCATCGGATCACGAAAAGCACCACACTTCATTGTGGATGATAAGTGTATCGGATGCGGAAATTGTGAAGAAGTGTGCAAGTTTGATGCAGTTAGTCTTGTAGGATAAATTATTAAAGCTAGGAAAAATGAAGATAGAAGTTAATAATAAGATACTGGAAGTGAATCAAGGAGAAACCCTGCTTGACGTCCTTGGCAGAAATGGAATAAATGTTCCAACCCTCTGTCATATGAAAGATTACTTTCCTTCAGGTGCTTGCCGCATGTGCGTGGTGGAGGATGAAAGAACAGGGAAACTCATTACATCCTGTTCTTATCCTGCGGAAGAAGGAATGAAAATAAAAACACATTCAACCAGGGTTGTTGAATCCAGGAAAATGATCGTGGAATTATTGCTTTCCAACCACCCGGATGATTGTCTGTTTTGTGTGAGAAACGGAAATTGCTCACTCCAGGGCCTGGCCAAAGAACATAATGTTACAGAAAGAAGAGTAGTTGGTGAAAAGAATGATTTTGCCAGGGATCTATCAAGTCCGAGTATTACCCGTGATCCTGAAAAATGTGTTTTATGCGGAAGGTGTGTCAGGGTTTGTGAAGAGGTAATGAGTGTATCAGCCATCGATTACATCAACCGTGGAAGCAAAACATTAATCGGTACATCTTTCGATAAAGGATTAAATACATCGAGCTGTGTGAATTGTGGTCAGTGTATCATGGTTTGCCCAACCGGCGCCTTAACAGAAAAAGGCCATATCAATGAAATTCAGATGGCGCTGAACGATCCGGAAAAAATGGTGGTTGTTCAGTATGCACCAGCAATATCCATCTCCCTGGCTGAAGAGTTCGGAATGGAGCCGGGAACGGATATGAACGGTCTTATGAATGCCGCGCTCAGGAAAATAGGATTCGACAAGGTATTCGATACTACCTTCTCAGCTGACCTTACCATTATGGAAGAATCAGCTGAATTGATAGACAGGGTTAGCAACGGAGGTGTTTTGCCAATGATAACAAGCTGCTGTCCTGGTTGGGTAAAGTATGCTGAAGAATTTGCAGCTGACTTTCTACCCAATGTATCCAGCTGTAAATCTCCACAGCAAATGCTTGGAGCTGTTATCAAAAGGTATTTTGCAGAAAAAGTAGATGTAAAACCTGAGAACATTTATTCAGTTTCCATTATGCCTTGTACAGCTAAAAAATTCGAGGCTCAGAGGGAAGAGATGACCCGAAACGGTATAAGTGATATGGATACTGTTTTAACAACTCGTGAGTTTACTCAATTGATCAATCTTTACGGATTGGATATGAAAAAGCTTGACCCGGAGATTGCCGACACACCACATGGAGTACGTAGCTCTGCAGGAAAACTTTTCGGTGCATCAGGTGGAGTTATGGAAGCAGCCATTAGAACTGCATATTTTAAAATTACAGGTGAGGAGCTTATCGATTTCCAGGTTAATGAGATCAGGGGGCTAAAAGGCAGAAAAGAAACAAAGGTGAAAGCTGGTGATCTTGAACTTGGTGTAGCTGTTGTAAGCGGACTTGAAAATGCCAAAGAGCTTCTGGACGATATCAGGAATGGTAGGGATGATATTCACTTTATAGAGGTGATGGCTTGCCCCGGAGGATGCATAAACGGAGGAGGACAACCAATCGGTGCTGATGATGAATCCATAAAAGCCAGGTTATGCTCGCTTTATGATATCGATGAGAAAGCTACCATCAAAGCATCTCATAAAAATCCGGAAATAGTTGAGTTGTATGATAAATTCCTGGAAGAACCACTGGGTCACAAAAGTCATGAGCTGTTACATACTACTTATGCAAAGAGGGATGTACCGTTGTAGGATATAATTAGAATGACTGGAATAATTAGAATGACAAGAATTGGAAAACAGTTGGCAGTAGGCAAAAAAAGAAATAAATCGAATTACAATAAATTACAATGAATTACTATCAATAACGCGCGAAGCGTAAGTTACAATAAATTACGTCCGCCGGCAGGCGGATAAATAACGCCCGAAGGGCAAATGACAACAAATAACGCGCGCAGCGCAAAAAAAATAGGTTAGTAAATATGAACGACACAGGAAACATAAAGCTGGTTACTACAAAGGAAGGACTTTGTAAAATGTGCTATACCTGTGTCAGAGAGTGTCCGGTGAAAGCAATCCGGATCTTTAACGGGCAGGCCGAGGTGATGCATGAGCGATGCATAGGATGTGGAAATTGTGTAAAGGTATGCAGCCAGGGAGCAAAGGTTTATTTGGAATCCAAATCAGATGTTGAGAATTTGTTGGCAGGTAAGGACAGGGTAGCAGCGATAATAGCTCCCAGCTTTGCGGCTGAGTTTTCGGAGATAGAGGATTACAGGATACTGGTGGGTATGATTCGCTCATTGGGATTTGATTTTGTGAATGAAGTGGCCTTTGGAGCTGATATGGTGGCTAAAGAATATGAGAAGTTGATGGAAGGGACCGACAAAAGCCCCCATATCTCCTCCGATTGCCCGGCTATTGTTTACTACATAAAACACTATCATCCTGGTTTAGTGGATAAACTGGCTCCCATCGCATCTCCAATGGTAGCCGTAACCCGGGCCATTAAACATCTACATGGCAATGACCTGAAAATAGTATTCATAGGACCATGTGTTGCCAAGAAAGCCGAATCATCAGAAGTTGATGCTGCAATTACTTTTATCGAGCTACGGGAATTGTTTGCCAAAACTGATACCCATCCTGAAAAAACGACTGCATCAGAGTTTAATCCTCCTTTTGCCGGTAAAGGCGCAATCTTTCCTGTAAGCAGAGGAATGTTGCAGACAGTAAATAAATCAGATGATATCTGTGAAGGAAACATTGTTGTTGCTGAAGGAAAAACCAACTTCAAAGAAGCAATAAAAGAATTTGAGGAAGGATTTCTTAGTTCACATCACCTGGAATTGCTGTGCTGTGAAGGTTGTATTATGGGGCCGGGAATGTCTAAAGGCGGACAGCGTTATACAAGGAGGACAAAAATCAGCGAATACGTTAAAGATAAACTGAACAGACAGGATCAGTCGGAATGGCAAAAGTACATGGAGGATCTATCCGTACTGGATTTAAGCCAGGAGTTTAAACCTGCCGACAGAAGGATTAAAAATCCCATGAACGGAGAAGTAAATGAGGTGCTGAACAGGATGGGGAAAATAGAACCCAAAGATCATTTAAACTGTGGTGCCTGTGGTTATGAAACCTGTATGGATCATGCTGTAGCAATAGTTGAAGGGCTGGCAGAAACGGAAATGTGCCTTCCTTATACAATTGAAAAACTTCACAGATCTGTTACTGAATTGAATGAATCAAATGAAAAACTGGCAAGCACACAGGCTGCACTTAAACAATCGGAAAAGCTTGCAAGCATGGGCCAGTTGTCTGCCGGAATTGCCCATGAGCTGAACAATCCGCTGGGCGTAATTACCATGTACTCCAATATCTTAAAAGATGAAGCACCGGCAGATGCTCAGGAAAGAAAAGATCTTGAGTTGATCGTTGAACAAGCAGACCGTTGCAAAAACATTGTTGGAGGCTTGCTCAATTTTGCCCGGAAAAACCAGGTGAAACTCGAAGAAACTGACTTTGTGAAATTTGTGGGTAAAAGCATTAATTCCATCATACACGATGATAACATCAAGCTGGAACTCACTTCTGAGCTTGAAAACCCCATGGTCATGATCGACAGGGATCAGATGATGCAGGTGTTAACCAACTTGGAAAAAAATGCCGTAGAGGCCATGCCGGATGGCGGCGTACTCTCCATCAGGATTGACGGCAATGAATTTGAAATAGAACTTATCCTAAAAGATACAGGAATTGGGATTCCTGAAGAAAATATGGACAAGTTGTTTACTCCCTTTTTTACAACTAAAAAAATGGGCAAAGGAACAGGTTTGGGATTACCGCTTATTTACGGAATTGTAAAGATGCACAAAGGGCAAGTAAAGGTGCACTCCAATGCTGACGCTTCCAAAGGCCCAACAGGAACAGAATTTAGAATAATAATACCTAGAAATAGAAATTAGAAAATATAAAAGCTATGACTGAATTAAGAAAGAAAATAATGATCGTTGATGATGACATGGACTCTTTGGCCCAGCTAAAAATGCATATCGAAAATTTTGGTTTTGAATCCATAACGGCTGAAAGTCAGAAGGAGGGTGAAAAATTAATTTCTAAAGAAAAGCCCGATTTGGCCATATTTGATCTGATGATGGAAAACAAAGACAGCGGATTTATTCTGGGATACAAGATGAAGAAAAAATACCCTGATGTTCCGGTTATTATTGCTACTGCGGTAACTGCCGAAACCGGTATGGTATTCGGACTGGATACTGAAGAGGAAAAAAGCTGGATAAAAGCAGACCAGTACCTTGAAAAAGGAATCCGTCCTGACCAGTTACACAGGGAAATTAATAAACTGTTAAAGTTATAACTGATGAAAATCCAAAACAAAAATTCCAAATTCCAATGGATTGTACCGATTGTTCTGTTCATTTTCAATTTTGCTTTTGATCAGTTACGATCTACAGTCACAGGAAGGTTCATGGATTTGGTTTTTGGAATTTAAAATATTGGAATTTAAAAAAATATAGTTTGTTCATACATAGATTTGTTTAGGTTAGTTTGACATGCGGACGGATACTTTGGATAGGTAAATGATTAACAAAAATGTCCGCATGTCTTTTTTAAAACTCTGGAACCATGGCAACACTTAAAGTACTGATTGTAGATGATGAACCCGGAATAAGAAGTGGTATTGTACGTATTTTACGAAACTTCTCAGTGGGTTATCCTTTTATGGAAGAAGACTTCGACTTTAAATTGATGGAAGCTGAAACCGGTGAGCTGGCAATAGAGATAATTGAAAGTCAGGAAGTAGATGTCGTGCTGTTGGACAATAAACTACCCGGAATACATGGAATTGAAGTTTTAGAGCACATCAATAAAAAGGAATACGATGTTGAAGTGATGATGATCACTTCTTATGCTTCACTGGATCTGGCGGTTAAGGCAACCAATAACGGAGCTTTTAATTTTGTTCCCAAGCCGTTTACTCCTCAGGAATTAAAGGCTGCAATGGAAAACATTACCAAACACCTCTTCCTGAAAAGAATGACGAGGCAGATGAATGAAGAAGGGAAAGCCATCAGGTTCCAGTTTCTGTCAGTTTTATCCCATGAATTAAAATCCCCGGTCAATGCCATTGAAGGATACCTTAATATCATGAAGGATAAACAGGTGGGGGATGAAATTGAAGCCTACAAAATTATGATCGACCGTTCACTTGAACGACTTAAGGGAATGCGAACCCTTATTATGGATTTGCTCGATCTGACAAAACTTGAATCAGGGAAAAAAACACGGGAGATTAAACCTGTTGACGTGGTTGAAATTGTACGAATAGCAAAAGACACCATGGAACCGGTTGCCATCCAGAGGAATGTAAATATCAATTTTGATTATAACGGAAGCCTATATATTCAGGGCGACAGAGAGGAATTGGAAATCATCCTCAATAACCTGATCTCGAATGCTGTGAAGTACAACATTGAAAACGGACAGGTTTATGTTAATCTGAAAAGTGAGAACGGCCATGTGGATATTTCTGTGGAAGATACCGGCATAGGTATGACAGAAGAAGAAGTGGCTACACTCTTCCAGGAATTTGTCAGAATAAAGAATGTAAAAACGAAGAACATAACAGGCAGTGGCCTAGGATTATCCATTGTGAAGAAGCTTGTGGAGTTAGGTGGTGGATACATCGAAGTGGAAAGTGTTCCTGATGAAGGGAGCAAGTTTCTGGTTCGCTTGCCGGTAAACTAAAATACTAAATAGCTACGACATGAAATTCACTCCTGAAAAATACAACATAGAAGACAAATCGATGACACCTTTCATCGATCCTTTTGAAATTGAGGATATTCTCGCAAAGGCTAATCCAACAAAGACCGATGTTGAAGCTGTAATAGAAAAAGCATTTAATAAAGAACGTTTATCACTTCAGGATGTGGCACTACTGGTCAATACCGATGATCCTGAACTGGTAGAAATGATAAAATCGGGAGCCAGGAATCTGAAGGAAAAAGTATATGGGAACAGAATAGTTCTTTTTGCTCCTTTGTATGTCGGAAATTATTGCTCCAACAATTGTAAATATTGCGGCTTTCGTTCTTCCAATAAAAATGCAGTACGAAAAACCCTGAATCACCAGGAGTTAATCAAAAATGTGGAGGCACTTGAGGAAAACGGACAAAAACGATTGATCCTGGTATATGGTGAGCATGCCCAATATTCACCGGAATACATCGCCGAAACGGTGAAAACAGTGTATGACGTTAAAAAAGGCAACGGAGAAATTCGAAGGGTTAATATTAACGCTGCTCCCCTGGATATTGAAGGATTTAAAACCGTTAAAGAGGCTGGAATAGGAACCTACCAGGTTTTCCAGGAAACTTACCATCCTGAGGCTTATACCCGATACCATGTTGGTGGGAAAAAATCCGATTATAACTACAGGCTCACTTCCCTTGACAGGGCCATGGAGGCAGGAATCGATGATGTTGGGATTGGCGCATTATTCGGATTGTACGACTGGCGGTACGAGGTCTTAGGATTGGTACGGCATGTAAATCACCTGGAAGCATGTTACAATGTTGGTCCGCATACCATTTCTTTCCCACGATTACAGGATGCATCTGATATTGATGTAGATGATACATACCTTGTGGATGATGAGGATTTTGTGAAGATTGTAGCCATCTTACGGCTGGCAGTCCCATATACAGGAATGATCTTAACTGCAAGAGAAAATAGCCGTGTCCGTAAAGAGGTATTACACTATGGATGTTCCCAGATTGATGCTGGGACAAAAATTGAATTGGGTGCTTATGCCGAAGAATTTAAGAACAAACAAAACCTTGAAAAAGAACAATTCCTGATCAAGGATGACAGAAGCCTGAATGATATTGTAAACGAGCTGATCGAAGATGATTTTCTTCCTTCTTTTTGCACCGCCTGTTACCGGAAAGGAAGAACGGGAGAGCATTTTATGGAATTCTCTGTTCCGGGATTCATAAAACGTTATTGTACACCAAATGCAATTTTAACGCTTGCCGAATACCTGGAGGATTATGCACCTGTAAAAACGGCAGAAAAAGGCTGGCAGGTTATTGAGAAGAATTTGGGACAACTCAATGGTTTTAAACGAAAAGAAGAGTTAGAGCAAAGAATTGAACGGATACAAGAAGGTGAAAGGGATTTATATTTCTAGATTAATTGCTATGCCACTAAGACTCAAAGACACAAAGAAACTCAAAGAAATTTGGTTTATTAAAAAGACCTTAGTGAAACTTTGTGCCTTAGTGCCTTTGTGGCAAAAAACAACATACACTTTGAATTTAATTTGTCGTAGCGGGTTGGTACCGAAAATTCGGTACTAACCCTTTTACCTGAAAGGAGAACTCAAAATGACTAAAAGCAAAGACTACAAACCACATATTGGAATTTTCGGCAGAAGAAATGTGGGAAAGAGCTCATTTATAAACTGCCTTGTGGGGCAGGAAATTGCCATAGTTTCAGATATAGCAGGAACAACAACCGATCCTGTTAAAAAATCCATAGAGATTTTCGGAATAGGGCCGGCCATCCTGGTAGATACTGCAGGAATTGATGATGTGGGTGATTTGGGAGAAAAAAGAATTAAAAAAACCAATGCAGTATTGAAAACAGTGGACAGTGCAGTGTTGGTTATTTCAGCGAATAAATTCGGATATTTTGAAGAAAAAATGATCCGTTCCCTTGATGAATGGGATGTTCCTTATATGATAATTCACAATAAAGAAGACCTCGAACCCTTATGGAACGATACAAAATCCAGGGTCTTCAAATCAACTAAAAAAATCATAAACTCCTTCAGTACACTCAAACCCGTTAATCTCGAAATTATTATTGAAGAAATCAGGCAGTCCATTCCAGAAAATGTTTTCCAAAGACCCGCACTGATAGGTGACCTGGTTAATAAAGGGGACTATGTATTGTTAATTACCCCGATAGATAATGAAGCTCCTGACGGACGAATGATCCTGCCTCAGGTTATGGCTATCAGGGATGTGCTTGATCATGATTGTATAAATATCGTTTTAAAAGAAAATCAGGTGGAAGACTTCTTTGCATCTTCAGGAATTAGGCCGGGTATTGCCATTACCGATAGCCAGGTTTTTAAAAAAATGAAGGACATTGTCCCAGCTGATGTACCCTTTACAAGCTTTAGCATTGTTTTCGCAAGACATCGTGGTGAATTTGATGCCTTCCTTGATGGAACTCCACAGATAGAGAAATTAAAGGACAGGGACAGAGTATTAATACTAGAATCATGCACACACCAGGTAAATTGTGATGACATTGGCAGGTATAAACTTCCAACCTGGCTGAAAGAATACAGCGGTAGGGAATTAATGTTTGATGTTGTTTCGGGTTTAAATGATATTGATAGAAATATAAAAGATTACAGTCTTGTTGTGCAGTGTGGCGGTTGTATGGTAACCAAAAAACAATTAAAGAACCGTTTAAAACCGGCCATAGAAGCCGGTGTGCCTGTTACAAATTATGGAATGACAATTGCCTGGGTGAATGGAATATTCGACCGGGTAACAGAACCTTTTAGAAAAGTATATGCCTGATTCAGTTGTTGACATATTAGCTAAAGATTCGTTTGACAGGGAAGATCTGATCCAACTTCTGTCTGCTGAAAAAGAAGAGGATAAAAAACTAATTTTTGCCAAAGCAGAAGAAGTACGGGAATTGAGCGTCGGTAATATTATATACCTGCGAGGCCTTATTGAGTATTCCAACATCTGCCGAAAAAATTGTTTCTATTGTGGAATCAGGGCAGGTAATCCGGAAGTAGAAAGATTTAGCCTTGATGAAAAACAGGTTATCGAATGTGCCAGGCATGCCTATGAACAGAATTATGGTTCGGTGGTGATCCAAAGTGGCGAAAGAACAGGAAAAGACTTCACTGAAAAAATCACAAATCTTTTGATGGAGATCAAGAAACTTTCCAATGGAGAACTGGGAATCACTTTATCCTGTGGTGAACAAAGCCGTGAAACATACCAACAGTGGTTTGAGGCAGGTGCTCACCGTTATTTGCTCCGTTTTGAAAGTGCGGATCAGGAATTGTATTACAAAATCCATCCCGAGGATAGCAAACATAATTTTACCAATCGAATGATCGCTCTGAAAAACCTGCGTGAAATCGGCTACCAGGTGGGTTCAGGAATGATGATCGGTCTTCCCGGACAAGCTGTACAAAACCTTGTTGATGACCTGATGCTGCTAAAACAACTTGATGTGGACATGGTCGGTATGGGGCCATACATCGAACATACTGAAACACCCCTTTACCTGTATAGAGATCAATTGATGAGCCAGCAGGATCGACTGGACCTAACCCTATCAACCATTGCTGTTCTTAGAATATATATGAAAGACATAAACATCGCTTCCTCTACGGCCCTGGATTCTCTTGATGCCAATGGCCGGGAGATGGCCATTAAGGCCGGTGCTAATGTTTTGATGCCCAATCTTACACCCGTCCACTACCGCGAAAATTACTTCCTGTATGAAAACAAGCCCTACCTCACTGAGGCCGATGAGCTTATAGAGAAAATAAATAAATCGAAAAGATTAAATGGATTTACTATCGGCTGGAATAGTTGGGGGGATTCGAAACATTTTACAGATAAAAAAGAAGTGATACAATCCTAAATAGTTCTCAACGATATGTAAACATCTGATTCCGATTTAATAAATGAATTCTTTTTATACGCAATAAAACAGTAATAATGGTAGTAAAGTCGTCTTTTTTAATATTTATTCCTACCTTAGCATTCATCAGAATTTACAATTGCTGATACAATCTTTATGTACTTTAGTCAATCTCCGGTTATCATGATTGTATCACTTTGTATCACGGCTAAATTTTTTTTAAAAACTTCCAAATGTATAGGATCGGAAATAACCGGAGTGAAGAATTCATTGAAATATTCCTTTATTGATTTGATAGTTGTTGTTTACTTTTAGGTCAATATTTTTGAAAAAGTAAATACAAATTCTGATTTTAATTAGAAACAGTTCGAAGATGGAAACCATTGTAGCACAGGTTAACGAAACAGTAAAAAACAGGCCGGACATCATGAAACTGATTGGTGAAGATAATCTGTCAATGATGGAAAATAATCATCATAACTTTACACGTTTCATGGAGTCAATTTTTACTAACTTTGTTCCTGAAACATTTTTGGAGACGGTACTTTGGGCAATGCGTGCTTACCGGTCACATGGATTCACTGAAATATACTGGGCAGTAGAACTTGATACTTTTATTAAAGTCTTAAAGAGTTCGCTATCGGATAAAAGTTTTAAGGAAATTGAACCCTTTTATAAATGGATCGTTACAAACATTCCCATATTTCTTGAAATAAATAAACAAGATGCATAAAAAAGCGGTAAAAATTATTGTCGTTGAGGATGATGAAAATGTACTGGAGATCACTGCTCGTGCCATAACTGATAAAGGTTATCATGTAATTACTGCTACAAATAGTGAGGATGCGTTAATTGCTATCAGAAAGGATAAACCACAAATTGCACTGATAGATGTAGATTTGCCTGGAGCTGGTGGAATCGAACTTTGTAAAATGATAAATCAGGACAAAAACCTGCCCAAAATATACACCATCCTCATTAGTGGAAAACTCACTTCTGAACAAACCCGGATAGAAGGGCTTAACATTGGTGCGGACGCATATTTGTTAAAGCCAATTTCCACTGATGAGATCCTGGCATGGATCAATGTTTTCATACGAATAAAAACTTCCGAGGATGAGTTGAAACATCTAAAAGACAATCTTGAGAAATTAGTAAAGGAACGAACTGAAGAACTTCAAAACAGGAACGAGGAACTGGAACGGTATAACAAACTTTTTGTTGGCAGAGAATTTCGGATTAAGGAGTTAAAAGAAATGGTGATAAACCTGCAACATGAGAATCGAAACCTGAAGGATGTTTAACCATAAATTGAAAATTTCAATTATTCTGCTTCCAACTTAAAAGGTATTTTTCAACATTTTTAAACAATTCAATTTTCCCATCACTTATTTTTTACTTTTGCCCAAAATTCGAAGTGCGACTTTTAGGTAAAAAAATTATGCAGAAATCTGTGAAATCCGCGGTAAATTGCAAATGAAAATTGTTGCGGACGATAAAATCCCATTTCTGAAAGGTGTGTTGGAACCTTATGCGGATGTTGTTTACCTCCCCGGTGATCAAATACAGAATGCTGCGCTAAAAAATGCAGACGCTCTTCTGACTCGTTCAATTACTGTATGTAATGCTGAACTTCTTGAAAATACCAATGTTAAAATTATAGCCTCAGCAACGATCGGTGATGACCATATCGATAAAATCTTTTGTGAACAGACCGGAATAAAATGGACCACTGCCAAAGGGTGCAATGCAGCAGCAGTAGCACAATATGTTTCATCAGCATTACAAGAAATAGCAGATCAACAAAATTTCGCACTAAAGGGAAAATCAATTGGGATCATAGGAGTTGGAAACATAGGGAAAAAAGTAGCAAAAATTGCAGATCTTTTTGGAATGCATGTGTTGCTGAATGATCCGCCGCGCCAAAGAAACGAAGAAAAAGAAAAATTTGTTTCTATAAAGGAGATTCAAAAATCAGCAGATTTCATTAGCCTACATGTTCCATTAACAAAACAGGGCACAGACAAGACCTATCACCTGACAGATTCTGATTTTTTCAGTGGATTTGAGAAACCAATACATTTTATAAATACCTCTAGAGGGGCGGTGGCAGAATCTGCTGCTCTTATTAGGGCAATTAAAAATGGCCGGATTTCCTCCTCAGTAATTGATGTTTGGGAAAACGAACCGGAAATTGATGTGAATTTGCTGGGACTGTCTAGTATCGCTACATCACACATAGCCGGGTACTCATTGGCAGGAAAGGCTAACGGAACAGCACTCACCATTAGGGCATTAAGCAATCATCTTAACCTTGGCCTGGATAACTGGTACCCGAAAATATCAATGGAACCCAAAACCATAAAGATAAATGGAAAGGGATTGACAGAACAGGATTTACTGTCCCATACTTTGGATCTGGTTTATCCTATAATGAAGGATGATATAGAACTTCGCAAAAACCCGGAAAGGTTTGAACAGCTTAGGAGAGACTATATTTTCAGGAGAGAAAACAGCCAATACCTGGTTGAAACCGAAAATGTGAACACTCATTTACAAAATATTTTATCAAAATTGAATCTCAAAGTTCAATCCCGAAACTAAAAACAATTAACAATTAACAAGTAACAATTAACATTTAATCCATAACAAAAAACATGAACACCGCATTAAACAAAGCAGCCGACAACATCAGGATCCTTTCAATGGCTATGGTCGAAAAAGCAAATTCAGGTCATCCGGGAGGAGCCATGGGTGGTGCAGATTTTATTAATACGTTGTATGCTGAGTTCCTGAACTTTGATCCCGATGATATGGAATGGCCTTTCCGCGACCGCTTTTTCCTGGATCCGGGACATATGTCAGCCATGCTCTATTCGGTTTTGTCTCTGGTTGGGACGTACAACACAGAAGACCTGCAAAATTTCAGGCAGTGGCAAAGTGTAACACCTGGCCATCCTGAATTGGATGTGAAACGTGGCGTAGAGAATACTTCAGGCCCATTGGGACAGGGTCATACAATGGCTGTGGGTGTTGCTATAGCAGAGAAATTTTTGAGAGCACGCTTTGGTGAATGGATGGAACACAAGACCTATGCATTTATTTCTGACGGCGGTATTCAGGAAGAGATCTCACAAGGGGCTGGCAGGATTGCAGGTTACCTGGGACTAAGCAACCTTATCATGTTCTTCGACTCCAATGATGTTCAGTTATCAACCATGGTTGATGAGGTGACCGTAGAAGATACTGCAAAAAAATACGAGGCCTGGGGATGGCGGGTAATGACCATTGATGGCAACGATGTGGATGAAATCAGGGGAGCTTTAATGAAAGCACAGGAGGAAAGACAAAAACCTGTTTTGATCATCGGCAAAACCATTATGGGCAAAGGAGCCTTAACAGAAACTGGTGACAACTTCGAAGGCCAGGTTTCGACTCACGGACAGCCCTTAAGCAAAGCAGGGGCATCAGTTGAAAAAACCATAATAAACCTTGGAGGGAGTCCGGACGATCCCTTTGCCGTTTTCCCGGAGGCAGAAGAACTCTACCTTAACGCCTTGAATAAAAAGAGGGAATTTGTTAAAGAGAAAAACGCTGCTTATCATGCCTGGATAAACGAAAATCCTGAGCTGGCTGTTAAATTGGATACTATTTTAAATGGTAATTTACCGGAAATTGATTTTAGCAAAATTGAGATCAAACCCAATGGGGCCACACGTGCAGCATCAGCAACGATACTGGGTAAATTTGCAGAGAATTTCGATAACATGATCGTGATGTCTGCAGATCTGGCCAACAGCGACAAAACAGATGGCTTCCTTAAAAAATCCAGCCCTATAACAAAAAACCACTTTACAGGTGCTTTCCTACATGCTGGAGTATCTGAACTAACAATGGCAGCACTGGCAAATGGAATGGCATTGCATAACATCATACCAGTTTGCGGAACTTTCTTTGTGTTCTCCGACTACATGAAACCAGCCATAAGGATGGCAGCACTTATGGAACTGCCTGTAAAATATGTCTGGACCCATGACTCATTCAGGGTAGGGGAAGATGGACCAACGCACCAGCCCGTTGAACAGGAAGCCCAGATCAGGCTCATGGAAAAACTAAAGAACCATAAAGGCAACAATTCCATGTTAGTACTGCGTCCTGCTGACGGAGCCGAAACCCTTATTGCATGGGAAATGGCATTAAAAAACAGGTCTACTCCCACAGGCCTGATCCTTTCCAGACAAAACATTAATGATCTTCCTTCAATAGAAAATGAAAACAGGTATCAGTCTGCAACTAAGGCCAGAAAAGGTGCATATGTGGTTCAGAAAGACATCAATCCAAACATTGTTCTCATCGCCAGTGGTTCAGAGGTAAGTACTCTAATTGAAGGTGCCGCAATCCTAAAAGAATCTGGTGTTAACTCAACCGTCGTTTCTGTTATTTCTGAAGGAGTGTTCAGGAACCAGGATCCGGAATACCAGAAAGAAGTGATACCGGACAATATTCCTGTGTTGGGATTAACTGCAGGTCTGCCGGTTACACTAACTGAATTGGCAGGAGCGAAAGGAACCGTAATGTGCATGGATCACTTTGGTTATTCTGCACCTTACACAGTATTGGATAAAGAATTTGGTTTTTCAGGTGAAGATGTAAAAAAAGCAGTGCTTTCCATTCTGCTTAAATGATAATCCCTTCAATCAAATATTTAAATGCAAAATATTTGTAATTAAAATTATTTATCTATCTTTGCACCGAATTTTAAAACGGATTTTATAACGCAAACGAGCGGTAAAATATAGGAAACAAGAGTGGAGGGGGCATAAGTCCCCTCTTTTATTACAAAAATGTTGAACAAAAATAAAATAGCGACAGTCGTAGAAAGTTTTCTTGGAGGAACAGATAAATTCCTTGTTGAAGTTGAGGTTTCTTCCGGAAATGTAGTTGATGTATTTGTGGATGGAGATGAGGGGATCAGCATCAGTGAATGTGTAAGTATCAGCAGGCATATTGAATCCAATTTTGATCGTGATCTTGAAGATTATGAACTCAGGGTGTCATCCCCTGGCCTGACAAAACCATTTGCTATGTTGAGGCAATATAAAAAATACGTCAACCGCGATATAAAAATAAAACTGGCTGACGGGCGCAAGGAGCTAGGAAAATTGATCTCTATTACAGAAGAAACAATTACCCTTGAAATGCTGAAGGGGAAAAAGAAAAAAGAATCCGTAACTGAGGAATTTCAATTTGATGATGTGAAAGAAGCCAAACCGGTAATCTCTTTCAAATAAAGAAACAAAAGTATTATAAATAAAATGGAACATATTAATCTTGTAGAAACGTTTTCGGAATTTAAAGAATTCAAAAGCATTGGCAGGGAAACCATGATGGTAATCCTTGAAGACGTTTTTAAGCACATGCTGGCCAAACGATTTGGTACAGCTGACAATTTTGATATTATTGTTAACATCGATAAGGGTGACCTTGAGATCTGGCGCAATAGGGAAATTGTGGAAGACGGTGAGGTGGAAGATGATAACCTCGAAATTCCTTATTCTGAGGCCATTAAGATCGAGCCTGACTTTGAAGTTGGTGAAGAGGTTTCTGAGGAGATAAAAATGCTGGATTTCGGAAGAAGAGAAATCTTATCCATCAGACAAAATCTCATTGCAAAGATCCAGGAATTCGAAAAAGACAATGTTTATAAAAAATACAAAGAGCGGATCGGTGAGATCATTACCGGTGAAGTATACCAGGTCTGGAAAAAGGAAATCCTTGTTCTGGATGATGAGGGAATTGAACTGGTTCTTCCTAAATCGGAACAGATCCCAAGCGACTTTTACAGGAAAGGAGATACCATCAGGGCGGTTGTTTCTAAAGTTGAAATGAGGAATGCAACTCCTGTAATTATTCTTTCAAGAACATCCCCCATCTTCCTTGAACGTTTGTTTGAGTCTGAAGTACCGGAAGTTTATGACGGGCTAATTACCATAAAAAATATTGTAAGGGTTCCGGGAGAAAGAGCAAAGATCGCTGTTGAATCCTACGATGACCGTATTGATCCTGTGGGTGCCTGTGTTGGTATGAAAGGATCAAGGATCCACGGAATTGTGAGGGAATTGAAAAATGAAAACATCGATGTCATTAACTTCACTGCAAATCCTTCATTATACATTTCCAGGGCGTTGAGTCCAGCAAAAATATCCACGACTAAAATCCTTGAAGAGGAGAAAAAGGCAGAGGTGTACCTAAAGCCTGACCAGGTATCACTAGCAATAGGTAAAGGAGGATTTAACATTAAACTCGCTGGAAAATTAACCGGTTATGAAATTGATGTATTCCGTGAAACTGATATCGACTCAGAGGACGTGGATTTAATGGAATTCTCCGATGAGATTGATCAGTGGATTATCGATGAGTTTAAATCAATTGGATGCGATACAGCAAAAAGTGTATTGGATCTTGATGTTAGTGACATGGTAAAAAGAACAGATTTAGAGGAAGAGACCGTTAAAGAGGTTGTCAGGATCCTTAGAGAAGAGTTTGAATAAAATATACTAATTTAGCCCCGTTTAATTAAAAACAGCTTATTCGTAAAGGTTATATATGGCATCAGCAGGAAAACCAATCAGGTTAAAAAGTGTAATGAAAGAATTCAATGTGGGGATTTCCACAATTGTTGAATACCTTTCCAAGAACGGTATGGAAATTTCTTCCAGCCCGAATACTAAGCTTACACCTGAGATGTACCAATTACTTGAGCAGGAGTTTGAGTCACAGAAATCAGTGAAGCAGGAAGCCAAAAAAATTGGCCTTGACTATACTGACCATCAGACCATTTCAATTGATGATAAGGTTCGCCGCGATAGCCAGAAGCAGTACGAAGATGAATTTGATGATATCTTTATAAAGGATATGGCACTTTCAACTTCCAACGAAAAAGAAGAAAAACCTGCGAAAAAAGAGACCAAGCCTGAGGCAAAAGAGCCGGAAAAGGAAATAATCGAACCTGAGAAAATAGAAGATGTTCCTGTTGAAGCAGAAGAAACAAAAGAAGTTGTTGAAGAAAAAGTAGAAGAGAAAGCAGAGGAAGTTGTAGCAGAAACCCCGGTTGGAAAGGAAGAAGAGGTTAAGGAGGTTATAGAAGAAGTTAAAGCAGAGGTTGAGGAGAAAGAACCGGAAGTTGTTGCTGAAGAAGGTGAAGACAGTGAAAAAGTGAAAGTGCTTGGGAAGATCGATCTTGCATCGATGAATATGAAAACCAAGCCGGCGAGGAAATCTGCAGCAGAGAAGAAAAAGGAAAGAGAAAAGAAGAAGGAAGAAGAAGAAGTTAAAGGCAAGAAGAAAGAGACCAAACCAAAACCTACACCGGTTAAAATAGAAAAAGCGGCACCGGTAAAGGAGGAGAAGCCTGTTGAAAAAGAGGAAAAAGCTCCTCAGAATGAAAACTTCATCAAGACAGAATTTAAAAAATTATCAGGTCCTAAGATCGTTGACAAAATTGAACTTCCTGTAGAAAAGAAAAAAACAGAGAAAAAGGCAGATAGAAAACAGGAGAAAAAGCCTGTTGCATCTTCCAAAGACCAGGATCCTCGATCAAGAAGAAAAAAGAAAAGAAAACGGATCCAGTCTGAACCTGTTGGGGATGCTAATAAAAATAAAAAGCCCGGACAGAGTGGTGACCATCAAAAATCCAAGACTAGAGGAAGAAAAGGCAGGAAAGAAAGGGAGCGTCCAGATATTTCAGAAGAAGATATTCAAAAGCAAATCAAAGAAACCCTTGCTAAACTTACCGGCGGAGGAAAATCTAAAGCTGTTAAGCACCGAAGGGAAAAAAGACAATCGATCAGTGAAGCGAAGCAGAAAGAGCTGGATAAGATCGAACAAGAAAAGAACATCATTAAAGTTACGGAATTTGTAACGGCTAACGAACTTGCATCCATGATGGATGTTCAAGTCAATGAGGTGATATCCACCTGTATGTCGCTTGGGTTGTTTGTATCCATTAACCAACGCCTGGATGCTGAAACACTCAGTCTTGTTGCTGAAGAGTTCGGTTATAAGGTCGAATTTGTAAGTGTCGATGTTGCTGAAGCCATCGGAGAAACTGAGGTGATAGAAGACAACGAGGAAGACCTTGAACCACGTACTCCAATTGCTACGGTAATGGGACACGTTGACCACGGAAAAACTAAACTGCTCGACTTTATCCGAAGTGCAAACGTTGTGGCAGGAGAAGCTGGTGGAATAACACAGCATATCGGAGCTTATGAAGTGACTCTTGAAGATGGTAGAAGTCTGACATTCCTTGATACTCCTGGTCACGAAGCATTTACTGCCATGCGTGCAAGGGGTGCAAAAGTTACGGATATTGCAATTATTGTGGTGGCGGCAGACGATAATGTAATGCCACAAACCAAAGAGGCTATTAATCATGCTCAGGCTGCTGGTGTTCCTATCGTATTTGCAATCAATAAAATTGATAAACCCACCGCCAATGCGGAAAAGATCAAAGAGGAGTTATCCAACATGAATATCCTTGTTGAAGACTGGGGCGGTAAGTACCAAAGCCAGGAAATTTCAGCCAAACAGGGTATTAACATTGATGATTTGCTTGAGAAAGTATTGCTTGAAGCAGAACTTCTGGATTTAAAAGCCAATCCTAATAAACCTGCATTTGGTACTGTTATCGAAAGCTCACTGGATAAAGGTAGAGGTTATATTACCAAGGTACTGGTACAGGATGGTTCAATGAAAACCGGAGATGTTGTGATTGCCGGCTCTACAATGGGCCGTGTAAAAGCCATGTACAATGAAAGAAACCAGCGTATTGAAGAAGCTGGTCCATCTACACCTGTTCTGTTATTGGGTTTGAACGGTGCTCCTCAGGCAGGTGATGGTTTTAACGTTATGCAGGAGGAAAAAGAAGCGAAATCCATTGTTGTCAAACGTCAACAGTTGCAACGTGAACAAGGCCTCCGTACACAGAAACACGTTACCCTGGATGAGATCGGAAGAAGAATTGCCATTGGTGACTTTAAAGAACTGAATGTGATTGTTAAGGGTGATGTGGACGGCTCTGTTGAAGCACTGTCTGATTCACTGCTGAAACTGTCAAATGAACAAATACAGGTAAATATTATCCATAAATCTGTAGGGCAGGTTACCGAAACCGATGTTAACCTTGCCTCTGCTTCAGATGCTATTATTGTAGCCTTCCAGGTACGGCCTTCACTCGGTGCACGAAAGCTTGCTGAACAGGAGCAGATCGATATCAGGATCTATTCTATAATTTACCAGGCCATCGAAGAAATTAAAGCTGCGATGGAAGGAATGCTATCCCCAGACATCGAAGAAAAGATCGTAAGTAATGTTGAAGTAAGAGAGGTTTACAAGATCACCAAAGTAGGAACGGTTGCGGGTTGTATGGTGCTTGACGGAACCATTACAAGGAAGACCCGGGTAAGGGTTATCCGTGATGGTATTGTGATCTATACAGGATTGTTAGGATCCCTAAAACGTTTCAAAGACGATGTGAAAGAAGTTAAATCCGGTTATGAGTGCGGATTGAACATCGAAAACTTCAACGACATTAAAGTTGGCGATATCATCGAAGGTTACGAAGAGGTGGAAGTGAAGAAAACACTCTAGGAAATACGATTGACGATTTAAGCCTGCCTGCCGATAGGCAGGAATACGATTTAAGAATCAATGGCCAACGGACTCCCATCAAATTAATAAGAGATTTTATATTACGTTGTAATCTTTGCTGATTCCTTAGCGTATTTTGCGTGAAAATCTTTTCCGAAAAGAAAAAAAACTATTCCGAAAGAAACTTAAGCCACTTTTCTTTTGATTCTTTTCCTCAGAATATAAATATTAATTCCAAGAAAAATCAAGGTGGCAAACCCAATAATTCTCAATAACCAGGTTTTGAAGTTATCAATTTCAGGTGGTGGTATTTGGCCGGGTGTTTTACCGTCATACCTGCAAATGGGATTCAAATAAAAAGCCGACTCTGCTGAATAATGGATTTCAGTTCGAACATAGGTGTCTGCAGTATTTATAGCGTAAAATGCTTCATTCGTATTTCCAGCTGTTTCAAGTAGTTTTCCTCCCTGACCGATAAATCTGATTTCAGTAACCACTGAATCTGTGGCTATAAAAAGTGTATCATTTCTTACCTCGAAACGCACGAGTTCAGGTAAGACTTTTGTTCGTATCAACTTTTCTTCGATGGATTCACCATGTATCTTCCGGATCTTTGCGCCATAGGCATTTCCAGATTTTAATGATGAAATAATGTCCGATTTATTCACTGATGGTGAGTTAATAAAAGTACAATGATGCCCAACTTCGTCAGGCTTTGAGATGTCGTGAGCATCATCGTTTCCAAGAATAGTAATGTAGTTTCCTGATGAGAGGGCAGCATCCCAATGTTCTAATGATGTACAGTAATTGTTTAATACTTCGATCCCGTCATACCCGGTTAGGATCTTCATTTCATCAACCGTATACCCGTTTCTTAAACGGGGATGGGCCAGGTAGATCAATTCATTGTCTTTTCGTAAGGAATTAATAATGTGTTGCTTGTTGTGAATGGTCTGATAAAATGGATAATCTTTCCACAATACTTTGTTTGCTCCTACAAGAACCTGGTGGCTTTTAAGGACCCCATACCCATGCTCATAAACAGGGATGTAAGCTGGTTTATCCAGGCCAAAAGTGTTAATCTTCTGGTAATCGGATGTAGCGATGACATCGTATCCAAGGCTTTTATAAAGGTTATAAATGTCTTCATTTGTATTTCCCCTTCCTGATGTAATGCCAGCCCATGCATACGACTGGATCTGGAAATTGCCTTTTCGCCATTGGCCCGGATCCATGTACCGGTAAGGATTGTAAATCTTCTTTCCTGCAAAGGGTTTGCCTTTATTGAAGGTGTAAACAGGACAGGTGATGTATTTCAGAGCAAATACAAGTAACAACACACCTATTAACAAGGCAAGAGTTTTGCCTGTGAGAAGTAAAGCTTTTATAATAAATCGAATCATGATAAAACCAGGTGATATTTCTTGTCAAAAATAAATAAATATCCCGGACAGGAATCAATGCTCATGTCCTGGATTGTGTTTTAAAGATTTCTTATGTGAATGCAGCCAGAAATATTAACGCAGTAGGATCATCTTTTCTGTTTGAGTGTAATTGCCTGAACGTATTTTATAAAAGTAATATCCGGGACTTACTAATTCACCCTGATCATTTGTTGCATCCCACTTGATGGTATAATTGCCTGGGGATTTTTGTCCGGCCTCTATTCTTTTTAACACCTGTCCGCTAATGTTATACACATCAATAGTGACAAAACCTGATTCCTTAATGTTGTATTCAATATTTGTGCTCTTTGTAAACGGATTTGGATAATTCGTTGCAGAGAAAAGTTTATCAAGGTTTTCATGTAGAGAAGTAACAGGATTGTAATCAAGAAAGAAATTGATCATTTCACTTACCAGGTAAGGCCGTAAATTTAACGTATCTCCGTTTGCAATAGCACCAAGCATAACCGATGTAGCAATTGATTTATAGGCTTGATTGTCCATAACAAACATCCTTCCGTAACCGTCTTCACTGCTCAATACTAACTGGCTGGCTGATTGTGATTCAAGCCTGTCGACACTGTAATGCGCATCGTGCCCACCCATGTAATAATAGGACAGGTTTGCCAATGGTGTACTGGAACCACTGTTTAATTTAACAATTTCTTCATCACTGCCATCATGCATATAGGCTAAACCGATGTAATCAAGGAACATGGTATTGTCATGGTTTACACCTATGTCAACACTTTCAATGTAAAAGCTTCCACCGTTCTCAAGGAATTGGATCATTTTGACCTGGTCTGTTGCATTTACAAAACCAGGAGGAGTAGCCCCTCAACTCAAACAATAGCAACCCATGGTCGCGAATACAATATCATAATCGTTCAGATTGGCAGGAAGAGAAAGTCCAAGTGTATATCCAAACCCTGCTTCTGTCAGTACTCTGGTTAAGCTTTTTGAAGGTTCTATTAGGTCACCTTGTACCGGGCATGTAATGGTTTGAATGGCATTGTCGTTATCCCAAAGAAAGATGTCAAAATCAATGTCGGGATTAATCCTGACGAATTGGCTCTCGGAAGTGTTGTTCCCCGGGAATTCATCACCTTCAAACAAAACAAAACCATAAAATGAAGTATTGTAAGCAGCTTCAGATGACCAATCGAAATAGTAAGTCTTGGATGCCTGGGCATCAAGTGTTTCCGTTTCATCATAACTACCGATCAGGTCACCTGTTTTATGATTAAACAATTTTACCGTGTATTCCATAATGGGATTTAAACCTCTGTTCTTAACAACCAGTTCCCACGTACCGGTTTCCATCAATTCGATCTGTGTAGGCCCATGAATTTCTGAGACAGCCAGATCATTATCAAGGTAAATAGTCATGGAAATATGAAATATATGCCACCAGTTCCAGTTCCAGGTATCAGCGCCAAATGTCCTGAACCTGAGCTGTACATCCTGGCCACTGTACTGATCGATGGCCAGGATAATTTCAGTACCGTTGGATGATCCCCAGTTACCGCCCGAAAGTGCATAGCTCCATAACACTTCTTCACCCTCTTCGTGAATAATTGATATTTCTGCCATTTCATTGGAAGAGGTTGAAAAAACATCCAGGTATTGCAAGACGGTCATTTCTCCAGCGCTTTCTGGTAAGGATAATAATGGTGATATGGCGGAAGCATCAAAATTCTGAGTGCTGGGAGCCCAGTTGAATTCAAGTAAATCCCCGCCAATTGACCAGTTGGACTCAAGTGTCCATCCCTGGCCTGTACTAAAATCCTCCTCCCAGAATATTGTTTGAGTTGATAATGGCATTTGAATAATAAATGCCAGCACCAGCAAAAAAATGTATTTATTCATAAACTTTGTTTTTGATTGTATGGTAATAATCTACATGTGTAATAAATAGACCACAATCTTCCGAATTTAGTTGTCAGTACTTTTGGCAAATTTCCGTAGCAGTCAGTTAATCATCTATAAACCATTTGCCTGTTATGTTGTTTCTCTTATAAGGATAATGAGCAAGTCCACGGACCAGTTACAATTTTAAAGGTTCAGCAGACCAGGTAGAACGAAAAGCAAGGTTCAGCGGCTCTAATTATAATGAAAACAATGTTCAATTCCGTTATTCAACCCCTGAACAGTATACATTATAAAATGCAAATGATTAACAACATTTAACAATTAATATCGTATTTAATGTGGTAAATCTTTATTTTTACCGTTACGAATATAGTGATTTTATAATTTAAACCATGAATATGCGCTTGTTAAGAATTTCCGGACTGGCCGTTGTGCTGATCTCCATAAGTATAATTGTACTCGCCTTTAGAGGTAGTGATACCGATGATTTAAGAAGAGACCTCTTATTCAAAGTAATTCATTTTGCCGTTGAAAAAGGACACTATGAACCCGGCGATATCAATGATGACTTCTCAGAAAAAGCATTTTCCAATTATATTGAAATGGTGGATTATACAAAGCGGTTCCTTTTACAGGAAGATATAAAAGCTTTGTCGAAATATAAAAATGACCTCGATGATGCATTGTTGGATGTGGACTTTGAATTCTTTGACCTGTCTGTGGATATTCTTAATAAACGTGTGGATGAATCACAGAAGTATTACCGGGACATCTTAGCTAAACCCTTTGATTTTGAGAAGGATGAGAATTTTGAAGCGGATGCAGAAAAAAGGGAGTTTGCTACCGGTAAAAAGGAATTAAAGGAATTTTGGAGGAAATCACTTAAATATGAAACTCTGACCCGGATTTACGATGCTCAAAAAAATCAGGCAGAAGCAGCAGAAAAAAGTGATACAGTAACCATAAAGTCGTTTGCAGAGCTTGAAGAAAATGCCCGTGAGAAATTGCTGAAGCGTAACGATGACTGGTACCACCGAATGGCGAAATGGGATGACAATGACCGTTTGAGTGTATATGTAAATGCCTTCGTAAATGTTTTTGATCCACACACTCAATATTTTCCACCTCGTGATAAAGAGAACTTTGATATTCGTTTTTCGGGACAATTGGAAGGAATTGGTGCTCAGCTTACACAAAAAAATGCCTATGTTGAAGTGATGAAAATTATTCCTGGAAGCCCATCCTGGAAACAGGGAGAACTGGAAGTTGGGGATTTTATTTTGAAAGTTGCCCAGGAGGATGAAGAGCCGATTGATATCGTTGATATGCGCCTGGATGACGCAGTACAACTGATCCGTGGAAAGAAAGGAACAAAAGTTACTTTAACCATAAAAAAACTGGATGGTACCCTTCAAAATATAACCCTTGTAAGGGATGTAGTTGTGCTGGAGGAGACCTATGCAAAATCATCCATAATTACTGATGACGAAACAGGCGACAAATACGGCTACATCAAATTGCCTTCATTCTATGTTGATTTTACCAAAATAAACGGGAAGAACTGTTTTGACGATATAAAACTGGAGATCGATAAATTAAAGGAAGAGAAAGTTGACGGGATTGTATTTGACCTTCGTGATAATGGTGGCGGCTCCCTTGAAGATGTTGTCGACATTGCAGGTTTGTTTATAGAACAAGGACCCATCGTTCAATCGCGTGGAAGAAATGGCCAAAAAAGAACCCTTAGCGATAAAGACGCCGGTGTTCAGTATGATGGACCACTGGTGGTGATGGTAAATACGATCAGTGCTTCTGCATCTGAAATTTTTGCAGCGGCCATGCAGGATTATAACCGTGCCATAATTGTAGGAAGCGATCATACTTATGGTAAAGGAACTGTCCAGAACTTTACGGAACTTGATCGAATGGTCCCAAAAAAGCCTGCCGACATGACAGAACTTGGTTCCCTGAAAATGACAGTTCAGAAGTTTTACAGGATCAATGGAGGTACTACTCAACTTGAGGGAGTTACTCCTGATATCGTTTTCCCGGATTATTTCAACTACATGGACTTCGGTGAAAAAGACCTCGACTATGCCATGCCCTGGGATGAGATCTCAGACCTGGAATATGAAAAGTGGATCATTTCATTTGATAAAGATTACATAATTGAATTGAGCAATAAAAGAATTAAAGGAGATGAATTGTTAACCCTTGTTGAGGAGAACGGGAAAAGGCTGAAAGAGATCAGGGATTTTACAAACATGAGCCTTGAATACAACAGCTACAAATCTTTGATCGATGAAAGGCAAGTTGTAGCCAAAAAATACAAACGGATAGGAAAAGATACACTTGATATAAATGTTGCTGTTCTTCAGGCTGACCTTACAGAAGTAATGGCCGATACCTCAAAAAAGGCTAGAACAGATGCATGGCTCGTCAACCTGCAAAAAGATGTTTACCTGAATGAGGCTTACAATGTATTGAAAGACATTTCGGCATATAAAGTGAGCAATGCACGGAAAGAGGACGGGAAATAGTACAGAATATGTTCAGGGTTTTGTGTTCTGCGTTTCGAGTTCAGAACCAAGAACCCAGAACTTCGAACTTTGAACTTCGAATCCGCCAGTTGGCAAACAGGCTTCGAACTAATAGATCCTCTGCCGAAATAATTTTTTCCTCTGTGATTCCCCAAATCCTTTGTAAACGAAATACACATTGTCATTTCTCACTTTAATCTTTTGTACGTAAGGAAATGGGATATTTAACTTAAAAGTGAGTTCTCCGGTATTAAGGTCGATCTCTTTTAAATCTTTGGTACCGCTAAGGTTGCGGAATATTGTATAGGCCGCATTTTTTTTCTCATCGATATAAATCTCCTGCAGCCATTTTGTAGATTTGGCAAATGCATAGATTACGGTAGACAACGGGTCTTTCTTTTCAATATGATGATAGTTTATATCAGTGGTCCCAAGCAGTGAATCAGAAGTGTTGTAAAATTCAATCTGGTTTTTGGGGTGGTTAAAGATGCTAATGGAATCTTTCATGGCGTACATGGGAGCATAGATCTTCGACAGGTAGGCCATTTTGTTAAAACGCAATTCCACGGTCATGTTCCGTATTCCCTCCAAAACATTTGCATCTCCCGGCATACCACTCAAGGATTTGATCGTTGGTTTGGATTCTTGTGAGGGAAGGTTAAAATTCTCCGGATTATCATATAAGAAACCGAGTTTCTCTTCATCCTGCAGTGTAGTCAGCAAATGAGCTGAAGTATCGGTTGTATTTACATAATAGTATTTCTTGATCAGATCATAAAACTCGTAATCTTCAAAGTATACTTTATCGCCGATCTTAAAAAGGCAACCTTCCATTACCTCTTTAAAATGATCAAGTTCATACGGATCATAAAGTCTGATCTGATCATCGTCGAGGTTCACCTGGTGTGCCTTTGTTTTCGAAATGACATGGATCTCATCAAGGCAATCTTTATAAAGTGTCAGGGGTTTCATCGGAAGGACTTTCAACTCCAACAGTCTATTGCCATCATAATCTGTAAGCAACAATTCAGACCTGCTCAAACGTGATCTGAAAATCAGGAGTAAAATTCCCTTGTCACAAAGTTCATAATCCAGCACGGAATATACTTTATCATAAAACAAAGTGTCAATCTTTTGGGAAGTTAGCACAAAGGGGTCCAGTTCTCCGGGCTTTTGTTCCATTTCAACACGGATCTCATTCATGGGGCTGAACTCAAACCTAAGACTTTCATTTTTATAATTTATGTGTGAAAATTCAAGGATAAGCGGCAACCTGGAGTACTTAATGCTAAACTGCCCCATGGCATTTGTGCTTCCTCCTCCCTGGGAGTCTTTTATGGAGATATTTACACCTTCGATGGGTTCACCTGTGGTTTTATCACTGATGGTTCCTCTGATGGTAAATTTGGACTGCTGGCTTAAAGCCATGCTTGTTAAAAACAGGAAAGAAACTAAAACTCCAAGTTTCATAGTTCTGGTTAATAATCAATAATTCCTTAAGGCTAATTCTGCATGATCATCTTTTGCCTTTGTAGGGTGACCTGTCCAAGTTCATCGGTGACCTTAACAGTATAAATGTAGATACCAGGATTCAGCCTTACTCCTTTTCCGTCATTACCGTTCCAGGTCAGGAAGGGCATTGCTATGTTTTCCGAATACAACTCCGTATTTATCGAGTGAACAAAATTTCCTACAAGATCAAAAATGGTCAATTCTATTTGTAATGAATTTCCTGGCCGTGAATGTTTAAACGAAAATGTTGTTTCTTCTGTAAAAGGATTTGGGTAGTTTATAACCTCAAAAAGTGAAAGTTCGGAATTCATGTCAACCACAAACTGAATGCTGTTTGAAGAAGAATTGTTGTATGAATCCCATGCCTTTAGGGTAAGCGTGTAAGTTCCGTTGGCTAAATCATTAAAAGGGTATTCCAGGTAACCACTTGTAAAATCATCAATGGCCGCTTTATAATAATCATTCAATACCATAATGTTTGAATAATCATCATTCATTACCAGGGTAAGGTCATGCCCAATGCCGTTTTGTGATTGGTTTATTCCATGTTCGTCTGATAAATAAGCGATCAGTATTGGATTATCATGCGACAGCCCGCCGTTGATAAAAGTGGTGTCATTGATAAACAATTCGATTTCAGGCCCGGTGTTGTCATTAGAGGCATTTTCATCTAATCCTCCCAATACAAAATCATTGAAGTAACCGCCGGCATCTTCAGTCTCAGCTCTTGCATAATAACTCATTTTTGCCTGGTCGAAGTGGTAGGCAATGTCACGCGGTACAACAAAGTTGAATGAAAAACTGCCATTGATTACAGAAGCTTCACCCTTCCAGAGTATCTTATCCTGGTTAACAAATTCCTCAGGAGAGCTGTTGTTGTCGTTTCCAATGGTGATGTAATTTGTAGGTTTGTCGTACAGAACGGGTTTGATAACACCATTAAAATCATTTACCTGCATTCCGTTTTTATCTTCAATGATCCCTGTAATTGTTATTTCCTGCAATGCGGAAACAGTATCGTATATTCCTTCGTCAATAATGATCCCGTTAAAGGTTTCGGTTTTAATATTGTATTTGGGATAGCTCAGTTTTAATGCCGGATCGCCCAGCAGGATAAAGTTCCTTGTGGTAAGTTGTCCTGGAGGCTTTGATTCCCTGATCAGATCACCCAGGTAGGGCATTTCGCCTTCAGCAGGGACAAATGCCCTTGCATAGATTCGCTGGTTCAACCTGAAGTTCGACTGTGCATAAGCAAGTCGTGTTGTTGTAAACAAGGCAATTCCACCACCATCAGGATTGAGCATCACAATTTCTCCACCAGAAACGATCTCAGGTTCATCAAAACGGCTGAATTCACAGGTTGCTGTAATGAACATGGGCAATTTGGTCTTGTTCTTCCAGTTGAGCATGTCGTTCTGCTGCAAAATACGTTCATGTGCCCAGCCACCTGTACCTCCATGTCCGATGTAATTGATCATCAGTGCACCTTCTTCAATCTGCTGGTGGATCCTTTCAGTAACCTCGGGATATTTATCTCCGGTAGGTGTATTTACCTGTGGAAAAGCATCAAGGTAGATCTTGTTCTGGTTATACAAGGGAGGGACATAGCCCGAACCATTAGCAAGGCTTTCCGCTTGTTCAAAGTGAAGGTTCCCGTCTTCATCATCGGCAATAATACAGATCTTTAACCTCCAGTTGTCCATCTGGTCTTCACCCGGAGTAAGATAGGTCCTGATCTTGTCGACCATGTCCTGCGCCTGCTCAGGTGTTTGCACCGGAAAGCGTCCTATTCCTATATCAAGTATTCCAACGGCATCATCTCCCTCATTGTCATCCAGTAACCCGTAGTAATCATCAACAACATAGCTCGTTGCGGTAATCCATGATTCATCGGTTTGATAGGTAGGTATGAAATTGGTATTGTGCTCAATCCGGTCTTTTGGATCGACAGATCCATCACCAAATAGAAGCAGGAAGCGGGGTTCCTGTCCTTCATGAACATCATAATATAACTTTAAAAGATCACGTATGGCTGTGGGGTCCTGCTTGCCGGAAGAAAATTCATTGTAAACGGTTTCCGGTTCAACAACCAGGATGTCAAATCCATCCACAGAATCATGTATCTGTGCGACTAGTTCTGCATGTGGCCTGAATAGGGGATGCGTTAAGATCACATAGTCAAACGGTCCTGAACCGTGTAGATCCTGGTTTTCAACAACAGAAACAAACTGTGGTGAAAAATAGGCTGTACCGTTAAATGTTACAAACTCCCTCAGTGAATCGGTATCAGCAATGAAACTGGTTTGATTGCCGGAATGGCTCACAACCATGTTTACAGGATCCAGAGGTTGGGTTACCTCCCAGACTTCGGTTTGGCTGCCGGCATTATCAATGGTAAACTCTGTTGTGGATCCGTCTGCGATTGATGAAAGTTCCCTGAAGACCAGTTGACCGCCCAATATCTTCAGGTTGGATACCACATTAACATTTATGTAATCCAGCCACATTCTGGAAGCAGATTCCGCTTGCAGGTATTCAATCTCAACCATGATTTCCGGTCCAAGATCTTCATAATGAATGGTTTTCTTTTTCACCTGGGCGTATTTGGTAGAGTTAACATTGATGGAAGTGAGCGTAACCGTATCTGCGTATTCGCCATTTACCTTAATCACCATGTGGTCGTTAATGTAAGTTCGGTTTGCTACTTCGGTTTTTATAACAATGTCCTCACCGTCTCTTATTTCCGGAAAATTGAACTGGTAAGTCCTTGAGTTGGTTTCTCCGAACTCATCACTGTACCATCGTTTTCCTGAAAGCAGCAAGCTTAGGTTTTCCTCTTCATAAATCTTGTATTGATTGTATTTATCAATTGAATTGGTAACGAGAGCAGTGGTTTGCTCCTCCGTTTGAATTCTTTTGCCTTCACCTAAGGATGCAGTTATAAAATAGTAATTGTAATCATCGTAATAATTTACATTATGGATAAAAAATCCAAGCGAGTTAGTCCAAGTAAAAGGATCCATTCCATAAAACAGTATGTAATCATTCTGGTCGAATGAACCGTCATCTTCTCCAATTACTCTGATGGCATTTTCCTGAAGGTCATCGTGCCTGAACAGGCTGTTCTTTTCCGGAAGCATGCCTCCTGCATTTCCATAGATCCTGATGTGCTTTGGATTGACAGATCCCGGATCAAGTCCATAGCTTTGGAGATCATCATAGGTTATTTTATAAACACCGCTTTCTTTTACCTTTATTTTATACCAGTCCCCGGTTTGCAATACTGAATGTTCAGCATATTCTTTCACCGATTTGATTTTAGTTGAATTTGGATCGGTAGAAACATTTACCACCAGGTTAAAAGATTCCAGTTTTTCGTATAGTCCTGATTCGGCATTTAGCCTGATAGGTACAAAGCTTGCAATAACAATTGGTTTTTTGCTGACATATTGAATGTCAGTCTTTATGTCAATATCAGTTGCAGTAAAATCAAGCGACTCCAGGAACAGACTCTCATCTGGTAGACAAGGAATATAATGTGCATCGTTTAGATTTGTTTCAATATCAACATTTTCTGTAAGAATATTAAAATGATGAGAATACTCTGGTAAAGAGCTTATAGGATCTACGCTTGCATTGTCAAAATATAAATATTGAACATGGGTTCCAGGTTCAGGTTCTTCAGAAATTACTCCCCGCCAGCTTAAGTTATCCTTTTTCTGTAAATGCTGACCAGAAAGACCCGTTGAAAGCAGGATAAGAAAAATATATAATTGTAAGTGTAAAATTTTAACCATAGTATACATTAAACAGTGCATTCTGTTGTGTAATAAAGACGTCAGGTCCTATTAAAACGTTGCGTGCAAAAATAAGTCAAATGATTGATCCAGTTGCTATCTTAGGATCACCAGTTTATTTGTTTTGTCAACCATGGATCCATCCTGATTTTTAACGGTCAATTTGTAAACATACATACCGTGATCCAGTTTGGTTCCATCTTCATTTGTACCGTTCCACCTTTCGGATTTGTAGTTATATCCTCCGGCATTATAAATATCATTTAATGTTCTTACCAATCTGCCATCGAGGGAAAAGATCCTGATGGTGATATCAAGTGGATTTTCCACCTGATTGTGTTCAAATGAAAAAGTGGTAAAATCAATAAACGGATTGGGGTAATTCACCAGTTCATCCAGTGCCATATCGACCGATTCCGCTACAATAAACTCAGTTACAACAGTGGTGGAATTGTTATGAATATCCCAGACTTTTAATTTCAATGTATGCTTCCCGTTATCGAGGCTGTAAAATGGATATAGAATTGAACCGTTCTGGTAATTATCAAGTTCAGATTCGTAATAATTGTTCAGCACAAAAGTTTCAGTTTCATCGAGTGTAGCGAGTATATCGTGGCCAATCCCGTTCCCAACAGTATTGATCCCGCTTTCATCAAATAAATAGGCTAACAGGCTTGGGCTTTCATCGGTTAGTCCTCCCGGTTTAAATTCCAGGTCATTCATGAATAAATTCACGACAGGTCCTTTGGTATCAGGTTGTGCCGCCTGGTTGTATCCTCCGATAATTATATTGTTGAAACATCCATGCGCATCTTCAGATTCATTTTTAGCGTAATAGCTTAGCTTTCCAAAGCCATAATCATAGGCAATGTCTTTGGGTGCAATGAAAGTAAACTCCCATTCTCCATTGGCAATTGTAGCTTTGCCCTTGTACAAGGCATTTTTCTGAACATTAAAATTTGCAGATGAGCTTGCAGGGTCATTGCCCAGGGTGCTGAAATTGGAAGGTTTATCAAAAACTGTAGGATATAATGTTCCGTTGTAGTCTGTTAATTTGTTACCATCATAATCATGGATCTCACCACTGATTGTTACTTCTGATAGGGCTTTTATGGTATCGTAGGACTCATGTATACTTACATTATTAATTTCCGCAGTTATTACTTCATGTTCCGGAAAAGCAATCCTTACCGCTGGATCCCCGAGAAGCATAAATTTGAATTTGTTGGATGTTCCGGAACTTGCGTTTTTTGCTTTCCTGTTGATATCACCCATCCTTAAGTATTCCCCGTTTTCCCGTTTTAAGGTAAATCGGTAGAAGTTGCTGTTAAGAATATAATTGCCTCCTGCATATGTGGCCCTGGTTGTGGTAAACAATGCAACTCCGCCACCATTCGAATGTAGCGATATAAACTCACCAGCAGAGGTTCTTTCAGGATCATCAAACCGGCTAAACTCACAGGTAGCAGTTACAAAAACCGGCATGTTGTTGTAATTATCCCATGAATTGATATCATTAATGGTCATAATTCGTTCATGGGCCAACCCGCCTTCACCGCCATGACCTACATAATTGACAATCAGAGCACCTCTTTCAATCCTGTTGTTGATGTCAAGGTTCACATCCGGGTATCGTTCTCCGCTAGGAGTGGAAACTTGCTGATAGGCATCAAGGTAAATTTTATCAACATTCATGGCTAAATTCATGGTGTCAATGATACCTGCAAGATCTTCTGCGTCACCAAAGTGCAGGTTGGAGTCCTCATCATCACCTACCAAACAAATGATGTTTCTCCAGTCACCCATCACCTCATCAGAATTGGTGGCGTAATGGATCGTTTTATCTACAACAGCTGTAGCTTGTTCCAGTGTATTGACTACAAACCGTCCGATGCCGATGTCAATGAACAGGTCATTTCCTCCATCCAATAAACCGAAAAAATCGTCTTTCACATAAGATTCAACAGGATTTAAAGATTCAAAGGATTCCCAGCAGGGAATAAAGTTGGTGTTGTCCTCCATCCTGTCTTTCGGGTCAAAAGATCCATCTCCAAATAAAAGCAGGTATTTTAATCCGTTGTTATCATACAACAACTTCATAAAGTCCCTGATGGCAGTGACGTCTTGTGAACCTGCGGAAAATTCATTGTAAACGTAGGAAGGTTCGGTAACCAAAACGGACATGTTATCAGCCGTCCGGTGAAAATCAGCAAGCCGGTCTGCTTCAGTCCTGAAATTAGGATGAGTAAGGATGACCATGTCATAATGGCCTTCTCCATGAAGGTTCTGATTTTCAACAGGACCTACCAGGGATGCTGATAAATATGAGCTGCCATCAAATGCAATAAACTCCTGAATGGAATCGGATTCGCTTACAAATTTTATGGAAGTACCTGACAATGTTGTTTGCAACTCTTTAATGTTTAAAGAGTTTGTGACATCCCATACCCGTGTGTTCGAATTTGATTTGGATACAGTATACTCAGTCACAAATTCTGACAATGCGGTGGAAAGGTGCCTGAAGGATGTTTGACCTCCATTAAGCGCCAGATCACGTTTAAAGTTCAGAATCAAATAATCGAGCCAGCCAATGGAACCTGAGGTTGGTTTTGAGTAGGTTACTTCGATTGAAATATTGTTTGTTGAGGAGTGAAAATTCGCACTATCTGACTTTGTTGCAGCATAATCACCATTAAGATTGGCGATGTTTACTCCGGGTATTGTTAAATAAATCTGTTGTGAGCCATTGACATAAAAATTAAAATAGCTGGGCGATTGACTTCGCGCCGCAGCTTTCACCTGTAAGTTTATTTGGGAATCTTTATCCAGATCATCAATGCTAAACTCTTTTTCCAGGTTGGTATAAAGATCGAATGTTTCTCCCCACCAGTTTCTCCCGGTATTAAGAAGATTGGTCTCTTCGATCTCGTAATGGATACAATCATGAAAATTGGTTACAATATTGTTAGGAGGATTTTGTGATGATGGTTTTGAGGGTATTCTTTTTCCTTCACCTAGGTCGGTCGTAACATAATAGTAGGTATTATCAGAATAGAAATGGATCTCTTTGCTAAGGAGTTTATTATCAGGTGAATATTTAAGTGTATGAGGCGACTCACCATAAAACAACACATAATCACTGGAGTTTAATACCCCGTCATCTTCTCCTTTTACATAGATGGCCATTTCCTGTAAATCATCATACCTGAAAATATCAAGGTTTTCAGGGAGCATACCACCTTTAAATCCATACAGCCGAATGTTTTTAGGATCAATTCCTGAAACAGCAATACCCATATCCGATAGGTCCTGGTACGACAATTTATAGATGCCTGTCGCCTGAATGCCTATCTTATACCATTTTCCTGTTGAAAGAACGGATTCAGATTTGTACACAGTTGATTTGAAGGGAAGTTGGCCTGCCTGGCCATGTGCTTCAAGTATGTCTATATTGAATTGAATCAGTTTTTCATACAGACCGGTAATTTCGTTTTTTCTGATGGGTATAAAGGAAACTATTGCATAAGGTTCTTTTCTGTCGTAAGAAATGGCGGTGGTAATTTCAATTTCCAAACCAATGTTAGTGGCTTCATTTATCAGGTTTGTTTCTTCTTCAGTTAAAGGTTCATAAATGGCATGATGGATATCAACATCAATTGAATTTGTCAACATATCGAGTTTAAATGTTTCGAAATACGAAGGCAGGAAATCGTCTTTGGCTTCATTAATTGAGCCCGTAAACCTTAGCATTTTTACCGGTTCATTTTCATAAATGTCGACTTTCTGGATCCCCTTCCACTTGATGGTTCTTTTCTGTAGAGGGTTATTCCCTGACAATACAATAGGAATCAATGCCAAAATAATTAACAATAACTGGAATTTTCTCATGATTTAACTCAATAAAACGTGATGACCGTAAAAATAGTAAAAGATTAATAACCGCCTGGTTTAATTTGTTTTTTGCAAACTGCTGAACGCAAAAGCATTAAAACTTGAACGCTAAACTAAAATTGGAATATTAACGTTATTGTACAATTAATATTGTTATTTTCGCATTTGACCGGATTGAATTTTGAATATTTTATCAGGAAACGAAAAAGCAAATAAGTTGTTTTCAATGGGATGAAAAACTGGCTGATAATTTTAATACTCTCTTTTATGTTTTTTCCGGGTTTGAAAGCCCAGGATCCTTCATTTTCCCAGTTTTATGCGAATCCCTTGTATCTTAATCCTGCCCTTGCCGGAATTGATGATTGCGGTCGTGTAATGGCCAATTACCGTAACCAGTGGCCCTCCATCGACAAAGGTTTTACCACTTATAGTGTTGCTGCTGATATCTATTCCAATTTTATGCATGGCGGATTGGGACTGATCGTATACAATGACAATGCATCAGGAATAATTTCCACCCTTCAGGCAAGCGGAATATACAGCTATCACCTAAACCTGTCATCAAACATGCAACTAAATGCTGGGTTTGAATTGTCCTATCACCAGCAAAAGCTTTATTGGGAGCAATTGATTTTTGCCGATATGATTGATCGTACAACCGGTGAGGTCATCCCTTCAAATACCTTGGAGGAGGCACCCGGGAACACGAACATTGGTGTTGCAGATTTCTCAGGTGGTTTGGTGCTTGGGATCAGAAAAAAGTACTTTTTTGGGTTCGCAACTCATCATTTAACGCAACCTGATCTGGCATATTACAGTAATAATGATAAGAGTTCTTTGTCAAGGAAATATACCTTTCACGCAGGAGCCGAGTTTGAACTCAAACAAGGTGATTATAAAACAGGACGTGGAGCGTTGTATATGTTACCTGGTATATTGTACCAGCAACAGTTGGAAGCAAGGCAGTTGAACCTGGGATTGAATTTTAATTATTTCCCGGTATCACTGGGCGCCTGGTACAGGTACAACATCGAAAATAGTGACGGATTAATTTTCCAGTTTGGGATCAAATACGATAGGTATAGATTTGGATATTCATACGATTATACCCTGTCCAAACTTACTAATGGGAGCGGCGGTGCACACGAAGTAAGCCTTGCAGTATTGATCGCTTGTAATAAAAAAAGAAATCGGACGGGAGCAATAAAATGTCCGGAATTTTAGTTATGTTTGCATCAAAATTTAAAAAAATGAAGCATTACAGTTTGTTTGTTTTCCTTTTCTTTATTGGAATAGCTTTTATTTTTTCTTCATGTTCCAAGGAAAGATCCGCAACCACAGGTTGGGAATATAACAATCCCAAAAATGGTGGATTTCAAGTTGCAGAGTATGCTGGGCAGGTAACTGGCCCCGGTCTTGTGCTTGTTGAAGGAGGAACATTTACCATGGGAGCAAATTACGATGATCCTAAGTTCGACCATCACAATACTTCAAGAAGGGTTACTGTTAAAACCTTCTATATGGATGAAACGGAGGTCGCAAACGTGGATTATCTCGAATACCTCTACTGGCTAAACCGTGTGTTTGGAACCGATTATCCTGAGGTTTACACAAAGGCCTTACCGGATACCCTGGTTTGGCGTGACAGGCTTGCTTACAATGAACCCATGGTTGAACTCTATCTTCGCCACCCTGCTTACCATTATTATCCGGTAGTTGGTGTTAGCTGGATTCAGGCAACTGATTATTGTGCCTGGAGGACTGACAGAGTGAACGAATTGTTTTTAGTTGAAAGAGGAATTCTTGATCTGGATCCGGATCAGTTAAATGAAAATAACTTTAATACCGAATCATACCTTGTGGGCCAGTATGAAGGCCTGGTTAGGGACAATCTGCGTGATTTAAATCCAAACGGAACCGGTGAACGTAAGGTTCGCATGGAAGACGGTATCCTTTTACCAAAATACCGGCTACCTACCGAAGCTGAATGGGAATACGCAGCAATTGGGATCATTGGAAATACAGTTTATGAAAGGGTGATGGACCGTAGGATTTATCCATGGAACAGCCACGTCCTCAGAACTGATGACAAAAACTTTTACGGTAGTTTCCTCGGAAACCATCGCAGGGGTAAAGGTGACTACGCCGGTGTTGCCGGTGACCTTAATGACGGTGCCATCGGACCCGCTATGGTAGGTTCTTTCTGGCCCAATGACTATGGCTTGTTCAATATGGCCGGAAATGTTAGTGAGTGGGTTATGGATGTTTACCGTCCGCTTTCTTCAGAAGATATGGCTGACCTCAATCCTTTCAGGGGTAATGTGTTTCAGCAGAAAATTAGGGATTCTGAAGGACTTATTGCTGAAAAAGATGAGTTTGGAAGGATTCAGTATGAGGATGCTCCGACAGAAGAACTTGTCGACAGAAGAAACTACAGGAAAGCAAACAACATAAATTACCTGGATGGTGATTTCCAGTCGACCATTAACAGGGAAGATTGGGTAAGGGAGAACGAAGATTCAGGATCCAGTTCCATGTATGACTATTCTACAACTACAATGATCAATGACTATGCCCGTGTTTATAAAGGCGGATCATGGGTTGATAACTCATACTGGATGATGCCAGGAACCAGGCGCTTCCTTGATGAAAACCATGCAACCAATTACATTGGCTTCCGCTGTGCGGTTGACCGTGTAGGTAGTGATGACGGTTATTAATGGTTGTTGAAGAACAAGATATTTGCAACCCTGAAGTGATATTACTTCAGGGTTTCTTTTTTCCCTGCGATAGTGTATTTTTGTTTGCTAAATGTTATTCCGAATGAATCCTGCAATTGAATCACTGCATTATCATTTTAATAAACACCCGGTTGTAACCACCGACTCACGAAATGTCCCTGAACAATCCATTTTCTTTGCACTGAAGGGAGAAAACTTCGATGGAAATAAGTTTGCACAAATGGCACTGTATAAAGGGGCAGCCCTTGCTGTTGTGGATGATGTCAGTTTCAAAGGAAAGAACCGGTTCTTAGTTGTAGATGATGTCTTAAAGACTTTACA
Organism: uncultured Bacteroidales bacterium; assembly: GCA_964421215.1. GTDB lineage: Bacteria > Bacteroidota > Bacteroidia > Bacteroidales > JAADJA01 > JAADJA01. The sequence goes on along the minus strand of CAYQWA010000005.1, from coordinate 114,300 downwards.
GGAATTTGCATCTTATTACAGGAATACACTGGAAGTAACCGTCATTGGCATCACCGGAAGCAACGGTAAAACCACGACAAAAGAACTGATTCATGCTGTTCTTTCCGAAAAATATAAATGCAAAGCTACTGAAGGGAACTTCAATAATCACATTGGTGTTCCTCTTACATTACTTTCCCTGACAAACACCCTGGATTTTGCTGTTGTTGAAATGGGAGCCAACCATATCGGGGAAATAGCAGAGCTAAGTGCAATTGCCAACCCGGATTATGGATTGATCACTAATGTGGGTAAAGCCCACCTTGAAGGATTTGGTAGTTTTGAAGGAGTAATTGAAGCAAAGACAGAACTTTATAAATACCTTGAAAATACCGGAGGAAAAGTTTTTGTTAAGGATTCCGACAAAATATTACAAGACAAAGCAAAACATATTGAAAGCATTGCCTACGGAACCGGCTCACCTGTGCATGCGAAGATTACAAAATCATTCCCCGTTCTGAAGCTGAGCTGTAATATTTACAATGAACAGTTTGAAATTAGTACAAACCTTGTAGGTTCATACAACCTTGAAAATATACTGGCAGCAGTTGCTGTGGGTCATTATTTTGGAGTGAAAAGTCATCACATCAAGGCTGCAATAGAGGGCTATATGCCCGTAAATAACCGATCTCAGATTCTCCGAACGACGAAGAATATCCTTGTGATGGATGCCTACAATGCCAATCCCAGCAGCATGGAAGTTGCGATTAACAATTTTGTGGCTGGCAATACCCGCGATAAGGTTTTGATCCTGGGTGAAATGCTTGAACTTGGTGACGTTTCAGAAGAAGAACACAGCAAACTCGTAAAGATGGTAATGGAGCTGAATCCTGAAACAGCTTATTTTGTTGGTAAAAGCTTTGGACAGCTATATTTACCTTATAAGAACATTTTCTCATCTAAAGACGCTTTAATAGAACATTTGAAAAAATTTCCGTTACGACATAAAACAATACTTATTAAAGGATCACGTGGGAATAAACTGGAAGATATTGTCGATTTGCTCTGATGAAGATCTATAAAACCATAGGGATAATGTCCGGAACCTCTCTTGACGGATTGGATCTGGCTTACTGTCTGTTTATCAATGATGAAGGTTGGTCAGTAACAATTGAAGAGGCTACGACAATTCCTTATTCCGAAGAATGGAAATCGAAACTTAGAAAACTTCCCGAGGCAATTGCGGAAGAATTGACTAAAACTCATGTGGAATTTGGACATTACATTGGCCAACAGACAAAGTTATTTATTGATGGTCTGAATATCGAACCAGAGATTATCGCATCCCATGGGCACACAGTCTTTCATCAACCTGAAAGAGGTTTTACTACTCAAATTGGTGATGGCAATGCTATTGCTGCAACTTTAGGATTGCCTGTAATTTTTGATTTTCGAAGCCTGGATGTTGCCCTGGGCGGGCAGGGGGCACCTCTGGTTCCCATTGGTGACAGGTTACTTTTCGGTGACTTTGATTTTTGCCTTAACCTTGGCGGGATAGCAAACATCTCCTATGAGGAAAATTACAAAAGGATAGCCTATGATATTTGTACCGTTAATATGATACTCAATTATTTATCAGAAGAAGCGGGATTGTCGTTTGATGACAAGGGAAAGCTTGCATCTTCGGGTAGTTTGGACTTAGACCTGAAAAACAGTCTGGACAACTTTAAGTATTACAAAACAAAAGGCGTTAAAACCCTTGGAAGGGAGTGGTTTGAAAATACCATGTTGCCCGAGTTTGCTAAATTCAAAAGTTCCATTGAGGATAAATTAAGAACTGCTGTGGAACATATTGCGCAACAGGTATCTCTTCAAGTAAATGATAAACCGGGTCAGAAAATGTTAATTACCGGAGGTGGCGCCCACAATGATTTTTTGATATCCAGGATTAAAGACCTTACCAATGTGGAAATTGTACTACCTGATAAGACCATGATTGATTATAAAGAGGCCATGATATTTGCTTTTCTCGGTGTGTTAAGGGTTCGAAATGAGATCAATTGCCTTTCATCTGTAACGGGAGCCTCCCATGACAGCAGTTGTGGAACTATTGTGTAATAAAAAACCCTGGCCCGTATTAATGAACCAGGGTAATATTTTTTCCCCCGATATTTTATCCGATGATCTGCATCTGTATCCAATAAGCTCCGGCACCAGCAAAATAACCAAGAGCAGCAAGTAAACTGATCCTTTTTGCATACCATATAAAATCAATCTTTTCTAGACCCATGGCTGCAACACCTGCTGCTGAACCAATGATTAATATACTTCCACCAGTACCTGCACAATAGGCCAGGAATTGCCAGAACTTTCCATCAACGACAAAGTCTGCCATATATCCCACTGTGCCAGGGTCTACAACCTGATACATACCCATGGCTCCGGCAACAAGAGGTACATTATCAACAATGGCAGACAACACACCAATGATAAGGTTGATGGTATAAATGTTCTGTAAGTTTTCATCCAGAAATCCAGCCAATACCGCAAGATGTCCTGCGGACTGCAAAGCTGCTACAGCAGACAGAATTCCAAGGAAGAAAAAGATAGTCGGTACATCCACTTTTTGTAAAACACCTATCACAGTAAGTTTCCTTTTGTCTTCCAGAGGTTTGTTTCTGTGCAGCATCTCGGTGGTAAACCAGATTACTCCTAATCCGAATAACATACCCAGGTAAGGAGGAAGGTGAGTTACAGTTTTAAAAACCGGTACAAACAACAGTGCACAAACTCCCATGATCAATAGTAGTTTGCGCTCAAAAGCTGTTGTGAATTCTCTAGTTTCTGAAGCTGCAAGTTTAGGTCTTGCGACATTCCCTTTGACTGTAAACGTTAATAAGACCAAAGGAACAACCATTGTTACAATACTTGGGAAAATTACATATGTAATGATATTTGCTGCAGTGATTTGACCACCGATCCAAAGCATAATGGTCGTAACGTCGCCGATGGGTGACCAGGCTCCACCGGCATTGGCAGCCAACACCACCATACTGGCAAAAAACCACCTTGTTTTTTTATCCTCTATCAATTTTCTGAGCAAGGCAACCATTACAATGGTTGTCGTTAAATTATCAAGAGCAGCAGACATAAAGAATGAAAGGGTGCTGAGGATCCATAATAATTTAACCTTGCTGGTTGTTTTAATTTTATCGGTAATCAGTTTAAATCCCTGATGCTGATCAACCGTTTCAACAATGGTCATTGCTCCCAGCAGGAAAAACAGAATCTCTGCTATTTCAACCAGGTGATGCTCGAGATCATGCTTGATAAAATGAACCATGTTGTGTGACAGCTCAACATCCTCTTCCCACACTTGTTTGTAATGTTCGTTACTAACAGAAGGTTTGATATATTGCATGATATCATGCCCGATCGCTTTAACTTCAGCCCATGCAGGACTCAGATTGAGGTCAAGTATGCCGTGGTAATTCAATGCATACAATGCCCAAAGTATGGTTCCTGTTAATAATGCCGAAGCTGCTTTATCGATTTTCAACGGGTGTTCCAGGGCTATAAGTGTATAACCAAGAACAAAAATTGCAACCATTAAAATAAACATAACACTATTTCGTTTTTAGGGATTGATAATTGGCTGCAAATGTAATTTAATTTTATATGAATAAAACAAGTAAGTATCTAATTTTTAATATATGAGTGAGATATTACACCAATTCCTTTGATATAGATCAGTTTTTTGATTTGCAACACTCTTGTTTTATAATGTCCCACATAAATAATTGATAAAAATTTTATATTAACACAAAACTGTTAAAAATTCATATGCCCCAAATCTACCCTTACTTTTTATAGTAGTAATTTTACTTCAAAATTATTTTACATGTTAACAGGATTCATATTACAGATTACGCAAGCAGGACAGGCTGTTGCTGATACGGCCGGTGCAATGGTTGATGGATTAGGAGAAGATTCCCAGGAAATTACCATGTCCTTATGGGAACTGGCACAAAAAGGAGGGTGGATACTGGCAATTCTGGCAGTGCTGTCCATTATTGCTGTTTACATTTTTATTGAACGATACCTGGCCATTACAAAAGCTTCAAAAGAAGAAAAAAACTTCATGAATAACATTCGTGATTTTATTCATGATGGAAGGATCGATTCGGCAGTAACCTTATGCAAGAATAATGATTCACCCATTGCCAGAATGATTGAAAAAGGATTGGCGAGGATTGGAAAACCATTAAGTGATATTAATGCTGCAATAGAAAATGTCGGGAAACTGGAGGTTTCTAGATTAGAAAAAAATATTGCCGGCCTGGCTACCATTTCAGGTGCAGGCCCGATGTTGGGTTTCCTCGGGACTGTTATGGGAATGATCCGTGCCTTTTATGACATGTCGATGGCTGGTAACAACATTGACATTGCATTATTATCAACCGGTATTTATCAGGCTATGGTTACAACTGTAGCAGGATTAATTGTAGGAATTATTGCCTATGTCTGTTACAATATTCTGGTATCAAAAGTAGAAAAGCTTGTGTTTTTGTTGGAAGCAAGAGCCACAGAATTTATGGATGTATTACACGAGCCCGCAAGAAAATAACTATGGCTATTCAAACACGAAATAAACGCAAGGCAGATTTCAGCATGGCTTCTATGTCGGACCTGGTTTTTTTACTGTTGATCTTCTTTATGCTGACCTCTACACTGGTAGCTCCAAATGCGATTAAGTTACTATTACCTCAAAGCAATAGCCGGACAATTGAGCAACCACCAAAGATTGTCATTTCAATAAATGAACAATATGATTATTTTTTGCAGGGTGTTCAGGTGGATGAAGTGGCCCTTGAAAACGGATTGCTTGATTACCTTGAAGGAAAGGAATCGGCATCCATCAGGCTTGAATCAGACAAGACAGTTCCGGTTCAATATGTGGTAAATGTGATCGATATAGTGAACGATGTAAATAACAGATACGGTACCAGCCACAAGGTAATTATGGCAACAAGTCCGAAAAGGAGACGTTAGTTATTAATAATGCAAGAACGAATCAATGCTTGAATTCGAGAATGTTGAACGAAACAAAATCCCGGGAATCGGGAATTAAATATTAACAGCTTTGAGTGACAACAGGAAAAATGGTATAAAAGCAGGAGCTGGTGCAGCAATATATATAGTTGTTGTATTTCTGTTGCTTATTTTTTTTGGATTTACTACAAAACTACCTTTACCGGGTGATGAAGGCGTTGAGGTCAACCTGGGATCTGATAATCAGGGTCGTGGATTTCGCCAGCCTGAAAAACCGGCAGTTGTCAAAAAAACTACTCCACCACCCAAAGCACAGGAAAAAGTGGAAGAAGAGATCGTTACTCAGGATACTGAAGATGCCCCTGCAGTGCAGGAGTCAAAGAAAGAGGTAGTTGAAGAGAAAACAACTGAACCAGTAGAAGAAATTATTGAAGAACCTGAAGCAGATCCTGAACCGGTTGTTAATCCGGCAGCTCTGTATAAAGGTAAAAGTGAAGAATCAACAGAGACCGCAAACCAGGGAATAACCGGTGATGAAGGTGATCAGGGTGCTCCTGGAGGGGATGAAGATTCAAAAAATTACCTGGGGAAGGGTGGATTTGGTGATGGTCCATCAGCTAACTTGACAGGCAGAAGACCGATGTACCTTCCAACTCCCTCAAAAAACTTCCAGGAAAATGGTACTGTTGTCGTTCAGATTACTGTTAATAAATACGGTAAAGTTGTAAAAGCCGTTGCAATAGATAAAGGTTCCAACACAACAAATTCAACACTTCGAAAGCTTGCTGAAGAAGCAGCAAAAAAATCAGAGTTTAATGCAAAAATGGATGCAGCAGAAATGCAAAGAGGTACCATCACTTACCATTTTATTGTGAAAAATTGATGAATTACTCACAAACCCTTGATTTCCTTTATAGCCAGCTTCCCATGTTTCAGCGGATAGGTGGTGCAGCTTACAAAACCGACCTCAACAATACAATTGCATTATGCAAAGCCCTGGGAAATCCTGAGAGCAGATTCAAATCCATACATATCGCTGGAACAAACGGAAAGGGTTCAGTGGCTCATTTGGTAGCCAGCGTATTGCAGGAAGCCGGTTACAAAACAGGGTTATATACATCTCCACACCTTAAAGATTTCAGGGAAAGGATACGGATAAACGGTAAAAAAATTGACAGGGAATTAGTAACTCAATTTGTTGTAAGTAATAAAGAAAAATTAAGCCTGATCCAACCTTCTTTTTTTGAATATACCTTTGGTATGGCCATGGATCACTTTAATAGGGAAAATGTTGATATTGCCATTATTGAGACCGGAATGGGAGGGCGGCTTGATTCTACCAGTGTGATAACTCCTGAAATATCTGTGATAACAAATATCGGGTACGACCACATACAATTTCTTGGGAACACTCTTGAAAAGATCGCTGTAGAAAAAGCAGGGATCATAAAACCCAATATCCCCGTTATTGTGGGTGAGATGCAATCCGGAATTAAAGATATTTTTATTGAAACGGCAAAATGTCGTGGAACAGACATTCTTTTTGCCGATCAGGAGTACTATGCTAATAGTATTAAGTTGGATGATGATCTGGAAATAAATCTTGTTTTTGATGTTTTCAGGGAAGATAAGTTATTCCTTTCAAAAATCGAATGCCCCTTAACAGGGATCTATCAAAAGAAAAATTTGCTTACTGCAATAGCGGGGCTTGATACATTAGCTTCAGGTTCATTTAATCTTTCAGAGAAACATATTCATGATGGAGTTAAAAATGTAATTAAGAACACAGGCATACTAGGCCGATGGCAGGTGCTGAACAACATCCCTCTTACCATCTGCGATACAGGTCATAACAAGGAGGGTTTACAAGCATTGATTTCACAGATAAATTCCATCAGTTTCGAACGATTGCACTTTGTTTACGGAACGGTGGCTGATAAAAACATTGATGAAATACTGGCCATTTTACCTAAAGAGGCCACCTATTATTTTTGTAAACCCGATATTCCACGAGGTCTGGATGCTGACGAACTCAAGGTGCAAGCAAAGTCAACCGGATTAAAAGGAAATTCTTATCCCTCAGTTGCTTCAGCATTTGAAGCTGCAAAAGAAAATGCAAATTCAGAGGATTTAATTTTTATCGGAGGAAGTACATTTGTTGTAGCCGAAGTAATTTAATGGAAAATTGGCTATTCCCCTAACTTCGAATTCAGAACTTCAAACCACCTAGCCTCCACTAATCAAATGAATAACATCAACCTTGTCTCCCTCACGGACAATTGCTGAATCGCGTTCATCTTTTTTGACGAGTTTTCCATTTAGTTTAGTGACGAGTAGTTTGAAGGTGAAATTTTTAACTTTAATTAAGTCCTGTATGGATAATTCTGTCCCTTCGATTTCTTCCGGCCTGTTATTTAAGGTAATCTTCATTTTTTTAAGATATCTCGCAAAGACGCAGAAACGCAAAGTAAATATTACCTGTACTGCTGTGTGAAAGGTTCTCTGCGCTATTCATTTTAATCATTTGTATTTAGTAGTATTTCAAGCACTGTGTTCGCCTGCATGTTTGCAACGATTCCAACTCGTGGTGCTAATGGTGGAAGTGTTTCAGCTATTTCTGATTTTTCATCCCCGCAAATGTAAAGGTTGTCAATTTGTCTCATTCCAATTGAACTGTTGTCACCCCAACCTGCCATTCCAATCCCTATTACCAGAGGTTTCTCAGGCCACAGTGTTTGTACCGTTTCTATCAGCATTTGTTTTTCAACTGCATCATCAAAAGCTTCTACAATTACATCGCAATCGGCAAAAAGTGATTCAATTTCCTTTGGACCAAGTTTTACATCATAAGGTGCCATCCTGGTATCCATATTGACGAAATACATATTATCCGTAAGGGCAAATACCTTTTTCTGGCCAATCTGGTCATTAAAATAATATTGCCTGTTCAGATTCTCCTTGGTAATTACATCGTAATCAGCAATTATAATCTTGCCAATCCCAATACGTGCAAGAGCTACCGCACAATTGGACCCAAGCCCGCCAGCACCTGCAATGCCTACAGTTTTATTTTTTAAATTTTTCTTAATCTCTTTAAATTTCATTGTGAACCTCTTTGAAATCACGCGGCAAAGATAAAAATTAGTTGTAATGGTAAAGATATATATGAATGTAAATATATGAATAAATTTCTAATTACAAATTTCTAATTGACCTAAAAACCCCCAAATTAACAAATCCCAAATATTGTGCCTGAATCAGATACCTTTTGGATATTTGGCATTGGGACTTATTTAGAAATTAGTAATTAGAAATTAATATTTACCCAAATATACTTTCCTGCCGAAAGGAAGAAAATACCTGGTTCCATGCCCTTCCCTTATTAAATCCAGAATTTTTGTATCTTCTTTCTTGAAAACTGCACCGTAGATCATTTTTATTTTTCCATAGCTGAGCATGTGGGAATGTAGGATGGAAGATGGCCCCAGCATAAATACCTCAGAATCCTCATGAACATTTTGAATTATTGAATGGAAAGTACCGTTTGAGATAGTCGTGGAGGTAAGGATAACACTTGCTTTTTTTGAAAGGTAATCTTCCATAAGTTCATAGTTGAGAAGGATATCATCGTGTTGAGCCCTGTCGAATATTTTTAGTTCAATTTCTTTCTGAATGAATTTGTTAACAAGGGGTTTAAAATAACCTATCATGACAATTCTTTGCTTTTCTGAAAAATCAATATGGTCAAAGATGTCCTTTTCATCAGAAAAGCTTTGTAGGTAATTCAGTTTGGCATTCAGGTAGGCATTGTAAATGATCCTGTGGGCAGGATTTGATAAATCCGGACTATTGAATCTTGAATCTTCCTCACTAATCACAGTACCCAACCTTGCACATACTCCAATATTTCCGTTTCGGAGCATAATCCCGGCGTATTTTTCACCAATCACAATTTCTTTTATTTCAGACGGTTCATAACCTTCATGTTCGTAGAAATAAGTGAGAGGTTTAATCAAACAACTGTTTTGTAAGGTAGTCATATGTTTAAAACCGTTCTAAATTTCGCAACGAAAATACCGCAAATTTGAAAGCTCCCTTCTTCAAATCATTATTTATGAAGCATTTCCAAAGTAAGTCTTTCTTAATCAGTCGATATGCACGAATATGCATATTGCATTTTTTTCATATTTTATTGGTGTTTTATTTAGAAAATATACTTTTGTGAATTGATTAACGAAAAAATAACAAACTAAAATAAATTGTCATGGCAGACATCGCAGAAATGAAAAAAGCTCACAAAATTTTAAAATTGTGGGAATACAATTGGGTACCACTGGATAAAGGGTATACTGATAAAGTATTATACATTAATCTTAGTAAAAATGAGGTCAAGGATAAAGATGTTCCCGAACAGGTGAAGGAAAAATTCATTGGTGGAAAAGGGTACGGTCTCAGGTTGTTGTGGGATGCTACAACACCTACTACCAGATGGGACGATCCGGAGAATGAGATCAATATTTCTTCAGGTCCAATTGGGGGAATTACACAGTATTCAGGTACAGGTAAATCAATTTGTGTGTCCATCTCACCACAAACAGACATCCCCATCGACAGCAATGTGGGTGGTCATTTTGGACCCTTCCTGAAGTTTGCAGGATTTGATGCTATTGAGATCCAGGGAAAAGCTGAAAAGGATGTAATGATCTTTATTGATGGTGTAAACCACAAAGTGGAGATATTCGAAGCGCCAGAGGAACCAATCGACAGCCATGTTCTTGCAGAAACGCTGCATGAAATGTATGCTGATAATGAAAAAGACCTGAAAAATGTTTCTGTTGTTTCAGCCGGAACAGCTGCTGAGCAATCGCTCATCGGAATGCTAAACTTTAGTTTCTTCGATCCAAAGCGTAAGATTGTTCGACTTAAGCAAGCCGGACGAGGCGGGATCGGAACTGTTTTCCGGGATAAGAAAATTAAAGCCATCATTGCCAAAATACCAGGAGTTAAAGGAAACCTGAATAATGCGGTTGATCTTGCACCGATCATGGAACGTGGAAAACGTTTCAATAGAGAAATGCGCGAGCTGGATGATTCTCAGGCAGAAATGAGAACAAAAGGTACTGCTCACCTTACCAACATCATGAACGATTACGATCTTCTTCCTGTACATAACTTCAAATACGGAAGCCACGAGGAAGCTGAGAAAATTCATTCAGAAGTTTATAAGGAACGCTTCACACAAGGTGTCCCGGATGGTTGCTGGATCGGTTGTAATATGTCCTGTGCCAAAGGTGTGGATAACTACCTTTTAAGAACAGGGCCATACGCAGGAGATAAAGTTCTTGTTGAAGGACCTGAATACGAAACTGCCTCATCCTTAGGTTCAATCATGGGGATCTTCAATCCTGATTTTACCATTGAATCAAACTTCTACTGTGATACATACGGAATTTGTACCATCACCTGGGGAACCATTATGGGTTTCATTATGGAATGTTATGAAAATGGCATACTGAATGAAGAACGTACAGGAGGTTTAAAGCTTAACTTCGGAAATGCTGATGCAGCTATGAATTTGCTCCATCTGCTCGCTAAAGGAGAAGGATTTGGTAAGATTGCAGGACTTGGTGTTCGCAAAATGAAAGAATTATTTGCTGAAAAAGGTTGGGGTGATCCGAAATTCATGCAGGATATCGGAATGGAGAACAAAGGCCTGGAATATTCTCAGTATGTTTCAAAGGAATCATTGGCGCAGCAAGGCGGATATGCAATGACCAACAAAGGTCCCCAGCACGATGAAGCCTGGCTGATCTTTATGGATATGGTAAACAACCAGATCCCGACTTTCGAAGATAAAGCTGAAGCATTGCATTATTTCCCCATGTTCCGTACTTGGTTCGGACTGATGGGATTATGTAAACTTCCATGGAATGACGTTGAACCTGAAACCAATGCAGAGACCGACGAACCAGCAAAAGTACCTGAGCATGTCGACAATTACGTTACTATTTATAAAGCGGTGACCGGAAAAGATTTCGATAAGCATGAAATGATTCGCATGTCGGAAAGGGTTTATAACTTCCAACGTATTTTTAACATAAGGAGAGGTTATGGTCTCAGGAAACATGACGCTCAACCATACCGTGCTGCAGGACCTGTAACAGCTGAGGAATACGAATCAAGAGCAGAACGTTACGATGGCCAGCTTAAAGATATCCTGAACATTGATCCTGCAAGCAAGACCCTGGAGGAAAAATTGGATATCCTTCGTGAATACAAGGAAGACCAATATGAAAAATTATTGGATGCTGTATATTTCCGTCGCGGGTGGACCAATAACGGAGTTCCAAAGGTTGAACATCTCAAAGACCTGGGAATGGACCTGCCGGAACTGATTAAGATTGTAGAACCTCTGCAATAGAACAAAAACAAGTGAAATCATAAATGCCAAAAGGCCTTCGGAGATGAGGGCCTTTTTTTGTGGATATCTTTTGAGAATATATTCGTGCGAACAACTGTTTGGAAACAACCCGTCCGACCACTTATAGCGGTCGCACAGATGGTGACTGAATATCCGATACTTTTTATAGTTTTATTATTTTCCTTGTTTGTATTCCTTTACTGGTTTTTATTGTGCAGAAGTAAATTCCGGGCTTTAATTTTTCAGTATTTAATATTACCCGTTGTTCTCCCTGTTGTTGGTATTCATTAACAAGAGAAACAACTTTTCGGCCGCTTAAGTTATGGATTTCTATAGCTACAGATGAATTATTCTCAAGTGAATAGGTGATTAATGAACGTACTTCCACGGGATTGGGGGTAATTTGCAAAGTGAGGCAATGAACTGGTTCATTGATTGCGGTCAAGCAAGCATTTTCTACCTCCCACTGGTTTTCGCACCCGGGGGCATTGTCGTTTATATAAACTGTTCCATTTGGTGCTGATAGGTAATCGCAAATAACTTGTATGTCACATTCTGCAAGGGAATCATTTCCATTTATTGTTAGATCCTCAATGGATCCTGACTCTAAATTCTCTAATCCGGATAAATCAAATAGAGAATTATTGTTTTGAAGGACCAGGTCAGCACCAACATAGACCAAATTTTCAAGGCCGGATAAAGTTAGCAATGAAGGGGCAGAACTGATATTCAAACTCCCGCTAATAGAAGTTAGATTATCCATACCGTTCAAACTGGTTAGTGATGCATTCCCTCCAAATGGAAAACCAATCGAAAAATATCCTCCAATAAAAGTTAAATTTCCCAATCCTGTAAGATCTGTTATAGAATCAGTGCTGATTGTGAAATCCCCTTCTATTGTATATAAATTCTCCAAGCCTGTTAAGTTTGTTAGAAGATTTCCATATATCATGAAGTTTCCAGCAATATGGTTTAGGTTGAACAATGCAGTAAAACTGGCAAGAGATGGATTCCCATTATAGATGCCCTGAAAATCGTTTATCCAACCGATATTCACGTTTCCGTTGATTACAGAGAGGTTTTCTAATCCTGTTAGGCTTACCAGTACATCATTTCCTGTAATATATAAACCACTGGTTATTACTAGGTTGTTTAATCCTGATAAATCTATTAGTAAATCATTATTCAATATACTAAGTTGCCCTCCGATTATATTTAAATTATAAAGACCAGATAAACTCTGCAGGTTAGGATTTCCATAAAAGCCATCTTCCAACTCACTTCCAATACTAAAGTTTTCCTCGACATAGGATAAATTTTCTAATCCTGAAAGATCAACAAGTGATGTTTCTGCAATTTCAAGTGATCCTCCGATTGAAGTTAAAACATTTAATCCGTTTAAACTATCAATATCATTCCCACATATATAAACATCCCCACCAATCGCATAACACTCCGGATAATTCACCTGGAAACTATCAATTTGTGCCTGGGTACTGAAAGTGATGCCTTCGGGGAGGCAGGGGGATTGCGAAATGGCTGTAAATTGGATGAACAGCAGAGTAGTAATAAGGATTGTTAGTTTTTTCATGGGAACCTCCTGTTTTTATTCAGAATTTGGATATGATAAAACCGAATCACTAATATTCTGGATTTAGCTGGTATCTCAATTATTCGCAAAAAAATCAGGTTGATTCTTGTTTCCGGGGCAGGGAATGATTCCGGATATATTTTCTTATTTATTAACCCAGAGAATAACATTGCGTAATAAAAATTATTAAAGTTAATGAAATTAAGGGCAAATGTCAACCAGGATAAAATGCAAAGAGCATAGAGCAATGAGTTTGGGAGGTCTGAACAATCCCGGACTCTATGCTCTTCGCTCTTTACAGTTAAGTTTTAGTGTTTGATCAGCTTGGTATTGAAAAGTCCTCTGGAGATGGGGGCCTTTTTTAACATTTAACTTCGAACCTGTCTGCCGACGGGCCAGTTTCGAACTTTGAACTACCTCCTATGATACTCCGCCAACTCCTGAATCGGTGACCTGACAATATTATCGATCTTTAAATCGAATTCATTCACAACCTGCCGCAAAACCGGTTCAAAAAAGTAAGCCACCGAACCAGTAAAGCTGACTGGTAGTTTTTTATGGTCCTTGTATTTTTCAACCTGGTTAATGATAAATTCCCTGAACGAATTACTAATGAGATCAAAAATGTAAGGTTTAGATACATGATCTGAATAGAATTCACAGAATGATGCCAGGAAGCGGTTAGGGAAAGGCAAATTATAAACGGCATCCAGAATATTATCACGGGTATAATTGAACTCTTTTCTGAAGGCTGTATCTATGGCTTCAGGTAAATTTCCAAGCAGATAGTCCTTGATGAACGTCTTACCCATATGAGCTCCACTGCCTTCATCTCCAAAAAAGTAGCCCAGTGAAATTACATTTTCAGCAATTTTTTCACCGTTATAAAAGCAGGAGTTTGAGCCCGTACCAAGGATACATGCAATTCCTTCCTTATCACCAAATAATGCACGAGCCGTTCCAAGGAGGTCGGACTCAATCTGGATTTCGGAGTTGGGAAAGAGCTTCTGGAATGCTTCTTCCATCATCATGCATTTATAAATGGAAGAACATCCTGCACCGTAAAAATACAATTCGGAAATCTTCTTGCTTTCGATAAATGGAGTAAGCTCTTTGCTCAGGATATTCACTGTTTCTGCTGTGCTTAAGTAATAGGGATTTAACCCAGCGAGTTGAAAACCAATTTGTTCTCCGTTTTTATCGATCAAAACCCAATCGGATTTTGAAGCTCCACTATCTGCGACTAAAATCATAAAAAAGGCTTAGATTATGGCTGCAAAATACTTAAAAAATCAATAGCAATTGAAGCTTTTTGATAAAATAAACCATAATTTTACCCGGAAATTGTTTTGAGAAAAATTGTGTGTAAGTTAAAGATATAAGGTGAATAATATTGAGAAGATCATATGGGACTGGAACGGCACATTGCTGAATGATGTAGAAATTTGCATTGAAAGCATAAATGTGTTGTTGGATCAAAGAGGTATACCGGTATTAAACAAAGAGAGGTACAGGAACATCTTTACGTTTCCCGTTATGGATTATTACAGGGAAGCCGGATTTGATTTTGAAAATGAATCCTTTGATAGCATGGCACACGAATTTATCGATGTTTACAAAGAAAAAATACTGAACTGTACTGTGTTTCCCCAGGCGGGAAGTGTCCTTGAGGCATTTACTAAAAAAGAATATCACCAATATATGATCTCAGCCATGCAGCATGACTTCCTTGTTGAATCGGTCAGGCAAAATGGAATAATTCATCATTTTAAAGCATTATCCGGGATTACAGACCACTATGCAAACGGAAAGGTCACTATGGCCCGGAAGTTTATCCGGGAGAAAAGCATTGATCCTGACAAAGCAGTGTTTGTAGGAGATACACTTCACGATGCAGAGGTTGCCGAAGAACTTGGAATGCGTTGCATTTTAGTGGCTAATGGTCACCAATCGTACGAAAGGTTGCTGGAGACAGGGTGTAATGTAGTTCATGAGTTAGCAGAAGTATTAGATTGTGTAGAGAAGAATTGTCTGGAAAACCCCATTGATATTAAAAATGGATAAGTTTTAATCCTAAAGAATAATAATTACTCAGGGAAAGACTATAAAACAGCAATCGATTAAGTATTTAAAATTTAAAGTGAATATAAAAATAGTTACGGGCATAGGCTTGTACCTTTAAAAATATAACCATGAAAATTGTAAGTAAGGTTGAAGATGTTATCAATTCAACATACATCCGTCCGGGAAGTGTGATTTATGCGGCCGGTAATGCTGCAGTTCCGCAGGTAATGCTTCGACAACTTGCCCGTGATCCATATATATATAATGTTGAGTTATTGAGTGTGCTGTTATTGGGTCAGGTGGAAGAATTGTTTACAGAAGTAGCTTGTCAGAAGATCAAACACAGGATCATATTTTCCGGCCCTCATTCAAGGCAACCGTTAAATATGGGACAGGCTACTTACCAACTGATGCACCTGTCGGATATCCCTAAGCAGGTGAAAAGCTACATTAAACCAAGCATTGCTATGTTTACTGTCAGTGGGCCGGATAACGGAGGAAATTATAGTTTCGGAACTACGGTTGAAGGCGTTCAGTCGGCCGTTCACTCCATACGTGAAAACGGCGGTCTGGTTATCGTGGAACGAAATCGCAAAATGCCATTTGTGCTGGGAACAACCTTACATGAATCAGAAATTGACTTTATGTTGGATACTGACTATGATTTGCCAGTCAGTCCTGTACATCAGCCTGATGAGGTAGCAAGAAAGATCGGAAGGTTGGTTACGGAGTTATACATTGAAGATGGAACAACATTACAGTATGGAATAGGAGAAGTCCCCGAAGCCGTTACAGATGCTATTCTTGATAAAGGTGTGAAAGACATCGGGATTTATACCGAGCTGTTTGCGGATGCCATGAGGAAACTGATCGATGCTGATGTGGTTACCAACAAATACCTGGAGGTGAACTTTTCGATAGCTTCTATTTTCCTGGCTGCAGATAAGGAGGGCTATGACTGGCTGGAATACAACAGCTCTGTTCAAAGCAGGCCCTGCAATATTACCAACAGCATCCTGAATATTGCCGAGCAACCGAAAATGGTTGCCATTAACAGTGCAATAGGAGTGGACCTCCATGGAAATATCTGGGCGGATTCACTTAAAGGAAGAGAAGTCTACAGCGGTATTGGC
This sequence comes from uncultured Bacteroidales bacterium, assembly GCA_964421215.1. Lineage (GTDB taxonomy): Bacteria > Bacteroidota > Bacteroidia > Bacteroidales > JAADJA01 > JAADJA01. The sequence goes on along the minus strand of CAYQWA010000005.1, from coordinate 98,060 downwards.
GGACAGGCAGATTTCCTGCGAGGTTCTTACCTGTCGGAAGGCGGGCATGCCATTATTGCTATGAAATCAACCACATCAAGTGGAATTTCCAAGATCCTGGACATGTGCCCTGAAGGAATTACCACAACAGCTATTGCAGCTGATCCGGTTATTATTGTTACGGAAAACGGGGCCTTTGATCCAAGAGGGCTAAATATAGCAGAACATGCTGTGGGTATTGCCCACCTGGCTGAACCTATAACCAGGGATGCGCTATTGAAAGGAATATACGACAGCCCTGAATTTCATAAACCCCAGGAAGCTCTAAGAAACAGATCACCTAAGGGTTTTATCCCGTATGAGAGCATTTAAAACTGGATGGTTTAGTTAAATCATCGCAAAATTTATATGTTGAATAATCTGCAGTTCATGTGGCTGTTTAGCTGTTTAATACAACGTAAAGTCTATATTTATTGTCATAACAATAATGATCGTTAAACCAATCAAATCGATACTATTGACTGTGTTTTTGCTTTTGATCAAAGCAGGTATAGCGCAGTACCTTGCCAATCCTTCATTTGAAGGAACACCACAACCACATGTACCGCCACCCGGGTGGGAGATCTGTGATTTCTCATGGAGTACACCCGATACACAGCCAGGCCAATTTGGTGTGTATCTTCCCCCTTCGCATGGGTATACTTATTTAGGAATGACTGCCAGGGATGACTTTACCTGGGAAGATGTTCATTCAACACTGATCACTCCTCTTTCCCAGGACTCGTGTTATGTGTTCAGGATTGACCTGGCCTACCAGCCGGTGGTGAATGGAATTAGCATGTCACCTATTGTTTTAAAGATATACGGACACAATACGGTTTGTAATAAATCAAATTTACTTTGGCAATCCCCTGCAACAGATAATGAAGACTGGATTACACATGAATTTCCCATTATTCCTGATCAGTATGATATTAATGACATTGTCCTGGAAGCTTATTATACAGGTACTAATCCATATTGGGGATACATTTTAATGGATAATATTAAAATTGAACAGCAGCCGGAAGTTGATCTGGGAAACGATACAACCCTCACTTTGTGTGAAAATGATTCACTGGTTTTAAATGCCGGTGGAGGCTATGCCGGATATTTCTGGAGTACCGGTGCTTCTGATTCTACAATTATAGTGGATACCACCGGAACTTATTGGGTACAGGTAATGAACCAGTATGGTTGTGTTGCTTACGACACCATTGATGTCACTATTGAAGAATACATTGAAATGGAAACTTTTTTGATAGACTCAACCATGGCATGTGTGGGACAGGTTGTTACGTTTGTGGTAGGAGTGAATTATGGTGCCCCTCCCTATACATTTTTCTGGCCGGATTTGAATTCAGAAGATTCCATTGTTACGGTTGCTGTTGATTCTACAGCTTATTACGTTGTGGAGATCACTGATAATTGTGGTAACATCGTTGCTGACTCAGTAAAATTAATAGTAACTGATGGTCCGGAAGTATTCATTGGTAACGATACCATAATATGCTTTGGTGATGAACTGGAGATCACAACCGGAGGAGGATATTCTGCATATCTTTGGCAGGATGGCTCCCAGGATTCGGTGTACACGGCCACTAACGAGGGTTGGTACTGGGTTTTGGTTATGGATAACATGGGTTGTACCAATATCGACAGTTTATTAATCGAATATTATCCGGAAGTAAATCCTCAACTGGGAAATGATACCGTATTGTGTTTGTCAGATGACATTGTTCTGGATGTCGGTTCAGGATGGGTAGGCATCCTTTGGTTTGATGGAACTGTTGAACAAACCATTACTGTATCTGAACCTGGAAATTACTGGGTCACTGTTTTGGACGAGAACGGCTGTACAGGTAGTGATACGATTTCAGTTGAATTATCCCCGGCAGTAGTGGTGAGCCTGGGCGGCGATACCACCTTGTGCATAGGGGACGATTACATCCTTAATCCCGGAGAAAACTTTACCTCTTACCTTTGGCAGGATGGAAGTACGGGTGCATATTATACCATTGTCAATTCTGGAGTCTACTGGGTAGAAGTAACAGACATCTATGGTTGTAACGGAGCGGATACGGTGAGCATCGACTTTGTTCCCTCACCTGAAGTAAACCTTGGCAACGATACCACTATCTGTAGCGGAACCACACTGACCTTAAACCCGGGCACACAATATTCCAGCTACCTTTGGCAGGACAACAGCACCCTTCCCCAGTATACAGTAAACACAACAGGATTTTATTCAGTTACGGTAACCAATGTCTATAATTGTCCGGCCAGCGATGAGATCTTTATCGAGATCACCTCCCCGGATATTGACCTTGGCCCGGATACTCTTCTTTGTATCGGAGATACGCTATTGCTTGACCCCGGTCAGGGCTATGTAAGCTACCTTTGGCAGGACAATACCACACAAAGCCAATACACAGTACTTAACGGAGGCGTGTACAATGTAACGGTCACCGATACCTACAACTGTACTACCATAGACACCGTAAGCATAGAAGGCCATTCAAAACCTGAAGCCGACTTAGGAGAAGACCAACCCTTGTGTGAAGGAGAATCCATCCTGCTGGAAACCATCCAGGGTCCTTATGAATACAGCTGGAACGGAATACCAGGCGACCATACACTGGAAGTATTCACAGGCGGAACCTACACTGTTGAAGTAAGCAACCAATGCGGAATGATCACTGACCAGATCGATGTTACAGAATTCCCTGTTCCCAGTGTAAACCTTGGTCAGGACCAGGTGATCTTTGAAGGGGATGTGCTAGAATTGGATGCCGGTGAAGGCTTTGATAACTATGTATGGCAGGACGGCTCAGGAGAACAATACTTTATCATTACCGAATCCAACTACAACACTGATGACCCGTATTATTATGTTGAGGTAACCGATGGTCCATGCAAGAGCAGCGACACCACCCGCATCATACTTTTCAGGGTAAAGATCCCCAACGTGTTCACACCTAATGGGGATAACAAGAACGATAAGTTTGTTCCGATGGAAGATGGATGGAATGGTGTAAACAGCCACCATATAGAGATCTTCAACCGCTGGGGTGAGAAAGTATGGGAGTCGGATGATTTTGAATCGGGCTGGGACGGCAAACGCAACGGCAATTACGTTTCTGACGGAACCTACTTCTGGGTACTGGATGTTTATTACGGGGAAACCAGTATAACTCAACGATTAAAAGGCACCGTAAGCATTGTTAATGGAAAGCAGTAATTAAATAATTACTAATTTAGGCTTTTCATTGCAACGATAACAAATCAATACTTGTCAGTATAATACCATGAAATTAAAAGCATTACTGTTCCTGATCCTTGTTTTATTTTCCTTTACAGGATTTGGTCAGTATTTGCCTAATCCCTCTTTTGAGGGTATTTACCTTCAGCTTGGGCCACCTCCTGATTGGGAAGTTTGTGAATTCAACAGCAGCCCGAATGTACAGCCCGGAAAGTACAGTGTGTTTTTACCACCCTCTCATGGAGAAACGTATATTGGTGTTTATTGCAGGATTGACGGTACCTGGGAGGACTTGTACAGCGTTTTGGATGTGCCGTTATCAAAAGATTCATGTTATATTTTTCAAATAGATATGGCCTATTGGCCGGTACTTTCTTTCGCACCTGTCGATCCTTGTGTGGTCAAGATCTACGGATCAAATTCCACATGTGATAAAACGAATCTTTTATGGTCCTCACCTCCTGTCGATAATCAAGAATGGATGACCGCCGAATTTATGATCCATAATTCTGAATTTGATATTACCGACCTAATCATTGAAGCTTATTGGGTAGGCACTGTTCCATACAGGGGATATGTTTTGCTTGATCATATCAGGATAAATCAAACTCCTCAATTTGAATTGGGAAACGATACTACAATTACACTCTGTGATAACGACTCAGTGCTTTTAGATCCGGGATCCGGATTTAACGGATACTTATGGCAGAATGGATCCACTAATCAGACATTTACAGTGGACACAACAGGATTATACTGGGTTCAGGCATTTAATGCTCAGGGGTGCTCATGGACTGATTCTGTTTATATTACGATTGAAGAATATATGCCTATGGAATCGGGATCCATTGATTCTACAATGGTTTGTGTTGGGCAGGAGGTAACCATTGCAGCTAATATCCTTAATGGTGCTCAACCTTTTTCCTACGAATGGCTTGGCTTGCCGGATACAACACAAAGTATAACGGTAATTGCAGATTCTACCATGTATTACTATGTGCTGGTAACAGATAAATGTGACAACGAATTTCTTGATTCCATCAAAATTGTGGCATTGCCCGGTCCGGACATAGATATTGGCAATGATACCTTGATATGTTACGGAGAAGAGTACGTGATTAGTGCAGGTGGAGGATATTCTGCCTATTTATGGCAGGATGACTCCCAGGATTCTGTGTTTACGGTTACTGGTCCAGGTATATTCTGGGTCCAGGTATGGGATGCACTGGGGTGTTCAAATTCCGACAGTATACAGATTGAATTTTATCCTGAAGTGGTCCCACAGTTAGGAAATGATACAGTTTTATGTATTTCTGATAACATAACTCTCGATGCAGGATCAGGATGGGTAAGTATATTATGGTATGACGGATCAACTGCTCAAACCAATACTGTATCTGATCCGGGCTACTACTGGGTTACGGTTACGGATGAAAATGGATGTACAGGCACTGATACCATTTCTGTGGATTTATCACCTGCAGTAGTTGTTAGTCTTGGTGGAGATACCACCCTTTGTTTTGGTGATTTTTATGTTCTTGATCCGGGAAATAATTTCACCTCCTACCTGTGGCAGGACGGAAGTACTGAACCCTTTTTGCCTATCGTTAGTCCGGGTGTTTATTGGGTGGAGGTTACTGATACCTATGGCTGTACGGGAGCAGATACAGTTAGCATAAACTTCGTTCCTACACCAGAGGTGGATCTAGGAAACGACACTACCATTTGTACGGGCAGCACAATAACGCTTGATCCTGGTAATCAATATATTTCTTACCTGTGGCAGGACAACAGCACCCTTCCGTTTTACATGGCCTTTACTACAGGCTACTACTCTGTTACAGTAACCAATATATATGACTGCCCGGCCAGCGATGAGATATTCGTGGAGGTTACATCTCCGGATATAGATCTGGGGCCAGACACTATTTTATGCATTGGCGACACAATGTTGCTGGATCCTGGTCAGGGCTACTCCAGCTACCTCTGGCAGGATAATACAACACAAACGCTATACCCGGTGATCGACGAAGGAATATACACAGTGTTAGTAACTGATACCTATGATTGTATATCAATGGATACTGTTACTATTGAAGGTCTCGCAAAACCTGTCGCTGACCTTGGACAGGATAAAGCCCTTTGTGAGGGAGAAACAGTCCTTTTGGAAACTATCCAGGGCCCGTTTGAATACAGTTGGAACGGAGAACCAGGCGATCATACATTGGAAGTATCACTAGGAGGAACATATACTGTAGAAGTGAGCAACATTTGTGGTGCAATCACCGACCAGGTAGAAGTAATAGAATACCCGGTACCCGAAATTTATCTGGGTCAGGACCAGGTGATGTTTGAGGGTGATGTAATAGAACTGGATGCCGGGGAAGGCTTCGATAATTATGTATGGCAGGATGGTTCTGGAGAACAATACTTCATCATTACTGAATCCAATTACAATACCAATGATCCCTATTACTATGTAGAAGTAACAGATGGTCCTTGCAAAAACAGCGATACCACACGGATCATTTTATTCATGGTGAAGATCCCCAATGTGTTTACACCCAATGGAGATAACAACAACGATAAGTTTTTACCCATGGAGGATGGATGGAACGGAGTAAACAACCACCACATTGATATCTTCAATCGTTGGGGAGAAAAGGTGTGGGAATCCGATGATTTTGAATCAGGTTGGGATGGCAAGCGCAATGGCAATTATGTATCTGACGGAACCTACTTCTGGGTGCTGGATGTTTATTTCGGGGAAAGCCACATTAAACAGCGTGTAAAAGGTACTGTCACACTTCTTGGTTCAGGCGATTAACGATTGTATTTCCTGCTATTTCTATCCTTGTTATTACCCTTGTAAATAAATTCCTGTAGATTTGCTATCCCATTTATGCGGTTATTTTCTAAAATATCATTTCTCTTATTTGCATTATCGATATGTATTCCGGGGATACTGAAGAGTCAATGCGATACCATTAACCTTGGAAACGATACAGTCCTTTGCCACGGACAAATCCTTCAACTGGATGCAGGTTCAGGATTTTATTCCTATTTATGGAACAATGGTACAACCGGCCAATTTCTTACAGTTGAAGAGCCCGGTGAATACTGGTGTATCGTTGAAGACCTCGATTCAACTAACATTATAAATAACGGCGATTTTAGCTCCGGGAATACCGGCTTTTATACGGATTATATTTGGGGAATAGGCGGTCCCTGGGGAATTCTCTCAGAAGAAGGAACCTATGTGATTGATGAAAATGCAGCCAATACTCATATCCATTTCTCTCCATGTGTGGATAATACCAGCGGTGACGGGTTATACATGATCGTAAACGGAGATACTACACAAAATGAAAATGTGTGGTGCCAGTCAACAGTTGTAGAGCCAAATACTACATATCTGTTTTCCGGATGGTTTACTTCTGTCCATCCGTCCAATCCTGCAATATTGAGTTATTTCATCAATGAAGCCGTAATCGAAACTGTCTATCTAACTGGAACAACCTGTTACTGGCAGAATTTCGTAAAGGAATGGAATTCAGCAAGTAATAGCACGGCTGAGGTGTGTATAATAAATCAAAACACAGAATTAGGTGGTAATGATTTTGGTATCGATGATATTCATTTGCTAAAAATGTGTGTTTCCAGTGATACCATAATTGTGGAATTTGATCCTTCTCCTCCTGTTGATCTTGGAAATGATACCACCCTTTGTGAAGGGCAGGAACTCCAGCTTAACGCAGGCAGTGGTTATTCTCAGTACTTATGGAGTACTGGTTCAGTTGATTCTTCCATTGTTGTTACCGGATCTGAATTAATATGGCTTGAAGTTGTTTCTGAAACGGGTTGTGTTTGGTACGATACTATTTTTATTGATTTTGTTGCGGGTGTTGAGATTGACCTGGGAAATGATACAACTATCTGTCAGGGTGAATCTTTATTATTAGATGCCGGATCGGTCTGGGAAAGCATACTTTGGTTTAATGGCTCCACCGGACAGACAATTACCATATCAGATCCTGGAAATTACTGGGTAATGGTTACCGATAATAATGGATGTAGTGGTATGGATACTATTCTGGTAGAATTATCCCCGGCAGTAGTGGTGAGCCTGGGCGGCGATACCACCTTGTGCATAGGGGACGATTACATCCTTAATCCCGGAGAAAACTTTACCTCTTACCTTTGGCAGGATGGAAGTACGGGTGCATATTATACCATTGTCAATTCTGGAGTCTACTGGGTAGAAGTAACAGACATCTATGGTTGTAACGGAGCGGATACGGTGAGCATCGACTTTGTTCCCTCACCTGAAGTAAACCTTGGCAACGATACCACTATCTGTAGCGGAACCACACTGACCTTAAACCCGGGCACACAATATTCCAGCTACCTTTGGCAGGACAACAGCACCCTTCCCCAGTATACAGTAAACACAACAGGATTTTATTCAGTTACGGTAACCAATGTCTATAATTGTCCGGCCAGCGATGAGATCTTTATCGAGATCACCTCCCCGGATATTGACCTTGGCCCGGATACTCTTCTTTGTATCGGAGATACGCTATTGCTTGACCCCGGTCAGGGCTATGTAAGCTACCTTTGGCAGGACAATACCACACAAAGCCAATACACAGTACTTAACGGAGGCGTGTACAATGTAACGGTCACCGATACCTACAACTGTACTACCATAGACACCGTAAGCATAGAAGGCCATTCAAAACCTGAAGCCGACTTAGGAGAAGACCAACCCTTGTGTGAAGGAGAATCCATCCTGCTGGAAACCATCCAGGGTCCTTATGAATACAGCTGGAACGGAATACCAGGCGACCATACACTGGAAGTATTCACAGGCGGAACCTACACTGTTGAAGTAAGCAACCAATGCGGAATGATCACTGACCAGATCGATGTTACAGAATTCCCTGTTCCCAGTGTAAACCTTGGTCAGGACCAGGTGATCTTTGAAGGGGATGTGCTAGAATTGGATGCCGGTGAAGGCTTTGATAACTATGTATGGCAGGACGGCTCAGGAGAACAATACTTTATCATTACCGAATCCAACTACAACACTGATGACCCGTATTATTATGTTGAGGTAACCGATGGTCCATGCAAGAGCAGCGACACCACCCGCATCATACTTTTCAGGGTAAAGATCCCCAACGTGTTCACACCTAATGGGGATAACAAGAACGATAAGTTTGTTCCGATGGAAGATGGATGGAATGGTGTAAACAGCCACCATATAGAGATCTTCAACCGCTGGGGTGAGAAAGTATGGGAGTCGGATGATTTTGAATCGGGCTGGGACGGCAAACGCAACGGCAATTACGTTTCTGACGGAACCTACTTCTGGGTACTGGATGTTTATTACGGGGAAACCAGTATAACTCAGCGAGTAAAAGGTACGGTGAACATACTTAGAGAGGAATAATCCGTAATAATCATATACTGATTACAATTCCAGCATCGATTTCCTTAGAATTTCCCATTCCTTATCAAGGTTGTAGGATGGCATAGGTTCGTTGGCTCTGCTGTACCAGTATCCTGCATTTCCAAGGTCTCCTTCAACACGGTGAAAATAGGCATGGATCCAGCACGCTTCTTTTGTATTGTACTGCTGGATCAAACGGTGAGCACTATCCCAGTCTCCGCCTTTTTCCATGTCAAGTGCTTTAAGGTAAATCTCTTTATTCATCAGGATTAAAATTTTCCTCTTTGATCATTTTACCTTCTTCGTCATAATGTTCTATTTTGATCACCTTGCTGCTGTCGTTCATATAATACCATGTCCCTGCTCTGTACGACTTGGCATATTCTCCTGTGATACGAGTTCTTCCAGATGGGTAATAATAGGTGACTGGTCCGTTTTTCTCATCATTCAAATAAGAGCCTTCAAGTTTTTTTGTACCATCAAAATAAAACTGAATCCAGGGGCCGTTCTTTTTATCCTCTGTCCAATTGACTTCTTCAGCCACCTGGCCATCTTGATAATAAGATTTCCATGATCCGTGTTTTTTCGCATTCCGGTAAAACTCTTCTTTCAGGAAGATTCCGTTTATGTCATAAAATTTCCACAGGCTGTCCTTCATCTGGTTGTAATAAAAACCCTCTGTCATAATTTTACCGGTATAATGGTATGTGGTGGTTTGTGTTTTTCTCCCATTATCCGAGAAAAATGAAACGGCCTTTATCCTTCCGTCAGGATAATAATATTTAAACTCGCCTACCGGAATGTCGGCCGTAAATCTGCCTTCGTAAACTTTCAGCCCGCTTTCATTGTGTTTTATCCAATAACCTTGCTTAAGGCTGTCACTATCATAGCGGTTTAAGGTGTCATTTGTAGCCTGGCTAAAGGTAAACTGTACGACACAACATAGTAGTAATAAAAGTGTTAATCTTCTGCCCATTGAAAAGATTCAATTTTGTAATATTCTTCAGAACGTAAAACTAAATATTTTTATTTATTATAGAAGATTATTTAATTTAGATTTGTGAAAATTTCATTCACAATTAGAATTTATATGTACAATGAACTCATACTCTTCTAAACTTGTTGAAAACGCAGTAAATGAACTTTCACGTTTGCCGGGTATTGGAAAAAAGACTGCACTCAGGCTGGCCCTTCATTTATTGAAAAAGGAACCTCATATTGCAGAAGCTCTTGGAAATTCCATCATTAAAATGAGGGAAGAGATTGTTTTTTGTAAAAAATGCCATAACATCTCAGATTCTGAATTGTGTGAGATTTGCAATAATCCAAACCGCAATGAAAAACTGATCTGTGTAGTGGAAGATGTACGTGATGTAATGGCCATTGAAAACACAGGCCAGTACAACGGTGTGTATCACATTCTTGGAGGGATTATTTCACCTATTGATGGAATTGGCCCCAATGACCTGAATATAACTTCGCTGGTAAAAAGAGTTGAAGACGAAGAGGTCAGTGAAGTTATTATGGCTTTATCAACCACTATAGAAGGAGATACCACCAACTTCTACATGTATAAAAAATTAAAGGATTTGAATGTGGCAATAAGTACCATCGCCCGTGGAATATCCATTGGTGATGAGTTGGAATATGCGGATGAAGTTACCCTGGGAAGGTCATTGCTAAACAGACTGCCCTATGAAAATACACTTTCCGAATAAATCCTGGGATTGTAATAAAGTACGGTAAGATTACTCAAATAAGTCAAGCTGGTTTTCCGTAGCATAATATTCTTCCGGTACCGACTTATCAAAACCGTTGATGTAACGTTTAATCGATTTTTTAATAAGTTTGTTGGGTGTGGTTTGCCTTGCCCTGCAGTAATTCATCAAGGACCGTTTCTGACGCATGGTAAGTTTTAAGGTGATTTTAGTATAACGAATCTTTTTCCTTTTCTTTTTTCGAAGACCAGCAGGCATAAGGGTGTTTTCTGTAAAAATACATAAAAGCCCTGCTTCACATTTCTTTTGGAAATTAAAACTTGTTAACAGTGGAATTTTAATTAATAATGAATTTCCAATGCAAAAAGAAAGGAAATACTACTTCACCAATGACCGTATTTCTTCCATTATTTTGTTCGCCAGTTCATCAGCTTTTTCATTGGTGTTGCTCTCTGCATAAATCCTGATGATCGGTTCAGTATTTGATTTTCGTAAATGCACCCATTCCTTTTCAAAATCTATTTTTAATCCGTCAATGGTGTTTATTCTTTCATCTTTATACTTGTCAGTCAACGCAGCTAAAATTTCATCAGGGATGATCTCTGGAGAAAGTTCTATTTTATTTTTCGAGATAAAATAGGGAGGATACCCTGCTCTTAATTCAGAACACGATTTGCCGGATTTTGCGAGTTGGGTCAGAAATAAAGCTATCCCAACAAGGGCATCCCGGCCATAATGCAGTTCAGGATAAATAATACCACCATTTCCTTCACCACCAATAACAGCACTGGTTTCTTTCATTTCGATTACTACGTTCACTTCTCCTACGGCAGAAGCACTGTATTCTCCATTGTATTTTTTTGTAATATCACTAAGCGCTCGTGTGGAAGAAAGGTTTGACACTGTATTTCCACTTTTGTTTTGAAGAATATAGTCAGCTACAGCCACAAGGGTGTATTCCTCACCAAACATTTCCCCGTTTTCCATTACGATAGCTAAACGGTCCACATCAGGGTCTACAACAAAGCCAGCATCAGCTTTTACATTTTTAACAAGACTTGAAATCTCATTTAGGTTTTGAGGAAGGGGTTCCGGATTATGTGGAAACAAACCGTTGGGTTCACAATAAAGTTCATCGACCTGCTGAACACCTAAAGCTTTAAGAAGTTTAGGAAGGGCGATCCCTCCAGTTGAATTGACACAATCAACAGCAATTCTGAAGTTTTTTTGCATGATAGCCTCAACATCAACAAGGGGCAAAGCGAGGATGTGATCGATGTGTTTGTCAATAAACGAATCATTTGTTGAATAACTTCCCAGTTCATCTACCTCTGCGAATTCAAAAGAATCTTTATCAGCTATTTCCAAAACTTCAGCACCTTCTTCAGCATTAATAAATTCTCCTTTGCTATTAAGCAGTTTCAGGGCATTCCATTGCTTCGGGTTATGGCTTGCTGTCAGTATAATACCTCCGTCGGCATTGGTATCTGTAACAGCCATTTCTATTGTGGGCGTAGTGGATAATCCTCCATCAATGACATCACTGCCCATACCCATCAGTGTGCCGGATACCATTCTATTTACCATATCACCGGAGATGCGGCCGTCGCGCCCCACAACAATGGTTAATCTTTGTTTGTTGCATTGTTTTTGTAAAAATGTAACAAAAGCTGCAGTAAACTTCACAATGTCAAGTGGGCTCAACCCTTCACCGGGTTTTCCCCCGATGGTTCCGCGAATTCCGGATATAGATTTGATAAGTGTCATATTAATTCTTCAGTTATTTCATTATGGATGATAACAATTTTTAATTGAGTGTGTTATTTCACTCTGTAAAAATAGAGTCACCCATGCAATATTTATGCAATTGCAAAGGTATTATTGAAAATGGAATTTGACTGAAAAAAATGAAATTGTTAAAAATTGGATGATAAAATTATAGTTTCATTCATTTTTTGTTAACATTTACTTTTATAGTTTTGCAAAATAATTTTGTGAAAGCCAACTATGGATTTTTTTTATGATAATGAGGAGCAGGACCAGTTAAGTACATTGGTTTCACGATTTGATAAAATGCTGCAGTCGGGAGAGTATTTTTTCTTTGATGTGGATGAATTTGAGCAGGTCATTGACCACTACCTTATCAATAACCAGTTTGATAAGACTAAGGTGGCCATTAAGTATGCTATGGAGCAGCATCCAAAAAGCGTAAATTTTTTACTGAAGAAGGCGCAACTTTTTGTGTCAACAAATAAGATCAATAAAGCCCTGGATGTATTGGCTGAAGTGGAGAACATGGAGCCCAAAAATCCGGAGGTGTTCATGACCAAAGCCGGTATTTATAGCCATTTGAAAAGGTACGAAAAAGCAATCGAAGAGTACAACAAAGCACTTCGTGAAGCTGAAGACCTGGAAGAAGTGTATACTAACATTGCATTTGAATATGAAAACCTTGGCAAATACAGCAAGGCGATTGAGTACCTCATCAAAGCGCTGGAATTAAATCCGGAGAATGAAGCATTGGTTTATGAGCTATCGTTTTGTTATGAAATATCAGGGAAAACAAAAGACAGCATAAAGTATTTCGGGACATTCATTGATAACAATCCCTATTCAAAAGCGGCCTGGTTTAATCTTGGTATTGCCTTTAACAACAACGAGGAATTCGAAAAAGCCATCGAAGCCTACGATTTTGCACTTGCTATCGATGACTCCTTTTCGTCGGCTTATTTCAACAAAGCAAATTCTTATGCCAATCTGGAACTCTATGAGAAAGCTATAGATTTCTATAAGGAGACTTTTGCACATGAAGAGCCGGAGGCCATGACTTTTTTCTACATTGGGGAGTGTTATGAAAAGCTGGAACAGAATAAACGAGCACTGGAAAACTACAGGAAGTCCATAAAACTTGATCCGCTTTTATCAGATGCATGGGTCAGTATTGGGTTGATGTACAGGGAGCAAGGGAAATACCTGGTTGCAGTTAATCATATTAAAAAAGCATTGGATATTGAACCATTGAATGCTGAATTCTGGTTCCTCTTGGCTGGGGTTTATATGGATGCTGACCTTATCGGTGAAGCACGTGAATGTTACCAGAAGGCAACAGAACTGGATTCAAGGGACCCGGAACTCTGGCTTGATTTCGCAGATACATATGCTGGTGAAGAGGATTTTGAAACTGCCCTTGACCTTGTGGATGAAGGGATTGAAGAGATTGGTGAATCTGCTGAGTTGTATTACAGGAAGTTTATTTACCTGTTAAAGTCCGGCAGACATAATGAAGCTTATATATTGCTTGAATCGGCCCTGGTTTTGGACTATAAGTCATACAATGATATTTTTGAATATGCTCCTGAATTAAAAGAAGACGATAACCTTCTTCGAATCATCGAATTATTCAAAAACCCAGAATAAAACACTGTCCCGGATTTTTGGGATGTTTTCAATCTTATTTTTTGACTTCTATTTTTAGAATATGAATTACATATTTTTAATCCTTAAAGGAATTGCAATGGGTGCTGCAAATGTGATCCCTGGAGTATCGGGTGGAACCATGGCACTGATTACCGGCATTTTTGAACGCTTGATAAACGCTATCAAATCCTTCAACCTGAAAGCAGTTAAGATGTTGTTGTCTTTTAAGATCAAAGAGTTTATTAAGCACGTTGACCTGTGGTTTTTGATAGCCGTTTTCGGAGGGATTGTAATTGCAATCGTCTCACTGGCGAAATTGTTTGATTATTTGTTTACGAATTACCCGGTATACATCTGGGCATATTTTTTCGGGCTGGTACTTGCTTCAGTATATTTTGTGGGTAAAACTGTTTCGAAATGGAGTACAAGTGTCATCATTTTCTTCATCATCGGGGCAAGTGTTGCCATCGTTATATCTGTTATGAATCCAGCTAAAGAGAGCAGCAGCTATATATACCTGATGCTATGCGGCGTTGTTGCTATTTGCAGTATGATCCTTCCTGGTTTGTCAGGGTCATTTGTTTTGATCTTAATGGGTAATTATCAGTTGGTGATGATCGATGCAGTAAATGAATGGAACCTCGAAATTCTAATACCTGTCGGAATTGGTGCTGTGGTTGGATTAATTGCATTTTCCCATATTTTATCATGGGTGTTTAAAAATTACAGGAACCAGACAATTTCTTTACTCACCGGATTTATTCTTGGCTCGGTTAGTATTTTATGGCCGTGGCAAAAGCTAATCTATATGAAGGATGCAGCCGGTGAGTTGATCCTGAAAAAAGAGGAACCCGTAATTGTAAAATACGAACGTTATATCCCGGAATCATTAAACTCGGAAGTAATATTTGCATTTTTAATTGCACTGGCCGGTATTGCCTCAATCTGGGCGATTGAAAAACTGGCAGAAACCAAACCACAAAAAGCATAAACTTACATGCGATTGTATGGTATCATAGGATATCCGCTTGGCCATTCTTTTTCAAAGGATTATTTCCTGAAAAAGTTTGAAAAGGAAAACATTCAGGATGCTGGATTTGAGACCTTTGAAATGAAAGGATTATCGGATTTCCGACAATTGATCATGGAAAAGGAATACCTCAGTGGAATTAGTGTTACCATTCCTTTTAAAGAATCCATTCTCACCCATCTTGATGAGGTTAATCCCGTTGCTCAAAAGATAGGCGCAGTAAACAGCATTAAGATTTATCGGGATAAAGGTTTTGTAAAAACAAAAGGATACAACACTGATTTTTATGGTTTTGAAAAATCGATTCAACCACTATTAAAACAATATCATACCAAAGCATTGATACTTGGAAGTGGGGGAAGCTCTAAAGCAATCTCTTATGTTTTTGATCAACTGGGAATTGAATACCTGTTTGTTTCACGAAATCCTTTTGACTGTAAGCAGGTTCGTTATGAAATACTTAATGAGGAGATGATGATGGATTTTTCCATTATCGTTAATTGCACACCTGTAGGCATGTATCCCAATATAAACGAATACCCACCAATCCCTTATGAACATTTAACGGCCTCCCATTTATTGTTCGATCTTACGTATAATCCAGATGTCACAATTTTCATGAAGAAAGGTAAAGTACAAAGAGCAACAGTTAAAAACGGACTGGAGATGCTGCAGTTGCAGGCGGAAAAGTCATGGGAATTGTGGAATGAGTAGGTAGGACAATGGGTATAGGGGAAATATGGGAATAAGTTAAGTACTATTGTGTTATTTAACCTTACAAAAGCCTTAATATTTCTCCTTCTTTTAACCCAGCACCCCCCATATTCCTTTATTCCCATATTTCTCTTTTCCCCAGAATACCCTTCACCCAAAATAGAAACCTCTTTGTAAATTAATGCACTAAATGATTGTTGATCAGAAAAGAAATATATTTAACTTTAATCCGTCATTAAATCATTTAAATCTTATTAAAGTTATGACTTCACTAACGGAAATAGAAGTTTTTTTCGAACAAAAGAACATAGCTGTTGCAGGTGTTTCCAGGAAAAAACAAAAATTTGGCAATGCTATTTTTAAAGAGCTTGCCAAGAAAGGATATAAACTTTATCCCATAAATCCTCATATGGATGAATTTGAAGGAAATAAATGTTACCACTCAGTTTCTGATTTGCCAGGGGAAGTTACTGCTTTAGTGATTAATACTAAAAAAGATACAACCCTTGAATTGTTAAAAGATGCAGAAACTAAAGGCTTAAAGCACATCTGGATGCAGCAGGGCTGTGCTGACAAGGAAACCATTAAGGAACTTGATCCCGGAGATGCGAATGTAATCGCGGGGAAGTGTATTTTGATGTTCGCCGATCCGGTAGGTGGAATTCATAATTTTCACCGCTGGCTGGTAAAAACCTTTGGTAATTTCCCTAATTAACCTTTTCTCGTGCTAAAAGTAAATCATCAGAAAAGTGCAGAAATCGGATTATTGCTACGTGATTTGGAAATTCATCCTGATTTTTATGACCGTGAGTTTTTACGCTTTAAAGCAGACAGGGAGACAAAACTAAAGGTGTATCTCTTTTCTGCGGCCATTTGCCATCAAACTCATAATTTACATTTCAAAGAAAAGAATCTCTGGGGTTGGGAATACCTGGAATATGGATTTCTGCAGATGGTTAAAGAGAATAGTCCTCTGTTGGATCCGCGCTACATTTGTTCATCAACCGTCCCCGAAATAGAGCAATTACTACAAAAAGTATTTTCTTCGGATGGAAATCCAAAAAATTCATCTTTGGACAGGATTACAGAAAGGGTAGAAATGTTGGTGGAAATTTGTAAGGTTTTAAAAACTGACTTTAATTACTCTGTGGTGAATCTTATTGATTATTGTTCAGGAAGATTAATTGATGATGGTATAGGATTGTACGAATTGCTTTCCAGGTTTAATGGATTTTCTGATCCCTTAAAAAAGAAAATTTCCTTTTTTATCAAACTGGCCACCGACAGCAGGGTGTTGCAAATAATCGATCCGCATAATATAATTCCCATTATGGATTACCATATGCAAAGGGTGCTGTTAAGAATGGGTTGTGTTGATATGGATGATAAAATGATTAAGACACTGCAAAGCAGGCAACCGCTTTTTTCTGATGAGGCGATCCGAAAAGGCTGTATTGATGCCATTCGTATTATTTCAGAGAAATCAGGTCAGCCCATTTTAACCATGAATGATTATTTCTGGCCCCTGGGTCGCAGCTGTTGCAATGAAACAACATTGTGCTCAGCAAAGAAATGCATTAAGTCACCATGCACTTTTTTCCAGATGGTTAATCTGGCCGATCATTTACATTGCCCGTTTGAACAAGCATGTAAGGGCTTTAAGGATGAAGTTTTCAGGGAATTGTGGGAGCCGGTTGTGGAAACACATTTTTATTAAATCCTAATTTCTAATTACTAATTTCTAAACAAATCCAAATGTCAAATATCCAATACCCAAAAGGTACCTGATGCGGGCACCTAATTTGGGATTTTTTTATTTGGGATTTTTTTAGGTCAATTAGAAATTAGTAATTAGTAATTAGAAATTAGAATTTTCCCTTATAGTTTCTGCAAAGCATTCATAAACTCCTCTTTCCTACGCCTGGAAACTTCCAGTTCGGATCCGTCTTCCATAATCACAAAACCACCTTCGCCTTTTTTGTAACGTTCAAGGTATTTGAGGTTGATGAGATGTGATTTGTGAATTCTGAAAAAATTGATAGGAGATAACATTTCATCGTAATCCTTTAATGTTTTGGAAACGATGATCTTTTTCTCACTTCTCAGGAATATATTTGTGTAATTGCTATCGGATTCGCAGCGGATAATGTCTTCTATCTTTACAAAGATGATCCCGTCAAGCGTAGGTAGGGCTATCTTTTCGAAACTGTTTTTATTGCTGAGCAAGACTTCCAGTTTTTTATTCAGTTCCTCGTACCTTTCATCTCCTGATCCTAGTTTTGCGCAGGCATCGATAAGCTTTTCAGGTTCTACGGGTTTCTGCAGGTAATCCAGCGCACTGAACCTGAATGCCTGAATGGCAAATTTATCATAAGCAGATGCAAAAATCACTTTGAATTTTACATCCCCGATTTTTTCAAGAAGATCAAAGCCGGTACCATCAGGCATCTGTACATCCAGAAATACTAGTTCGGGTTTCATTGAACCGATAAGTTTTATTCCTGCTTCTACACAGTCAGCTTCACCAATTACTTCAAGGTTAGGGCAATGCGCACTAAGCAGGTTTTTAAGCGCATTTCTTGCTTTACTTTCGTCGTCGATGATACAAGTCCGGATCATGTAAGGTAGATTTACTACAAAAGTAATGAATCCGAATTTAATAAGAAGAAATTGAGAAATCAATTATTCAACCTCGTAGGGAATATGAAGTTCAACTTTTGTACCGGTGGGATTCCCCATGTCATCCGAAAGGTCAATGATTGAAAATGTAACTTCTTCTTTTGTCCTTTCATTTAAAATCTCCAGCCGTTCACGCGTTACCTGCATGCCGAGAGATTTGTGCAGTCCTTTGCCTGATTTGGTTTTGAATTCCTGGGCATTTTGTCTTCCAACTCCATTGTCTTCGATGGTACAATGCATGAGCTCTCCATTTTGTTTGAAGGTTATGGATAATTGCCCTTTACCTGCTTTGTTCGACAAGCCGTGAAGAATAGCATTTTCAATAAAAGGTTGGATAAGCATTGGAGGAATAAAAGTATATTCAGTATCAATATTTTCATCCAGCTCAACGGAAAAGTCAAATTTATTATCGAAGCGTAAACGTTCAAGCTCCATGTTCAGCTCCAGGGTATTTACTTCATCTTCTATGGGCACGAAAGTTTTTCTTGAATTATCCAGAATATACCGCATCAACCTGGCAAATTTTGCCAGGAAGGATTGTGCATCGTCTGCTTTATTGTCACTGATAAAACTATTGATGGAGTTCAGTGAATTGAAAATAAAATGAGGATTCATCTGGGTTCTTAGCAACCTTTGTTCAATGTCAATATTCTTTTTCTCCAACTCGGTCCTCACCTGTTTTTGTTTAAGCGTATAACGGTTGAAGAGAAGGTATACCAGTACAAGCAGTACAAAAACCCCGGAAATAATATAATAAAACCTGGCCTGTTGTTTGTCTATTTTCAGGTTTTTGATCTCAATCTCTTTTTCCTTTTTATCCAGTTCATAAAGTGTTTGCATCTCCTGAAGCTCACCCCGGCTATCACGGTTAAAGATGGTGTCCTTTAACGTTGTGTAATCTATATAACTCAGGTATGCATTTTTGAAATCGTTCACCGCATAGTAATAATCTGACAATGCCTGAAATATTTCTTTTTTCAGACTTACCTCTTCCAATTCCCTGGAAATAGAGATTGCAACATCTAAATGATTTTTCGCCAGGTTAAACTGATTTGTTTCGGTATAAATTACTCCCAGCCTGAGGGAGGACCTGGCAATGTTCTGTTTGTTCTCACTTTCTTCGCTTATCTGTAAGGCCAGTTTAAAACTATTGACGGCCTCTTCGGTTTTACCTGATTTTTGGAAAACATCCCCTTTATTTATGAAAGTATTGAAGATTCCTTTCGATGCGCCAATCTTTTGATTTACAGTAAGCGATCGTTCCAGGAAATCCAGAGCTTCATCATAATTCCCCAATTTCATATGGGCTACACCTATGTTCTGTAATGTAATTCCAATATTGCTGTCATCTTTTAATTCCTCTGCAATTTCCAGGGCCTGCAAATAATACTCCAAAGCAAGCTTAAGTTTGCCCCACTCTTCATTTACAATTCCAATGTTGTTTGTGCTAAAAAACATACCCCATTTATTTTCCAGATTTTTGGAAATGGAAAGTGAATTCTGGTATTGGGAAATGGCTTCGCTGTACCTTCCTAGGTTGTGGTAGTCGGCGCCCAGGCTGTTTGCCACAATCCCAAGTGCTGAGGTATCTCCTAGTTCCGCAAAAATATCGTAGGACTGTCTGTGGTTGGTAAGCGCCAGTGATGTATTTCCTTTCGCACTGTATCCATTACCCAGCATTAAAAATGCCCTTGCAACACCTCTACGGTTGTTGGTCTCGTTGGAATAATCCAAAGCCCGTTGAGAATAATAAATACTACTGTCCTCTGATATCCTGAAAAAGTTGTAAGAAATTCCTATTAGAGTTTTTATATGTTCTTCTCCCTGGGTTTTGGGCAGCCTTGCCTTTAAACTGTCGATCACAGATACCTGAGTGTATATATTACCAAACGGCATTGAAGCGATAAAAAGCAGCATCAGGACTTTTCGAAACATGGTGTGTCTTTGTCAGAAAATATTGAGGATATAAATTTACTATAAATAATCGCATTTTTGGGATAAAAATATTTGCTAACCTTCACCGGTATGTTCAGATTATATGAAATCAAGTAGTGATTTTAGTTCAATAGACTTTAACGGAGGAGCAAGGCCCACCGTAAACTAAACGGGTTTGACCATTCACAACTTAATATGCTCCGTTCACTAAATCATAATTTGATATAGCAATTGGAGGTTGTATTTTTGAAAAAACATCTACCTGGCCTTGATAATTAGTTTCAAAATAACTAATTTAACGGAATCAATTTACGCAGGGCCAAAATGTAAAACTTTTTAGTTATGAAAATGAGATGCTTAGGAACAATGCTAATAAGTGGGATTACCTTACTTTTTAGTTATCAACTAGTTGCTCAGGGTCTGTCATCCTATGTGGGTGATCGCGAAAACATTGGAATTTTCGGGGGGCCTGCCAGCGACCTTACTTATTCCGGACAGAATGAAAGGGTATTTGCAACGGTTAATACTCCATTTACGCTTTTCTATTCGGATGATACCTGCAAAACATGGGTTCCTGCATTTTCTGCGGATTCAATGGAATATGCTTTTGCCACCAGGGGGTGGGGAGGAGGTTCAGACCGTGTTATTACAAACCAGGTAGGATGGGTGGCCGTGAAAACAGGTTTAAATCTTCCCAACAGATCGGCTGTACCTGTAAGTTATAACAACGGAAACCAGTTTGAAACTGCCTTTGATCCAATTATGCTTGAACTTTTAACTGGAGTATTCAGGGAAGTTACAGCCATCGAAATCAACGACCATCATTGTTTTATTGCGATGGAGCAATTCATTGTAAGAACCAATGATACCACATCTTTTGGTCCTGGTCAATTAATTCTGAATATAGATACCATACCCGGAATTACACCCGGATCAAGAATTTCATGGTTAGCAGCATCAAATAGCACAACGGGTTACCCCATGTATTTTGTAGTCACGGACAATACACTAAAAGGGAGATTGTTTAAATCTTATGGCAACATTTTTCTTGAACTCAGTGGTTTGCCCGCTAATCATCAGTTTGTAAATGTTTTTACCCATCCTGTCCAGGAAAACGGTGATACCTTGTTCTGTTCAACCATTGATACCCTCTCACAGGAGCTTGGTTTATTCAGGTCTTATTCTGGAGGTTTCGGATTTACAGATATTACGCCCACCTCCCCAATTCCTAAACCATTATCAGATGTTGATTATAGTGAGGTCTGGCAGGTAAATTTACCCCAGGGTGATGGCTTAAGGCTATCCTTCCCGGGTGGATTGTTATCAGATGACCAGGGCCAAAACTGGCAAGGACCCGGTTTAGGATTATTTGAGCTTGGTATTGCAACCCATCCCTCCAGCTTAGATCTTATCCTTGGTTCTGATAATGTTGGTGTGAAGATCAGTAATAATGGTATTCTGGGAAGTTTTGTAAGTGAAACAAACATCAGGTTTGCATCGGTTCAGGTACATGATTTCTCTCAATCGTTTGAGCATTATTATATTGCTACTGAAGCTGGTCTTGCCTTCACAAAGGAATATTACAATCCTTTTATAAACGGATATGATCAATGGGTAGCTCCTAATGGCGTATTCCCAGTACCCGGAGTTGGGGATGAAGAAGGGGTGTCGAGTGTGGCTGTAAATCCCGCCAATAACCAGCACATTGTTTGTGGGTACAAAGGAGGTTTTTATGTGAGCTTCTCCGGGGTAAGTGATTTTTTCCAGGTTACTCCCGCAAACTGGAACAATACTTTGCATGGAGACCCGTATGTTACGGATATTATATTTGTTAATTCGAACCTTGTAATCGCTCTGACAGGCCAAAAATTCAAACCGCTTCCTGCCGGTCCGCCTCCAACCATAGGTAACATCTGGAGATCATCAGATGGAGGGCTTTCCTGGAACCTGGCTACTCCTTATTTCCCCGATGAATTTGTAATGGGCAACTGCCTGTCAATTGGTACAAGCGGACCTCAAACTGTTATTTATGCAGGCACGGGATATATGGATGAATTTTCAGCCCCGGTAAATGGAGCATTGTGGGCATCAACTGATCAGGGTGATACATGGTCAAAGGTAAACGATGCACCCGTATTTAACAGTTTATCTCCCTTACCTATTTATGACATTGATGTAGATCCACAGGATAATGATATTATTTATCTTTCTGCAGCTAATGTGCTGGCCAGGTCGTCGGATGGTGGAAACTCTTATTTTTTTACAGATGTCCCTTATAATCAGGGAATTTTTACATCTGCCCTAATTGATCCTGTATATCCGGATAGTGTAACGGTTTCAGCAGGAAGGAACATATTCAAATACAGCTACACCCTTGATGATGCTGATTTGAAGTTTAAAGGTTTACCTGGTGAGGTGTTTTCCGCTTCTTCAGTAGGATCAGTCCTTGGTGGCTCAGGGACAGGAGCAAGTAAGATCCTCGAAGCTCCTACTCATTTTCTCGACCTTAAAGTATATATTGAAGGAGCTTTCAACGGTACCGATCTTAATCCCGACTTAAATACATTGGGTTACCTGCCTCTTCAGCAACCCTTTAGCCAGGAACCCTGGTTTTATAACGGAACCGAAAGTGTTGCTTCCATACCAAATGCCGATGTGGTTGACTGGATATTAATTGAGCTAAGAAAAACTACTGGTAATTCAGCATCCGCAACAGCAGAGACAAGATTCGATCGTAAAGCTGCTTTCCTGCTTAAGGATGGAAGTATAGTGGACGATGATGGAATTACCAGTCCAAGGTTCAATATTATTTTCGGAGGTACTAAGGATTCTGAAAAAGCTTATGGGGTAGTTTATGCACCAAGTCATGTAGGTTCAAGGTCAGCTGATTCACTAAACCAGGCAAAAGGAAGTACCTATAGTTATGACTTTACAACGGGAGCCGATCAGGTATTCGGAGGCAGCTATGCTCATAAAGAGATTGCTGCCGGTGTCTGGGGAATGATTGCCGGCGATGGCAACCATGACAACCGGGTGGACAATGCAGACAAGAATGATGTATGGCTGATCCAGAATGGCAATTCAGGATATTATTTTGGCGACTTTAATCGTGACGGTACTGTTGATATTGATGATATCACCGATTTCTGGAAACCAAATGCAGGATCCGGAATAGGTATAGATTAAGATTACAACTAAAAGATATTTCCTCAGGGTACAACTGGCCAATAGTTGTACCTTTTTATTTTATTCAATACAATCAACAATCCCCAACCCAGAATCCGAAATCCGCAACTCGAACCCCTGAACCCTACTCCACAAAATAAACAACATTCGCCGTTCCCTCACCAATGCCTGCCGTTTCCTAAATTACCCTTGAAATGGCCCTTCCCACGTAGTAAATTTGCTTCAAACAATAAATTAAATAAATGAAATCTTTAACCACGTCCGGATCAAACGGACATAAATATTTAGAAACTATGAAAAAGCTCAACTTGATTACAGCTATGCTTGCATTCTTTTTTATCATAGGAATGACTCAAGCACAAAACATTGCAATTAGTGATGTTTCACATACAGCAGATGCATCAGCAGTTCTGGATGTATATTCTACTTCACTTGGAATGCTTGTTCCCAGGCTCTCAAGTGCACCTTCTTCCCCGGCAAAAGGCTTGTTGTATTACAGCACCGGTAGCAACAGCTTTTTTTATAACGCAGGAACTTCCGGAAGCCCTAGCTGGACTGAATTATCGTATGGTAATTTATGGTCACGTTCTGGGACCGACACCTATTTAACAAATATGACCGATAACGTTGTCATTGGAACTGGAACAAGTGCTCCAGGATATAAATTTTATGTTTTCGGTGCCCTGTCACAAATGTCAAGATTCGACGGACAGGTTGAATTCTGGGATGTGGCAGGAGGCACTATGAGTGCTGATATTAATGATGATGGAGCCGGTAATGGTGTTATCTCTGCCTATAATGGTTTAAGCAGTGCAAAAGTTCGCCTTCGTTCAGCAGGATCTTCTTTCCTTACAGGTGGTGGATTAGGTATAGGAACAACGGGACCAGCAAGTTTGTTACATGTATATGATTCTCCAGGTTCCGGCAATCCTCAGATTTCCGTTGAGAATCCTTCTGGTGCAGGATACGCAGCCCAATCTTATATTGGTTCCGGAATAGGTGCTTATACCGAAGGAATGGTATTGGCTGATAATACATACATCCTTAACAATACCGGTGCTTTGGCAGCAGGTTCTCAGAGCGATGGTACAACCATGATGAAAGCTTATCCAAGCGGAATTATTGACTTCGATAACCAGAGTCGTGCAAGAGCATTCCAGCGTCAAAATCCATACTTACCTATGGGAATGGGTCAGATAATACCATTTTCTATTTGGACACCAGTAGATTTTGATATGATCGACTATGATGAGCAAGGTGAATTTACATTGGCCCCAACTCCTCCTTACAGTGGTGGTGGTGGTCCTGCAAGGGCTTTCTTCACTGCAACAGAAGAAGGATATTACCAGGTAAACGCCCGTACAAACTTCATTTTGTGGGATCATGAAACACAGGAAGAAATTCACTTCCCAAGTTACCCGGGATTTGTTTCAATAGCAATCGTAGTTACTGATGTTACCGGTACAACTTATATGTATGCCCAGGGTAACAAATTGCAGGGAGCTGATAACAATATGTTTGGTGAGTGGAATGATTTGAAAAACAACCTTGCACCCAACGTAAGTGATGTAGTTTACCTAAAAGCTACTGAGACAATCGAGATATGGGTATGGCAAGATCTATGGTCAACCGGCCTTCCGCTTGAAACCGGCCCAAGGGTTGATCCAGGATTCCAGGTACCTGTACCTATGAAGTCACAAACTTATGTATCTGTTCACAAATCAAGCTAATCGGTTCAATTTAGGAACTTTAAAACTAACAACGATGAGAACAACAACAATCATAGTCTTTTATCTGATCCTTTTCCTGCTCGGTATGGCAATAACAGGAGTGTCACAGGGAATCGTGAACGATGGAGGCTATATCACAGGAACTTCCGCAAATTACATGAAATACAGCGGAAGTGGCGACGCCTTCCTCATAAGTTCCACTGCCGATCGTACAGTACTTGGAAATCTTACAGTTGATTTTACAGGTTCAGGAACATATACTCTTACAATTACCGATACATCATTTGCCACTCTCGAAGGAAATCTTTCACTGAGTGATACATTGATTCTCGGTTGCGATACTTCAAACATGGCTTCATTGATAACTAAAGGAACTATTTCCGGAAGCTATGCTAAAGTTGAACAATACCTGAAGCAGGACCAATGGCATATGGTTTCATCACCTGTTTCTTCTGCTCAGGCTGATGTATACACAGGATTATACCTGATGGAATGGAACGAACCGGACAGCACCTGGAGTTATTTAACTTCATTAACTGATCCTCTAAATGTAACGGAAGGTTATTTCGCCTGGTCATCTTCCAGCATCAGCAGCCCTGAGTATGTAAATTTTGATGGATTGTTAAATACAGGAAACCAAACTGTAGCAAACCTATCATACAACAGCGGTTCCAATAAAGGTGATGGCTGGAACCTGGTTGGAAATCCTTATCCTTCTCCAATAGAATGGACAAGTTCATGGACAAAATCAAACATCGATGCTACAATATATGTTTATGATGGAACACAATATCTAACCTGGAATTATAACTTCGGCGGGATCGGATCCATGGGAAATGGCTACATCCCCTCAACCCAGGCATTTTGGGTAAAGGCAAATGCTTCCAGTCCATCCATGACTATACCCAATTCCACAAGAACACATGCTTCACAGCAATTTTACAAAGGCTCGGATGAAATAATCAATAACATGTTAACGATTACAGTTGTTGGTAACGAATTCGAAGATGTAGCAATTGTAGGATGCCATGCTGGGGCAACTGATCTTTATGATGGTGAATACGATGCTTACAAGTTGTTTGGAAGTACAGAAGCTCCACAGCTTTATTCAGTCATCGGCAATACAAACCTTACTGCTAATTTCTTCGGAGAAATTAAATCATCAAGGACTGTTGACCTGGGACTAAATACCGGTGAGGAAGGAGTTTATGAATTCCATTTCTCCGGTGCTAAAAATTTTGATGATAATATTATTGTCTACCTTGAAGACAAAGCTTCAACCTCGTCAAACGGACAAATGATCGATTTGAAAAAATCCCCATCGTATAAGTTCTACACAGAAGAAGGACTCGATGAATCCAGGTTTGTGCTTCACTTTATTGAAAAATCGGATATTAATTATGAATACACAGGTAATCCGGCTAAAAGTGATGTACAGATATATTCTTATGAAAAAGATGTAATTGTAAACTACAGAAATGAAATTCCCGGTACGATGATAGTGTATGACCTGCTGGGAAAAGAAATTGCTCGTTCTGCCCTGTCTGAAAATGATCTGAATAAATTGAGGATCAGTGCAGGTAAAGGGTATTACGTAGTAAAAGTAATTTCAGGCAATTCCATTGAATCGAAAAAGGTCTTTATTAACTAAAATCGGTTAAGGTAGATGCCAATTGCCCCGTCCCGGACCTGACGGGGCATTTTTTATTGTTCCATGTTTTCTTGTAATTTGATTCCATGACAAGTATCTTTGTATTTAAAATTCAAAACTATGATTATAGTCACCGGAGCAGCAGGATTTATCGGGAGTTGTCTGGTTAATAAGCTGAACAATAAAGGGATTCAGGACATTGTGCTGGTGGATGATTTTTCAAGGGTTGATAAAAAGGAGAATGTTGCCCATAAATCATTTCAGGAAACTGTTAACCGGGATGAATTTTTTAGCTGGCTTAAAAACAATCATAAAGATGTGACTTTTATTTGTCATATCGGCGCCAGGACAGATACAGCTGAGTTTGATGTTGAGGTGTTTAATAAATTGAACCTCGATTATACAAAATCAATCTGGAAGGCATGCCTGGAATACAATATTCCTTTGATCTATGCCTCATCAGCTGCCACTTACGGACTTGGTGAATTGGGGTACGATGATAACCATGAAATAATTCCTGACCTCAAACCTTTAAACCCCTATGGTGTTTCAAAAAATGAATTTGACAAGTGGGCACTTCAACAGGACAGGCCATCCTTTTGGGCAGGATTAAAGTTTTTTAATGTCTATGGCCCCAATGAGTACCATAAAGGGCGTATGGCTTCTGTAATATTGCATGCTTTTAAGCAAATCAGGAACAGGGGTAAAGTTAAATTGTTTAAATCTCATCATCCAGATTTTGAAGATGGTAAGCAACTTAGGGATTTTATTTATGTTAAGGATGTAGTAAATGTGATCTATTACCTGATGAAGGAAAAACCAAAATCAGGTATTTATAATCTGGGAACCGGAGAAGCAAGATCATTCCTAGACCTGGCCACTTCAACATTTAATGCCATGGATCTGGAACCGAACATTGAATTTATTGATACCCCTGAGGACATCAGGGATAAATACCAGTACTTCACTGAAGCTACCATGGAAAAGCTTCGAATCAATGGGTACGACAAACCTTTTTACAGCCTTGAAGAAGGTATTGAAGAGTATGTGCAGGAATTCCTGATACATAACAGGTATTTTTGATGCGTAATGTTGGAGTTATTTATTTAGACACGAATTTCACGGATTGGCACGAAATTATCGGACAAGAGCGAATTTGATTTTACCGATTAGATGTATTGCTTTGGTTATACTACTTTATTCGTTCATTAGCGGCAAAAAATCACTAAAACAGAATTGCAATAATCAGAGTTGGTCCTGTATCTCCTCCAGAAATCCTTTTATCCTTTTTAATGAGGCGATAGCTTCTGTATTGCTAATTGTTTTATCCTTTTCTGATTTGAGCTTTTGTTTTACACCCTCTAGTGTATATCCACGTTCTTTGGCCAGATGGTAAATTACATGGAAATTTTCAACATCAGTCTGAGTAAACAGCCGGTTTCCTTTTTTGTTCTTTTTTGGCTTTATAATATCAAATTCCTTCTCCCAGAAACGGATAAGGGAAGTATTGACATTAAACATATTGGCTACCTCGCCAATGGAGTAAAAAAGTTTGGAGGGGTTTTGTTCCGGGACCGCCATTATTAATCCAGGGATTGAGTTGGGAGTACTGAAAGCCCCAGTACCTCTTCATATTCTTCAGGAGTAAGGTCATTGAAGAAGTAATAAATGGGATTGACCCTCTTGTTATCTTTCCTTATTTCGTAGTGCAAATGCGGGGCAGTTGATTTACCAGTATTACCAACCGTGGCAATCAATTGACCACGTTTTACTTTCTGCCCTTTTCTAACTTTAAATTCCTCGATATGGGCATACATGGTTTCATAACCGTAACCATGGTCAATGGTTAAGCGATTGCCATATCCTCTTCTCGACCGGGTTATTTTAGTAACAACGCCGTCACCGGTAGAATAGATTTCAGTACCAATTGGCGCTGAAAAATCAATACCAGGATGAAATTTCCGAACTTTATAAATTGGGTCAGTTCTGTAGCCATAATAGGATGAAAGTCTTCTGAGATCTGTATTTCTCACCGGTTGTATCGCCGGAATGCTGGCCAGCATGTCCTCTTTGTTCTTTGCCAGTTCAAACACTTCATCAAAGGATTTCGACTGTACAACGAGCTGGCTATGAATTATATCAAGTTTTTTTGCAGTTTCAATGACAAGGTTTGAACTTTTATAACCTTCGAGTTTTGCATACCTGTCAGCTCCTCCGAAACCTGCCTTTCGAATCTCGATAGGAATGGGGTCAGCCTCAAGTATCACACGGTAAATGTTTTCATCCCTGTCAGCTAGTTCCTCCAAAACAATTCCCAACTGATCGGTCTTTTCCGATTGATACTTTACCTGCTCCTGCAAAAATGCAACTTCACGTTTTAACATTTTCTCTTTAGGAGAATCAATAAATGTATAGGCAAGAAAAATCACAGCAGCTGCAAAAACACTACCGGTAGCAACAACAGACAGGATCTTAAGTAACCTTGCTTTTAAGGTCATCTTAACTTCCTCAAATTGAAGTGACTTCTTGTTAAATTTATAATTTATTTTCGGCATAACAACCTGTTCTGAAAAACAAAGCCTGTGGCAATAATTATTATATGTAATTATCGGCGGCAAAGTTACGCAAATAAATTAATTTTGCAGTTTGTTGTCAATTAGTATTCAACTACATTTTGTTAATATTTATTAATATATGAACTCAAGCGAGGTAAGAAAGACGTTTTTTAAGTTTTTTGAATCGAAACAGCATAAAATTGTATCATCTGCACCGATGGTGATTAAGAATGACCCTACACTGATGTTCACCAATGCAGGGATGAACCAGTTCAAGGATATTTTTCTCGGCAATTCAAAGCCTTCAGCTTTGCGGGTAGCTAATACACAAAAATGCCTAAGGGTATCCGGTAAACACAATGACCTGGATGAGGTTGGACACGATACATACCACCATACCATGTTTGAAATGTTAGGGAACTGGTCTTTCGGAAACTATTTTAAAAAAGAAGCCATTGACTGGGCATGGGAATTATTAACAGAAGTTTATAAAATTGATAAAAACAACCTGTATGTAACTGTTTTTGGAGGAGATAAAGGAGATGGGCTGGATATAGATCAGGAGGCTTACTCTTTCTGGAAAAAACATATCCCTGAAAGCAGGATACTTTACGGTTCCAAAAAAGATAATTTCTGGGAAATGGGTGATTCCGGCCCCTGTGGTCCTTGCTCTGAGGTTCATATTGACCTTCGTGACCAGGCAGATAAAGACAAAGTTCCCGGAGCAGATCTTGTTAACAAGGACCATCCTGAAGTTATCGAGATCTGGAACCTGGTTTTTATAGAATTTAACAGAAAAACTGATAGTTCCCTTGAACCATTGCCCGCCAAACACGTGGATACCGGAATGGGTTTTGAACGATTGTGCATGGTATTGCAAAACAAAAAGTCAAACTATGACACCGATGTTTTTCAGGATGTAATTAACCAACTGGGCAAATTGAGCACTTGTAATTATGGCAAGGATGACAATGTTGATATTGCTATGCGTGTGATATCAGACCATCTCAGGGCTGTTGTTTTTTCAATTGCTGATGGCCAATTACCATCAAATATCAAGGCAGGTTATGTGATCAGACGAATATTAAGAAGAGCTTTAAGGTATGGCTATACTTTCCTTGGACTACAGGAACCTTTCATCTATAAACTAGTTCCGGAACTAATTAAGAAACTTGGAGATGTATTTCCGGAGATTGCTGCTCAAACCGATCTGATCCAAAAAGTGATCAAGGAGGAAGAAAATGCATTTTTAAGAACGCTCGACCAGGGAATCAAAAAATTCGAACAATACATTGGTAAAAAGAAGGACACAAAAATAATCGATGGCCAGTTTGCTTTTGAATTGTTTGATACCTATGGATTTCCAATCGACCTTACCCAGGTAATGGCAGGAGAAAAAGGATGGACCATCGACATGGAGGGCTTTAACAAAGGACTGGAGGAACAAAAGAACCGGTCGAGAAAAGCTGCAGAGAAAGACACTGAAGAGTGGGTTGTACTTGTCAACGGAGTTGATAAGACTGAATTTGTAGGTTATGAATCGCTGGAACAAAAGGCGAAAGTTGTTAAATACAGGAAAATCAAGGAGAAAAAGAAAGAATTTTTCCAGGTTGTACTGGATAAAACCCCATTTTATGCGGAATCAGGAGGACAGGTTGGTGACAGGGGATACCTTGATTTTGACAGCAAAAGAATACCGGTTGAGGATACACAAAAGGAAAATGAATTAACAGTACATATTGTTAAAGAAATTCCTGCAGACATCGCTAAGGAATGCCTGGCAATTGTTGATGCAGACAAACGGTTGATGACCGTGAATAACCACAGCGCAACCCATTTGATGCATTCAGCTTTAAAGCAGGTGTTGGGCGACCACGTTGAACAAAAAGGTTCACTGGTTGATGAAAACCGGCTTCGTTTTGATTTTGCACATTTCTCAAAAATGACCGATGCTGAAATTAAGGAAGTAGAAAAGATCGTTAATGCAAAGATCCGTGAAAACATTACCATTGATGAGAAACGCGATGTAACCATGGAAAAAGCCATGGATATGGGAGCCGTTGCTTTATTCGGTGAGAAGTATGGAGATCATGTACGGGTGATTACCTTCGATAGTAATTACTCAGTTGAATTGTGCGGAGGTACACATGTGACCGCAACAGGTCAGATTGGCTTGTTTAAGATCATTTCCGAAGGAGCAATAGCAGCAGGAATCAGAAGGATTGAAGCTATAACTGCATTAAAAACCGAAGAGTACATATTGCAGCAGGAAGAGACCATTAACGAGTTGAAGACAATCTTTAAAAGCCAGAAAGATGTGGTAAAAGGTGTTAATCAACTTTTGGATGAAAATGATGAATTAAAGAAGCAGGTTGACAGTTTGAATGCAGAAAAAGCATCCATGCTTAAAAATAACCTGATCAAAAATATTGAATCCATAGGTTCGGTGAACTTCATTGCTGCCAGAGTTGATCTGGATATGGGAACTGTTCGTGATCTTGCCTTTAAACTAAACCGTGAAGTTGATCATCTGTTTTTGGTATTAGGCACTTCAGCCAATGGGAAGGCCAACCTAACACTAATGATATCAGAGTCACTGGTTAAAGAAAACAACCTGAATGCCGGAACAATTATCCGTGAAATTGCAAAAGAAATCAAAGGAGGTGGCGGTGGCCAACCCCATTTTGCTACAGCTGGTGGAAAGGATGCTTCAGGAATGGAAAGTGCATTTGCCAAAGCAAAGGAAATGTTGGAATCACTGATGACTTAGCGTTACTGTTGGGTTATATATTAATGTTTTCTGGGCTCCCTTTTATTAATTTAAATCCCTTTTCATTCTGAAGGAAGCGAAGAATCTAATATCCAATCAAACTCATATATATTATTTGATGATCTTATCAAGGATGTCTTTCGCCCCGTATTTATGTACCATTACAGCGAGGATCTTTAGCTTTACATAATCTTCCCGCATAAACCGGTAGCCTTTGTTGGGACCATCAAAACCGCTTGAACTTGAATCTTTGATCATAAACCAGGTTTTGCCATCCTTTTCTGTATAGCCAACAAAATGAATGCAGTGATCGTCGGTGGATGAGCCATTGTATATCCTGAATTCTCTGGAGTCTTCATTTATGTATTCTTCAGGAATATCAAAAGTGGGAACAATACCTACCTCGGCATACCTGTCATATCCTGGTTCACTAACATCACCACAAACCGCTACGCTATATCCGTTATCCAGTGCACCGGTCATAAGGCTGAAAAAATCGTCTAACCGGAGGTTGTAATAATCATCATTGTGCCACCAGTTGTCCGGTTCTTCAAGTTCTCCTTTCTGGTTGTATGTTTTCGATTTTGTCGACATAAAACAGAAATAATCATCAGGATTAATTTTTAAACTGTTTTGCATGTACTCCATGGGTGAAATCTCATCTCCTTTTACTTTTACTTTTTCCGGCGGAGTACCCAAATAATAGTTCAGGATACTTTTTACATTTGATACCACCACTTCTTCATCCCACATGTTGTTAGCTTTGATATTATGCAGGTATGCCTTAATTTCTTTAGCCATTTTATCATGATTATGAAACTTTTGACCCTTAAGCATGCCTGAATAGGCAGAAGCCGGTACTAAACCTTGTTCTTTTATGATCCGGGTAACTGCATTGGCTTCGGATCCCTGTCCATAGTACATATCGCCACGGTGCTGAACAAAATAACGTGCCCGGGCTACATATTCCCAATATACAATATACATCTCAGACAATTTCACCTCTTTATCGTGTATCCTCTTTATTTCCGATTCGAGCAAGGAAACTGCAGCATAACACCAGCATGTACCCGTTTTCCCTTGAGATAATGGTTCGTTATGCCAATAAGATTTGTACTTTTCAACATCCGTCGGAAATTCGTAATTGTCGAAATCAATAGAGAGGTATTTTGATGATTTTTCAGGTTTTAAGGAGTTCTCATACGCTTTGATCCCTTTTAAGATCGAATTCTGGTAAAATCCATCTTTTTTCTCTTTGTAGATAATCTCATCCTGAGTACTGCCGCTCAGATAAACAGTAATCAAAAGGATGACGATAAATATTTTTTTCATCTCTTAGAAATTTTGAAGGTAAAAGTATAGAAAATTGAAATGTTTTGAAACCATTAATTTGATTTGAAAATTGAATTACCGGGCTAATGTGCGGTGACGAACATTTTTTGATTTGATATGGACACTTATTAATATTAAATTTAAATAATTTGTTTTTGTAAGATGCACGATTACAGTTGTTTCAGGACTTTGGCATAGTAGTGGCGTTTAAGTTTGTACCAATCCTGCTTCGGCAGGGCAAAAATCAAAAATTAAATTGAACCATGAAAACTATAAAAACTATAATGCTTGCTCTTGGGGTTTTGTGCATTAATTTTGCCTTCGCTTTTACAGCCTTAAACCTCCCTCTTGATGACATCGAAACAAGTCCTGTAAAGCCATTACAGATGAATGACAATACACAATTAGTGTATGAAGTGCAAATGCCAGATAATATCCAATTGAGAAACATGTATGACGAGAACACCATATTAATAGACATGTCTCTTGAATCTAAGGTGATTCCTTTCCCACATGCTTCCAGGGATTGTATCCTCGACCAGGTACCCTATCCGGATTTTGCTAAACAACAACAACTTGAAGGAGGGGTAACAGTCCGGTTCGCTTTTGACAATAGCGGAAATATTCAAGTGAAAGATGCCAGTTCTACATCTGAAGAGTTTGAAGAATATGTAACTTACAAGTTACAAAACCTAAGGTTGAAGAATTGTGTTGTTGACTCAAATAAAGATTATTACTTAAGATTTATGTTTAGATTGTTCTAAACGTATTCTGCCCTTAATATTCCTCTTCATGATCATTTTCCCCCCGAGTATTCGGGGGGTTTTTCTTTTTTGTATTTTCGTTCCTGAAAATCATGAATTTCAACGTTTACAAATCTTCAGCAGGTTCCGGAAAAACATACACACTTGTAAAAGAGTACCTGATACTAGTATTGACAAAACCGGAAAACTATCGTCACGTGCTGGCAATAACCTTCACCAATAAAGCAGCCAACGAGATGAAACAACGAATTATTTCTGCACTAAAAGATATCTGCGAAGCGGAAAAATATGGCGTTTCCGGAACATCAAAATATTTGCTGAATGATCTAAAAGCGCAATCCGGTTTGGATGAAAAATCCATATCTGCCAATGCGGCGATCATTCTGGAAAGCATTTTACACCATTATTCTGATTTTGCTGTAAGTACAATAGATAGTTTCGTTCACAAAATAATGCGGAGTTTTGCTTTCGACCTGAACCTGCCTTTAAGCTTTGAAGTTGAAATTGAAGCGGGTGATTTGCTTGAAAAGGCAATTGATATACTGATTAGCAAAGCCGGAACCAGTCCTATACTTACCCGGTTTTTGGTGGAATTTATTCAAAATCGCGCTGAGGATGAGAAAAACTGGGACATTGGTCGTGAACTGGCTACTGTGGCAAAACTTCTTCTGCATGAGGATAGCCAGGAACATCTTCGAAAATTGGAGAAACTGAGCCTGGATGAGTATACTCACATCACTAAAAAATTAATTGCATTTAACCAAAAGTTTGAAAATGAATTGCAGGGGCTGGGCCACAATGCAATTGAAATCATTGATTCAAAAGGAATCCCAGTAAATGCATTCTATTATTCATCTAAAGGGATCTATGGCTTCTTTAAATACCTAGACAACCGTATTTTCAATAAAACGGAACCAAACTCTTATGTTCAGAAGACCATTAGTGATAACAAGTGGGTTTCAGCTAAAGCAACGCAGTCCGATGAAGCGGATATCGAGGACATAAAACAAGATCTGCTGGACATTTTTTATAAGGTCCAAGCACTTGCAGATGAAGGGATGGAGAAATATACGTTGTATAGTGAGGTGGTGAAAAACATTTATCCCATGGCCATTCTTAGTCAGATTAATAATGTTATGAATGAATATAAATCTGAAAACAACATTGTATTGATTTCTGAATTTAACCAAAGAATTGCCGATGTAGTTTTACATGAACCCATCCCATTCATTTATGAAAGGGTAGGGGAAAAGTTCAGGCATTTCCTGATCGATGAATTTCAGGATACATCCATTATGCAATGGCACAATATGCTGCCGTTGATTGATAATTCACTGGCTGAGGGAAACAGCAATCTCATTGTTGGGGATGGTAAACAAGCCATTTACAGGTGGCGCGGAGGAGAAGTCGAACAGTTCTCAAGTTTGCCTGAGATTTACAACAAGGAAGATTCGGAGCAAAATTTTCATATTGAAAATGCCCTTAAAGAAAATTACCAAGAAAATGCGCTGAATTCCAATTTCAGGTCAAGGCCCGAAATCGTAAAGTTTAACAATGATTTCTTTCTTTATTTAATAAAATATCTTCCTGAAGGACTAAGCGGCATATATTCTGATGTTGAGCAAATAGCAGCAAATCAGGAGCAAGGAGGATTTGTTCATCTTGAATTTTTTGATGAAGAGAATTCGGAGGGAAATTTTGAAGAGTTTAATTGCCTGAGGATCCTTGAAACAATAAAAGAAACAGAACCGCTTGGTTATGCCCTTAATGACATAGCTATATTATGCCGAAGTAATAAATCAGCAGCAATAATAGCCAGGTATTTGCTTGATAACAGCATTCCTGTTATTTCTTCGGAATCTTTGTTGATATCAGCATCACCCCAAGTCAGGCTTGTAATTGCACTTTTAAATCTTCTTTATAATCCTGATAACAAGGTGGTAGCTATTGAATCTGCAAAGTTGCTAATGGAGTTGAAAAAAATCCAGGGTGAATTTCATGAAGAATTCTTAAGGTTTATCAATTGCAATGAACAGCAAAATACCCTTTTTGGATATTCCAGTGTTTTTGAATTGTTCATTAGTTATGGATATGAACTGGATCCTGGAAGGCTACAAACTCTTCAGTTGTATGATCTCTGTGAAGAGTTGTTAAGGACATTTAATCTTTTTTTGGAACCGGATCCCTATGTTCAGTTTTTTCTGGACAACGTCCTCAAAAAATCACTTGAAGTGGACATGGGTGTATTTGATTTTCTGGATTGGTGGGAGAATAAAAAGGATAAATTATCCATTGTTGTTCCTGAAGGGGTTAATGCCGTATCGATAATGACAATTCATAAAGCGAAGGGCCTCGAATTCCCTGTTGTAATTTATCCCTTTGCTAACGAACGTTTTAAAAAGACCATCGACAAATTGTGGCTTTCAATGACTGATGAAACCGTCCCCGAGTTAAAAACAGTTCTTGTTAATTCAACAAAATCACTAGAAAAAACCAGGTATAAAAAGGTAGTTAGATCAGAGGATGACAAATCTCTACTGGATATGCTTAACCTTTTGTATGTTGTGTTAACCAGGCCAACTGATCATTTGTACATTTATACCGCCAATCCGCCTTCTTCAAAAAGTAACGCAATTAGTGTACCTGCCTTTTTTAAAAATTTCTTGCTTGATTACAGTTTATGGAAGGACGATCAAAACATTTATCTTTTTGGGGAAGAAACGATTTCTAAGAAAAAAATTGAGCCGGTTGCAAATCAATACATCCCTGATTCAATGGTTTCAACGAATTGGTACAATCGGATGTTTTTAAGCCTCCAGGCTCCGGACCACTGGGATATGGATGCACCCTTTTCAAAACAGGAATGGGGGAACCTTATTCATTTGATCCTGTCGAAAATTAATGATGCAACTGAATTGCAGGACGTACTCGATCATTATCATGTTCAGGGAATTATTGATGAAAAATTAAAAGAACAACTCTTCATAAAGGTAAAAGAGTTTATTGAAGCACCGGAGATCCAAGGATTTTTCAGGAAAGGTATTAAAGTAAAATCAGAAGCGGACATCATCCTGCCTGATGGACAAACATTCAGACCAGACCGGATCATCTTTGAAAATGATCGAACTTATATCATTGATTTTAAGACTGGACTTCCCAGTCCAAAACACAATACACAGCTTCAAGGATACGTGGACCTTGCCAGGCAAATGAATTTGCCGGAACCAAAAGGCGTATTGCTTTATCTTGATAATCATCAACCGGTATTTGTTAACTGAATCCTATGAAAAAGCTCCCGGTACTTTGTATATGCGTGATTGCAGTATGTTTTTCCTGGTCAAACGGATTATGCCAGAGCGATAGCATTCCTGATTTCGATACTACATATATTAAAGATTTATCTGGCAAGTTAGCTTTGAGAATTTACGGCGTAAATAAATTCAATAAATTCAGCATTAAAGACAATGACCTTCCTCATGAGTTAAAATATGCACCCAATGAGAACCTGAACCTTGGAGTAGGTGTTAATTACAAATGGTATGGTTTGGGGTTAGCTTTTAATTTTCCCTTTATAAACAATGATAATGATCAATACGGCAGTACGTACCGCTTTGATGCTCAAACTAATGTATTTGCTCGAAAATTTCTCATCGATTTCTACCTGCAGTTTTACAAAGGTTTTTATATCGAGAATCCGGAATCATACATTGAAGATTGGGATGAAGAATTTGTATATCCACATCGTAATGATGTGGTGACTGCAACTTTCGGCGGAAGTTTTATCTATGTGTTTAATCATCAAATTTATTCAGCAAAAGCAGTATTTGTTCAAACGGATTTACAAAAGAAAAGTGCCGGATCGTTTCTGTGGGGGGGGTATTTTTCCATTAACAGCCTGAGCGGTGATTCAAACTTCATACCCAGGGAATTGCAGGAAAAGTACAATGAAAATTTATTTTTCCATAATATCGGGGTAACAAGTCTGGGTGTTTCGTTGGGATATTCACACATCTTTGTCCTCTGGAAAAAGTTTTATGCCTCTTTCACCTTTGTACCCGGCCTGGCTGTACAAGGATTTGATGTGAGTTATAAGGATACTGAGAAGGATCTGAGCGGAGCCTTTCTTGCAGGTAGGTTTCTTGCAAGAAATGCATTTGTGTACAATACTGAAAAGTCGTTTGCAGGAATTACTGCCAGTATTGATAACTTTTCCGGTAACACAAACCGTAACCAACCGGCTAACCTTAACTTTTCTGTTGGATCCATACGATTCTTTTATGGTAGAAGGTTTAATATCCGCTAGCCAAAGATTGATGCCAGGAAGATCCTAAGAAAATCAAAATTTATGGCCACTGTAAAAACAACCCCGAATACTGCCCCCCAGAAATGAGCACTATGGCCAATATTGTCTCTGCCTCTCTTCGACATATAGGCAGAATAGATCAAGTAAAATAAACCAAATAGTGGTGCTGGAATACCAATGGGGATTAAGAACAGGAAGATCTCACCAGCCGGGTAAAGAATGATACTGGCAAATACAATGGCCGATACTGCTCCTGAAGCCCCAACAGCATTGTAGTATCCATCATTTTTGTACTTCCCGAAATCATATAGAGAAGAAAATCCAAGTCCGCCGATATACAATAAGGCATAATAAAGGTATCCCTTAGCTCCAAAGTATTCACCGAATACATATTCAACGATGTCACCGAAAGAATACAACACAAACATGTTGATGAATAAATGCATGTAGTCAGCGTGAACAAGCCCATGCGAAAGAAAACGGTACCCTTGTTTGTGTTTGTAAATCAGGTAGGCATTAAATTTTAACCTGTCAAAAATGTCTTTCCTGTTAAAGGAAATTATGGAGACCAGAACGGTTATGGCAATGAAAAATAGGGTCATGAATTATTCTCCTGTTATAACTTCACCGGTTGAGTAATCCAATTCTGATCCGAACATGCTATGGGGAATAAGGTAAATGGCCAGTAGTATTATGGCAGCAAAAATTGGCCAGAAACGGTTTCCCGGATTTTTTCTTAACTTCAGGTATGCGATGATCCAGGCTACAAAGGCCACCAGGGTTTTATTGTCAGTCAGATCCTGTCCGAATGGCCACCCTGTCCAGTAAGCCCCGAATGCAAATTTTTGAACAACGGGCCCGAGGAACATCCCTCCAAGGAGTAAAGTTATCAGGGTTACTCCTGCGTAGTTCAGGGTCAGTTTTCCGTTCCTGAATGCTTCTATACCAGTTCGTGTTGAAAACAACATGGCCAGGAACATTAATAAAATGTGAGGTATTAAAACATATGCAGGAACTGGCCCTTTAAATCGTATAATTACTGGTTCATCATTCAATACATAAGGTTCATCACCTTGATACAGAGTTACAATATACTCAAGTTTGCCTGCAGGTGGCTCTGGAGGAAGTTCTGCTATGAGTATGTCTTCTTGCATTTTAAAATCAATTACTTTCCACTCTTCTGAAACATTGAACCTTTTGTATTTGATTTTTCCAACTATTTCACTGGTGATGTTTTTGATTTTGATTTTTGCAGCTTTGTCACTATCAGAAGAACGTAACAGTTTGTATTTCACAACAGTTCCATCCATTTCAATATTTCCCCTTTTCGGGTGTGTTGGCCCTGTTAACCGCTGATAAACAGCCAGAGAAAGTGTAAAAACAATGGCAATTATCCACCAGCTTATTGAAGCGCTTTTTGTACTCATCGATTTTTTTTATGTATAGTTGGTATATTCGTTTTTGTAAAGAGGCCAAAAATACAAATTCTTGAAATGCCCATGCAATTGCTTTTTTTCTATAAAATTTTTTCAGCAATTTTTTAGCAAAAACAAATTGAAATGCCTACATTTGTTTTATCAAGCTAAACCTTACGTAATATGAAACCCTCTGCATGGATACCATTATTTGCTT
This sequence comes from uncultured Bacteroidales bacterium, assembly GCA_964421215.1. Taxonomy (GTDB): domain Bacteria; phylum Bacteroidota; class Bacteroidia; order Bacteroidales; family JAADJA01; genus JAADJA01. The sequence goes on along the minus strand of CAYQWA010000005.1, from coordinate 57,909 downwards.
TTATTACTCTGATTGGAATAACCAGTCCGCTATTCGCTCAGGATCAAGCTGAAAAGACATGGAATGCCTGGTCAATTAATTTGAATGGTGGACTAAGCTTATTTTATGGGGATATCGAAAATTATACCTTTTACAAAAGTTTTGAAAATAACAATGAATACAGGGCTGGATTTGGTGGTATGCTACAAAAAGAATTCAATCCTTACATGACGCTTCGGGGGCAATTATATTATGGTGAGTTATCAGGGACCAAAAGAAAAGCCAATATTTGGTTTGAAGGTGATGTATTCGAAACCAGCCTTAGTTTAAAGCTTGATTTTCTAAATACATTATGGGGTGTTCGGGAAAGAAAATTTTCGGTTTATGGCATGTTAGGAATCGGATGGGCAAATTGGTCAACTGAATTAAAGGATTTGCAAACCAACGAGGTGCTTGATGAAAACGGGAACAACAAAACCGGATCCGGTGTATTTGGAAAAACTATCGAACCCGTTGTCCCTATGGGTTTGGGTGTGGATTACAACATTAGCGAAAGATGGATACTCAATTTGGAAGGTTCTTTACGTCCTGTTAAGTCTGATAAACTTGATGCTAAAGTAGGTGAACTTGAATATGATTTTTACAGCTATAACTTTATTGGAATATCTTACAGATTCGTTCCGAAAAAAGAGGAGTTGCCTGTAATCGAAGAGCCGGTAATTGCAGTAAAAGATACTATAGTTGAAGAAGTCCCGGTTGTTGTGAAAGAAACTGTGGTAGAACCCGTAATTGAAGAAGAACCTGTTGTTGAAGAAGAGGAGCCGGTAGAGGAGATTGTTGAAACCAAGCCTCCTGTTGAAAAGGAGAGAACCCTAGAAGAAAAACTTCTGGATGCTGAGTCAAGGACAGGTATGTATGATTCTCCATGGCCTGGAGTTGAGTTTACCGTGCAGATTGCCGCTTCCAAAACCATCAGTGATCCTGTTATTATTGAAAAGAAATTCGGATTGAGCGGCGATGTGAGTGTGAACCAGGGTGACGGTTGGTATCGCTTTTCCGTTGGCCGGTACATCAAATACTGGCGGGCCAGGGAGTACAGGAATATCCTTATGACCAGAAATGATATTCAGGATGCATTTGTAGTCGCTTACAAAGAAGGTAATCGGATTATGCTTGCAGATCTGGTCAAGCTGGACGAAACTGCCAGGAAAGAGACTGAAAGACCTTCATACACCAAAGCATTCAGTGTTCAGGTTATGGCAACCACCGATCGAAACATTCCTGTTTCAGTCGTCAGGGAAATGTATGAGATCGACATGGAGGTATTTAAAGATTTTAATAAATCGGATAACGTATTCCAGTATACAGTTGGTAATTTTGATACCTATGAAGAGGCTGCCAAATTGCGAAATAAGCTTAAAGCCCGTGGGCTAAGAGGCGCATTTGTAGTAGGCTATAAAAATGGAGTTAGGGTTTCTGACTTAAAATCAATTCTTGATTAATCACCTTTATAATCAATGCAATGACCCAATTTCATCTTTGGGTAATTCAATCATTTTTTCTTTTTCCAAAGCATCATAAATGACCTGGTGAATTTTTGTGCGGGTATTGTTTTTTATCAGTTTGGTGTTGTTGGAACTGGGATTGATCCTGTTTGATAAAAATATATATACGAGGTTGTAAACCGGATCAACCCATACATAGGTTCCAGTAAATCCGGTATGTCCAAAACTCAGATCAGATACACTTTCACAGGTTGGTCCCTTTTCCCGGTCTTTTGGATCAGGCTTATCAAAACCGATGGCCCTTCTGTTGTCGTTTAAAGGGAATTGTTGCCTGGTAAACTCATAAACAGTAGAAGAATTCAGATAGCGTTTGCCACCGTATTCTCCACCCTGAAGCAACATTTGCATTATGATGGCCAGGTCGTTCGCATTGGAAAACAATCCTGCATGGCCTGAAACACCACCCATCATTGCAGCTCCCGGATCATGAACATAACCGTGTACAAGTTGCCTGCGAAAATAGTTGTCCTTTTCGGTGGGAATGATGTGATTTCTTTTAAATTTACTCAAAGGGTTATACATAGTGTATTTTAGCCCCAACGATGAATAGAATTCCTCTTCAACATATTTATCCAGCGGCTTATTTGTTATATTCTCGATGGATTGTTTTAACAAATAAAAACCCAGGTCACTGTATTTGTAATCGAGTTTTTTTCTCAAATCGGAATGGAGAATTGAATCATACAGGATAAAGGAATAAGCATCATTTATGAATAAATTGGCAGCGACCTTAACGGTGTGTTGCTCGTTTATTTTTTTACTGTATAATCCTCTGTAAGGCCTGCCATTCTTGAGTGTATTTAAATAGAAAGGGATCCATGCCTGTAGCCCTGACTGATGGGCCATCATTTCCCGGATAATGATATTTTCTTTGTTGGATCCTTTCAGGTAAGGAAGGTACCAAACCAGCTTGTGGTCAACATCGAGCATTTTTTGGTCACATAACCGCATGACACTCAAAGTTGTTGCTGCAATTTTAGTGATGCTGGCGATATCATACAGATCAGTTGTTTTGACAAATCTTCCTTTTCTGTAGGTATGGTAACCAAAGGACTTATTGTAAATGACTTTCCCGTCCTTAGCAACAAGAACCTGGCATCCGGGCATTGCTTTATCATTGATGTTGTTAAAAACTATGGTGTCGATCAGATTGAGGGCAGATCTTTCTATTCCTACTTCTTCAGGAATTGTATATTTCAGTCGGTTGATGGATTTTGTTTGTATCCCATGGCCACAAATAAATTTTTCTGTACAGCTAACTGGAAGATTTCCTTTAGCTCCAATGCTCCCATAAATTATTTGAGCAGCAATTTCATTTGCTATTTTGGAATCCTGATGTGCCAGCAGAATTGCCTCTAACTTTTCAGGGTGACCTATCAGGTTAAGGCTGTATGGGCTGGAGAACATCACAAGTACCACCTTCACTGAATCTGAAAGCTGGTCGATTAGTTCCATGTTTTGAGATGATATACCAAAATCCCTTCCCGGAAATATTGAAGTGTTGTGTATTCCTGCGATAACCATGTTGTATACGGAAAGTTTTTTAATGAGATTTTTCTTCTGATTAGCAGAAATACCTTTTAAAACATTGTAATGATCAACTTTTGAATAATTCGAAAGCATGTTCTGAAAGGCTGTGATCTCAGGCGATCCCAAAGAAAGTGTTGCGATATTTAAGGTATCCAGATCCCTCAAAGGGATAAGATCATTATAGTTTTGAACCAGAACCGTTGAATGTTCACATGCTCTTCTTTCCAGCAATTCATTGGTAACCTTATTTACTTCAAAATAAACAGAGTCTGTATCAACCGGTTTATAGTTTGCAAGTCCTGCCTCCTGCTTGTATTGAAGCACCTTAAGGCACCTTTCCCTGATATGATCTTCAGAAATCATTCCAAATTTTATAGCATCATTAATTCCTTGGATAGCCACCTCAACATTCTGAGGCAACAACAAAATGTCATTTCCGGCCAGGAAGGCTTTGACCTCTATTTCACCAGGTTTGAAGTGTTTTGTTACACCTTTCATGTCAAGAGCATCAGTAATTACAAGCCCGTCAAACCCAAGATCCTTTTTAAGAAGACCATTTACTACGTTTTCCGAAAGAGTAGTAGGAGTATTTTCTGTACTATCCAATGCAGGGATATAAAGGTGTGCTACCATTACCCCTTTCAGGTCGTTATTTATCAATTGCCTGAAAGGAAACAATTCCAACGAATCCATTCTATCTCTGGAATGTTTTATAACTGGTAACGTTAGATGAGAATCGGAATCGGTATCACCATGGCCGGGAAAGTGCTTTGCAGTAGCAATGATGTTATGATCCTGCAAGCCTTTCATATATGCAATCGCTTTATCAGCAACCTTTTGTTTGTTTTCACCAAATGAGCGGCTATTGATCACAGGATTATCCGGGTTGTTATTGATGTCAACCACCGGGGCAAAATTGATGTGTACACCAAGCAGTTTAAGTTGTCTGGCAATTTCGGCTCCCATGTCGTAAAGCAGGCTGTCATCTGCGGAAGCACCTAAAGTCATTTGAAACGGGAAAGAAAAAGTACTGTCGAGGCGCATTCCCAGTCCCCATTCAGCGTCAATCGCAATAAAAAGAGGTGTTTTTGCTTGCTCTTGGTACCTATTCGTTAGCTTAGCCTGTGCAACAGGCCCTCCCTGGAAAAAACACATTCCCCCGAGCTTGTATTTTGATACCAGGTCATCCATCGAACGATAGTAGTCTTCATCTTTGTTTGAATAAGTCCTGATCATTAATAATTGAGCAATCTGCTCCTCAAGCGAAAGCGATGCCAGCACTGAATCCGCCCAGCTTTGCTCAGGAAGGTTTTCTTCTGGAACATCAATTGAAAGGGTGTCCGTTTCCTGGGCATGGAGTACAGTAGTCAGGTGAGCGATTAACAATATAATGAACAACAAACTCTTTTTCATACAAATTCTTATATCTGGTCTGCTAAAATAGATGTAGTTAAAACCGGATAATACTTTAAACGTAATTTTTCCTAACAACCTTGTGTTTAAATATTTTCAAAGAAATACCGATGGTTCCCTTTTAATAATTTACTTTTGAACTTTGTTTGGAACATCAGGTATAATACTTTCTATCCCTGAACGTTATAAATTGGTTTATGTTTCATCGTTAAAACTTTGATCTCTTGAAAATAAAATTTACCCTACTGGCCTTCATTATTTTGGTTGTTACTTCCGGATTAAGTGCACAGGTTCAATCCGTGGAGGAAGAAAAGCAACAACCACTCACACGGATACTCTTTGTGTTTGATGCGTCACAAAGTATGTACGGCCGTTGGCAGAGCGATATGAAAATATCCATAGCAAGAAAATTGCTGGCAAATTTGCTTGATAGTCTTGAAACAGTTGAGAATATTGAACTTGGCCTTCGTGTTTACGGGCACCAGTATAGGTTTCCGCCACAGGTTTGCAATGATACTAAACTGCTGGTTCCGTTCGGAGGGGAAAATAATATTAAAAGCATTAAACATAAGCTAAGAACCCTAACACCAAAAGGTACAACACCAATTGCCTATGCGCTGGAACAGGCTGGCTCTGATTTTCCTCCATGCGAAAACTGCCGAAACATCATTGTTTTAATCACCGACGGACTGGAGGAATGTGACGGGGATCCCTGTGCTGTTTCAAAAGCATTGCAAAAGAGAGGTGTTGTCTTAAAACCATTCATTATCGGAATTGGTAAGAATTTCGAAGAAGCCTTTGACTGTGTTGGTACTTATTTCGATGCTGCCAGTGAAGAGGATTTTAGCAAAGCGTTAAATGTAGTTATTTCACAAGCATTAAATTCCACAACAGCACAGGTCAACCTTCTGGATGAATATGACAAGCCAACAGAGACCAATATCCCGATGACATTTTATGATGACTTTTCGGGTATTGTAAAATATAATTTTGTTCATACGTTAAATGCAAAAGGATTACCAGATACGATGGTTATTGATCCATTGCTTACGTACAACATTGAAGTACATACCATTCCTCCCAGAAGGGCAGAACAAATTTCATTGACTCCAGGCAAACATACTACAATTGGTATCAAATGTCCCCAGGGTGTGCTGGACCTTAAACTTGAATCCAGGGACAGGACAGTGAAAGACCTGAAATGCATAGTAAGGGAAAACAATAAAATGAATACCCTGAATATTCAACAGTTCGGACAAAAAGAAAGGTACATCACAGGAATCTATGATCTGGAAGTATTAACTCTTCCACGTATCTTAATTGATGACGTAGAAATTAAACAAAGCAACACAACTACCATCGAAATACCCTTGCCAGGAATAGCAGTGATAGATAAAAAAGCAGCCGGATACGGGGGGATCTATGTGGAACGGGATAACAAACTGGAACTGGTATATAACCTGCGTGAGAATTCTATGGACAGAGAAACCATCGTTCTGCAACCAGGAAATTACAGGGTGATATTCAGATCAAAGTATTCCAAAAAATCAGCCTTTACCGTAGAAAGGAAATTTACAGTTATTACCGGAAAATCTGTGAACGTTAAGTTGTACAGGTATTAAACTGAATTGATCTTACAGTACATATTCCCATAGCAAGTAAACTACCGTAAACCCACCGAGGAAAACAATTCCTATCCTTGCATAAATATTAAGCCAGGCTTTAGGTCTTGCCTCTATAGGCATGTGCTTATCGTTTACTACCATGTAATTTAAAACTGCCAGAATGGGTGCAGTGACAAATGAAAGGGTGGTTGCAATATCTACCATGGTTCGCATGCTGCTACTCAGGTAATTTAACAGGATCAATGCCCCGGCAACAACAATAATAATCCAAGTCCATGTTTCTATATCAATCTTGGAATTTCGCCTGGTTACCTTTGGAAATAACATTTCAGAAATGGGTTTCATGACCCGTGGGTAAGCATCGAGGCAGGTTAGGGTGGTGGAGAACATCGTGGTTATGGCTGCAATTGCAATAACAACATAGGCCCAGTTTCCGATGCTGTTGGTATACATGCTAAGGAGCTGGCCGGAAAATAAACTGCCATTAGCTGACAGTTCTTCGCCAGAGCCATGAATGACCAGGGCACCCATGGAAAGAAAACAAATGGCAAGAATAGCTGTACCAATATAACCCACTTTAAAATCGAGCAATACATGTCTCAGGTTGGTTTTTTCACCTCTCCCTTTGTTTTTGGCATTGGTCCATAAGGATTGCCAGACAGTTACATCAATCGGGGCGGGCATCCATCCAATGAAAGCAATTAAAAAAAGTATATCCACATTCTTTGCAAGGGAAAAACCGGTAGCAAATTCCGGGTCAGGGGAATACCCTTTTACTGCGGCTGCTATTACTGCTATAACAGTTGAACCAGCAAGAACCACAATGACAACTTTTATCAATTTGTCGAGCAACTTAAACCTGCCGATCATCAAAACCAGCATGGTGATTAACAGGATAATCCCGCTGATCTGAACAGATGAGAGTCCGATCCCGAAAACATTCCCTACAAGTCCTGCAGTAACAATAGTAACTGCTGCCTGTATGGTAAACATGGTGGCAATGGTAAGTATGGCAAACAATACAACTGCCCACAGACCGATTTGCCTGTAACCTTCTATCAGGTTTTTGCCAGTAGCTGCTGCATAACGGGGTCCAAATTCAAAAAAAGGATATTTTATTACATTGGCCAGAATAAGTATCCATAACAAATCAAATCCATAATCTGAACCAGCGCGAGTAGATTGTACAAGATGGGATACACCTACCGCTGCTCCTGCGTAGAGTAATCCTGGTCCAAGTATCTTCAGGAATTTATTCAGCTTCACAAGTATTCTGAATTATTTTCTCCAAATGTAGTAAATCCGGTGAACATGATATTCACTAAAGCTAATATCAACCGTTGATACTGGTGGGTGGGGGTAAAAAACCACCATTTTTCAGCTTAATAAATCTACCTGAAAGATGGTGGTAATCCGTGATTAGAAAAGAGTACTACTTCTCTTCTTTCTTCGCTTCTTCAATTTTCTTCAGTACTTCTTCCTGAACTGATTTTGTAAGTGGCATGTATTTGTAAAACTCCATGGAGTAGTTTGCACGGCCACTGGAAATGTTTCTTAGCGTCGTTGCATATCCAAACATTTCCATTAAGGGAACAAATCCATTCAATTTTTGAGAGCCTTTCCTGTGACGACGCATGGATTCAACCTTACCACGTCTTTTGTTCAGGTCGCCTACTACACTACCAATGTAATCATCAGGGGTGTTAATCTCTATTTTCATCATGGGTTCAAGTAGTACCGGATTTCCTTTCATAAATCCATTCTTGAAACAAATGGAAGCACAGGTCTGGAAAGCCATATCCGATGAGTCAACTGCGTGATGACTTCCATCATGAAGAACAACTTTGATGTCAACTACAGGAAATCCTGCCAGTGGTCCTTTTAACATGGACTTCTTGATACCTTTATTTACAGATTGAATAAATTCCAGGGGGATAACACCACCTTTGATTTTATCAACAAACTCGTATTCATTTTCATCATTGGGCTCCAGCCTCATCAATGTGTGAGCATATTGTCCCTTACCACCTGTTTGTTTACTGTGCTTATGTTCTGCTTCAACCTCACTGGTAATGGTTTCCCTGAAGGCTACTGAAGGTTCTCCAACTTCAACCTCTACACCAAACTCTACTTTGATCCTGTCAATGATAATTTCGAGGTGTAATTCACCCATTCCTGATACGATGGTTTCATCGGTTTCATTATCAAACCGCACACTAAAAGAGGGATCTTCATTGGAAAGCTTTGCAAGGGCTTCACCCAGTTTGCTTTGTTCTTTCCTTGATTTAGGATTGATCTTCAGCTCAATTACTGTAGGGGGAATATGAATTGATTCAAGGTATAGAGGACCAGCCGGATCACAAAGTGTATCACCGGTCTTGGTTAGTTTCATACCTATCAAGGCAACAATATCTCCCGGGCCAGCTTCGGAAACTTCTTCCCTGTCTTTAGCGTGGATCTTCATAATCCTGCCAATGCGCTCCATTTTACCTTTGGTAGAGTTGAAGATCTGCATTCCACTCTTTAGTGCACCTGAAAATATTCTAATAAATGTTTGTTGTCCGACATAAGGATCATGGATCAGTTTGAAAGCCAGGGCAGAAAACGGATCGTTTTTGGATGGATTTCTTGTATGTGATTTTTCCTCATCGTCCATATCAATACCAACAATTGCTCCTACATCAACCGGCGATGGAAGATAATCCACAATAGCATCGAGTAACAGCTGAACTCCTTTGTTTTTATAAGCCGCGCCAGTAAAAACAGGAGTAATAAACAGTTTATGTGTTGCACGCCTCGCAACTCTTTTAAGTAAATCCAGCGGTATTTCCTTTTCATCAAAATACAGCTCCATGATCTCATCATCATACTCAGCAATTTTTTCAATAAGGGATTCCCGAACTTCCTGGCATTTTGCTTTGTATTCTTCCGGAATTTCTATTTCTTTTCGCTCATAATCATCAAATACATAAGCTTTTTGCTCAAGCACGTCAATTACACCGGTAAAGTCTTCTTCAGCTCCGATAGGGATCTGAAAAGGAACCGCATTGGCATCCAGGTACTGGTCCATTTGTTTAACCACTTCAAAAAAGTCGGCTCCGGTCCGGTCCATCTTGTTGATAAAGGCAATTCTGGGTACCCTGTACCTGTCCGACTGGTTCCAGACGGTTTCACTTTGAGGTTCAACACCACCAACTGCACAAAAAAGTGCCACCATGCCGTCGATAACCCTTAAAGATCGTTCTACCTCAACGGTAAAATCAACGTGGCCCGGAGTATCAATAATGTTAATGTCGCTGTCGTTCCATTTTGTGGAGATAGCTGCAGATGCAATAGTAATTCCCCGCTCCTGTTCCTGTTTCATAAAATCCATTGTGGCCTGGCCATCGTGTACTTCACCTAGCTTACGGGTTACCCCTGTAAAGTAAAGCATTCGTTCAGTTACAGTAGTTTTACCGGCATCGATATGAGCAGCAATTCCTATATTTCTGAGTTTAGTTAAAGTCATTTTGTAAGTTGTTGATATTGTTTTATTTAAATAAAATTTCGGCAAAAATGGGTGCAAAGATAGACTATTTAGAACTAGTATAATTAATTTAATGTAAAATTTAATTTAATTCCTGATTATGCTTGTTGATTTGAGCAATTGATACATCATGCATAGATGTGATTTGAACTTGTCACCTTATGAAGAAAAAAAATTCATCAGGCTATATTCAAATGTATTAACAGGACTCCGTGGATTCAAAAGTTGTGTTTAAATTAGTGATAATTCAATTTACTTACCTTTTTCCTTATCTTTTTCCTGAGTTTATCTAATGAGGGTGGTGGCCCGGTCCTTACTTTTTTGCCATCAATAAACACTGCATCTGAAATACCCCATTCCTGGAATGTTTCCCTGTTGAATGTATCAATTTCATTGATGATAACATCATCACCAAATTCCTTTGCTGCTTTTTTTATTCTTTCACAAGAAAGGTTGATAGCAGGGCACCAACCATTTATTAAGCAGGAAACTGTAACTTTTCCATCTATTGTTTCAGGCTTTTTCTTTGGTTTAATAAATTTAGGAGCAATGGCATCTTCGGAAAATGGAATCCACAATATCAGTTCTCCCAAAAATCCATTTTTATCCACAGGGATAAATCCATGTTTTTTATACCATGAGGCTTTCATCCATACTGGTATTGACAATCCCCATGCAACTATTCCTTTGGATCCTAATAGTTGAGCATCTTCAACAGCCGCCTGTAGCATGGCTTTTCCCATTCCTTTTTTCTGAAAATTGCCTCTTCCTTTTTTATATCCATGGACCCAGGTACAACCAATAAAATAGAGGTCTTTTCCTTCAACCCATGAGTATTCGATAGGAAAATACTGGATCATTCCTCCAACTTCGCCTGTATCGTCCAAAGCAAGTTTTACACGGAGACCTTTATCCTTCATATTATTGTACCATTCCTTTTTATAGTTGCCGGCTTCCTTGATTTCATCCGACCAATCTTCAAGGCATAATAAATAAGAATCAAGGTGTTCATCGGTGAGATCTATGACTTTCATGGTAATTGTCGTTAAAACCTGTAATATATATGCTTACAAAACAGGTATATAATATACCATAAAGATAACAAATTGCTTTTTGTGGTGGCGGTATTGTTTGAATACCAAGTTGAAGTATTAGTTTGCATTTGGTTGTATGGTTGGTTTATATAAAATGAAAAAACCGGCTTTTTCGAGCCGGTTTTTCATAATATGAACAATTAACGTATTTGATTAAGGATTGAATTTTTTTTCAATTGCCTTTTCAATGTTCATGACTAGGGTACAATTACGCCACCAGATTCGTGTCTTTTTGTTTTAAAGGTAACAGGTCCAATCCATTCTGTTGTGCTATGGTCAGGACAAACTGTTCTTACGTAAACTGCGTACTTTTTTCCTGGCTTTAATCCAAGTAAAAGTGTACTAAGACGAATTGAAGTAGGATCTGCCTGTACTTCCTGGACCAAATCAAACTGACCTGTTCCTGGTTCGAAATTCAAACTTCCAACTTCAACTTCAAAAAGTGTTGAACCTGATGGTATCCAGCTAACTTTTGCTGAATTAGGTCCTACTGCAAAAACTGCAATAGATTCTGGATCATTACATTCGTTCGTTCCTGTAATTCCTTGGCTAAATCCTAGATTTGCCATTGCTACAATAAGTAGTACTAAAAACCAATGTTGTTTCTTCATAATTAAATAATTTGGGGTTTGTAATGGAAAATGACACCTCATTTTCTTTTGTTTAATTTATTATACCTTACTAAATTTGAGTAGGGCGATTTGCTGTGACATCATTTGTGAATATCGTGCCAAAAGTTCTTTTGAATGAAAAATTGCACTAAAAACTGCTGAAATGCCCGATATTACTATAGAAGGTCTGCTATTCGTTTTCGAATAGCCAAAAAAGTACCATTATCCATAAATGTAGATTAAGTTGGAGAATTTACGATAATGGATATAAAAAAGGTGAAATTGGAATTGTTAATACCCTTTTAATTATGTTGGTGTGCCTTTCTAAAGTGTTGAATTCCTGTTAAATACTTTAGATCTTGCGCTTAGTTGCCAGGAATTACACTATATAAACAGATTTCGTTTTACTCTCTAAAACCTCACCAACTACGCTTGATAAAAGGTAACCACCAGCTTTGAGCTCTGATAAAACATTTTCTGCATCATGGGATTTAACTGACATTAGTAATCCTCCAGAGGTCTGTGCATCAAATAAAAGCATTTTATGGTTGTAGTCAATACGTTTGTCAAAATCACAGACTTCGGCACAGTATTCCTGGTTACGGAAGGAGGCTCCCGGAATACAACCCATTTCGATTAGGTCAAGAACATTATGTATTACGGGTACTTCATCGGAGAAGATACGGATGGAGACATTACTTGCATTTGCCATTTTATGTGCATGGCCTAAAAGTCCAAACCCTGTTATATCTGTTGCAGCCTTTACTTTATATTTGTTCATGATGAAAGCTCCCTTTTCATTTAGGAGTTTCATGTTATCGATGGCATCTTGGTATGCATCTGGTGGAGCCAGGTTGTTCTTTTTTGCTGAGATTACCGCACCAGTTCCAATAGGTTTAGTAAGGATCAGAACCTCACCTGCAGCAGCATTGCTGTTTGTTACGATATTGTCGGGATGAACCCAGCCAGTTACGGCTAGTCCATATTTAGGGATGTCGTCTGCAATGGTATGGCCACCGAGGATCACACCGCCTGATTCTTTCACCTTCATCTGTCCCCCAAGCAAAATCTCCTTTAAAAGGTGCATGGGTAAATTTGCGGGGAACATTACTAGATTGAGAGCAGTTAATACCTGTCCTCCCATTGCATATACGTCACTTAGCGCATTTGCGGCTGCAATCTGACCAAAATCAAAAGCATCAGAACAAACAGGCGGGAAAAAGTCCGTGGTTTGAATAAGGGCATAATCATCCCTTATTTTATAAACACCACCATCGTCATGTGTATCAATATCAACAAGGACGTTCTTGTCATCAAAGGGAGGAAGGTCATTGAGCGCTTCGTTGAGCTCCTTTGCAGAAAGCTTTGCAGAACAACCTCCCTGGTCCACAACATTTAATAAGTCAAATTCCGATTTCATTTATACATTTATTACTTTTCCTACACTTAGCATAACTTCCATAATTTCATGCATGTTTGAAATCCTGCCTACTTCAAGATCATCAATTTTGTCAAAATAATCCAGACAGGCTCCACAGGTGATGCATGCAACACCCTTGATTTCAAGTTCTTTTAGCAAGGGGAGTACATTTGATCCACTGGTTACAAGATCAATTCCCGAATTCATAAAAATCATTTTCTCTGGCAAGGTATCCTGAGCTTTGATAGAATTTAGCATTGCACCAACCAGAGCTTCCCCAAGTTCATCAGATCCTTCACCTAACCGGTTTTTAGCAAACATTACAGCATAACTTAGTGAGCTACCATCTGCTGGTTCACAATACGCTTCGGGTTGTGATCTTTTAATATCCTCAATATCCTCATCCCCCCGGTTTGCGATCAGTTCCCAGGTCTCTCCCTGTTTGCTTTGTTCTACACGGATGTTATTATCTTCCAGGTAATGCGTAACGTTCTTTACAGAAGTTTCATTATCAATTTGTATTTTTAGAGTTTCACCCTTATCAGATTCTTTCAGGGCTTTTTTAGTTTCAATTAACGGCATCGGACATTTTAATCCTTTAGCATCAACTATTTTCATTTGTTATATGTTTCTATAGAATTATACCTTAATTTTTTGTTTCCGGTCCTCATCATTTTTTATAATGAGGGTAATCTGCTATTTCAAAGATGTAATTTCTTGTTTCCCTTTATCTGTGATAAAAATGTAAAATTTAGGTTTGGTTACTAATCCTTCACTGGTAAATATCCCCAATAAAAATTGTATGTATTTACGGGTTCCATTGATCAACTCCCTGAATTCCTTTTCATTGATTCCCTTTTCTTTCGTCAGTAAAATCTGTAACAGCATTTTTTTCGCGTTGGTAACACAATCAACATGCGAGTACTCTCCTTCATACTGTATAAGTTTACCATTATTCGCCAGGTACCTGTTCAGCATCTTAAGTTTATCTTTGTTGATTTTACGGCTGTGGGCTTCTTCTTCCACTTTTTTCGGAATCACAATATCCATCCCTACATCTAAATATGCTTCTTCCAGCCAGGTAAGGTCGGATTGTGTTTTTGGTTCTATTTTTACAACATGATTACTCAAAGCCCAGGAGTTACCTGATTTTTTTGTTAATCCTTCTTCATAAATACGTTGCATCAGCAATTCGAGATAAAGTTTACCAGCTTCTTTCTTTCCGAAATTAAACTTACCTGCAAATTCGTTCGCGCTGAGGCCTTCTTCGAGTATTGGATTCTTTTTGTGAAAGGCTTCAATTTCCTCCAAAACCGTACTCTTGTATTTCTCGTCCAGATCGGTACGAAGCAATATATGGTTTCCTTTTATTTCAAAAGATTGAATGCTGTTCGTTGGATCATTAGAGATTCCATCAAGCAGATCCGGAATTGGTTTGCCTAGAATTTCTGAAATTGTTCCAACAAAAGCAGGTGCATTTATCTTCGTCAACTCAATTTTAATAAGGTTGCTGATTTTATCACTGTTAAGGGTAGCGTCAACGAGTTCATTTAACGCTTTGATGAGTTTTTCGGTTCTTTTTCTGTGGTGTAGGGGCTGTGTGTCAATTATGGTTCCTCCTCCAAGGGTTTTATCGTTTGAAGAATTCCTGATGATGTATTTGTCATTGACCGACAACACAGATGGATTTGACAGTTGTACCTGAACGATTCCGTTTTGACCTGGTTGTAATTCATCTTTATCGAGCAAATGCAATCGTGCAGAGCATTCAAAAGTACCGGTATAAAAAATAACATTTGACCATGTACCTAACACTGAGGTAGGATCAAAAAGGGTAAGTGTTGCATCAACCAGTAATGATTCATCGAATGCTTTGCTGGATAATACCATACCCCTTGAGTAATCTTCAAACTTAAGGCCGGCAAGGTTTATGGCAGCCCGGTCTCCCGGATAAACAGTTTCAACCGACTTCCCATGCCGTTCTATATTTCTGATCTTTACTTTTTTTGATTTACCTGGAAGCAAGTACAAATCCATACCTGTTGATGCTTGCCCTTCAAGTACGGAACCGGTAACAACAAAACCAACTCCCTTTACATTAAATATACGATCGATGTACATCCGGAATATATCACCTGTTTGTTTTTCCTTTATTTGAGGAATTATCGTTTGGATCGTTTCAATAAGTTTGGAAATTCCTTTGCCGGTGATAGCTGAAACCGGGACAACCGGAGCAGATTCCAGGATCGTACCTTCCAGGTATTCATTTATCTCTAGCTCGGCCAGTTCAACAGTTTCCTCATCAACAAGGTCGGTTTTATTTATAACGATTATGCCATTTTTTATACCCAGCATTTCAATGATTCGCAAGTGTTCCTCAGTTTGAGGCATTATACCGCTGTCTGCCGCAATTACCGGCATAGCGATATCAATTCCATAAGCTCCGGCCACCATGGTTTTAATAAAATCTTTATGACCAGGGACATCAACAATCCCGATCGAATCACCCGAAGGTAGGTCCAGGTGTGAAAATCCAAGGTTAATGGTTATTCCCCTGTCCTTCTCCTCTTTATGAGTATCACAGTCGATGTTAGTCATCGCCTTGATGAGTGCAGTTTTACCATGATCAACATGACCGGCCGTTCCTATAATAAGGTGTTTCATGTTATTTCATACTATTAATTAATGTGGAAACCGTTTGAGCAATTTCTGGGATCTCAATGTCCTTAATTGTTAACATATCGAAAACAACTTCCCCTTTTTTCAGTATGCTGACTACCGGCTGTTTATTGTGCAATAAACCATAAAATAGATGCTCGGAGAAAGTTGATCTGTCGATGCCGGTTTTAAAATCTCCGGTAATTTTTACTGCAATGCTTGCAATGGATTCTCCAGGTAAAGCGCCACCACCACAGTAACCATCATGATCAACTTTTTCAGATGTGATATTATGTTGAGATAATTCGGCCTGGAAAGTTTTAGCTCTTGTTGACAGATCATCCATGGATTGGTGCAGCATTTTAAATATTGTATTATTGCTCAACAACCTCTTTTCGTCAAGGTAGAAAGTAAGGGCTGTTTCCATGTAAGCTAGTGTTGTTTTGCCAACCCTTAATGCTCTTACCATGGGCTCTTTTTTCAATAGTGCAATGTATTTTGACTTTCCTGCGATAATTCCTGCTTGCGCACCTCCAATAAGTTTATCACCACTAAAACTAACGAGGTCAATTCCTTCTTTCAGGGTTTGTTTAACATCAGGTTCATCCTCCAGAATTGTCACAGTTGTGTTTCGAAGCAATCCTGATCCCATATCGTAAAACACAGGTAATTTGTGTTTTTTTCCCAACGCGACCAGTTCTTTTAAACTAACCTCTTTAGTAAAACCCTGAATTACATAATTTGACTTATGTGCTTTAAAAAGCATTGAAGTAGATTCACTGATGGCATTTTCATAATCTTTCAGGTGAGTTTTGTTGGTTGATCCCACTTCTACCATTTTGCAATCTGAGGCAGCCATAATTTCAGGAATCCTGAAAGATCCTCCTATTTCAATTAGTTCTCCCCTGGAAACGATTACTTCCCTGTTTTTCGCGAAGGATCTAAGGATAAGCATAACTGCTGCTGCGTTATTATTGACTACCAGAACATCTTCAGCTCCCGTAAGGTATTTTAATTTTGCGGTCAGGTGAGTATGCCGGGAACCCCGTTCACCGTTTTCGAGGTCATATTCAAGGTTGTTATAGCCTTTAAGTGTAGTAGCTGTTTCATCAACCAAAGTATCGCTGAAAGGCGCACGTCCAAGGTTCGTATGAACTACAATTCCAGTGGCATTAATAACTTTTCTTAAGCTTTTTTGAGTAAGAAGTGTAATGAAATTTCTGACTCGACTTATTACAATGTCATCGTTGATTTCTGAAGGTGGTTTGATCCTGATCAGGGTTAAGGTTTCACGAATGGAAAACTTTACCAGATCCTCACTAAATTCATTGATCAATTCCTTTATTTCAGAATTGATAAGGAGTTTATCCACACCCGGAAGATTTTTTAATACTTCCCTGTTTTTACTCATAGAATAAATTTTATTTCCCTAAATAAAAAAGCAGAGAGGGCAGGAATCGAACCTGCCACAGCCGGTTTTATCCGTCTGCTACTGGTTTTGAAGACCAGTTGGAACACCAGTCCCGTCCTCTCTTTTTTACAATATACCCGGAATTAGCTAGCCATTGTTTACCGGGTAGTATTTCAGGAAATAAAATAAATAAAAATTCCTGAATATTAATGCAACACGATCAGCTTTTTTGTAGCTGTAAAATCTCCTGATGTGATCTTGCAAAAGTAATAACCATTATTTACCAGATCACCCTGATGGTTTGTTGCATCCCATATTACCCTGTAATTTCCGGGATATTTAATTTCTTCATTCCATTGCTTTATAAGCTGACCTTTGAGGTCATATATTGCAATGTTAACTTTACTGGTTTTATTAACCGTATACGATATCGATGTTTGGTCAGAAAACGGATTGGGAAAGCTGTTACCAATGATAAGCTGAGCAATGTTTTCCTGAAGTTCTGTCACGGGATTGTATCCAAGGAAGAAATTCACAAATTCACTCATCAAGTAAGGCTTCAGGTTTAACGAGTCTGAATTGGCAATAGCTGCCAATACGATGGATGTGGAAACGACTTTGTAGTCATTGTTTTCATAAGCAAACATCCGGCCCTGCCCTTCTTCGCTTGCAAACAATTCAGTGGCTTCTTCAGCTTTTAGCCTGTCAACCCTGTAATGAGGGCTGATACCTCCAAGATAATAGAACTTCATACTTTCTGTGCAATCAACACATGAGCCATCGATAGACTCCACTTCCCAGTCACCACCATTATCATTATACGATATTCCTAAATATTCAAAGAACGTTGTTGATTCATGATTATAACCAATATCTGTACTTTCTATATAAAGACTTCCACCATTGTCGAGGAAGTCGACGAGCTTAGCCTGGTCTGCTGCATTTACAAATCCAGGTGGTGTGCCACCTCAGCCCAAACAATAACATCCCATTGTGCTTATGATGATATCGTAAGTGCTTAGATCAATTGGTAAATTATTGTGATAATCATAACTTAAGCCTGCATCATTCAGGACTCGCTCTAAACCTGTTGATGAAGTTACAAGATCTCCATGCTCCGGGCAAATTACATCTTGTATCCCATTATCGTTATTCCAAAAAAGAATTTCATAATTAAAATCAGGTTCAATTCTCAGGAATTTGCCATAGGAAAGGTTATTTCCTGTGAACTGATCCTCAGCTGCAACTACCTGCCCCTGGATAAGAGTGTTGTATGATGCATAAGGAGCCCAGGAAAAAACATAGGTTTTTGATTCACCGGGATCTATAGGATCGGTTTCTTCAATGCTTTCCAGAACGTTTCCAGATTTATAGTCAAACAAATTCACCGAGTAGTTATTGATGGTTTCACTGCCCTGGTTAACCACCTCTACAATCCATTCACCGGGTTCCAAAAGGTCAAGGTTTTTTGGACCGTTAATCTCACTTGCCCAAAGGTCATAGGTATATTCAGCGGTAATATTAACCTCGAATATGTGCCACCAGCTCCAGTTAAATGATGTTTCTCCAAAAGTCCTGAACTTGATTTGCATGGTTTGTCCCAGGTATTCAGAAAGTGAAAATGTTATATCAGTCCCGGTGTCATCTCCCCAATCTCCGTTAATTAGTGAATATTCCCAGAGTAAAACTTCTTCTTCCTCAAATACAAGGATGATCTGTGCCGTTTCATTTTCTGAAGGAGTAAAAATTGACAATGCCTGTGTAATTGTCAGTTCAGTGGCATGCTGGTCTAAAGTAATTAGTTGAGATACCGATGATTCATCAAAATTATAGATAGTCGGATCCCATGTAAAACCCAGTTTGCCATCAAATACATTCCAGTTGTTCTCCAGGGACCAGTTCCCCGGATTATCGAACTCTTCTTCCCAGAAGGTAGATTGGCTGTTTACCGAAACTGTAAGTGACAGTATTACAAGCCATAGTAAAATTAGTTTATGCATAAATATCAAAATTTGAGGATAAAATTAATCAAATATTCAAACTTTAGACAACATATAAATATGCATGGTTGTACATATTTAATAATATTTATCCATGTTCCTTCTAATAACAAATTAAAATGCAGAAGGTTTTCAACAATTCAATATTGATACATTCGTTAATACTGTTCCAATATCAAATTTTTATTGACATAATTTTGTGAACGAATAGGAATTCAATGAAAAATAATTACACGCTTTCTGTTAATTGGTTCCGGCATTTTGTTACCACTCTGATCCTGAGTGCATTGATTTTTAATTCTGTCTTTGCTGATGGATATAAGATTGTCGTAAAGTTTAATGGTATACAGGATACAGTTTGTTATCTTGCCAACTATTATGGTGATAAAACTTACCTTACTGATACGGCATACAGAAGTAAAAAAGATGAATTTGTATTTCATGGAGATAGTGTTCTGCCGGGCGGCATCTATATTTTAGCCGGTCAATCAAATAATAAATATCTTGAGTTAATTGTTGATCAGGATCAGAAGTTTACTGTTTCGGCATCTCTTAATAGATTGCCCCATGGTGTAAAATTTAAAGACTCACCTGATAATCGGATCTTTTTCGATTATATAAATTTCAGCATTATCAAGCGTCAGGAAGTCGAGAAATTGTCAAAACGAAAAAGTGTCCTGGGAAACAAGCATGACTCCGTTGCACTTTTAAATGCTCAGATTAAGAACCTCCTGAATGAAATTGAAAACAAAGAAAACGAGATCATAACGGATTATCCCGATCGGTTTGTGTCTACATTACTAAAGGCAATGCAGGAGCCCAAAGCTAAGCCGGCACCCATTCTTGAAAACGGTAATGAGGACTCCACCTTTATCTACCAAAGTTTTAAAAGGCATTATTGGGACAATCTGAGCCCAAAAGATGAGCGGTTGTTACGGACACCCCTTTACCATAAAAGACTTGAGGATTACTTCAGCAAAGTAATTTACCAGCACCCTGATTCTTTAATAACCGAAGCTGAAAATTTTATAAAGAAAGCCAAACCCAACAGGGAAACTTATAAATACGCTATCTGGTTTCTTACCTATAAATTTGAAACTTCAAAGATCATGGGATTTGATGAGATCTTTGTGCATATGGTGGATAATTATTATGCTAAGGGTGAGGCATACTGGGCTGATAGTTCCGTCGTTAAATCACTGGTTGAACGATCAGATGAACTAAGAAAAGTATTGATAGGGAACTATGCACAGGAACTTATACTCATTGATACAGCGGGGACATTTAAATCGCTTTACAGTTTTCCGGCCAATTATATGATCGTATTGTTTTATGAGTCCGACTGTAGCCATTGCAAAAAAGAGATCAAAGAATTAAAAGATTGGTACCTCGATAATTCTATCAACGCAAAGATCTTTGCAGTGAATACCGATACATCCCTGGTCAAATGGAAAAAATTCATTACCGAACAGGAATTAAACTGGATACATGTAAACGGCACAAGGAGTATAACACAGGATTATCATTTTTTGTACGACATTAGAACAACTCCTACCATTTATCTACTCGATAACAAGAAAAAAATTATTGCAAAACGACTTAAAACCGATCAATTGTTTCCCTTTCTTGAAAACTATGAAAAGAGGTTACCAAGTGAAAGTAATTCTGAATTAAATAAATAATGATGAATTGTAAAACATATTGTCTTCGATATCGTATACCGTTAACTGAAAAACACGCTGATAAAGAATGATGTCAAGATTGAGTAAAAAAATGGTGATGAAGGGATTCGTTCTCTTCATGTTTCTTTTTGGATATAATTTAAATGGGCTTAATGCTCAAAACGTAGTTGCTGACTTTATCGTGGCTGACCAAAGTTGTGATATAGTTGAGTTTCAGAATCTGTCGTATGCAACTGGAGGAGTAACTATTACGGGCTATTTGTGGGATTTTGGAGATGGGAATACCTCTACTACTGTAGATCCTGTTCACACATATGTAGCAGAAGGTAACTACAATGTAGTTCTTTCTGTTTCTCATGATGGGGGAGGAGGTCCTGAAACACATTCTAAGTTTGTTTATGTTTGGAATCCTTCTTCTGATTTTGGTCCAGCAAGTACATGCCTTGGAGTTTCAACCGAATACATTACAAATGCTACTACACCTCCTAACTCAGAAATTTCAATCTGGGAATGGGATTTTGATAATAACGGAACATTTGAGGCAACAGGAATGTCTGTATTTCACACATTCCTAGTTGCCGGTCCCCAACCTGTAACTCATAAAGTAACCAATGATCTTGGATGTAGCCATGAGGCAACCAAGACCATACAGGTTTTCGAGAATCCGGTTGCTGATTTTAATTCTGATACAGTTTGTGAAGGATCAATTACACATTTTATAAATTTATCATCCACTCCTTCTGGTTCAATCACAAGTTATAGCTGGGATTTTGATGATGATGGTATTCCTGATTCTTTCGATGAAAATCCGGGATTTCTTTTCCCCGCCAGTGGAACTTATCCGGTTGAACTAAAAGTTGAGAACAGCCTGGGATGCCTGGATTCCATACAAAAAGATGTATTGGTGTATCAGGAACCTGTTGCTGATTTTACTGTGAATCTTGGTTGTCCGAAACTTGAATCGGAATTTTTTGATGCATCCACTGCCGGGTCAGCACCCATTGTTTTTTGGGAGTGGAATTTTGGTGATGGTAGTCCTGTCAACAATACTCCCGATCCGATACATATTTTTGCCACCAGTGGTGACTTTGAGGTGAACCTTTATGTAGAAGACAGCAATGGATGTTCTGATGATACTACAATGACTATTTCTACTTTCAAGCCATTCGCAGGATTCACATCCAATGATATTTGTTTTGGCTGGCCGAGTAATTTCACGGATACATCGCTTTATCAACCCGGCTATGAAATCGTTTCCTGGAATTGGGATTTTGATGACGGAAATTTTTCCACCCTGCAAAACCCTACTAACATTTACAGTGCTCATGGAGAATACGACGTTGAGCTTGTTGTGACAAACACCATGGCTTGTACTGATACAACAAACAATATTGTATTGATAGATACATTGCCTGTTGCTGGATTTGAACATACAGCAGCATGTGCCGGTCTTCAAACCTGTTTTACGGATACGTCTGTTGCAAATGGTGGAGTAATTGACTCCTGGATCTGGATTTTTGGCGACGGAAACAACTCAACAAATCAGAATCCTTGTCATATTTATATGAACGAAGGTGAGTATGTAGTAACTCTTATTGTTGTAAATTCAGATGGTTGTTCATCTGCACCTTTTAACGATACAATATACGTCAGTAAGGCACCTGATGTGAATTTCAGCTTTAATGACGTTTGTTTTGGTGACACAACTTATTTTGAAAACCTGACAGATACTTTCGGGTATGATGCAGCCTACTGGCGGTGGACTTTTGGAAATCCTGGTTCAGGCAATGATACTTCTGCATTGTTCAGCCCCAGCCATTTGTTTATGGCTCCTGGATCATATAATGTTAAGCTCCTGGCTGAAAACGAATACGGGTGCCAGGATTCAATTGTAAAGGTAGTTACTGTTGACTCAATACCTGAAGCCTATTTTACTATTCCTGATACAGTAAGTATCGGAGCACAGTTTACAATCACAGATCTTTCTGTACCACATGGTTCACCAATTTTAACAAAGTTTTGGCAATTTGGAGATGGGAATACAGCAACAAATATTAACCCGGTAACACATACGTACGATACCATTGGAGAATATGTAATTTGTCTGACAGTAGATGATTTTAACGGATGTTCACACCAGTATTGCGATTCTATAACTGTAATCGGCAGACCGGTAGCAGATTTTAATTATGCGAGCAGTGCTGATCTTCAAACATTCTTTTATGATGAGTCAACTCCTGATAATTCCATAACCGACTGGTACTGGGAATTTGGAGATCCTACTACTATTACCGATACCTCTGAAGAAGAGAATCCCGACTGGACGTACCAACAGGAAGGTTGGTATTCAGTTTATCTTCTGGTAACGGATAAATTTGGAGGTATGGATGATACCTTAAAGTCGGTGTATTGTGGCAATGCATTGATTGCAGGGTTTAGTGTTGATAAACAATGCCTGGGTGATTCAACAATTTTTTCCGACACCACTTTCAGTCCGATTAATGCCCTGGTGGATAATTATTTCTGGGATCTTGGAGATGGAACAACAATGTTATACACGGAGCCCCAGGAAGAAATTAAACACTTATACCCGGGCCCTGGAAATTACCAGGTGAAATTTGCTGTTTCAGCAATTGTCAGTGGGTTCTTTATGTCAGATACCATGTACTATACAGTTACGATTTATGAACCACCTGTGGCAAGAATTGATTCAATTGGACTTGGAGTATGTTTTGGAACACCCATTCAGTTCACAGATCTTACTACTTCAACTGCAGATACTATTAAACAATGGTTCTGGGATTTTGATACCGACCAGGGAAATTTTTCAACGTTAAAAAATCCGGTTCACAATTATGCCGATACAGGAACTTATAATGTATCAATGGCCATTACCACTAAACATGGTTGCCAGAGTTCCGATTCTGTTCTGGCGCATGTGAATTTCGCACCAAGCTTTGGATTTAATGTTGAAAACAATTGTCTAAACTCCCCGACAAAATTTGTACCCCAATACGATTCAAGTGTTTTTACAATTACCTCCTGGTTGTGGCGTTTTGAAGGGAATGACAGCAGCATCCTGAGTACACCAACCTATGTGTATGATAAAATAAATGTGTACTCTGTTACAATGGAAATGGAAGCATATGATTGCGCTGGTGAGTATACGAAAAGTTTCCTGGTTTACCCGGTACCCTACAGTGATTTTACACTTACTCCCAATTTTGGAGATATCCAGGGTAAAACCAAGTTTACAAACAATTCAATATATGCCCAAAGCTATTTATGGGATTTCGGGAATGGCAATGAATCGACGGCCATTGATCCGATTGAAATTTACGAATACGATAGCACATATACGATAAAACTTATCGCTTATAATGAATACAGTTGTACAGATACAAGTGAGGCTGAATTAACCGTATTTTTTAAAGGTTTGTATTTCCCAACTGCATTTTCTCCGAACAATCCCAATGAAGAAATCAGTTTGTTTACACCTAAAGGGGTGAATCTTGCACAGTACCTGGTACAAGTATTTGACCTGAGGGGCAACCTGGTTTGGGAATCAGATAAACTGAATGAAGATGGATCTCCGGTTGAAAGCTGGGATGGATATTATGATGGCACACTTATGCCACTGGGTATGTATATCTGGCGGGCTGCTGGAAAATTCCGTGATGGTACAATCTGGAAAGGACAAAACTATGAGGATGCTCCACCGCAAACGAATGGTACTGTTACTCTCATTAGATAGTAATTTCGCTTTTCATTGTTTTTCTATAATCCCCACTTTTAAAATCTAAACCTGTAAATTTTAGCAGTGTAGATTCAGGAGTAATGCAGCCATACTATTCAATAAGTGTGTAGTTTTTAATCAATGCTCGTTTTCCATTCGAAAGAGGATAACCGTTATTTTACTTTTCAAAACAGATTACACAGATTTACGGAAGTGAAAGATTGTTTTTAAATCTCTTCAAACGTCCTCATATAAATAGTGATTAGAATAAGAATTGGATCACTAAGTTCTATAATTATATTAAATCGTATTTCTGAATTGGAATATAGTTATTTGTATTCTTCTTTCTGCCTTTAGATGTTTTTATAGATGAGCATAATTCACTAATATTTTCAACTCAGGTGTATGAGTGAAATGGAAATCTGAGAAAATATATGGTTAAAAGCTATTGCCAATTTAGATGACAACTATCCGTCAGTAAATTTATAAATTATGATGATTGATTATCCAATCCTTGATGGAAGACTAAAATACCACAGGATCATAAATGATGGGATATTCATTGGCAAAGGCATCCTGGCTTCTGATAAGGTGAATCTGGTCAAATTCAAATCGAAGTGTTATTTCATGAGTGCCTCCTGTGCCTTTCATTTGAGTGATGCTCACATCGTAACTGTACATTAATTTCATCCTGGAATATTTATTCACCATTGGGACGTTTATACCAGCCATTATAATTATCGACTGATAATCATAAATGAGGGATTGTTTGTTTCGGTACCACATGCCTGCATAGAGCACCGATTTTGCAACATTTGATCCCAGTGTAAAGGTGTTGAATCCGGAATGGTATTCATAAAGTAAGCCAGGATTAAATTTAAATCCTTTTTTCGGATTGCTTTGTTGGAAGATCACAAAATCCATATGAGCTACATACCTTCTCGGGATGCGGGTCTCAAGATTGTAAAATGACTCATTGGGCTTGAGCAGATGATGAACAGCGCTACCAAAGGTTACACTAATGTATTGTTGCTCGTAGTTTAAAACACCACCGATGCTCACATCTGGATAGTATACATACTCGTTTGGAAATCCGGGAAAAGTTGATTGAGAATGAAGCAATCCATGACGGTTATCCAACTGATCGCTCCAGATGAAATCGTCATTGTCAATTTGCTTCTGCACATAGGCTGCCATAAATCCAAACTGACTCGACAGGTTGCGGTTAAATCTAACCCGGGCAGATGCAAGTCCTCCAACAAGGTTCTTCTTGATAAATCCGTTTCCTTCCTTGTTGGTATTAAATATTATTCCAATACCTCCGGCCCCTGGCATATGTCGTTCAGCAACATCCATCGAAAAGTTATAGCTTTTTAAATCATCGCTGTACTGGGGCCATTGGTTATGATACATCAAACGTACTTTCATGCCTTCTGTAAGGCCTGTCATTGCAGGATTGTACAACAATGGCGTGTTGTAATACTGACTGTAATACGGATCCTGAGAATACCCTGTACAACCTAATAGCAATAGTAAGAACAGCCCTGTAATTTTATAAAATAGTACGTTATTCATTAATAATTCTTTTACAATAACGAAATCGTTAATATCCAATAAACATTTTATTTTATACATATTAAATCCGCTATTGTTTCAGTAATTTCACAGTATTTATCAGCCTTCCGGCCGTTGTTTATCTTTTTTAAGGTTCTTGTATGTTTTTAACCGGACAGATTGAATCATTTTTGCAATAATGAAGAAAAATACAAGTACGAAGATTATAGCCGCTCCTGAAGGTATATCAAGATAGTAAGCACTCCCTAATCCCGCTAGTGATCCTAAAAATCCAATAACGATTGAATATATTACGATGTGTTTAAAATCCTTAAAAAACAAATTGGAAGTGGCTTGTGGGATAGTGAGCAATGAAATAATAAGAATTATGCCTGCAATTTTAATACTTAAAACAATGGTTAAAGCAATCAGGACCATTATCAGATAGTTGATCAATTCTACCGGTAAGTTTTTTGTTTTAATAAAATCGCTGTCAAATGCAAGGAATAAAATTGGCTTATATAAAAGGTAAAAGAACAGAACAACTATTATTGTAAGGGAAAGGATCAATAAAATTTCCAGATCGGTAACTGTAAGGATGCTTCCGAAAAGATAACTCATAAGGTTGGGTGCGTACCCGGGAGTCAGGTATATGAAGATAATACCTATGGCCATTCCGAATGACCACATGATGGCAATAACTGAATCCTCCCTTATTTCTGTTTTTTTCGACATGTATTCAATTCCCAGTGCGGATAATACACTGAATACCGCTGCTCCTAGCAAAGGATGGATTCCTAAAAAATATCCAATGCCTATTCCGCCAAAAGAAGTATGTGTAATTCCACCACTGATAAACACTATCCTGCGAGTAACTATATATGTTCCGATAATTCCGCATGTAATACTTGTTAATACGGCAGCCAATAAGGCATTCTGGAAAAAGCTATATGATAAAAGTTCTACCAATGGTTCAAAGTTTAATGATGATGGTGTTCTCCCAGAACTGTATGCGGGACATCACCATGCGTTATTAGTTGTATCGGGCAATTATATTCATTCAATTGTTCCTGGCTTATAACATTGGATTTGTGGTAATGCAATTCACGGTTCACACAGGCAATGGTTTTGATGTATGTTGAGATCATTCCAACATCATGCGACACAATTAAAATGGCCATCGACCTGTTCAGCTCTTTTAATTTTTCATAGAGCTCACTTTCAAATGCATTGTCAACGAAGGTGTTAGGTTCATCGAGTATAAGCAATCCCGGAGATGAAACCACAGCCCTGCAGAGGAAAACCCTTTGCATTTGTCCACCAGATAATTCACCAATGGAATTGTTCCTCAGATCTGCAACTCCCATTTCGTTCATTATCTCTTCAGCCATTGAACGTTCCATTTTTGAAAACCTGTTTATTAAACGGTTTTTTTTCATCATTCCGGAAAGAACAACATCCTGAACATTTATAGGGAATTTCTTATCAATGTTGTTGAATTGAGGGAGGTATCCAATGGGTAGATTTTCTCCGTGTCCTTCCAGGTGATATTCCACACTCCCACTAATTGGTTTAAGCAATCCCAGTATGATTTTCACGAGGGTGGTTTTTCCTCCTCCGTTTGGCCCGATTACACCTATGAAATCATTTTTTTCTATGCTGAAATCAACGCTATTCAGCACAATATCACTGTTATATGCAGCATTAACATTCTTTAGCTCAATCAGTATGTTGTCTTTAGTTTTCAATATTATCTGTTAAAATGGATATTAATTCCGTTCTGATATGATTCATTTGTTTATCCCAGGAATAATCAAGGGGATCAATCAAAATGATCTTACCTGAGATCTCTTTTTCAATCACACGTGCTTCTTCCTGGTTAAATTGTTTTTGAACCAGGATGGCCCTTGTGTTGTTTTCTATGGCCTGTTGAATTACTGTTTTCATGTAAGATACACCCGGTTCTTTTCCTTCCCTTTCAAGCGGTATTTGCACAAGGTCGTAATCCTTTGCATAATAAGTAAGTGCAGGGTGATATATGATAAATTGGCGTAATTCAATATTCTCAAATGCAGATAAATTAATGGCATGGACCGAATCCAGTTCTTTGTGAAACGCCTTCAGGTTATCATTGTAAAATTGCTCATTCTCGGGATAGAGTGACTCCAGGTCATCTGTCATGTTCTCAGCAATTTGTTTTACATTTATCACTGACATCCAAATATGAGGTTCTACTCCAATATGCGTATGGTCCCCGTGTTCAAACTCTGAAGTTAGTAAATCTACCCCTCTTGAAGTGTCAAAAAATCTAACCTCACCATGTTCAGTTTCAAATTCACGTATCCAGGTTTTCTCAAATTCTATATAGCCAATACGAAAATAGATTTCAGATTTAATCAATTCCGCCATCTGCTGAGGTGTGGGATCATAAGTTGCGGGACTTTCACCGGGGGGAATCATAACATTCACCTTAAACTGATCGCCGGCTATTTTTTCAACGAAAAACTTCTGGGGCAAAATACTAACTGTCAGAATGGGTTTTTCAGTCCTGCGATTATTCTGTGTGCATCCTGATACCAGAATTCCAGCTATGAATAACACTAGCAGGAGCGCAAGGCCAGAATTAATGAATTTGTCAATTTTAGATTTATCGATCATAATTGCATTCTTTGCATTTCCCTGAAACTAAAAAATTTGTGTTTTCCTGAACAAAACCTTCCGGTAGTTCATAGGAGGATAATTGAATATGTGTCAGGCAGAATATGTCATCACAGCTTGTACACCTGAAATGAAGATGATTTTCAGGGTCTTTCCTGATCATGTATTTTGTAATGTTATTATCGGTGATCACGGGATGAATAATCCCATTGTCCGTAAATTTCTTTAAAGTCCGGTAAACTGTTGCCCGGTCGATATTACCACTTGCCTCGAACCGAATTTCTTTCTCTGATAAAGCAACTTTACTTTTTAACAAAACATCCAGGATCAATTTCCTTCCTTTTGTAAAATGAAGATTTCTATGTGCTAATATTTCTGTTGCTTGCATCATTTTTGCGACTGTGTTGCAAAAATAGTGAAAAAATCAAAATAGTGTATGGCTTGGAAGTACTAGAAGGATTGATTATTTGGTTTTACGGCTAATCATGCGTTAAACATCTTCGCTTAAAGCATTTGCATCTCTTTAAATTTTCCTCTTCAGGTAGCTCGCTGTATGTGACCTACATTGACCAACCATGTTCTCCGGTGTCCCTTCAAAGACCACATTACCACCATTTTCACCTCCTTCAGGACCGAGGTCTATTATCCAGTCTGCATATTTTACCACTTCCATGTTGTGTTCAATAACAATGATGGAATGTCCTTTTTCGATCAATGCATCAAATGCGGTTAAAAGTTTTGAAATGTCATGAAAGTGAAGGCCTGTTGTGGGCTCATCAAAGATAAATAGGGTAGGAGCTTCATTGGATCCTTTGGATAAGAACAGTGCCAGTTTTACCCTCTGGGCTTCCCCACCTGAAAGGGTACTGGATGACTGACCCAGGCCAAGGTAACCCAGACCAACATCCTGTAATGGCTTCAATTTGCTGATGATCTTTTTTTCATGGGAAGAGACCTTTTCGATGTTGCTGAAAAAATCGATGGCCTGGTTTATGGTCATGTTAAGGATATCATGGATATTTTTCTCTTTGTATTTTATGTCCAGTACTTCTTCTTTAAATCTTTTACCCCCGCAATCCTCACATTGCAGATAAATATCTGCCATGAATTGCATCTCAATCTTAACAACACCTTCCCCTTCACATTCTTCACACCGTCCACCTTCAATATTGAAAGAAAAGAAGCCCGGTTTATACCCTCTGACTTTCGCTAATTGCTGGCTGGCAAATAATCCACGAATATCATCATACGCTTTAACATAAGTTGCGGGATTTGACCTTGAGGAACGTCCTATCGGATTCTGGTCAACCATTTCGATGTGAGAGATTTTATTATAATCGCCTTCAATCCGTGAATATTTACCTGTCTTTTCACCATAACCACCATGAAGCTTTTTCATCACCGGATAGAGGATATGCTTCACAAGCGATGTTTTACCGGAACCGCTGACTCCTGTAACCAGAGTGAGGGCATTTAAAGGAAACTTAATATCGATCCCCTGAAGATTGTTTTCCCTTGCTCCTTTTACTTCAACAAAATCTTTCCAATTCCTTCTTCTGTCCGGGATCTCAATTTGTAAACGGTTTGTCAGGTATTTTGCAGTAAAGCTTTCGTCGGAATTAACCAACTTTTCAAAATTCCCCTGGAAAACAAGTTCACCGCCATGAACTCCGGCAGCAGGGCCTATGTCAATTATTTCATCAGCTTCCCTGATAATCTCTTCATCGTGTTCTACAACGATCACTGTATTCCCGGCATCCCGGAGTTGCTTAAGTACTTTAATGAGTAGGTTTGTATCTTTTGGATGAAGGCCGATGCTGGGTTCATCAAGAATATAAAGTGACCCGACCAGGCTGCTTCCAAGCGAAGTCGCCAGGTTGATCCTTTGCGATTCGCCTCCGGAAAGTGTATTGCTCAACCTGTTAAGGGTCAGGTACCCAAGGCCGACATCCACCAAAAAGCCTACACGGTTGATTATTTCGGTTAACAGTCGGGATGCGATCTTCTCCTCATATGCAGTAAATTTCAGATCTCTGAAGAATTCAACTATAGATGAAACCGGCATGAGAACGATGTCACTGATGGATTTTCCTTCAATTTTAACATATCCCGCATCCTTTCTGAGTCTTGTTCCATTACATTCTGAACAGATAGTCTTTCCACGGTAACGTGATAACATTACACGGTACTGTATTTTGTAGGTCTGCTCCTCAACGTAAGTGAAGAAGTCATTAATCCCGTTAAAATATTCATTACCTGTCCAAAGGAGATCATAATCCTCTTTTGTTAATTCATATACCGGCTTATGGATAGGGAAGTCAAATTTATAGGCATTCTTTACTAATTGATCTTTCCATTCTCCCATTTTCTCTCCTTTCCAGCAGGCAATAGCATCTTCATAAATAGAAAGTCCTTTGTTAGGAATCACAAGATCTGGGTCAATACCTATTACGGTGCCAAATCCTTCGCATGATTTACAGGCACCATATGGATTATTAAAGCTAAAAAGGTTTTCGGAAGACTCTTCGAATTTAATGCCGTCAGCTTCAAATTTATTGGAAAATTCTGCAGTTTGGGTTGTTTCTGAATCTTCCGAATTAACGATGCATGTACCATGGCCTTCAAAAAAGGCAGTCTGCACCGAATCTGATATTCTTGATTTCAGGTCTTCATCCTCCTTGCTGACAATGATCCTGTCAATAATAACAAAGATTGCTTCCTTTCCTGAAAATCCATTCTTTAAAGCATCATCGATTCTGTAGATCTGGTCATTGATAATGACCCTGCTGAATCCCTGTTGCAACAAAACCGATAAATGGTCCTTTATGCTCCTGTTGTTGGTCGACTTATCGTAAGGGACATAAATCAAAACCTTCGTGTCTTCTTTTAAGGATAGGATATAGTCTGTCACATGTGTTACCGTGTGCCTTTCAACAGGTTTGCCGGTAACAGGAGAATAGGTCTTGCCAATCCTGGCAAAAAGGAGTTTCAGGTATTCATAAATTTCAGTGGACGTACCAACAGTTGACCGTGGATTCCTGGTGTTTACCTTTTGTTCAATTGCAATAGCTGGTGCAATACCTTTAATATAATCCACCTCCGGTTTGCTCATCCTGCCAAGAAATTGGCGGGCATAAGCACTGAGACTTTCCACATACCTTCGCTGACCATCTGCGAAAAGGGTGTCAAATGCTAAAGAGGACTTTCCTGAGCCAGATAAGCCTGTGATGACTACAAGCTTGTTTTTGGGTATGGCAAGATCCAGGTTTTTTAAATTGTGCATACGCGCTCCCTTAATGATGATGTACTTTCTGGGATCGTATGTAGTGATGTCCTTATTTAACATTTTTTAAGTATTGGCGGGCAAAATTATTAATTATATTTGCATAAGTGAATTTAAAATGTTAGTTTTGCATAATTATTGTAAGTAAACTAATAAAAATCAGTCTAATCTAAAAATTTCGGAGGAACGCCTATAGATTTGTAAATATCTACCATTTATAACCGTTAATAAGGAGGTATATATGAAAGCTCAGTTAATTTCTGATAAAGAGCTAATTGGTAGGTATTTGAAAGGCGACCACAACAGCCTCGAAAAGTTAATCAGCCGTCATAAAAACAGGATATACGCCTATATTCTGATGATCGTTAAGGACAAGGACCTTGCTGATGATTTGTTCCAGGATACATTTATCAAAGTTATAAATACATTGCGTGCAGGATCGTACAATGAAGAAGGTAAGTTTCTGCAATGGACCATGCGTATTGCACACAACCTGATCATCGATTATTTCCGGAAATCCAATAGAATTCCAGTCATAGATAACAGCAAAAACGAAGACTTTAATATCTTTGATACCATTGTTATTACTGATAAATCCATTGAGGAACAGATTATTACAGATCAGATCCATAAGGACGTAAGAAAACTTATTGAACTTCTTCCGGCCGAGCAAAAAGAAGTATTGTATATGCGGCATTATGCTGAGATGAGTTTTAAGGACATTGCTGAAGTTACCAATGTTAGCATAAATACAGCACTTGGCAGAATGAGGTACGCACTTATCAATTTGAGAAAATTAATTGCAGAAAAAAATATTGTGCTGACTCAGTAAGCAAAATTGTTAAAAAAATTACCGGTTTTTTTTCTGCCGGTAAATTCTTTTTCTTCTTCATAAAATAATTTCTTAAAAACCTTCGTTAGGTAGTTTGTATAAATTAAATAACGTATCAAATTTGCCTATGAAAGATTCCTTTACTTTAAATGATCTTATTCTTTTTTCAAATGGTGACGGGTCAAAATCAGATGATGAAATGATTGATGAGTATTGCAGAGTAGATGTAGATGAATTGGCTGGCCCTGATAAAAGAATTGTTGACAACATATTAAGTTACTCACGGGCATTATCCGTGATAAAGACAAAACGAATCGGTAACGTTAATGTGTTGATGAACTAAAAGAAAAACTGTTTACGGTAACCCTGAAGTTTTTACTCTACTTCAGGGTTTTTTTGTGCCCAATATTACATTGCGTACATTTGTCGGAACTATGATTTATGGCTTTAATGAAAAGATTGTCGAGAAAAGCAAGGTATGAAAAAGTATTGACCTGGTTTGAAGAACACAACCCATTGGCGGATACCGAACTTGAGTACACCGATCCATATGAATTGATCGTTGCAGTTATATTAAGTGCCCAATGTACTGATGTCAGGGTGAATTTGATCACTCCTGACTTCTATAAAAAGTTCCCTGATGAGAAAACTCTGGCTGGAGCAAAACAAGAGGACGTATTCGAACTGATAAAAAGCTGTTCTTATCCTAACAACAAGGCAAAGAATCTGATTGGAATGGCAAAAACCCTCATCAATGAATTTGATGGAATTGTTCCCTCTGATGTAGATGAACTTCAAAAACTCCCCGGTGTTGGAAGAAAAACGGCTAATGTTGTTGCTTCGGTAGTTTATAAAAAACCTGCTATGGCTGTTGATACCCACGTTTATAGGGTATCGGCAAGAATTGGACTTTCAGTAAATGCGAAAACCCCCTACGCTACCGAAAAACAACTGGTAAAATACATTCCGGAAGAGAAGATACATGTTGCACACCACTGGCTGATATTACACGGACGATATGTTTGCAAAGCTCGGAAGCCTTTATGTGATCAATGTGGTGTTAAGGAGTATTGTAAATTTTTTAAGGAGAAAGTTAATAAGTAGATGGGCAAACAAGTTAAGTAAGTAAATGCGCAAATAAGTGAATAGTGATTGTTTAACCTCATCCTCCACCATATTAATTGCATGTTTTTACTTCTGATCGTTATACCGATATGAATTGCTATTGGGATCGGGATGCAGTGAAAAATCTATTTACATTAAGGAAAATATGTTAGATGGTCACCCGCTAAAATTAACCCTTAATAATAATTGCTTTGACCATTTTACCCAAAATTTTCCATCCCACTTTTTTTGATATAAGTTTTCAACAATAGCTCTTCAGCCTGACTAAAATTGTATTTTTGTAAATCAACAAAACAGATTGAACATGATTGAGCTAAACATTGGTGACGTTGCACCGGCCATTGATGCTAAAGATCAGAATGGTAACGATTTAAAGCTTACAGATTTTGCAGGAAAAAAGGTGATCCTGTTTTTTTATCCCAAGGCAAATACACCCGGATGTACTGCCGAAGCCTGTGATTTAAGGGACCATTATGCGGATTTGGAAAGCAAGGGTTTTAAGATAATTGGCGTGAGTGCAGATGACGAAAAAAAGCAAAAGAATTTTTCTGAAAAATATAACTTCCCTTACCCTTTAATACCTGATGTTGACAAAAAAGTAATTATGGATTATGGTGTGTGGGGTCCCAAGAAACTTTATGGAAGAGAATATGAAGGAATTCACAGGGTAACCTATGTTATTTCAGAAGATGGCAAAATTGAAAAAATATTCAGGAAAGTTAAAACCAAAGTACATACCGACCAAATTTTAAATGAATATTAAAGAAAGGAAAAACCATGGCAAAAGAAAATCAAGAAAACAACAAACAAAAGCTCAAAGCACTTCAACTTACCCTCGACAAAATTGAAAGGTCATATGGTAAGGGAACAGTAATGAAACTTGGAGATTCGGCCATAGAACCAATCCCGGCCATTTCAACAGGATCAATAGGCCTTGATTCGGCCCTGGGTATTGGCGGACTTCCAAAAGGAAGGGTGATCGAAATTTATGGCCCGGAAGCTTCAGGGAAAACCACCCTTGCCATCCATGCCATTGCTGAAGCTCAAAAAGCTGGAGGCATTGCTGCATTTATTGATGCTGAACATGCTTTTGACCGTTTCTATGCACAAAACCTGGGAGTAGACATTGAAAACCTCCTGGTGTCACAACCTGATAATGGAGAACAGGCATTGGAAATTACAGAGAATTTAATTCGGTCAGGAGCAATTGACATCATCGTAATTGACTCCGTTGCTGCACTTACTCCAAAAAGTGAAATAGAAGGTGAAATGGGAGATTCCAAAATGGGCCTGCAGGCAAGATTAATGTCACAGGCGCTAAGGAAACTAACCTCAACCATTAGTAAAACAGGGGCCTGCTGCATCTTCATCAACCAGCTGAGAGAAAAGATTGGTGTGATGTTTGGCAACCCTGAAACAACAACCGGTGGTAACGCCCTGAAATTTTATGCTTCTGTTAGGCTTGACATCAGAAGGATCAGCCAGATCAAAGATGGCGACAGGGTTGTGGGTAACAGGGCACGTGTAAAAGTGGTTAAGAACAAAGTAGCACCACCATTCAGGATGACTGAATTCGATATTGTGTATGGAGAAGGAATGTCGAAAGTTGGAGAGATCATTGATCTAGGTGTAGACTTCGGAATATTGAATAAAAGTGGATCCTGGTACAGCTATGGCGACACAAAACTTGGGCAGGGGAGAGATGCTGTTAAAAATTTGTTGAACGACAATCCAGAACTTTCAGAAGAAGTGGAAGGATTGATTCGTGAAAAAATGGCTGAATAACACGGTATTTATATTAATTTTGCGCAATTAACGTTCTAATTCAGGACGTTAATTCTTTTTATAGGGACAAATGAATAAAATTACTTTTCAAATAATTGCTTTCTTCATTAGTGGATTTATTTTGGTATCCTGTGGTGGAGAAAAAGTACAAAATGAATCTGGTGGTGATGAAAAGACTGACCAGACATTATCTGTACTTGATGACCTGAATAAACAGATCCAGGGTGACCCTGATAATCCGGACCTTTATAATAAACGTGCAAGATTTTACCTTGAAAACAAGGACTACAACTCGGCTTTAAAAGACATTGTCAGTGCACTTGAGATTGATTCCACGTATACGGCCTATCACGTAACACTGGCTGATATTTACCTGGAAACAGGGAAGTTGCAAAAAACTGTAGCCTCTCTTGAAAAAGCCATTGACCTGGATTCACAGAACACCGATGCATACATAAAACTTGCAGAGATCAGCATTGTGATCCGGGATTATAAAAAAGCAATCGGATACATTGACCTTGCCCTCCAGGTGGATGAGCTTATCGAAAAAGCTTATATGCTACGGGGTGTTATTATGCTGGAAAATGGAGATACATTGCGAGGAATAAGGAATTTCCAGAGAGCGATCGACGTTAATCAAAAATACCTAGAGGCTCACCTTCAATTGGGAATGTTGTACGCCGATAAAAAAAATGACCTTGCCATAGATTACTTCAACAATGCCCTGAACATTGATCCTGAAAATATTGATGCCATCTATTACCTGGCCATGTATTACCAGGAAACGGAAAAATATGACAGGGCCATTCAAACGTACAATTCCATCTTGACGAAGGAACCGGAGTTTTACATTGCCTGTTACAATATAGGGTACATAAACCTGGTTTTCCTGGAAGAGCTTGAAACAGCAATTGAATATTTTACACAGACCATAGATATCAACCCTGATTACGCTGAAGCGTATTACAACAGGGGATTTGCTTATGAACTCCTTAAGAATGTAGAGAATTCGAAAAAGGATTATGAAAAAACTCTGGAATTACACACCAACTATGACAAGGCAATAGCCGGATTAAACCGTATCGAAGAATACCTTGAAAGTGGTGGGAGATCTACAATCCTTTTGCGTAAATCAGCGAATGAGGAAGATAACTAGTCAGTTAAGATTCGTCTGAGTTTAAGAAATCAAATTCCCGATCTGATTAACCAGAAATGCTGTAATCCATGCAATGGATGTAGTATAGAGGACCATAAAGATTGCCCATTTCCATTTTCCGGATTCTTTTCTGACTGCTGCAACAACAGCTACACATGGGAAGTAGAGCAAAATAAACATTAAAAAGGCAAAGGAGGTTACTGGAGTAAATACCTGTTTTCCTGAATTTTCTCCATCAGTATACCTTGAATTCCGGATCCTGTTTTCCAGTGATTCTGAAATGTTATCCGGGTTACCCTCAGTGTGATAAAGTACACCCATAGTACTGACCACTACTTCTTTTGCAGCAACTCCGGCTAAAAGACTTACACTCATTTTCCAATCGAATCCAAGGGGCTTCATGGCCGGTTCGATGAAAACTCCTATTTTACCGATAAATGAATTCTTTTGAAGTGTTGAGTTTTTATGGTATTCAAGTTCTGTTAATTCCTGGCCCATTGAATTTTCATATGTTTCTGCCAGGTCAGGATTTTCCAGTTTCATTTTGTCATATTTATCTATGATCAGCACTGCTTCATTATCATGTTGTGTAATGATCTCAGTATTTCGTGGGAAATACCCCAGTGCCCAGATGATTATGGAAGCAATCAAGATTACTCCTCCCATTTTTTTAAGGTATTGCGATGATTTGTGCCACATATGATTGACCGTTGTACTAAAAGTAGGTAGCCTGTACGGGGGTAATTCCATAACAAAGGGTGCTTCACTCGACCGGAAAATGGTTTTCTTAAAAAGGAGAGCAAAAAGAATAGCAAACAAAATCCCAATGGCATAAACAGTAAAGAGCACTGTAACCTGATTGCTACTGAAAACTGCACCAATAATAAGGATGTATACAGGCAATCTTGCGCTGCATGACATAAATGGATTTATGAGCATCGTCAACAATCGTTCATTCCTGTTTTCAAGGGTACGTGTTGCCATAATAGCCGGTACATTACAGCCAAATCCCATAATTAGAGGAATAAAGGATTTGCCATGAAGGCCGATTTTGTGCATCAGCTTATCCATGATAAATGCGGCCCTTGCCATATACCCTGTATCTTCCATAAGCGAAATGAAAAAGAACAGGATAACGATGTTGGGTAGAAAAACAATGACTCCACCAACACCATTGATGACCCCATTAATCAGCAGATCCTTGAAAATTGAATCAGGAAACAGTCCGTTGAGCCCTGAACTGGTAAGCGATACAAGCTGTTCAATCCAGCCTTGAGGATATTCTCCAAGCCTGAATGTTGCCTGGAACATCACCCACAGAAAGAAAATAAAAATCGGAAAACCAAAGATCTTGTGGGTGATAAACGTATCAATGATCTCAGTTTCTGTTTTTTCCTTCCTTTTGAATTTGCTTGGAACAAATGTTTCTTTAAGTGCTCCAGCAATAAATCCATATTTAGCATCCGTTATCTGTGTTTCACTGTCTTCATTGAAAAGGCGTTCCAGCGTTTCAATTTCAGCTTCTGCAGATCCTTTAATCTCGTCAAAGTTTTTGGTGCGTGACAATGAGAATTGAGCGCCCTTATCTTTTTCCAATAATTTAATGGCATAAAACCTGGAAGATACTTTATCGGTCAATCCTTTATTCTTGCGAATATGGGATTGAATACCCGAAATGGCTTTTTCAACGTTTTTACCGTAATTGATATGTATGTGTCTGACCGATGGTTCCCTTTCCTCGTATACATCAATCACCTTTTGAAACAATTCCGTTATTCCTTTTCCTTTGGAACCTACTGTTGGAATAAAGGGTATTCCAATCATTTGTCCTAGATGACCGTAATCAAACTTGTCCCCTTTGTTTACAAATTCATCATACATGTTAAGGGCAACCACAACCTTTATGTCCATGTCGATGAGTTGTGTAGTCAGGTAAAGGTTCCGCTCAAGATTTGATGCATCAATCACATTGAGGACAATGTCGGGATGATGCCCCAATATGTACTTTCTTACGTAAAGTTCTTCGGGGGAATAAGCGGTTAATGAATATGTACCTGGCAGGTCGATGATGTTAAATGTATAACCATCCAGTTTAAATTTTGCCTGTTTTGAATCAACCGTAACCCCACTGTAATTTCCAACATGTTCTTTGGATCCGGATGCATAATTAAAAATGGTGGTTTTTCCGGAGTTGGGATTCCCAACTAGTGCAATATCGACTACCTTCCCCTTTTTTTTGGCTGTTTTTTTTAGATGCTTTTCATCGATTGTTCCTTCAAATTTCTGATACCGTCGGTTAGTAAGAATATCTGAATCAGTTACATTTACTACCTCAACCAATCTGGCCTCGGTTTGCCTCAGTGAAATTTCATACCCCATTATATTGTATTCAATGGGATCTCTGAGGGGAGCCTTCTTCACTACAGTCACAACTTTTCCTTTCACAAATCCCATTTCCGTGATCCGTTTTCTAAACGCTCCTCTACCTTTAACTTTGGTAATAATCCCTTTTTCGCCCTGCTCCAGATCAAATAAAGTCATCCACTGTAATTTAGAATAATTTTAGATTGGCAAAGATATTTATTTTCACTTCATATGTATGATTTTGAAGCGAAATTCCGATAAAAAATAAAAAGAATAATTTGATGTTAATTGAACCCGTTTGGTGCATCATTGTTCATCTGAAAAAATTGAAAAAAACAAACTATTCTATATAAATGTTCAGTAATCTGTAAGTCCACCGGAAATGCCAGCTTTGTAATTTTCGTTTTTCTCCATTTTAGACGAATTTCCAAAATGGAGAAAATCGGTTTGTTGGATAAACCTATTGATTACCTGGTGTAAAACCTGTGAAAACTCATTTACCTCCTACTGTAGTAAGGGAATACGGTGTTTGTGAATTATGAAGATAAAAATGATTTCGTATTGGAACTAAATTTGTCAAATGCTCTTCGAACAGAATTGATATCCGAAAAGTCAGTAAATCATACAAGTAAAACAACTTAATGTTGTTAAAAGAATTCAACTTTACGCGGTTGTTTTGTTATTGGTTATTGAATTGAAGGATATAATTATTAGGAAATGTGCATTTAATAGCACAGGTAGAAAAAGGAATGATTTCAAGTCAGGATTCCATAATAAACGAACTTAAAGCAAGGGTTAAAATCTTTGAGAAGCAAAACGAACTGTATGCCGGGCATATGGAAGAAAAGCTATTGCTATGGCTTGTGAGTGAATCCATAAAACAATCTGATGGCGTTGAAGATTTGTTATCAAACATCCTTGAAAGAATTTCAGTGATCCTCGATATTCCTGTAAGTGCCTGCTGCCGGGTTTCTGAATATAACCTCCTTCCCGTAAAAACTTTCAATATATTAAGCGACAAAGAGGAAGAGAAGTGCTCATTAGAAATCAGTAACGAGCTTGGTGAAAAATTGAATGAAGGCCCCATCATTCTTGATAAAAAATCAGAACAATTCAATAAAGTAAAATTTACAAAGGGATTCAAAAGAAAGCCCCAGCTAATTGCCATGTTCCCCTTTCAAAGTTTGTACATTCCATTTGGAGTTTTTGTTTTCATTGAAGATGCCAAAGGAAAAGATAGCCTTACAACCTGTCAGATGGTAATTCAGCAGTTGATCAATATGGCTGTTGAAAAGCTTGAAAAGTTGAGCCTGTTACATGAATTGAAGGAGTTAAACTATTCATTTGATGATAAGCTTAGGGTACGCACAGAAGAACTCCAAAGCAACATTGAAAAGTTAACAAGTGAAATAGAAGCACTTAAAAAACAACCGAAAAGCAAGACCACAAAACTATCTCCGGATCAAGACAAGGGGAATGCAAATCTCTCCTTTTTAAAAAATATT
This sequence comes from uncultured Bacteroidales bacterium, assembly GCA_964421215.1. GTDB lineage: Bacteria > Bacteroidota > Bacteroidia > Bacteroidales > JAADJA01 > JAADJA01. The sequence goes on along the minus strand of CAYQWA010000005.1, from coordinate 17,397 downwards.
GGAGTAGAAGTAAGAGCCCCTCTAAATGCTATTCTGGGATTTTCTGAAATTATAAGGGATGATAGTCTCCCGGCAAGGGAAAAGAACAATTTTATCGATATCATAAAATCATGTGGCAAATCTTTGATGAAAATCGTTGATGACTCTTACGAGTATGCCACATTAAAAGCGAGGGATGAGGTATTTGAACTATCTGAGTTTGCTCTTACTCCATTTATGACTGATATTTATGATCAATACAAAAAGGATGAATTGTTTAAGCAACGTGAAAGCCTTGAGTTGAAGCTCAATATTAATCTAAATGGAGCTACCATAGTTTTTGCAAACCAGGAAAAACTGAAATTAATCCTAACCAACCTGATAGGTAATGCAATTAAGATTACAGAAAACGGATTTGTTGAATTCGGGTGTTTTATTGAAGGCAATAAGGATAGCCCTGCTGGTCAGGAGAAAATGGACCTTAAGTTTTTTATTAAAGATACCGGGGTTGGGATTTCGGATGTTCATACCGATAATGTTTTCGATGAGTTTTTTAAGGTAGAACATGAGATTTCTAAACTGTATGGAGGACTAGGCCTGGGATTAACCATTGCCAAGGAACTGGTTGAAAAAATGGGAGGGAAGATATGGTTTGAATCCAGAGAACATGAGGGCTCGGAGTTTTATTTTATTATTCCTGAATGTGTTGTTGTACCGCAACCAGAGGTGCAGCCTGACAATAGGATAACAGATAAGTCAATCTACAATTGGGAGGGCAAAAAAATCTTGATCGTTGAGGATGATGCCATGAGTTTCGTCTATTTAAAAGAAGTACTAAAATTTACTAATGTCCAGATACTTCATGCCACCGATGGCAAGAAAGCAATTGAAATGGCTGCTGCAAGTGCAGATCTGGATTTAATATTAATGGATATAAAATTGCCTGGTATCAGTGGTTATGATGCAACCAGGCAAATCAAAAGTTTTTCTGATGTTCCTGTAATCGCACAAACAGCATATGCTATGGCTGATGATTACAAAAAAATTATCCAGGTCGGCTGTGATGATTATATCAGTAAACCCTTAAACAGGAGGAATCTGCTTAAAAAGATTGATGCTGTTTTTAAAAAACGACATCTTTCATCAAATGATTAATTTTCTACCAATATTCTGTTCAGTTTTATTTGTTAGGCAACGACTTTCTCCTGTTTTTCCAATTTCATAACTTCAAAATATTTCCTATTGTATTTTGGAAGTGAGCAGGTGAGAGGACCATGATGGACACTTCACGGTGCAACAAAGATGATTGTGAACTGGTTTTAAAACAAATCTGGAATGTTAAAACCTTCAGGTTCCTGTTGTGGACTATAATTGAGTGTATGAAGGACCTGTTGAATTCTGATCACCTTTGGTCCCCAGTCTTCTACAAACAAGCGGAATAATTCTGAAACTGCATTTTCTTTGGCAGGTAAAGAACTTTTCTGGTAAAGAATCATAAAGTCGTTTAAATCCTGGAACAGGTCTGTTAAATGTTCTGAAAGGCTCCCTTTTTTCATTTCAGTTTCCGATTCGTAATTTACGTGCCAGAATTCATCATCCTTACCAAATACCTTTCGTAAATCGTTAAACAAACTTTCCCAGTCTTCTTCTGTTACAAACTTTTCATTGAATTCCGGGTTCTGAACTTTAACTTCTGGCAGCAAAGCACCTTTCAGGTATAATAAGGGGCTTACCTTCGTGAGGTAATTAATGAGATCCTTTTTTGAAAGTTTATCAGCCCTGGTAATGGTTTTACAATAGTCATGCGCTACAGTGAGCATTTCAAGCACATTTTTTGAATAAACTGGATGGTCGGGAATTTCTGACATAAAAATTTAATTCATTCATCTGAAACCGGATTTAATCCCGGAAACAATCAGAATTAGTTTGTGACAAAAGTAGTTAATATGAATTAATTTTCTGAAACAAATACCGATTTGGCAGCAGCGCAAATGGGGCATATCCAGTCATCAGGTACATCTTCAAATGAAGTTCCGGGTGCTACTCCCTGGTCTTCGTCTCCGGCGGCAGGATCATATACATAAGCACAAATGGGACAAATAAAGGTTGAACCAAGGTCTTGTTCACCTTTGTCTTCCTTTTCTTTTTCCGCTGTTTCATTTGTCTCTTCCACTGCATGAGAATCCTTTTTTCCTATTTTGCTTTTATCGATGTATGTCGGGGCACGTTCAGGAGCAGCGAGTCTCATTTCATCCCTGAACCACGCATAAGTAAGTGGTTCTTTATCAGGCTCTACCAATTCTCCTTCCGTGACTTCACCAATAAAAAGGTAATGCGAGCCCACATCAAATTTGTCAACAACCATGCATTCAAAGTAAGCAACAGAGTGTGTAAGGATTACAGGTGCTCCATTTTTCCCTGACTTGTAATTTACTCTTTCAAACTTTTCTGCCTCATTTCCACTCTGATAACCAAAGAGACCTATTAGTCCGGCATCACAATCCTTTTCAAGGACTGAAACCGCAAACACTCCACTGTTTTCGATAACAGTTGCACTTGTGTTTTCTTTGTGACAGCTTATGGCAAGTTTTGGCGGCTCAGCAGTAACCTGAAATGCTGTATTTGCAATATATCCGCTCGGATGTTTTTCATTTCCTGATGTGATGAGATAGATCCCATACGACATTTTAAAAAAAGCTTCAAAATTCATGTACCTATTGTTTTATTTAAATTGTCCGACGATCTGTAATTTTATGTCCGTGATCTTAAATCCCGGAATCTCTTTCCCTGTAAAATATTCTTCGAGTAAGTGGTCAAGATTATCATCCGAATAATCAGCAATCCTGTCGGAATGATTACAGTATAAATGATGGTGAGAATCAACAATAGGATCAAAGCGCATTTTACCGGTCTCAGTTTTAATTTTTCTGATCACCCCATGATCAACAAGGGTTTCAAGGTTTTTATATACTGTACCCGCAGATATATTCGGGTGTTTTTCAATAACCGTTTTGTATATCGTATCTGCATCAGGGTGATTCTTTTTATCAGCCAAAGCCTCGTACACAGCAATTCGTTGTGGTGTAACTTTCAGGCCTCTTTTTCTCAATATATCCCTGAATTCGCTGATGTTCATGATTAATAAAATTTAAAGCATAAAGATAGTAAACAATTATTTTCAGGATTAGTTTTAGTGATCCCTAAAAATTATACTGGTACCAACGAGCCCTGATATTTCATTGAAATTATTGTTAAAACCTGTTCTAAGGAAGTGCTGCAGAATTATTGGCCAGTATGGGGCTGAGAAAATTCAGGATGTGAAAGAGATGCTTTAACTAACCCGTGAGAAGGAACAGGGAAGGCATCCACCGGTGCCTTTTAGAACTGGATATTATCGCCAAATCCGGTAAACAGTTCTTTGTAAGTCAGTTCATTGAGAAAAGCATGAACCATGATATAGGAAAACCTCCAAAATTTAACCAGGAAAATTTATGAAGATCCCACTAATCAGTTGACCATCAGTTTGCCTTTACCTATTTCTGTCGATTGGTCCCATAGCTGGTAAAAGTACATCCCGGATCCAAGTTTCAGGTTAACCTTAATCGTATTACCGGTCAGTTTATCAAGCTCTAAAACTACTTCCCCTTTATTGTTGTAAATAGTAAGGTTTCCATTTATAATCTTTTCTTTCATGTACTTTAAAACAAGTTCACTTCCGACCGGATTTGGATAAACCAGCAGTAGTTTGTCCTTGTCATAGGCTTGAGCAAATGAAACATAGCATCCTCCCCATTCATCCACCAGCACCTGAAGTGAGTCAATGGGATCAATCCCAAATGGAGTAGACGGAATATTTAAATCAAGATACAGATTATCAGGAGGATCCGAAGGTTGTGCAACCCGGAGAAAGGCCGACAGTGATGAAGTTCCGTCATCAAAACATCGTGTGTCGGCACCCAGTACTTTAGCCCCCTGGAGTGCTGCCATTAGCTTGCAGGCCAGTTCTCCCTCTTCAGCAAGGAATCGTGTTTCCATGGAATCAAGGATTTGCTGACCAAGAAGTATATTGCCCTGTATGGTATAGTTTGGTCCAATGATGTGATTTTTATAATCGTCACAGTTGGAACCGGTATAGGCTGCTTTCCTTGCACTGCCTTCAAACAAATCAATAATACCATATTGCCTGATGTGAGGATTGTTCTGTACATCATTTGCCACCAGTGAATCGATGATCTGCTGAGGATGGAGACCCATATCCATAAGGGAGCTTGCATAGTTCTGATTAGCAGGATTCCAGTAAGCTTGTGTGTGAATTACACCGGTACCGGGTTTTACATCACTCAGAATAAAACAACCTCCGGGAATGGCATTATCATCAATACAGGATGCACCTGCACTACCTACTTCACCGGTCAGGGTGTCGATCGCCGTAATGGAAAAAGTATCCTGGGCATTTATTGAGAAGGAAAAGCATACAATACTCAGTAATAGGATCAGATTTTTCATCGCTGGAATTTTTAGAATGAACAAATATAAGAACAATGTTCTATCAGGAATGTTGCTTTCTGTTTTGTTTTAAACAGGCACGATGGTTAATAAGTAATTGCATGACAGCAAATAGGGATCCAATTCTTCGCATTGCTCAGAATGGCTGACAATGTTAAACAATTTTAAAGATTGGGATGATTTAATACGATTCCAAAGCATATGATTATCCCTGCTACTTTGAAGGATCTATGTCATTTATAATAAAAACTTGGTGCATTCGTTTCTTTGGAGTTATTAACAAATTGATGTTATAATTTAAAATTATCGCATAAAACTGTACTTTTTATACTTGCTAATTTTGTTTGGTGTCCGGAATATAATAGAATACAATAAGTTTAAGAGCCGATGGTTTTCGGCTTTTGCTGTAAAATAAGTGTTTCGGGCAATAAAATCATCTGGCTGCTTTAAAAGCCAAATAGCATTTGTTCATTAGAAATACAAAGTGAAAATATGACGATAATTTTCAGATCAATACTGGTCTTTCTATTTGTTTCCGTTTTTTTGGCGCCCGCCTTCTCACAGTCTACCGCTGTATATGACAATCCGGAAGAGGACTACAGGACAGGGACCGACCTTTTCCACAAAGAAAAGTATGGAGCTGCACAGGAAAAATTCAATAAAGTGATTCTGGAAACAGATAATCCTTTTTCTCCTCTTAGAATCAATGCCGAATACTACGAAGCCATTTGTGCACTGGAATTGTATAACAGGGATGCTGCTTTCAAACTGGATGAATTTGTTAGAAACCATCCCACCAGTTCTTATATAAACCGTGTTAATTTCCAGCTTGGCAGGCTGTCGTACCGCGACAGGAAATACCGTAAAGCCATGGAGTCTTTCCAGGCCGTTGATATTTCTGAGTTATCAGCAGATGAAAGAGCAGAGTACCATTTTAAACTGGGCTATTGTTTGTTTAAACGTAAAGAGTTTGCCAGTTCCAGGCTATCGTTCAACAAGGTTGTCAATTCAAATTCTAAATATGCCTCGCCATCGTCTTATTTCCTGGCACACATGGACTATGCTGATGGAAACTATAATTCCGCACTGGACAGGTTCACTGAATTGTTTGATGATCCGAATTTCAAAGCTATTGCTCCTTTTTATGTCGTTCAGATTCACTACATGCAAAGAAATTACGATGAGGTAATTAAAACTGCTCCTCCATTAATGGTAAATGCTACCAATAAAAGGGCAGCTGAATTGACAAAAGTATTGGGGGAGTCCTATTATTACAAGAATAAATATGACAAAGCCCTCCCATACCTGGAGCAATATCACCAGAGTTCACGCACCGGGCTGGACCGGAATGATAACTATATTATGGGTTACTCCTTGTACAAAACAGGAGATTATGAAGGTGCTGCCAGGTATTTTCAGCGATCAACCGGCCAAAAGGATACCATTGCCCAATACGCGTGGTATTATCTGGCGGCCTGTTATCTGGAGCAGGGTCAGAAAAAGTTTGCAGCCAATGCCTTTACTCAATCCTATAAGCTATCCTTCGACCGTGATGTAAGGGAAGATGCCTTGTTTAACCATGCCCAACTGGCTTTCGAATTGTCATATGATCCATACAATGAGGCGGTAAAAGCATTGCGTTCCTATTTAAAAGCATATCCGGATTCGAAGCGCAATGATGAAGCCTACAATTTCCTTTTTAAAATTTCCATGACTACACGGAATTTTAAAGATGCCCAGGAAGCCCTGGAGAACATACAGGTAAAAGGTGTGGATTATAAAAAGAATTTCCAGAAGATCACCTTTTATACCGGGATAGAGTTGTTCAACCAGTTTGATTATGAGAAAGCAGCTGAAATGTTCAAAAAATCGGTGGAATATAACGAGGATAAACAAATCACAGCAGAGAGTATTTTCTGGCTGGCAGAAACGTTTTATCGGCAGGAAAACTTTTGGGGTGCGAAGAAATATTACCTTGAGTTCCTGTCAGCTCCTAAAGCGAAGAAAGTCCCTGTATACAACATGGCAAATTATAACTTGGGCTATGTTTATTTTAACAGGAAGGAATACAATGGTGGAATCTATTATTTCAAATCTTTTATTGCCAACTTAAGTGATGAGCAGCCTGTAATGGTGGCAGATGCATTTCTGAGGATGGGTGATTCCTGGTTTATCAGTAAAGGCTACGATGATGCTATTGCCTATTACGACAAAGCCATTAATCTGAATTCCATTGATGTGGATTATGCCTTGCTTCAAAAGTCAAAAGCATTGGGTGTATTGCAAAGGTATCCCGAAAAAATCCAAACCCTGAACCGCCTGGGAACAAACTTCCCGAATTCATCCTACATAAGTGAAGTTTATTATGAACTTGGGAACACATATCTGCAAAATCGTGATAACGAAAAGGCCCTGGTAAACTTCAAAAAGGTTGCTGCTGATTATCCTAAGAGTGTATTTGCAGTCAAGTCAAGGCTTAAGGCCGGACTGATCTATTACAACAACGAGCTTAGCGACCTGGCCATACAAACCTTTAAAGGCGTGGTTGAGGACTTTCCCGGAACAGCTGAGTCAAAGGAGGCCCTTGCCAGTCTGCAGAATCTTTATATAGAACAAGGAAGGGCGAACGACTATATCGAGTACACAAAAACACTATCTTTTGCGAGCATTTCTATTTCAGAACAGGATTCTCTCATTTATACTTCAGCGGAAAATCAATACATGGAAGGCCATTATGATATTGCAGCCCTTTCCCTTGATAACTACATAAAGAAATTTCCTGAAGGTGCCTTCCTGTTAAGTGCCAATTTCTATCTTGCAGAATGCCTGATCAAACAGGATAAAAAGGAAGAAGCTTTAGGCGGTTATGAATACGTTATCTCTAAACCCAAATCTGTGTTTACCGAAAGTGCTCTTTTAAAAGCTGCTGACCTGAGCTATTCTCTTGAGAAGTTTGATAACGCGTTAAGTTATTTTAAGACCCTTGAACAAACAGCTGAAATAAAAAGCAATATTCCTGAATCCTGGTACGGACAAATGAAGTGCAGTTTTCTGCTAGGTAACTATCAGGATGTAGTTTCCTCATCGGAAAAATTGTTAAAGGCAGAAAAAATATCGGATGAAATGAAACTTGAGGCCTTAATGCTCAGTGCAAAATCATTGTACAAAAACGATGAGCCATTGCTTTCAAAAAGCAGATTCAGGGAGGTGGTAGAATTTTCCCAGGGTGCCGCAGGAGCTGAAGCAAAATATACTATTGCCAGGATCGAATTTGAATTAAACGATTTGGAAACAGCTGAAAAAACAGTTTTTGACCTGATCAATAAATATGCTCCCTATGACTACTGGGTAGCAAGCGGGTTTATTTTACTGGCAGATATATACCAGTCAACGGAAAATGTGTTTCAGGCCAAACAAACCCTGCAAAGTGTGATCGATAACCATGAAGGTGAAGAGTTGCGCAATCTTGCCATCCAAAAGCTGGATGCCTTGATTGCAGCCGAAGGACAGGATGAGGTAGTCGAGGATGACGGCGAAGCTGAAACAATTCAACTCGATGGAGAAGAAGTTGAGCTTCAGAACTATTAGATCAGAAAGTAACAGAATAAAAACAGACCAAATGTTAAACTATTCAATAAAAGCAAAGATTCTTTTTATCCTGGCGATGAATATTCTCGCAATAGGGGCAGTAGGGCAGGAAGTTTCTGATAATGAAGAGATAACGGTTGTCGCACCTTACCAGCCTACCGTTTCGGAAGCTATAAAGATCAACGTGTCACCACGGATCCCGGATGAAGAATTGAACAAGCCTGACTTTATCTATGATATTTTGTCAAAGGATTATAAGGCTCCACCTTTACTTGAACCCATTGTTGCAGCAAAAATTGAAGGTGAAAGTGTGACAAAACTTTACCGTAACTATGTTCGGGCAGGTTTTGGGAATTACGGTACACCATATATCGAGTTTTTTGCAAATAAGCTACGGTCTAAAAAGAATGCGTTTGGTGTTCATTTGAAACATATCTCATCCTCGGGCAAAATTAAGGAGTACGGGTATCCAGGGAATTCTTTAACGGATGTCTCTGCTTATGGAAAGAAATTTATGAGCCAGCATACGCTCACTTCCAAAGTTTTTTTCAATAGAAAAGGAGTACACTATTACGGATACCGGCCCGAGGAATTCCCGGCATTGGCACTGAATAAAAAAGACATTAAACAAACATACAACCATGTGGGGTTTACAACCAATTTTGCCAGTAATTATCCAGGGGATAAAAAACTGAACCACACTCTGGGAGTGGGTTATTCCTATTTGTCTGACAGGTATGATGCGTCGGAGCATAACATACTTTTTAATGCTGACCTGGACTACTCAACTAGATTTTTTGATTTTTCGGACAAGGAAAAGCTCGGACTGGATCTGGGAATAAATTACTTCCTAAACTCAGACTCCATAACTGACCATAACAGCGGTATAATTTCAATCTCGCCCTACTATTCACTTGCTTTTGACCAGTATTTATTCAGGGTGGGAGTAAATACAATGATCGAATCCGATTCCAACTCCACGGTACATGTTTATCCTGTTATCAGGGCAGAGGTGAAAGTTATTGAAGATTACCTAATCACCTTTGCAGGTATTAGCGGAGGATTGAAGAAAAATAGCCTGAGGCTGTTGTCTGATGAAAATCCTTTTATAATTTCAACATTGGATAAACGATTTTCAAACACTAAGATCAGTCAGTATGGAGGATTGAAAGGTAAATTATCAAAGTATCTTGATTACAATGTGTCGTTCAGAAACTCAACTGTTGAAAATATGCCCTTTTTCGTGAACGACACTGTGTCGGCTCTTGGAGATGGATTAAATAACCAGTTTGCAGTAGTTTACGATAGAGTCAAACATACACGCTTGAAAGCTGAATTTGGATTTCATTATATCAACAAGTTTAATATAATTCTTCGCGGACAGTACAACGACTACTTCCTTGATAATGAGGATCAGGCCTGGCATAAACCAAAACTTGAAATAGCACTGGCTGCAGATTACAGTATGCAGGATAAGATATTAATCCGTGGTGAGGTTTTTACCCGTAGTAAAATGTATGCGAAACTTTACGAAATTGATGACAACACAGGTGATATTGTTGTAAAAGCAGAAGAGCTGGATGCTATGATTGACGTAAACCTGGGACTTGAATACCGTTATTCAAAAGTACTGTCCGGTTTTCTAAACCTGAATAATGTTCTTGGCCAGCGCTATGAGCATTGGTACAATTATCCTTCGTACAGGTTTAACTTTTTGCTTGGTGTGAGTTATTCTTTTTAGTTTCGGGTTCCGAGTTCATTACCTGCTTGCAGCAAGTACACAGGCAACTTTGTTTACTTTTGTTCTCTCATGCAAACCACCACACTAATAACAGTCGACGACTCCACTGAGGCTCACCTATTAAAAGGCAGATTGGCCAATGAAGGGATTAATTGTTTTCTGACCAATGAGAATTTTACAAATTTATACCCTGGACGGAATTATGGATTGCTTGAAGGAATACACATTATGGTGGATGTAAAGGACCTCGAAAAAGCGAGGCACATCATCAAAGATAAACTGGAACCACAAGCTGCTGAAATTGAATGTATCCATTGTAAATCCAGGGATGTTGTCCTTGGTTCAGGCAACGCACTGGCACGATTCTTTTTAATTATGTTTGCTTTTTTTGCAGCGATTCCAACGGGTACTCCTAAGCTTAAGTACTATTGTCGGAATTGTGGAAGGAAGTTTTGAAGGGGTATGTTTAGTGGCAAAATAATGTGAATGGATTAACCAGAATTTTAAAATACCTTTAGCAAATTTTATCGGATAAATAGGCCGCATATCTGTTTTTGTTACAATCCGGTTTTAACATTTGTTGTTGGTTAAAGCTTTAGCTGGATTTTTGATAAAAAATAAACTGGCTAGATTGATTCAAATGGATAAGGGGCATTAATGATTATAAAATATTCTATGATCAAAGGGCCATTTTGTCCAGTGAAGATTACTTAATAAAATATGATCCTTATTTTAGACCAATAATAGAAAGCAGATAACAACGTATATAGCACATTAAAATGCACCATATACTAATCATTACTAACAAAATTAAATCTACTTAACAATATGATGAATAGAATACTTTTTTGTGTGCTTTTCTTATTTGGTTTTAAATGTATTGCACAACAAACTGAAAAACTCACCCCTTTTGTTCTTATGGTCCAACCAATTGTACTGCAATCAGATGAAGGGACCCATCCTGCCTCTATGGCGCTGCCGGAAAACCTCGTGGATCAGGCTTATTTACCAGCAGAAGTAGATTTTCTTTTCTTTGAACCTATTTACTTTAATAATACAAAAGCTCGTGATGGACTGATTAACCTGGACAGCATAGTAAGCATAGCCCATAGAGAGGGTTTGATAAAAGGACAAAATGATATTGTAAATATGTTTTTCGTTAATATAGTGGATGGCATTAAAGGGCCTTTGGGAAGAGGGATGATGGGAGGCAATCTAACTTTTATTTCGCTGGGTGATGATACGGGAAAAGAAAATGAATATATGCAGGCATTTGTAATTGCCCATGAGGTGGGGCATAATTTGTCATTAAAACATGCTGTTGATGATGAGAATGTTCCGGACAGTATTCCGAATATCCAAGGCGATGGAGATTTTAAAGATCGTATTGATCCCAAATACAGCTTAAATCAATATCAAATAGATATTATCCGAAATAGTCCCCTGGTTCACCCCAGAGTTGATTTCCTGGATAAAGAACGTGCTGGTAAAGCTATACTTGATGAATCGTATGAACCCTACTTTTCGCAATTACAAATTCGAGAAATAGAAGCGTTTACTGCTTCGGAAGTTCCGACAACTGATTTGGATGAAGCACGTGTATACGCAAAAGAAAAGTTCGTATCTGCAGTTACAGATTTTACATTGAGCGAAAAAAAATGTATTTCGTTTGTTGTAAACAAGATAAATGCTGTTTTATTTGAGAATGATATTGGTTTAATGGCCTATCATCCCTGGCGTTTTATCAAAGTTGAGGATTGGCTTTGTGGTGGATTTGCACATACCAGAGGAACATATATAATATTGAGTCAGCGACATATTGATTATCTTTCAAAAACCTGGAGTGATCATATGTCTTTAGAAGAAGAGAGAACACTTCTGGAAAAGATGGGTGCTCTTTTGGTGCATGAACAAATGCACTCTCTACAACGAACGTTCAGGTCGAAGTTTGAAAATTTATATGAAAAATACTGGGACTTTACCAAAGCTCAGGTACTGAACGATAGTGATATAAGGAAAGATCAGGTGTCAAACCCGGATGCTCCTATTGCTGAATGGTTAATTACTAATCCTAAAGATTCGACCTCCTTTTATTGGGTAAGAACATTACTCAAAGAAACTGAAGGGATCCCGGTAATGGGAAAAGACTTCACAGATAGCGTGTTTGTAGTGAAAAATGTAAGCGGAATTTTTTCTACAATTAAATCAGAAGACAACAAGTTAATTTATACAAATATTGATAGCATTGGTTTCTATAAAAACGCCTTCCCGGTATCTCGGGGAATAGATCATCCTAACGAAATATCTGCATATATGTTTTCAGATTACTTTAAGGCTTTAATTTCTAACGCAAAGCCTTTTATGGAAGCTAATGAGGAAAGTTTAAAGAATTCAGAACTATTTATTCAATGGGTAAAAAAAGAAATGAAATGACAATACATAGCCTGTACTACTAGCATTTAACAGAAAAGGTAAAATCATAATAATAGCAACAAAATAGAATTAGTCAATGTTTATAATTGAAACATTACATAAGGCCAATGGCACTTCATTCAACCCCTTATAAGACCTATTGCGGAACTGCTGAATCAACCCCCAAAACATTAAGAATATGGGAAACAACAAAATACATCTTAAACGAATTAAATTAATATCCCTTATACTATTACTTTCTTTTATTGTTATATCCTGCAACGGACAGGTTCAAACGAGTTCTGATACTTTTAATGCCAGGCGATCAACAACCAATTTAACTGTTAAGAATGCCAAAAAAGACCCTCTCTTTTTTATTGATGGACAACTATGTCAGCATCTACGCAAGATATTTCAAGATAGGAGTGGAAATCTCTGGTTCGGTACCAATGTTTATGACATTATGCGCTACAATGGGGATACTTTGGAATATTTTTCTGAAAAAGATGGGTTTAGTGGTGGAAGGGTAACTGGAATTGTTGAGGATAATGAAGGTAATGTATGGTTTGGAACGTCTAAAGGATTAACTAAGTACGACGAAAAATCATTTTCCATATATACGGAGAAAGATGGCTTATTAAACAACGAAATCTGGAGCTTGATTATTGATGTAAATGGAATATTTTGGATAGGCACCAATGCCGGACTAAGTCGTTTTGATGGAAATACATTTTTTTCGATCTCAATACCCAAAGCACAGGTAGAAGAGGTCAATTCAATATACTCCCCCGACAGGATCACTGGAATTGCAGAAGACAAAGAAGGTAATTTATGGTTTGGTACTGATGGTTATGGCATTTGCAAATACGATGGAAAAACCTTTACAAATTTTACCATGGAAAATGGTCTTTGTGATAATACGATTTATGAACTAATGATAGATTCCAGAGGAAATTTATGGATTGGTAGCTTTTGGGGAGGAGTTAGTAAATACGACGGAAAGAGATTTACCAATTTTACAAAAGATGGAATTATAAAAGGAGTTGAGGTCAGCGCTTTTTTTGAGGATGATAATGGAGACATTTGGTTTGCCGCAGAAAATCATGGAGTTTACTGTTATGATGGATCCACTTTTACCAATTTGTATGAAGAAGAAGGATTGAAAACCAATGGAGTATTGAGCATATATAAAGACCGTAAGAACCGATTTTGGTTTGGTGGATGGGGAGGTCTTTTTCGTTATGACGGAAAATCCTTTTTAAGTGTTACTATCGACGGACCTTGGGAAAAATAATATGATGCTTACTTGCCACCCAGATTCAGAATCTAATTTACTAATACTCTCCCTGGACAGAATAAATTTTTTCAAAGAATACTTGGTTTTGTTTTAAAAAAATCAACCTGACCCTTCTTACAGACACCAGCCAGGTGGATTAATCCCATAATTTCGACTCTGGCCCAAACATCGAATTCCCAACTAACTGGTGGTTTTCAACTATATATATATATTGTGGTTTTCAGTGATGTTTTTTGATTTTGCAGGCATTATATTTACAGCCGTAATATATGGCCTTCGCCCTCTACCAAAATGAAGCTAATTTAAACGTCCTCTAAATTGTTGATCTCATTGAATTAAACAGGATATTATTAGTATTTTGGCAATACAAAAACAAATGAAAGCATACCCAACAATTATATAAACGTTTACTATATTTTAAACGGATAAATGGTCTATGACTGTTATCTGTTTTTTTCAATCCGGTTTTACTCATTTGTTTTCGGTTAAAGGTTTAGTTGGGCGTAAGATAAGAAATGAACAATCAAAATTGAAGAAGATAGATAAGGGGCATTATTGTTTGTTATCAACTAGTTGTGCCTCATACGAGAAAATGACAAACCATAAAAAAGTTAAGTCTTATGTTTGAAGAAAAGATAAAAGCAATAAGAGAGTTCTGCGAGTTAAATTCTGACCCAAAAATCATAGTGAAATATTCTAAATACTTTAAAGAAGGTTTTGATGGTTTTGGAATAGACAGTAAAGTTCTTAAAAAACAAATAGAAAGTTGGATTAAAGAATGGGGAAATGAAATGACTTTGCAAAACTATTTAGATTTATCAGATGAGTTGATTAAGAATGGTAAGTTTGAAGAAAAAGATTTAGCCATACATTTTGTAAAATCAAAAAAAGCAGAATTTACAGAAGAAACATTTTATAGAATAGGCAAATGGTTTGAACTTGGAATATCAAATTGGGCATCTACTGATGTTTTATGTATGTTAGTTCTACCACATTTTTTCATTGAGCATATCATCGGATTTGACAAATTGAAAGAGTGGAGTAACTCTCAAAGCGAATGGCAACGTAGAGCAGTACCAGTATTATTTGTAGAGTTATCAAAATTAAAAATTGACTATAAAAATGACGAAGCTTTAAGTGTTATAGAACCTTTAATGGAAGACGAATCAGAGTATGTACAAAAAGGACTTGGTACTTTATTGCGTGAACTATGGAAAAAACAGCCGAAGGAAACAGAAAAATTTCTTTATGAATGGAAAGACAAGTGTGGTAGGCTAATTATTAGATACGCTACTGAAAAGATGGATAAAGAGTATAGGAAAAAATTTAGCATAGTAAAATAAAATGGAAGTAAAAGAACTGGATTACAGTAAAATTTCGTATTGTGGTTTTTATTGTGGAGCTTGTCCAAAATTTATAAAGGACAAATGTTTTTCTTGCAAAGGTGATGACCCTAAATGTGCTGTTGGCTACAAAGCTTGCAATGTAAGACCTTGTTGTTTAGAAAAAGGCATTCAATCTTGTGCAGATTGTGATGAATATGATTCGGTTAAAGATTGCAAAAAATATAATCCTTTAATGATAAGATTTGGACAGTTCATAACACAAACAAATCGCAGAAAGGGAATTGAAATGATTAAAGAAAAAGGCGAACAGGAATTTTTGAAATTTATGTCAGAAAGAAAATGGGTGACATATAAAATTAAAGGAGAATAAGTACGAAGGCACAACAATTATGTAAAAGTAATTGCGGTTTAAGTGATAAACAGCAAATTTAATTACGTATCTGCGCCCTACTTGCCATAACCGCGGAACCTTTTCGGTTAAAGCTATAGTTGAGTGGAAGATAAGAATTGAATAATCAAAATTAAAGAAGATAGATAATGGGCATTAATGTTGGTTATCTGCTAGTTATGGGCAAATTGATAACGCGAAATTCCTTGCCATAGAACAAGTGAACTTGAAAATAAAAAGTAAGTTTAGTGGACTTGAAAAACGAAACATGAACATTCAAAACTAAAAAAATGATAAAAGGAGTACACACAATGTTTTACAGTTCTCAACCAAACGAATTGAGAGCATTTCTACGGGACAAACTTGGATTTAAGGCAACTGATATTGGAGATGGTTGGCTAATATTTAATTTTTCGGAAGGCGATATGGGTGTTCATCCATCTGACGAAAGCGGAAAAGAAGGAGCACCGTCGGGAGTTCACGATATTTCTTTCTATTGTGACAATATCGAACAAACCGTATCGGAGTTAAAATCGAAAGGAGTTGAATTTAAGGGCGAAATTGAAGACCACGGATATGGTTTTGTAACTTTTTTCAAAGTTCCTGGAAATTTCTATTTACAACTCTATCAACCGAAATACAGCAAATAAGCTGAAAACATTAATTCGAATAAATGAACCTTATAACAATTAGAATAGGAATGCCAGCCCATAACAACGTGTATGATGTTCATCGCCAACAAAAGCTGGCAACACCACATAATCAAAACCGTTGCGCATTAATTCGAAACCCTCACTGTCGCAAACATATAGCATTGGCATTAGCCCAACCACTCGTGACAGATTTGATAAGTAATACTTAAAATCAATATATCCACCAACTGACACAAGTCTGATTCAAAGACAAAAACCTGGTTATTCGCACCAAAACAATTAAAATAATATATTTGTAGTTGTATGTTCAAAAAAATAAAGGTTTATCTAATTGTTGGATTAATACTGATTATAGGATTGATCCTGGTATTTAATAAAATCCTGACCATAGGATTTATTGTTGTTGGAATTGCAGCCTTCATCTTTTTCCTTTGGGAATTACTGCTTAAAAACAAAGTGGCAGAATTGGAAACGCTCAATCAAAAATTGCTGGACAGAGAAGAAGAAAACAAAACCTTAAGAGATACTGTTGAGGATTATTCAAAAAGAAAATTGAATATCTCTGAAATAAATACCATTCTCGAATTAGGATTGTTTGAAGTGAAAACAAACTTTAAAAGAACGGTAAACAAAAAGTTTAAAGTTAAAGATAAAAATGTACAGTTTATTGGTGTTATCGATGTTGATTTTATCGCCAAATATGGTGTTGATTTCACGAAGCTAAGATTTAAGATTGATGAACAGAACAATGAAATTTTTATAGCAAATGCTAATCCGGAGTTTTTAGCTTTTACCAACCGAAAAACCAAATGGGAAATTGATGAGATCTTAGAATTTAATATTCCTTTTCTGGGTTCCGGTCATTGGAGGACAAATTCAAAACTTGATAAAATTGCGAATGATATAAAAGAGGATATCAGGTTGCAGGTTGAGAAAGATTCGGAAAATGGACCTGTTGAGTTAAAATGGATAACCGAGCCTTTAAGAAGCCATATTGAGCGAGCATTGAAGTTGATCCTGGGAGCACAAGGATACAAATTAAGATTAACCGAGCTTGATGGAGATGATTACAGATCATTCCAGGAATACATTGATGAGGAAAATACAAAAGAAAGTAGTGGGGATACCAACGTCCAGCCCAAAGAATTGGGACAATAATTAATTAAAGTCTTCTATAACAATTGCCTAATAGCAGTGACTCATGTCATAATTGATTAAGCGAGCCAGAAAAACATAATACCAGGATTCCCTCCAACAAAAGAAGCAGCCTGATTCGTCACTTAGCGATCTGATCTTCAGATGGTAAATCTGTGAACCTGCCAGTCAGCAAGCTAATGTCAATTAGTTAAGGCCAACTCACACTTCGACCTTTCGTCAGGTTCAAGGTTGCTCGTGATACTGAATGCTAAATCGCTGGCTTAGTGCAATTTCGAGTCTTTGTGTATTCTAAGACTTATCCAAGTTTTAATTCATAAAATTAACAAAAG